>NZ_JBYAXC010000047.1:0-580 GCF_057444295.1 Parasedimentitalea nitratireducens | reverse complement strand
GCTGGACGGCTCAAGTTAGCCATGCAGGCAGCAGCGATCGGGGCTCTTGGGCATCGGGTAGCTCTCACGAACAACTATCAGGGCCTGGATGAAGTGAAGGAGGCTTCTCCGGAGCTGGTTGATGACTACGTGGAGATGCGTCACCGTCAGCGCTGCTCAGCCTACGAGGTGCGTCAGCGTTGTTTCCAAGAGAGGTTAGCGTATCTGGATTCTATGGGTGGGGGAACATGATGATCGAACCGGGAAGTCCTAGGGGTTCTCCTCGCCTAGTTTCCCCTTCTTTTCCATTACTTATCCCTCTGCCCAACTATACTCAGGCATAACCGCTAACGGCCTCTCCCAAGCCCCGGGGGAGGCTACTTCAGCACCCCAAGTTCAGGTACATCACCCATGGATCTGCCATAGCCGCCTCAGTGTTCAGGAGCAGCCCCGTCAGAGCACTCAGACCACGCGAAGTCGGCCCCACCAGCTACCAGTCAGCGTGTCAATCAACAGGGGCATAAATCAGGGGCATTTCGGCACGTTTAGCGCCACGTCAGCCTTAGTTCATTGTCTCGGAAAGCACTGGCTGGGGTGGTAG
>NZ_JBYAXC010000046.1:0-590 GCF_057444295.1 Parasedimentitalea nitratireducens | reverse complement strand
TTTGTGCAGAGTTTCCACGAGATGATGTAGCGGCTGTAATCGTCGAGGATGGTGCTGAGATAGAACCACCCCCAGCCGAGAACCTTGAGATAGGTAAAGTCGGTCTGCCAGAGTTGGTTGATGGCAGTGGTTTTGTCTTTGAACTCGCTTGCCGCCTTGATCACGATGAAGGCCGGGCTGGTGATCAGGTCATGGGCTTTGAGTATCCGATATGTTGAAGCCTCTGATACAAAATAGCTTTCCTGATCGGTGAAAGTAACCGCCAGCTCCCTTGGTGACAGTTCCGTTTCCTGTAACGCCAGTTCGACAACCTTGCGCCGCACCTCGTCAGGGATACGGTTCCAGACATGCTTTGGCTTGGGAGATTGATCCTGTAGGCCAGCCTCGCCACGTTGCAAATAACGATCATACCAACGGTAGAATGTGGTGCGGGGAATGCCGAGTTTGGCCAGTGTCAGGCGTGCTGACATATGTGATCCTTCGACCAACCGAATGATCTCCAGTTTCTCAGAAGCAGGATACCTCATTCGTGGTCGCCCCCACCGTCGAACATGCTTTTTTTGAGCAAGCGGAGTTCGAGCGTTTGTTCC
>NZ_JBYAXC010000045.1:0-605 GCF_057444295.1 Parasedimentitalea nitratireducens | reverse complement strand
GGCTGGGGGTGGTTCTATCTCAGCACCATCCTCGACGATTACAGCCGCTACATCATCTCGTGGAAACTCTGCACAAACATGAGGGCTAAAGACGTGACTGACACCCTGGACCTGGCCCTTCAAGCCTCAGGCTGCGATCAGGTCCACGTCGTTCATAAACCACGCCTGCTCAGCGATAACGGCTCAAGTTACGTCTCGGGCGATCTGGCTGAGTGGTTGCAGGACAAAGGCATGAAGCACTCACGCGGAGCGCCGTATCATCCTCAAACACAGGGTAAGATCGAGCGATGGCATCAGACTTTGAAGAACCGCATCCTGCTGGAAAACTACTTCCTACCCGGTGATCTCGAAGCCCAGATCGAAGCCTTCGTCGACCACTACAACCACCAGCGCTACCACGAGAGCCTGAACAACGTCACACCCGCCGACGTCTACTTCGGACGGGACAAAGCCATTCTACAACAGCGAGAAAGGATCAAACGAAAGACGCTCGAAGCGCGCCGCTTGCATCACAGGCAACACGCCGCATAATCAAACCAACCAGATGAGCCAAACTTTCTCTTAGTTTAGGCTGCCTTTGGACCCAAAAACTCTGCCGACGCACA
>NZ_JBYAXC010000044.1:0-976 GCF_057444295.1 Parasedimentitalea nitratireducens | reverse complement strand
TGCAATGGCGCATCTTGCCAACAGGGTCACAACAGAACTGGAAGCGGCGCGCGAAAGTGAACTATTTAAGAACCAGCAGAAGCTTGAACAAGCTCACACAAACCTGAGAAATCTGTTGGATGGAGCTGGCGACGCGTTATTCGTAATCGACTCGGAAACCGGCAGATACGTTGATATCAATCAGCGCGCCTGCACTTCGCTTGGGTATACGCGCGAGGAATTGCTAGAGTTACGGTCGACAGATGTTGGGGTGACGTCTAGAGGCCATGACATAAGAGAAACCGTTGCCGGACTTTCCCCCGGGGAATCGTTTACCCGCATTGGCGCTCAGATCCGCAAAGACGGTACTCTTTTGCCTGTGGAAGTCCGGGTTTCTGCCTCTGACATCCGAGAGGAATCCAGGTTGGTTGTTATTGCGCGAGATATCACTGATCGCCTCGAATCTGAAAAAGCTCTGAAACACAGCGAAGAGCGTTATCGCGAGCTGTTTGAACAATATCCGATACCAACAATGGAAAGCGACTTTTCTGCCTTGAAACGCGAGTTGGATGAGATGCAATCCGCGGCTGGAGCTGTTGATATCAATGATTGGCTAACGGATCGGGATGTGTTGAGACGGCTTCACAAGATGATAATCCGCCGCGGGATAAGCGACTCGCTTAACAAGCTCTATGGCGTAGATTCGCAGGATGCAATGTTAAAGCATTTGAAGGCGCGGCCAGAACGCGACGAGGTTCTTGCGGCTTTTCGAGAGATATTGGTGACATTCTATAATGGGGCCACAGTTTACGAGAAGGAATTGCAAGAGCCTGACACTGCCGGAAGGGAAATGACCCTACAACTTAGGTACTTCCTGTCTCCAGGCAGTCGGGACAATTGGGGCCGCGTCTTGACAACCGTAGAAGATGTCACGGAGCGTAGGGCCACAGAACAGGCGTTGCGGCACGCGCAGAAAATGGAGGCCATAGGTCAACTT
>NZ_JBYAXC010000043.1:0-976 GCF_057444295.1 Parasedimentitalea nitratireducens | reverse complement strand
TGCAATGGCGCATCTTGCCAACAGGGTCACAACAGAACTGGAAGCGGCGCGCGAAAGTGAACTATTTAAGAACCAGCGCAAATTAGAGGAAGCCCGCGCAAACCTCAGGAACGTGTTGGATCAGGCGGGCGATGCGCTTTTTGTGATTGATCCGAAAACGGGTGGTTATGTCGACGTGAATAAGCGCGCGTGTTTGTCGCTTCAATATACGCGCGATGAATTGCTGGCGCTTGGCACGAAAGAGGTTGGAGTAACAGCAACTGCCAAAGATTATGCGGCCTATGCCGTGGAGCTTGGACCAGAAGAAATTCTTACGCGCATAGGAGCACAAGTGCGTAAAGATGGTTCACATCTACCGGTTGAAGTCCGAATTTCGGTCGCCGAAATCCTAGGTGAGACCCGAGTTTTGGTCGTGGCACGCGACATAACTGAACGTCTCAAAACCGAGAAAACTCTACAGCAGAGCGAAGAACGCTACCGCGAACTATTTGAGCAATATCCGATACCAACCATCGAAGTGGATTGGTCCGGTGTGAAGCTTGGGCTGGACGAAATACAATCTGCAAAAGGCAATGTTGAAATCGGCGAATTGCTTGCGGATCACGATGTGCTCAGGCAGCTTCACAAAAAAATCGTGCGCCGTGGATTGAGCGACTCGTTGCTTCGTCTTTACGGCGTGAAGTCGAAAGACGCGTTGATAAAGCTTTTAGAGGCGCGACCGGAACGTATTGATGTATTGGAGTTTTTTCGAGGAGCATTAATCGCTTTCTATAATGGGGCTTCAGTATATGAGAGAGAATTTCAGGAGATCCAAGTTACTGGAAAGTCAATGACCATTCAAAACCGATTTTTCATGTCTCCAGATAGTCGGCATAGTTGGAGCCGTCTCCTCATCACCCTAGAAGATGTCACGGAGCGTAGGGCCACAGAACAGGCGTTGCGGCACGCGCAGAAAATGGAGGCCATAGGTCAACTT
>NZ_JBYAXC010000042.1:0-1221 GCF_057444295.1 Parasedimentitalea nitratireducens | reverse complement strand
CCGTGGCGCGGATACCCTGTTGCCACCATCACAGCACAGCTGTGATTACTCAGTGATTGCCGAAACAACACCAGCGCCAACTGTGCGGCCGCCTTCGCGGATCGCAAAGCGCAGGCCCTGCTCCATCGCGATGGGTGCGATCAGCTCAACGTTGAACTTCAGGTTGTCGCCAGGCATGACCATTTCTGTGCCCTCGGGCAGAACAACGGTACCAGTGACGTCAGTCGTCCGGAAGTAGAACTGTGGACGGTAGTTGGCGAAGAAAGGAGTGTGACGACCACCTTCTTCTTTGGTCAGGATATAAGCCTCAGCTTCGAACTTAGTGTGTGGGTTCACCGATTTAGGTGCACACAGAACCTGGCCACGCTCAACAGCTTCGCGGTCAACACCACGCAGCAGGGCGCCGATGTTGTCGCCAGCTTCACCGCGGTCCAGCAACTTGCGGAACATTTCAACACCAGTACAGGTGGTTTTCTGAGTGTCTTTGATGCCAACGATTTCAATCTCGTCGCCAACATTGATCACGCCACGCTCAACACGGCCAGTTACAACTGTACCACGACCAGAGATCGAGAACACGTCCTCAACCGGCATCAGGAACGGCTGGTCAACAGCACGTGCAGGTGTTGGGATGTACTCGTCAACAGCTTCCATCAGCTTCTTGATCGACTCTTCGCCGATTTCAGCGTCGCGCGATTCCATAGCGGCCAGAGCCGAACCAGCGATCACAGGGATGTCGTCGCCAGGGTATTCGTACGAAGACAGCAGCTCGCGGATTTCCATTTCCACCAGTTCCAGCAGCTCTTCGTCGTCTACCTGGTCAACTTTGTTCATGTAGACAACCATGTAAGGGATGCCAACCTGGCGACCCAGCAGAATGTGCTCACGTGTCTGAGGCATTGGGCCATCAGCAGCGTTAACAACCAAGATAGCGCCGTCCATCTGAGCCGCACCAGTGATCATGTTTTTCACGTAGTCAGCGTGACCTGGGCAGTCAACGTGAGCGTAGTGACGCGATTCAGTTTCATACTCAACGTGAGCGGTCGAGATGGTGATACCACGGGCTTTTTCTTCCGGTGCGCCATCGATCTGGTCGTAGGCCTGGAAGTCACCAAAGTACTTGGTGATCGCTGCGGTCAGCGTGGTTTTACCGTGGTCAACGTGGCCGATGGTGCCGATGTTGACGTGTGGTTTGTTACGTTCGAACTTTTCCTTAGCCAT
>NZ_JBYAXC010000041.1:0-1235 GCF_057444295.1 Parasedimentitalea nitratireducens | reverse complement strand
ATTATAGAAGCCATTGATGTATTCGAAGATCGCCATCTCAGCCTGCCTGCGCGTTTGCCATGACCGACGCCAGATCAGTTCGACCTTGATGGTTTTGAAGAAGGTTTCGGCGGCTGCCTTATCATAGAAATTACCTTTTCCGCTCGTCGACGCCCTGAACCCATGCTGGCGCAGGATCTTGTGGTAATCGTGAGAGCGATATTGGCTGCCACGTTCCGTATGATGGATGCAGCTCTTTGGACGGCACACGGAGGGCTATAGCCATTCCTTGACCGGCAGGGCCTTGCACAGCAATGTCCCGAGAGGTTTCAAAGCCCGGATTGCCAGATCACGATTCATGCGATTGTTCACCGCCCATCCGATCACCCGTCGAGAATGCAGGTCCAGGATTACTGCCAGATACAATCAACCTTCGCGGGACCAGACATAACTGATGTCGCCCGCCCATTTCTGATTTGGCCTGCCCGCGATGAAGTTTCTGTCCAGCCGGTTGGGCGCGATGTTGAACTTGTGATCGCTGTCCGTCGTCACCCGCTGGCTGGCAGGGCATCCTTCGGGTGCCCGAGAAGCTGGTGTTTTCGCGTGCTGACAACGGATATACTGTTCTGGCGCATCCACTGCCCGGCAGTTGCTGTTTGCAGCAATGAGAGGGAACCTACCAACACGGCGATGCCCCACATCCAGACCAATCTCTTTCAGTTCTTCCGTCATCCGTGGCCCACCATAGCTGCCCAAGTTGAGACGGGGCTGCTCCTTGATATGCGCCAGCGTGACCAGGTCAGACCGTTGCCGACGGCTGGCGGGGCGGCTGCGAAAGGCCCGCAACCCGCGCGTGCTGACACCGACAACATGGCATAGGCGTTTTGCCGGAAAACTGTCACGATGTTCTTCCCCTCTCGTGCCTGTAAACAGGCACTGCCGGGCAGTGAATGAACCAAAATCTCATTGTTTTAGCCGCGCAAAGAACACCGTGGCCTTTTTACAATGTCCCTTTCCTCCTCGAGAATGTGGTTCTCGCGTCGAAGCCGGTCATTCTCTTGGGTGAGGCTCAGATCCTCCTGCGAAACCACATCCGTGTCCCGGTGGGCCGTGATCCATTTGTTCCGCGTCCAAAGCCCAACGCCCAGATCATCGGCCACCTGTTTACGCGTTAGCCCACTGATCAATGCAATGCGCACCGCATCGCTGCGAAATTCGTCCGTCCGTTTCTGTCCCATAGTTCATCTCCTTTGTTG
>NZ_JBYAXC010000040.1:0-1411 GCF_057444295.1 Parasedimentitalea nitratireducens | reverse complement strand
TCTCACCACCGTAGTTTGCAACGCGTTGGGAGTTCGGTGGGGATTCCGCTGTCATGAAAACCCGCGCAGTGACCAGGGAATAGTCCAGTGCTGAGCGCGTAAGGGAATTCTCGCACATTTCCGGTTGCAAGGTTTTGTCCAGCATCACGAATTCGCAGTTCCGAGTGTTCTGAGTTGTGTCTGATGTCCACAGACATGGCATAGCTTTGAGCCTTGGCGCGCGTCTCAAGAAGTTTCCGAACCTAAGCCCCTCGGAGCGCGTCATCTAGAGCTTTTGCGAGTTCATCCCTTGTGAACGGTTTTTTGAGTAAGATGTTGTTCGTCACAGCAAACCCGATTTGATTGGCTGCCTCGGCGGGATAACCCGACATGAACAGAATTCGTGCCTCTGGGTACTGTGTCAGCACCTCTTGAACAAATTCCGGTCCATTTGTGTTCCCGGAAAGCGCGACATCAGATAAAATGACATCAAAAGACTGCCCCGCAGCCAGCAATGCACGGGCTGCTTCGGCATGTTCAGCCATGACGGGAACATAACCGAGACCCATTATTGTGCGCTCTGCTACCATGCGCAAGAAAGGGTCATCCTCGATAACAAGCACCGTCTCGCCGCTCCCGGTTGGACGGCTTGCCATTTTGGCCATCGAGCTACGTTCGGCTTCCTGGCTGTCTCGAGGTAGCAGCACCTTGACCATCGTGCCTGTGCCTTCTTCACTGTGGATGCTGGCATGTCCGCCGGATTGTTTGGCAAAGCCGTAAACCATAGACAGGCCCAGACCAGAGCCTTCACCGACGCTCTTAGTCGTATAAAACGGTTCAAATGCCCGTGCGATTACATCAGGGCTCATACCAGTTCCGGTGTCGGCGACTGCAATCATCACATACTCACCGTGTGGCACATCAGGCGCCTCGCTCAAGTAATCGGCTTCAAGTTTAATATTTGCGCATTCGATGGTCAGCTTACCACCTCCGGGCATCGCGTGGCTGGCATTGATCGCAAGGTTCAGCAGCGTATCCTCGACCTGGCCGGGGTCAGCGCGAGCAGTCCAAAGTGCCATCGGCGCAATCACTTCCACATCAATCATTCCCCCTAGAGTGCGCGTCAACAGATCCTTCATTCCAACGACTAGCGCCCTCAGATCAATTGCCCTTGGTTCCAAGGGCTGGTTGCGGGCATATGCAAGCAAGCGCCGGGTCAAGGCCGCACCACGGTCTGTGGTGCGCAAGATTTGTCCGGTTAGCTCCTCATCCTGTCCAGGCATATCCCCAAGCAACTCGGCACAACCCTGAATTACGGCCAACAGGTTGTTGAAATCATGGGCCACGCCACCGGTAAGTTGACCTATGGCCTCCATTTTCTGCGCGTGCCGCAACGCCTGTTCTGTGGCCCTACGCTCCGTGACATCTTCTA
>NZ_JBYAXC010000039.1:0-1429 GCF_057444295.1 Parasedimentitalea nitratireducens | reverse complement strand
CGAGTTGAGAGCGGATGTTCGAATTGTCCTCCGCGTCCGCTCTCAAATAACTTCAAAAACGAAACGCTGCGCTCCTTTTATGGACATAAATTTTCCTTGCGCTATCGTGTCGGCATTCTGCCTAAAGTCGGGCGGATAGAGTGGCCCGTACCATCGGAAAATTCGATGATTATGCCCTGCGGGTTGCTCGCTCCTTAGCCGGACAGACCTTTCAGTTCTGCCTTGCTATACAAACGTTTTCCTTCCCACTGCAGCAGTTCCCCACCGCAAACGGCACACTCGACCACCCCTTTGATCCGAACTGGTTGTTCAGTGTAACGAACTACATTGAAAGCACCACAATGGTCGCAGGTAATTTCCACTGTTTCCGTATTCATTGAGCTCGCTCTTTTATTGGACGACAACTGAATAAAACATACCTTATTCACACCCCGCGACTACTCACGGGCGGCGGCCCGCTGTGGGCAAGTATAACTCCCCCTAGGTGGGCCGCACTCTTCTATGTTGGTGCTACTATTTTCTGTTGTTTGCGTTCTGCTGGGATTTACCTGGGTCAATCTCAACTTTTGGCTCTTTAGCAACATGGTCCGGATGATCCGGGTTTTCTGAGCTATCAGTAATGCTGGTGAAGTAGCCCTCCCCGTCATCGGTCGACCAGTCCGAACCATTTCCGATGCCAGCATCCGATCCAATGGTTTGTTCCAGATTGATCCCCGAATTTCCAGGTGACGTCTGTGCCGCAACCACGATCGGCACAGTTAAAAATATCAAGGAGATACTCGCAGATGAGACGATGCGATGCATAACATAACCCTCCAATTTTGAGAACATGCACCACACTACCACAAAAACCTGAGTCGCCGTTCAACTCCCTGCCAGAACTCCTCCTTAGTTGGACTTTCAAAGATCGCTCGGGACTACGGCCACCACAACACATCTGCACCCGATAGCACAGTTGCATCCAGATCCTGCCAAATGAGGTAATTCTGGAACGGCGTTTTTAGGGAACTTTATGCCGTCTTGTGACCGACAATACTCACAGGTGTTGGAATCTTCAGGGGCCAGCATCTCCATATCCTTCACGAAATCGAACTGGAGCGCTTGCTCGACGTCCCTCAGATAGGCGGCCCGGCGCATCTGATAGAGTTCATCCGACGATGGCATCAATCTCTCCTTTGCTGGACTCTACTTCACTGGCCAAACCGGCTCAATCAACACGGTTTCACCTCTCGGTATAGCTTGCGTTGCTGGGTCGTACATTCACTTCACAACCATGTTTTCTCAGCGCTTGCGTGATCCCAGAAGTAGGTGTTGGATGCCTTGGGCCAATAGTCACCATTTCAATTGCTGAAACTGTCTGACGTCAGCGCTTATGGGTCCAAATAGCCGTATTTGATAAGAGAGAGTTCTTGGCTCATCGTAACCACTG
>NZ_JBYAXC010000038.1:0-1474 GCF_057444295.1 Parasedimentitalea nitratireducens | reverse complement strand
TCAGTGGTTACGATGAGCCAAGAACTCTCTCTTATCAAATACGGCTATTTGGACCCATAAGCGCTGACGTCAGACAGGGCGCGTTCTTCTAGTTTTGTAAAAAGGTTCATGCTTTGCTCTCTTTTGACCAACCTTCGTGGGTAAGGAAATCGAAATCACAGCCTTCGTCGGCTTGCAGAACAGTCCGACTGTAAAGGCCCCGATAGCCACGGTTGGCAAGTTCAGGTTCAGTGTGTGTTTCCAGTCGATGTGCAATTTCGGCGTCATCCACCAGCAGATCGATCCGTTTCTCTGATACGGAGAGCCGGATCCGGTCTCCATTCCGGACGGCAGCCAGTGGCCCGCCCACCCCTGCTTCCGGTGACATGTGGAGCACTATCGTCCCAAAAGCGGTGCCCGACATCCGTGCATCAGAAATTCGAACGATGTCTTTCACACCTTTCTTGGCCAGTTTTTTGGGGATCGGTAGATAGCCTGCCTCAGGCATTCCAGCTGAAACGGGTCCTGCGTTTTTCAAGACCATGATGTCGTTGGCTTCTATATCTAGGTCGGGATCGTCAACACGCTGTGCGAGGTCCTCGAGGCTCTCAAAGACAACTGCGCGACCTTCGACTTCAAAAAGCTCCGGCGTTGCAGCTGCGCGTTTAAAGATCGCACCTTGTGGTGCAATGTTGCCAAAAAGACTGATCAAACCGCCTTCGTTGGAAACCGGATCGTCAAAGGCACGGATGACACGACGATCAACCCATTCAGGCTCGTCCTCAAGACGTTCGGCCAGCGTTTGACCGGTTACATCCACTGTATCAAGGTGCAGCAGATGGCGGATCTCACGCAGCACGGCCCCAACGCCGCCAGCAGCATAGAAATCTTCCATATACCCTTCACCAACCGGCTTGAGGTCCACAAGAACAGGCGTTTCATCAGAAATTTGGTTGAGACGCTCTGGCGAAATCCGAATACCCAAGCGTCCGGCAACCGCAGTCAGGTGCACAATCGCATTTGTCGACCCGCTGACCGCCATCAACACGCGAAAAGCATTCTCTACTGATTTCTCAGTGATGATCTCGCTTGGCAAACGAGGGTTTTGAATGAGACTAACCGCAAGTCTGCCGCTTTCTTCTGCCGCCACCAGTCGATCAGCATGCACTGCTGGAATGGCAGCAGTACCAGGCAATGACATCCCCAGGGTCTCGGCAATGCAGGCCATTGTGCTTGCGGTACCCATCACTGCGCAGGTTCCCGCAGTTGTTGCCAACCGCCCTTCAATCTCGGCGATTTCTTCGCCAGACACTTCGCCAGCCCTGTATTTCCCCCAGAACCGCCGACAATCCGTGCAGGCACCAAGGCGCTCGCCTTTGTAGCGACCCGTCATCATCGGACCCGTGACAAGCTGTACGCTGTCTGACGTCAGCGCTTATGGGTCCAAATAGCCGTATTTGATAAGAGAGAGTTCTTGGCTCATCGTAACCACTGA
>NZ_JBYAXC010000037.1:0-1537 GCF_057444295.1 Parasedimentitalea nitratireducens | reverse complement strand
TATTCTGTTGAAAAACTCACGGTTTTGGCGGCACTACATCACAGGATGAATGGCTTCCAACTCGATTTCACGGGACGGTTCTGACCTGACCAGGGATTGGAGCTAGTTTGGCTAACTTTTTGAGGTTTTGGGCGGTTGCGACGAGGATAAATTCGTCATGAGCGCCACATGGTCCACGTAATCGGAGCCGACCTAAGCCGTGAATGCGTTTTAGATGGGCGAATGACATTTCGACTTTTTTGCGCAGCTTGCATGAGATGGCATATTGCTGAGTTTGCGATAAAGCACGTGCGACATTACGAGAAGCTTCATAGATGGATCGAGTAACTTTACGCTGTGGCGATTTGGGACAACACCGTTCTTTTAGATCGCACATATCGCAGTCGGCTTTACGCGCTCGGTAACGAATAGTCTCATCCTTGTTTGCGCCAGTT
The DNA here is from genome assembly GCF_057444295.1 of Parasedimentitalea nitratireducens. Classification (NCBI taxonomy): domain Bacteria; kingdom Pseudomonadati; phylum Pseudomonadota; class Alphaproteobacteria; order Rhodobacterales; family Paracoccaceae; genus Parasedimentitalea; species Parasedimentitalea nitratireducens. The sequence goes on along the minus strand of NZ_JBYAXC010000037.1, from coordinate 1,103 downwards.
GTTCCTGCTTTATATGCACGTAGCGGCTTTCTCAGCTCTTTGCCACCGGGGCAAATGTAAAGATCATTGCCGACATCATATGTGAAGACAGCACGTTCAAACGTGCCGTCCTTTCGGCCAGATTTATCAATGACAGGAATATGCGGTGCGATCCCACGCTTCTCCACAAGCCAATCCAACATGGGGCCGGATCCATACGCCGTGTCTGCAATCAGGCGCTCGGGCTTCAAGTCATGTACCGTTTTCACACGATCAATCATGGTTTTGACGGCATCCACCTCAGCTTGGCGGACAGACCGCGTAGGTTCCACATCAAGGATGACTGCGTTGTCTGTATCGATCAAATAGTTCGTGGAATACGCAAAATATGCAGGCCCACCACGTGCTCCCGTCCACTGCGATGCTGGATCTGCATGTGAGATGAACTTCGGAACCACGGGGCTGGCGGCCCCAAACGCCGCATCATCAAGTGTTTCCAAATATTCGCGAACCGCGCGCGGTGCATCATCTGGATTGATTGCCTCAGGATTCCAATCAGCCTTTGGCGTGGATTGTTGGCGATTGGCATCGGCGGCAATGATGCTTGCGTCCGCAGCGTATCGCTGCCCGCTTGCGAGACCAGCATCGATGCATTGCGCTACAACGGTTTCAAACACATGCCGGAGTAAATCACTATCGCGGAAGCGACCATGCCGGTTCTTGGAAAACGTCGAATGATCCGGAATAGCATCTGTCAAATCCAGCTTGCAAAACCAACGATACGCCAGATTGAGATGAACCTCATCACACAAGCGCCGTTCAGAACGAATGCCCATGATGTAGCCAACCAACAACATGCGCATCATCAGCTCAGGATCAATCGAAGGACGCCCCGTTGAGCTATAAAACCTGGCCAAATGCTGGCGCACGCCGGTCAAATTAATGATGCCATCAATCGACCGCAGGACATGGTCGGACGGGATATGATCCTCAATCGAAAAGTCATAAAACAGCGCGCTTTGCGCTTCTTGCCTCGGCCCCAACATCGCTCCAACCTCTCATATCAATAAGGAAATTGAATCAGTCAGACATCCCTAAATCAACAAGAGTTTTTCAACAGAATA
>NZ_JBYAXC010000036.1:0-1607 GCF_057444295.1 Parasedimentitalea nitratireducens | reverse complement strand
GCTGGTTCTTAAATAGTTCACTTTCGCGCGCCGCTTCCAGTTCTGTTGTGACCCTGTTGGCAAGATGCGCCATTGCATACATGGCGTCCTGTTTTGGCGCCTCAACAAACAAACCTCTGCCAAGATCGGTTATGTCTCGCTGATTGGATGTCTCTTCCGACATTGCCAATAACGTCATGGTATGTGTCAGCAGCAGATTCTCATTATCGCCGGAATAAAACTCACCATATGTGAAAAAGCCCGCCGCTGGCGCAATTTTTTCCAAAGCCAACAATTCCGCCGCTATGGCGTCGCCCAGAAATCTGCGCCGTCCCATGCAGGAATAGACAAACAATGCTTCATGGGTTTTTGTGAACTCCTCTACCAACCTGCGTGTCGTATTGCTGAGGATCAGGTCTACGTTGCCAACTCCAAAACGGACGTTGTCTCCCTCCCCTATGTTACCTCCCATGGTCAGAGAGCCATCTTCAGCAACCTCAGAGACCGCACCACCGACAAGGATACCGTCGCGTTCGGCAAGCAATGGAAATGAGATGCCTCCTCTCGGTAGTTTTTTGGCAATCTGCGTACCAAGATATTTTGCGTAAATGTCCCTGGCTGGGACGCCGTCGATCTCGTACACTCTGTTTGCTTCGGCTTTGGTGATGCGCATCTTGCGCCCCATCGGCGTCCAGTCGAAGCATTCGTGAGTCTGTAGTTGAAGATGCCCACCGTTTAGTGCCACGGCGACGACGCCATGGTCGGTGATTTCGGTCTTATCGAATACAAAGGTCTCCTGCACATTGCCTGCATCCGCTGCCATCCCTCCTGACACAACGACGCCGGGGCATGTTTCGGTGAAAGCTCTCATATATTCTTTTCCATTGGTCAAAAGCCCGTCGGAAAAGGTGATGATTGCCTTGGTGGACGCTGTCATAATTTTTGTTGCAATCCTCTGCCCGGTGGCAAAATGATTGTCACTTGCATGCGCCAACAGGCACACGTTCAAATCTACATGTGCGAACTCAGTAAAGACAAACAGCACCGCTTCCCCATCGTGAACCCGGCCACCACTAATTGCTCCGTCGGTTGTGCAGCCGACAACAGCAGCCCTTGGATAGTGCTGCGCAAGGGCGCTTTGAATGTCACGGATGCCGGTTGAGAGTAGAACACCAGAAAACACCTGTATCAGCAACCGGTCACTGTCCGGAAAATCACAGGACGCAAGCCGGTTTTCCAGCTGGGTGCAGGTGTCAACAAGCAGTCTATGAACTCTCAATAGCAGTCTCCCAACCAAATCGCCTTTGAAGGTTCAGCACCTCTATTCCCGTTTTATTCTAGTACGTTTCTTCGAGGCGTCTGACTTTCTTAGCCATTTCGGCAGTAACTCTTGCAAATGCACCTTTCAGGAGCACCTCTTGCTCTTGATGTAATATTCAAGATGCGAATTTCTCGCGTGATGGTAGTTCGAACGACCGTGCGAGCTAGCCGCACGGTCCAGTCACAGGCAGCAACCCCTTCCGACTTCTTCGGTGAGTGCCGGTATTCCCTTGTGACGCACATATGTACAACAAAAGTGGGTTAGGACTGCTTCTGGTTCTGCACGTCGAATGAGTTTGGGTTCTAAG
>NZ_JBYAXC010000035.1:0-2119 GCF_057444295.1 Parasedimentitalea nitratireducens | reverse complement strand
CTGATCAATGCAATGCGCACCGCATCGCTGCGAAATTCGTCCGTCCGTTTCTGTCCCATAGTTCATCTCCTTTGTTGGCGGTTGCCTTGCGGCATTGGGAACAAAAGATTGGCCGGATAGTCTATTTTCCAGCCAGCGGCAGTGTTTTCATACCGGTGCCACTCAAGCGATTGCAGCTGCGACACCGCATCAATAACCACCTGACGTTCATCTGCTACGATCAGAGCTTCTTCTTGCGCGGGCGTTAGTTCCGGCTCGGTAGTCTCCTCCGCCACCCATTCCATCTTTGAGTATATGAAGGCTTTTGAAATTCGTGCTGACACCGCGTTATAAATCGACTTTTGCGTCTTGTCGTATTCGATGACAAACGCCTGCACCAACATTTCATCCTCAGAAAATACGTATTTTTCATAGTAGATGTTGTTGCCTCGATAGCCAGACAACACAAACCAACCATCCCCCTTAGGCTTGTAGGTAACGCCGGAATGTTGTGGCTGAGCCAGCAAGTCTTTGCGAAAACTGGGTAGATCATCAAATGGGTTGGCCATGCCCACTGCGATCAACGTGACTTCGCCGTCAGCGCTGCGAAAGCCACGACTAATCTTACTGTCCGCTTCGGGCATCGGAGATAGCAACGCAGTTGGGTACTCAATCTGCCAACCCGAAAGGCTGTTCTGATACAGCTGCCAGTCTTGATCTGTGCCAGAGAACGAAAGTGTTGGCCCGCAAAGAAGCAAAGCAAAAGCAAAAGCAAAAGCAAATGATGAAATGGTTTTTCGCAGCGAATACAAATTCAACTCATACCCCTTGGTGTTCAACTTTGATTCCGGTCCCCGATGATAGACCGTCCGGCACGATACCTGTTCCTGAGCATAGGTCGATAATAATTTGGCAACTGAGTTTACTTTGTGGTTTAGACGTATGATTGGTGCAGATTTGTTCAGGAATGACGACAAAGCAAAACTCCCATAACTTTATCACGTGGTTCAACCGACGGAGGCAGTGGGCCAAGATTGTTGTGCCAACTGAAGTGCGAGGTACAACAAAGTTCCGCACAGCGGGCATTGGCGCGAAGCAAGGCGAATTTCCGCTAACTGCCCTGGGGGTCGAAAGGTCATTTCTGCTTTGCGCTGGAAGCTGCCATTAAACGAATTTGGCGCAAATGTCCGCTCTAGGTCGTTCGCTACATTTATAGGAGCGAGATGTGACCCTTGCAAAGTCTGGGGAGTAGATAAACCGGACCGTCAGGGTCGGCCCTGTGCCGTCATTCGCAATCATTGCAGCCAATGGCAGCTTAGAGTCCGAAGCAGACAAACAGGTAGATCTGTGCTAAAACGATTTGCACAAACGGTTCCCTGTTGTGTTTTCTGCGGAGTTTTGTCCTGTCGAGTGCCAATATTGTACTCCAGCCACCGTTCAGGAAGGCTACGCTTGACGACGTGGACGAAATCCACCCACTCGCAAAATCAACCGTACCGGTTTTGTCGAGCATCTTTGGTCAAGATTGGCCGAAGCGGATGAAGCCACAGAGGACTTTGGGCGCCGAGCACAAAGCGCATTTATCAACGAGGGTAATACCATAGTCGCCGAATTCGAAGACAGAATCGAAGCAATGCTGATCTCCTATCCGATGGCAGATTTACCGAACCCACACGTGCCAAGTATGGATGCAATTCTCAGGCTATTGAAGTCGCTGTTTTCGAAAGCAAAAGGGACCTGGTACTTGCACGGAATTGCAAACAACCCTGATTTCTTCGGTAAAGGTTTAGCATCACATTTGATGGATATTGCTGAGAATCTCGGAAAATCAGTCGACAAACTCAAGATAAGCCATTTGGGTATCGACATCAGTCCAACCGCCATTCGTATCTACGAATATCGGGGCTATGCAATCACGGCCAAGGAAGCAGTTGTCCGCAAAGATTGGCGAACTGATGCCAAGAACTGGCTGCTTATGGAATGAGAGCGTTGTGTCTCCAATGCGGTCATTCATTGGTTGGGTTGGTACCGCTGTGCAGCGAGCGGCGGCCTTGTACGCATTAGCGGCGAATGACCGGAACCCACCCTTAGTGCTCTGGATGCCGCCTCATGCTGCGCCCGGCACGAATGTCTCGATTGG
>NZ_JBYAXC010000034.1:0-2567 GCF_057444295.1 Parasedimentitalea nitratireducens | reverse complement strand
TAGTTGTTCGTGAGAGCTACCCGATGCCCAAGAGCCCCGATCGCTGCTGCCTGCATGGCTAACTTGAGCCGTCCAGCTAATGAATAGTCGATCAGAAAGCTATCATGAACACACAAGACCGGAATATCGAGCCTCGTGAATACCCTGAGAACATGGGCTGCCATCTGGCTATCAGTGTACATCAAGCCGATACCACTATCAGTGCAGAGGCCTTCCGCCAGAAACGGGTACTTCTCGACGATGGCATCCAGAACTCTAATGAGTTCCGCGTTCTTCATAGACTTGGCTGAAGACCCAACGGGTGAAGCATCCCGAAACGCACTGCAGGCTGAGCGCCGGTCTTTAGCATTCAGGGCCATGAGAACAAGCAGCTTCACCAGCTTGCGTTGTCCTCCGGCATCCACCCCCTCAATCAAGCCTTCGTCGAGGACATATGGGTCGCCCTCAAGCGCTATACCCTGTCTAGCAGCCAAGATTGCTACATGCTGTGCCTGATAATCGACCTCCACGGTTGGTTGATCGTTGATGTGGATCCGCTTCCGAAACTCAGACCCTACTCCTTGCCACCACCCGCCGTAAAAACGCCCTCCGCAGCTCCAATCTTTCCGGTTGAAGACACGATGGACGAAGTTATCGAAACCGCAGACCGGAACTCGGGTCATCTCTCCAGCCCGAAAGCCTGACTTAATAGGTCGCTCGATAAAGGCATCTGTCTGATCTGGGACATCGATAAACGTCCGATGCAGTAGCCGGTTATACGCTGCCAGATCGGCCCGCATCTTATGGGTCTCTGGAGTATCAAGGTATTCCAGATTGCGCTTGGAATTTTCAGCCCCACGCAAAAGTATGTTCTCCCGCCCCGGGTGGGTAAGGACATGTTGGGGACCGAACTTAGCATCTCTGAAGAGCCGCCGAAGAGGTTCAGCTGCCCTGATGCGGGTGGTTCGGTTGGTTACTGCTCCAGGACCGGCGTAGCTGGCAGCTGCTAGGTCGATAAATCCGCCTTCATGCAAACCGTCGATGATCCTGGGAGACCGCCGGGACATGCCGATTTTGTTGTAGCGCGAACCCGTGTTCCAAGCGGTGTTGTTCATTGCCACGGCAACAGAAAGATCTGGGTCGGTCGCCCAAGCCATGAACAAGTCCAAGATTATAGTTCTGAGTTGTGTCAGCCCGCTTGCCTTGGGCTGCACGCCCCCTCTTCTCTGATTTGAGCCCTCTGGCTGACCGAAGCACTTGTTCCAGATAGGCTTGACCAAATGTGATACGGCGGAATGCTCCGAATACCTGTGTACGTCGAGTAATTTTGAGTACCTTGGATTTGTTATCACGCCGCTTTCGAGGGTCGCGCCAATTACTGTTTTTTCCATATGCCATGTCGTCCTTACCTTTGACTCCGGGCACGAATGAGCGCACCGGATCGAGGTTCAGGCAGCTCAGCAGACAACTCAGCCCGCGAGACGTACCTCACCTGTTGATTGAATTTGGTTGGATTGTTGGGCCCTTTCGGAACCCGATAGCAGTAAGGACCGCTATAGCGCCTCTAGACGCTGATCGACTGCTCACGGAATGCGAGCGGCTTAGGGATTGGTTACCTAGGAAGGTTTGCGCTAACATTCAAGTGTTAATTTGCAATTTACCAAAAGAATCTTCGGGCTGACCGGGTTTTAGCCCTGATTGGCAATGTCAGGGGCAGCCAAGAGAGCAAGTTGTTCTGCCTGGGAAAACAAGGCCATCTCAAGCATCATGATCTCTGATACCGAAGAACATTGGTCACGGCAGTCCTGCATAAGCTGAGAGTAGACATCATAGGATGCGTCCCGGGCAACACGCTGCCAACCGTGTTCGTCAACCAATGACTTCACTGAGAAGCGCTCAAGTGTTGCGAACCCTTGTCGCTTGCCTTGGTTGCCTGTGATGTTGTTCCTGCCACTGATATACGGGAAGGCCATTCCACCCTTAGTCCCAGCAAGCAGTTGAATCGCGTTGAGTGAGACAACGACGCGGGCGTCCAGGATTGCATATTTCTTCGGGTCAACAACCGAGAATATCTTGGAATAACTGGAGACTCCGGCAAAAGGAGTGGATGGGTCAGCCCCCTCAGCACGCTGGAAGTGCGCCTCTAGGGTTTTAGCACTGTTTCCTCGTACGCCACCCCAGTCAGACACGATCCATTGAGCAATCTCTCTCCGCCTACTCGGATCATTATGCCAAATGGTATTGAGTGTATTCTTGAGTTTGATCGTACGGTTCAGTCGTGAACCACCATCGGATCCATTGATGAACTGGTCAGCACTGGCAGGGAGTGGCCACTGATAAGTTTGCTCTAGGTTCGTAACACCTAGGCCAGCAAAGGTACCTTTTCCGGAAGCAAAATTGGCAAGGGCTTCAATGGTATTCTGAGAAATCATGTACTGCTCTATTATTCGCTGGAATGGAAATATAAGGCAAACGATAGGCTGTAACCGAACCAAGATCCACTGTTTCAGTGCTGGACGGCTCAAGTTAGCCATGCAGGCAGCAGCGATCGGGGCTCTTGGGCATCGGGTAGCTCTCACGAACAACTA
>NZ_JBYAXC010000033.1:0-3568 GCF_057444295.1 Parasedimentitalea nitratireducens | reverse complement strand
GTGAAATCGAGTTGGAAGCCATTCATCCTGTGATGTAGTGCCGCCAAAACCGTGAGTTTTTCAACAGAATAGGCTGGCAGCAGACGTAAGACGCAAATCTTGCTAAGCTCAGCTCAGGGCCGGAAGCAGTCATTCGCAGCAGGCGCGAGATTTTCAATCAGCAACCTGAGGAGCGGAAGTTCTAGTGTATTCGATCAGGCGGGAAACTCTACACCGACGCATGGCTGCACCGAACCCGCCTCAGACTTAGGCGACCAAAGGGGAGTGCAGCCGAAAAGCAAGAAGAGTGTGCATGAGTTCAACCAGTTTTCATTTCCGCAACCAGTGTCAAAGGTCTTCGGAGGGGGAAGGAAACGATCTTCAATCTCGCAGTCCGCACCTGCGAAGCTATCAATAGGAGCTGTACGGCAGGAGACCGCGCTGATTGCGCTGGTACGCTCACTTTTTCTGCCGGTAGGGCCAACGGTTCTATTCTGGAAACTGCTGGGCTTTTCCGGCGCGTTCTACTCCTTGCCGGTTGCGGAGGCACTGACCCTGACTGGCATTGCTGCATTTCAGCCATAACCCCCCCGGGCCATGTCCTCTCCAGCCCGCAGGCGCGAGGCCGACCAACTCTGCATGGGGCCTGAACCGGTGCGTCTGGGGCCAAGCGACCAGCCGCGCTCAGGACTTGCCGCCGATGATGTCCGGCTTCGGCCCACCTGCCTCGCAGCACTGCCGGCCAAAAATGAAAGGATGCGCCGGTAAACGGTTTATCAAGCCTATTTCCACATATTCTGCGTTAAACACCCCGCCAGCAGAAAGCCGGTTCCAATGCCTATTGCCTCATCCTTGCGCTTCAGTCTTCTGACCCTCAGCCTCGCGGCGACCGATGTGCAGGCAAACAACTTCTCACTGATCCAGAATGGTTTCTTTGCGCAGCGCGCCTCCGTCAGTGATGCCTCCCCCATTGTGCCGCACCGTCCTGCCCGCGTGCAGCCGTCCGGCGCCGATGTCAGCCGCGGAGCGGTGGCCTTGCGCCCTGGGGCTTCCAGCCTTTTCCGCGGCCGCGCCAGCGGCGGTCTCTTTGCGCCGCTGCTGGTCCCGGCGTCTGCAGCCAAGCAGCTCATGACCCTGATTGCGGGGGCGGAAGCGGGTAAGGCCGGGTATGATGCCGTGCAGCATGGTGCCCGAACCCGCCCTGCAAGACGGCCGACCGAGATGACGATCGCTGAGATCTATGAGTGGATTGATGACACCCCGGGACAGCAACATGCGATCGGGCGCTATCAGTTTATCCCCGCCACCTTGCGCCGTCTCGTCCGCCATCAGGAGGTGCCGCTTAGCAAGCGTTTCAGCCCTGAGCTGCAGGACCAGCTGGCACACCAGCTGTTGGAAGAGGCAGGACTCAGCGAATTCCTGTCCGCCGAAATGCCGCGCGCGGACTTTATGCTCAATCTTGCCAAGATCTGGGCTGGCCTGCCCACGTCAAGCGGTAGATCTTACTACGAAGACTATGCCGGCAACAGCGCAGTCTATACTTGGGGCTATTTCGACGCCCACTTCAGTAAGATCTTTCCTGGTTAGCGGCTGAATCGGTTCAAAAAGGTGCGTTGCATTTACGGGTTGAATGTCCGCGTTATGCGCGCATCCGCAGCTTTGCTTTAGCAAACCCAAAGTCGGCTTTGGGCCGAGGTTGTGTAAAAACTCAATTCGGTTGCGATATTCCAAGAATATTGATCCAGTATCTGCTGCTCTGGAGATCATCTTACCGATAGCGCCGAGGTATTGATGCGTACTGAGAATATCCTCCCGCGAGATTCTCGATATACCGGGTTTTCACACAGCCTCGGCCGTAAGTGACCGTGAGGCGAGAGGGAAGTGGTCTGATTGCTGCACCCTGCCCATTTCGTCACAAAGGGCGGAAAGAAGACTTTCGCTGCTGTCTGCACCAAGTTCAGCAATGCGCTGATCGCATACTTTGTACATTTTACAAAATCCGATCACAATCATTCAGCAATTGCCTCCGAGACGGCCTCTTGTGTGCTCCAGATTATGGATACGATTGATGTGCGGTTAACCAGGTTTGGTGTTTGAAGTCCCGCCTTCAGTAACAGCCCAGAAAAATTGGTTCTTTCCGCTGTTTTTGGCTTCGTACATCGCTTTGTCAGCTGCCCTTACTAAGTCGCGCGCGACGGTGCCATTCTTCGGAAAACGCGCTACGCCAAGGCTAAGGCTGATATGAAACTCATTGTTGGGTACAGCAAAAGAACCATGACAGGATTCAAGTATTTTTTTGGCATAAAGTTCGCAGTCATCAGTGGTAACGCATTCTAGCAGAACAAACAGAAATTCGTCACCACCTAAGCGACAAACGATATCACGTCCCTGCAAAAGGTACTGGAAGCGGTTACTGAGTTCCATTAGGACCTGGTCACCTACATCATGCCCCAGGGTATCGTTGACCTCCTTAAATCAATCCAAATCTGCGAGCATTATCGCTAAGGGAAATTTTTTCTCGGTGAATTGCCGGATCGTGTCGGCGAGAAAATTGATTGCAAAACCGCGGTTGGGGAGCCCTGTCAAACTATCATGCAGTGACATGTGGCTTAGATCCTTTTGGAGCTTGTCACGTTCGACGGCAAATGCCTTGAATTCCGTTAAAGCGCTTGCCATTTGCCCAATTTCATCTTTGCGCGTCACGACGGGTACATTGACCCCTAAATCGTTCATAGCGAGGCGTTTCATCACATTAGTCATCGTAACGATTGGTCGGGATAAATCTGTTGCGAGAAAAAATCCAATTACCGCAATCGTAGTGGCGATAGCGATTCCGCTAATCCAAAGATATACATTCATCTGTTTGACTGGCGATCGAATTACAATAAACCTCTCTACATTGAGGCCATGACATTCTAATTGAGAAATGTCGGCGAAATATCAAAGGATCTATCCAAAATGAAATTTACAGCTTTTCTCGCTGTTGGAATGCTGGCTTTGGCTGGTTGTGAAATAGTAATAGAAGCGACGCCGGTGCCGTTGGTTGTCGATGGTAAGGAATTTGTCCAAGGGGAGGACGGAGATGGTGGCGAATATGTTTGGTATGATGGCGAGTGGCATGACTGTGACTACGTTGGAGAATGCTCAGCGGATAGCGGGTTGATTGGTGCTACTCCAGGCACACCTGACACGACTGCGTATCCCGCTGACCCTGTACCTAAACTCCCCAATACCGATAATGACGAAGGCGAAAGTGATGGTGGTGACAGCGGTGGTGGGCATTACTGACGCTGAATTGGGATGGGCATTGCTCTCTCCCTTTTTCCAACAAAGGAGATCGTTATTGCGAAGCACTGTACTTGGGGCGTCTATCATTGCTCTAGACATACTGGGAGCCAAGGCTGGTGAGGTCTATTTTGGTTCATTTCAGACCTGCGTTAGATCCGTGCAGGAAATTAGGTCGCATGTCTCAAGAAAAGATGCCGAAGTGGCCTGTTCTACAAAGTCCAAGTAAGGAGCGCAGCGTTTCGTTTTTGAAGTTATTTGAGAGCGGACGCGGAGGACAATTCGAACATCCGCTCTCAACTCG
>NZ_JBYAXC010000032.1:0-4813 GCF_057444295.1 Parasedimentitalea nitratireducens | reverse complement strand
CTCTCATATCAATAAGGAAATTGAATCAGTCAGACATCCCTAAATCAACAAGAGTTTTTCAACAGAATAAGCCCAATGCCGACATTCGACAGCAATTGCTGTTGCAGTAATGAAGTCTGCCAATCCTACTGTTTACGGCCAATCTACATGTGTCGTGAAGCTACGCCGGTCGATTCGCCCTTGAGTAGAATACTCTAAGGGTTAATCTGGGAACCGATTTGCCAGACTATTGCACTCGGAGATTTCTTAATGTCTTTTCAGCTTCAACCCGACGAATTTAAAATCACGATCAGGGATGAGAACTTCCCACGATCCGAAGTGGTCGAATTGCTTTTAATACTCAGCGCGCAGAAGCTGACAGCGGGTCAATTGATTGCAGAACGCGTTCGGGCCGAATGCGATGAACGGCTGCTTGATCAAGATGGTAATGACGCACCAAGGCTCATCACCCCTGAGAAACAGGAGCGGGCTCTGAATAACTCAGTCACGCGGCGTTCCTTAGACCCCGATAGCCAGGTGGCAAGCGCCTTGCGAGCATTCGAAGTTAACAGTTTCATTCTTCTCGTTGACGACCAGCAGCTCGAAAGCCTGGAGGAGGAGGTGACGATCGCCAAGGAAACTGTTGTCACGTTCCTCAAACTAACGCCGCTGATCGGGGGATAATCATTTGTTCATTCTGAAGAAACTCTTCGGGGGGGGCTCAGCGGGTAGTGGAGCCAACGCTGACGGCCAAATCCCCAAAGTGACGCGCGGGCAGAGTTTGGCGGAAACCGAACTGGGCGCATTGCTGCTTAAGATCGATCAAGAAATCCGCGAGGCAGGGCAGGAACGCCCTTACTATGACTACAAGGCATCGGACAGCGAAACCTACAAGGTGCTCAAAAAGAATCCGGAGCAAGCCGCGGCGATGGCGCGGTTTATTTTCAAGAGCCGTGCTGAGATCATTCGACCAGCCCAAGGAGCTTCGCGTTGGAGCAGATCCCACTGGCGCGGCTTCGCCGTGTTCACTGCCCTGATGCGTTCGACTTTGCCAATCCCTCCAGAGGAATTGCTGGATTGGATAGGACAGCTAAAACAGGAATATAGTCGCGCTCAGAGCAGAAGCAGCCGTCCGCAATCAACCCTAAGCGATTGGCCGATCGCTTTCATGATCCAAATGATCGAACGCAAGGCCAAGAAGACCGCATTGTCAGGTGAGGCGTTAGAACAACTCAAGGCCATGTTGTCCTGGAGCGAAATGAGTCAAGAGAGCTACTACGGCACGGATTTTTCCAAAATCAAAACCCGTATCCAGGGCCTTTTAGGTCAAGCAGAGGATTTTGACCTGGAAGTACAGCCCTACAAGAAACTGTCCGGTGACGAATTTGGTGATCCACTGGAAGCAGAACTGAACGCGTTGACACCGGATGATGCCAACAAATGGCATCGCGTCTTCAACCTCGCGTCGTCAGCCAATGGCGGCAAACCGACCAAAAAATTTCTAGCCGAGGCCAAGGCGCTCAAAGATCAACTGGGTAAAGAATGTGTCCGTATCCATGTGCAAGAGTGGATCACTCGCGCCTTATCGGCAAAAGTGATCGAAAATACTGTGACACATAACTACGGTGGGAATGAATACAGCTTCGTGGAAATGACTGTGTTCACGAAATCCAACGCGACGTTGCTCAAAGGGCTTGTCTGGATTTGCAATGGATTCCGGGATTCGAAAACCGTCAACCTCGTCGCTGATCTCTGTGAAAAATCCATGAAAAAGATCCCTGGTGTCGGACCGGCTGCACAGGCCACGGCAAATGCGTGTTTGTGGTATCTCGAAGTCACCCCAGGCACCGAGGCAACTGCCCGATTGTCGCGATTGTCCACCGCGATCAAACAGAAAAGCGTGCAAAAGAAAGTCGCCACAATCGTCGCAAATAAGGCCGAAGCGGCGGGGATCACAACGATCCAGCTAGAAGAGCGCGTGGTGCCAACTTATGGGCTGAGTGCAGGGGAAAAGACTGTTTCTTTTGATGACTACACTCTGCAGATCACCGTAAACGGGCCGGGCAAGGTCATCCAAACATGGCTTAAACCGGACGGCGGTGTACAAAAGACCAAGCCAAAATTCGTGGCTGAAAAGGCTGCGCATAAAACCAGATTCAACTCGGTCAAGGCCGAGGTTGCCGCCCTGAAGAAAGTGCTGACCGCTCAGCGTGACCGAGTTGATCGGCTTCTTGCCGAGGACTTAGAATGGTCTCTGGATGAGATCGAAACATATTATGTTAGCCACAACCTGATGTGCGTGATCGCCAAGCGGCTCATCTGGGCTTTGCAAACGGATGGCGTATCAGCTGGTGCAATCTGGCGCGACGGGACTTGGCAAGACGTGACCGGCAAGCAGGTCAAGACCACCGACCAGACCCAGGCGCGCCTGTGGCATCCTATAGATTGGAACATTGAGGAGGTAATGGCCTGGAGAGCACGTTTGGCCGAGCTGGACATCGTGCAACCGACCAAGCAGGCTTATCGCGAGGTCTATCTGCTGACCGACGCTGAGAGAAACACTGGTGTCTATTCCAACCGGATGGCCGCTCATATGTTGAAACAGCACCAAATGGCCACCCTGATGGCAGCGCGCGGATGGCGTTATCAGCTGATGGGTGCCTATGACGACGGTCTTGATGATCAATGGGCGCACAAGAGCTTTGTCACCAATGATCTGTCAGCCGAATACTTGCTGCACACAAATTGGGACGAAGAGCACTGGAACGAGGCTGGCATCTATCTCTATGTTGGCACGGATCAGTTGCGGTTTGTCCGCGATGGCGAGTCCGTAGAACTGGAAACCGTGCCGCCGCGACTATTGTCCGAAACAATGCGCGAGGCAGATCTTTTTGTGGGGGTTGCCAGTGTCGGCAATGATCCCGCCTGGGCTGATCAGGGGCCCACACCAGAAGCTCGAAACTACTGGTCGAGCTATTCCTTCGGTAAGCTTGACGGATTTGCTGAGACCCGGAAACAAGTGCTTGAAGCCCTGCTGCCGCGTCTCAAGATCCGCGATGTGGCCCATATCGACGGTAACTTCCTGATAGTTAAAGGAAAAATGAACACCTACAAGATCCATCTTGGGTCGTCGAATATCTTGATGTCACCGGGTGATCGCTATCTTTGCATCGTGCCCGGAGGGGTTTCCAAATCCGCCCAGATTGCGCTCCCATTTGACGGGGACAACCGACTTTCTGTTATCCTGTCCAAGGCGCTCATGTTGGCCGAAGATGAAAAGATCACTGCGAAAGATATCATCAACCAGATTAAATGCTGATTGTCGCCAAAGGGGTTTGATCTGCTGAATTCATCAAAAACCTAGCTTTTGATTATTCGGCTGGAGATTGGCGACACGGTTTCAGCAGATCAGAAACTTTGAGCTGAGGTTCTTGTCGTTGCGACGCGGATCGCCAAAAGAGAATTTGCGCGCATCAGCCAGGGCGGGAAGATTGCCAACCCATACTGAGCGGGAGTTCGGCTAGAAGCCCCCCCGGTAAGAAGCGACTTCGATGCGTTTGCAATCATGCGGTCAGGCCAACGCGGTTGGGAATGGATTCGAAACTGTGGCGACATACTACTTCGCCATCCAATAATACAGTTTTCACGCATCATGTCCGAGTGGGATATTGTCTTGTGGTCGGGCCATAAATTTACTGCGATCCGTTTCCATCACAACATGACCTCCCTTTTTTGAAGCCTTTGATCCTCTTGCAGTAACTGGATCTTTGTAAACATCACGTCATTCGCCAGAGCCGGTTTTGAGCCGTTCGCGCGCTGCCTGGAAATACAGTGATCCCGACTTTGCAAAGTGCGAAAACTGAGCAGAGCTGCCGTTGGTAGTGATCGCGTCTAACGGCAGTAGTCAGCCCTTCTACGACATTCGTGCTGGGTGCAGCATGAAGCGGTATATCGAGCACAAAGGGCGGAATGCCGCCATTCTCCGCGGGTTGCACCAAAGTCTGCAGTGCGGACATTCCCGCCGTGTGCCTCAGTGTCGCGCTCAAGTGCCTTTTTAGTGACCGTCCCGGAAACAAAACACATTAGACGCGCCTTTTCGAAAGGGCTGGGAAGCAAAGCAACTGCGTTCTGTGGAACAATGATGGAATTTCATACTCACGGATTGTCACAAAGCGTGTAGCATCATCACAGGTTATTTGGATGATCCAGCACTCTTGCAAAGCCAACTGCATATTAGCCCTGCCAGGAAAGAGATTCGAAATGAAATTTCCAAAAATTCAGAATTTTCTCATTTTCTCTTTGGTCCTACTTCTTACGGCTTGCGGGACAACAAGTTATCCGGTTCCGTCAGCATCAAACTCCTTACCAGCCAAAGGCCGAATAATGGTATTGTGAGCGAGGGACCCCTGCTTCCGAAAGAAACGTACTTTTGTGTCATAGTCTGATCCCAGAATACAATTCTGAATCGCTGTAATGCTGGTATCAAGAGAGTCCAAACGACCCTGATCAATGTTC
This sequence comes from Parasedimentitalea nitratireducens, assembly GCF_057444295.1. Taxonomy (NCBI): domain Bacteria; kingdom Pseudomonadati; phylum Pseudomonadota; class Alphaproteobacteria; order Rhodobacterales; family Paracoccaceae; genus Parasedimentitalea; species Parasedimentitalea nitratireducens. The sequence goes on along the minus strand of NZ_JBYAXC010000032.1, from coordinate 319 downwards.
ACCACGTCGTTTAGGAAATCATCAAAATATGATTTATGCTCCAACGAAAAACCTCAAATAATAATTAGATGCATTGAGCCTGATTTGCATAAGGCCGATTGCCCTGATCAGTACCTTTCAAGTGTGGTTCATGGCAACCTTAATACTCCACCTTAAAGTGCATCGTTGAAGGCGAAGTTTCTAAAAAGGTATAGATTATCGGGAGTCTGCTTTGTGCGAGCTCGTTCAAGCTTCTCGCACCTGCGGCGAATGACCGGAACCCACCCTTAGTGCTCTGGATGCCGCCTCATGCTGCGCCCGGCACGAATGTCTCGATTGG
>NZ_JBYAXC010000031.1:0-2500 GCF_057444295.1 Parasedimentitalea nitratireducens | reverse complement strand
GGGGGCATACAGCCTTACTGACCCTAACCAAACTCCGAATACCCGGGAGTACTAGATGGCAGACACACTGCGGATGCTAACGTCCGTAGTGAAGAGGGAAACAACCCTGACCTCCGGCTAAGGCCCCTAATTCATGGCTAAGTGGGAAAGCAGGTGGGACGACCAAAACAACCAGGAGGTTGGCTTAGAAGCAGCCATCCTTTAAAGATAGCGTAACAGCTCACTGGTCTAATTAAGTTGTCCTGCGGCGAAGATGTAACGGGGCTCAAGCCATGAGCCGAAGCCGAGGATGCACATAGTGCATGGTAGCAGAGCGTAGTGTGACATAGTTCCATTCCTCCTTAATTCCGCTTGCGGAATATTGGAGGAGCGGAGCTTTCGATGAAGCGGGGGCGTGAGCCATCCCGTGGAGAGATCACTAGTGAGAATGATGACATGAGTAGCGACAAAGAGTGTGAGAGACACTCTCGCCGAAAATCCAAGGGTTCCTGCTTAAAGCTAATCTGAGCAGGGTAAGCCGACCCCTAAGGCGAGGCCGAAAGGCGTAGTCGATGGGAACCAGGTTAATATTCCTGGGCCAGGAAGTAGTGACGGATCTCAGAGGTAGTTCATCCTTATCGGATTGAATGGGCTGCTGAGAGGTCCCTGGAAATAGCTCTTCCATGAGATCGTACCCTAAACCGACACAGGTGGATAGGTAGAGAATACCAAGGCGCTTGAGAGAACTATGTTGAAGGAACTCGGCAAAATACCTCCGTAAGTTCGCGAGAAGGAGGCCCGGTTCCTACGCAAGTGGGAGCTGGGGGCACAAACCAGGGGGTGGCGACTGTTTATTAAAAACACAGGGCTCTGCGAAGTCGCAAGACGACGTATAGGGTCTGACGCCTGCCCGGTGCCTGAAGGTTAAAAGGAGGGGTGAGAGCTCTGAATTGAAGCCCAGGTAAACGGCGGCCGTAACTATAACGGTCCTAAGGTAGCGAAATTCCTTGTCGGGTAAGTTCCGACCTGCACGAATGGCGTAACGACTTCCCCGCTGTCTCCAACATAGACTCAGCGAAATTGAATTGCCTGTCAAGATGCAGGCTTCCCGCGGTTAGACGGAAAGACCCCGTGCACCTTTACTACAGCTTCACATTGGCATTAGGCCGAGCATGTGCAGGATAGGTGGTGGGCTTCGAAACTGAGACGCCAGTCTCAGTGGAGCCTCCCTTGAGATACCACCCTTGCTCTGCTTGATGTCTAACCGCGGTCCATTATCTGGATCCGGGACCCTGTGTGGCGGGTAGTTTGACTGGGGCGGTCGCCTCCTAAAGCGTAACGGAGGCGCGCGAAGGTTGGCTCAGAGCGGTCGGAAATCGCTCGTTGAGTGCAATGGCAGAAGCCAGCCTGACTGCGAGACTGACAAGTCGAGCAGAGACGAAAGTCGGCCATAGTGATCCGGTGGTCCCGAGTGGAAGGGCCATCGCTCAACGGATAAAAGGTACGCCGGGGATAACAGGCTGATACTGCCCAAGAGTCCATATCGACGGCAGTGTTTGGCACCTCGATGTCGGCTCATCTCATCCTGGGGCTGGAGCAGGTCCCAAGGGTACGGCTGTTCGCCGTTTAAAGAGGTACGTGAGCTGGGTTTAGAACGTCGTGAGACAGTTCGGTCCCTATCTGCCGTGGGTGTAGGATACTTGAGAGGAGTTGCCCCTAGTACGAGAGGACCGGGGTGAACGAACCACTGGTGGACCAGTTGTCGTGCCAACGGCAGTGCTGGGTAGCTATGTTCGGACAGGATAACCGCTGAAGGCATCTAAGCGGGAAGCCCCCCTCAAAACAAGGTATCCCTGAGGACCGAGGTAGACCACCTCGTCGATAGGCCAGAGATGTAAGTGCGGTAACGCATTCAGTTGACTGGTACTAATGGTCCGATAGGCTTGATTTGATCCAGTAATAGACAGACTGACACAAAATCAGAAACTCTGTGAACGATAATCAAAGCATACATTCCAACACTGAAAAGTCGCCAAACGGTGGCTGACAGTTATCAGAACGAATACTGACTTGAACAACTTGTTGATGTGGGAACGCGCCTTTCCTTCGGAAAGACGCTGTCTCCCACTCGCCGTGATTTGCCTCTGGCAAACACGGCGTGTATCTCTCAAATCGAGGATTTTCCTCGGTTTGGTGGTCATAGCGCAAGTGAAACACCCGGTCCCATCCCGAACCCGGAAGTTAAGCACTGTTGCGCCGATGGTACTGCATCTTAAGGTGTGGGAGAGTAGGGCACCGCCAAACCTAGAAAAATCCTCAATCAACGATAACAACAAAGAATACCCTTCAGACCAAAATACACTGAAGGGGACACGCAGTATTGCAACCGGCAATCCTGCTATAGTCCTCAACTAGCACAATAGCCGGTAGGACAAACAAAGTGTCGCGGGATGGAGCAGCCCGGTAGCTCGTCAGGCTCATAACCTGAAGGTCGTAGGTTCAAATCCTACTCCCGCAACCA
>NZ_JBYAXC010000030.1:0-8519 GCF_057444295.1 Parasedimentitalea nitratireducens | reverse complement strand
ATCAGGGGCATTTCGGCACGTTTAGCGCCACGTCAGCCTTAGTTCATTGTCTCGGAAAGCACTGGCTGGGGTGGTAGGAAACCCAGCGAGGCGATCCCTTTCATCGGTTTAGTTAGTGTCACCTCGAAAATGGGGCATTACTGGGGGCCTTTTGTCTGAAACCTAGAGCGAGACCTACGGGTGGTTCTAGTGGGTCCAGGATTGGAACTGCTGCTGTTGTCGGGATGCAGGAGCTCTGTTTTAGAGGTCTGTAAGGAGGGAGTTCTACCTACAGGGGAATAGGTATAAGTAATGGATAAAGGGAGACAGAATAGAGATGAAGAAGTCCTAATAATGACCTCTACTAGAGATCCTAAGAAGAGGACCTACTAGGACCCATACTAGGCTCTCCCTAGAAGATCCTGGAAGCGGTCAATGCTCGTAGTCATCCTGAGTAATGATGCTCTTAGGTGGTCTGTATGTCGGGGGGCAGTGAGTGGGTCTAGGGGGCTGAGGCAAAAAAAATGGGATGGGGAGCCCGCCCTGACACCCTGAGTGGATGCCCGGACGGGGGATAGGTGGTTCGGTGGTGGGGGGCACTAATGTTTCATAGGTAGCATTTGCAGTTGGGTGCACAGATGAATTTCTGTAGTTGCGCTATTGATTGAAACACACTTTAGAGGCATGGCTTTGGTAGATAGAATTGAGAAGATCGTAGACGGAGAAGTGGTTCAATATGCGGATGTTGATAGCAATGGCAGGTACCATTGCCTTCCCGAAGGCCAAACAAAGATCAAATTCGCGGAGTTCTTTTCAACTCTTGATGAAGTTGCTGAGTACTTAGTCGCTAATACGGACTCTCGGGTAAGAATGAACCCGGACTGGTCTCTGATAGTAAAGAACATCCAAATCGATGGCGTCCCGCGCGAAAAGATCTAGGGCATGATAGCTAGACAAGGGTAGTAGTGAGGCCAAGTCACAAAAAAGAGCTGTAAAGCACCCCGTCCAGGCACCCAATGAGGATGCCCGGACGAAATGAGGTTGAGGTGATGGCCACCTAAGAAACCTGTTTACTGACCACGTAATCAGCCAACCACTGCCAGTAAGCTTCAGCATCCGTGAGCCCTTGTGCCTGTGCAGCTAGGTCCTCCGCTCTGGAACGAGAAAGGCCACCATCGTGTTCAGCGATAGCGGCCCTCTCTTCGAATGCGTCTATGTCCGGTGTCGGCGTCCTCATGGGGATACCCCAACCGGCAACCTAATCTGGTCCACGATATTCCGCTTCTGCTCGTCAGAGATACCTGCTGGATAGATGCTGTAGGTGATCCCATTCTCTGACCGGGCTGACTTGTGTCCGACCAGTGATGCGGTGAAGTGCTCAGGAACGCTAGTACGCTCACACTGGGTGATGAACCACTTGCGGGTAGAGTGAAACACCAAGCCCTGCCTCCCCAGCCTTGGTGCCTTCCTGAAGGCCGCGAAGCGCTTGGTTATGTCATTCACCTTCAGTTCAGGGAACAGTGGGCCCGAATTAGGTAGAGCAGACAATACCGGCTCTAACGCAGCGTGAACTGGCACCATCCGTTCTGCAGCATCAGTCTTGAGCAACCGCAGCTCATTAGGTCGAACATGGAAGAACTGCCCAAGATTGCCCTTCGGCACCAGATCCTCACGCAGTAGACCTGCAGCCTCACCAGCCCGCATACCTGACAGGATGCAAAGAAGCAGCACATGACCGATGTCCCTGTCATGCAATGCCAGTAGCTTTCGCACCTCGACATCTGTCGGAACTGCATAGGGGTTGTGCTTCACCTTCTGTTCGAACCGGACTGACTGAAAGGGGTTCGTCTCCAGTTCGCCCTCATACACGCACCAGTCCAGCCAGTGATTGACCTGAGACCAGATGCGCCGCTGAGTACGCCCAGTAATCTTGACTGTGCCAGTACTGGACCAGTTTACGGATGCATCCAGTGACATACCCCTAGAACGCTCAGATTTGCCGATGTAGGGGCTTAGCTGGGCAATCAGAGATAGGAACTCCCGGCCCTGATCACGAGTAAGCTGCGATACTTTCAGTTCACCGTATTTAAACTGGAACAGTTCCACAGAGTAGCGGACACTCTTGAACCCACTAGGACGTAACTCATGTTGGCGAAGCATCAGATAACGCCGAGCCGCTTCCTTGACTGTGAGCTGTGGCTGCATCGCTTGCAGGTAGGTAACAGGCTCAGAGTGCTCCAGAGTGGACCGCAGGCGAGCCAGGGCAAGATCGGATGGGGAGGCCCATTCAGAACCCGCTCCTCCTCCCACAGCGTTGCCCTGAGGCAAGGACTGAGCCCCAGAGATCACTTGCTGCACGGTGGCCTCGTATCTGGCATTCACCTCAGCAGCCCTTAGTCGGGCTACCTTGGCATCGTTAGTTTTTAGGGACTGTTTCAGAGCTTGTTGACCGAGGAGTGCAGCAACATCCTTAGGGAAGTTTCTTCGGTAAAGCCATGTCTGACCTTTCAGGTAGGCATAGCGAATTCGAGCAGACGACATGGTCTGTTCCTTTCTTGTTAGATTGTGGGGCTAGTTCAGTCGAGGACCCGGATGATCATCTCGAAATCGGGCTCGCCGTATTCGCCAGCCAGTGGTCCAGTGAGAGAATACCCGCCAACGCAGTCGTCGTAGACTTCGGATATTTCGAACTCATGCTCGGGAATCTCGTCGAAGGCATGAATGACGACGTGGATTCCTGGGCTCAGCGTGTGTTGGTCGGGCTGTGCCTGATCCATGGCTACACCCTCCGAGAGAGGATGTCGGGTAGCAGGAAGCCCAGAGTGAGGCTCAGAGGGAAGGGAAAGGGGATTGGCCTAACCCACTCAGGAAGCCCTGCCAGCACCAGAATGATACCGGCAAGTACTGGGGGAAGTGACGGGGTAATACTGAAGCGGTGCCGCAGTACTTTAGACAGGACCAGCCGACAGCCGCCCCCAACTGCGACAAGCAGCGTGAAGGTTGTAGGCATCTATACGTCTCCATGAAGGTTTCTTTGTATAGATGCTTATGTTTTCTCGGTTTCACGGTAGCGATCGGGCTGCAGAACAATCAGTTTTGCTAAACTTGTGCTTGCCGCGAAAGGAGAACTGGCCTGCTGCGCCTTCTATTTGAATCCACCGTCGCACGCTGTATTTCGGATGGTCTAGTGAGTGGCCAACGCTTCGCTGCCGACGCACAGTGTGACCTCGAAACTGGGGGATTCCTGGGGGCCTTTTGCCTGAAATCTAGGGTGAGAGACCTGCGGGAGGTCCTGAACAGAGAGTGGTGCTGTTGTCGGGGCTCTCAGTGCCAATGGTAGCGCTTGGTTGGTGAGGAGGTTCTTGTGTTGTGGTGTTTTCAAGAAAACACGAAAACTGACCCAAATTGGCTTCGTATCAGCCAAATGCTACTTTGAAATGACTATTGGCTACCGATCCGGTACGCTGGCACATCAAACCATAAAAGGCTCGTGAAATTTATGCTACCACCCCAAGGAATAGATCTTAAAAACAAGGCGGTAAACGATCTAAAGGTGGGGCGTATAAAAACCGCGCTGAAGAAGGCAATTCGAGGAACCCAGAAATATCCTAAAGACGCTGATTTTTGGGCTATCTCTGGAATATCGAGCAATCAGCTCGGTTTATACCAGAAGTCCATATTCTGCTGCAAAAAGGCACTTAGTCTCAGACCGGATCGTGTCGACTATGCAGAGAACCTAGCTGCAGCCTATGAGGCATTCGGAGACGCCGCCGAAGCCGCCAAGATCATTTCGCATGCATGCTCTCGCCACCCACAAAACAAAAGCCTCAAAATGCTCCTTCTAGGAGTTCTTTACCGTAGTAAAGAATGGGAAGAGGCAATCAAAGTCGTAAACAAGATAATCGAAGCCGATCCAAAAAATGGCTCAGCTTACCATTTTCGAAGTACAATATATTCAGATCTAGGATATGTGAGCGAAAGTGATCGGGACATAAAGAAGGCATATGATTTGTCTCCTGGAGATCTTGTGATCGCGACGGAATATGGCCATTCCCTCAAGCATAAGGGACATATGGACGAAGCCAATTGCGTTTACTGGGAGACACTTAAACAATATCCGCAGGCCTCTAATATTTTGATCGAAGTTTCTGCGACTGCTATCGGTGATGAAAGGGGAAAGGCAACTGCGTTGATAGAGGCTGCGCGGGCGCAAAGTGAGGCTCCAAATTATGAATTGGAATACGCGTTCGCTCACATAACTGTTAATGCTGAGGGTCTAAGCGCGGCAATGCCAGCCTATAATTACGCAAATGGACTCCAGCAAAAGACAGAGCCGTTCAACCCAAAGAACGAAGCAACTCGGCTTCGTCGTGCAACCCATATCTTCAGCCCAGCTTTGTCCAAGGGGGGATGGCCTAAGTCAGCAGGTCCAGTGCCGTTATTCATCATTGGGCAACCGAGATCAGGAACCACTCTTCTTGAGATGATGCTCTCTTCGTCCTCTCACGTTCATGGATGCGGGGAGTTGAAACTAGCACCAAAGCTATCCAGACAATTCATTTTTTCAAATGCCCCCTTTGGACCAAACGAAGCAAGCCATTTTGCACAGGAGTATAGACGGCAAATGCCTAGCTTGCCTCAAGGGGCTTTGGCATTTATAGACAAACTTCCTAACAACTATCGCTTGTTGGGGTTTCTGGCCAAGAGCTTCCCAAATGCAAAATTTGTCAATTTACTTCGGGATCCACGAGATGTTGCCTTATCAACGTGGACCACTCGGTTCCCTTCGGCCGGTATGCGTTATTCCAGCGATCTATCTGCAATGGCAGTCTGTGCCAACAATTATCGCCGTTATATGAATTTTTGGGATAAACAGTTTTCTGATCAAATACTAACAATGCAATACGAAGAGCTAGTGAGTGACCCTAAGACCTATGGGAAACTTATCACAGAGTTTGCAGGGATCCCCTGGGATCCTGCAATTCTTAGCCCAGAGAAAAATACAGCAAGCGTAAATACAGCTAGTGTAAGGCAGGTTCGAAATAAGATCGGTATTTCCTCAATAGGAAAGTGGCAAGCTCATGCCACTCATCTTCAAGAATTTGTAGACAAGTTGGATCCTAGGCTTTGGCCAGAGTTTAATTTAGTGCCTTCAAGCTGATTGATCAATGGCCTCTTGTCTGATGCCAGCGACACTTTCCTCAGAGCAGCGAAACGCTTGGTCACCTCATTCACCGTCAAACCCGAAAACAGTGACCCCGAACTGGGTGGGTTTGACAGCATGGCTCCGGTGCAGGATGAACCGGAGCCATGCGCCCAGCAGTATCAGTCTTCAGCAACCTCAGCCGATTGGGCCGGACATGGAAGAACCGGCCAAAATTGTCCTTCGGCACCAGATCCTCACGGAGCAAGGCCGCAGCTTCACCAGACCACATACCTGACAGAACACGGAGAGCAGCACATGACCTCTCTCCCTGACATGCCTTGCCAACAGCATTCACACCTCTTCATCCGCCGGAATGGCGTAAGGGTTATGTTTCACTTTCTGCTCGAACCTGACTGACTGGAACGGGTTCGCTTCCAGCTCGCCCTCATGCACGCACCAATCAAGCCAAGGATTGACCTGTGACCAGATACGACGCTGAGTGTGTCCCGTGATCTTGACTGTGCTATTGCTGGACCGGCTCACCAATGCATCCGGCAACCTCCCTCTCGAGCGATCTGACTTGACAAAATATGGGCTGAGCTGGGCAATTAATGACAGGAATTCCCGCCCCTGATCACGGGTAAGCTGTGAAACCTTGAGTTCACAATACTTGAACTGAAACAGTTCCACAGAGTAGCGAACACTCTTAAACCCACTAGGGCACAGCTCATGCTGGCGTAGCATCAGATAACGCCGGGCTGCTTTCTTGACTGTGAGCTGTGGCTGCATCGCTTGCAGGTAGGTAACAGGCTCAGAATGCTCCAGAGTGGACCGCAGGCGAGCCAGGGCAAGATCGGATGGGGAAGCCATTCAGAACCCGCTCCTTGTTCCACAGCGCTGCCCTGAGGCAAAGACTGCACGCCAGAGATCACTTGCTGCACGGTGGCCTCGTATCTGGCATTCACCTCAGCAGCCCTTAATCGGGTTACCTTGGCATCACCGGTTTTTAGTGATTGTTTCAGGGCTTGTTGACCGAGGAATGCGGCTACTTCCTTGGGGTAGTTTCTTCGGTAAAGCCATTCCGCTAATCAGAACTTTGTGGCTGTTGAGACCTATCCAGGGGCACGACACAGGTAGCCACAATCCAAGAATATCCCAGGGCCCCTGTAACAGCCGAATTACACCACCTAAACGCAGGGGTACTTTTAGGGGCATTCTGAGCCACAGAGGGCCAGCAATCAGGCTGCTACATCATGTTAGGAAGTACTGGCTGGGGTGGTAAGAAACCCAGCGGGGTGATCCCTTTCATCAGCTTAGTCTGTGTAGCCGTGGATATGGGGCATTTCTGGGGCCTTTTGCCTGAAATCTAGGGTGAGGTCTGCGGGTGGTTCTAGTAGGCCTAGAACTGGGACTGGTGCTGCTGTTGGGATGCAGGCGCTCTGTTCTAGGGGGATGCTAAGAGGGAGATCTACTTACCATTGAATAGGTATAAGTAATGGATAAAGATAGACAGAACAGAGAGAAGAAGTCCTAATAATGACCTCTACTAGAGGACCTAAGAAGGTAACCTACTAGGACCCATACTAGCTCTCCCTAGAAGATCGTGGAAGCGGTCAATGCCAGTGGTTCTCCTGAGTAATGCTGATGCTCACAGGTGGTCTGTTATGTCGGGATCAGTAAGTGGGGGTTAGGGATGCTGAGGCAAAAAAATGGGGATGGGGAGCCCGCCCTGACACCCTGAGTGGATGCCCGGATGGGGTGTGGTTGGTGGTAGGCTGTGCGGGGTGGTGAGTGGCAATAAGGGCGGACAGCGGCCCTTCGCTGCAATCGGCACCAATGGCGGCAATGCGCAGTAAGTCAGCTTTACAAAGTCGGGGCGCCAAATGTGTCGGGTCGACAAGACCGGCCCTTTGCAGCCATTCGTTAACACCGCAACGAATGGCTGGTCAGAATTCACTTTGCCAGATGCTGCAAGGTAGCAAACAGGGGAAAATGCGTAGCATCAACCCGGCGCAGGATTGAACTTTCTCAAGGCGGCGCTGTGCGCCTCAATCGTCTTTGCGGAAAGTGGTCCACCATGACCAATATAGAATTTTCGCCCGCCACGCGACAAAAGTTGATTCAAGGAAGTTGTAACTAAGTCGGCGTGTTCTTCGAACGGGGGGCGTTTGGGGCGTTTCCGTAAGACGATCCCACCTAGCAGTATACCTGAAGCAGCCAGATCACCGGCTATCACGCGACCGTCGTCCAGAAGCACAGATATCGACCCCGGTGTGTGTCCGGGCGTGTGTAGAAGAGTGATTGTCGGAAAACCAAATTCTTCGAGGCTGAACTCTGTCGTCGTCATGGGGATATCTGGTATGAAGTAGGGAAAAGGTTCTAGTATCGCGCCTGTCTTGTAAAATAGGTGCCCAAACAGCCCCGTCGCGTTCAAGATCGGCGGCTCGCCTCGGCAATATGGTATCTCCATTTCATGCGCGATTACCGGAGCGGATGTCAGAGCCTGAACCGCAACAGCTGAACCTGCGTGATCGATATGTGCATGCGTCAGAACGGTGACGCTGATGTGCGACCAGTCTAAACCATGTTTTTTCAGCATCTTGTAGATTTTGGCCTCTGACTGAGGTAGGCCAGTATCCACAAGAACGGCCTTCCCGTCACGGATGATCAGAAAAGCATTCAACATGCCGAAAGGCAGTATGGGAATTGTTTCAATACAAGTTTTTGTCATTACGGCTGCTTGTTCCTAACGGCGTTGAACGAAGTAGATAAACAATCAGCCAAGCGCAGCAATTAGGCACCTTTTTGTAACTAGAGACTGAAGTGACGGAGATGATGGTTCAGATAAAATCATGGGCAGATCCTATCACCGGAGAGTGCCCTGTCGCTCAAACACTTCGCACGTTGAGTGGCAAATACGGGCCAAGCATCTTGCATTGTCTAACGGGTGGCGAAATGCACTTCTTGGAGCTTACAAGAGCGATAGATGGCATCAGCCGCAAGGTACTGACTGAACAGTTGAAGGATTTTGAAGAACATGGATTGATATTCCGTTCTCCGAAGAACGACGCACGTCGACGTGTCGGTTATTCGCTTACTGCGAAGGGACGCGCCCTTTGCAGTATTCTGGGACAGCTCTACAATTGGAACCAAGTTAATAAGTAAGAGATGGACATCGGCGCAGTTAGTCCAAACGACAAAAAGGTCCGCTTAACTGCTGTTAACGCAGATCGCAGCGAAGGTCGACTGTCCTCCCTTTCCTGCTTCAGACGTCCCCCATGCCGAATGTCGCGCAATGCAACGAATGGCTATGTGATGTGTCTGACGTCAGCGCTTATGGGTCCAAATAGCCGTATTTGATAAGAGAGAGTTCTTGGCTCATCGTAACCACTGA
>NZ_JBYAXC010000029.1:0-8733 GCF_057444295.1 Parasedimentitalea nitratireducens | reverse complement strand
ATCAAACCAACCAGATGAGCCAAACTTTCTCTTAGTTTAGGCTGCCTTTGGACCCAAAAACTCTGCCGACGCACAGTGGGGCAACTCGGAGTTTTGTGCTGGGTTCGAAGAAGGGTGGAAAACAGTCAAGGGCGAAATTTCTGTTGTACCTCCATGTCCACCTGAGCCACCAACCCCGCCCAACTCGACTTCTTTCAGAGAGGGCATTAAGTCTGGGATAAAACGAGCAAACCGCTAAACATAATTGTTGCTGGTTTCGTAAATTGCGAGCCAGCACATTTCTGTGGCTACATGGAGTTTAGAATTTCCGTTTAGGACTTTAAGCAATCCGCTTCATCCATTTCATCAACACCGCTAAAGGGTATCCCTCTCCGTATCCATGCCCAACACCATCGGTGTTCCACCCGCCTATCTGATCCACGATATCAGACGGGCATTCGACGGCACGGAGGCGATCTCGCATGGAATGGCGAAACCCGTGCATCGTACAGCCGTCGGATACATGGTCCTTCAACCACTTGTTCAGACCAGCACTGGCTGAATTAGCGTTGGTCTTCTCAGTCTTGTTGTACCGGGGAAAGGCGAACTTGCCACCACCCTGCTGGGCTAAGATACGCTGAGCAGCCCACTTGGCGGACCCCACGAGAGGGATGGTCCGTTTGCTGCTGTCAGTTTTCAGGCTTCTCCATGGATGTGGAATGATCCGTACCACTAACCCACCATCGTCAGTCTCGTAGATGTCTTCAAGAAGTAGCCCCGCAGCCTCTGCCAACCTCATGCCCGTATCTGCGCCTAAGGCCACGAGCCAGCGCATCTCGTCATCGACCTGACGACATTCCCGCTGAATGGTACGGATGTCCTTGATCGGGATTGCTTTACGTTCCGCAACCCCCGCACCCCGGTCATAGTAGACATTTGCAAAGGGTGAGGTGATCGACAGCCCCTCCTCCGCCACAGCGAAGTTGAAGACGGCCCGAACCGTGCCGAAGATACGGGTAATGCTACTGCCAGCCAGCCCTCGCTTAATCAGAGCATCACGGAAGGCATTGGCGTTGGCCTTAGTGTAGCCCGGCAAAGGTTTGTCGCCGCAGATGTCTATCACGTAGCCACAGGCCCGTTCCGCTGCCCTACGGAAAGTGGCTGATTTACCCTGCCCCTTTAACTTTTGGTAGATCAGCACAGCCTCGGACAGCATCAAGGCATCGGAGGTGACAGAAGGCCCAGAACTTGGCTTGCTCAAGCCATGGCGCAACAGATGCTTTCCTGGCAACTCTGCATCCTGCGATCTCAGGTGATACCAGTACTCGTCTAATTTGCTGGCTGCACTGGTCGCCCTAGCCACAGCGACCGACCTCGACCTGGTCCGCAGCGAATAAGCGATCTTCGCGGATGAGTAGTGATTCCGAAGATCCACAGGGATTCGTCGGGTGAAATAAAATATGCCGTCCTTTACGAAGACATGCTTGAAAGAAAAGTACTCCAAAATGTTCTACGCCTCGCCTCGTCCATGACAAAAGGTGATGCAAAACAAAGTCTTACGGAGTTTCGTGGTGCCCCCACACGGAATTGAAATACTAATTCATTCGGTGTCTGGCCACCTCGCGGAGTTCAAAAATCAATACAAACTAGTAGGTTCATTGCATCACATCACTTCACCTTATGTCATCCCGCCCTATACTTAGGGGTGGATAGAGAGGTGGATACATGGCCGCTCGAAACAAGCTGACTGCAGTTCAAGTACAATCCGCGCCTCCGGGAAAGTACTCGGATGGAGCTGGTCTCTGGCTTCACAGACGCGTTGATGGCGGCGCACAATGGTTTTTGCGCATCACGATCCACGGAAGACGTAGGGAAATGGGGCTCGGTAGCGTCGACGATGTATCATTAAAGGAAGCGCGAACCCTATCCGAAAAGTGGCGTGCCGTGGTCCGTGATGGGAAAGATCCAATCAAGGAGCGGGACCGACAACGGCGTGAAGCAGCTAGGCCGGATAACACACTTAAGATTGTATCGTTGGACGCTTTCGAAGCAAGAAAAGCTGAGCTGAAAGACGATGGCAAGGCCGGGCGCTGGTTCTCACCGCTGGAACTGCATGTCCTTCCAAAGTTGGGAAAAGTCCCGGTGGAAGACCTCGACCAGCACGACATCCGAACCGTTCTGGCTCCGATCTGGCACTCAAAGGCCGACACGGCACGCAAGGCACTCAACCGGCTGAACATAGTCCTTCGCTACGCTGCCGCACTGGGAATGGATGTCGATTTGCAAGCGACGTTGAAGGCGAAAGCGCTGCTGGGGAAACCCCGGCATGTCGCTAAGCACATCCCCTCCTTGCCTTGGCAGCAGGTCCCGGACTTCTACGCTAGTTTGGAAGAGCCGACAGTCGCTCACATTTCATTGCAATTGCTTATCCTCACCGGGGTTCGTTGCAAACCTCTGAGGTTCATGCGGTGGGATAACATGGAAGGCGATGTCTGGACTGTTCCTGCCGAACTGATGAAGGGCCGTAAGGGACACACGTCAGACTTTCGCGTACCCTTGTCCCGTGAAGCCCAACGGGTCATTGACTTTGTACGGCCACTGTCACGCGATGGGTATCTGTTTCCAAGTGTTCGAAAGGGTGTGGTGTCCGACGCCACCATGTCACGGCTAATGGAACGGCGGGGAATGTCTGAGCGTCCTCACGGCTTTCGCACCAGCCTGAGAACTTGGCTGGCAGAGGCAACAATTGCGCCTCATGAGGTAGCTGAGACCATACTTGGGCACGTGGCAGACAGTGCCGTTGTTCGCACCTACCGCCAGACAGATTTTCTAGAACAACGCCGGGTGTTGATGGAGCGTTGGGCAAATCACGTCACTGGCAGGCAAGGTAAATTGGTGAAACTGGCATGACTAAATCGACCGAGTCGCGACCAAAAGAATTCGAATTGCTTACCTTTGAAAAACTGAAAAAATTCAAGGACCAATATCGCCCTAAGTTAGAGGCAGTCATCGAGACCCACTTGCCTGGTGACTTCTCAGATTGGGAAGAGGACCACACAACATGGAATGGCGACGTCAAGACGGTTGACTGCACAGAGTTTAGCCCCGTCACCGCGACTTGCGCGTGGGGGCTTTTCCTCGCCCACGAATGCGCTGATGAGCATCTTGGGTTTGTAAACAGGGACCGAAATATGAAAGCCCTGATGGAACTTCAGCACGGCCTCCGTCTATCCCTCGAAGCTATAGGAAAACTGGACATTACCACCCGCATGGAGTTGTCAAAGGCATCATCGGAAAGATATCGGGCTTCCTGCAAATTGCCTCAGAAATCGTTTATACCGCCGGACGTCAATCTGGCATTGATCAAACAAGCGCTACAATCCGGTATCGAACAGACCCGAAAGCTGTTGGAGAAGAAGGGGCAACAAAGCCGGGCAAAGCTTGCTGCAGCTGCAGTCGCGCAAGTCTGCAAAGAGGTTTACGAGGCGCGAACCGGAAACCCTGCCCCGCGTAGCGTCCGGGACTACCCCCAAAAAAAGGGCGCCAATCCCAAGCCAGCTCTGTTTCAAAGGTTCTGCAAGGCTGTTTTTGTTGTTCTGGAGATTTCAGAACAGCCAAGCAGCGCCTTGCGTCTGTTGAGACGCATTCAGCACTTAGCACCGATTTTCAGCAGAAAGTGGTGAATGACCGGTCAAAGCCTCTCACCTAGCATCTTCTCAAATCAAATGAGGAGATGGATAGATGCAACACCAAGAATTGCTTCTTCGCGAAAAGGAGGCTTGTGCGATCCTTGGCTGTTCGCCCGCCACTTTGTGGCGCCGCGTTCGTGACGGAACTCTGCCAAGACCAGTGAAAATCGGCCACATGAGCCGCTTCGTTGAATCTGAGCTTTTCGAAGCCATCCAGGCTGCAAAAGAGGCGCGGGACGCATGAGGGACTTCGAGAATAGGGTTCCGCGCAGTGTCCCCCAGCCCCACCATGAAACCAGCGACGACTACATCAAGGTCATCGCCTGCCTGAACGACAACTGGCGGGTCATTGTCTGCAAAGACAACATCCAGTGGATTTTACAGCGCAGAGACGCTGAGCGGTCCGGCCTGCCGCGCTGGAGAGGGGTAAGCTATCACTGTGAGCGGAAGACTTTGATCCGCGTCAGCCGGGCCTGTGCCAAAGAGCTCGACCTGACAGCTCTTGACCAGCTTGAGGCACTCCCCGCACTGTTTAATTGCTCCGACTGCCGGTCCTGACCTGCACTCTGCGCTGCTATGTTCGCACCCCCTCGCATATTTGCAGACAACGTTGAAGCCTACTTGGCTGAAGGCCTACCTGCTTTCCCTGTAGACACGCAATTAAAGAAACCCATGGTGAAAGGCTGGCAGCATTTCAGCCCCCAACGCTCGCGTGCTTGGGCAAGGGTGGCGAAGTTAGGCAGCGCCAGCGGGCTTGGCGTGTTAATGGGGGCACCTTCCGGATTGACGGAAATCGATGTGGACGGGGACGGCGAGGCCTGGCTTGCCCTTGCTGTCGAGCGGTTTGGCGATACACCCATCAAGATCCGCACAGCGAGCGGCAAAGCAAAGCTCTGGTATCGCAGCAATGGCGAGGGGCGGCGGATCCGGCCTTTTGAAGCTCTCCCCATCGATGTTCTGGGCGGCGGCTTCACAATTGCTCCACCTTCATGGCGCGAAGACCTAGCTGCGTCCTACATGTTTTTCGAAGGCGGGATCGAGAATGTCCCGGCGCTGCCCAAAATCGCCAGCCAAGCGCTAGAAACAAGCCAAATATTCAGTTCCCGGACAGTTGAAAATGGCAAACGCAATAGGACACTCTGGCTTTATTGCATGACACAGGCGCAACATTGCGATGACACTGAAGCCCTGATCGATGTCGCCGAGGCTTGGGCCAGCACTCTAATGGACCCTCTGACAAGGGCTGAAATCAGGAAGACAGCGCAATCTGCATGGCGATACGAAATTTCGGGACGCAACTTTGTTGGCATACGTAAACCCCAATTGACGGAGCAAGACAGGGTCATGGACAGTCTCATAGATCGACCAGAAGCCTTTACTCTCCTCCAGCTGTTCGCGCGATGGCACAGCAACAAGACTTCCTTCGCCATTGCCCCAACATCCATGAGCGCGGCAGGTACCCCACCTTGGCCGCGTCGTCGTATTGAAAAAGCGCGGGATGTTTTACTTCATCGAGGTTTTCTCAAAGAGCTTTCCCCACCGAAGAGAGGGAAAAAAGCTGGCCGCTATTGCCTCATCAACTAAATTGTCAAACCTGCCAAAGATTACATTACACCGTATGCGCACTCTGGGTTAGGGCAGTTCATGTTTGACAACGGCATTCAACCGACATGACTTTGCAAAGGTTGCTATCTGCGCATTGCTGCCATTGGTGGTGATCGCGCCTAATGGCCGGTTCCAGCCCTTCTTCGACATTCGTGTTGGGTGCAGCATGACGCGGGTACTGGAGAGAGAAGAGCGGTTTCCAAAATTGCAAAACAAAGTGCCCGCAATCACGGGATGTTTCAGTCAACCATCATTGCGCGCAAGGATTGCGTGGAATTGCGTGTCCCAATTTTACAACAGTAAATTCTCGAATATTGAATCTGTTAACTTTTTGTCGCAGTTTTTTCATATGTCTGGAATGCCTTTATTTAGATCAATTTTGTCAAGGGTATACAAAGACGCTAATCTGGCTTTGTTCCAAATTTATTGCCCCGACATTGGTAAGCCGAATTGTTCGTCCAACCGGGGGGTGGGGTTTGTATTTTGCAGGGGGGCAAGTGTGCCGTAACGGGGTTACGGCGGACACAGTGTGTTCTCTTGGTCTGGCGCCTGCGAGGATAGAGGTGCAGCGCGACCCAGCGACAAGAACCTCCAGAACAAATCTATCCAACCACAGAAATTTCCTGATCGCATGGTTTGGCCGTCTGGCCATATGGGACGAACGGTGGGGCCGTTTACCCTTGGGCTCGTGGGGTCGGCCAACTGTTCGATCATGGCATCGTGGCAAATTGTCGGTATTTTTCGTTTTCGCGTTGGTGTTGATCTCGACGTTCAATTGGAGCGGTGCGCAAGCTGGCTCGACGACGTGCTCCGGAGGGACTAGCCGGGCCGTAGTCTATGAGGCCTATATCAACACCTGCTATTCCTTTACACTGAACTACGGTTACGGAGTAATGGTAGGCAACCATTCGTCGGTTGACTATATGTTTTTCAACAGTCTCCACAATCGAGCTACTTACGATTTCCTGCCCACAACCATAGCATCAAACGATTGTGGCCCAACGCGCTATAGCGGGAACACGCTCTATGTAGAAGCTCCTTCCGGAACTGGATCCTGCAATATTGTGGTCCACCACACAGTTGGTGATTCACGATATCGGGTAACGTCGTCAACCACGGCGAACTATGTAGACGGAAAGATGATCAGTCATGGAACGGTATCTTTTACCGGAAGTCGCTATACTGTACCCACTCCACCTACCAATCTTTCCTATAGTAATCCCTCTGTTTATATCAAGAGTGTGCCAATTGCTGCCAACCAACCCTCGAGCGGCGGCGGGGCGGTGGTATCTTATTCAGTGTCGCCGACATTGCCCGATGGCCTGACACTCAACACCACCACCGGAGTCATCAGCGGCACTCCGACGGCGATTGACCCACAGTCCAGCTATACCGTAACGGCGACAAACGCAGACGGAACGGCCAGCACCAATTTGTTGATCACCGTCACCACCCTCCCTACGGCCGATGCTGGCCTCGATCAGGGCAGTGTCGCCTCTGGAGCCACGGTCACTTTGGATGGTTCTGGCTCCAGCGACAGCGACGGGACCATTGCCAGCTATGCCTGGACGCGAACAGGCGGCACGGGTGGCACGATTACGCTGAGCGATGCCACGGCACAGAAACCGACGTTCACTGCCGATGCGGTACCTTACGGTGGCAGCGCTGTGACACATATATTCAGCCTGGTGGCAACGGATGATGATGGGGCAACATCGACGGCGGACACGGTAACCGTCACCGTGCAACCATCCAATGTTCCGCCAACCCCGACGATAACTGGATTTTCAGTTCCCCCGATGATCGAAGCCGGTGACAACGTGGTTATTAGTATAGCAGGCACTGACTTTGTCGCCCCTGCTACAGCAACCTATGGTGTGACTGGAACTGGATATACCTGCACCAGCCCAAACGTTGTTTCTTCTAACCTTATGACATGCGTCGTTTCAAATGCTCCCGAGGGTGATCTGAGATTTATTGTTATCAATCCGCTAGGGTATCCCAGCGCAGTCAGCACAGCGACGATAACTGTTGTTCCACCCAACGTGGCCCCCACCGCCAGTGCAGGCACAGATCAAAGCAATGTCGAGTCTGGCGCGATGGTCACGCTTGATGGTTCGGGTTCTAGTGACAGCGACGGAACCATTGCCAGCTATGCCTGGACACGGACGGGCGGTACGGGTGGCTCGATCACCCTTAGTGATGCCACCGCGCAGAAACCGACGTTTACGGCGGATACGCTGTTGGGGAATAGCAGCCCAGTGACGCATGTTTTTAGCTTGGTGGTGACCGATGATGATGGGGCGACATCCACCACAAAAACGGTGACCATCACAGTCCAGCCACCGGTGACATTCACGTTAAGCCTTCCGACCAACCCGACCGTTACACTGGATGAGCACGGACTTCTGGTGCTGTCACTGGCTAATATAGGTGCGACAACCGTTTTTGACCCCGGCGTTGGGATCTCCAATTTAACGATTACTCCCAACGGTTTTAATTGCGGGGATGTGGGGACAATCGTTCCGGTCACGGTGACAATTGTCGGCGATTCCGCCGCAGGTTATACAGATTCAGCCAGCACCAATGTGCA
This sequence comes from Parasedimentitalea nitratireducens, assembly GCF_057444295.1. Taxonomy (NCBI): domain Bacteria; kingdom Pseudomonadati; phylum Pseudomonadota; class Alphaproteobacteria; order Rhodobacterales; family Paracoccaceae; genus Parasedimentitalea; species Parasedimentitalea nitratireducens. The sequence goes on along the minus strand of NZ_JBYAXC010000029.1, from coordinate 867 downwards.
TATCGTCGATGCCACAGTGCCTGATGTGCAAGCGGTAAGCAGTCTTGAAGCCCAGTTAGACGCTTCAGGCCTGGCCATAGTCTCCCCATCCGATGTCAATTTTGGGAGCAATGACGAATGCGGCATCGCTGGCCTGCAACTCAACGGATCTGGCTCGACTACTTTTACCGGAGCAGATTTGGGCCCTCAATCTGTCACTTTGACGGCAACTGATCCAAGCGGCAATTCGGCGTCCAAGGTGATACCTGTAACTGTCGTTGACAACATTGCCCCGGTTGCCGTCGCGCAATCTGTTACAGTGGAATTGGACGGCGCCGGCAACGCTTCAATAATTGCCCAAAATATTGATGGCGGCAGCTTCGACAATGTTGATGGCATTCCGATGTTGGCTGTCAGTCAGTCCCAATTCATCCCTCCTGATATGCCCAGTGTCCAGGTCACACTTACGGCCACCGATAGCAGCGGCAATACAGGTACGGATACAGCAACAGTCTATGTTGTCGATGCGATGTCACCGACCCTTACACCACCGGGTGATATCACCCAAAACACTGATGCAGGCAAGAACACGGCATCTGTCAGTTTTGCGGCAGATGTTACGGATAATACTGGCGAGACCATCACTCCTGTTTTCAAGCTGGGCAGCACGGTGATCACCAGCCCTCATACCTTTGCCACCGGCGAGAATATGGTGACGGTGGATGCCACAGATGCTTCTGGCAACCTAGCCTCTCTTCCATATGGCAATCATGTTCCCCCTCTCGAATTCAGTTTCATGGTCACTGTTTCAGATGGCGAGATCCCGGTGATCACACCACCAAGTGACATCACCCAGAACACCGACACAGGCGTGAACACCGCCTCGGT
>NZ_JBYAXC010000028.1:0-9330 GCF_057444295.1 Parasedimentitalea nitratireducens | reverse complement strand
CCTGGTCACTGCGCGGGTTTTCATGACAGCGGAATCCCCACCGAACTCCCAACGCGTTGCAAACTACGGTGGTGAGAGCATGAGGGTGCAAGATGCGACATGCGCAGCAGTTGCCGACAAGATGAATCCCACAAACGTAGGGCGATTCTGACGCTCCCCGCCATCTAAAAAGATAACGGAAACTGTCTAGCTCTCGGGCCATATGTTTCCGCCACTCTTAGTAAGCTACGGATTAATCCAGCGGCTTGTAGACCGTTGCGTCGATCTCAACCTTGGCATCGACCATGATCTGCGAACGTACGGTGGACCTGGCTGGTCCGCCGTTGGGAAAATAACTGGCATACACCCGGTTGAAGGTCCAGAAATCACGGGGATCATCCAGCCAGACACCAACCTTAGCGATATCCTCTAGCGTACAGTCTGCAAGCGCCAAGGCCGCGATCAGGTTTTCCATCGTCTTACGGGTTTGGCTTTCGATGCCACCGGCCTCGATTTCGCCATTTTCCTTCATGGCGACTTGCCCCGAAATAAAGACAAAATCACCTGCCCGTACTGCAGGTGCAAATGGCAACGCTTGCCCACCTGCGCCAGTGCGATCGTCGCCCAGCCGCTCAATTTTCTTACTCGTCATTTCTGATAGTCCTTTGATTGCTCGAGTGTGGATTTGGAAGGGATCGGATCAACAGCACCATAACCCATGGTTGAAAGGGCAGCGCCCTGGTTGGCGGTTTCAGCGGCCTTTATAATGTCGCCGTCCCGCAAATAGTTGGCCAGGAAAATGCCATTGAAACAATCGCCTGCACCGGTTGCGTCTTTGGCATCCACTTGGGCTCCGGAGATCGTGCGGTTCCCGTCAGTGCTAGACACCGCCACCCCGTCGGCACCAAGTGTCAGCGCAACGATGCGCGCGCCCAAATTGTGATAAAAGGCGATAATGTCCTGTGGGCTGTGCAACCCGGTCAACTGTCGTGCATCATCCAAACCGGGCAAGGCAATGTCGCATTGGCCCATAAGGTCATGGGTTACGGTGCGGGCCTGTTCCAATGACCAAAGCGCGGTGCGTAGGTTGGGATCAAAGGCTACCTTTACACCGTTTTGCTTTGCAATCGCGACCGCATGAAACGTTGCCGCGCGCAGCGAGGTGCTGACCCCAAGACTAATGCCTGATGAATACAACATCTGCGTCTGAGAAATCGCAGTTTCGGGAACATCATCTGCTGTTATTCGACTGGCAGCAGATCCTTTACGCCGATATACAAAATGGTGCCCATCGTCGTCGTGGAAAACAAAGTAGAGACCAGTTTCTTGTCCCGACATAACCGTAATATGGTCTGTACTGACCCCTTCTTGTTGCCAAAGTTTGCAAAGCTGGGCACCAAAGGGGTCATCACCAACCCGCGAGATCAGCCCAACGCTTGTTTCTTGCCGAGCCGCAGCGATAGCGACGTTTGAAACATCGCCGCCAAAACCGGGTTTAAAGGTGCCATTAGGCAGGGAATTCAGCTCGTACAGCGGTTCTCCAAGACAGAGAAGATTACACATGTTGCGTCACCAAACCTTGCCGCGGGCGGGCACGGGGCAAGGCCCAAGACTTTGTTCCCCCCGGATGAGTTGGACCTCGTCCAGCATGTTGCTGACAACGCAAACATGGTTTGGAACAATCCGCAGGCGGTCGCCAACTTTCAGGTCAATTGCATCTGCGGTCAGCACCCCATGTTCTTCGGACAGGCCCGCGACCTTGATGTCGGGACGTCCCAGAACGTGACCGTGACCGTCCAGCCCGAGCAGATCAGAGGTCAGAACCTTGCTTCCGGCATCAATCACTGCGCGATTGTCCGCGGGGACTGAAATGACAGTGACCAATACCGACAGCGCGCAATCGTCCCAGCTACACACGCCGCGCTCCTGAAGTGAGCGGTCGTTATAGACATAGGTGCCAATGCGATATTCGGTGGCCACAGGAACATCCTGAGCCTGCCACATCCTTGGGGAACCGCCGTTTGAAATCACCGGCACATCCAGTCCACTGGACTCAATCATGTCTTTGGCTGTAGACAGCCAAGCCTGTATAGTTTCTTCCTGACCAATTGGTGGATAGGTCATCAGCCCACCAAAACTCAGCCCGTCCTGTGCATCGATGTGCAGGGCAAGGTTCTTGGCGGCTTGGGGTGTCATAGCCCCACAACGCGCGCCGCCGGTGTCACATTCAACCAATACAGCCAGCAGCGACTTTGCATTTGCAAATGCCCTCGCGAGCCCTGCAACGGTTTCAGCATTGTCGGCCACAACGCTCAACCTTACCTTGTCGGCGAGCGCCCGCAGTCGGCGAAGTTTCTGATCACCAAGGATGTTAAAGGTGATCAAAACATCGTCGATACCACCTTCGGCAATCATAGCTTCGGCCTCGCTGATTTTTTGGCAGGTGATGCCAATTGCACCGGCCTGGATCTGCCGTTTGGCGATCATCGGCAGTTTGTGGGTTTTGATATGTGGGCGCAGCTTTAGGCCATGGGCATCGCAATGGGCCTGGAAACGATCAATATTCGCTTCGGCGATATCCAGATCAACCAGTACGGCGGGCGTGTCGATTTCGGAAAATGTCATGCTGTTTCCATTTCGAATGGGGCCGAAACGATAGGCCACAAGTGGCGCGTTAGTCGGGTGTATCGGGTTTGGGTTGGGTCGTTGGGATAGGGTCCATTGACGGCAGCATAGAGTATTTCAGCCGCGACAGAGGCAAAAGCGCCGTGGAAATGGTTAGTTGATTTCACAACCAGCACTTTGCGGGAGCCAATATCGATGCCCAAGTTGGTGAAAAGATCTGGAGAAAACGCTTGCGAACGATTGGAATTCAACACCACTTCGATGCCCCCAACGCGAACTACGGCACAATCCCCCAATGGAACGATAGAAGTACCGAAGCTTTGCACCGCATCTTCGACGACTTTGATCACGGTAACGGTTGCATCAATTGGTGCACCTGCAAATGCCGAGGTTTTTCCGCCAAAACGCAAATCCAGTTCGGCCCCTTCTCCGGCGGCATGACACAACCGCACCGCCATCGGGTCCCAGATGGTGCCAAGCGCCATTGACCTCATGTTCATGTCCAGCGCGGCGCGTAGCAGGATGGTGGAATCTCCTGCCACTCCACCACCGGGGTTGTCCCAAACATCGGCAATCACCACCGGTCCATCTTTGGCGTCGCGTGCCTGGGCCAGTGCATCCTCAACGCTAAGGAAATCCGGTTTGGTGGTTCCGCGAAATGAAAACAATTCCATGCCCAAATCACGTGCCAATGTGTCGCCCGCGGCTTTATCCGCATCCGAAATGACGATGATCTTGGCCCCAAGATCGGGTGAGTCACCGGCCATAAAACCGTGAATGGTGGATATCGACAGCGCCTGACCGGATGCCTCGAGGGCTAGCATTTTATCCACGAAGCCACGCATAGGTGCACGGCTGGTGGGGAGCACGTCAATCATGTGCGCGTCGAATACGGACAAAACCGGAGATATTTCCCCGCGTGCTGCACGTAGGGTCAAATCAACGCAGGCCTCGCCGGTTTCAACAAAATCAGTGTGCGGAAATTCCTTGAACACGGTGATGATATCCGCGTTGTCGACGCGGCGCGCGCTAAGATGGCTGTGCGGGTCAAAGGTAACTCCGATACAGGTGTCGGGCCCGCCAATTTTGCGAACGGCTTCGATCAGCATCCCTTCACAGTCAACGCAGCCATCAGCGATCATGGCGCCGTGAAGTCCCAATACAACTGCGTCAACAGGTAAAGCAGCGCGCAACTGGTCCAACACTTCATTACACAACCGGGTCCAGGTTCTGGCGTTGACCAGACCTCCGGGCTCAGCCCAGGTGGCGGTGCCTTCGATGAGCTCGATCTCTCCGGTTTGGGCGCGTTTTCGCAAGGCAGGAAAGACCGCGCTGCACAGGGTTGGTGTTTCTGGATGCTGCCCCGGAGCGGCGTAAAAACTCTGCGAGAAATCTGAGAAATCGGTGCGCAAAGGCGAGAACGTATTGGTTTCGGTCGCAACCGAGGCGCAGAAGACCCGCATATTTCGATCCTTTAGTCAGAAAGGTGGGCAGGCATTCCAAAAACACCTGCCCGTGTCCCCACCCACGCAAACGCAGGTGAGGTGGGAGTGATTTAGTTGAGGTATGCAGCTGCATTTGCAGCGGCCACTTCGGCTTTGAACATGTTCAACAGCTCGCCTGCACGGGCATCCATGTTTTCAGCGACATGCGCCTCAAATGCAGGCTGGGCAGCGCCGGCCATGGCAGCGCGTTGATCTGCTGACAGAGCGGTCACTTCGATCTGATCCATCAGGCCAGCAAGTCCACGATCCGATGCTTCAATGATGCGCGATAGTCCGCGACTTGCAGCAACGCAGTTTTCGGCGGCCGTGTGCAGGGTCGCCTGTTCACTGTCGCTGAGACCTTCGTAGAACGCGCGGTTGACCATAAAGGTATAGGGCGAGAACAGGTGATTGGTCAGCGTCATGTATTTTTGAACTTCGGCAAAGTTGGCAAAAGAAATGATTGGAACCGGGTTCATTTGACCGTCAATCACGCCAGTCTGCAGACCCGAATACACTTCGCCCCAGGACAACGGATAGGCTTCGGCACCCAGCGACTGCATGATTTTCTGGTGAGACGGCAGGGTCATTGTACGAATGCGGATGCCGTCAAAGTCTTTCAGATCGGCAATGGCGTGCTTGGAGTTGGTCACTGCAAAGAAACCACCTGTGTCCGGGAAGCCCAGCACAACCACATCACCCAGTTCGGCCTCAATATCTGCCGCCAATTCTTTGCCAAATGCGCCATCAAAGACCTCGTAGGTCGATGCGTTACCGTCGAAAGCAAATGGTAGGTTCAGCACGTCAATACGCGGGTAATAGCTGGCCAAAGCACCTGTGGATGTCAGTGTTGCCTGAATGATACCATCGCGCACCTGCTGGACGTGCTCGGACGCTGACCCCAATTGGTTAGAGCCAAAAACTTCGACTGAAACAGAGCCGTTGGTGTCGGCGGTGACGATGTTCGAGAACACGGCTGTACAGGCATGTGCCGGGTTTTCAAACGGGTCGGTTTTGTTGTCGTGGCCGAACTTGATCACGCCGCCGTCCGCATAGGCACTGCTGGCTGTCATTGTCGCGGCAATGGCCAAACCTTTGATAATTGTTTTCATAGTTTCCTCCAGTTGGTTTTTAGTTGTTGATTATTGGGCGTAGCCAAGCAGACGGGGGAGCCAGAGAGCGGCGTCCTCCCAGAAAGCAAAGGCAAATAAGATGGCGACCTCGGCGATCAGGAACGGCATCAGCTTAATTGAAATGCGTTCCAGTCTTTCACCAGTGACCGAGGACAGGACAAACAGGCAGGCCCCGACCGGGGGCGTCATCAGCGAGATGTTGAGCGCCAGGACAAAGATGATACCCGCGTGGATCGGCTCGAGCCCGACCTGTTCGGTCAGTGGCACCAATACAGGCGCCAGAATGATCAGGATCGCGGTGATATCCATCACCATGCCAACGACAAGCAGCAAACCAATGATAATCGCGATTACGGCGTAGCGATTGTCGGACAGGCCCAGCACCGTTTCGGCGATCAGTTGTGGGATGCGTTCAAAGCTCATCCACCAGCCAAGAATGCCGGCAAAGGCGATGATGACAAAAATCACCCCCATGATCCGCGCAGTGCGCACCAGCATTCCGTAGAAGCCCCTGAGCGTTAGTGTGCGATAGACAAAAACGCCGATGAACAGGGCATAGGCCACGGCAATTGATGCCGCCTCGGTTGGCGTGACGATGCCGCCCAGAATGCCGCCCAGAATGATCACAGGCATGGCTAGCGCTGTAAGGGATGAGACAAAGGTGTTCCAGATTTCACGTGGGCTTGCGCCGCGAATGGCCTTGGGCAAGTTTTCGCGTTTACCACCAATGGCGATAACGCCCATGCAAACCAGACAGATGACAAGACCAGGCAGAACGCCAGCAGCAAACAGCCCTGCAATGGAAACGCCCATCAGCGAGCCATAAACAACCATCAATCCCGAAGGTGGAATAGTCGGCCCAATGATCGATCCAGCAGCAGTTACGGCGCAGGCATAGTCGCGTTTATATCCTTCATCTACCATGGCCGGAACCAAAGTGCGGCCAAAGGCTGCGGCGTCTGCAGTGGCAGATCCCGTCAAGCCGGCAAAGAACACTGACGCCAGCATATTGGTATGCGCCAATCCACCGCGAAATCGTCCTACTAAAACCTGCGCCAGTTTGACCAACCGGTTGGTGATGCCGATGTCGTTCATGATTTCACCCGCCAGAATGAAAAACGGCATGGCAAGAAAGGGGAATATATTCAGCCCGTTAAAGATCTTGCTGGGACCGATCTGCAGGAACTGGGTTCCGCCCATTTCAATCAGGCCAACAACTCCGGCCAATCCAATCGCAAACCCAATTGGCATGCCAAACAGGACAAGGGTGACAAAACAGATGGCAACGATCATGGCAGTTCTTCCTCCAGATGATCAGAAAACGGAGGATTGTCGATGTGCGCGCCCATATCGCGTAGCAGGACAAGGACGAGTTGCAGAGAAGAAAGAAATGCCGCGACTGGAATAGCTGCATAGAAAGGCGCAAGACTCGCACCAAAAATCATCGCATGGCGTGGTGCGCCACTTTGGGCAAACTGAATGCCAAACCAAGCAACATATAGAAACAGGGCAAGCGCAAGTAGATCCATACAGATCAGGGCCATGCGACGTAGCTTATATGGCAACACCATTATAAAAGCTGTCAGTCCAATATGATCGCGTCGTGCAACACCAGACGAAACCGCCAGCATTGCGGCCCAAATCATCAGGTAGCGGGCCAAAACCTCGGGCCAGGGCAATTGCCAGTGAAAATGGTAACGGTCCACTACCCCCAGCCAGACATCAAGAACCAAGGCGAGCATCAATGCTGCGACAATGGCTTCGACTACCGTGTTGATCTTGGCGCTGGTTGTTTCAGCCCAGTTACGCATCGGTTCCCTCCCCTGAACGAATGTGTAATTTAGGTACATTTAAGTGTACTTCGGACGTGAGATCAACCGATTTTTGTTACTAAGTTACATTATGGAGGCCAATTACTTGTGGCATATGGGAATTTTTTATCAATTTGACCATCATATGTATCTAAATTACATTTCCTCTTATCGCCATTGGAGATTGCTGTGACATCAAACAACACCGAATCCGAATCTTTGCCCCTTCCGCCGCAGAAAGGGCGCTCGGGGGTTGCCGACGTTATTTCGGCTCTGCACCGGCACGACGGAAACCTGGCTACGCAGGAGCAAAAGGTGGCCAATTACGTCAAGGAGCATCTTGAAGACGTGAGCGCGATGACAATCGCTGAGTTGGCAGGGTATTGCGAAGTCAGCACTCCTACAGTGATCCGGTTTTGCAGAACGCTGGGCTGTGACGGGTTTCGCGAGTTCAAGCTTCGGCTGGCGCAAAATCTGGCGGTCAGCATGCAATATATGTCGGCGGTTTCACAGCCCGTGGCGACAGGTGGCGATACGGCAATTGATCAGATTCTGGGTGCAATCTATGCAACGGCAAACGTGATGCGCCAACAGATTGACCCAACCGCACTTGCGCAAGCACAAGCCGCTTTGCTGAATACAAGACATTTGTTGTTTGCTGGCATAGGTGGTGGTTCGTCGAATGTGTCACAAGAAGCGGCCAACCGGTTCTTCCGGCTGGGCATTCCGTCTTTCTCGACCAGCGACAGCTACATTCTGCAAATGCGTGCGGCGACACTTAAGGCGGGTGATGTTTTGTGTTTAATCTCTGCCAGTGGCGAAGCGGACGCCATTGTCGGCGCCGCCGAAATAGCCGGCAGCTACGGAGCCACGACAATCTGCATAACCAAGCCTGGTACTCGGCTTGCAAAGGCTTGCACGATCCCAATACTGGTCGATCTCCCAGAGGATCGGGATATCCACAAGCCGACTGCTTCGCGGTATATTCACATGATTATTGTCGACGCTCTTGCTTTATCAGTTGCCCAGGAAATGGCGCATGAAACAACCGAGAACCTGCGACGTATAAGGGCCTCCCTGACCGCATACCACGGCAGAACAGGGCCTCAGCCACTGGGAGATTAGAGGCAATTAAAACAATGGTAATGCCAAGCGAAAGGAGTGCCTGTAAGCCATATTTATATACCATAACAAACCTAACAGGCCCTGCAGATTGCAAATGATGCGCGCCACTTTGACTTGAGATTTATGATTGATAACAGACTGTTGGCACTTAGAAGGAAGTGGCATGAAACGTTGATGCTCGGACAGCTTCGTTTCGCGCCTTGGCTCCGGAGGTGTCGGGTTTTCACAGCAGGGAGTTGTCGCGTGGCCCAATGACAGTATGGGCACTATGGGCTGTAATGGCGTCGCGGTATTTGCACGTGTCGTAAGCCCCGTCCCCGGTGATACTGACAATCTCTTGGTCGGGTGGGATCTGATCGGGTAGATCAGGTAATGTAGGTGCTTCACCGATGTTGCTGTTTGTGATCTTAGGGGTACTTATTTCCAGGGTTTTCTCATTTATCCCTCACTCAGAGGATGTTCCATTCGCCTTCTGCCTTGATGCCTGTACTGTCAATCAAGTGATGCCGAGGACCTCCTGGGCCACGATATGGAATGTTCATCACTAAGGATTTCTGGCGGTGACACAGGGTACTGCAATCGGGACCGCCCAGCTCAGCCCGATCAGCTCAAGTTGGCTTTCTACAAACCCTGTCGTTTGCCTTTTGAGGCTAGCTGAACAGAATCTTAAAGGTCAGACACGTTTGAACTGCAGCGTCGCTATAAGCTTGCGCCATCCCCGGCGACCAGAAGGTTCGGCTTCCAAAATCATCACAGCATCAAACCAAATTGACTGGGAACCGCGCTGTATACACATTCCGCCCTTGTTACTCCTTATGCCGCGATCTTTGTCGATCACCTCGGTTTGTAAAAGGGGAGGCAGGCTGGCAGATCGTTTCCAAAATCTGGCACCTCGAACGTGTCTTAGATAATGTCGCTGACCCGAGTTCAGCATAATCAAATAAGGACTAAAGCGGTCGTTTGACTGTTTCAGTTGAATGACCGTTTAGTCCGCATTCCTGACCTTGAACTTGAGCCTAATTTGCTATTACGGCAAACGGCAGCAAAGCGAGGCGCGGACGCAGCATCGGACCGTATCGGCGAATGTCTGGTATGGGCCTATTCTGTTGAAAAACTCTTGTTGATTTAGGGATGTCTGACTGATTCAATTTCCTTATTGATATGAGAGGTTGG
>NZ_JBYAXC010000027.1:0-15108 GCF_057444295.1 Parasedimentitalea nitratireducens | reverse complement strand
CGCGGGATGGAGCAGCCCGGTAGCTCGTCAGGCTCATAACCTGAAGGTCGTAGGTTCAAATCCTACTCCCGCAACCAGTACTGTCGAACTAGCCGCCTCAGGGCGGCTTTTGTCGTTTTGAGACACTCCCAACGACAAAAGACCAGCTAACTCGCCTACAAGCTCAATGGCCAAACCTCCCGTATTATTGGGCGTGAGGCGAATGCTCTCTAGCAAAGAGCGGGTAATGGCTGTGGCCTCCGCTTTAGTGGCTGGATCGTTCAATGCCTCTGTCAGGTTGGCGACTTTGGTGCGGTATACGTCAGACAGGTTCGGATGCAACATGATGGGGGCAAGGGGCGCGGTTGTAGAAAGCTCGCTCTCAAGGTCGCGTTTGCGCGTATCTAGGCTGTCCATCTTTACCTTCATGCTTTCGTGAAACATCCCCTCGGCAATGGCGTCGACGATGCGGTTGATCTGATGCTTGATCTGCGCCAGTTCTCGTTCGGTCTTTGCCCGATCGACAGTGCTTTGGGCCGTCAGGCGGTAGTGTTCTTCCTGATAGGCTTTGACGAACTCGGCGATCAGATCGGGATGCAGAAGCTGGTCTTTGAGACCGCTCAGGACGCGAACTTCCAAGTCCGTGCGTTTGATCGTGAGGCGGTTGGTGCAGGTGCCTTTGTTGCGGCTCGCTGAACAGCCATAGTAGTGCTTTCCAACCTGAATGACGCCGCCGCCACATTCCCCGCAGGTCAACATGCCGGAAAACAGGTGTTTGGCGCGTTTGGTGCGACCGAGCTTGCGCACCCCGTCACTGATCGCCGCATTGCGCGTGGCTTCCTGACGGGCTTTGACCGAGGACCATAGGTCTTCGGGGACGATCCGTAGGTGCGGCACTTCCTCAATGACCCAGTCTTCCTGCGCATTTAGGCGCGCCTGACGTTTGCCGGTGTTGGGATCTTTGATGAACCGCTGGCGGTTCCATACGAGTCTGCCGATGTAGAGTTCATTATTGAGGACACCCGTGCCGCGCTTGTGATTGCCGTAGATAGTTGAGGCGCCCCAGCCAACGGTACGTGGACCGGCGACACCATCTTTGTTCAAAGTGGCCGCGATAGCGCGGGGGCTGATGCCGTTGGCGTAGTCTTTGAAGATGGCCCGGACGATCTCGGCTTGCACATAGTTGATGGTGCGCTCGCCAGTTGTCATCTCGTCATCGGCTCGAAGCGTACGCACCACGTCGTAGCCATAAGTGACGCCGCCAGCGGACTTGCCCTTGCGGACACGCCCCTCAAGGCCTCTGTGTGTCTTCTGGGCCAGGTCCTTGAGGAACAGGCTGCTCATGGTGCCTTTGAGGCCAATGTGTAGTTCAGAAATCTCCCCTTCGGCTACGGTAACTATCGGAATGCCCTGAAACCGCATTTGCTTGAAAAAGGCGGCGATATGTTCCTGGTCCCGGCTGATCCGGTCGAGGCCCTCGGCAACAACGACATCGAAGGTGTTACGGCGTGCATCTTCCAGAAGCCGTTGATATGCGGGTCGCAGATGGGAGGTCCCGCTTAGACCACGGTCAGAATAGGTCTCTGCTTCGCGCCAACCGTTACCCTCAATCAGACGCAAGCACAGACGATGCTGATCCTCGATTGAGGCGTCATTTTGCATGTCAGTAGAGTAGCGGGCGTAGACTGCTGCGCGCATGGGGTGGGCCTCCGAATGGTCTTGGCCCGCCCCATTATAAGCACGAAAATCGACTTGTCTTCAACTTTCGATTGCAACAAGTTGCAACGGTATATTGATTGTTATCAATGACTTGAATTGATGCCGTTTTGAAGTTTTGTGCGTCACCAGCTGTCAGGGGAAGCCACGAGATTTGCGGATGTTCTCCACGATGGATTGCAACCCGTTGCAACTGGAGATGCCGGTGGCGCGGTTGTAGTGTTTCTCCGCCATGTCCAAGGTCGCATGACCGAGGATGTCACGGATGATACCCACATGCTCCGGATCGAACTCCGCAATCGATGTTGCCGCAATGTGGCGGAAGGCGTGGGGGCGAAGGGCAATACCCAGGTGGCGCATTGTCACTTTCGGCAACTCACGGGAAAAACCGTCATTCGTGATGGGATTACCGTACTGGTTGATCCAAAGCGCATCGCTTGCCTTTCTCCGAAGCAGTTCCGGACGATGGCATTCCAGATAGCGGTCCATTGATACGGCCAAGTCTCGCGGTGGCAGAAAACTGCGAGCTTTCTTGTCTTTCATGTCTTCTGGTTGAAAGCGCAGATCATATCCCTCTGCAATTGGCAGGAGGTGCTGCCCGATCCGCATTCCCAATAGAGACCGGCGGCGTAGGGGGCGGGCAATCAAGAAGCCAATCATCAATGCTTGGCGGAATTGAATGGCCTGTTTGTGCGGCGATAGTCGATCATCACTGTCTATCTGGTCCAGTCGCGTGAGGCTCCATTGGAAAATCTCTGTTGCGGAAATCGCATGAGGTGCGGGAAGACTGGAATTGTTAGCCTTGTTGCCAATGCGTTTGGCAGCAGTCTGCAACCACGACCAGTCAGTATGCGACGCCATTGCCTCTGCAATGACCAGCAGGTCCATAATGAGCCCCGCTGTTGATCTGGACTTCAGGCGAGCCTCGCACTCAACGAGGTAGGCGCGAACACGCGGTTCGGTGATGCGCTCAGTGGGGGCGGCTGTCAAAGCAGCGGGATCAATGCGCACCAGATAAGACAACCACTGTCCGTAACCCTGTTTACGCTTGCGGCTGCTGCCCTCGGACCACTGCTGGAAAGGACCGGCATCCTCAAAGGGATCACCCGATGCGAAGAGGGCATCCCAGGCGGATTTGTCCGCCAAGGGCCAATCGTCAAACTTCAGGACGAGGGGAATACGATCAGTCATGTCCGCCTCCCCACTTGGACAACACAGCGTCGTCGTAGCGGTCATGCGCCCACTGGTTCGACAACTCTGCATAGAAATCCATCGTTGTCTGCAGCTTCTTATGCTTCAACAGTCGGCGCACAGTCTCATAGTCACCTGGATGGGCGTCTAGGTATAGCTTGGCTGTGAGGTGGCGAAACAGGTGGGCATGCACAGTCAGTCCAGTCTTGCTGTAAATCAGCGTTTTGAGGCTTTCACTGAGATTGCCCGGAGTGCGTGGCGTCCCGTTGCGGGCCTTCGGAAACAATGCGGTTCCCTGCGCCGCTGAAATCAGCGGGCGGTAGGTCTTGATGTATCTGTGCAGCAGACTTGAATTGGCAGGATTCAACTGCACCTCGACAGGCTCGTTGTTCTTCACCTCGCACCCTTCGATCCGCAAGGTGTAGATTGTGTGGGTTCCGTTACGGCGCGGGATCAGGTGCCGGTCAAGATCGAGACTGGCGAGGTTCTTAATCCGCATTGGGCAGGACAAAAGGATCGCGACTACAGCGGCGTGCATTGCCAGCAGGGCCGAGCGGTACGATGTAGGGTTTGCCTTGGCGCGGTCCATCAATTGAACTGGCAGGTGCATCAGTTGCGCGATGTTCTCCCAATCATTGAATTGCAAGAGCCGTTCACGGTTCTTCTCGCTCATACCGGATGGGCCGGGAGCGGCCATCTTCTTGATGTTGCGAATAGCCTCCAGTTCTGACGGGGCGGCGTTCAGATAATGGCAGGCGATGGCGGTGAGCGTCGCCGCAATATTGTGTATTCCGACAGGGATCGAATTGCTGCCACGCCGCTTCATAATTGCCCTGAAAGACAGCTTCATCAATTCAGACGTGACGACATTCTTCAGCGTTGTGAATGTTGCGGGGTCTTCTTCTGCCAACACCAGCCCATCCAGATATTGACGCAGGTGCGCTTGGGTATTGCGCAGAGATGTCGGTCGCAGTGGTTCTACCGGCCCATCATTGTCAAACGGATCGACATGGGCCAGGCGTTCGATATAAGCCGTAATCTCCCTTTGGAGGCTTTCTGGATAGGTCGACAGAGCTCGGCAACGATATTGCCCGCCGATCTCATAGGTGAGGACTGCAAGCGGCAGTTTGTTGCGCTTGATGATCCCATTCCATGTCTGCGCCATCTCTTTGCACAGCTTAGCAGGGTCTTTGGTCAGCAATCGGGCATCCAGATAAGATTGAAACGCCGTCATGACGTCGTTCGAAACCGCATCGGGTTCAATGCAACGGTTGCAGCAATATGTGGCGAGACGAGACAGGGACCAGGCTTGATGCTTGGCTTCGGCTTGGTCGAGGAATGTGGACCAGCCAGCCGTGCGATCTGCCTTCGGCTCGTCGCTTGGGATAGCACCGGTGATTTGCAAAGCCGATGCGAGGTCGGCTTTGACGTTCGCCAGAGATTTGGCAGTAATCCCAGCTTGGGCGGGGTGGAGTTTTGCCAGCAGTTTACGCAGTGCACTGGTGTTGGCGGGAAAGTCGCTTGGCGCTCTGTGCAGGTATGTGGCGATGCGGCTGATCGAGGAAATCAGGTCACGGCGTTTATTGGTGGGCAGAGACCTTTGTGTTTCTAGGGTTGCAAGGACATCAGCGAGGGTTTTGGTGTTGGATTGGTCGAAAGGCATATCATTCTCCTTTGCCTTCAAGTTTTTGGGACATTGAGGGACAAGGATGGACGTGGCGGACCACGGGCGGACATTCGGGAAACCACGGCAGTGAATTTGAACCCGAAGTTTGCGTACCCGTAGTCCCGAGAGCCTGAAAAACTGTCCCAATTGAGGACATTAGAGGACATGCGCCAATCCGCCCTTGCCATGAGTGGCTGCTAGGCCTTTCGCGTCGGCTCGGGCAATGCGCCAGTCACGCCCAAGGCGGGTCGCTGGTAGCGTACCTGCCTTGATCCAACGCCGGACGGTCTTCGGGCAGACGCGGAACAGGTCAGCGACTTCCTTGACGCTCAGGTAAATTGCGTTCGAAGGGAAAGGAAGGTCCGTCATTGTGCCAGCTCCCCGGATTGCGTGTTGCAACGGGTTGCAAAATCCGAACGTGCTGCTTGGCGTGCCAAAAGGCGCACAAGTTCAAGAAGTTGTTTGCGAGCGGCGAAGGTGGAAGTAACGCCTTTGGGAGCATTCGATGCACCTGTCATCGGACTGGTTCCTTTTACAGCACCACCCGTGACAATGATCGTATCAGGTCTAAGTCAGGAGTATTCTCCAGACGGCAAACCACCGGCCTCAAAAGAGACCACGATCATTGCCATCGAGTGCTGCTTAGGCGCGAAATGCCCAAGAACTGCTCCCTGTGGCCCAGCATTCAAGCTGGAGGGTTAATAGTGATGTTCACCTATGACTTCATACTCGAGAATTGCAAGCGTTCGGGAAAACTCACGGATTGAAAGTTGACCGCCATTTATTTGGGGGAGGTCTCACATCCTTTGATGAAATCAAGCTCAGGGATGTTCTAAAATCGGTTGCGAAGAAGCAGGAGTTTGAAGGACTGGATGCCTCGCGTGGAGGGCCGTTAGTCCCAGCCTTCCTTTATGGCCCCCTGCAAGGTCACCGTGATCGGGTTTAGGGAGACGCCGTCCTTGACCGTGAACATGAAGATTTTTGAGAACCCGTTGCGTGACCCTAATCCACGGCTCTCTTGGATGAAGTAACCCTCACTGATTTTGGCCCGAACTGCCAAAACCATATCGTGTTGGTTCAGCCTCAGAGCCCGAACCGCGTCATCTCTGAGTTTCGAGCGCCCAAAGCGACCATCGAAGCTTGTCGGACGTTTGTAGTGGTAACTGATCTGCCGGAGGTACTGAGTTGTCTTTCGACGAAGGTGTGAAGGAAAGTGACCTGTAATGAACATATAGGCTGCCCGGTCTCGCAGGAGTTCTTCAACATATGGCGTGCTGAGTATGTCCTCTGCGTGTTCGCCGTACAATTCGGTTCGGTTTACAAGCGGTGGTCTTTTTTGCACTGCAACTTGCACTTAACGTCTCCTTTGCATGACCAATTAGATCTGGAGTGAACGTGAGAAATACCTCATCACCCCCAATTTGGGGTTAATCCCATAACAGGGGTAGCTGCTAGTGTCCAGAAGCATAGAGGCATGAGCAGTGGCAGGCGCTGTCAGAACACAAGCATATCAAAATTTGTTGAAAGAACTGGTTCGTTTCCGGCAGGAGGCAGGGCTGTCTCAGGCTATACTGGCACAGAAGCTGGAAAAACCACCTTCATATGTTGGAAAATACGAACTCGGGGAACGCCGCCTTGATGTCGTGGAGTTGGTCTTCATTTTGCAACAGTTAGAGGTTGATCCTAGTAATGTCGTTGAGACAATAGCCAAAGAGATATCAAAAAATTTGAATTGAAATCAGTGGCATTTGTGGCAACTATTTGGTGGTTATGGTCAATCGCTGCGGTCTGCACCAAAGGCTTCTTTGCCAAGTAGCCTCCTTTGCAAAGTTGCTGCCTCTGATTTCTCGAAACGTCAGAACAGGCCCACCGCTGCCGTGCGGGTCAAACCCGTTTAACGGCAGAAATCAGACAAAACGCAATGTTCCCTAAAGGTATTGAAAGGCCGTATGGGATTGATTCCAAAATTAAAACCTCCTGTTTCCTGAAAAGAAACACCAAATAAGGGCGTGACATATTTGACAGCATCTAATATCCAGCTACGGAAGATCAATAACCCCATTGGGACAACTACCTGTGTTTCAAAGCCGAAATTTTCTTTTTCTACTATTCTTGATGTTAGCCTTTGTGAGCGCCTCTAGATTATATGCAGCTTCTGCTAAATCATGCGACGGTGGGGCTTTTCCGGAAGTATTTATTCATTCCGACAGTACTCAAATTCGCCCGTTGCGAAGCAATCAATCTCGTGACGTGAGAGTTGTTCAAGTGGCAGAGTTTTGTATTTCAGAAAGCGAAATCTCTGTTGGAAGTTATGCCGAATGTATTGCCGATAGTGTTTGTCCACCGCTCAGAGGAGAGCAGGAAAACTCGTATATTCCGGTGCATTCAATCACATACAAAGAGGCGAACTTATTCGTAACTTGGCTAGAATCGAAATATGAACTACCGTACCGACTTCCTTCCGAAGCCGAGTGGCAGGTTGCAGCGCTCGCTGGCATAGACGATGCATTCCCTTGGCGCACAGTTGGACGACTTCCGAATGTAAATATTTTTTCTGATCAGTTAGATGAAGTAGGACGGAACAGCAAAAATGAGTTCGGAGTTCGGGATACTGTCGGAAATTTGGCCGAGATGGTTTCAGATTGTTTCCAATCGAAACTCTCAACTATTCCTTCTGATGGGACTGCATTCCAGGAGGAGGACTGCGCGTACCGTATAGTTAAAGGCGGATATTACTCAGCACCTGATTTCTTATTGAATCCGTACTTTCGCGCGAGAATACCAAATGATTTTGGATCACCACAAATAGGAATTCGGATCGTAAGATCTGTAAAGGGAAGATAGTATGACCGAAGTCAATTTATCTGAGGCAAGAGCCCTCAGAGAATATTATGATCAAAATATTGATGAAATTAGAAGTTCACTTGTCGAACGGGGGGTCAACATCGATCCCGAAGTATCCCGTACGATTGGAGTTTATGCAGGCCTCACTGGCGGTGCCGTAGTTTTGGGTGGTGAAACACAACTTGCATATGCTTACGATCAAATAACAGGTATTAGTTATGTTATTTCGTACTCCGGTTTGACTGCCGGGGTTGGATCTCCGTTGCCTGGTGCGGCCCAATTTGGCGGCTTCACATTTACTGGGCCCGCCACAGGTTTGCTTGGTTTTGCGGGAGGGGTTCAAGGAGCGGCGGGACCGTCAGCAGGAGTTTCATGGAATGCGGATGGGGATATACTTGTTCAGTATGGAGTTGAGACGGATCTTGCCGTTGAAGTAACGTTTGGATTCGGCGCTCAAATTCTTCCCGTGCCGCCGGGTATGGTGAATTATTCCTATCTAATAGATGATGTATGGCACCTAGTTACGTTACCTGAGAACTATTTGACTAGCTTGACGCCAACGGTGAATTACTTCTCTGATCCAACTCTCACCGAGTGCTTTCTTTCCGGCACCTCAGTTCAGATGTGGCCTCTTGTTTCGTCACTCAAACCATGCGCGGACGGCACATACGACGAACAGCGTGTTCTTTCGGATGTTTGGGAGAAGCCGATTGAGGAAGTTTCGGCAGGTGATATCGTTTTGTCCTACGACAACGATGGCAATCTTAGGCCCGGTCATGTGGAGCACACCTTCCGCAATGAGGCGACCCATATTCTTGATTTCTGGGGGGTCGGCGTAACACCAGGCCATGCCTACTACTGCGCCGATGGCAAATTCAAAGGCCAGCACGTCCCGCTCATGGACATTCTGCGCACCGATAGTGCGATTATGCATGACTGCGGCACAATGATCCGCGCGGCAACCAATTGTGAAGTTGGCTCGCTCGAAGACCAATTCGTGCTTTCGGTTGTGGGCGAAAAACAACCCAATGGTCGCGTGAAAGTGTCAGAAGCGCGCAAAGTTCGGCTAGGAACACGTGTCATACTGCAAGACGGGCAGGATACATCCGTGTTGGAATTGATAAAGGTGAGCGGAGGGACCGTAACCGAAGATGGACTTGTGCGATCACCTGATGGTCGCAAAATGCCGTTCCGCTGGGAGCTAACTGCTCATTTGCCTGCTCCGGAAGACTATATTTTGCAGCGCTCTAGTGTCACGCTTGCAGAGATCTACGCAGCCGATGAATGGGAAGGTATTGGCACGAAACTGCCAGCGCCGCTTACTGCAGTGGATGCAACTGTTTCGGATCCAGGGCTAACGCCGAGACTTGTGCCGAACATTCCGTCTGCGTTTGCAGATCGCCCGGATGCTCCGGTGATAGGTCCTGTTGAATTCGCCAAACCGCTGGACTGAATTTAGGGTAATGAACATATGAACAGCTGTTTTGGCTTGCGTGACGGCAAGCGCACCGGGCGAACATCTCTGCGCAATCGCTTTCGCTTTGAGGTGCTGGATCAATCCTTCACCGATATTCAGGGGCTTGTGAGTTTGGCGCGCTGTGCCCATGAGGAAAGCCGATTTTCCCATATCCCTTTTGCGCCGCAAAAGGTCGAAGCCATTATCCTGCGCAGTATGGAGGACACCAAGCGGCGCGGCATTTTGCTGTGTAGGGATGCCACCCAACTCGTAGGGGCACTGTACTGCTCTATCGGCGAATACCACATCGGCGCGGAGGCGTTACTTACAACAATTCACAACCTGAATGTTCGTCCCAAGGTTCGCCACAAACTGAATGGTGGTTATGTGGCGCTGGGGCTTTTGCGCGGCGCTGAAACCTGGTCGCAAGCGCGAAAATCTTCGGAAATCTTGTTCCACGTCACTTCGGGCGTGGAATTGCAAAGAACTCATTCGTTTATCAAAAAGCGCGGCTACCGCTTTGTTGGGGGAAGTTATGCAAAATCAATTTGACGTTAAAAAATATTCGACCTCACTTGTCAGCTCAGATCCCTTGACATTCAACGCCCAGGAACTGGCTTATATCGGCAATGAACTAGAGGTATTTGAACTTGAAACTCAAGCATCTACAGTGCAAGCCTATGCTTCGGAGCCTCCGCAGCACCTAATCGCAGCTGGATTAACAGGGCGGGAAATAGCAGCCCCAAAGTCAGGGTGGAAAACCTATAATTTTGAGGTGGCGAAACATCATACCTATGTCGCTGATGGGATAAGGGTTCATAACGACTCGTTCCGTACACCAAATGGCGGATATATTTCTGCTGATGGTGACACGTTCATCACTCCTGATCGTGGGATCGTGACGCTTTCCGGCGAGTCAGAGTTTGTGTTCGATGAATTTGGAAATGTCGTTCAAACTGATCAAGGGTTGACCCGAGTATATGATCCTGCGACCGGTACTTATTCTTGGTCAGTTCCCTACATTGATGGAGTTGCGACGTTGAGGTCCAGCTATGTACCTGAACCTCTACCTCCGCGCGACGCGGATAGAGACGGCACGCCGGATTGGCGCGATGAGGATTACACCAATCAAGGACATTGGGGTGGCGACAGAGATGGCGATGGAGTTCCAAACTGGCGCGATCACAATGATGGAGTGGGATGGAGAGACCAGAATCCTACTGGAGAAGGCGATACTGAGGGGAGCGGAAAACCAATCATTCTCGACATGGATGGGGACGGCATAGAAATTGAAGCTAACCGCTCCGTTTCTTTCGACATGGATGCAGATGGTTTTCAGGAACAAACCTCTTGGGTCCACCCAGATGACGCTTTTCTGGTGATAGATCTTAATGCTGATGGCACTCGCGGCGAGGGCGATGGGCAAATTAACATGACCCAAGAGCTTGCGTTTACAGAATGGGCCCCCACCCCTGGAATGACCGATCTGCAGGCTCTTGCAATGTTTGATAGCTTAGCTGAGTTGGGGGGGAATGGGGATGGTGTCCTGTCATCGGAAGATACCGTTTGGAACGAACTCCGTGTTTGGCAGGATGCAAACTCAAACGGTGTCGCAGATGCAGGTGAACTTCGGACGCTGGCAGAGTTGGGCTTTAGCCAAATCAACCTCACTTACGATGATAACACTGCTTACGATGACACCACAAACGATGTATCCGTCTCCGGCAACACGTTGTTGGGGGTCGCTTCTTTTATTCGCGACGGCGACGTCGTTGAAGGTGGCGTAGGAGATGTCGCCCTAGGCTACAGCTCACAAGGTTGGCGTCGTGTAGACACCGCCACAGGTTACTCCATCGAATTTGAAAGTGGTGGAGCACTGAACTACGCGGTTCTGGATGGGGCTGGTTCTGCTAATTTGAATCTGGTTAGCGACTGGCTGGACGGAGCCGAGGGAGATTCACGTAACAATATCTTAGATGCTACCAGTCACACTCGCTCCGTCCAGATCAGCGGAGGCAACGGCGTTGATATCATCACTGGTGGCCATATGGATGATATGCTGTCGGGTGATGGCGGCGAAGACCAGCTAAGAGGCGGTGCTGGTAACGATCTGATATTCTTCGACGACCTTGACAGTATTGTTGAGGGAGGTTCTGGTCGCGACACAGCCATCTATGCCGGAACATTGGGCGTTAGCTTCGATCTACAGGCCAATGGATTTGAAGCTGTCGTCGGAGGTGAGGGGAACGATACCTTCACTGCCGGGTATGCAGGGGTTTCTGTTGCGCTACATGGTAGGGATGGCAACGATCTTCTGAACGCGAGTTATGTTGGCGATGTGCTGTCAGGTGATGGAGGCAATGACACCATAAACGCCCGAGCCGGAGACGATATGGTTTATGGCGGTACCGGCCATGATGTTCTACGTGGTGAAGTTGGTGATGATGTGCTGTTTGGCGGCAACGGCAATGACAACCTGAACGGCGGTAGCGGTGATGATATGCTGTTTGGTGGCGCCGGAAACGATGTGTTCTGGGGAAGCAGCGGCGATGATTTGCTGAACGGTGATGAGGGGGATGACTCCCTTGCTGGCGGCAGTGGTGATGACAATATTACCGGCGGAGCTGGCGTTGATACCCTGATTGGCAACGAAGGTGACGACAGCCTGTATGGTGGCGATGGGAATGACCGGTTCTATGATGGCGCTGGGGATGACCTGGCCGTTGGTGGCGCAGGCGCTGATGATTTCTATGACGGCGCAGGTGACGATGTGTTCCAGGGCGGAGAGGGCAATGATGTTTTCCGTCTGTACAACTATTCTGGCAACAATGTGGTGCAGGGGGGCACCGGCGCTGACAGGCTGATCCTGAACGGACATGCCGATATGTGGAACTGGGAGTATGTCGAGACACCTTATCAGGTACTGACAGGGACTATAATTGTTTCCCGGAACGAAGAAGATTATGAAGAAGACGTTTTTACCACCTATTACAATGGGACTGGTCAATACCTTTTCTGGTCCGGAAACACCTACATCCAAGTACAGGATGTGGAGCAGGTTCAGTTTACAGGTGGCACAAACCAGACCTATTGGTCACATCTGGATGGCCAAACAAGCGAAGAGTTCAGCCTGTCCTATGTGGCGTCTTATGACGACTTAATTAACGCCATCGGTGTCGACGCAAATGCGGCGAGCGTGCATTGGCAGAATTATGGAGCCTCCGGTGGGGGCTCGCGGTCTGTAAGCTTTAACGCGTTGCAGTATCTGGCGGCAAACCCAGATGTTTTTTCGGTCTACGGGTTCGATTTGCGCGTCGCCGCTGAGCATTACATCAATCATGGACGGAATGAAGGGCGAAACACTGGAGACTTTGACGCCGAGCAATACCTGAGAAACTACGGTGATCTGCGTGATGCTTTTGGAACTGACCTGTCAGCTGCCACGCGGCACTATATCCAGAATGGCCGTGGCGCAGGCCGAACTGACAGTGTTCTCTCTGGGGCAATGACCCAGGTGGAGTGGGATAGCTGGCTGGACAGCTTGGCTGGATCGGCTTCGGTTGTCGATCTTGCTAATACATCGTCGACTGCGGACAATAGTGAGACATTTTACTGGGCCCGTCATATCCAGGAGACTGATCCCAATGCTGTTATCTATGGGTACGCGGGAACTGCCGACAGTTTAAACGGCGGCTCGGGGAATGACACCATACAGTCAGACAACACGGGCGCCGGTTATTACATCAACACTCCTCATACGACGGTTGGTAGCAACGACACCGTAGACGGTGGCGATGGATCTGATGTTATCAGCACTGGTCTGGGAGACGATACGGCTTCGGGTGGTGCAGGCAGTGACGTTGTCGCTGGTCAAGCTGGGAATGATGCGCTGGAAGGTGGTGCAGGTTCGGATCTCTTGAATGGCGGTGATGGTAACGACACCCTGACTGGTAATGACGGAGCTGACGTATTGATCGGCGGCGAAGGCAATGACCAGCTCATTGGTGGCGCCGGATCCGATACGATGCGGGGTGGCAATGGCGATGACCTGCTGAATGGGCGGACTGGGTCTGACTATCTATATGGTGATGTAGGCAACGACACGCTAAACGGTGAAGATGGTGCTGACCGTCTGTCAGGTGGAGAAGGCAACGACACGCTGAATGGAGGCAACGGGAGTGATGTTCTCGTTGGTGACGAAGGTGATGACGTTCTTGGCGGCAACAATGGTGATGACAGGTTGGCCGGTGACGCTGGAAATGACTATCTCGCTGGCGGTTCTGGTAGCGACTACCTTCTTGGTGGAGCCGGGAATGATAGCCTCGAAGGTGGTCTGGGTCATGATGCCCTGTACGGTGATGATGGAAATGACACCTTAGCTGGGAATGATGATAATGACATCTTGTACGGCGGAGTAGGGGCAGACCGCCTATTTGGCGGCGGTGAAAACGATGCTCTCAACGGTGGGGCTGGTGCTGATCACCTAGATGGTGGTGACGGTATCGATACCGCCAGTTTTGCTGATGCAACCTCGGGTGTGTACTTGCGGTTAAACAATGTCGATGCTGCAAGCTATTATGGTGAGGCTGCAGGCGATGTTTTCGTAAGTGTCGAGAATGCCTATGGCTCAAATTTCAATGATAGAATCTATGGGACCAGTGGTCATAACGTCCTTTGGGGCGCAGATGGTTACGATACGTTGGTAGGCGAAGGCGGCAATGATGATCTGTTTGGCGGGGCAGGAAATGACTCGCTTTATGGCGGCTCCGGAATCGACCGTATGGACGGAGGAGAAGGAAACGATATCCTGCTTGGCGGTACCGGTGCGGACCAATTGATTGGTGGCGAAGGCACAGACCGGGCGCAGTATCACCAGGCCAGTTCAGCTGTTTTGGCGGATCTTCAGTCTTCCCATCTCAACACTGGAGAAGCTGCAGG
This sequence comes from Parasedimentitalea nitratireducens, assembly GCF_057444295.1. Taxonomy (NCBI): domain Bacteria; kingdom Pseudomonadati; phylum Pseudomonadota; class Alphaproteobacteria; order Rhodobacterales; family Paracoccaceae; genus Parasedimentitalea; species Parasedimentitalea nitratireducens. The sequence continues at coordinate 1,318 of NZ_JBYAXC010000027.1, read as the reverse complement.
AGATACTTATGATAGTGTTGAAAACCTGCACGGATCTGCGCACAACGATGACCTGCGCGGTGATGGCCAGAACAACACCCTTTGGGGCTGGAACGGAAATGACCATCTCCACGGTCGTTATGGTGATGATCATCTTCTTGGCGGTGCGGGCAACGATATTCTCTGGGGGGGTAGCGGTGCAGATATCTTGAATGGTGGCGATGGAATAGATCGCGCCCAATACTACTCTACTGACCCTGGGCTACGCGCTGATTTGCAAGACCAATCGACAAACACAGGCACTGCAGCCGGAGATACCTATATCAGCATTGAAAATCTGTATGGTGGAGGCGGCAATGACACTTTGCTGGGCGACGCAAACAACAACACCATCTGGGGTGGCGCTGGCAATGACCACCTGTACGGTCGCGATGGAAACGACCGATTGGTAGGAGGCGAGGGAAACGATATCCTCTTTGGCGGTACCGGTGCGGACCAATTGGTTGGTGGCAATGGCACAGACCGGGCTCAGTATCACCAGGCCAGTTCAGCTGTTTTGGCGGATCTTCAGTCCTCCCATCTCAATACCGGAGAAGCCGCTGGAGATACCTATGAGAGTATCGAAAACCTGCATGGATCTGCGCACAATGACGACCTGCGTGGTGATGGTCAGAACAACACCATTTGGGGGGGCGCTGGCAATGACCAGGTACATGGCCGCGCAGGGAACGATCTTCTTGTTGGCAACGCTGGCGAAGATCATTTCCACTTTGCACAAGGTTATGATCAAGATCGCATTCATGATTTCGAGGACAATGTTGATACACTTGTATTCAGCAACTTGGGAGTGGCAACAGCTCAGGACGCACTGAATTTTGCGACGCAAAGTGGTAGTAACGTTGTGTTTGATTTCGGTGGCGGAGAAACACTAACAGTTCTGAATACGGACCTCTCCATGCTGACTGACGATATCGTAATTTTGTAGGGCATGGCATCCCGCAACACTTATCAAGCCCCGGCTCAATTGCCGGGGCTTTTGTGGATCTTACGAACCTTCTAAATTCCTCTACTGGTTCTATGTTGGCTTTTTCAGAGGTTCTCATTCTCCGGCTTTCATCAAATCACAGATGATGGGGTGCTCTAAAGCCCGATGTGGCTCTGAAGGCTGCAGGAACCTGGGCTTTAGCCTGTCTGTATTAGTTAGCTTTTATATTTTCGTTCTAAAAAGCACCGCAGTTCTGTTCGGCAACGGCGGTTGCAGGCTCCCGCAACCAATAACATCATGTAAGATCAACACGCTACCAGCCTCCCTCGGGAGGCCGCTTGCATTGGTGGTTCG
>NZ_JBYAXC010000026.1:0-17072 GCF_057444295.1 Parasedimentitalea nitratireducens | reverse complement strand
GAAGGAATGCGGTCCACCTAGGGGAGTTATACTTACCCATAGCGGACCGCCGCCCCGTGAGTGTTGAAGGGGTAAGAATAAGGTAGGCGGCTGTTTCATGCTGTCCAACAAAGGAGCGAGTTATGAGAACACGGCAGGTTCGGTTTAGGAGCGTCTATCGGAAGTTGGCCGGCATGCCTCTGGATGTGCGTTGTCAGTTCGCCTGGCGTATTTCTGCGACCACGATTTAGGAACTGATCAATCCAACAAAGAAGAGGTCACCAGGCAAGGCAGAAATTGAAGGCTGCGAATAACGAAGTTACAGGTAGCACTAGAAAAAAAGTGGATTTTTAGTATGTCAATTTTGGATCATAACGATCATCAAAAAGCAGGGCGGGCAGTTGTGATTGTTTCCTCCATGCTTATCTTGTTAGATCAATGTGTTAATCAGTTTAGTTCGATCAATCTATTAGGGTTGGAAGTTCAACTTTCCGCCTCTGAATTGACAGCGTTGATGCGGATGCTAGCGACCGTCTATGGGTTCATCTTTGTTCTGAGAATTGTGCAATCGGGTGTGTTCTTCCGTCGTCTCGCTCTGGCATCTGAGAATGACAAACGTAGAGTCGAGCGGGTTGGGCTGCTGAACCAAAGCTTTCAGGGGCGGCGAAATGAAGTAGAAGCGCGAAAGACTGCTGCGATTAAAGCTTTGCCCTCAAAACAGGCGAGTTCGATGGCGGACATAGATGCGATTACTTCGTCGTTCCAAATTGAACTGGATAGACTGAAGGAGGATGGAACGAAGGCAACAGAAAGGGCGCTCACGTACTCCAAGATAAAGACATATCTGGATTTTGGAGCTATTTTGGCTATCGAATTTGTGGTTCCCGTAGCCTTTCTATCTGTTGCATTTGTCATTCCAGTCGCTGGGTTGGTGTGTCCAGTTTATTCGGATCAGCTCGAAATGCTACACGGAGCGCCATGAAGGTCCAACAAAGGAGCAGATTAACCGCTCGCATTAGGAGAAAGCCATTGTTTTCATTTGAGTATATGGATCTAGAGAGGAAACTTAAACGCCTTCGGAATAGTGTTACAAGTCGATCCCAAAAGGAGTTAGGTTTTCTATTGATAGATGAAATTGTTCAACTGGATTGTGAAAATCAACAACAGGAACCCCAATTCAAGCGCCAGTATCCAATGCTTGATATGACAAGAGCTATGACGGTCGAAGAAGCGCATGTGTGGCTTACCCATGTTTTTAAGACTGATGCACTGGGAAGCCAGCCTAGCTATCCGAAATTCGAAACCTCTAAGCTTGACGGGTACACCTACTTTGCAGCCTTGAAATACATTCATTCACGGGCGGCTTTTGAGTTATATGTAAAGTCGCGGAGTAAGTTCGCTAACATAATCCATCTTTGTGATGGTATGGCGGCAGGTGCGATGTCTTGTTTGTCAGCGAATATGCAGTTTGAACCAAATAAGGTTCAGAGGGCTGTATGCAACGCAATGGCGAAGATTCTTGCGCGTCAAGGAGTCGGCTCGGTTGCTCAATACGAAGACCGGGTTGCTGAACTAAGAGAGCAAGATTTGGACACCAGCAAGTACTTCGGCGGAAAATTGGTTGGCAAGTAGTAGGGGCCCGTTCAAAAATTGAACGTCAAAAGTCTTTTTGTGGCCATGCTGAAAAAAGTGGCAAGGGAAGTCCATCAAAGGAGAGTGAATTGAAATTTGGCTTTTGTCTGACGTTGGCGCTAATCGCCACGGGTCCAACGTTTGCGGCCAGTCTTCAAGTTCGAGACGCTGATACAATCGTTGTTGATGGAACGCCCGTTAGGCTTCAGGGGGTAGATGCTCCGGAATTGAATACCAGAGCAGGTAAAGATGCCCGCCGCTGGATGGTAAACTTCTTGCGGGGCAAAGACGTCAAGTGCCAGCTTAACGGCGAACGTTCGTATGACCGGTACATAGGCGTTTGCTTTGCCGATGGGGCGGATATTGGGGCCTCTGTCATTTCCGCAGGCCATGCCTTGGATTGTCATCGATATTCGGGTGGCAGGTATCGACATCTTGAAACGCCAGCTGCTAAGTCGCGGATCAAACGTGCCGGTTATTGCCGGTAGGTAATTCAATCAGCTGTCCAAAGGAATGATCGATGCAAGCCGAGAGATTGAGCAACGGTCTGATCCGTCTATCGGGCAAGGTTTGGAAAGATGAATTTGACGAATCCCGCGTGCCTGGCTGGATCGAGTTCTATGAACGGATGTATGCTAACACCGGACGTGTGGGCTATCAGAAGGCCGCTGCTGCTTTGAAGTCTTAGCCTCCAGTTCAATAACTAAGTTCTCAATCGCATCTTAATGAATAGTCGAACTGAGGCGCTAAAGGAGCATTTGGCTTGGTCCCAGATAACGATAATAAGCCACCTTCTCAAAAAGTGCCGATTGGGAGATTACTTATGTTCGCCCTGGGATTAGTGTTCTTGGGTGTTTTAGCTCGCGGCATGTATTATTTTGTCAGAGGGCTTCTTTGGTAGCACTAGAGCTACCCGCCAAAGAGGGACGGGTAGCTGAAGAAAAATTCGTCGAGACAGTTATAAGCCTTTTTCACCAAAAGAGATCTCGTATTCGTTTTCCTGAATATACCTCATAAGATCTAAAAATAGATCATTATCGAGGTTCTTTAGCATGTCGTCTACAACTTGCTTTTCGTGTTCTCTAGGAGGTCGGGATTTCGTTCGGCGATTGTCGAATGTTGCCTGCCGCAACCGAGTTGCCGTCCAAGGCCCCAAACTATCCGGAAGCGTCGCCCCATGAAGGTCTGTACTAATTCCAATTGTTTGGCTTTTGTTTTGGAAGACATAGCGTAACATGAGGTATCTCTTTCAGTTTGTTGGTCCGACGCGATGTCGGATGGGGAGCACTTACCGGCAATAACTGGACGGCACAGTTGCTCGGTCGGCGAAACTTGCCGACGCCTCATGACGATTTTTGTTTTTGTAGTTGGGAGTTAGTAGTTGGTGGGTCTACTGACGTGAGCCCGCAGTTTTTGCCAGAACCTCAGGATCTCGACGGACAGGTCATCGCAGTACTTATCCAATCCAGTGCTAGTGAGAGTCTTGTCCGCACTGAGTGTTTTGTTGAACTCAAGCGGGGTTTCTGGTGGCTTGGAAGTCTCGATTTTTTGAAGCTTGCTTAGGCAAGCATGAATAGCGACTACACCCAGCAAATGGCGTGTCGGTTTACGCTCCTTGCCAACAGCGACTTTTAGGTAGAGGTGCGCAGCTAGAATATCCAACGCCGAGTGAAATTCAGTTTCATGACCTTTCTGTTCGCCCATTTTGTGATTTCGGCAGAGAATAGAAGTTGCGATGAGTTCAGTCATCATATCAACCGTCGCATTCAACAACACTTGCACCTCGGTATAGCTGTAGCTGCGTGTCGTCTTCGAAAAGTAAGGTTGTGTGATTAGTTCCATCACGTTTCACTCTCTGCCGAAATCTTCCCTGTCTTAGGTGGAACATATGGGGAACTGTTTTGGTTAATATTACCTTAACTTCCAGCAGGTTGAGGTTTGAATGCCACCTAATTTGCAAAGCTTTTGCGTTTTCCGAGCGTAAGTCTGTTAGTAAGTGATGTGCGTTTGTGGAAATATGACGGTGCAAATTCGTTCTGGCAAACGTACCCAAAGGTGTAAGGATCACCGCAAAATGATTCTAGCTGGGCGTGACTGAGACGGTTCGGGTTTGGATGTTCTGGCGGACATTCTGTCGCGTGAAGAGTTTCGATCCAGATCCAACAAAGGAGATAAGTGTGACTAATAAAACAGAAGATTTCATCGCCAATATTCTAGAACCTTTGAGGGGGGCGGCACAGGAAAAACTCGTCCGTTTGGTGAAGTTGAAAGACGCAGGCATTGATGTATCTACTTACCCGTTCGAAGAGACCCTCGATGATATGATTGATCGTGAGGCCAAAGCGATTGATAGGCTTAATCGTTCTATCGACTTTGCCAAAGGGATTGCAGCAACTCAATAGGCTATGGCCTCCCTTCAATACACGTTCTGGTAGGATAAGGGACGGCAACGATGTCCATCAAAGGAGGAGTGCGGTCCACCTAGGGGAGTTATACATACCCATAGCGGACCGCCGCCCCGTGAGTGTCAGCGGGGTGCAAATAAGGTAGGCGGTTATTTCATGCCGTCCAACAAAGGAGAGCATTGTGACGGTCGAAAATATTCAAGTTGATTCCAATGGCTTTGCGGGATGCACCATCTGCAACTATCTGAATATTTCATTGGGGCTGATTTCTGGGGTCCAATTTATGGTTCGGCAGCGCACACAAATGCAACCGCTCGCAACATCGTTTATGCTTGGTCAGGTTGCAGAACTCTTGGCTAAAACGAGTTTGCTGCAAAGCAAATCGGCTACGGAGGACCAGTTTAAAAGTTATAAATTCAAAAACCGTTTTGGTCACAAAATTTATAATATGTGGGATCAGGAAACTAATTTGCTTAGGGTGGCGACAAGCTATTGGGAGGCTAATCAGGCCAACTTCACGGGAATGGAGACTACTAAGTTTACTGATGTGTTTAGATGTCTAGCTGACCTTCACGAGGAAACGTTTGGTTATGCTGCTCGATATGGTGGAGTAAACCGTTTTCCTGTTCATGAGCCGTTGATAGCGACTTTTGGGCATATCCATGCGCTGCTTAGAACTGAGCATGAGAATCCATAAAAGGAGCTATTCGCGGCCTTTGGTGTTTCTCCTTTGTTCCGATGCCGATGTCAGGTAACAGGCCCCATCACCAACGATTCAGTGAGGGGAAAGCGGAATGGGTAAAATACACGTTGAGCATCGTATTGTGGTGCGTGACCAAGATGACCGTATTGTTTCTGATCAGCCCGCGCGTAGTTTTGTTGTCGCTGACCCGCTCTATGATGTGGCGGTGTCGAGATTACAGCCTGGCCAGACTGTTACGTTACAGCACGGCGCACGGATTATTCGCAGCTCCAGTTAGGCGTTTGGGAAATTTAGTCCGTTCTGTTTTACAATCACAAAAAAAAATCGTTGAAAATCAATGAGGCACAGAGGGGGTGTTTTACAGCGTAACGCTTTGATTTTTATGAATTAGCGCCGTCCTCCACGGCTCGCCAATTTTCCAAACAAGTGCGTCCCCTTTGCAAGATTCTAGCTGGGGTTTGGGTTGGCAGCTGGTTCTAGTAGAGTGCGGTTGTCGAAGCCGCTGCGCCGCCACCGGACTGTCTGTCTTCGCTGTCACTGTGCTCATCGTTACTGAGGGTGTCGTTTGTGGCGCCAGTATTACCCGCTGAGGCCAAGGGGGCGCCTCCCAATAGGCCCACTATAATTGGGACGCATGGGTGGTTTGGGGCTTCCTCAAGCAAGAACTCTAGCTTGCGGCGCAGGGCTGCATTGTCACTTGCTCCGAGCAGAGCTTCACATTGTTGGTCGGCTAGTTGTGCTTGATGTGCCAATGCGGATGGTGCAAGTCCTGTCTGCGTTAGCAAGAACGTTAAGGCGGAAATTACTTTGACCTTCTTTATCATATTTCTCACCCTGTGTTTTGTCGGAAAGTTCCAAGCCCCCGTGGATACTGTGAGCCGTGTTTGGAACGCTGGTCATTGGGTCATAGTTTAACGTTTAGCGAGAGTTTCTGCCAATGTAGTGTGGCCCAACGTATGCCTGTGCTGAGCATGGCAGAGCGCAGCAGCACTTTGTTGGAGCCAATGGCCTCGGCAATGAAGGCATAATGCAATTGTTTATTGGTCGGGGCCCTTAATAACACGGTTTGGGCTTGCTGCATGGATTGCTCGGTCTGACGCTGAATTTGTGGAACTGCCGATTGTTGGACGGCCCGATATGTCTGGCCTCTTCGCCGTATCGGCGGCTGGGCCGGGTCCGAGTTGTTGCGAACTGCTCGGGTCAGAGATGTTTCCACCCCTTCAAGAGCCTCAATAGCTTCAGCATAGTGTTCATTGCCCCGAAGAACGTTTGTGGCCTGGCTATAAGAGTGTCGAAAACAGTCAAAACGATAGATCTGGGAAAGCCGTAAGCATTCGACATTGCCGCGCTCAAGGATTATGAGCACCTGGTTAGTGGTCTCTGTCGTCAAATGGCTGTGATGGCGAGCCTCGGGGTTATTGCTGTTTATCCTAAAGTGCGCCGTCGCAGTTTGCGCAAAGGCCAAGCCTGCTATTAATAGGACACTCCAAGCACTTTTAAACATACCGCCACCCCCAACCGCTGAGCATAGGGCGAATGGGTTGTTTGGCAAATTGGCCCATGAAGGCGCAGGGCTGCCAAAGTGAAACTGCGGGAACTCGGGTCAGGGTGCTTATCGCGGAGAGAGTTTTGCGGGTCGCAAGGCGGTCCTGTCCTGACGGCTCATTGTAAATCGAGCGGCATCACTCGTGAACCTGACGGTGTATAATTGTGCCGCGCCTCGCTTGTTTCATTACAAGCAGGACTAGAGGCGGGGCACAACTATGGTTTCTCAGGCTAGAAATCTTCCCAGCTGGCATTGGCACGACGTGGTTCAGGAGTGTCAAAGTCCGATTCATGTGCCTCGAATTCAATACTTTGCATTGCGGCGCTTGGGCTGCTTTCCAAGGCGGGTAAATTCGCAGCGTCGTGGCCCGTCTTAAAGATGGCCACTTGCCGGGCCAACTCGTTTGCATCATTGCGAAGCAGCTGGCTGGCGGCAGTGGATTCTTCGACCATGGCTGCATTGTGTTGAGTCACCTGGTCCAGTTGCAGTACACCAGCATTGATTTCTCCCAATGCGATGGACTGTTCCTCGGCGCCGGTAGCGATGCCGATCACATGGCTGGAAATGGTGCCGACGCTGTCAATGATTTTGCGAAGTTCATCGCCAGTGCGACCAACCAACTCGACGCCATGCTTGACTTGCTTTTCGCTGTCATTGATCAACTGTTTAATTTCCTGAGCAGCGTCAGTGGATCTTTGGGCCAATGCCCGGACCTCGGAAGCAACCACCGCAAATCCTCGCCCTGCTTCACCGGCTCGCGCTGCTTCAACCCCGGCATTCAAAGCCAAAAGATTGGTTTGGAAAGAAATGTCGTCGATAACCGAGAGGATCTGAGAGATCTGTCCGGAGGACTTTTCGATCAAAGACATAGCATTCACTGCCTCGTGCACAACCTCGCCGCTCTTTTCTGCCGTGGCGCTGGCGCTGGCTACGATGCCCTCGACTTCCTTGGCACCAGTCGCCGCGCTTGTGACGCTGGAGGTTAGTTGGTCCAGTGCGGCAGCGGTCTGTTCTAACGTTGCAGCTTGGCTCTCTGTGCGCTGAGAGAGGTCACCGGACGACTGGTTGATTTCCTCTGAGCTGCCACGAATCTTTTCTGAATTTCCGATCACTGCATCGATGATGCCAACCAAGGTGTGGATGGTCCGGTTATAGTTTTCGCGCAGTGTTTCATATTCAGCAGCAAAAGGCTGGTCGAGTGTTTCTGTCAAATCGCCTTCGGACAAGCGAAATAAGGCGCCAGTCAGATCGTCCACCACGTGCTTTTGTTCTTGCTGAGCACGGACGCGCTCCTGTTCCACATCACGGGCTTCGGTTAGCTGAGTTTTTAGGTTTTCGACGGTGCGCGCAATGGCGCCAATTTCATCGCCGCGGTCCAAGTGGACTGGCTCTTGATCGTAAGTTCCGTCGGCAATTTCATCGATTAGGTTGCCGACATTCTGAAGTGGGCGGGACATCATGGAGCGAAGCAGTAGAATCGAGATTGCGCTCATGATCAAAAAGGCCACTGCTGCCACGATATATGAAATGTTTTTGGCGTGGGCAACCTCGGCAAACGCTATCTCGGGGGACCAGATGACTGCGATCGATCCAACGATGCTTTCACCCTTTGCGCCAGCCGTAGCTGGCATCGCAATGTAATAACCGTCGCCGGTTGTTTCACCAGATCCGGTGGCAAAGGACGTTGCTGCTAACACTGCCAATTGGGTGGCTTGCTCTTCGTTCGCAACGCCAGAGCTTGCAAGCACTTCGTCCGAACTGTTGGTGGCAATAGCGTAAAGCGCGCGACCGTTGGATTCCGCTAGGATACGGTCGAGCGCGATTTGGACGCCGCTGGCATCGCCAAACCGCATTGCCCCGCCATTACGGGCACCTGCGGATTGGGTCACGACAGTGGCAAGGTCAATAACGCCGTCTTTGATGGCGTTATTGATAATCCGTTGGGATTGAAACATTAAGATTGCGGCCACGATCAAAGTTGTCGCGGTCATCAACAACGTACATTTAATAAAAACCGACATGCCGTTGAACACGGGTTTCAGGGGATTTCGAATTTTCATGTTAGTACCTTTTACCAAGTTACAATCCAAATATGTAACGGAGTTAAATCAGAGACTCAGCGTTGATACCGATTGTCATGGCGCCAATTGGCAACCCGGTCGCGGGATCAGTAATAGTCAGAGAAATTTGGCCCTGATAGCTTTGGGTCGATTCATCAAGCTCTACATCGCCAAAATGAACTGCGTCGGGACCAATGCTATAGGTTTCTGAAAACTTGGCTTCGTCACCTTGCCACATATCCGATGTCATGCTGGATGCTGCTACGTTCAAACCGTGCGCATCCATGATGAAGATTTCGGTTACCTGTCCACCAGATGCGGCAACCTGAGCACGCAGAAAATCTGCGGCCGCATTTTCCATAACGGGTGTCAGCGTTGGGGTCGAACCAGTGCCAACTTCGGCACGCCAAGCTTGGTCAAGCTGGTCAATCTGACCCTGGTCATATCCTTGAGTCCGTTGGTTTTGCGAATTGATGGCATCCACCAAAACAGAGGAGTGGGCCCAGTTTCGAACTTCGGATTCCAGATAGGCAGACATTGCAGGTTTGTATTGGTTTGCAAATGCTGGAGTGACAACAGTTGCCATAACCGCCAGAGCGGTGAGACTTGTAAACTTCATTGATCGTTCCCTCGTACCGTTTCCCCAGAGTGGCTGGGGATAGGTCAAAACTGGGCGCCCTGAGTTTACTGTTGAGTTAACGTTTACATTGACTTTTTTCTAAACTTTTATGGTGGAACAGGCGCGGATGCGGTGTATCCCTGATCCCCACCCCCCCCAATAATTATTGGGATTCATGGGCTCGTTGTCAGCGTATGATGCGGAAAACAGGGCATGAATTGGTAAACTCGTCTGCCCCAACCGAGTCGACCTTTTGGGCTTCTCAGAGGGAAAAGTGAAGCGGTTTCTTGCTTCAAAAAAAGATATAAAGGACCAATTTATTTTTCTTGGCAGCGCCCGGATCGCCCAACTATTAGGCATACTTGGTGCGAAGTGACTGATTGTACTACAAAACGTGATTACTTTGGGGTGCCGTATCGTGTCGGGGCACACTCTTTGGTAGAGCGGATGCAGGGGATTCGTTGCTTTATTAAGCGTTGGCAATGCGCCAACATACGACTGCGGTTAAGGCAAAGGGCCAAATGATTGAACTAAAAGACATGCAGCTGTTGTCGGCCTTGGCGCGGCATCAGCATTTTGCCAAAGCGGCGCAGGAATGCGGGATTTCACAGCCAGCTTTCTCTATGCGGATCCGCAATATGGAAGAGAAGCTGGGGATCTCGATTGTGCGTCGGGCCAATCGATTTCAGGGGCTGACCGAAGAGGGCATGATGATTGTGCGCCGGGCGCGGTCTATTCTGGATGATGCCAAAGCACTGGAACAAGAGATCGCGGCATCACGTGGAGAGGTATCAGGGGTCTTGGTGTTGGGTGTTGTACCAACCGCAACCGCCTATGCGGCGCAACTGGTGAACAGCCTGCGCGAGGCCTATCCGCGCATTCTGGCACGAGTCGAGGTGACAACCTCGCTGGCCATTCAGCAACGGTTGTATGATGGGACAATTGATGCAGGGATTACCTATGAGGACAGTCTGGGGCGGGATCTTGTGACCGTGCAGCCCTTGTATCAGGAGGCTTATGTCCTGTTTGCACCCGAGGCGATGATCGCGGAATTTGGTGAGATGATCACTTGGGCGCAGGCTGCGCAACTACCGCTAAGCCTGCTGGATCCACAAATGCAGAACCGGCGTATTCTGGACCGGATATTTGATGAGCTGGATCTGGCGCCCGAGATTGTGTCCGAGTCCAATGGGTTCATGTCTTCTATTGTTATGGCGCGAGCGGGTTCTGTCGCCACGATCCTACCGCGGGCTTTGGTTGATGCTTTGGGTGATCTGGCCGGGACACGCGTGCTGTCGTTGATCGAACCGGATCAGCTGCGTCCTATTTGTATTGCGACGTTAGACCGACAGCCAGAACTGACCACAGTGCGCGCGTTGAAAGAGGTGATTGCCGCATTCGAGCAATAAGCGTTCGTTATCAAGTCTTCGATTTTCACGATTTGACGATACATATTTCTGATGGCATTGCGTCTGGAATAAGTTGAGTGATTGGGAGGCTCCCGTGGCACCATTGGATAATAGCAAGGGCGTTTGGAAATCTGGCAAGGGCAAGGGTCGTAAAACGCCCAAGGGCCGTCAGGTTGATGATACAGCGCTGAGCCAGGTTCAAGCGTTGTTGGGCGATGCGCCGCGCAATCGGGATCTGCTGATCGAATTTTTGCATCTTATTCAGGATGAATATGGCCATCTGAGCGCCGCGCATATTCGCGCACTGGCCGAAGAGATGCGCACCGGGCAGGCGGAAATTTACGAAGTTGCCTCGTTCTATGCGCATTTTGATGTGGTGCGCGAAGGTGAGACACCGCCGCCAGCACTGACCATCCGGGTCTGTGACTCGCTGTCCTGCGAGATGGCCGGGGCCGAGCAATTGCAAAAGGCGTTGGAAGACGGGCTGAACCCGGACGAGGTGCGAGTTGTGCGCGCGCCCTGCATGGGCCGCTGCGACACCGCGCCGGTTTTGGAGATTGGTCACAATCACATTGACCACGCCACACCTGAAAAGGTGCAAGCCGCGATCAAGGCGGGCGACACCCACGCATATGTGCCAGAGTATGAAGCCTTTGCGGCTTACGAGGCCGAGGGTGGCTATGCCAAACTGAAAGAGCTGCGCGCCAATGGCGATTGGGAAGCGGTTCAGGCCAAAGTGAAAGAGGCTGGGCTGCGTGGTCTGGGTGGGGCCGGGTTCCCATCGGGCACCAAGTGGGGCTTTGTTCGCACCAATGCTGGCCCACGCTATCTCGCAGTAAATGGCGATGAGGGCGAACCGGGCACGTTTAAGGATCGCTACTATCTGGAGCGCACGCCGCATGTCTTCCTTGAGGGCATGTTGATTGCCGCCTGGGCGGTCGAAGCTGAAAAGGCTTTCATCTATATGCGGGATGAATATCCGGCGGTGCTGGAAATCCTCGCAATCGAGATCAAAGCGCTGGAACAGGCCGGGATTGTCGAGCCAGGCTATATCGATCTGCGTCGCGGAGCAGGGGCTTATATCTGCGGCGAAGAAAGCGCGATGATCGAAAGCATCGAGGGCAAACGTGGTGAGCCGCGTCACCGTCCTCCGTTTGTGGCGCAGGTGGGGATTTTTGGTCAGCCGACCCTCGTCCACAATGTCGAGACATTATACTGGGTCGCCAAGATTAACCGCGAGGGGCCGGAGTGCCTGAACTCGGTTGAGAAGAACGGGCGCAAAGGGCTTCGGTCGTATTCGGTGTCGGGCCGGGTCAACAACCCCGGTGTGCACCTGCTGCCCGCCGGGTCGACCATCACCGACATTATCGAGGCCTGCGGTGGCATGCTCGATGGACATACCTTCAAGGCCTATCAACCCGGTGGTCCGTCGTCTGGTCTGTTACCTGCGTCGATGCATGACGTGCCGCTGGATTTCGACACCCTGCAACCACATGGCACTTTTATCGGCTCCGCCGCTGTGGTGGTTTTGTCTGATCAGGACAGTGCCCGTGATGCAGCGCTGAACATGCTGCGGTTTTTCGAAGACGAAAGCTGCGGCCAGTGCACGCCCTGCCGGGTTGGCTGTGAAAAGGCGGTAAAGCTGATGCAGGCGCCGAAATGGGATCAGGATCTGTTGGAAGAGCTGAGCGCTGCCATGGTTGATACATCTATCTGTGGCTTGGGCCAGGCCGCGCCGAACCCGATCCGCCTGACGATGAAACATTTTCCAGATGAAGTTTGACGTGCGGTATCTCTTTGCGTTGTTGATTGCCGCCGCTCCGACTTGGGCGCAGGACCACTCGGCCTGCTATCCCGAAGGTGCGGCACCTTCGGGTGTCCGCGAGGCCACACCGGGTGAACGGATGGACGCGACTGGCCTAGGGTTTGGCTACCATCTGTTGCCGTTGGCTTTTCGCAAGTTCTGCGGTTTTGAGGATGAACAGAACCAAAAGTATGTGGACGGCATCCTAACGCAGGTCGGATGCAGTGAAACCAGCACGGTCGGTACCCAGCATCTTGGTTATCTAGAGATGGACGCGGGCGAATTCAGCCGTTCATTAACTGGATGTGATGTTCGTGGAGCGGTTCCGAAAGAAGACTGGGCCACGTTCTGCTCGCAAGTGGCGAAGCTTGAAATTGCGGCATTGGTCGACCTAAATTTAGAAGACGACTCTGACGCGGCCCTCTCTATGCGAAACGCATATGAGGCCTTTGATATTTTGATTGAAAAAGTGACTGAGAAGGGGTGTTGAGATGAGCATCGCAAGCGAAACCAAGGCAATCACCTTTACCCTTGATGGCCAGCAAGTCACCGCCGAAGCAGGCATGAGCATTTGGGAAGTGGCCAATGGTCGTGGGCTAAAGATCCCGCATCTGTGTCACAAGCCAGCGCCTGGCTATCGCCCAGATGGCAACTGCCGTGCCTGTATGGTTGAGATTGAGGGTGAGCGCACGCTTGCGGCCTCCTGTATCCGTGAACCTGCCGAGGGCATGGTTGTCACCACCAACAACGCGCGTGCCGAAAATGCCCGTAAAATGGTGATGGAACTGCTGGTGGCGGATCAGCCGTCGCGCGAAGAAGCGCACGATAAATCCAGCCATTTGTGGGACATGGCCGAGCTGAACGGGGTTTCGGAGTCACGCTTTCCCACGTTGGAAGAGGGGCGCATTCCGCTGCTGGACGACAGCCATGTGGCGATGTCAGTCAATCTGGATGCCTGCATTTCCTGTAATCTTTGTGTGCGGGCCTGCCGCGAGGTTCAGGTCAATGATGTAATCGGTATGGCTGGTCGTGGCCATGATGCCTATCCGGTGTTTGATATTGCTGATGACATGGGCGCGTCATCCTGTGTGGCCTGCGGCGAGTGCGTGCAGGCCTGTCCAACCGGGGCGCTGATGCCTGCTGCTGTTCTGGATGACAAAGGGCAGGGGGATTCCAAAGATTTCGATAGTGAAACCGAAAGCGTCTGCCCGTTCTGCGGCGTGGGTTGTAAGGTCTCGCTCAAGGTCAAAGATGGCAAAGTGAAATCGGTTGAGGGCATCAATGGCCCTGCCAACGAAGGCCGTTTGTGCGTCAAGGGCCGCTTTGGCTTTGACTATATTCATCACCCACATCGCCTGACCAAACCACTCATCCGCCGTGATGACGCCCCGGCCAAGGGGCTGAATGTGGATCCCGGTAATCTGGGCACCCATTTCCGCGAGGCGACATGGGACGAAGCACTGGATCTGGCTGCCAAAGGATTGGTTGGTTTGAAGGATCAACACGGAGGTCGTTCGGTGGCTGGATTTGGCTCGGCCAAATGCACCAACGAAGAGGCCTATCTGTTCCAGAAGTTCATTCGTCAGGGCTTTAAGCATAACAACGTCGACCACTGTACGCGGTTGTGCCATGCATCATCTGTGGCGGCGCTGATCGAAAACGTTGGCTCGGGCGCGGTGACCGCGACCTTTAACGAGATCGAAAATGCCGATGTGGCGATCATCATCGGGTCTAACCCGATTGAAAACCATCCCGTAGCGGCGACCTATTTCAAGCAGTTCACCAAACGCGGTGGCAAACTGATCGTGATGGACCCGCGCGGTGTTGGAATGCGGCGCTTTGCTGATGAAATGGTCCAGTTCCGCCCCGGTGCCGATGTGTCGATGCTGAACGCGATCATGAATGTGATTGTCGAGGAGGGGCTTTACGACCAAGGCTATATCGACAAATACACTGAGAACTGGGAAGCTGAGAAACAGCATCTGGCTCAATTTACGCCCGAAGCCATGTCGGAGATTTGCGGCGTTGAGCCTGAGCAGCTGCGCCGGGTTGCCCGCATTTTTGCCAATGGCAAGGCAGGGCTGATCTTTTGGGGCATGGGGATCTCTCAGCATATTCACGGCACCGACAATTCGCGCTGTCTGATCTCGCTGGCGCTGATGACTGGCAATGTCGGCAAGCCGGGCGCAGGCCTGCACCCGCTGCGCGGACAAAACAACGTGCAAGGCGCATCCGATGCTGGCCTGATCCCGATGTTCCTACCGGATTATCAATCGGTGATGGATGATGGCGTGCGTAAATCGTTTACCGATGTTTGGGACAGCGATGATTTCAGCAATGAAAAAGGCCTGACGGTTACTGAGATTGTCGACCAAGTCTATGCTGGCAATATCAAAGGCATGTATATTCAGGGTGAAAACCCGGCGATGTCGGACCCAGATGCCGAACACGCCCGCGATGCCTTTGCCAAGTTGGAGCTGATGGTGGTGCAGGACATCTTCCTGACCGAGACGGCGAACTATGCTGACATTATCCTGCCAGCCTCAACCCTGTATGAAAAGAACGGCACCGTGTCCAACACCAACCGTCAGGTTCAGCGGGTGCGTCCTGCCGTGGCACCTCCGGGTGAGGCGCGCGAGGATTGGGCGATTACAACTGAACTGGCACAGCGCGTTGGGTTGAACTGGGCTTATACAGATGTGAGCCAGGTGTTTGACGAGATGAAGCTGAACATGAAGTCGCTCGAGAATATTACCTGGGAGCGCCTGAAGACCGAGACCATTACATATCCTTCGCTGCATGAAACTGACCCCGGTCAGGCGATTGTGTTTGGCGATGGTTTTCCACGTGCCGAAGGTCGAGCGAAGTTCACGCCTGCAAGTGTGATTGCGCCGGACGAGGCGCCGGATGCTGAGTACCCGATGATCATGACCACAGGGCGACAGCTAGAGCACTGGCACACTGGGTCGATGACCCGCCGGTCAAAGGTTTTGGATGCGGTTGAGCCCGAAGCAAACTGCTCGCTGAATCCACGCACATTGAAGCTGATGGGGATTGAGCCGGGTGATATGGTGCGCTTGTCGACCCGTCGAGGGTCGATCGAGATCATGGCGCGCGCTGACCGGGCGATTGCAGAAGATATGGTCTTTGTTCCCTTTGCCTATGTCGAGGCAGCGGCGAACATCTTGACCAACCCGGCGATAGACCCCTATGGCAAGATCCCCGAGTTCAAGTTCTCGGCCGTGCGGGTGGATAAAGTCGAAGGTCAGATCGCGGCAGAGTGATTTGGCTGACAGCATGATGTGACAATGCGGGCGCGGAACCAGTGGTTCCGCGCCCGTGCTTCTTGGTGGCGCCGCGCTGACGCGCGGCGCGGTGGTGGCCAGCCCGTTGGACTGGAGTGGACGGTGTTTTGCGACGAGATCTCAGGATAGTTTTGCGGAGAAGCGCTTTAGGGGCATGCGCGCGCTTAAAGACGCCCGGTTTAGTGTAATACCCTCTGTTGACGCATCAATGAGCTGGCCCGCGCACCTGCACGGCGGCCTTTGGCCGTCATTGACCCGCCAACAGAGTGTTGATCAGGCCAGCAAGGTAATGGTGCTGTTGCCCGCGCCGCGCCGCAACGCGTGGACATCAGATAGGGCAGGGTCATTGATCCAGGCCTTTGCCGCTTCGGCTGATGCGAATTCCAAGATGACACCAATGCCAGTTTCGCCTGCTTCTCCTTCAAGAACGGTTTGCTCGGGGGAGGCCTGAACAACGCGACCGTCGTGTTTGGCAAGCGCATCTGCTGCCAGTTCTCGATAGGCTGCCAGAGTATCTGGGTTGGTGACGACGATGTTTGCGTAGGCATATACCATTGTGTGGCTCCTTGTTTGAATGACGATGGAAACATGGGGCGACGATCGGCGTACGAAAACACGTGCATTTGCACGTATCACGTGCGTAAATGCATGTGTGCAGGTGAACTGGGATGATATGCGCACGGTGCTGGTACTGGTGCGAGAAGGCACCTTGGCGGGAGCGGCCGAGGTGTTGGGTGTGACCTATACAACTGTGGCCCGGCGGGTCACCCGCTCCGAAGAGATGTTGGGACAGCAATTGTTCGAACGTTTCCCCGAGGGATATAGGCCAACACGGCAGGCTTTAGATATTGCCGCTGCTGCTGAACACATGGAGCAACACGAGCATCAGGCGCTGCGCCAGTTGGCGGGGCAGGATCAGGATCTGTCTGGGCCGCTCACCTTGACCGCGCCTCAACTTCTGATCCACGCGCATCTGGCGCCAGTGCTCAAGAGGTTCGTGGATCTGTACCCAGATGTGGATCTTGTCGTGAAGGCGAGCAATGATCTGTTGGACCTGACACGACGCGAGGCCGACTTGGCAATTCGAATCAGCGCAGATCCCGGGGATACGCTTGTAGGCCGCCAGTTGGTAGTCCAGCGCAGTGCCTGCTTTGCCACGCCCGAGTTAGCTGCTGCTGCGGCTGAAGATCCGCAGGCGCCATTGGACTGGGTCTTGTACACGGACCACAAGTCGCCACCCAAAGACGCTTGGGCGCTGCACCCCAACTCCCGCGTTCGGGCCCGGTTTGATGACATGGTCTCTTTGATGGCTGCTGCGCAGGCGGGCATGGGGGCTCTGCGTATGCCGATATTCCTGGGGCGCTCGACACCGGGCTTGGTCCCTCTCAAGCATATTCCGACAGCATTTTATGCGCCTATCTGGATCGTGAGCCACAAAGACTTACGCCAGTCCCGCAAGGTGGCGGCATTGAAGGATGTGCTGATCCCTTGGTTCAAGCAGCACGAGGATCTGTTTACGGACCTCTAGCGGGGAATGTCGGCAAGATTCTCCGTCGTGAGCTTCGGGGGGTGTGATTGGGCGGCTCGGTTTTGGAGTTTCCGACTCGGTT
>NZ_JBYAXC010000025.1:0-18782 GCF_057444295.1 Parasedimentitalea nitratireducens | reverse complement strand
TTCGTCCGTCCGTTTCTGTCCCATAGTTCATCTCCTTTGTTGCAATAAATGCTATCAAAGGGGCGGCATCAAATAGCCACAGGTCCAGATTTACCCAACAAAGCGGCCTTTGGTCCGCATTATTTCGTTTTCCATAGCGTCGACAAAAGTCGTTTCGCCTCCCTCTTCGTTGTACACCAAGTTTCCGCCCATTTCAGCGCTGAGAATCGGGAGAAGTATATTCATTATCATTGCGCAAAAACTCATATTGTCTGGGAATTTACGGCGCAAATCCCAGGATTAACTGTCGTAGACCTAATGCGGCACCTGCCATAATACTAAGCAACGTAAGTGGGGCACTGTAGGAAAGGACTGAAAAGGCAGACAGCCCTTGGCCGACACTACAGCCAACTGCGACAACAGCGCCAATGCCCATCAAGGTGGCGCCTAAAAGCTGACGGCGCAGTTCGCGGGGATCATCGCAGGATTCCCATCTGAAATGTCCCTTGTACAGGCTGCCAATCAGAGCGCCGATTAGGACACCGGCAACCGATCCTGTACCAAAGCTAATTGAATTGCCTGACGAGGTCATAAGATACAGCAGCGTCTCGCCAATGGGGGCTGAAAATGTGTGGCTGACAACGGGGGTGGCATCAAACCCATTGATGGCGATCCAATTTGTTCCGGCCCAGCCCAACACGATTGCAAGGCCGACAACCGCCCCCCAGAGCACATGACTGGGTGATCGCCGCATTGTTCTGTTTGCCAGTGTTAGAACCAGAATAATTGCTCCGATCGTTATTCCTGTGACCTCAAGAGTTGTTCCGGTTAAAGGTGCGGCCAAATGGGCATAAGTCGGGAAATTGGTGGCCTGCTCTGATGCTCCGAACATCCAGATGCGCAGCGACGACAGTGGGCCGCCCAAAGTCACATACGCAGAGATTCCCATAATCAAAACAATGAGAAGCGAGCGCAGATCACCGCCTCCAACCCGGGCTAGGGCGCCGTAGCCGCAGTTTCCGGCAAGAGCCATACCATAGCCAAATAGCAGCCCGCCAAAAATGCTTTCCAGCGGGTTCCACTGTCTTGACAGATAAAGAGTTTCGTTCAGGTCCAGCAGGCCTGCTGCGGATAGACCAAATGTGCCAATGACCGACAGACCAATGGCGATGCCCCACATCCGCAGGCGCAGCGTGTTTTCACCATAGTACAGATCTTCTATCGCGCCCAAGGTACAGAACCGGCCAATGCGCGCAGCAAGACCTAGCAGCACGCCGCCCACAAGGCCGACAAGCGCAACAAGCATGGATTCAGAGATCAGATCAAGCATCGTCGCCTTTCCTTATAGCCTCTGCGACATTGCTCAATTGATGTTCAATCGTCTTCGCGACAGAACAGATCATAGACAACTTCCATGATTTTTTTCGGCCGGTCATCGGTCAGGCTGTAGTAGATAACCTTGCCTTCTCGTCTGGGGGTCACCAAGCCTTCAAGCCGAAGACGAGACAGCTGCTGTGATACTGCGGCCTGCCGCGATGAGAGAAGGTTTTCAAGCTCGGTGACAGACTTTTCGCCTGAGGCGAGATGACACAGGATCATCAAACGTCCCTCATGGCTTATTGCCTTGAGGAAATAGGAGGCTTTCATGGCATTGTCTGCCATCTTGTCCATGTCTTCTGCACACATGTTACCGTCAAATACTGGCAGGCCCATCTGGTTGTCTTCCTTTAGATCTGTACTGGCCATTTAGTCGCTTTGCTTGCCATAATAACTGGAGTTTATCCAGATATATCAATGCTGGCGTCCGACAACATCTGCTCTAACAACCCCCAGAAAAAGTCCTCTCCCGGATATCCTTCGATCCTGGAGACTTCTTGTCCGTCGACCATCAAAACAAATGTAGGCGTGAAATTAAGTGATTGGCTAAACGTCAAATCATCTGGTTTTGCAGCATGTATGTCCATACGCCGCAAAGGCGCAGCTTTGCCCTCGTTGGTTTTTGGATAAATATGCGCGATCTCATCGTTCCATTGCGCGCACCAGACACAGCCCTTTTCCTCTACCATCACCAAAACGGTTTCAGCCGCAGCGGACAATGTCGAAGACAGGCTCAGAAACAGGCTGAAAAGGATAAGACGGAGTGACATGCGAAATTGACCTTTGCTTAACAAACTACATAATATGAATATGTGAATTACACAAGAGAGAGTGCCTGCTATGATGGATATTACGCTTGCGGGTGCTGCGTTTGCGGGCGTCCTTTCTTTTCTGTCACCGTGCATTCTGCCAATTGTGCCGTTTTATCTGAGTTACCTGGCTGGCGTGGGCATGAACCAGATATCTGCAGAGGCGCAGATATCTGGGGAAACGCGGACGCGGGCGGTACTTGCGGCCTGTTTATTTGCCGCGGGAGTCATCACAATTTTTATGGGGCTAGGCGCAGCTGCAACGACATTCGGTCAAGTGGTTCGTGAGTATTTCGATGTTCTTCGCTGGTTTGCGGCGGCGATCATTATTGTGATGGGACTGCACTTTCTGGGCGTAGTTCGTATCGGAATTTTATATCGGCAATTGCGGTCGGACGCAGGGAATACATCGAAGGCAGGCCTGATGGGGGCCTATGTTATTGGCTTGGCATTTGCGTTTGGCTGGACACCCTGCGTTGGACCGGTCTTGGCGGCAATCCTGTTTGCTGCGGCAGGCGCTGAGACCGCATCATCCGGGGCAGGGCTGTTGTTTGTGTACGGGGTGGGCATGACGGCGCCCTTTGTGTTGGCGGCGCTATTCATCGGTCCGTTCATGATCTGGATGTCTAAGTTCCAAAGACATTTGGGAATAGTTGAGAAAGTCATGGGGGCAATGTTGATTGTATTTGGGTTGCTGATTGCGACAAATTCGATGAACCAAATTGCGCAATGGATGCTGTCCATTGCGCCTGACATTGGGGTTTTGCGCTAACTTTCAGTGCCCTATTTGAAACGCAATCTTTCGGGGCGCGTCAGAGCTGACGTTTCGACGGGGGCGTTGTACCAGCTGCCTTGCGATCACGTAACTTGAGCTACGCTGCGTTGGTCCTCCAGCCAATCTGTTACCACTGCGCCAATCCACATACAGAACAGGGCCAACCAGGCGGTGCCGACAAATATTGAACCGCCAGTGACACCGGCGCCGATGGCGCAACCGCCAGCCAGCATTCCGCCAAAGCCCATCATCGCCGCACCCGCCATCGCCTTGCGCATGGTGGGTGCGTCATCAAAGGCCTGAAACTTCAACTCTCCTCCCAGAGCAGCCGCGACAAGGGCGCCTATGAACACGCCGGGAACCAGGCCGATGTCGAATTGCAGAACAGAACCGCGCTCAAGAAAGAACATCAGTGTATTGGCCGAGGGTCCAGTGAAGGTGGCGCTTTCTACCTGCACCGGGTCAAAGGCCAGTTGGCTTAACGCGTAGGTCAGGACCCATCCGAGGGCGACCGCAAAACCTACACCTGAGGCAAACACCAAACGTGGGGCACCGATTTTGTTGCGGCGGGCAAGGGTCAGGGCCAGAGCCGCGATGCCAGTTCCAATAAGAAGGCCAGAATAGTCGGGCAGCCTGATAGCGGCCAGGAGATCCATGTTTCGCCCCCCGTTGGTGACCCAGAGAGAGGCCAGTTGGTTGCGCAGTGGGGATAGAACACCGGACAGGCTCATCTGTGCCACCACGGCAAAGATCAAACCCGACACGACCGAGCGCAGATTGCCGGTGGCAGCAAGGACCAAAAGCCGCCCTGAACACCCGCGAGCCAGCACCATACCGACTCCAAAGACCAACCCGCCGATCACCGCTCCCGACCAGCTTCCGGGGACGGCCATCATCCGCGCGCTAGAGGCGTCCATCAGCCCCAGCATTTGTGCGCCTTGAACCCAGACAAGCGCGGTGGAGAATGTCAGCAACCAGACAGCGACACTGTCTTGCATTTTGCCGCGGGCAAATTCTACCGTGGCAGCCCGCAAGCAGAACCGGGATCGTTGGGCAGAGGCACCAAAGACCACTCCGGTGAGTAAACCGAATAGGGCAGCCGTGGGGGCTTCGCCAATCTGCTCAACCAGGGGGATCAAGTCCATGATACGCTCCAATTAATTCACATATTGCGATATGAATGTACTCCAGTGAAGTCTGCATTGATGCAGATCATTCAAACAGTTGTCCGTGGTCATGTTGTGCTGTGCGGATTGGTTGGCGGTTTAGTACAGACTGAATGTGACTATTGGTGGGCTTGGCTTGATTTCTAATCTGTTGAAATAAAACGGAACAAATCAGTGGAGAGCTTTCAACATTTCCTGCAGATTGTGCCGTTTAAGTTGAGAGGAAGTGGGCAGGAGGCAGCTCATCAAACAAATACAAAAATTCAAGTAAATGAATTTGTTGTTGCGTGTTCACAGATTCGTGGGCTACGGTATGGCGAACTAAAGTGTTTGGGAGGACGCATGAGGATCATCGGTATATCACTCGCAATGGCGGGATTGCTGGCAAATCCACTGGCTGCTGAGCCCGTGGCCCCGGGCGATGTCAAATATGAAGATGGCGTGGTTATGGCCTCTTTGACTGGCGTTGCTGGAGACGCGGCAAATGGGCGTGACGTTTTCAAAAACAGAAAACAGGGCAATTGCCTGGCTTGCCATGTCAACGCAGACATGCCTGAGGAATCGTTCCACGGCGAGGTTGGTCCTGAAATGACCGGTGTTGCGGATCGCTGGGAAGCACAAGAGCTTCGCGCGATCGTGGCCAATTCCAAGATGGTGTTCGAAGACAGCATCATGCCGGCATTCTATAAGGACGCGGGATTTGAACGCACGCTCGAAAAATTCGAAGGTAAGAGCATCTTGACCGCGCAGCAGGTGGAAGATGTCATCGCCTATCTTCAAACTCTGAAAGAACAGTAATTTACCCAGATTCCATGGGAGGAAATGAAATGGACCTAACACGTCGAAAAGCGCTTGCGCTGGGCACTGGCACACTTGCCTTTGCAACGCTGGCTGGCCTTCCGGCATTTGCGTCGCTGACTGATGATGCGATCGCTGAAATTACGGGCGGAGCAGAAGTTACTGAGGGCGGTATCGATCTGACCGCACCGGAAATTGCGGAAAACGGTAACACTGTTCCGGTTGAGGTTTCGGCCGCTGGCGCGGTTGAGATTTCCCTGTTTGCAACCGGCAATCCAACACCTGCTGTCGCGACCTTTAAGTTTGGGCCTCTTGCTGGCTCGCGTTCGGGATCGACACGTATCCGTTTGGCCAAGACACAGGATGTTGTCGCGATTGCCAAGATGGAAGACGGCTCGTTCCGTAAGGCAAGTGCAACCGTAAAAGTAACAATCGGCGGCTGCGGCGGCTAACTCAGACGAGGAGAACAACTATGGCTTCTGGTGTAAAACCTCGTGTCAAAGTTCCAAAAAAGGCTGCGGCCGGTGATGTCATCACAATCAAAACTCTGATCAGCCACAAGATGGAATCTGGTCAGCGCAAGGGTGATGACGGCAACCTTATTCCGCGCTCAATCATCAACCGGTTCACAGCAGATTTTAATGGCCAGAACGTCATCGACGTCACCATTGAACCTGCGGTTTCGACCAACCCGTATTTTGAATTTGAAGCAATGGTCCCCGAGGCCGGCGAGTTCAAGTTCACTTGGTACGACGATGACGGGTCGGTCTACGAAACAGCGAAAAAAATCGCAATCGGCTGAGGTCGGACGGATTAGGGAGGACGACCGAATGAAGACACTTAAAGTACTGGTAAGTACTGCATGTTTCGTGGGGATGGCAGTCAGTACCCATGCGGATGAAACCGCATCGCTATCTATTGACGGGCAGAATTTCACAACCCAGACAGCGGCGCCTGCGCATACGGAAAACCTTGATGAAGTGACATCAGGGTGGATCTATCGTGCAAAGGAAACGCAGGCCCTGCAGCTTGATGATTTTGACAATCCTGGATTTGTTTTTGTCGATCAGGCTATCGACTCTTGGAACGAAGTCGCCGGGAGCGAAGGTAAGGCCTGTGCCTCGTGCCACGAAAATGTCGAAGACTTTGCAGGTCTGCGGACCACATTGCCCCGTGTCGAAGACGGCAAGGTAGTCACCATGGAGGATTTGGTGAACAACTGCCGTACCGAGCATATGGGTGCGGAGCCTTGGAAGTATTCTGGCGGTCAGATGGTTGCAATGACAGCCCTGATCGGGCTGCAGTCGCGCGGCTTGCCGATGAACGTGGCCATCGATGGCGAGGCGGCAGAGTTCTGGGAGCAGGGGAAAGAGCTATACTATACCCGTGTTGGCCAGCTGGATATGTCCTGTTCAAATTGTCACGAAGACAATTATGACACGATGATCCGTGCCGATCACCTAAGTCAGGGCCAGACCAATGGTTTTCCGACTTACCGTCTGAAGAATGCCAAGCTGAATTCGACACATGCACGCTTTAAGGGCTGCATGAAGAACATTCGGGCAGAGCCTTACAAGGTTGGTGGCGACGAGTTCAAATCACTTGAGCTGTACATCGCTTCGCGTGGTCAGGGGCTTTCCGTTGAAACGCCTTCGGTCCGCAACTAAAACCCAAACAGGGCCCCAATGCCGGATGGTATTGGGGCTTTTGCATCTTAAAACGAATTCATATATGCGTATATGTCGTAACAGCTAGGACGGACTATGATATCTCGCCGTGATTTTTTACAAACCAGCATGGCAGCTGCCGCGCTATATGGGGCGTCAGGGTTCGGAAACTGGTCGCGGGTGGCTGCGCAACAATCGCTGACACAGGACAAATTGTTGGAGTTTGATACCTTCGGTAACGTATCCCTGATCCACATCACCGACATTCACGCGCAGCTAAAGCCGATCTACTTCCGCGAGCCTTCGGTCAATATCGGGGTCGGGGGAAACAAGGGCGCGGTTCCCCATGTAACAGGCGCCGATTTCCGCAACCTGTATGGCATTGATGACGGTAGCCCATCGGCCTATGCGCTAAGCCACAGTGATTTCTCATCCCTTGCAAAAGGCTATGGCCGCGTGGGCGGGTTGGACCGTGTTTCGACTGTCATCAACTCAATTCGCGCCGAGCGCCCGGATGCGCTGCTGCTGGATGGCGGCGACACATGGCACGGCAGCTATACCTGCCATCAGACCGCTGGTCAGGATATGGTCAACGTCATGAACGCGCTAAAGCCTGACGCGATGACGTTCCACTGGGAATTCACGCTTGGGTCAGAGCGGGTGAACGAGATTGTCGAAGGTCTGCCGTTTGCGGCGCTAGGTCAGAACATCTTTGATGCTGAATGGGACGAGCCGACAGAGCTGTTCCCGCCGTATAAATTCTTTGAAAGCGGTGGCGTAAAGGTCGCTGTGATCGGTCAGGCCTTCCCTTATATGCCGATTGCCAACCCCGGCTGGATGTTCCCAGAATACTCGTTTGGTATCCGCGATGAACGGATGCAGGAAATGGTCGACGAGGTCCGCGCCCAAGGGGCCGAGCTGGTTGTCTGCCTAAGCCACAACGGGTTCGATGTTGATAAACAGATGGCGGGCAAGGTCACCGGGATTGACGTGATCCTGTCTGGTCACACCCATGACGCGCTGCCCGAGCCTGTGTTGGTGGGCGACACCATTATTGTGGCGTCTGGATCTAACGGTAAATTCGTCAGTCGCGTGGATCTGGACGTTCGTAACGGCCGTATGATGGGTTTCCGCCACAAACTGATCCCGATCTTCTCGGACGTGATTACTCCTGATCCCGAAGTGGCACAGCTGATTGATGATCAACGCGCACCGTATATGGATCAGCTAAGCGAAGTCATTGGCCAGACGGCTGATGATCAGACCCTGTACCGTCGCGGCAACTTTAACGGCACATGGGATGACTTGATCTGCGATGCGCTGATTTCTGAACGGGACGCGGATATTGCCCTGTCGCCTGGTGTGCGCTGGGGGCCCTCTATCTTGCCGGGACAGGACATCACCCGCGAGGACATCTGGAACGTGACCTCGATGAGCTATGGCGAGGCTTACCGGACTGAAATGACCGGTGAATTTCTGCATGTGGTGCTGGAAGACGTTGCCGACAACCTGTTCAATCCTGACCCTTACTATCAGCAGGGCGGCGATATGGTTCGCGTTGGTGGGCTTGGCTACCGGATTGATGTGACCAAACCGCAAGGCAGTCGCATCACCGAAATGACCCTGCTAAAGACTGGCGAGGCAATTGACCCGTCCAAGACCTATCAGGTTGCCGGCTGGGCATCGGTCAATCAGGGCACCGAAGGTCCGAAAATCTGGGACGTGGTCGAGGCGCATATCGCCAAACAGGGCACCATCTCGCTTGATCCAAACAACAGTGTGAAAGTTGTCGGAGCCTAGGCTCTGCACTCACAAGTAAGAGGCATCTGATATGTCAGATAAAGACAATGATATAGTCAGCTCGCGACGGGCATTTCTAGGTGGCGCAATGGCTGCGGGGGCAGGGGCGTTGACGGCTGGTGCTGCAAATGCCCAAACGCCTGACCCCTTGATCACCGAGATCCAGCCTTGGACACGGGGGTTCGGCGATGGTGTCGATGCGGTGCGGTATGGACTGCCAATTGAACACGAAGGCGACGTTATCCGCCGCAATGTGGAATGGCTGACCGCTGATACTGTCAGCTCGATTAACTTTACGCCGATCCATGCTTTGGACGGTACTATCACCCCACAGGGCTGCGCATTTGAGCGGCATCACTCGGGTGCGATTGATCTGAAGAAGGAAGACTACCGCCTGATGATCAACGGCTTGGTCGATACGCCTCTGGTGTTTAGCTATGCCGATCTAGAGCGGTTCCCGCGCGAAAACCACGTCTATTTCTGCGAATGCGCCGCCAACACCGGTATGGAATGGGCGGGTGCGCAGCTGAACGGTGCGCAGTTCACCCACGGCATGATTCATAACATGGAATACACGGGCGTACCGCTGCGTACCCTGCTGGAAGAGGCCGGGCTGAATACGGCGGGTGATCTGGCGGGCAAGTGGGTGTTTGTCGAAGGTGCAGATGCCTCGTCCAACGGGCGTTCGATCCCGATGGAAAAGGCGCTGGATGACGTCTTGGTCGCGTTCAAGGCCAATGGCGAAGCGCTGCGCAAGGAGCATGGTTATCCGGTGCGTCTGGTTGTTCCCGGTTGGGAAGGCAACATGTGGGTCAAATGGATCCGTCGTATCGAGGTGATGGACGGCCCTGTTGAGAGCCGCGAAGAGACCAGCAAGTACACCGATACGCTGGAAGACGGCACCAGCCGCAAGTGGACCTGGGCAATGGATGCGAAATCGGTTGTGACCAGCCCCAGCCCGCAGGCGCCGATCAAACACGGTACAGGGCCATTGGTCATCACCGGTTTGGCATGGTCCGGACGTGGCGCGATCACTCGTGTGGATGTGTCCAAGGATGGTGGCAAGAACTGGGAGACAGCGCGCCTGGCCAAACCGGGTGAGAAGATGGCGCTGACGCGGTTCTATCTTGATACTGACTGGGACGGATCAGAGATGATGCTGCAATCGCGTGCCATGGATGACACCGGATATGTGCAGCCCACCAAGGCCCAACTGCGCGAGGTGCGCGGGCTAAACTCGATCTATCACAACAACTGTATCCAAACCTGGCTGGTACGTTCTAACGGTGAGGCAGAAAATGTCGAAGTTTCTTAAATCAACGGCCTTGGTTGCTTCGTTTGCATTAGCCGCGGGGCCAGCGTTTGCGGGTAAGTTTGGTCTGGGTCGCACGGCGCTGCCAGAAGAAATCGCAGCTTGGGATGGTGACATCACTCCGGATGGGACAGGGTTGCCTGTAGGGTCAGGGGATGCGCTGGATGGTGAGGAGATTTTTGCCGACAAATGCGCGTCGTGTCATGGTGACTTTGCCGAAGGTCTTGGCAATTGGCCCAAGCTGGCAGGTGGGGCAGATACGCTGAACCACGATGACCCGCTAAAGACTGTCGGGTCTTACTGGCCGTATCTGACAACCACCTTTGACTACATCAAACGCTCGATGCCCTATGGCGATGCGGGCAGTCTGACGGATGATGAGGTCTATGCCATGGTGGCCTATATCCTTTACTCCAATGATTTGGTTGAGGATGATTTTGTCCTGTCAAATGAGACATTTTTTGACGTTGAGATGCCCAATGCGAACGGTTTCATCGTCGACAATCGGGCTGAGACGGAATACGCCCAGTGGACAGGTGAACCCTGCATGCAGGACTGCAAGGGCGTAGTCGCAGTGACTATGCGGGCGTTGGTCTTGGACGTGACACCAGATCAGGGTGGCGCTGCTGAAGACGCGATTGCAGAAACGACTGAAGTTGAAGTGGTGGAAGTCACTGTCGATGCAATCGACACCGAACTGGCTGCTGCTGGTGCCAAAGTGTTCAAAAAATGTAAGGCTTGTCACCAGATTGGTGAGGGCGCCAAGAACAGATCCGGACCAATCCTGACGGGTATTGTGAATGGTGCAGCTGGCGCAGTTGATGGCTTTAAGTATTCAAAGCCAATGAAAAAGGCGGCCGAGGGCGGATTGGTTTGGACGGAGACTGAACTAGCGGCATTTCTGGCCAAGCCTCGTGCCTATCTAAAGGGCACGAAAATGTCCTTTGCCGGGCTCAAGAAAGAGGCGGATCAGTTGGCATTGATCGAATACCTGAGGTCGTTTGAAAACTAGGAACTGGGATGCTGTGTTCGGTGGCTTCTAACCCTTGCGGCTATTCTGGCTGCAAGGGTTTTAAATTCGCAGAATTGCGGCAATGCTGTTGGTATCAAGGGAGTGAAGTCATGAGAGCATTATTACTTGGCAGCGTATTGGCTGCGATGACAACGATTGCCACAGCTGGGCTTGCCTTCGCAGATGGGTCTTCGACGGTTTATAAGTACGACGGCAGTTTTGACGACGCTGCCTTCAGCCTGGAAAGTGCGATTATCGATAGAGGGTTGAACATTGATTACGTCAGCCATGTCGGCGAAATGCTGAGCCGCACAGGGCAGGATGTGGGCAGTGATGTCACCCTGTTTGATAATGCTGAGATCTACATTTTCTGCTCGGCCGTATTGTCGCGGAAAATGATGGAAGCAGACCCCCTGAACATCGCCCATTGTCCCTATGGTATTTTTGTTGCGGATCGCGAAGGCCAAGTCATGATTGGATACCGCAATTACCCCGAGGGCCCGATGCAAGAGGTTCAGTCTCTTTTGGCTGAGATTGTTAGTGAGGCCATGGCAGAATGATAGATTACCAAGGTTTATTCAAAGACGAGCTTGACGATTTGCGTGACCATGGCAATTACCGCGTTTTTGTTGAACTAGAACGCCAATGTGGTGCTTTTCCAACGGCGACATCACATGTTGCCAATTCGGACGGTGTAAAGGCGTCTGATGATGTAACCATCTGGTGCTCGAATGATTATCTGGGGATGGGACAACACCCCAAAGTTCTGGCCGCGATGCATGATGCGCTAGACCGCTGCGGGGCAGGGGCTGGTGGAACACGAAACATCTCGGGCACCACCCATGACCATGTTCTGCTCGAGGCAGAGCTGGCTGACCTGCATGGCAAGGAGGCCGCACTTCTGTTCACCTCGGGCTATGTGTCGAACTGGGCCGCATTGGGAACCATAGCGGGACGTATTCCGGGCTGTGTTGTCTTGTCGGACGCGCTGAACCACGCTTCGATGATTGAAGGTATTCGCCATTCAAAAGCCGAGCGGATGATCTGGAAACACAATGATCTGGAGGATCTAGAGGCAAAACTGGCCAGTTTGCCCTTGGATCGACCAAAACTGATTGCTTTTGAAAGCGTCTATTCCATGGATGGTGACATCGCGCCAATTGCGCAGATTTGTGATCTGGCGGACAAATACAACGCCATGACCTATCTGGATGAGGTCCACGCGGTTGGTCTGTATGGTCCACGGGGGGGCGGTATTGCTGAACGTGAGGGCTTGATGGTCCGGTTGACGGTGATTGAAGGCACCTTGGGCAAAGCATTTGGCGTTGTTGGGGGTTATATCGCCGCCTCGGCTGAACTCTGCGATTTTGTGCGCAGCTTTGCCAGCGGGTTCATTTTTACCACCGCGCTACC
Source organism: Parasedimentitalea nitratireducens (assembly GCF_057444295.1). NCBI lineage: Bacteria > Pseudomonadati > Pseudomonadota > Alphaproteobacteria > Rhodobacterales > Paracoccaceae > Parasedimentitalea > Parasedimentitalea nitratireducens. Next base: position 6,674 of record NZ_JBYAXC010000025.1, on the reverse strand, counting down.
GCCAGCGATTGCTGCCGGGGCGGCAGCATCGATTTGTCACTTGAAGCAAAGTAATATCGAACGAGAGATGCAAAGAACCAACGTTGCAAAGGTTCGCGCGAAACTTGAACATATTGGCATTCCACATGTAGCCAATCCCAGCCATATCATTCCGGTGATGGTCGGTGATCCGGTGAAATGCAAATTTATCTCGGACGTTCTGCTAAAGGACTATGGTGTCTATATTCAGCCGATCAACTACCCCACAGTGCCCAAAGGGACTGAGCGGCTGCGTATCACACCATCGCCAGTCCATTCGGATCAGGATATAGATCACCTGATCAGCGCGCTGAGAGAATTGTGGGACAAGTGCCAACTAGCCAGACAGCCCTTGGCCGCGCAGTAATGACTGCGAAATCAGAAGTTCTGCCAATCACCCTGAATGTTGACTGGCAGAAGCTTCGATTTGGCTATTCGAATTCCATCTGTTCGTAGACCCGACCTGCGTTCTTAGTGGCCAGCTCTTCGAAGGTGTCGAGATTGGTGTAGGGCGACTGATCGACGTAATAGGCATCTGCCAGATCACCGTCATTTTCCAGATGGGCACCGATTTGGGCGCGCAGGTAGACCAGATAGTCACGAGTGTAGCGCCGCACCTGATCCATGTTGGTTGGGTGGCCGTGACCGGGAATGACATAGGTGGCGTTTAGCGCCTCGAACTCGGTCTCCCATGTTTCGATCCAGTCGGCGGTCATAGTGTGCTCAAAAATCGGCAACATGCGTTCGTGGAACGCCATATCGCCTGCGATGACCATGCTTTTTTCAGGCAGCCAGACGACGATATCACCGGGGCTGTGGGCTGGGCCAAGGTAGCGGGCTTCGATCGTCATATCGCCCATCTCGACCACATAGCTGTCATCAAATGTCTGCGTCGGCAGGGCGACCCGGGTGTGGTCTGCTTTTTCCATCACCCGCGCCTGAGCTGCGCGCAGGGATTGCCCGCCGTGGCTTTCGAATTCAGCGGCGGCGTCTGTGTGGGCTACGATTTCAACGCCCTGATCTGCCCAGTATGAGTTGCCAAGCATGGCGTGGCCCTGACCATTTTCGTTGAACACCAGCTTTACCGGTTGATCCGTCACAGCCTTGATTTCATTGTGCAGCGCCTCGGCCAGTTGGTAGGACGCACCGCCGTTGATCACCACAACACCGTCTCCGGTTACGATGAAGCTGAGGTTGTTGTTGTGGCCTGCGTTTTCGTATGTCGGTGGGGCGGTGGCACCGATGGCCGAGAAGATACCCGGTAGGACCTCGTATGGTTTGGAATACAGCACCGATCCAGGGTACTGGTCGGCGATGTCTTCGCTGGCGAGGGCAGGGGTGGCGAGCAGGGCGACTGCGAGGATGGGATTTTTCATCAATATGCCTCCGCCACAAAGGCATAGCCGTCGGATGTTTTATCGACATAGCCGGTGCCATTGCCCGTTAGGTGGTAGCCGATCACGCGGGTCTTTTCATGCGACAGTTGATCCATCAGAATGGTACGTGTTGCGGCGGCTGTTTCTGGGTCTTGGTCTGATCCGGAAATCCAGCCCGGTCTTGCAAAGGCGATGTGATCGTTGCCAATGGAGTCACCCAGAACCATTACGGACTCGGACCCATTGCGGATTTCCAACGCCATGTGACCGGGTGTGTGCCCGACTGTTGCGCGGGCGGCGATGCCTGTCATAATTTCTTCTCCGTCCTCAAATAATTTAATCTGATCCTCAATCATCGCTAACCGGCGCTGGGCACCGACGGCAAAGGACGCACGGGCCTCGCCTATGTCGTTGATGGTGTTGGGGTTCATCCAATATTCCCATTCCGCTTTGCCGATCATGTAGCTGGCTTCCGGAAAGAGAGGGTCGTCAAAATCATCGAGCAATCCCCACAAATGATCCGGATGTGCGTGGGTGAAAATGATGTCTGTCACTTCGTCTGGTGAGACACCCAAGGCATCTAGTGAGTCCAATAGAATTCCGGAGTTCGGAGAGAAATCAGGCCCAGCCCCTACGTCAAATAGGACAGTTCGGTCCCCATGTCGCAGTAGGGTGACATTACAGGGCGGGGTTAAAAGCTCGGCGGATTGACCGTGTTTTTCGAGAATGGGGAGCAATTTACCCTTTGGCATTGGATCGAAAATGAAACCACCCGGCAAGGTCAGGGAACCATCGCTGACCACGTCAATTTTGAAGTCACCCAAGGCGATTTGTGCGTTGGCCGGTTTGGATTGAAGGCCGAGTACCGCGCCTGTTGTTACTGCAGCGCTGCCCGCAAGAAATTTTCTTCTGGGTAAATTCATTTCGCCCAACCTTTTCAATTATTCTCCTATTTGAATATGTATTATTGTTCTGCTTGGAGCAAGGTCTTCAACGTGCCATCTGTAGAAGATGTATTTGAAAGTGCTTTTAGGTGAATTACTTGGCCCGATGTCTGGTTCTATATTACGAGGGATAAGATCAATTTACTTTCACTAGCAAACGCGAGGTTGTGGGGAGGTTCACAGTTATCGCCCCCATGTAATTAATAAATGGGAGCGAGTTTGCATGGGGGCTTAGAACTGACACACTCGTTCGTGACGTCCGGACTCACCTCACCGAGGTCGCGAGAAGCCAAGTCAATTGCTCATGACACTTCCACCCAGGTTTTCATCCCTGCAGCTTGGTGGCCTAGCATATGGCAATGCAATAGCCATTTTCCGGGATTGTCGAATACACATAGGATATCGCGGGTTTCGCCTGGGTTGACCAAGGTGGTATCTCTGAATGCGCCTAACATCCCGTCCGTCTGTACTTCGAAAAAATGGTGACCATGCAGGTGTATCCCATGCGGGAACCTTGTGTCATTTACCAAGGAAATCCGCGCGGTCTGTCCTCGCTCAAAGCTGTGGAAAGGCGCATCGTTCAGCCCAGACTGACCGTTGAAGCCCCAGATATCAGTGAGAGAGGTCCCGCGCGGGCTCATTGCGCCGCCTTCCATGGTCAGTGTCAGCGAAATCGCATTGTCCAGATCAGGCTGCGCCATCGAGTTTGTCGGTAGGGGGAAGATGGCAGATGCGGCGCGGTTGTTGTTTGCGCCCTCTAGGGCAATCTTTCCTAAGACATAGGGATCATCCCGCGTTGGGAACACAAACTGGACGGTGTGAGAGGACGTTACGTCTGCAATGATGTCTGCCCGTTGAGCGGGGGCAAGAACCAAGCCATCAATATCCTGAGGTTCCGCCAATGGCATGCCGTCCAATGCAACCACTTTACCTTCGATACCGGTCAGATCGATTGGGAATATCCGGTCGGTTGCAACATTGATCAGACGTAGACGCAGGCGGTCTCCAGTCAAAACTGGCGCCTTTGTGTTGATGATTGCCCGGGCAAAGTTGCCCATACGACCTGAATGGGCCTGGTCGTGCATGTTATCAAAATCACCGGCTAAAACGCCGGTTTCTGATATCCTCCAATCATCGATCAGGACAGTGATGTCGTGATCCACATCCGGCGGATTGCGTTCTTCGACGATCAACGGCCCATACAACCCCTTGGCGACCTGCTCCCATGAGCGGTTATGGGAGTGATACCAAAACGTGCCCGCATCTGGCGCGCGAAAACGGTAGTTGAATTGGCCGCCGGATTGGACAATATCCTGCGTTAGTCCCGGAACGCCGTCCATTGCGTTGTCTGAGCGTATTCCGTGCCAGTGTACGGCTGACCCCTGATCGATCTGGTTGATAAATCTGACATCAAGAAATCCCCCCTGAGACAGGCGGAGTTCGGGGCCTGGGGTACTGCCGTTGTATCCCCACATTGCAGATGCAGGGCTATCACCTGGCAAGAGCTGTGCAGTCACCGGTTCCGCAATCAGGTCTTGCGAAGTGGCGGCCCAACTCAGGCGTGGAGTGATTATCGCAGCGCCTGCAGCGGTTAAGAAGTCACGTCTTTTCATGGTAGTTCTCACATCGGCAAAGACACAACGCTGGTCAGGGTCGCGGTAGCGATCAGAACAGACGTTATGACAATGAATTCCAGTTCAATGGAGCGAACAAGGTGATTTGCGGCCTGCTGTTTTCCTGCCTTCATTCCGGGAATAAAGCGGAGTTTGTTGGCAGCGGCCAAGCCTAGCAGAAGCGCGACCAAAGTCACTTTTACGACGAGTGCCAATCCGTAGGATGACGTGAAGAGAAGCGAGAGATTTCCCAGGATCAGCCAGGCCATCAGACCACCTGCCAGCACCAGGACTGCGACAATACCCGAAGCCATAACTCCGAAATGGTCGCCTAAGTTTGCTGCGATTTCCAGATACTCGGGGTCACGGGCCAACCAATGCAAAGGGGCAAGTATGCCTATCCACAACGAAACACCCAGCAGATGCAGCAACAGCAGCATGCGAACGCCTGTTTGCTCTAGATCAGGGATGTGACCAATCTGCGTAAAGGACCACAGTGCGACCACTCCGCCAGCTAGGCTGACCCACGCTCCGATTGCAGGGATGTACAGGCCCACAATGATCAAGGCGACACCTGCCAGTCGATAGGTGAAGGCCTCCCCCACCGAAGTGGTCCACAAGAGGCCAAGCATTTCGCGATCAACCATTCCTGAAATGTCGCCGGTTAAAGCTGCGCCGCGCAGCAGGAAGCTAAGTACGGCGGCGGTGAGTGCTATGCATGTTAGAACAAGAGAAAAGCGGCGAAGGCGAGCATCGAGAGGTTTGACGTGGGACCAGAAGACGAGGCGCACCATGGTAATCCCCGTCGCCCCAGTAAGCCCGGTATACAATAACCACTTTGCCAATATTGATGAGAATCCCCAAATGTCCGGCATGCTCAGTTCACCTCAAAGGTGAATTCACCCTGCATGGCGTGTCCATCCATGCCTAAGCCTCGCCATTCGATGTGGTAAGTGCCGTCACCCGAGTTTTGGATCGGAAGTGAAAACGCACGCTCAAAGCTTGTCTGACCATTAAGATCAAGTGGGACAGTTGGATCGCTTTCGTGAGTTACCTCAACTTTTGTCAGGCGAATTTTTTTCGCGAAATCCAAGTTTATCTTGGCTGGAACTTCTGCTAGCACAGATAGATTGGATGGCGTTGTTGTGTCGACCTTTGAATGGGCGGATACGCCCGAGGCGAGGAAGGATGAAACAATTGTAGCAATGATGATTTTCATGGTGAGACCTCAGTGAATTCCGTTGGCGCGTTGTAGTTCGCGAACATAAGTGATGATCATTGAGACATCCCCGCGTGTCAGACCCGAAACCGGGGGCATGTCGCCAAATGGCCAATGATGGGCTTTCACACCAAGCGCGGCTGCGCGTTGGAATGCCTCATCCGCATGGTGACTAGGTTCATAAATCTTATGGATCAACGGTGGTGCAAGACCAGTTGTCCCCTCTGCATTTGCCCCATGGCAGGCAGCGCAGGCACTATCAAATATCCGCTTCCCAATCGCGGCATTGCCTTCAATAGCGGGGAGCTGAACCGCGACAATTGCGTCGCCAACAGTAGTTCCGGTGGGTTTTACTTGATCAGGGGTACGCGATTGCCAAAAAGCAAACAGCGCAAGTGCAGCAATGGCACCGACACCAAGCAGAGTATTTCTTCGTCTCATTTGACGTTCCTAACAAAATCTGGACTGGTAAAATGCGGGTTCGTTTGTCGCTACACCGAATGCAGTAGCATCCAAGATAGGTCTAACAGCACCGCAGAGGCGTTCAGTCTCAGGTGTTAGGCGGGCGATCCGGAGTTTCGGCTTGGTTCAAGTGGCGCAAATCACTCTCAAAACCCGCTTTGGTCAAATCGAAGCGAACTAAGCCAGCAGACATCCGAGGAGGTAAAACGATCAATCCTGGGCTCATTTGTTGCCGACAATTATCGTGATCGCCGTTTGTAGCGTCGGCTGTCGTTTCATGATGAGGCGCATCGATGCCACTGATTGTGGCAGGTTTGGCATCACGAAGCATAGACATGTGTTCTGCGCAGTGACCGGTATTCCCATCCATCGCAAGCGCATAGGCAGTTGTGCCAAGCCCAGTTGTCAGGACTAGCAAACCGACAGCAACGGTCAAAACTATGCGCTTCAGCACTTCCATTAGTTTTTGCTAGGGCTTTTTAGATTTTCTGACAACCTCAAACACCCGGTGCCAGGGATAACAGCCATCACAACTTCGTTGATGCTCGTATCAATTATGCATGTTGTACTGAACGCAATTTGACGAGGTTCTGGCCAGGGGAGTTGTAGGGCAAAAAAAACACCGGCATGTACGTGTAATTGGCTTTAACAAAAGCCTGGTGAGGGCAAACTACTTGCCGCCCTAAACTAATAACCATGTCTGTTTTGAGTTGGGTGCTGCCGTTAGACTGTACCTACACCAATATCGGCTTTGGGCTGGAACCGACCATTTGGCGGGACCACCGCCAAGGGCGGCTTTGAGCAGATGGCGAACTTTGCAAATTGTTGGAACAATCCATTCCTAGACTTCTCATCTCCCGCCTGCAGTGTTTTGCAGTCATCGAAAACTGACATTCGTCGATGGAACCGTATTCGCTGCATCTTGTCGGCAACTGCTGCGCATGTCGCATCTTGCACCCTCATGTTCTCACCACCGTAGTTTGCAACGCGTTGGGAGTTCGGTGGGGATTCCGCTGTCATGAAAACCCGCGCAGTGACCAGG
>NZ_JBYAXC010000024.1:0-19401 GCF_057444295.1 Parasedimentitalea nitratireducens | reverse complement strand
TGGCGATCTTCGAATACATCAATGGCTTCTATAATCCGCGACGACGGCACTCAGCACCGGGTTGGAAAAGCCCGGTCGCTTTCGAACGGAAAGTGGCCTGAACGAACGCTTGGGGCGGCATTAAAACGCGACAGGTCCAGTCTGCGTGGTGATGACAGCATAGTTGAGCATTGCCGCAGCGAAGGGATTTCGCAAAGCGTTTACTACAAATGATCCAAGGACTTTATGGAAGCTGGCAAGCTGCGGCTGGCTGGGGATACTCAGAGGAGCAGGCCAGAACCGAGTATGAAAGTACTATTAAGAGCCGCATCGATCATAGCACCTGCCAAACAAAAAACGTGTATCTATCTCGCTTATTCAACCCAGCTAAATTCGTTTTTCAGGTCCTCATAATCACCATTCTTTCGAAGCTCCAGAAGCCCATCATTAAAGTCATTTATCAGACTTTGCGCGCCAGGCAATTGTTTTGACACAATCAAATGATGCCATATCTCTGCAACAGCAAATTCAGACTGTTGTATTTGCTCTGGGGAGACCCCAGCTTCTATAGTTGCGTTTCTTGCCTCGCTAGCAATTGCAATAAAAAAATCAACCCGTCCAGCAAGTAACATCTTAATGCATTGCTGCATATTTCCGGGCGTCTCGCGACGGAGTAAACCCCTTTCCTTCAACTCGCTGATAATATCAAACTCACCATACCCAAGAGGATTGCAGTAAAACTTCCCATGCAAGTCTCCCTCGTTTTGTATTTTGTTTAATTCTCCTTGACGGGACCAAGCATAATGTGACGAAGAAAAAAATGGATCCGAATAGTAGAATATTTCCGCGCGCTCTACGTTCCAAACATATGGAAATGTTCCGTGATACTCGCCCTGTTTTGTGAGTTCGTACCCTCTTTTCCAAGGTAGCCATTCAACTTGTTTTTCCAAATATCCAGATTTTTCAAATGCATTGAGTACTAGAATTGTAGCCATACCGCCTTGGGGGAGCTCGGTACTTGTAAATGGTGGGTAGTCGTCGCCCGTTGTCAAAGTAATCGGAATTGGGTCGGCTTTGGCATGATCACCATCCGCCAATAAAACTAACATGACCAACAGCATAAGGCACCCAGCCAAGCCAAAGTGCCTTCTTGCGGATGGATTATGTGGGTCAACACTCTTAACGCTTCCTATCGGCATGTCGGTCCCTCTTCTTGGTCTAGCGCATGATGGGCATGATGATAGCTATGTAATATAAATCAGACCTGTTGGATAAGTAGGCCGCATCGAACATATCAGCCTGACTTCCTGCTGGCTAAAGTGTTTCGATATCCCCTTGCGGCACGTTACGGTGACCAACTGCGGCACATACAAGTTTCTTTGTACTGTTCAAAAGTGGCGCGAAAGACGACACCAAGAGGATAAGAGTGAACTCAAATCAGTACACAGATGCCCCCCAAAATCGTAGCAAGCTTCCATTGAACTGCCGTTTTCTTCACTACGACACCAAAATTTGCATAGATCGTGGGAGAGAAGGCCGCTGGAACAAGAGGACACCGCTGGAACAAGAGACAGATTCTGGCACTGGCAATAGAATGGCTGGACATACAGCGTTGACCACCCCAACATGATCATTGACGCGGCTTCCGCTGTCATCGGGCTGAAACGGAGCGTAGATTCAAAATGCAGACCCCGCAAAAATATAGGGATGAACACCTCTCATTTTTTTCGGAACAAGGTTGAAGGCTCACGCCAAATGAAGGTTACTAGAAATAAATCAGTCGCGTTTAGGCTCTTAAAATACATCATAGCATTCAGCTCTCTGATAACGCTGATGTTGACCATTTTTCAGCTCACGGCAGACTATCATCGAGACGTCAATCTAATTGAAGACCGGTTAAACCTAATCAAAGAAGTTAATGCTGAGAGTTTCGCCAATAGCCTTTGGCGATATGATTTGGACGCTATGACAATACTGGCTCAGGGTCTCCATAGATTTCCAGATCTGCAGTATTTAGAAATCACTGCAGATGGGGAGATCGTCGTCTCAACCGGAGAGCCCAAAGATAAAAATACTATTTCTGAAAAAATCCCTTTGATCCACTCCACCGAAGACAGCGATGTCCACATAGGTGATCTTCTTATTGTTGTAACGTTGGAAAATGTACAATCAAGACTTTGGGAAACGGCGCTAATTGTTCTTATAAGCAATGCGATAAAAACCTTTGTTGTTGCGGGTTTCATTCTTTATATTTTCCATTTTCTGATAACAAAGCACCTTATCAGGATAGCCGAATATGCACATCTTGCGGATTTCTCGAAAAAAAGGGATCCATTAACACTTGCCCGAAGGCAACGAGAGGATGACGAGCTTAGCAAAGTTGTCCAAGCTATTAATTCAAGTCAGCAAGTCACCGTCGCCGCCGTCGAAACACTTCGAGAAAGCGAAGACCGGTACAAAGAGGCGTCACACATCGCACAACTGGGACATTGGGCTTACGACAAAGTGACGGATAGGCTCATTCACTGTTCAGATGAATTGGCCCATTTTCATGGAGTGACTCCTGAAACTTATCTGGAAATGGTCAGCAGCACCGAAAAGGACATTGAAATGGTCCACCCGGAAGATCGAGACGCCTATGCAAAGGTTATCAGAGACGCCCAGAGCGAGGTCAAACCATTCGATGTAGAATATCGGATCATTCGGCCTGATGGTGAGGTTCGACACATCAGAGAGATCGGTAAACCAATTACCGATGATAACGGCCAGTTGATCCAAGAACACGGAACCTTTCAGGACATCACCGACATTAAGAAGCTTGAGAGCCAGCTCCGCCAATCCCAAAAAATGGAAGCGGTTGGTCAACTGACTGGGGGTATTGCCCACGACTTCAACAACCTCTTGGCTATCATGCTAGGCAATGCTGAGTTGCTTGAGGATGTAGCCGCCGACGATAAGGTAGCGAAGAAGAACATTGAAGCGATTATGCTAGCTGTTAGTCGTGCCTCATCTTTGACGGCTAGGTTACTGGCTTTCTCCCGACAATCAGCGCTGGCACCAGTTTCTACTGATGTTGGTAGGTTGATCAACGGTCTCACCGACATGCTTGAAAGGTCTCTTGGGGAGACCGTTAAGCTAAACATTGAAGACACGGAGGATCTTTGGACAGCGCTGATTGATATGCATCAGTTCGAAAATGCCTTGGTGAATTTAGCTTTGAACGCGCGCGATGCTATGCCCCAAGGCGGAGTACTGACCATTGAAGCCGCCAATGTGACTCTGGATGAGACCTATGCTCAGCAGCACGACGAAGTGATGCCTGGGGAATATGTAATGGTTGCGGTGAGTGACACTGGCACAGGAATGCCACCCGACGTAATGGAAAAGGCTTTTGAACCTTTCTTCACAACTAAGGACGTGGGCGAAGGCAGCGGCCTGGGCCTCAGTATGGTATTCGGCTTCGTCAAACAGTCCAAAGGACATATCACAATCTATAGCGAGGAAGATCACGGCACTTCGTTTAAGCTCTATATGCCACGGTCTCCAAATAGGCCCGATGAAACAAAGGTCAAAGGCGATGTACTGGAACATACAAAAAGATCGGAGCGTATCCTCTTGGTCGAGGATGACACCGAGGTTCGTAGAGTCCCAGCAGCCATTCTTCGCGATATGGGTTACGAGATAATTGAGGCTGAGAACGGAGAGGACGCAATTAACTTTTTGAAAACCGGACAACATTTTGACCTTCTGTTTACTGACGTTGTCCTGCCAGGGAGTATGAACGGCGTGGAGATTGCCAATGAAGCTAGGCGCATGCAGCCAAGCATCAATGTTCTCTATACCACTGGATACGCTGAGAATTCCGTCGTTCATCATGGAAAATTGGAACGAGGTGTGAATTTGGTCAGCAAACCATATCGTCGTGCTGAACTGCTCGTGAAAGTGAATGAAGCTCTCAGCAAAAAATGAACGCGTTGGCCCCTCCCAATGAACAGCCCCACTTGAGTGGTCCAAATTGAAAGTTAGTGCATGACTGGCCCTTGGTCCATCGGACCGATGGCCTCAGGGCAGGTGGGCAGTAGCACAAGCACTATGTGGTAGTTTGGTGTTCAGCACTCAAACACCTACTGCACGCATCATTAAGACGGTACGCACATTAAACGAACGGGTTGGCGTCGCGCCCTTTCCAGATTGGTACATGAGAGGCGAAGGACCGCCTTCACTCACTTCTTGGATAGAGGATGAAGTTGGCGAAATGGTGGCATGTGCGAATGGCAGTATGCGCTATCATGAGGAAAGCCGATTGGCCGACGTATACTATGTTGGCTCGGTTTCTGTCGGCTCAGGCAATCGTGGTAAAGGCCTTGGAACCCTGGTAACGGCACTTTCAATTCGAGACGGGATTGATGAGTTCAGGTGCAAAAAAATAATGGGAATTGCACAGCCTAGCAATGCACCCTCAAGGGCAATGCTCGAGAGATGTGGTCTGTTAGTCGAACCTGAACGCGCGACCATCATCCTCAATAAATCTGGAGCATTTCAAACCCGTTGATCGGTTGGATTTGATCCATTCAAAGAAGCATGCCCAGAATTTAGTACTTTCAACCGAACGGCAGCGTTGTCCGCATTGCCGCCCTCCAACCCCAAAATTTCGTTGCAACTCTCATCAATGGCCGCTTCTCACTCGGCACAGAAGCGGTCGAAGGCTGTATTCCCAAGCCGAAAGACGGAATTTGCAAAGGGCGTTATCTGCGCATTGCGGCCGTTGGTGGTGGTCGCGTCTAATGGCCGGTTCCTCTCAATTCACAAAGAAACTGCAAACCTGTTCCGCCCCGGCCACCACAAATTGACCGCTCCTGATTATAGGCAAAAACGAACCTAAGCATTTAACCATTGGAACGAATGCGCTGCGACGTTGGAGGTTTGAAACATCGTGGTGGTGGTGCGTCTCCTGCTGGTCAGTCAGAATTCCAATCGCGCAGATGCCTGCTGCTTGGATGGGGCCATATGAAACTCCAAACTCTCTCCCAGTTCCAAAAACACAGTTCAGTAGCGCTCATGCTTCCTTGAACGCCTGCAGGATGCGACGGGTTGCAGCAACAACCGGATCGTGCGTCTCTTCTAAAATTGCCACCCGGTCAAACCGCGAGACATCTTTGATTACGGCCTTTCGCATTGCGGAACCAAACACCATGCGTAATTCAGTGCCAATGTTGAATTTGCAGATCTTAGATCCCAACGCTAACACCCGGCGCTGAGCAGTAGGAACACCGGACCCCCCATGGATTACCAGTGGCACCGTTGTAACAGCCTCAATTGCGCGAATTCGATTTTCGTCTAGCCCGCCCTCTTTGTCCTGTTGTAGATGCACATTTCCAACCGAGATCGCCATGGCATCAACGCCAGTGTCGCGAGCAAATTTGGCGGCTTCATCGGGATCGGTCCCAGCAGATCCTTCACCACCGGAATATCCCACAAAACCGATTTCACCTTCACAAGACACCCCTGCCGAATGGGCCACCTCGACGATAGCTGCTGTATCATCAATGTTCTGGGTCAACGATGTGCGAGACCCGTCGAACATCACAGAGGTGAACCCACTTTCAATAGCCAGCCTGCAGTCTTCGGCAGTGTAGCCATGATCCAAATGTGCGACTACTGGAACCGAAGCCTGCTCGGCCAAGTATCGAAACATCTTCCCCAACACAGGCAGTGGAGTATGTTCACGACAGGACGGCCCCGCCTGCAAGATTACTGGCACATTCTCAGCTTCTGCTGCGGCAACGTAGGCTCGCATCTCCTCCCAGCCGAGGGTTACCAGTCCAGCAACTGCATAATTGTTTTTAAGGGCAGGCTGTAAAACTTCGGCTAGATTAGCCAGCGTCATTTGAATTTCGCAATCATGTCTCTGATGCCAGGAATTGTCTCAATTTGCGCGGCATGTGTCGGCTGAAAATACTGCATCAGAGACCGCTGGCTTAACCCGCCTAGGATGGTGAAATAATACATTTCATACCCAGGCAGCACGGCGCAGGGGTGGTAGCCCTTATCGATCATGATCGTAGACCTATCCATGATATGGTAGGCATCGCCCGGCTTGTTATCTTCGCGCTGAAGCATCTGCAGGCCAGAGCCATAGTTGGGACGAAAGCGGAAATTGTAGGTTTCATCGTGGTGGGTTTCGTCAGGCAGGCGATCTGTGTCGTGTTTATGCGACGGGAAACCTGACCATCCCCCCTGCCCCACCGTATACAATTCACTGACCAGCAAACGCCCAACTTTGTCGTGTTGCTTTTGCCCTAGAATATGCTTGATCTTGCGGTGGGTCTTGGTGTCGTCACTGCCGTATTGCACCAAATCAATGTCATCTGCACGCACGTCAAACGGATCCAGAATTTTGTCATACCTGGCTCCGGCGATGAATACCTCGGTCTTTTCTGAAACGCACACAATGGTGACCTTGGCCCCCACCGGGACATAGACGCCTTCGGGTTCACCATCCCAGACATCAATGCCCCGGCTGCCCAGATAGAGATAGCGCTCCCCTTCAACATCAACATCCACTGTACCCGTCGCCGGAGCGACACAGGTTTCATACCCCGGTACCTGATATTCAAAGGATTCGCCCTTTTTCAGTTTGACGATATTGAAATAGTTCAACGGAACAGTTGGGTTATCAACGTCGACAATAGGCTGGTTTTGGTTGTCATGGGGGGCGATATGCATGGTCCGGTCCTTTATGAGAAATCTGTTGGGCCGGGGTGTGAAGACAAGAAGTCCTCAAGCTCGGCGGTAACAGGCATGGCTGGGGCGCACCCCGGGCAGGCCACGACAATTGAGGCGCAGGCAGATCCCCGCAGAACGGCGTCCTGCATATCGCGGCCCTCGGCGAGCGCGGCGAGGAACCCAGCCATAAAGCTGTCACCGGCACCGGTTGGTTTCAAAGCTGTGACAGGAAAGATGCCAGTGCGAATTTCCTGCTGATTTGCAAAGGTCACCGCACCTTCGGGACCCATTTTATAGACAACAATTGCAGCGCTGGAATTGGCAAGCACTCGCGCCTTGTCCAGCCCACGACTGATGTCCCCGGCCATAAAGCCAAATTCCTCATCATTGCCGACAATCACATCTGACATGGCGCCAGCACGTGACAACACCTCTTCGGCGACCTGCGCTGATGGCCAGCTATAGGGGCGATAGTCCACATCGAAAATGATCGGCAAACCAGCCTCGCGGGCCAGTTCAAAGGCTCGGAAAGCAGCTGATCTGGATGGTTCAGCGGCAAACACGGTTCCTGCGGTGATCAACGCACCGAACTGACTGTAATCCACTACTTCGACGTCTTCGACACTCATCTGAAAATCCGCCGCATTGTTGCGGTAAATGACGCTCTGATGATCCTCAACACGCGTTTCATATACGGCCAAAGATGTCCGGTACTCGCCGGTAGTACGCTTCACATAGCGCCTATCGACACCGTAGTGATCCAACTGCCCTTCACAATACCAGCCCACCGCATCATCGGACACCGATGTGACCAGCGCCGCCTTGCAGCCAAACTTCACCAGCCCGGCGGCGATATTAGCGCTGCTTCCCCCCATGCCGACAACCATATTGCTGGCATCCTGAATGCTAGTCCCTGCCGGATCAGGAGACAGATCCATACCAACACGTCCAACGACCAGAAAGTTGCATTTCTTGATTCCGTCCAAGATCACTTTCGTCCCTCCGTATTGCCTGCTTTGGCGGCGTCCAGAACTTCTGGATAAGGGTAGTTCAGCCCCAGCAATTGACGCAGGTCAGGGCTGGCTTCATCCACAAAAGACTGAGGTAACGCAGCTGGCATATCTTCCATAGGCTTCACCCATTTGGGCAAGTACTGGATCAGGATCGCGCTGCGGTCATGGTCAGCATTATTTGGCATAGCGCAGTGCCAGGTCACCCCATAAAACAATGCAACATCACCCGGCTCGCCGGTCATACGCTCACAGCGACCATGGAAGTCATCATCAGCGGTTGGGTATCGCAGCTCTCGTTGGCTACCCGGCACATATCCAGTCGCGCCACTTTCTATAGTAAAGGGGTCCAACAATACGGATACCTGCGCATTCATCGGAAATGAGCCATTGAACCCCACAGGATGTGTTTCTGGCTGATGAAAATCCCAATAAGGATAATCCACATGCGGTTCCTGCCCCGGACCGCCGGGTAGAATACGATTGGCCGCAATCGACCCCATGATGAATTCAGTCCCCAGAAACCCCCGCAAGATCTCCATCAACACCGGATGTGTTGCCATCCGAGAGAACACCTCGCCCTTGGCCAACAGGTTCCAGACCCGGCGTTGCAGGTTCAGCTTACCCTCTTGCTCAGCCGCACCTTGGAAATGGGTAGCCTTTTCAGCGGACTGCTCAGAATGAGCCATGACGATGGCCCTTGCCTCGGCAATCTCATCAGGCGTGAACAGGCCGGAGATCCCAACCGCGCCTCCGCCATGCAGCAGCTCTTCGATGATTTCTGCTGGATTAGCTGTTTCTGCGGTAAAACGCTTCATCACACTCCCTTTCTCTGCATATTGCGGCTCGTTTCCCAATCAACATGCGCCTCATTCACACGGTCGCTATTGGTTATGTGCGGCGTGCCGACCTCCCACCACGTGTGGCCCTCGGCAGTCCAGCCCTCGTAAGGGTCGACCTGCATGACGATGACATGGGTTCTGTCGCTGGTTTTCGCTCGCTTGAACGCCTCGCCCAACTCAGCCGGGTTTGACACGGTTTCTGCGATAGCGCCTTGCGAGGCCGCGTGCGCCTCAAAATCCACCGCAAAGGGAGCGGTTATTGTTGGGCAGTCTGAAAGAAGATTATTGAAGCTTTCATTGCCAGTGTTGTTCTGCAGCTTGTTGATAACGGCAAAGCCACCGTTATCCAGTACCAGGATGATCAGTTTTTTCTGGCTCAGCACCGAAGAATAGATGTCTGAATTCAGCATCATGTAGGACCCGTCGCCGACAAAGACCACTGTATCTTGATCTGGCTCCTGCTGCATCTGTGCGATCCGTGCGCCCCATGCACCGGCAATTTCATAGCCCATGCAAGAAAAGCCAAACTCGACATCCACAGTGCCGATATCAAGCGTGCGCCAGTTGGCCGTGACCTCGGCAGGCAAACCGCCAGCCGCTGCCACCACCCTGTCGCGTGGATCACACAGGTCATTCACAACGCCAATTGCCTGCGCATAGGAGGTTGGGCGATTACCATGCGCTACGTTTTTAGCAACGTAAGCATCCCAAGCCCTGCGTTGTTCCTGAGCCAGCGAGGCCCAGTCAGTCGGGGATTCATAATCCGTAACAGCCGCTGCCAGCGCACCCAGAGATACCCTGGCATCCCCAACGACGGGTAGCGACATATGCTTGCCCGCATCATGGCGGGCCGCATTGATAGCGATAAACCGAGCGTCCTTGGCAAATGCCGTCCAAGACCCAGTTGTAAAGTCCTGCAACCGCGTTCCGACAGCTACGATCACATCCGCCTGCGCTGCGATCTCATTGGCGCTGTTCGACCCGGTGACTCCAATCGGCCCGATATTCAACGGATGTGTGGCCAGCATATTGGCCCGGCCTGCGATGGTCTCAACCACCGGGATCTGGTGGATCTCGGCAAATTCAGTCAGCTCATCCACTGCACGTGAATACTGCACCCCGCCGCCAGCAATGATCATCGGACGTTTAGCCGTTTTTAATAGCGCTGCGGCATCCGCGACCTCATTTGTATCAGGGCTGATCCGACGGATGCGGTGAACTTTCTTTTCAAAGAATTCCGCCGGATAATCGTAAGTCCAACCCTGCACATCCTGCGGCAGGCCCAGAAACGCTGGACCACAATCGGCAGGGTCAAGCATGGTGGCGATGGCGGCGGGCAGCGACTGGATCACCTGTGCCGGATGGGTAATGCGATCCCAATAGCGCACGACAGGTTTGAACGCATCATTCACCCCATAGGTCGGATCGCCAAAGTTCTCCATCTGCTGCAACACCGGATCCGGCAACCGGGTGATGAAGGTATCACCGCACAGCAACAACATTGGCAGCCGGTTGGCATGCGCCAGTCCAGCCGAGGTCAGCAGGTTTGATGTGCCCGGTCCGGCGCTGGCCGTGCAGAACATAAAACGCCGCCGCAGCCACTGCTTGGAATAACCTGCCGCTGCAAAACCCATGCTTTGCTCATTTTGACCACGGTACAGTGGCAACTCATCCTGCACACCGTACAGGGCCTCACCCAAACAGGTCACATTGCCGTGCCCGAAGATGCCAAATCCGCCTCCGCACAGACGCACCTCCTCGCTGTCGATTTCGATAAACTGATTGCTCAGCCAGCGAATAATAGCCTGCGCTGTGGTCAGGCGAATGGTGTCTGAAGGTGTCGGCATGTCAGCGCGCCCTTTTTAGGAATTTCCGGCATCCCGCCGATTGCGGCTTGCGAGATTTCGAATCTCAGGATACAAATTTTGCAACCGGTTGCAAACTCAAATTTATCAGGAACCTGAAACATGGCGGAAATTGGTATCGGCATCCTTGGCGGTGGCTATATGGGCAAAGCCCATGCGGTTGCGATGTCTTCGGTCGGCGCGGTCTTTAACACCAACCTACGTCCAAGACTGGAAATGGTCTGCGCATCGTCAGCGGAAAGCGCCAAACGCTATCGCCAGGCATACGGCTTTGCCCGCGCCACCGACGACTGGCGCACATTGGTGAGCGACCCCAAGGTTGAGGCCATTGTCATCGCCACCCCCCAATCCACACACCGCGAAGTCGCAGATGCCGCCTTTGCTGTTGGCAAACCTGTTTTTTGTGAAAAGCCCATGGGCGCAACACTAGAAGACAGCCAGGCCATGGTTGCCGCTGCCGAGGCATCTGGCTGCGCCAATATGGTTGGTTTCAATTACATCCGCACCCCCGCCAGCCAATTTGTGCGCAAGCTTATCGCACAAGGTGAGATCGGAGATATCACTTGGTTCCGCGGCGAACATACCGAAGATTTCTATGCCGACCCTCAGGCTCCGGCAACTTGGCGAACTGACGGTGCGGCCAACGGAACGTTGGGTGACCTAGCCCCGCACATGATAAATGGGGCGCTTGCCCTGCTTGGCCCGATAACGCGTGTGATGGCAGAAATAGAAACGGTTCACAGCAACCGCCCCGGCGGTGAAGTCACCAACGATGATCACGCACAGATGATGTGCCGGTTTGAAAACGGGGCTATGGGGCAGATGTATTTCAGCCGCATCGCAACAGGGCGCAAGATGGGCTACGCCTATGAAATCACAGGTACCAAAGGTGCGGTGCGGTTCGATCAGGAAGATCAAAACGCTGTTTGGCTGTACCGAATTGATGATCCCGAGGCCGAGCGCGGATTTCGTAAAATCCTGACCGGCCCAGCACATCCTGACTATGAACCCTTCTGTCAGGGCCCTGGGCACGGCACTGGATATCAGGACCAGATCATCATCGAGGCCCGCGACTTTCTGTCCGCCATCGAAACCGGACGACCCGTTTGGCCGACCTTCCGCGACGGGCTCGACGTCAATCGCGTGATTGCGGCCGCTTTTGCCTCTGCCCGCGACAGCAAATGGCAAGACGTAAACTCGTTCTGAGCATCCGAAAGGTACAACACAGATGACAATCAGAATCGGCAACGCTCCCTGCTCTTGGGGAGTAGAATTTGCAAATGACCCGCGAAACCCAAGCTGGCAATCTGTCCTGAGCGACTGCGCCAAGGCAGGATACAAAGGAATCGAATTGGGGCCAGTAGGCTTCATGCCCGAAGACCCTGCCGAGCTTGGCGATGCACTTGCGCAAAACGATCTGGAACTGATCGGCGGCGTTGTATTCCGCGCCTACCACGACCCAGATGTATGGGACGATGTTCTGGACGCCACGCACCGAACTGCCCGCGCACTCAAGGCGCATGGCGCGCAGCACCTTGTGCTCATCGACTCGATCTCATCTCGCCGCGCCCCCACCGCCGGTCGTGCGTCAGAAGCCGAGCAAATGGACAAGGCGGAATGGACTGCCTACCGCAACCGCATTGCCGAAACCGCTCGTATTGGCGCCGAAGAATACGGCCTGACCGTTGGCATCCACGCCCACGCAGCTGGCTTTATGGACTTTGAGCCCGAGCTTGAACGGCTCTTGAATGAAGTCGACGAGAAGATCCTCAAGATCTGTTTCGACACAGGCCACCATTCCTATGCCGGTTTTGATCCGGTTGGTTTCATGAAGCGCCACGTCGACCGGATTTCCTACATGCACTTCAAGGACATCGATCCACAGGTAAAGGCAAATGTCATCGCCAGCCGGACCGGGTTCTATGACGCCTGTGGCGAGGGCATTTTCTGCAATCTTGGCGACGGTGATGTCGACTTTACATCGGTGCGCCAGGTGTTGCTGGATGCCGGATTCGCCGGCTGGTGCACTGTCGAACAGGACTGTGACCCTACGCTGGACCCAGATCCAATCGGGGATGCCCGCAAGAACCGTGAATATCTCGAATCTATTGGCTTTAACTAAGGAGCCGAACATATGACTAAACTGAAATGGGGCATGATTGGCGGCGGCGAAGGCAGCCAGATCGGACCGGCACATCGCCTTGGCGCGCAGGCTGATGGATTGTTTGAATTCACCGCAGCAGCGCTGGACCATCGCCCTGAACAAGGCCGTGAATATGCGCAACGTCTGGGCGTTTCGGCTGATCGCGCCTATAGCGACTGGCAGGAAATGCTCGCCGGGGAAAAGCACCGCGAAGACCGGATTGACCTAGTCACTGTCGCCACTCCTAACGCCACTCACTTTGAAATCACCAAGGCGTTCCTAGAGGCCGGGATCAATGTCCTGTGCGAAAAACCTATGACAATGACTGTCGAAGAGGGTGAGGAAATTGTGCGGGTGGTCGAGAAAACCGGCCAGATCTGTGCGGTGAATTACTGCTACTCGGCCTATCCCATGGTCCGTCAGGCCCGCGCCATGGTGCGCGCTAGGGAAATCGGCAAAGTGCGGCTGGTGGTCACGAACTTCAGCCACGGCCACCACGGCGACGCCACAGATGCGGACAATCCACGGATACGCTGGCGTTATGATCCGGCGATGGCAGGCGTTTCCGGACAATTTGCCGATTGCGGCATCCACGCACTGCATATGGCTAGCTTTATCAGCGACGACGAGGTCGAAACGCTATCCGCCGACTTTGCCTCAACCATTGCCAGCCGCGAGTTGGAGGATGACGCGATGGTCAATTTCCGCATGAGCGGAGGAACCGTCGGCCGCCTTTGGACTTCATCAGTTGCTATTGGCCGTCAGCATGGGTTCGACATTCAGCTGTTTGGTGAAACTGGCGGGCTGCGTTGGACCTCGGAACAGCCTAATCAGCTGATCTATACCCCGGTGGGTGGTCGTACGCAGATCATCGAAAAAGGTGAAGGCGGGCTGCATGAAGATGCTCAACGCCTGTCCCGCGTCGCCATCGCCCACCCCGAAGGTTTCCCACTGGCAGTTGCCAATATCTATTGCGATCTGGCCGACGCCATTCGCGGTGAAACCCGTGACGGATTGCCCACTGCATCAGACGGCGTGCGTTCCATGGCCGCGGTTCACACAGCCGTTGCCTCAGCAAAGGAAAATGGAGCCTGGATGGACGCACGTCCATCAATTTTCCGCTAGGTGTTAGTCCCTTTGCGCAATGTTCCCCTCTCAATCAATGTGCAGGGGAACAAGCGCGCTTCGGGGTAGCGATCGGGTGTTTCAAGCTGCGAAACCATCAAGTCCACCGCAGCGCTAGTAATTTGGCGAATGGGCTGCCTGATAGTCGTCAGATTGATATTCTCCCAGCCCGCCATCTCCATATCGTTCAGGCCCAGAATTCCAATGTCCTCGGGAACCTTCATCCCCTTACTCTGCATCGCGCTAAGCGCCCCGATAGAAATCACATCATCAGCGCCAAAGTACACCTCGGCGTGTTGACCGCTATCCAGCAAACCAAGCATTGCAGTGCGACCTGCCGCAAATGAGTATTCATCTGAATAGGCGTACGAAAACTTCAACTCGGGATGAGCCGCCATTTCCGCTGCGAACCCCTGAAAACGGTCCGATGTTGAAGCTGCATTCTCCGGCCCGCCAAGAAAACCAATATGCTTGTACCCACGCTCAATCAGCGTTCGGGCCGCAAAGGCACCAGCGGCCACGTTGTCGATTCCAACCAGATTGGCATTTGTACTGTCTTTGTAGCGCGCAAAGGCAAAGACCACCGGAATATTGGCCTTTTCAAACGATGCCGCAAAACTGGCCGGAACCGTCGAAGATGCCACGATCACTCCGTCGACCGAATACTGACGCAACATCTGAACGCTTTCTTCTGGCCCCTGATCCCCAGTCAGATTGACCAGTAACGGTCGCAAGCCCCGGTCCTGCAAACCAGAGGTAAACAAGTCAAAAGCGCTTAGAAAGAAGGGGTTTTTGAAGTTGTTTGAAACCAGCCCGATTAGTTTGGTACGCCCAGTTGTAAGAGATGAAGCAAGTGCATTTGGGCTATAGCCCAACTCTTGTGCCGCCTTTTCAACCCGGCGCCGCATCTTTCCTGAGACCGAAGCGCCATCAGTGAAAGCACGAGACACAGCCGAGCGTGACACGCCCGCGCGTTCTGCAACTTCTTTCAATGTAACGGCCATCTAATTCCAGTCCCCTGATCCTGCGGTACGCCTTTTATCTGTTTTACGTCGTAAAGGCAGTATGAAATTTCCAATCGACTTTTGCAACCGGTTGCAAGATCATTCCAAATATGGTTAGCTTGAGTCGGAGAGACGGAGAGGAACCGTCCTTTTTAATGAATGACTGGGTTACCTGGGAGGTAAACAATGACTTCACTGTTGAAAAAACTGATGCTAGCGACGGCCGTTGTGGCAGCACCAATTATGGTCGCGACAACGGCATCTGCCGAGGGTGAGAAATACATCCTGGTCAGCCACGCCCCTGACAGCGATAGCTGGTGGAACACCATCAAGAACGGTCTTGCCCTGGCTGGCGAGCAAATGGATGTTGAAGTTGAATACCGCAATCCGCCAACAGGTGACTTGGCCGACATGGCGCGTATCATTGAGCAGGCCGCCGCCAGTGGCCCCCATGGCATCATCACAACTCTAAGCGATTATGATGTATTGTCCGGCCCCATCCAAGCTGCTGTAGACAGCGGTGTTGACGTTATCATCATGAACTCGGGCACCCCCGATCAGGCCCGCGAAGTTGGCGCCCTGATGTATGTGGGGCAGCCGGAATATGACGCAGGCCACGCTGCGGGCCTTCGCGCCAAAGGGGATGGCGTCAATAGCTTCCTCTGCGTGAACCACTATATCAGCTCCCCATCGTCCTCCGAAAGATGTCAAGGGTTTGCCGACGGTCTGGATGTTGAACTGGGCGATCAGATGATCGACAGCGGACAGGACCCCGCTGAAATCAAAAACCGGGTGCTGGCCTATCTGAATGCCAACCCTGAGACCGATGCCATCCTGACACTGGGGCCAACTTCGGCTGACCCAACCATTCTGGCGCTGAACGAAAACGGACTGGCTGGAGACATTTATTTTGGCACCTTCGACCTAGGTGAAGAAATCGTCAAAGGCCTGAAGTCTGGTGTGATCAACTGGGGCATCGACCAACAGCCCTTCCTGCAGGCCTACCTGCCGGTTGTCGTCATGACCAACTACCACCGTTACGGCGTACTGCCAGGCAACAACATCAACTCTGGCCCTGGTTTCGTCACCAAGGACGCGTTGGAAAAAGTCGAGCAGTTTGCTGGCGAATACCGCTAATCATCTCAAAGCAATTCTGGGCGGCCAAAGCATTTTGGCCGCCCTTTTAAAAAGAGAGAGCACAATGTCTGACGCACAATCCACTGTGGCGACCGACGAGCGGATAAAAAGCCGCTCCAAGCTTCGCGAGGCCATGATCCGGCCCGAGCTTGGCGGTATCATCGGCACCATTACCGTCTTTACCATGTTCATGATCTTCGCCTCTGACAGCGGCATGTTCAACAGTCAGGGCATCATGAACTGGAGCC
The DNA here is from genome assembly GCF_057444295.1 of Parasedimentitalea nitratireducens. Taxonomy (NCBI): domain Bacteria; kingdom Pseudomonadati; phylum Pseudomonadota; class Alphaproteobacteria; order Rhodobacterales; family Paracoccaceae; genus Parasedimentitalea; species Parasedimentitalea nitratireducens. The sequence continues at coordinate 3,322 of NZ_JBYAXC010000024.1, read as the reverse complement.
AGATCTCTGCCCAATTCATGATCATTGCCGTGGGCGCCTGTCTGCTGATGATTGCAGGTGAATTTGATCTGTCTGTCGGGTCTATGATCGGCTTTTCCGGAATGTTGATCGCAATTTTCAGCGTAACGCTGGCCTGGCCTGTCTGGCTGGCCATTCTGGTGACCTTTGCAATTGCACTGGTAATTGGCGCCATCAACGGATTCATCGTTGTCCGCACCGGCCTGCCCAGTTTCATTGTGACTTTGGCCTCTTTGTTCATTCTGCGCGGATTTGCAATCTATCTGCCGCAGACCATCGAACGCAAAACAATCATTGGCGGCGTTTCTGATGCAGCCCAGGGCGACTGGCTCGCCTCGGTTTTTGGCGGCAAGATCTTCACCGGACTTTTCCAGTGGTTGGGCGAAAACGACATCATCGCGGTGTTTGAGCGTGGGTCCCGCAAGGGTCAGCCCGTGGTTGACGGGGTACCTATGCTCATCGTCTGGGCGCTTGCATTGGTGGTTGTCGGCCATATCATTTTGACCAAGACTCGGTTCGGCAACTGGATCTTTGCAGCAGGTGGAGATGCAGAAGCGGCCCGGAATTCTGGGGTACCTGTCAACAAGGTCAAGATCATGATGTTCATGTTCACCGCCTTTTGCGCAACGGTGTTTGCAACCTGTCAGGTTATGGAATTTGGCGGCGCAGGGTCTGACCGTGGAATGCTGAAAGAATTCGAAGCAATCATCGCCGTGGTGATCGGTGGGGCACTGCTGACCGGCGGTTATGGTTCGGTTCTCGGCGCAGCACTTGGTGCCTTGATATTTGGTGTGGTCCAGCAAGGCCTGTTCTTTGCCGGTGTCGAAAGCTCACTGTTCCGCGTATTCCTCGGCTTCATCCTACTGGGTGCGGTAATCCTGAACACCTATATCCGACGCATCATCACGGGGGAACGCTGATATGACCAAGACACAGCCCCCCTTAATCCAGATGCAGAATATCGAAAAGCATTTCGGTTCTGTGATTGCTCTGGCTGGCGTTTCAGTTGATGTGTATCCCGGCGAATGCCACTGCTTGCTGGGCGACAACGGCGCGGGCAAATCAACCTTCATCAAAACCATGTCAGGAGTCCACAAACCAACCCATGGCGAAATCCTGTTCGAAGGTACCCCGATGCACTTTGCAGACCCTCGGGATGCTATTGCTGCAGGGATCGCAACGGTGCACCAGCATCTGGCCATGATCCCGCTGATGTCGGTCAGCCGCAACTTCTTTATGGGCAATGAGCCCATTCGGAAAATCGGGCCGATCAACTTCTTTGATCACGACTATGCCAACAAGGTCACCATGGAAGAGATGCGCAAAATGGGCATCAACCTGCGTGGACCGGATCAGGCTGTGGGCACCTTGTCCGGCGGCGAACGCCAGACTGTCGCCATCGCCCGAGCCGTCCATTTTGGTGCCAAGGTGCTGATCCTGGACGAACCAACCTCAGCCCTTGGGGTACGCCAAACGGCCAATGTATTGGCAACCATCGACAAAGTCCGCAAACAGGGTATCGCTGTGGTCTTTATCACCCACAATGTGCGCCACGCAATGGCGGTTGGGGATCAGTTCACGGTTCTAAACCGAGGACAGACACTGGGCACAGCCAAACGTGGAGATATCACCCCCGAAGAACTGCAGGATCTTATGGCCGGAGGCCAAGAGCTGGTGGCCCTAGAAGGCAGCCTAGGCGGGACCGTCTAATTAAACAGCACCCACCGCAGTGCTGCGGTGGGACGGGCTATGACGCAAACTTTTGGATGTGTGTCAGCTGAGTTTGGGGTCCACATGCGGCTTAAACTAAGAAAGCGTTTGGCGGTGTTGCCACTTTAACCATTTGCGATTGTCTTTCCATGAATTGGACATAATCGTGGCAGATGCAGACACCTTTCATCAGCTACAAACGCCGCCGTTTTCCGTCGGAAGTCATCGCGCACGCCGTTTAGCTGTACGTCCGATTCAAATTGAACCTCCGCGAAGTTTAAAAGATGCTGCCGCAACGTGGAATCAATGTGTCTTACGAGACTGTTCGGCATGGGGTCATCAAGTTTGTACCGTTGATCGCTCGGAACTTGCGACAGCAACAGTCCCGTCCTGATGCTGTCTGGCATCTAGATGAAGTTGTTGTGAAAACCTCAGGTCGCAAGTATTGGCCTTGGCGTGCGGAAAGTCGCAGATCGTATACGATCACTCTGCAGAAAAGTTGCATGATGGGTGAATGACCGGTTCAACGGGCTGCGCTGTAGCATCTGATGTAGTGGATGAGGCCCCATCAGGGGGTGTCGCGCCCCGACTTTGCAATTTTCGCTTTCCTGCGCTTAGCTGCCGTTAGTGTAAACTGCAGCGAATGGCCGCTCACCGCCCTGTGTCGAAATGTACATGGTGCTGCATCCGGTTTTTCGTGTTCGAATTAGGCTTTTTTCACTCCCTACTAGGTTCGTGGTAGACAGCTGTGTCAACGTCGGGTTGTCGATGTGGATGGGCGTGGTGGATTGGAGAAACCATCATGCAATTGCAATACCTGCCTGCTATTCGTGCCTGCCGCCCGGCATGGAACAAGGGGCGCATTGTCGGGCAAAAGCGACCGCTGCTGCCCAAACACGTCTGGGCGATCCGCGTTCGTCTGGAGATCGCAGGCAATCATCGCGATCTGGCGCTTTTCAATCTGGCCATCGACAGCAAGCTCCGAGGATGTGATCTGGTTTGCCTGAAAGTCGCTGACGTTTTTGCGGGTGGACAAGTCAAAAAGCGCGCGTCGATCATCCAGAGTAAAACCAAAAACCCAGTCCAATTTGAGATCACAGACGGAACGCGAAAATCGCTCCTACGCTGGATGACCGAACCATTGATGACCGGTTGAGCGCACTTTGCGGCCGTTCACTGTTGATGACCCTGATGAAGAGAACAGCATCACATCTTGTACTGGTATCATTGTTAAGCAGTTGCCCGTGTTAACCGACTAGGGATTTCTTGATTGCGGCTAACAAATCAACTCGTATCACAGGCTTCATGAGACGGATATCTTCAGTCCCCAGATCGCTGCAACGGTCAGTCGCATCGCTCGCATAGCCAGACATAAAAACAACCGGTAGATCAGGTGCAGTATCACGCACTAATTGGCTTAACGTCTTCCCGTTTAGGCTGCCAGGCATCATGATATCCGTCAGAAGTAAGTCGAATACCGGACCAGCCTCAAACAGTGCAAGGGCTTCGTCACCAGTTTGTCTGACGTCAGCGCTTATGGGTCCAAATAGCCGTATTTGATAAGAGAGAGTTCTTGGCTCATCGTAACCACTGA
>NZ_JBYAXC010000023.1:0-27805 GCF_057444295.1 Parasedimentitalea nitratireducens | reverse complement strand
GCGCTGGTGTTGTTTCGGCAATCACTGAGTAATCACAGCTGTGCTGTGATGGTGGCAACAGGGTATCCGCGCCACGGCGCGGATGTCCCGAGAGCCACTCAGGTGAAATGATAAAGAAGGGCTGCCTGAGGGCGGCCCTTTTTTCTTTGGCGGGGTATTCGGTTAGCCTATGGAATAATTTTCAATGAGGCATTTGGGACGTGAATAGGGAAAATCGAGATAGAGAGCCTTACCCGAACCTGACCTGGGTATTGCGGGCGTTTGCGCAGCCGGCAGACATACAATTTGATTTATACCAAAGTTTTACCGGGGTAGCGGATAGTCTGGCATTGGATTTCGAAACCGCCATCTTGCATATGGGCGAAGAGTTTCTTGAAGATAACCCCGACATCAAGGCATTTGACGACCTGCTGGGAAAGCACTCTGGCCAACCTGAGTACTGGACGGAAAATGCACTAAGACACGATCCCTTTTGGGAGAAGCTTCGTGGGGAAGCCGGAGAGGTTTTAAAAGGGCGAGGAAATCCTCTGTCGCCTCCGCAGCCGTTAAACATAACCTTTGTTCAAGTCGATGATGGATCTCATAGTGTGCTGGCGTCGTTAATGGTGAGGCTCAAAAGGCTGTTTTAGCGATGAATGCTGGGTTTCTAATTTGAAGTTTCGGGCTGCAATCATCCGTCCTTGCGATGTCAGTTTAGCTCACCATCTTAAACATCGTCTGCTCTGATTGTTCATCCAAGGGTACCATCAGCTCAATTTCCAGCCCGTCGATCAACGCATCCTGACAGGAGGCGAGTTTACCCAATAAGGAACTGAGTTCCATGACTGGCCCATCAGGTAGCGCAATGCGAATGGGCAGGAAAATCGGAATTTCACCCAGCTCGCTTAGATGCTGTTCCATCCCTGCAAAACGGCCCTGGGACTGAGCAGTCTGCAGTACCTGCGCGATGCGTGGGCTGTGCGCCGCAGCACGCTGCAGGCGGTAGAACATGACGCCTGCAGCCTCATCCCAGTTTTGTACCAACTCTTGAAACATCTCGCTCATCATCACTTCGAGCAGGTTCGGAGCCTCATTGCCTTGTGGCATGAAGCCGCCAAATATCTGGTCAAAAGATGCATTGCTGCGCAGGACATTCCAATCGGGGTCCAGCACCAGTGCCGGGAAGGGCCAGTTTTTCAACACACGTTTTTCGAGCATGTCGAGAGCGGCGTGGATCTCGTCGGACTCCAGGTCACGGCGGGTATAGGGATTTGCCAGTCCAGATGCCTCGTACAGGTTCACGCGTTGCGCAATGTTTAGATCCATAGTGCGGCAGATCCTTGCAAGGAAGGAGGGAGTTGGCAGCGAGCGCCCGGTTTCCAGAAAGGACAGGTGGCGCTGGGTCGAGTCCAGCGTCAATGCCAGAGCTGCTTGGGACAGGCCGCGGGCGGCGCGAATGTCTTTTAGGACGTGGCCAAACGAAGTCATTGCTATTCCCTCCAAGGGAATTGTTGTCATTCCCCGCCATTCCTAACTTGCACATCATAACAATGGCAAAGGACTTCTCATGTTGACTTGGATTCTATTGGTGCTCATCCTGTATTATGGGGGGCTGTTTCTGCCTTCGCTGTTCCTGATGCCGCGGATCGGGGTGGGGGCCTATGCGGGGTCGCGGGATAATGATCCAGAGCCTGGAGCGATTGCGGGTCGCGCACAGCGTGCCCATCGCAACTTGCAGGAAAACTTGGCACCGTTTTTAGTCTTGGCTGGGTTGGCTGTGGTCTTGCCCAATGCGGACATGGCACGCGCGGTTCTGGGCGCCCAGGTGTTCGTTATGGCCCGCTTGGTCTATCTGCCATTGTATTTGTTTGCGGTGCCATATGTCCGTTCCGCCTCCTATACTGTTGGTTTTGTCGGACTGGTGATGATGGCGCTGGCGTTAATTTGATTTTGGAGGGGCGCAGCTTAGTTGCGCCCTACCGCTGCGTCACTGGCGTTGGTTATTTGGTTCAAGGCTGTTTCAAGGCTCAGGCGCAACTCTTCGGCCTCTTCAGATGTTGGTTTGCGCGGGACATCTTCTTCCCACTCCTGGCACATCAAGACGCCTCGTGAAAATGGGACGGGGAACATCTGTTTGTCCCAGGTTGGTAGTTCCAGTTTTCGCCGTTGTGCAAAGCTGATGGTGAACACACGGCAGCCCGAACTGCGCGCCCAGATGATTGGTACAGCAGATGAGATACGGGCTGGCCCGCGTGGCCCGTCGGCGGCGATGCCGACAGAGCTGCCAGCCTTTATCCGCCGCAAGACCTCGCGTGATAAGGCGACGTGTCGTTTGTGGCTGGACATTGGAATCGTATCAAACCCCATCCGTTCTTGCACTTTACCGGCCAGACGGCCTGCGCGTGCCCCGGATGTTAATGTACAGATTCGGCCCAAAGTGCTATCAAACAGGTAGGGCGACATAACCAGTCGCTGGTGCCAGAGTACCATGATGACCGGCTCGCCCGATCGAACGCAATCTTCCATGGGGTCAAAGCCGCTGCGGGTCCATCGAGAGGTGCGGTAGCAGAATTTCACATAGGCGGTAATCAGGCCTTCTACGGCACTGTTAAACCACCGACTATCCGCGATTTTCTTTCTCAGGCTCAACCGATTGGTCCTCTTTTTGTCCTCTCATAAAGCAAGCAGGGTGCTAGGCAAAGTGTGACCTGATGGATGGTGTTTGGTCATGTCTAGAAAATCTGTTTTTCCTCTTGTCTCTCGCCCCTCTCTGGCTTAGGACATCCGCACCGTAGGGGTATAGCTCAGTTGGTAGAGCGACGGTCTCCAAAACCGTAGGTCCCGGGTTCGAACCCTGGTGCCCCTGCCATTAAGTCCAAAGGTTTAAATGGCCTTGGCGGTTAGCCTGAAAAAATGGTTTCCCACAAAGTTTTCTGTACCATGTTTTGTTCGTTCTGTTCGCGCGGTATTTGTGTGTGTGGACATTTTTGAAACATAGCTTCGGCTGGACAGGACATATTAAACGTCTGTTGGGCGCCAGAAGATGGCATGAGATCAGCGATCTCGCAAAACTACAGGCATAAAGCCAGTTGCGATATGCCTAAATGGTGGGGTTGGGCTTTGGCTCCGTAATACGAGCGTACACCCCGGACCTTTTCTGGTGCAACGACCTAGAGTGAGCAGCATGGAGTCCTGCATTTTCAAGGATCTTAGGGCCATAGATCCCTGTGGGTCGCGGTGGGGCGCTACATCGTAGGGTGCCAAAGGTGTGCACTCTTTCGGTCAAATGTGCTATTAGTCAGTAGTTGATCTTGTCCGTTACTGCGAACAGGGCTTGAAATCATCAGTGCCTCAAGTTAGATCGACGCAGATTGCTAGTAGAGAGAAACAGCTAAATGGCCACCATTAACCCAGTTCAGTTTATCCAGCAGGTTCGTGCTGAGGTTTCCAAGATTGTTTGGCCGACACGTCGCGAAGTGCTGTTGACCACTGTCATGGTTTTCATCATGGCATCGCTGACAGCTGTTTTCTTCGCCTTGGTCGACGTAGTCATTCGTTACGGCCTAACCAGTGTACTGGGCGCTTTCAGCTAAGCCTAACCTGTTGGGGCGGACGTATCCCAACGAAAAGGTGGCGCACCTCTTGATCTCGTTTCGATAGGCGGGTAGGTGGGCCATGTCTCTGACAAGGGCGTGCGGCGATTCGTGTTGCGCGCCGCTTTTTGTTAGGGCGCAGCATGTGGCTGCAAAAGATATTCAATTGACGGCAAGGCAATGGTGCTAGCCCGACAGGACAAGGACGGTCAGGTTCATGGCGAAACGGTGGTATTCAGTCAGCGTTCTCTCGAATTTCGAAAAGAAAATCGCAGAGCAGATTCGCACGTCGGCTGCCGAATCCGGTCTTGACGAGGACATCGATGAGGTTCTGGTCCCCACCGAGGAAGTGATCGAAGTGCGTCGCGGTAAGAAAGTGACCACCGAGCGTCGTTTTATGCCTGGCTATGTTCTTGTTCACATGGAAATGAGCGATCACGGATATCACCTGATCAGCTCGATCAACCGGGTCACCGGCTTTCTGGGGCCACAGGGCCGTCCGATGCCGATGCGTGATGCCGAGGTGAATCAGATCCTGAACCGCGTGCAGGAAGGCGAAGAAGCGCCGCGCACACTTATCCACTTTGAAGTGGGTGAGAAGGTCAAGGTCAACGAAGGTCCATTCGAGGACTTCGACGGCATGGTCGAGGAAGTTGATGACGAGAACCAGCGCCTCAAGGTTACGGTGTCGATCTTTGGTCGGGAAACCCCGGTCGAGCTGGAATTCACTCAGGTTACCAAACAGATCTGATTGTTTCCTAAGCGAGATTTATTGCGCCGTGTTGCCAAAAGCAGCGCGGCGTTTTTTTATTGGCGACTACCAATTGGGGTGAAGTCACCTGTGCTCGCAGCGATTAGAAATGCTGACTTTGTGCGTCTCTTCCTTGGCGCTGCTGTTATCTGTTGTTGGCGGTCCGGGTGATGAAGTTTTCATATCCTGTATTGGGCAGGTTTGAGTTCCAACTGATGCGACCGTTGCGCCTATCAAGCGAGCCGATGATCAATCCAAAGACCGTCGGCGCTGCCTGGCATAGGAGTGCGACGCCAAACAAAATGCCAAAAACAAATGCGATGTCGCTCCAGGATCCTTCGCCGACGATTACTTTGTCTAAAATGGCTTGGGCGACGCCGGATGCGCTAATAAACACTAGTAGGCTGGCCCAAAGAATTGTCCGGCTGAGATGTCGTATGATCAGGCTACTTTTCACCCCCTGCTGAGCAAGGCCCCTAAAAAATCTGAAGTTTGCGCTTGGGTTAAAAGCAAGGGTGATGATTGGTGCTAGGGATTTTAGAACTGGTAGATTTTGCAGCAGCGCAAACGGTCCTGTTGTGCTGACGCTGTTTATACGCTCGCTTGCCGCAGTAAACTCCGCGATATGGGGATGCTCGGTAGCTGTCGTTACTATCTTTGACCCATTCCCTGCTTGATTGCCGGGACTAGATGCAAAGTGCCGCCCTGAAGGCCAGACCTCCACATCTGCCATATTGTGTTGTCTAGGCGAATAAGGGGTGGCCAATATCCCCATATTTGTTTGCCACAGTTGACGGGTAGAGCTTTGTTTGCCGCCGCTTTGGAACTCAAACAAATAGAAGCCCCACACGACTCCTTTCTTCTGAAGTGCTCTTGCCTGCTCCTTGGAAAATTGCGTCTCGAACATTTTGTCCGACTTCGCGGCCGCACGCAGTTCCTGAAAGGTGTCTGAGTGGGTCGCAAGGTCGATCCAATAGCAGATAGCGTCTTGGAGGGGGAGGAGTTCTATACCGTAAGCCTTGATTGCAGCTAGCCCCAAGGTGTCGCGTGGGGTCTCTTTTGCCGCGTCGACCATGCGATCGTGCAGTTTATCCAGTTCCGGCTGAAGTCCAACTAGCTGGTCTGTGTCGAGTTCAGGGAAATCGGTCTCATTTTCAGAAACGTGGGCTACCAGATCCACATAGTCTTGAAACACGCTTGCGGCCTCAATCAGCCCCATACGACGAAAACTCTCGGCCCTTTTGCGATTCCAGTAAACATCGTCGCCTACATAACCCGCTCTTAGGTCTTTAGCTGCGTAAGTAAAGGTCATCAGGTCCTGCAGTAGATAATCTTCGTATAGGCCTTCGGCTAAGTCGAAATCGTCTAGAATGGACGCGGTCTTGTCGGATTTAATAAACTGGTCATTCACGTTGCCAAAACTGCCGAGAGATGATCTGAGCTTTTGGAAGGACTCTGTAGAACTTTCCGGTACCACAATTTTAATTTCCAGCACTTCAAAGTTCCTGACTTCTTAATTTTATAAGGCTTGAATGGAGTTGCAAATTTGACATGTGCGCTTTTGAAAGCCAAGCGTGAAGCTGTACACATCAACGGTATCATTGCGACTGTTGGTCCGGAGCCAGACACGTGCCCTAGATTCCGAAGTGGTTTCTGACTAGCATCCCTTGCCAGCCCCTCTGTTCCATTGTACATGCCGCCTTTATCGCCTTCGGGCGAGATTCTCTCGTGGGAGATTGACGGATCGCGATCCAGAGATTTGACCACGCAACCTGAATTGGATGGAACGCGTTCCATCTACGTTGAAAGGAACACCAAATGGCCAAGAAGCTTGCTGGTACAATGAAGCTGCAGGTTCCTGCAGGTAAAGCGAACCCCTCGCCACCAGTTGGTCCGGCGCTGGGTCAGCGCGGAATTAACATCATGGAATTCTGTAAGGCGTTCAACGCCAAGACTGCAGATCTTGAGCCCGGTGCGCCGTGCCCAACCGTGATCACCTACTACCAGGACAAGTCCTTCACTATGGACATCAAGACGCCACCTGCGTCTTACTTCCTGAAGAAGGCCGCCAAGGTTAAGTCCGGTGCAAAAACACCGTCGCGCGAAACCGTTGGCACTGTGACTGTAGCTCAGGTGAAAGAAATCGCCGAAGCTAAGATGAAAGATCTGAACGCCAACGACATCGATGGCGCCATGCAGATTATCCTGGGTTCCGCCCGTTCTATGGGCATCGAGGTGAAGTAAGATGGCTAAGCTTGGAAAACGCACCCGCGCTGCGCGCGAAGCTTTCGCTGGCAAAGTAAATGTCTCAGTGGAAGAAGCTGTTGCTCTGATCAAGGGCAACGCCAATGCTAAATTCGATGAAACCATCGAGATCGCAATGAACCTCGGTGTTGACACACGTCACGCTGACCAGATGGTTCGTGGTGTTATCGGCCTGCCAAACGGCACCGGTAAATCCATGCGCGTTGCTGTTTTTGCTCGCGGCCCCAAGGCTGACGAAGCCAAGGCAGCAGGCGCGGACATCATCGGCGCTGAAGACCTGATGGAAACCATTCAGGGCGGCACCATCGATTTCGATCGTTGTATTGCTACACCTGACATGATGCCTATCGTTGGTCGTCTTGGTAAAGTTCTGGGCCCACGTAACCTGATGCCAAACCCAAAAGTTGGCACTGTAACTATGGATGTGAAAGCAGCCGTAGAGGCAGCCAAAGGTGGCGAAGTTCAGTTCAAAGCTGAAAAAGGTGGCGTCGTGCACGCTGGCATCGGCAAAGCATCGTTTGACGAAGCTAAGCTGGTAGAAAACATCCGCGCATTTGTGTCGGCTGTTGCCAAAGCTCGCCCATCAGGTGCCAAGGGTGCCTACATGCAGAAAATCGCGCTGTCCTCGACCATGGGTCCGAGCGTCACCGTTGAGGTGGATAACGCTGCTGCAGAATAAGGTAAGTCTTACTTGCCGAGATTGGAGAGAGGCGGTGCCAGTGGTGCCGCCTCTTTTTTGTGTTTTATGGGTGCCTTGATCGGCCGGGCGCTGCCCATACAGGTCTGATGTCTATCGGGGTAGTGTCTCAAGCTGCCCGTTTGTGGTTGTCGTGGCGTTGGCGAAACTGCACCACTTTTTGGAGAGTTTGCTCCGTTGTCTCACTCATGTGTTGCCCGAAGGTTTTTTGATTGGTTAACGTAGTGTTAAAAAAATGGTTTTGAGGTGTGGGTATGGTGGAAGTGCTGGAAGGGGAGCGCATTAATAGGCTTTATGAGGATGTGCGTTCTCAATTTTGCAATCCTAGCGATGATTTTCGCTACCGGCGGTGCGTGAATGCGCTGGAGCGGTTTGAAGCGGACGGTTCTGTGTTGGCTCTGGAGGCAAAGGTGATGCTGATGTTGCAGCGCCGAAAGCGTCCATTTGAAGTGCGAAAGTGCATGGCTAAGCTTTTCGATTTGCGTGCTCAGCGAGGAGAAGCGGAGGCATTTCGAGAATTCGAAACGTTTTTGAAGTCCTATGTTCCTGAGGATGTATCTGACGCCGTGCTGGCCAGTCACGGAAATCAGCTATTTTCAGAGCGGGCGCACGTGGGGATTTGGGCGCATGTCGCCCAGCTAGTTCCCCAACTTGAGGCCTTGGGCGGAAAGGTCTTCCTAAATTCGGGTGCTCTTTTGGGGTTGGTCCGAGAGGGAAAGCTTCTTGATCATGATGATGACATTGATCTGGGTTTCATGCTGCAGGCTGATAGTATGGATGAAGCCATTCGCTGTTGGCGAGACTTGCGACTAAAACTGTTTCAATCAGGATTGGCGTTGGTAGAGGATCAGCCGAGCGGATATGCAGGGGCTATAATTCTGAATTCTCCCGAAGGGTTTACAGTAGATTTGTTCCCGTCTTGGATCGTGCGCGGCAAGGTGTACGTATACCCGCATACGTTTGGCGAGCTTAACGAATATGATGTCTTGCCGCTAAAGACATGTTCGGTCACGAGCATGCCAATCCCTGCTAAGCCTGAGAAAATGCTGGCTGTTAACTATGGCGCTAGTTGGCGGGAACCTAACCCCTATTTTGTTTTTCCCTGGCGGAGAGCGAGGCGGCGTTTCGCGCAGTTTTTGGAGGAAGTGGGTGAGGGGCGATATAAGAGAGTGTTGACCTATGGGACCTTCGATTTGCTCCATGTTGGCCATCAACGCTTGTTCAAGCGTCTCTCGCTACTTGCGGACGAGGTTATTGTTGGCTGTTCCACCGAAGGATTTAATGCCCTGAAGGGGAAGCGGGCTGTGTTGCCTTATGAGCAGCGAGTGGAGATGCTTGAGGCTAGCAAGTATGTCACCAGGGTCATTCCCGAAAATCACTGGGAGCAAAAGCGCGAAGATGTCGCTAAATACGCTGCGGATCTTTTTGTTATGGGTGATGATTGGTTGGGGGAGTTCGACGATCTTTCTGACCTGTGTCAGGTTTTATATTTGCCGCGTACTGAAGATATTTCAACAACCAAGCTGAAGTCAGAGGTCAGGCGGCTTGCGGCTGAGTAAATGCGGAGCTATCCAAAAAATAACCCGGCTAGTTTTTACTTTTCAGGGTGTTCTTTTGACTAGGTCTGATCGGACAATTCTGTTTGTGGGATCTGCCTGTGTCCTCGGTAGCTGACTTCGAAATGCTGTTGCAAAAAGAGTCTCAATTTTCGGGGCTTTCTGTTGATCGCAAGTTTAACTGTACGAGGTAGCACTTTTCGCTTCTTCAGGGCTGTCACCAATTGGTGGTTCGTGTCTTTGAAAATAAGGTGATGCAGGCGCGAATCTGTGGGAAAACGACGCCAATGTATTTCTTCCTCGGGAGCATCTCCATGGAAGATAAAATACTGACATCGTTCCGGATCAAGCGAGCCGATGGTGTCGTGGGCATAGCCAGGGAATTTGGAACGCCAGTGCAGCCATCGATTTTCTTCGGGGACGTGTCGCGGGTGCATTGAGTACTGCGGCGAGAAAGCAATTGCGCAATCGACTTTTGTTAGCTGGGGTAGGATGAGGGCCATGAAACCGCCCATGCTATTGCCTAGGGTTACAACGTCTGAAATGGAGTGGCGTTGAACAATCTTCTCGATCTCTGTGACGATCGCATTTGAAAAGGCTTCATCGTTCATCCAAGTCCGGCGAGAATCCGAAACCAACAATAGGTGGTTCAAGCCTTGATTTGATGCGGAACCAATGAATTCGAAGGGGGGCATTTCGCTTCGTTTGCTTCCGATGCCACTTAGACAAATAACAAGCCTGTTGGACTTACCTGACAGATAGCAAATCTTGAAATCTTCATTCTGGGCTAGGGTCTCTAACGGGGATTCATTTGGGGGCTTGGTTGAGTTTGGTGTCATGGTTGGACCGGCTTTGGACGTTTGGGTGTTATAGTGACGGGATGGGGTGATGTCGAGTTCTCAACGATGTCGGAGGTTGTATTGTGCCCATCGGACACGGACATGGTGTACGCTAGGGTTTGGATATCAATGCTTTTGGTGCGGGTGCTGCGCCGCCAACTCTATTTACCGCTTGGAAACCCTGAGAATTTCCAGTAACACGACCTTGAGATAAAGCGTGCGATTCGTCGTGCGCTTTGTTTCGTTTCGTCCAAGATGGTGGGTGGCCCTTTCTGAGGGTCTTAATTTCCCTCCTGAGACGGGAAAAGACAAAAAAGATCGAGGATTTTCAAACCCTCGGGCGATTTTTGGCTCACCCCGTAACTACGGACCTGAACGCTGGGTTTTTCGAAACCTGGCAAACTTGAGCCGGGATGTCTGACATCCCAAACTTGGAGAGAACTGTGGATAGAGCCCAGAAAGAGAAATTGGTCGAGGAACTCGGCCAGATCTTCGAAAGCTCTGGCGTTGTTGTGGTAGCACACTACGTCGGTCTGACAGTTGCTGATATGCAAGATCTACGTGGCCGCGCTCGCGAAGCCGGTGGATCTGTGCGTGTTGCCAAAAACAGGCTCGCCAAAATCGCCCTCGAGGGAAAGTCATGTGAAAGCATTTCTGACCTGCTGACAGGGATGACTGTTCTAACCTATTCTGAGGATCCTGTGGCTGCGGCCAAGGTTGCTCAGGAGTTCGCCAAGGAGAACCAAAAGTTCGTAATCCTTGGTGGCGCAATGGGTGAGAATGCTCTGGACGTCGCTGGCGTTGAAGCCGTGTCGAAAATGCCTTCCCGCGAGGAGCTTATTGCTTCGATCGCTGGTTGCATTGGCGCACCCGCTTCGAACATCGCTGGCGCAATTGGCGCACCTGCAAGCAATATCGCAAGCATCCTTTCGACCATCGAAGAGAAGGCGGAAGCTGCGTAAGCGGTTAGCACTGAATGACCGATGTGGGGTAACTACCCTGGCGTTGGAAAAAACACACTGATTAAACGGAAAGAGCTGATAAAATGGCTGATCTGAAAGCACTCGCAGAAAGCATCGTGGGCCTGACCCTGCTGGAAGCACAAGAACTGAAAACCATCCTCAAAGACGAGTATGGCATCGAGCCCGCCGCTGGTGGCGCTGTTGTAATGGCTGCTGGTGGCGACGCCGGTGCAGCTGAAGAAGAAAAGACTGAATTTGACGTGATCCTGAAGAGCCCAGGCGCTTCGAAGATCAACGTGATCAAAGAAGTCCGCGGCATCACCGGTCTGGGTCTGAAAGAAGCTAAGACTCTGGTCGAAGCTGGCGGCAAGATCAAAGAAGGCGTGTCGAAAGACGAAGCTGAAGACGTTAAAGGCAAGCTGGAAGCAGCTGGCGCTGAAGTCGAAGTGGCCTAAGCTTAGGCTGCTAGAGGGTGGCTCGCTTTGCGGGCGGCTTTCGAAATTTGGCTGGATCCGGGTGAACTCCGGGTCCAGCCGAACCTGTCTTAGAAAGGGCCTGTTTTGATAGGCGTTTTCTAAGGCGAGGTTTTTAGGATCGGGAGGCCGCCATTCGGGACGGTGGCCATGAATTGATCCGACCACGCTGTCTCGTATGGGCAAGGTGCCGGGGCCCGGCGGCATCCTTGACCGGTGAGAATTTGAAAAGGTGACATCTGACATGGCTCAATCGTTCCTTGGCCAGAAACGTCTACGTACATACTACGGCAAAATCCGTGAAGTGCTGGATATGCCGAACCTCATTGAGGTGCAAAAATCTTCTTATGACCTGTTCTTGCGTTCGGGCGATGAGCTTGAACCGATGGACGGTGAAGGCATCAAAGGCGTCTTCCAGTCGGTCTTTCCAATCAAAGATTTCAACGAAACTTCTATTCTGGAGTTCGTGAAGTACGATCTGGAGAAACCCAAGTACGACGTCGAAGAATGTATGCAGCGCGACATGACCTATGCTGCGCCGCTTAAAGTTACTCTTCGTCTGATCGTATTTGATGTAGACGAAGATACCGGCGCGAAGTCGGTTAAAGACATCAAAGAACAAGATGTTTTCATGGGTGACATGCCTCTGATGACACCTAACGGTACATTTGTTGTAAACGGCACCGAGCGGGTGATCGTATCTCAGATGCACCGTTCGCCCGGTGTGTTCTTTGATCACGACAAAGGCAAAACCCATTCGTCGGGTAAATTGCTGTTTGCTTGCCGCATCATCCCGTATCGCGGCTCGTGGCTGGATTTCGAATTCGACGCCAAGGACATCGTCTTTGCTCGTATCGACCGTCGTCGTAAACTGCCTGTGACCACCCTGCTGTATGCGCTGGGTCTGGACCAGGAAGGCATCATGGATGCCTACTACAAAACCGTAAGCTACACTCTCGAACAGGGCCGTGGCTGGGTCACTCCGTTCTTCCCCGAGCGTGTACGCGGCACGCGCCCGACCTATGATTTGGTCGACGCCAAAACCGGTGAAATCATTGCCGAATCTGGCAAAAAAGTTACCCCTCGCGCTGCGAAGAAGCTGATCGACGAAGGTGCGGTTTCTGATCTTCTGGTTCCGTTTGATCACATCATTGGTAAGTTTGTAGCCAAGGATATCATCAACGAAGAAAACGGCGCTATCTACGTTGAAGCCGGTGATGAGCTGACCATGGAATACGACAAAGACGGCGACGTCATTGGCGGCTCCATCAAAGAGCTGATGGATGCGGGTATCACCGACATTCCGGTTCTGGACATCGACAACGTCAATGTCGGTCCTTACATGCGCAACACAATGGCGGCTGATAAAAACATGGGTCGCGACACCGCGCTCATGGATATCTATCGCGTTATGCGCCCGGGCGAGCCACCCACCGTCGAAGCTGCGTCGAACTTGTTCGATACACTGTTCTTTGATGGCGAGCGTTATGACCTGTCGGCTGTTGGTCGTGTGAAGATGAATATGCGTTTGGCTCTGGATGCTGACGATACTCAGCGGACACTGCGCAAAGAAGACATCATCTCCTGCATCAAAGCGCTGGTTGACCTGCGTGATGGTCGTGGCGGCGTCGACGACATTGACCACCTGGGCAACCGTCGTGTGCGTTCCGTTGGCGAGCTGATGGAAAACCAGTACCGCGTTGGTCTGCTGCGCATGGAGCGCGCGATCAAAGAGCGTATGTCTTCGGTCGAAATCGACACCGTGATGCCGCAGGATCTGATCAACGCCAAGCCAGCTGCTGCTGCGGTGCGTGAATTCTTTGGTTCCTCGCAGCTGTCGCAGTTCATGGACCAAACCAACCCGCTGTCCGAAGTGACACACAAACGCCGTCTCTCGGCGCTTGGACCTGGCGGTTTGACCCGCGAGCGTGCTGGCTTTGAAGTACGTGACGTTCACCCGACCCACTACGGTCGGATGTGCCCGATTGAAACGCCTGAAGGACCGAACATTGGTCTGATCAACTCGTTGGCTACTTATGCCCGCGTGAACAAATATGGTTTCATCGAAACACCTTATCGTGTGGTAACCGACGGTCACGTGACCGACGAAGTTCACTACATGTCAGCTACCGAAGAAATGCGTCACACTGTGGCGCAGGCCAACGCAACGCTGGACGAAAACGGCAACTTCATCAACGAACTGGTGTCTACTCGCC
The DNA here is from genome assembly GCF_057444295.1 of Parasedimentitalea nitratireducens. Lineage (NCBI taxonomy): Bacteria > Pseudomonadati > Pseudomonadota > Alphaproteobacteria > Rhodobacterales > Paracoccaceae > Parasedimentitalea > Parasedimentitalea nitratireducens. Next base: position 14,474 of record NZ_JBYAXC010000023.1, on the reverse strand, counting down.
AGTCCGGTGACTACACATTGGCGCAGCGTGAAAACGTTGACCTGATCGATGTTTCACCAAAGCAGTTGGTTTCTGTTGCGGCTTCGTTGATCCCATTCCTCGAAAACGACGATGCGAACCGGGCCCTGATGGGTTCGAACATGATGCGTCAGGCGGTTCCACTGCTGCGTGCCGAAGCTCCGCTGGTCGGAACCGGTATCGAAGAAGTTGTTGCCCGTGACTCTGGCGCGGCCTACATGGCCAAACGCGCCGGTGTGGTTGACCAGGTAGATGCTCAGCGTATCGTTATTCGCGCGACTGCGGATCTGGAGCTGGGTGATGCAGGCGTTGACATCTATCGCATGCGCAAGTTCCAGCGTTCGAACCAGAACACCTGTATCAACCAGCGTCCGCTGGTGAAGGTGGGTGACACTGTTCGTAAGGGCGAAGTGATTGCTGATGGTCCGTCTACGGATCTTGGCGAACTGGCTCTGGGTAAAAACGTGGTCGTCGCGTTTATGCCTTGGAACGGCTACAACTACGAAGACTCCATTCTGATCTCCGAGCGCATCGCGCGTGACGACGTATTTACTTCGGTTCACATCGAAGAATTCGAAGTCGCTGCTCGTGACACAAAGCTTGGCCCAGAAGAAATCACCCGCGACATTCCAAACGTCGGCGAGGAAGCTCTGCGCAACCTTGACGAAGCTGGTATTGTTTATATCGGTGCCGATGTAGAGCCGGGCGACATTCTGGTTGGTAAGATCACTCCAAAGGGTGAAAGCCCAATGACGCCAGAAGAAAAGCTTCTGCGCGCCATCTTTGGTGAGAAAGCTTCGGACGTTCGCGATACATCGCTGCGCGTCAAGCCGGGTGACTTTGGTACAGTTGTCGAAGTTCGCGTCTTTAACCGCCATGGTGTGGAAAAAGACGAACGTGCGATCCAGATCGAGCGTGAAGAAGTTGAACGCCTGGCACGTGACCGTGACGATGAGCTGACGATCCTGGATCGTAACATCTATGCTCGTCTCAAGGGCATGGTCCTAGGCCAGACAGCTGTCAAAGGTCCAAAAGGCATTCGCGGTGGCACAGTCGTCACCGAGGAAATGCTGACCTCGATGATCCGCAGTCAGTGGTGGATGCTGGCGTTGGAAGACGAAGCCGGTGCTCAGGCTGTTGAAGCTCTGAACGAGCAGTACGAAGTGCAAAAGCGCGCTTTGGATGCCCGTTTTGAGGACAAGGTCGAAAAAGTCCGTCGCGGCGACGATCTGCCACCCGGTGTGATGAAGATGGTCAAAGTCTTTATCGCGGTGAAGCGTAAGCTTCAGCCTGGTGATAAAATGGCCGGTCGTCACGGGAACAAAGGTGTTATTTCCAAGGTTGTACCGATGGAAGACATGCCGTTCCTGGCCGATGGTACGCCGGTAGACTTCTGTTTGAACCCTCTGGGTGTGCCTTCGCGTATGAACGTTGGTCAGATCCTTGAAACCCACATGGGTTGGGCCGCTCGCGGTCTGGGTATCAACATCGACGAAGCTCTGGGTGAGTACCGCCGTTCCGGCGACCTGACACCTGTACGTGATGCGATGCAGCACGCCTATGGTGACAAGGTTTATGCCGACGGCATTGCTGACATGACCGAGGAAGAGCTGGTTGAAGCAGCTGGTAACGTAACCACTGGTGTGCCAATTGCGACACCGGTCTTTGATGGTGCCAAAGAGGCAGACGTCAACGATGCGTTGGTACGTGCTGGCTTCTCGGAAAGTGGTCAGTCGGTGCTGTTTGACGGACGTACAGGTGAGCAGTTTGCCCGCCCTGTTACCGTCGGCATGAAGTACCTGCTGAAACTGCACCACCTGGTGGATGACAAAATCCACGCACGTTCAACCGGACCATACTCGCTTGTTACTCAGCAGCCGCTGGGTGGTAAGGCGCAGTTCGGTGGTCAGCGTTTCGGGGAGATGGAGGTCTGGGCTCTGGAAGCTTATGGCGCTGCATACACCCTGCAGGAAATGCTGACTGTGAAGTCGGATGACGTGGCAGGCCGGACCAAGGTCTATGAAAGCATCGTCAAGGGCGAGGACAACTTCGAAGCGGGCGTCCCAGAATCGTTTAACGTTCTGGTGAAAGAAGTTCGGGGCCTTGGCCTGAATATGGAACTCCTGGATGCGGAGGACGGCGAGTAAGGGCCCTGCGCCCTTACTACCATCATCCCTTCCGCACGAATTTGAGGATTCAAAAATGAACCAGGAACTGACGAACAACCCGTTCAACCCACTGACACCGCCCAAGGTGTTTGATGAGATCAAGGTCTCTCTGGCATCGCCAGAGCGGATCCTGTCGTGGTCATACGGCGAGATCAAAAAGCCGGAAACCATCAACTACCGTACGTTCAAGCCCGAGCGTGACGGCCTGTTCTGCGCACGTATCTTTGGCCCGATCAAAGATTACGAATGTCTGTGCGGAAAATATAAGCGGATGAAGTATCGCGGCGTTGTCTGCGAGAAATGTGGTGTCGAAGTGACGCTGCAAAAGGTACGCCGAGAGCGTATGGGCCACATCGAACTGGCTTCGCCAGTTGCACACATCTGGTTCCTCAAGTCGCTGCCATCGCGCATCGGCCTAATGCTGGACATGACCCTGCGTGATCTGGAACGTGTTCTGTACTTTGAAAACTACGTAGTCATCGAGCCGGGTCTGACCGACCTGCAGTACGGCCAGATGATGACCGAAGAAGAGTACATGGATGCCCAGGATGCCTATGGCATGGACGCCTTCACCGCCAACATCGGCGCCGAAGCGATCCGTGAAATGCTGGCAGCGATCGATCTGGAATCTGAAGCCGACCAGCTGCGTGCCGATCTGGCCGAAGCAACTGGTGAGCTGAAGCCCAAGAAGATCATCAAGCGCCTGAAAGTGGTTGAAAGCTTCTTGGAATCTGGCAACCGCCCTGAGTGGATGGTTCTGACCGTGATCCCAGTGATCCCACCAGAACTGCGCCCACTGGTGCCTCTGGATGGTGGTCGTTTTGCGACGTCTGATCTGAACGATCTGTATCGTCGTGTGATCAACCGGAACAACCGTCTGAAGCGCCTGATCGAGCTTCGCGCTCCTGACATCATCGTCCGCAACGAAAAGCGGATGCTGCAGGAATCGGTTGATGCTCTGTTCGACAACGGCCGTCGTGGTCGCGTAATCACCGGCGCTAACAAGCGACCACTGAAATCGCTGTCTGACATGCTGAAGGGTAAGCAGGGTCGCTTCCGTCAGAACCTTTTGGGTAAGCGCGTCGACTTCTCGGGTCGTTCGGTCATTGTGACCGGCCCAGAGTTGAAGCTGCACCAATGTGGCCTGCCGAAAAAGATGGCGCTCGAACTGTTCAAGCCGTTCATCTATTCGCGTCTCGAAGCCAAAGGCCTGTCTTCCACAGTGAAGCAAGCCAAGAAACTGGTGGAAAAAGAGCGTCCCGAAGTTTGGGATATCTTGGACGAAGTGATCCGCGAACACCCTGTCATGCTGAACCGTGCGCCAACCCTGCACCGTCTTGGTATTCAGGCGTTTGAACCCACGCTGATCGAAGGTAAAGCCATCCAGCTGCACCCGCTGGTCTGTTCGGCCTTTAACGCTGACTTTGACGGTGACCAAATGGCGGTGCACGTTCCTCTGAGCCTTGAGGCCCAGCTGGAAGCCCGTGTTCTGATGATGTCGACCAACAACGTTCTGTCGCCTGCAAACGGCGCGCCGATCATTGTTCCGTCGCAGGATATGATCCTGGGTCTGTACTATGTGACGCTGGAACGAGAAGGTATGCCAGGCGAAGGCAGTGTGTTTGGATCTCTGGAAGAGGTTCAGCACGCGCTGGACGGCGGCCAGGTTCACTTGCACAGCAAAATCACCGCGCGGATGACCCAGATCGACGAAGAGGGCAACGAAGTGCAAGAGCGCTTTGAGACCACTCCAGGTCGCATGCTGCTTGGGGATCTACTGCCTAAAAACGCCAAGGCGCCTTTCAAGCTGGTCAACCGTTTGCTGCGTAAAAAAGAAGTGCAGACGGTTATTGATACCGTCTATCGTTACTGTGGTCAGAAAGAGTCGGTCATCTTCTGTGATCAGATCATGACCATGGGTTTCCGCGAAGCGTTCAAGGCTGGTATTTCGTTTGGTAAAGACGACATGCTGATCCCTGACACCAAATGGCCGCTGGTAAATGACACCCGCGACATGGTGAAAGATTTCGAACAGCAGTACATGGACGGCCTGATCACACAGGGCGAAAAGTACAACAAAGTTGTCGATGCCTGGGCCAAGTGTAACGACAAGGTCACCGAAGCGATGATGGGTGCCATTTCGGCGTCCAAACGCAACGAGGCTGGTGCTGAAATGGAGCCGAACTCGGTTTACATGATGGCCCACTCCGGTGCGCGTGGCTCGGTTACTCAGATGAAACAGCTGGGCGGTATGCGCGGTCTGATGGCCAAGCCAAACGGCGATATCATCGAGACACCGATCATCTCGAACTTTAAAGAAGGCCTGTCCGTTCTTGAGTACTTCAACTCAACCCACGGTGCCCGTAAGGGTCTGTCGGATACGGCTCTTAAGACAGCGAACTCGGGTTATCTGACCCGTCGTCTGGTTGACGTTGCTCAGGACTGTATCGTTCGCGATCATGACTGTGGTACTGACATGGCGATCACCGCTGTGCCTGCAACCCGCGATGGCGAAGTTGTGGCAACTCTGGGTGAACGTGTACTGGGCCGTGTTGCGGCTGAGGACATCAAGAAGCCAGGTACCGAAGATGTGCTTGTGGCCCATGGTCAGCTCATCGACGAACGCATGGCTGACGCCATCGAAGAGGCTGGTGTACGTTCTGCCCGTCTGCGTAGCCCGCTGACCTGTGAGGCCGAAGAAGGCGTCTGCGTCATGTGCTACGGGCGTGACTTGGCGCGCGGCACCATGGTGAACACTGGCGAAGCCGTTGGTATCATCGCGGCGCAGTCGATTGGTGAACCCGGTACACAGCTGACAATGCGTACGTTCCACATTGGTGGCGTTGCGCAGGCTGGTCAGCAATCGTACCAAGAAGCTAACTCCGAAGGTAAGATCGTCTTTGAAAACACTCAGACCCTGACCAACGCCAATGGCGAAGTGATGGTGCTGGGTCGCAGCATGAAGATGATCATCCAGGACGAGCATGGCGAAGAGCTCTCAAGCCACAAATTGGCCTATGGCTCCAAGCTGTTTGTAACCGAAGGCCAGGATGTGGTCCGCGGAGACAAGATGTTCGAATGGGACCCATACACGCTACCGATCATCGCTGAGAAAGCCGGTACTGTTAAATATGTCGATCTGACCGCCGGTATCGCCGTGCGTGAAGAAACCGATGAAGCAACAGGCATGACACAGAAGATCGTCATCGATTGGCGTGCAGCGCCAAAAGGCGGCGAACTGAAACCAGAACTTATTCTGGTTGGCAGTGATGGCGAGCCGGTCCGCAATGATGCGGGTCACCCGGTTCACTATGGCATGTCGGTTGATGCGGTTCTGTCAGTCGAAGACGGTGACGAGGTCCAGGCCGGTGACGTTATTGCGCGTATCCCGCGTGAGGGCGCCAAGACCAAGGACATTACCGGTGGTCTGCCACGGGTTGCGGAACTGTTCGAAGCACGTCGTCCAAAAGATCACGCAATCATCGCCGAAATCGATGGTTACGTACGCTTTGGCCGCGATTACAAGAACAAGCGTCGCGTCTCGATTGAACCAGCTGACGAGTCAATGGAAACCGTGGAATACATGGTGCCCAAGGGCAAGCACATCCCAGTTCAAGAAGGTGACTTCATTTCCAAGGGTGAATACCTGATGGACGGTAACCCGGCTCCGCACGATATTCTTGCGGTAATGGGTGTCGAAGCGCTGGCTGACTACATGATCGACGAAGTGCAGGACGTGTATCGTCTGCAGGGCGTGAAGATCAACGATAAGCACATCGAAGTTATCGTTCGTCAGATGCTGCAGAAGTGGGAAATTCTGGACAGTGGTGACACAACCCTGCTCAAGGGTGAAAACGTCGATAAGCACGAATTCGATCTGGCCTGTGAAAAAGCCATATCGAAAAACGGTCGTCCGGCCCGTGGCGAGCCGATCCTGCTTGGGATCACCAAGGCTTCGCTGCAGACCCGTTCGTTCATCTCGGCGGCATCCTTCCAGGAAACCACGCGGGTTCTGACCGAAGCATCGGTACAGGGCAAGCGCGACAAACTGGTCGGTCTCAAAGAGAACGTCATCGTCGGCCGCCTGATCCCAGCCGGTACCGGTGGTGCAACCGATCGCGTGCGCAACATTGCTCAGGGTCGCGACAATGTCGTGCTCGAAGCACGCCGCGAAGAAGCCGAAGCTGCTGCAGCCTTGGCTGCTCCGGTGATGGACGAAGACATCATTGGTGGCGACACCTTCGACAATCTGGTGGATACACCGGAAAGCCGCGATTGATCGCTTGATACTATGAATTGAAAAGCCCCCGTGCAGAGATGCGCGGGGGCTTTTTTGTTTGGGGGTATCCTTTTACGAAGGGTAATTGACCAAATTTCCTACCCCTGGATTGATCCGAACTTACGGTATCAACATATCGAATTTGAACGTCCAATACCCTTTGAATTGTCCAATTGGAGCCTGCCAGATGTCAGTACATCATTCCTCCACCATAGCGTCTATTGCCTTTTCTCTATGTTTGTTACCAGCCGCACTTTTTGCTGAGCCGTTTGCCGATACAATCTATTCTGGTGGTCCAATTCTGACCATGGATGACACCGCGCTTTGGACCGAAGCTGTTGCTGTGCGCAACGGCAAGATCTTGGCTGTTGGCACATTAAATGAAATGGAACGACATCGCGATGCCGGCACTTCAGATTTTGATCTTGAAGGTCGCACCATGGCACCTGGATTTATAGACAGCCATGGTCATATGGTTTTTGGCGGACTGCAAGCGTTAGCAGCAAACCTATTATCACCTCCGGACGGTGAGGTCCGTGATATTGCCACGCTGCAAGAGACACTCACACAATGGACCGCAGATAATCAGGATGCAGTGGCCCAGAATGGCATGATCTTGGGCTTTGGCTATGACCCGTCACAACTGGCTGAAGAGCGTCACCCAACGCGCGACGAGCTAGACGCTGTTTCCAGCGACCTCCCAATTTACATCGTCCATCAATCGGGACACTTGGGTGTTGCGAACTCTGCGGCGCTAAAGATGCTAGGCATTGATGCCAACAGTGAAAATCCAGAAGGTGGGGTGATCCGGCGGATTGATGGCACCACTGAACCAGACGGTGTGCTAGAAGGTAATGTGCACTTCAGTAGTGTGTTTGGTCTGATTGGAGACCTCGGCCCCGAGGGCATTTTGGCGTTTGCACGGGCGGGGGCCAACATGTGGGCGAGTTATGGTTTCACCACCGCACAAGAAGGCCGTTCGAATCCAGATACCGTCGCGATCCTAAAACAATTGGCAGCCATGGGCGATTTGCCAATTGATGTGGCTGTTTATCCTGATGTCATCACCACTGATCTCGACTTCATCACGGACAACATGTCGGTCACCTATGACAACCGCGTTCGTGTCGCGGGTGGGAAGCTGACGATAGACGGATCTCCGCAAGGGTTCACTGCGTTGCGGGACAAGCCCTATCATGATCCGGTTGGTGACTATCCCCCAGGCTACTCCGGCTTGGAGTATGAAACACCGGAAACCATTATTGAGCTGTTCGATTGGGCCTATCAAAATGGAGTGCAGTTGATGGTGCACGCCAATGGTGAACGGGCCTCGGACTATTTCATAGCTGCGGCAGATGCGGCGACCCAGAAATATGGGGCAGGGGACCGGCGTCCTGTCTTGATCCACGGCCAGTTCATGCGTGAAGATCAGGTGGATAGCTATCAGCGCCTTGGCGTGTTCCCTTCACTGTTTCCCATGCATACCTTTTACTGGGGGGACTGGCATCGTGACCATACTGTTGGGCCTGCGGATGCGGATAATATCTCGCCCACTGGTTGGATGCGTCAACGTGGTATGATGTTTGGTACTCATCACGATGCCCCTGTTGCATTGCCCAACTCGATGCGGGTTCTGGACGCGACGGTCACACGGCGCACCCGGTCTGGCGACATCTTGGGCCCGGATCAGCGAGTCGATGTGATGACTGCGCTCAAGGCGATGACGATCTGGCCGGCCTACCAGCACTTTGAGGAAGACACCAAAGGATCTATTGAAGTCGGAAAACTGGCTGATTTTGTAATCTTGTCAGCTGATCCAACCGCTGTAGATCCTGAAGCACTAGATACGTTGAAAGTCATGATCACAATCAAAGAAGGCGAAGTCATCTATACGACAAACCACTAACGCGGGCGGGGACAGTCGGCAAAGCAGATGGTTTGTCAAAACTGGCTCTTTTCTTTCCCTTTCTCAGGTGGTTGGGTCTGGCAAAACAAGCAGAGGCTCTGGGTCGATCTATGGAACTGAAAATCAAGATGGTTGGACTGTTGCGCTTTTCGGTGCTTAGCCCAACCTATTACTCGGAGCGCTTCAGCACGATTGAAGAAACGGCTGCACATCTGTTCTCACCAGACCGCATGGAACTCAGGTTTCGGATATTCGAAACCCTCTGCCTTCCATCTTTGATGCGGCAAAGTGATATGGACTTCACCCTTGTGGTGTTGACCGCAAAGGCGATGCCCGTGCCCTATCTGACCCGCCTTCTGGATCTGATAGAACCTCTGCCGAACGTGATTTGTCGTCCGGTCGGCACCGGGATCCACTACAAGCTGCTGAAACGCGCCTATGCCTCGGTACCGATGGATGACGCCACTCATCAAATTCTATTCCGCCTGGATGATGACGATGCCGTGGATATGGATTTCGTCAAACGTAGCAAACATTTGGCACAGGGCATGATCCCGCTGCAGGGTCCTGAGACGCCTTTTGTCCTGGCCCATAATCGTGGCTTTTACGTTCACAAAACGGAGGCGAGTGTCGAAATCTATGATGCCTGCGAAAAGGCTCCGCTTTCCACCGGCACGGCGATTGTGGGGCCAGCCGGATACGGGGTGAACCCCTATCGCTTCAACCACCGCAAGTTTGCGCAACACTTTAATACGTTCTCGGACATATCAGTTCCGTCATTTGTGCGCACCATTCACGGCGACAACAAGTCAGACCCGGCGCAGATGGGGATAACGCATAAATGGGCTAGGGAGCGGATAGAGAAAAGCTTGAATCAGCATTTTGCCCTATCGGCCCCCGCTTTGCAGGATCTCATTAAATGACCGGAAACCAGCTTGGCGCAGTGTTGATGATGGGGAGCATGGCAGGCTTCACCTTTAACGACGTTCTGGTGAAAATGGTGGGTGGTGCAATGCCGCTGTCGCAGATTCTGACACTACGTGGGATAGTCGCTTCGGTGTTGATTTATGTGTTGGCACGCCGCTTGGGCGCCCTACGCTGGCATCTGCCTCGGAAAGATTGGGGGCTTATCGTGGCCCGATGTGGCTGCGAGTTGGCTGCGACCTATTTGTTCCTGACGGCCTTAATGGTGACACCTATTGCTAACCTGACCGCCATTTTACAAGCTTTGCCGCTGACCATCACACTAGGTGCTGCCTTGTTTTTTGCCGAGCCGGTTGGCTGGCGCAGGTTTTCGGCCATCCTGATTGGGTTTTGTGGCGTGCTGCTGATCGTGCGCCCCGGCGTCGATGGTTTCGGGCCTGGCACACCCTATGCGCTGGCAGCAGTTATGGCGATTACTGCGCGAGACTTGGTAACGCGCCGAATGTCAGCCGAAGTGCCTTCGATGGTAGTGACGCTGCTGGCCTCAGTCTCTGTGCTGTTCTTTGCCGCTCTGGCCTCGTTTCACGAGACCTGGGTTCCGGTTACAGTCTCAAACCTGTCGATCCTGGTTGTCGCGGCGCTGTTTATTTTTGCTGGATACCTATGTTCCGTTATGACCATGCGGGTTGGAGACGTCGCTGTTGTCTCGCCTTTTCGCTACACAGGCCTTCTTTGGGCGTTGGTACTGGGCTGGCTGGTGTTTGGTGATTGGCCGGATGCGTTGACGATGCTGGGTGCCTTAATTGTTGTGGCCACGGGCCTGTTTACGCTTTATCGCGAGCGCAAGATCTCAGATGGCTGAGAACACATCGCGAATGTGATCGGCATCCATCGCAAATCTTGCCTCGAACTCACCTTCCAACTCAGGCGACGCGGGCTCTACATCCACAGAATCGGCGCTGCCCTGGCGTGAATCGTTATGTTGGTTGTGGGTGCGAACCCACATAGGAGCATCTGTAATCGTGATGGTTGGCATGAATTGGTTTAGCTTGTTGTGGGCAAAGTTCATGATGGTGAGTGGAGACCCACCTTGTACAAACATCCCAAGTGCCGCGACATTATAGGGGCGCATTGCCGCCGCCGCGCAAATGCCTTGTGCGCCAACCTCGGCTATGAAGCCGCGATTGAAATCTATCGCCACTGACCGGCTTCTCTTGATCAAGCCAGAGCAGTCGTCAACCGTTTGACGAAGCCGTTCAATGAAATCCACAGAAACCGCATCATCGTCGTCGTGGCGAAACTGTAGGCAAGGCAGGTCAGGCTCACGGCGAGCGGCATTGAGTACCTCTTTCATGACACCCCGTTGACGCCGTGGTGGTTCTGAATGAATGCGAATCTGAGGGATGTCGGTACATAGATCTTGCAGCCGGTCGAAATGGCGCTTGGGTAGGCTGTCGCCAATTATGATAATCAACTCGAAATCCTGATCTGTCTGTTCCCGAAGGCAGGGCAGGGCAACGGTTTCCATCAACCGGAACCGCTCTTCCAATCTCTGTTCGCCGTAGAGAAAGGCAATACGTTCTTCGATGGTCTCGTGTTCAACTTGGAACCCGCCGAATGCAGGGTAGGAGAACCTGCACAACCCAATAACTTGCATGAAATTTGACCTTAGACAAAGGATGACTACCTGTACCCCACTATGGCGCGCTGAATGTGAAGGAGCAAGTTGCCCAACAGGCTGTTCCCGCTGGTCGTTACACCAATGGATCCGCCCCTATTGAGGCCCTGTTGACAACCTTTGCGACTCCCCATATACGCGCGTTGTCCGGCCTCTGGGTTCGTCCCATAAGCCGATATCAAAATTGTAGTGGATCAAGTTTCAAGCACTTTTATCGCTCGGAACCTCTGTAAACTCACCGCGACGTTCACCTCGGAATGGGAACGTTTGCGGTTTTTGCGCTTGCGTAAGTAAGTCGTGAAGAACTTTCGCCGCACGCATCAGCGTGCATGACCATGAGTTGCAAAACGGGGAATGAACCGGAATGCCAACGATCCAACAGCTGATCCGCAAACCGCGGCAGCCGAAAGTAAAACGCTCGAAGTCCATGCATATGCAAGGTTGCCCGCAAAAGCGCGGCGTTTGCACACGTGTGTACACGACCACTCCTAAGAAGCCTAACTCCGCGATGCGGAAAGTTGCCAAGGTTCGCCTGACCAACGGTTTCGAAGTGATCTCCTATATCCCAGGTGAAAGCCACAACCTTCAGGAGCACTCTGTGGTTCTGATCCGTGGCGGCCGGGTAAAGGATCTTCCAGGCGTTCGTTACCACATCCTGCGCGGTGTTCTGGATACCCAGGGCGTTAAAGACCGTAAACAACGTCGTTCGAAGTACGGCGCGAAGCGTCCTAAGTAAGAGGAATATTCGATGTCACGTCGTCACGCCGCTGAGAAGCGCGAAATTCTACCCGACGCCAAATTCGGCGATCGCGTATTGAGCAAATTCATGAACAATCTGATGATCGACGGTAAGAAGTCGGTCGCAGAACGGATCGTTTACAACGCGATGGATCGCGTTGAAAGCAAGATCAAGCGTTCGCCTGTTGAAGTCTTCCATGAAGCCCTCGACAACATCAAACCTTCGGTCGAAGTTCGTTCGCGCCGTGTTGGTGGTGCTACTTACCAGGTTCCTGTTGAAGTACGCCCCGAGCGCCGCGAAGCTCTGGCCATCCGCTGGTTGATCAACGCTTCCCGTGCCCGCAACGAGAACACCATGGAAGAGCGCCTTGCAGGCGAGCTTATGGACGCTGTCCAGTCCCGTGGTTCCGCCGTTAAAAAGCGCGAAGACACCCACAAGATGGCCGATGCTAACAAAGCATTCAGCCATTACCGCTGGTAACCTCTAAGGATTAGGACGAGAACAATGGCTCGCGAATATCCCCTCGACCGCTACCGTAACTTCGGGATCATGGCGCACATCGATGCAGGTAAAACCACCTGTTCCGAGCGCATCCTGTTTTACACTGGTAAGTCACACAACATCGGCGAAGTGCACGACGGCGCTGCTACCATGGATCACATGGAGCAGGAGCAGGAACGTGGCATCACCATTACTTCGGCTGCGACCACCACATTCTGGGAACGCACCGAAGACGGCGAAACTGCGGATTCTGAAAAGCACCGCATGAACATCATCGACACCCCAGGTCACGTTGACTTCACTATTGAAGTTGAACGTTCGCTGGCGGTTCTCGATGGTGCGGTTGCTTTGCTCGACGCCAACGCTGGTGTTGAACCTCAGACTGAAACTGTGTGGCGTCAGGCTGACCGCTACAAGGTTCCGCGTATTGTGTTCGTCAACAAGATGGACAAGATCGGCGCTGACTTCTTCAACTGTGTTGAGATGATCGCCGACCGTACCGGTGCTCGCCCAATGCCGATCCAATGCCCAATTGGCGCTGAGACCGAGCTTGAAGGCATGATCGACCTGGTCACCATGAAAGAATGGGTCTGGGCTGGCGAAGATCTGGGCGCATCCTGGGAACACCGCGAAATTCGCGCTGAACTCAAGGACAAGTGCGACGAGATGCGTGCTGAGATGATCGAATTGGCCGTCGAAATGGACGACGATGCCATGGAAGCTTATCTCGAAGGCGAAGAGCCATCGATCGAAAAACTGCGCGAGCTGATCCGTAAGGGTACGCTGGCAATGGAATTCGTTCCGGTTCTGTGTGGTTCTGCGTTCAAAAACAAAGGTGTTCAGCCACTGTTGAACGCTGTGATCGACTATCTGCCTAGCCCAATGGACGTTGTTGATTACATGGGTTTCAAACCCGGTGATGAAAACGAAGAGCGTAACATTGCGCGTCGTGCAGACGACGACATGCCGTTCTCGGCTCTGGCGTTCAAGATCTGGAATGACCCCTTTGTGGGCTCGTTGACCTTTACCCGCATTTACTCCGGTAAGCTGGAAAAGGGCGACTCGTTCCTCAACTCGACCAAAGGCAAAAAAGAGCGCGTTGGCCGCATGATGATCATGCACTCCAACGACCGTGATGAAATCGCCGAAGCATTTGCTGGCGACATTATCGCTCTGGGCGGACTGAAAGACACCACAACTGGTGATACTCTGTGTTCGATCGCTGATCCTGTAATCCTGGAAACAATGAACTTCCCCGATCCTGTGATCGAGATTGCCGTTGAGCCCAAGACTAAGGGTGACCAGGAAAAGATGTCGACTGGCCTTCAGCGTCTGTCTGCAGAAGATCCTTCCTTCCGTGTTGAAACCGATTTTGAATCGGGTCAGACCATCATGAAGGGCATGGGCGAACTTCACCTGGATATTCTGGTGGACCGTCTGCGTCGTGAATTTGGTGTTGATGCCAACATCGGTGCACCTCAGGTTGCCTATCGTGAGACCATCGGTCACGAAGTCGAGCACACCTACACCCACAAGAAACAGTCGGGTGGTTCGGGTCAGTACGGCGAAGTGAAACTGTTGATCACTCCAACAGAAGCGGGCGAAGGCTATTCCTTCGAGTCCAAAATTGTTGGTGGTTCGGTGCCTAAGGAATACATCCCTGGCGTTGAAAAAGGCATCAAGTCTGTCATGGACAGCGGCCCTCTGGCTGGCTTCCCAGTGATCGACTTCAAAGTGCAGTTGCTCGACGGTAAGTTCCACGATGTTGACTCCAGCATTCTGGCCTTCGAAATTGCTGCACGTATGTGCATGCGTGAAGGTATGCGCCTTGCTGGTGCGAAGATGCTTGAGCCAATCATGAAAGTCGAAGTGATCACACCTGAAGAATACACAGGTGGTATCATCGGCGATCTGACATCGCGTCGTGGTCAGGTGACTGGACAAGAGCCTCGTGGCAACGCTATCGCCATCGACTCGTTTGTACCTCTGGCCAACATGTTCGGCTACATCAACACTCTGCGTTCTATGAGCTCGGGCCGCGCCCAGTTCTCGATGCAGTTTGACCACTACGATCCGGTTCCGAACAACATTTCGGAAGAGATCCAGGCGAAATACGCATAAGCGTCAAATATTTAGCGGGTGCGCGATCGTCGCGCATCTGCCTCAAACACATAGGAGGCCACCATGGCTAAGGAAAAGTTCGAACGTAACAAACCACACGTCAACATCGGCACCATCGGCCACGTTGACCACGGTAAAAC
>NZ_JBYAXC010000022.1:0-30414 GCF_057444295.1 Parasedimentitalea nitratireducens | reverse complement strand
AATCAAACCAACCAGATGAGCCAAACTTTCTCTTAGTTTAGGCTGCCTTTGGACCCAAAAACTCTGCCGACGCACACTGTACGCTCGGGATGTCCGCCGATGCGGCCCCCATCAACTGCGCGGGAACGGTTTTGTCACACCCTCCGATCAATACAACAGCGTCCATAGGCTGTGCGCGTACCATCTCCTCAGTGTCCATTGACATAAGATTGCGATAGACCATGCTGGTGGGGTTTAGGAAAACCTCACCTAATGAAACGGTCGGGAATGGTCGCGGCAATGCTCCGGCGGCAAGAACACCGCGAGATACCGCCTCTACCAATTCCGGCATGGAGCGATGGCAGTTGTTGAACCCTGAGGGCGTCATCGCGATACCGACGATGGGCTTGTTCAGCATCTCACGTGAAAGCCCCATGGACCGCACAAAAGACCGGCGTAAATAAGATGCGAAGTCTTTATCGCCATAGTTTGTCAATCCGCCCTGAATTCCTTTTCCCTCAGTCATTGGTTATGTCCTCCAAGCTAGATTTGCGGCAACTCACGCCCAAAAGATGCTCATAAACAAGCACCATGGCTCCCTTGTCCTTGGCCCCATGCCCCTGAAGCAAAGCCTGCTGATATGTGCTGGTGGCCGCTGCCAGAACCGGAGCCGGAATTTGGTAACGTGCCGAAATTTCTGCACCACTGATCAAGTCTTTGTATGCGGATTGAAGTGGATAACCGGTATCAAACCTACCTTCGAGGATTTGTGGAATAAAGTATTCGGATGCATAGCTTCGACCTGTGCCAGAGTTGACGACTTCCGCAGTATTTTCCGGTTCAAGTCCCAGCTTTTTGGCCATTGGCAAGATCTCTGCCAACGCAGCAACGTTAATGTCGAAGAGCAGCTGATTGATCAGTTTAGTCAACTGACCGCTGCCAACTGCACCAGTATGCAGGATGCGATTGGCCATTGTGGAAAGTGCTGATCTCAGAACCTCAACGATGTCGCCATCGCCACCGATCATCATCGTGAGCGTGCCTTCCTGCGCACGCTTCCACATGCCGGACACCGGTGCGTCTAAGAACCTTAGGCCAAGCGCTCCGAGGCGTTCGCCAATGCTCAGCGTCAGCGCATATTCGATTGTCGATGTATCAACCACAATGGTGTTCGGCGAAAGGAACCTTGCAATGCCGTTTTTCTCATCAAAGAGAGATTTCTCGACAATATTGCCACTTGGCAGGCAAAGAAACAGAACGTCGACATCAGAAAAGTCTTTGGGTGAGGATGCCGCTAATGCTCCGGCGGAAACCGCAGCTTTGATTGCATCTTCGCTAAGATCCAGAACTTTTACGTCATGTGCCGCTGCCAGGTTCGCTGCCATCGGCGCTCCCATCTGACCCAATCCGACAAACCCATATCGCATGGCTAACTCCTTCATTTGTTTCTCAAGAAGATAACATCACCATGCGGAACTCTGGCATTCTCTATCGAGATTGGCCCATTCGGGATTCACGCTTTCGGAGAATTCTATGTACCGTCAACCGAATTTGGTTCACATTTTGGCGCTGGATTTTATCCCGCAAGTTCAGGCTTAAGCACGCCGTTGGTTCCTTTGAGAAACGCCTATTGAACGTGACACCCCAATTGCGCCGCTATGTGCTCCAAGTTGACGCTGACGCGTGGTTGGTAAAATTGGAGCTCTCCAGCGTAAACTCCGAATGTGTTCTGACGCGAGTGCGGCGGCTGACCAATTGAGACAACTCAAGCCGACTAATCGGTTTGGTCGCCACTTCAGCAAACCCGGCTTCCAATATACGAGCATGATCTTCCGCAGCCGCATGGGCAGTCAGCGCGACAATATCCACTCCTTCGGCCAATTTCTGTTCGCGGATTCGACGATAGGCCTCGGGGCCATCGACCTGCGGCATGCTGATATCCATTAGGATCAGGTCAAACTGACATTCGGCGGCTGCATCCACTGCCTCAACGCCGCTGGCGGCGGTCGCCACCCGATGGCCCAGTCCTTGTAATGTTTTGGCCAGCAGTTCTCTGTTCATGTCGTTATCCTCGACGACAAGTAGATGCCTTGGTGACCTGGTTCCAGCAAATTGATGCGGAGCACTTAACTGACTTTCGGTCCCCTCAGGCAGCGGCAGTGCAACCCGGAACAGGCTGCCCACTCCAGGTTTACTTTCCGCTTCGATCACACCGCCAAGCTTAGCGACAATGCACCGAGTGATCGCCAGCCCTAGACCGGTTCCCTCGCTGGTACGTCCGTAGCGGGTATCGAGTGTAACAAACTCCTCAAAAATGCGTTCCAGATCCTCTTTTGCAACACCAATACCTGTATCAGAAACCACGAATTCCACTTGACCATGGCTGGACTGTCGTTCGACCGTGACTGTAACACTGCCATTTTGTGTGAACTTCAAAGCATTGCCGATCAGGTTTAGCATTATCTGTTGGATTTGGTGTGGGCACCCCAGGACGGTGGTGGCCCCGCTTAATCGCCAATGCAGTTCTAGGCGATTACTGTGGGCCAGTGCAGTGGCTTGCTGACTGTCCACCACCGCGGTCATCAGCTCTTCTAGGTCGACAATGCGAGGCTGTTCTGATGCCGCTCCAGCCTCAAGATGCGACAATTGCAACACGTCGTTGACATAGTGCAGCAATAATTCTCCGGACACCCGCATGGCACGCAAGTAGCTATCTTGTTCAGATGTTGTCCCGGTGGTTTCCAACAACTCCATCGATCCCAGAATACCGCTCAAGGGGGTGCGCATCTCGTGGCTCATCACTGTCAACAAGTTTGACTTGGCCCGTTCTCCGGCCCGTGCATTATCGCGTGCAATGGTCAACTGTCCGCAACCAACTGCACCAGCATGTGAAATGCGATTTGCCATTGTGGCAAGCACAGGCCTCAGATCCTCAGTGAGGTTTGTATCGCCACCGATCATCATCGTTAGCGTGCCGTGTTGAGCTTGCTTTCTCTTTCCGGAAACTGGCGCGTCCAAGAACCTCAAACCGAGCGCTTGAAGACGTTCATTAATGCTGAGCGTGAGTGAATATTCGATTGTTGATGTATCTATCACGACCGTATTCGCAGCAAGGCTCTGTGCAATGCCAAGTTCCTCGTCAAAGAGAGAGGTCTCGACGACCCGCCCCCTTGGCAAGCAAAGGATCAGAACGTCGACATCACCAAAATCTTTGGTTGAGGTCGCCTCCAATGCTCCGGCCGCAACTACAGATGCGATTGCTTCGGGGTTAAGGTCGAAAACTTTTACGTCATGTGCCGCTGCCAGGTTCGCCGCCATCGGCGCTCCCAGCTGACCCAGACCGACAAATCCACATCGCATGGCCATCTCCTTCTTGGGTTCCTCAGGATGATAACATTGCGACAAGAAACACTGGCATTCTCATTCGAGATTGGCCCAATCAGGGTTCAAGCATACCAAATGTTTTCTCCGCAGTTGATCCGGTAACAATGGCGGTTTTGGGTGGTAACTTCGCCTCAGAAGCCAAGTCTCCTAGAGGTGCTGATCCTTTTCGGTTCCTGACATTCAGGTGTTGTGAGGAATGCGGCTTTAGGTCGTTTGCATCTCTGAGACAGTTGTTGACATTGAGCACCTTAATTCACCCGCAGGCCCTTCACCAAATCAACAACAACCTTAACCTCAACCCTCACCAGACATTATACATTCCGCTGACGCGGGGTGCGAATTACCCGCATGTGGATTTCGTGCACATTCTTCCATTCCAGCGTAAGCGCTTCAGTTTTGCGCAGCCCAGCATACATGATGAACTTGTAGAATACCTGGTGAATCGGATTGAAGAGACCGTCTACTTCATCACGTCAAGTCTTTAGGTCATCGATGGTTGTTCCCTTCGGCCGCTCCACGTACCATTCGATCGCCATGGTCGGTGCCTCCGGTAGATCGTGAACACGTCGCGCGTGGTTCCAAACCGTCCGGAAAATTTTCAATGTGTGATTGGCCGCCGACGGCGTTGCTGCCATAGAGCGATGCCGCTCCGCGACCATCGCTTTTGTGTTTTCATCGAGTGGGAAACGCAATCAGTCTTTCAGGTGCAGCTCGAACTGCTGCCGGACACTAAGTTAGTCTGTTTCTGAATAAAACTTTGGGCGCACTAGGTAGGCGTCCATCGCAAATACCAGAATCGGCGCACCTATCTGGATCTCCTTGCCAGCCCCTTGCCCCATTCCAGAGCAAAACCCAGCGCAGTCTGGCGAGCAACGTCCGCCGATATCACCGGAAACCGCCCAATAAGGACCCAGCGTGTCTGCCCGCCAACGTCCTTCTGATAATACCAAGTCTTTGATTTCTTCCCCACGAAGAGAACGAAACCTCTGACCTCACTATCCCAATGCTTGTCGGTACCCGCTTTTGTCTGTGGAACTTTGCGGGCGAAGAACTCTGTGAGCTTTGGCATTTTGTCGGATTTTTGTCGGAAGTGAACTGATACAAAATGATACTGTGCCGTGCATGATGCTACTCATTATTAAACAAAATGAGCTATTTAGCAACTCTATGCAACCTTGCGAAAGTCACATCACTTTCCTGGAAGGCTAAGGTCTAACCACTACACAACGCCCGCTCAACTGAGGCATGTCCTAAGTCATCGGATTTTGCAGGACAACCCGCGAAGATGATTTTTGGGATCTAACAAAAAATTTACGATCCGCCAGTTTACGATCCCTTGCTGGGGCTTTCCGCGAAGTAGCTGCACACGCGGGTCCAGAGCGATTTGGTGAGCTCATCCTTGTGCGCAAGCATCCAATAAGTGGCAGGAGGTTCAAGAACCTCGCTGCAAAGCCGCAGCAGTGTGCCCTGCTCTAGCTGGGCCGCGCAGAGAGGCAAGGAGGCAAGCAGGACACCTTCGCCGCTCTGGGCCGCCGCAAGAGCCGCGGCAAAGCTGTCAAACCAGAGCTTTGGAACCGGCGTTGCAGGATCGCCGCTGAAACGGGTCCAGTCTTGCCAGCTGGCCCGTGGCCCCGACAAGGCGATGCGCGGCAGTGACCGCCAGTCTGCTCCCTCTTGCAGCAGGCGGGGTGCAGCCACGGGGCTGATCATCTCGGTAAACAAGGGCGTTTTATGGTGAAACACCCACTCTCCGGTGCCGTACTCAATACGGATATTGGCATCCTGCTGCTGCGCGTCCGAGGATAAAACCCGGGTGGAGAAGGCAATTTGCGGCCGTTTCTCTACTGTCCAGTTGGGCAGTCGTTGGGTCAGCCACAGCTCGATCACCGAGGCACTGGCCGAGATGGAAAGCTTGTCGCGCTGAACGCCAAATATCCCCTCGTAGCTCTCGTTCAGATCGCCAAGCGCTGCTGTGACATAGGGTAGCCAGGTTTCGCCATCGACCGACAGTGCGATGCCCCGGGCTCCGCGAATAAACAACGGGCGGCCCAAACGCGCTTCGAGCGTGGTTATCCGCTGGCTGATCGCCGCCTGGGTCACGTTCAGCTCTTGTGCCGCAGCGGTAAAACTGCCCGCCCGTCCAGCGGCCTCGAAGGCGCGTATCCACTCTAATGGGATGTTGTTCAGCGGCAGATTAGACATAAGGAAAACCACATCTCAGGCTCAGTATATGTTGGTCGCTATTATGGGTCAGATGTGAGAACTTGCAACCGCAATATGCGCGAAACCTACAAAAGCGATCCCAATATGTTTGACTCAGTCCTTAGCAGCGATGGCCAACAGCTTACGCTTCAAAGCACCACTCAATCCGCCCGTTTCCATGCCATTTGGTTGCGTGACAATGCCCACGACGCCGAAACACGCTCAGCTGACAACGGCCAGCGTTTGATCACCCTGGGAGATATCCCTGGCGAGACACATATCAGCGCGGCTGAGATGTCGGGTGACAAGCTGACACTGACATTCATGCCCGAGAACAAGGCCATTGAGTTTGATGCAAGCTGGCTGCTGCAACACGCCTATGACCGGCCCCAAGAACCGCAATCGGGCTGGACCAAGCCTCGGGTTGAAACCTGGGACCAAACCCTGTCGGACCGGATCCCGTTAGCGGATTTCACCGCTGTTTCATCGGACACTGCCGCGCTCAGGGACTGGTTAGCGCAGGTTGCCCGTTTTGGCTTTGGCAAACTGTCAAATGGCCCAACCGAGGACCAGTCGTTGATGCGGGTGGTTGATCTGTTTGGGCATGTGCGTGAGACCAATTATGGCCGCCATTTTGAGGTTCGCACCGAGGTAAACCCAACCAACTTGGCCTATACCGGGCTGGGGCTACAGGCACATACCGACAACCCTTACCGCGATCCGGTGCCAACCATTCAGGTTCTGTATTGCCTGGAAAGCTCGGCCGCTGGTGGCGAGAATATGGTGGTCGATGGGTTCAAGGTGGTGGAACGCCTGCGCGCCGAAAACGAGGACTGGTTCAATGTCTTGAGCCGCTATTGCGCCAACTTTGAGTATGCCGGATCAGACGGTGTCATACTGCAATCGCGCCGCCCGATGATCGAGTTGGCCCCGGATGGCGAGCTGATTGGCGTGCGCTTCAACAACCGTTCGACCGCAGCGATCACCGATGTGCCGTTTGACCAGATGAAGCTGTACTATCAAGCCTACCGTCGCATGGGGGAGTTGATTGATGACCCTGAGATGGAAATCACTTTCCGACTGGATCCGGGCGAAAGCTTCATTGTGGACAACACCCGTGTGCTGCACGCACGCAAGGGCTATTCCGGCGCTGGCACCCGCTGGTTGCAGGGCTGTTATGCCGACAAGGACGCGCTTAATTCGAAGCTTGCGGTGCTGGAGGCTAAAGGATGAGCAAGCCTGATTTCACCACCCTGACTCCGCAGAACATCGTGGCCTTTCTGGAGGACATTTTTGAGCGGCGCGGTGGCGAGGAATATCTGGGCGAACCGGTGACCATGGCCGAGCATATGCTGCAAGGCGCCACCTTGGCAGAGCGGGCTGGACAGGATGAGGTGATCATCGTGTCGGCCCTGCTGCATGACATTGGTCACTTCACCAGCGAGTTTGGTACTTTCAGCATGAACGATACCGAGGACAAGTTTCACGAGGATGCCGGGGCCGAAGTTCTGCAGGATTTCTTTCCCAGCCTTGTAACCGATTGTGTCAAATATCACGTCGCGGCCAAGCGCTATCTCTGTGCGACCAAGCCGTCCTACTTCAATCGGCTGTCTGAGGCTTCGGTCCATTCGCTGAACCTGCAGGGCGGCCCGATGAACGAGAGTGAAGTTGCAAAGTTTGAACAGAACCCCAACCTAAAGGAAATCATCGCGGTGCGGTATCTGGATGAGGCTGGCAAACATGCGGATATGGAAACGCCTGCGTTTGCCCATTTTGCGCCGATGGTACAGCGTATTGTCGATCAGCATTGTGGTGCATAAGTAGAATGACCCGGGCCTTATCAGATTGTCAGATCTGATAAGGCTCCTTCTACCCTGATTGTTAGGACCTAGACGCTTGCAAGCTCAAACGCTTACCCCAGCTCATTATAGGCACAGCGTCACCAGCCGAAACAAGGTCAGCCGAACTTTTGAGATAACCTGAGGTGGTTTGGTAATCGATGGTGGCTTCGCCACGTTCAAACATCAGGCGGCCATCACCGCGACCTTTGATGCCAAAGACTGGCTCGACGTTCATGCCTAGCATCTGCCATGCCAACAGCGGCACTAGATCCAGACGGGTTGCCCCCGGCGATCCATAGATAAAGTCGATGTCTTTCAGGCCATTCGCAGTTCCATCGAACTTACCGCCATCTTCGGCATTCATATAGGCAACGCCACCGGTGCCGACGCCATGACAGGTATCCAGTCGGTGTATTCATAGCGTACACGCGGGTCGCCGAGCAGATAAGGGAATTGGGTTGAACCAGAGGTGCCAAACAGCAGCGTGCCGTCTTCATGCTCTTGGTTCTGGAACCAGTTGACCCTTTGGTCGAGCCCGCGCCCGGCATAAATTTAACCACAACAGTTGGGTTGCCAAGCAGTTCTTCGCTCAACATTGGTGCAAAAGAGTTTGCCCACATTGCAGAGCCGCCTGTTTCAGAAAAGGGAATAACCCATTCAATAGTTTTGCCCGAGAAATCGACACCAGCGTTTGCTGGCAACGCCAAACCAGCTGCTGCAATCACGCAAGAGCCGCACGACGCGAAAATTTAGAAACGGTCATTGGTTCCTCCCATAAGACCAAACAACCTCAGCTGTCTACAAATGGTCGCCAAGATTGTCCTACAATTTAGGGATTGATGCCCTGTTCGATTTGCCGAACATGGGGGTCCAACCTTGCGGACCTCAAAATGCGAATTGCGATCATCGAAGATAACGAGACGCTAGCCAATGCCATTGCTTACCGGTTGCGGGACCGGGGCCATGCAGCAGATGTGTTGCATGATGGGGATGGCAGATGCCTTTCTGGCTCAGGAAGGTGCTGATTTGGTTGTGCTCGATATCAACCTATCAGCCAAAAGTAGCTTAGAAGTCTTGTGAGCCTTAAGAGCGCGTGGCGATGGCACCCCTGTCATCTTGCTGACCGCGCGCAGCGATCTGAGCGACAGGGTCGCTGGGTTGGACAAAGGGGCAGATGATTATCTGGTCAAACCCTTTGAAATGGACGAATTGGAAGCCCGAATCAGAGCCTTGTCACGGCGCAAGGAACTGGATTACGGGACCACGAAACGATTGGCGGATTGGAGTTTCAGAGAGAGACACGGCAGGTCAGCGCGAGCGGGCAGCTGTTGGATACCCCGAGACGCGAATTGGCGGTGCTGGATGCCTGCTGGAACGACGTGCCCGCATCGTGTCCAAAACCCAACTGACCGATCATGTCTACGACATTGGCACGGATGTGGATGAAACGGCGATTGAGCCCCATGTTTCACGTCTGCGACGACGGCTGGCAGACCATGGCGTATCGATCAAAACGGCACGCGGATTGGGTTATATGCTTGAGGTCAAAGGGTGAAACAGCAGTCCGCGTCTTTGCGGCTTAGGCTGTTTGCTCTGATCCTTATTCCGCTGGTTTTAATGGCGATCCTGCTGGGTATCTGGCGCATTCAGGTTGCCCAGCGCACCTCGGAAGAGCTGTTCGACCGGACCTTGCTGTCAGCCGCCTTGGCTATTTCTCGTGATGTCGCAGTGTCTGGCGGCGATCTGTTGTCGTTCTCAACCCGGGACATGGTCCGCGATGCGTCGGGTGGAGAGGTTTTCTATCACGCAACCGGTCCGGGGGGATCTTATTTGACCGGATATGCATTCCCCCACTCTCAACTGGGGCCATAGACGAAAAGAACAAATACATACCCACTTTTTTCGAAGCGGTTTACCGCGACGACCCGGTGCGTGTTTTGTTGATTACCGAGCGGATGACATTTGGGAATATGACTGGCGATGCTACTGTGACGGTTTGGCAGCGACTGGCTGACCAGCAGTCCTTTGCCCGCGAGCTGGCGATACGGGCCGCCGGTTTGATGGGCGTTTTTCTGCTTACACTTGCCTTGGTGGTCTGGTTTGGCGTGGCGCGGGGCCTGCGCCACTTGGTCGACCTGCAAAACGCCATCGCCATGCTCTCGCCAGATGACCTGGCCCGCATCAAGCGGCCCGTTCCTGGCGAGGTGCAAGGGATCGTGCGCACACTAAACCTGCTGCTTGGGCAGGTGGAAACCAGCATCAAAGCATAGCAGAACTTTATCTCAGACGCCGCGCACCAATTGCGCAACCCCGCTGCGGCGGTTCAGTCCATGGCCGAAGCGGTACGGGATGCCTCTGCTGGCCAGGATCGGGACACGCGGATTTCGGAGCTTATCCTTGCGGCACGAAACTCGGCACATGTTGCCGATCAGCTGTTGTCCTTAGACCATCTGCAACAGCCGATCACTGCCTCGACGTTTGAAAAGCTGGATTTTCCCAACTGGCCCAAGGTGTTTGTGAGGATATTGGCTCGCAGGTTCTGTCCCTAGGGGTCGAATTTGAGCTGATATCTGCAGAGCAGCCAGTTTTTGTTCTGGGAGACCCGGTGTTTCTGGCTGAGGCGATCAAAAACCTGATCGATAACGTCCTAAAACATGCCGGGCCCAAGTTGAACATGATCACTGTTGCAATTACCTGCACCGAACACTTGGTGCACCTGACAGTGGCTGACGACGGCAAAGGGCTGCCCCCCGAGCAAAGAGAAACGGCGTTTCGACGGTTTTCGCAGATTGAACCCTCGCAAGGGAGCGGGTTGGGGTTGGCTATCGCTTCGTCGGTGGCCGAGCGACACAACGGGGAGCTGTTGATCAATCATGTTGACGTTGGTGCCAGTCTGACGCTCACCCTGCCCCGCGAAACATAGCACGACAGCTCAGGCTTTTCCGCTCGACTTTAGCCTGCACAAATCCTGCACAAAACAACTTTCTCATCTGCACAACTCATGACCAAGACATGCAAACGGGTCCGCCAGTTTGCACTCCAGAAACAAAGTGATTTCCTGGAGAAAACAGATGAGCAGGCAACTAATTCTTGATGGCGTTCCCGATTGCATTCGACAGGATGGCTGGTGGTTAGCCAGTGACGCCACCAGCGCTACGGAAGATGCCCAGCGCAGCGACAAGTCTGCACAGCCAACCTTCCTCAAACGGCACCCCATTGCCTTTCCCGCCTTGGTGTTTCTGGTTCTGCTGGCGGACTGGTTGTTCTGGCAACGCAATCTGGGAATTTCCGTTGCGCTTTTCGCACTTGCGGTTTGCTCGATCATTCTGGCGCTCAAACCTGGTGGTGCCAACCGCAGACAGACCATAACGACGTTTGTGTTTGAGCTGTCCTGTAACCTACCCGTTATAGAGCAGCTCCAACCGCTGTCGCTGCTGTTTAGCTTTGCTGGTGTCATAACCTTGGCAGGTTGGGTTGCCTATGATCAGATTTTGGATTGGTGGCAACTGCTCGCAGCTTTCCTGCGGATCTCAACCAAAGGGGCATCTCAACTTCCCTTTGGTGTAGCAAAGGAAATCAAGGCAGGGCGTGTCAAAGTAAGTTTCAAACAGCGGATAAAAGACCTCGTGCTCCCTCTGTCGGTTGGACTTGTTTTCCTTGTCCTGCTCAGCTCGGCCAACCCAATGCTTGAACTGTTTCTTGATCAATTATCTGCGCTGGAGTTCCTGTCGGGCAAACAGCTCGCGCGCGGTGTCTTCTGGATCATTGCAGCCTCGCTGATCTGGCCATACCTAAATCTGCGTGAAAAATGGCTTGGGCCCATTGCAACAGCCCCGAAAACGCGCGCCATTCAATCCTCGTGGTTAAGTGCCATTGTAAACCCGACTTCCGTTCGGAACTCGCTTGTGTTGTTCAACCTACTTTTCCTTGCCCAAACAGCTATGGACCTTGGCGTTCTGACTGGGGGCGTGTCGTTGCCCGAGGGAATGAGCCATGCCAGCTATGCCCACCGCGGGGCGTATCCGCTGGTGGCAACTGCACTCTTGGCTGGTGTATTTGCCATTGCCACCCACAAGATGATCAAAGACGACCGTTTTCAGCAGGGCTTGATGTACCTGTGGTTGGGGCAAAACCTGTTCCTGGTCATTACCGCAGCCTATCGTCTGCAGTTGTATGTTGAGGCCTACAGCCTGACCTATATGCGGATTGCGGCCTTTATCTGGATGCTGCTGGTTTTTGTCGGCCTTCTTCTCACCATTGTGAAAATCGCCCGCTGCAAAAGCATTTCCTGGTTGCTGAGCACCAACATGGCAACCATGATGGCGACGCTTTATCTGTGTTGTTTTGTGAACTTTGCCTATGTGATTGCGGACTACAACCTGAACCACACGACCTCAGTCTCCCGCCAGGACCATGGATACATCTGTAGTCTGGGGGAACAGGCGCTTCCCCCGATTCTGGAGCACGAACGGAAAACGAGCTCAGTTATATGCCATATCTCTTTTAACGACCGACCTAAATTCACCCCAATCAACAACTGGCGCGAATGGGGCTTTCGCCGGGGCCGTCTGCAGGCTTATCTTAGCGAAAATTATTACAGGTAACGCAATAGATGGCTGCCCGAATTCTTATTGTCGATGACGACCCCAATATCCGCGAGGTCATTGGCTTTGCGCTTGAAAACTCAGGGTACTCTATCTCAACCGCAGACAATGGGTTGGCCGCACTTGAGATCGTAGAAGCGACCAATCCAGATTTGATCGTCTTGGACATTGGGTTGCCTGAAATGGATGGGTTGGATGTCTGTCGCGCTGTCAGGAGAAGCTCGGAGGTGCCGATCCTTTTCCTGACAGCGCGGGATGATGAGATTGACCGGATCATCGGCCTTGAGATTGGCGGGGATGACTATGTCACCAAGCCGTTTTCCCCCCGCGAATTGGTTGCGCGGATCAAGGCGATTTTGAAACGGGTTGCCCCGGCAGCAGAGACCCCAAAACCTGTCTTTGTTCAGGGGGATTTGGAAATTGATGCGGAACGGCATTTGTGCCTAGTGGCAAAGGCCGAAGTCACATTGACCGCGTCAGAGTTTGCCCTGCTCAAGGCGCTGATGGCCAAGCCTGAAAACGTCTTGTCCCGACAACAACTTACAGATGCGGTTTACGGCAACAACGTCCATGTCTCGGACCGAACAATTGACAGCCATATCCGCAACATCCGCAGCAAGCTGAGCAAAGCAGGATGCCCAGAGAGCATTATCACGGTGCACGGTGTGGGCTTGAGGATGGGATCATGTCAGACGGGGTAAAGTCAGGCTGGCGACCACGTCTTTGGGCTGTGGTTCTGCTGGTGCTTGGGCTGGTGTTGTGCTTGCCCTTTGCCGGGCTATTTCTGTTCAAGTTCTACGCCAGTCAGTTGGTGCAACAAACCGAGGAAAGCCTGCTGTCTCAGGCCTCGGTTCTATCGGCCACCTATGCCCAGCTGTATGAAAAGCAAAGCGGTGAGGCAGAGACTACCCCTGTTGAGCAGCAAAACATCACGCCGATTTTTCCCTCCATATCAATTAGCAGCGATACTGTTCTTCCGCCCCGCCCTGATGCAGCCCCAAGCCTTCAGACCCAAAGCGATGTCTATCGCAATATTGGGTCCCAACTTACCCAGATCGCTGAGGTATCCCAGGCCAGAACACTCGCCGGTTACAGAATGCTTGACGCACGCGGGATCGTGATCGGAGGCAGCGCCGAAGTTGGGCTATCGCTGGCTGCAGTCGAGGAAGTTGCGCGGGCATTGGCTGGCGAAACGGTGTCGGTGGCCCGTGTGCGTATTCGGGAAGGCGGCGAACCCTTTCTTTATGCTTTTAGCCGTGGGACCCGGGTTCGGGTGTTTGTGGCAATGCCGGTCACCGTCAATGGAGAGGTCATCGGCGCCGTTTATCTAAGCCGTACTCCCAACCATATTTTCCGGTTTCTCTATAGCGAGCGGTTCACGCTGGCCAAGGTTGGTTTGTTTATCCTGATTTCAACGTCATTGATTGGTTGGGTTTTCTGGCGGTTTATCACCCGCCCTATTCACGCATTGATGCAGCGCACCCAGTCTACCGGGACCGACGGCCAGAGATGGGAACCCATTGCGCATTTTGGCACGCGGGAAATCGAAAACCTAAGCAACAGTTTTCAGTCGCTAACCGAACGGCTTCAGAGCCAACAGGATGCACTTAAGTCTTACACCGCACATGTAACACACGAGCTAAAGTCACCTCTGACAGCAGTGAAGGGTGCTGCCGAACTGCTGCGTGATAGTAAGATGTCACCGGAACAACAGGACAGGTTTCTGGACAACATCGAACGAGATGCCGAGCGTATGGAGGACCTACTGGCCTGTATGCGGGAGTTTAGTCTAGCCGACCAAAACGCCCATTCTGGGACCTGCACGCTAGAGGCACTTGCCCCTGCGCTGCAGCAGCGATTTCCTGGTCTTGAAGTCGAGGTTTCAACCCCGTCAGTATCGTTACCCGCTCACCAGAACACGATGCAGATTATCCTGACCCATCTGCTGGAAAACGCAGCCCAGCATGGGGCGCAAAAGGTTGTTCTGGACACCGGCCACGCACCTGACGGGGCCTGGATGACAATCACAGATAATGGCACAGGCATCAGTGCCGGAAACCAACAGAAAATCATGACCCCCTTTTTCACCACCCGCCGCGATCAGGGGGGAACAGGCATGGGGTTGAACATTGTAAAGTCCACGGTTTCGGCCTTGGGCGGTAGCCTTGTTTTGGAGCCGCAGGACGTTGGCACCCGCTTTCGCGTGACGTTTAGCTAGCTACTTGTCGCCCGCTGTGAAGCCGGTTGATGTGGCTTAGTTCGCCTCAGCAATCCAGTTGTGAATAAACGCTATGGATCTAGCAACCGCCTGTTGCAGATCTTGCCCCTGGGCAAGATGGCAGGCGATGGCGGTGGCCAAGGAACAGCCCGTACCCCGTCGACCCTTACTTAAACGAGGCGCGCTAAAGTGGTGCCTCTGTGCGGCTTGAAACAACAGGTCAACGCACTCGTCTCCCGCACCATGACCGCCTTTGATCAATACGGCTTGGGCCCCTTGGTGTTGCAGTCCCTTCGCCTGCATCGCGATGTCTTGCTCTGACAGGGCGGCGGGAGACCCGGTGAGAACGGCTGCCTCGTCCAGGTTGGGGGTTATCAGCGTGGCCATGGCAAAGATATCTTGCAGGCTATCCCCCAGGAACAGCGCGCCGCCGGAGCTGGATTTCAGGACTGGATCAACGACGATGGGGATGTCTTTACCGGACAAAGCGACGACGATGGCGGTAGCGCAGGACGCGCTGCCGATCATCCCGATTTTGACCGCGTCCGGAGGGCTATCTGCAAAAGCTGCCTCGATCTGCGCCGCAACCAGCTGCGGCGGCACCTGGTGAATTTGCAGCAGCGCCGAATTGGTCTGCGCCGTGACGCAGGTGACCACAGGTTTGACTGCGCAGACCAATTCGCCTGCCACCGCTGTGTCACGGGTGAGCCCGGCACCACCACTGCTGTCCGTTCCTGCGATCACCAAGATCCGTTTCATGCGCAGGCCTTGATCCATTCGCGGGTGCGCGTCTCGGGGCACTCGGCCATTTGGATATCGGTCACCACGGCGGCACTGTCGGCCCCGGCGGCGAACACACCCGGCAGACGCTCGGGCGTCAGGCCACCAATGGCGACCAGAGGCGTCTGCCCGGCCCGGCGTTTCCAGTCAGAAACGCGATCAAGCCCCTGCGGTCCCCATTTCATTTTCTTGAGCAGGGTTGGATAGACCGGCCCCAACGCGATGTAGGCCGGGTCTTTGGACAATGCCCGCTCCATTTCCTCCTCGTCATGGGTTGATAGGCCATATTGGACGCCAGCCCGCCGCAGGGCGTCATAGTCGGCTGTGTCCATGTCTTCCTGGCCCAGGTGTACAAAGTTGCAGTTCAGGTCCAATGCGGCCTGCCAATAGTCATTCACCACCAGCTGCGCGCGGTGCACAGCGCAGAAATCGCGGGCGCGGGTGATCTGACGGCGCACTTCCGCTTCGGGCTGATCCTTGATGCGAAGCTGCACAAGTTTGACGCCATGGGGCACCAACAGCTCCAGCTGTGATACGTGACTGACGATTAGATAAAACTTCTCCATCATGAGAACTCCGCAAGGCCAAGGATTGGGGTGGAGGGAACCGCCATGTCGCGCGGTTCTATTGGGTCGGCCAGGAAGCCATTGCGCCCAGCCTTAACAGCCTGCGCCATGGCACTGGCCATGCCTTTGGGATCATTTGCCTTGGCAACGGCTGTGTTCATCAGCACCGCATCCATACCCAGCTCCATCACCTGCGCAGCATGTGAGGGCCGACCGATGCCAGCATCGACAATTAGCGGCGTGTCCGGGAAATGCGCCCGCATGGCACGCAGGGCATCCGGATTGCGCAGCCCCTGCCCCGATCCAATCGGTGCCCCCCAGGGCATCAGAACCTCGCAGCCCGCCTCAATCAGCTTTTCGCCGACGATCAGATCATCCGTGGTGTATGGGAAAACCTTGAACCCATCAGCGCAGAGGATCCTCGCAGCCTCGACCAGGGCAAAGACATCGGGTTGCAGGTTGTCCGAATGGCCGATCACTTCAAGCTTGATCCAGCTGGTTGCAAAGACTTCGCGTGCCATCTGCGCCGTCGTGATTGCCTCGTCTGCCGTATGGCACCCGGCCGTATTGGGCAGGATATGGCAACCCGTGTCGCGCAGCATTTCAAAGAAACCCTCGCCTGATCCATCTGCCGTTTCGCGCCGCAGAGAAACTGTGACGACTTCAGTGCCGCTTGCTTGAATGGCGTCGATCATATTTGCCGGTGATGGGTATAAAGCGGTTC
Organism: Parasedimentitalea nitratireducens; assembly: GCF_057444295.1. Taxonomy (NCBI): domain Bacteria; kingdom Pseudomonadati; phylum Pseudomonadota; class Alphaproteobacteria; order Rhodobacterales; family Paracoccaceae; genus Parasedimentitalea; species Parasedimentitalea nitratireducens. The sequence continues at coordinate 14,116 of NZ_JBYAXC010000022.1, read as the reverse complement.
CCAACAACAGACGGGAGGATAGTTCAGCGCCATAGAATTGCATCTCAGCCCCCCTTCATTGGCGACAGGATTTCCAACCGGTCCCCTTGGTTGAGCGTTGTTGTTTCGCGTTCTGTACGCGGCACAAAGCTACCGTTCACCGCAGTCGCAATTGACGGGCTGCCAAAGCCCAGTTCGAGCAACGCGGCTGAAAGAGAGGTGTTCTCTATCTCACGCGGTTCGGCGTTCACTGAAATTTTCATTGTTCTGTTCCTGTGAAAACTGTTCTGCCAACTGGCCCGCCAAGGTGGGGGCCAAAAGGAATCCATGTCGGTACATGCCATTTACGTGGGTCGTTGCGCCCTGCTGCACCAGGCGCGGCACATTGTCGGCAAAGGCTGGCCGCAGGCCGGTTCCAGTCTCTATCACGCTCGCCTCAGCCAGGCCGGGGTGCAGTGTGAAAGCAGCACCAAGAAGTTCGAGCAGTGAGCGAAGAGTAATCGGCCGCTTTGAACTGCTCTCAACCATAGTGGCGCCGATCATGTAGATGCCATTGCCACGCGGCACCAAGTACATGGGAATGCGCGGGTGCAACAGCCGTACGGTGCGGGTGATGCTCACATCTGGGGCTTCGATTATTGCCATCTCACCGCGCACGGGGCGTAGATGAGACAAGGTCGAAGCCATGCCCCGGCAGTCCACATCGACTTGATCCGGTGCTGCGGTGCCATAGTGAATTGTGGCTCCCTGTTCCTGAACACTGCGGGTCAGATCAATTAAGGCTTGGCGTGGGTCAAGATGGGCTTCGTCTGCAAAATACAGAGCTTGATTGAACCGCCCAGCCAGAGCTGGTTCGAGAGCTGTGATCTCCTTGCTGTCGATAGCTTGGTGGCGTTCTGTCCGTCGGGCAAAACGGGTCAACTCGGCATGGTCGCGCAGGGGCGCAACAACCAGTGTTCCGCGCTGATCGACATGCGTGATCTGCTGCCACCAATCAATGGCCCCTGACCCCAGCCTCACCACTTCGGGCTCGGCCGTTTCACCCTCGCACCACGGCGCCAACATGCCCCCGGCGAACCAGGAGCATGGGTTGTCGGATGGTGCGCTGCCGGTCTCGTACATCGTGACAGGCAGCCCGCGTTTGGACAGCTCATAGGCGCAGGCGAGACCGGCTACGCCTGCACCTGCGATGGTGATCATTCGGCGGGTTCCGACTTAGCACTGTCGACCGGCATATAGAGATCTCCGCCTTCACGGAATTTCTCGGCCATGGCCTCCATGCCTTCCTTCTGTGCTTCGGTCCGGATGTCGTGGGAAATCCGCATCGAGCAGAATTTCGGCCCGCACATGGAGCAGAAATGCGCGACCTTGTGGGCCTCTTTGGGCAGGGTCTGATCGTGGAATTCGCGTGCTGTATCTGGATCCAGTGACAGGTTGAATTGATCTTCCCAGCGGAATTCGAATCGTGCGCGGCTCAGCGCATCATCGCGACGCTGCGCGCCCGGCAAGCCCTTGGCCAGATCAGCGGCGTGGGCGGCGATCTTATAGGTGATCACCCCGGTTTTCACGTCATCGCGGTCTGGCAAGCCGAGGTGCTCTTTGGGTGTCACATAGCAGAGCATCGCGCAACCAAACCAACCGATCATAGCAGCACCGATACCAGAGGTGATGTGATCATAGCCCGGCGCAATATCGGTGGTCAGTGGCCCAAGTGTGTAGAACGGTGCTTCGTGGCAGCACTCCAGCTGCTTGTCCATGTTCTCTTTGATCTTGTGCATGGCCACATGGCCCGGCCCTTCGATCATCACCTGACAGTCCTTGGCCCACGCGATTTTGGTCAGCTCACCCAGGGTTTCTAGCTCGGCAAACTGTGCCTCGTCATTGGCATCGGCAATGGAGCCAGGACGCAACCCGTCGCCCAGGCTAAAGGCCACGTCGTATTTGCGGCAGATGTCACAGATTTCGTCAAAATGCTCGTACAGGAAGCTTTCCTTGTGGTGGTGCAGGCACCACTTGGCCATGATCGAGCCACCGCGCGAGACAATCCCAGTCACACGCTCAACGGTCATCGGAACCATGTGCAACCGCACCCCAGCGTGGATCGTGAAGTAATCCACGCCCTGCTCGGCCTGTTCGATCAGGGTGTCGCGGAACACTTCCCAAGTCAGGTCTTCAGCAATGCCGTTCACCTTTTCCAGCGCCTGATACATCGGCACCGTGCCAATGGGCACCGGGCTGTTGCGCACAATCCATTCGCGGGTGTTGTGGATGTTGCGCCCTGTCGACAGGTCCATCACCGTGTCTGCACCCCAACGGATTGACCAAACCAGCTTATCGACTTCTTCCTCCATCGAGGAGCTGACAGCCGAGGTTCCCATATTGGCGTTGATCTTTACCAGGAAGTTCCGCCCGATGATCATCGGTTCGGATTCCGGGTGGTTGATGTTGGATGGGATAATGGCGCGCCCTGCTGCGATTTCATCGCGGACAAATTCTGGCGTTACGTGGTCGGGAATATTGGCACCGAAATCATTGCCATCGCGATGGCATGGCGCGGTTTCCAGCAATTGGTTTTCGCGGATGGCGACATATTCCATTTCGGGGGTGATGATGCCAGCACGGGCATAAGCCAGCTGTGTCACCGCCTTGCCATCCTTAGCCCGCAAGGGCCGTGGGCGCACTGGGAACTCGGGAGTCAGACGGTCTCCTTTGACAAACCCGTTGTCAGCAGCGGTGATTTCACGGCCCTCGTATTCTTCAACATCACCACGTGCTTCCACCCAAGCGCGACGCTGTGGTGCCAGGCCTTGGCGAATATCGGTCAACACGTCCGGATCTGTGTATGGGCCTGAACTGTCGTAAACCGGCAGCGGTGCCTCTCCTGCGGTGGGATGCACAGAGATTTCGCGCATTGGAACACGAATTTCGGGATGCAGGCTGCCGTTCACATAGATTTTGCGCGACGCAGGCAATGCGCCCGTAGTGATTTTGGGATTAGGGACGTTCATATCGGTGTGCTCCTCAAGCTTGCACTTAAAAAGACACCAGCGGATTTTGGGCTTGGGAAACACCTGCGGGCCGGACTTCGGGCCCACATATGGTTGCGCAATGACGTGAGGACCAAAGCCCAATATGCGCACCTAGCTTCCTACGCCAGTATCAACTGGGTCAGGTTCAAAGGGTCGCGACACTGAGCATTTGCTCTATTCGCCTCTCAGTCCCTTGCTTGGGACTCCCCCGCGTGCGGATTTGGTAGCCTATAGATTGTGCGGAAACAAGATCCATTCTTGGGCGGGTTTAATTTCCCACCTACTCGGCAAAGTCTTGTCCCTACCCCAACAAACGTCGCGCTGTTGCGACTTCGTGCAGGTGATCCTGTTCGCGCAGTTTCCGTAGGTTTCGCAGAACATAAGCCAGATGCTCCTGCATCGCCTCGCTTGCCTTATCAGCGTTACGGTCAGCTATCGTCTCGATGATCTGAGTGTGCTGCTTGTGAATGGTGGACTGATCGCTGCGCATCTCCATGTGCTTGTTCAGCCACTGGTTTGTGGTTCGCGAAAACACCGGGGCAAGGGCCGCATCGATCAGGGGATACACCGGGTTTTGTGAGCAATCAGCAATCAGACGGTGAAGAGCGGTGTCCAGCTTGCTGTAGTTTGTAGGCGCATTGTCAGCCACAACTGTCATCTCGTCCAGCTGTTCCATCAGGGCATTGCGTTGTTGTTCACTTGCATTTGTCGCGGCCTGAACGGCGGCATGCTTTTCCGTGATCAACCGAAGCTCATACACAGATTCAATGGACAGCGGGTGCCGCAACACGACATCGACCAACTGCTGGGGATCACTACCAGCAACGTCGGAACCACCCAGTTTTCCAGCTCCCGCCGGTTCAGCGAGGCCGGGTTTCAGCGCCTGATGAAAGGCTTGCCGGTCAAAGGTGAAGTCACCCGTTTTGCTGACAATCTCGATAAAGGCAGAGGCATCCTCGGCATTTGAACACAGCCGTTTAAACGAAGCCTTTAGATAAGGAGCCATGACAAGCTGCAACGCATAGTGGGTTTGGCTTAGGAAGAAGTTGTAACACCCATCCAGGATCACCCGGTTCAGCGTTTCAAACCCAACTAAAGCGCCCGCCACGTCTTCGCCTGCAACTGACTGTTTGAGAATGCGAACCGCCTGGAGAAGCGCAACCTTGTCGCTGTTTTGGGCTTTCTTTCGGGCCAGCAGAACCGCCTCTTGAAAGAAGACCAGCCAGTAATCCAGCAGGTGGCCAGCATCACGGTCTGCGATCTTTTGCAGCCCAGGCACCAGAAGGTCCGCCATCACATTGGTGGCGTGATAGCGCTTGCCATTCAATGTCAGAAGGCCCTTGTCTCGTAGACTGCCCAAGGCATTGCGCAGCGAGGTGCGCGAGACATCGAACTCTTCCGCCAGCCGACGTTCAGACGCCAAGGGCTGATCGGGCCAGAAGGCACCGCCCAGGATCAGTGCCTCTAGCTTTTGTTCAAGGCTTTCAGACACATTGGGGATTTTGATCGACAGAGTTCTCATATCTCCAGATCCTATAGACTATTGAATTGGCCGAAAAGAGGACAAGTGGCCAGACCGCAAGAAGAGCAACGGTCTGGCCACAGTGGTCGCCTATTGTAACAGAACACGCGGCAACCACATTGCGAGCTCAGGAAAACGCATAACAAGCGCCAACCCGGTGAGCTGCAATATCACAAAGGGGATGATGCCCTTGTAGATGTGTTGGATCTTGATCTCGGGCGGCGCCACTGCCTTGAGGTAGAACAGCGCAAAGCCAAAGGGGGGCGTCAGGAACGAGGTCTGAAGGTTGATCGCCATCAGGATGGCAAACCAATAGACCATATCCACCGCTGCAACGTGGTCACCAAAGTCCAGCTTGGCGATGATGGGCGCGAACACCGGCAGTACGATCAGGGTGATTTCGATCCAGTCAAAGAAGAAGCCAAGGCAGAACACCAGCACCATCAGCGCAATCAGGATGCCCCAGCTACCCAAGCCCCAGCTGTCAAAGATGTGGATGACCACATCCTCGCCGCCGATTTGGCGGAACACATAGCTGAACAGCGTCGCCCCAATGAAGATACCAAAGATCATCGCGTTGGTCAGAGCTGAACGCTGCACCACATCCCAGACCACCTTGCAAAACGCCCAGATAGATCCGTTGGTTGGTTCGCTTTCAATGTGCGCGGTGTCTTCGCCAAATGACATTTCTTTGACGCCAAGTTTGGGCAAGATCACAAGGTTCAACAGGCCAAGTAGCATTGCACCAGCGGCCCCGACAGATGCGGCCTCGGTTGGGGTGGCGAGGCCTCCCAAAATCGAGCCCAGAACAATCACGATCAACATTACCGGCGGCACAAACGACCGCAGGACCATCACCCATGCACCGCCTGCGTTTTCCAGCTTGAGATCGGTTTTGGGCTTGGGGGCCAGTTCGGGTTTCAGCCAGCAGATGAACACGATGTAGATCATGTAAAACCCGGCCAGCATAAAGCCGGGGATGATCGCCGCGACAAACAGGTTGCCCACCGATTTGGACAGCAGATCCGCCATGATCACCAGCATGATCGATGGTGGGATCAGGATGCCAAGGGTGCCGGATGCGGCGATTGTGCCGGATGCTAACGCGGGCGAGTACCCCTTCTGCATCATGACAGGCAGTGCCAACAGGGACATCATTACTACTGATGCGCCGATGATACCGGTTGTTGCAGCCAGGATTGTCCCCATCATCACCACTGACAGCGCCAGCCCACCAGGAACACGGCGCAGCAGGTATTGCAGGCAGTTCAGCAGGTCGCGGGCAATGCCGGATTTTTCCAACATGGTGCCCATGAAGATGAACATCGGGATCGCCGTCAGGATCAGGTTTTCGGCAATCGAACCATAGACCCGCGCCGGAATGGCATTGAACTGCGGCCAGTCAAACAGCCACGGATCCACCAAAATGGCGATAAAGGCAAAGCTGAGACCGATGCCACCCAGGATGAAGGCCACAGGAAAGCCTGAGAACAGGAAGACGGCCAGAGCAGCAAACATCAACAGTGGGAGGAGTTGAGCAATTTCCATGTTAATGCCCCCCGCCCAAAACGTGGGACTCTTCAATGGCGGTCAGCTTGCCACGCAGACCATCAATGCATTTTAACAACTGCGAGACGCCTGCGATAAACAGCAGCACAAACATCACCAGCAACATGGATTTGATGATCCAGAAATTGGTTAGACCGATGGTCGAAGGGGAAACCTCGCTGTCGCGCCACGAGATGTAGACGTAGTTATAGGTATAGCGGGCAGCGATGGCCGAGAATGGCAGCAGGAAGACCAACAGACCAAAGATTTCAAAGCCGTATTTAACCCTGGTTGGGACAAGTTCACGAACAAGGTCGATACGTACGTGAGATTGCCGGGTAAAGGCATAGGCCATGACCAGTGAAAACAGGATTGTATGAGCCCAGTATTCGCTTTCTTGCAGCATGGTAGAGTTCAGGCCTGCAAACTTGGGCAAGCCAAAATAGCGGGTCATCACGTCGTAGACCGTGATGCAGACCAGGGCGAGCATGGCCACACTGCCAATGCGCGCAAACAGGCCAAGCAGCTGGTCAAGCCGCGTGTAGATAGTTGAGAAGGACATTTATTGCTCCGGAGAAGACAAACGCCGGGCGTGACTTGCCCGGCGTTCTTTGATTTGCGCTTATTTAAGGTAAGCGTTGTCTTTCCAGACATTGTAGCCAGCACGGAACTCTTGCAGTGCGCCCCAAGCTTCAGCAAAGATTTCGGATTCACCTTTGAGCTCTTCAGCCACGGCATCCCAATTTTCTTCAAAAACAGCCAGTTGCTCGTCATTCCACTGGCGCACATTGACGCTGTGCTCTTCTTGCAGACGCTTCAGAGCGATACCGTTGATTGCCTCACCTTCAGCCAGCATGTTGGTATAGTTGGCGCGGCAAGCGGTCCGGATCGCCAGTTGCTGACCGTCGCTCATACCATTCCATGTATCAAGGTTGATGATCAGGTCCTGCAGGGTCGACTGCTGGTGCCATCCGGGGAAGTAGTTGTACTTGGCCAGCTGATGAAAGCCGGCGGCTTCGTCCACAACAGGCATCGAATACTCGGTTGCGTCGATCGCACCGCGCTCAAGCGCTGGATAGATTTCACCGCCGGGCAACAGTTGCGTATCAACGCCCATACGCTGCATGACACGTGCGCCAAGGCCAAAGAACCGCATCTTGATGCCGTCGAGCTGGTCGAGCGAGGTAATTTCGTCGCGGAACCAACCGGCGGTTTCAGGTGGGGAAACACCACAGATTTCTGAGTGAACATTGAACTTAGAATACAATTTGTCGTTCAGCAGCTCTTGGCCGCCGCCATAGAACATCCAGGCAGCGTATTCACCAGCACCCGGTCCAAATGGGACGGCCGAGAACAAGGCAAACGCAATGTCTTTTTTGGTGTTGTAGCCAGGGTTGGTCCAAGCGGCATCCGCTGTACCAGCACCAACGGCATCGAGAACTTCAAAGGGTGGAACCAAGGCATTGGGTTCATAAAACCGCATTTCGACGTCACCACCGGTGATTGCCGTTACAGCCTCGGTCAGCGCCACGCCTGACGAGCCCAGCAATGGCTGCGATGATGGAAAGGACGATGCAACTTTCATCCGAACTGGCGCTGCTGTTGCAACACTTGCTGCAACAAGAGTGGCCGCAGCTGTGGCTGCTATAGTGAGTCTCTTCATGGTTTCCTCCCGGTATAAAAAAGACCATATATCAGTGCATCGGTTTTTTAAAATCCGCAAGTTCAAAATTTCACCTGCAGTCTATTTTCAGGTAACTAACTGATTTGAAATATTTAATATTTCAATTGCACATCAACAAGCATCCAGGCTAAAAACCTTAACGTGAATTAAATCCAAGTAGGCGACGCTAGAATGCACGGAACTAAAAGAACCAAACTTCTCAATTTGTTTCACAATGGTGTCTCGGCTGTGAAGGGCGACAGAGCTGTCCACAGATGGCTGCCACGCTCGGAGATCCTACAACCAACCCACATTCTTGCGGCCGGAAAAGCTGCTGTATCCATGTTCGAGGGGCTGCCAACCGCATGGCGCGCCCTTGCCCCCTCGCTTGTCATCACCAAGACCGATCATCTTGGCTCTGCCGATCTGGGCAGCAACGTAGCCACGCTTGAGGCCAGTCACCCCATTCCTGACCTCACCTCACTGATTGCCGGTAAAACCGCACTCGATTTTGTGGAAGGCTGCGACGCCAACAGCCGGCTTCTTTTGCTTATTTCGGGTGGCGCGTCTTCACTTGTCGAACACCTGAAGGATGGCGCCGACTATGCCGAGCTTGTTGAGGCCACTAAGGCCGCATTGAGCGAGGGCGCTGACATTGCAGAAATAAACCGCCGACGAAAAGACCTGTCCGCCGTCAAAGGGGGCCAGCTGCTGTCTGCGTTCAAGGGACGTCGCGTGGATGTTTTGGCAATCTCTGATGTCTGCGGCGACGGGATTGATGTAATTGGCTCTGGATTGGGGGCAGAACCCCAGGATGCAACCTTTGATTACTCTGCAAGCATCATTGCATCTAACGCCGTTGCCAGACAGGCTGTTTCGCAGGGCGCACAAAGCCTGGGCATTCCCGTCATCGCAAATGAAGAGACGATGTATGCAGACGTCATCGACGTCGCCAATGACATCGCTCGCGACGTGAATAGCGGACCCAGCGGCCTGTACATCTATGGCGGCGAGCCCACTGTCGTTCTTCCCGAAAACCCGGGCGCAGGTGGGCGCAATCAGGCGCTCGCGCTTGAACTTTCACGCCACTTTCGCAACCACGATAACATCATCGGACTGGTTGCCGGAACCGATGGAACTGATGGCCCAACCGATGCTGCAGGTGCCTATGTGGACGGGACGATATTTGACAAAAAACCTGGTGCAGAAACAGCATTGCGCCAAGCCAATTCTGCCAGCCATCTGGCGCACACTGGCGCACAGATCAAGACCGGCCCAACAGGTACAAATGTGATGGATCTCGCCATCATCCTAAAACAGAGCTAGGCAAGGCACTTACCCCCTGCCCTGCACCTATCAACCAAAAGCGAAGCCGAACAGCATACCCACCTGCGACTATTAAATTTTCAGGTTTGAAATCATCTATTATGGTAACACATTAAGTTAACGGTGATTTGAACATGGAACGGGCAGCCATATGTGGGCAATTGGCGAACAAAGAATAAGATTCAGCCTCAGCCAAATCATGTGGCTGCTGTTCTTCGCCATGTTCATCCCACTATTCATCCTGATCATAAACGTAGAAAGCGCCACCAGCCGTAGTCTTGAACAAGCCCGACAGGTACGTGATGACGACGTTCCCGGTGCGATCCTGTACCTACAGATTCTGGATGAAATTGGCGACCTTCACTCCAATGTGCTCGACTATCTTGCAGGTGAAGAAGACGAGCTGGTGGATTTTGACGCCAACCTGGAAGAATTCAAACTGTTTCTGGCCGCGCTAAAGCCGCTGGAAACTCGACCAGTAGAGCTCTCGCAGCTGACCCAAGTCGAAGCCTTGGTGTATGAGTATGAAACGCGCACCCGAAATGAAATTTTTGGTATCTACTCACCTGCAACCGAAAGGAAAGCTGTTCGGCGGGCAGATCGCCTAGAAAACACATCTGGCAAAATCCTACGTGAGGAGCTTTGGGCTATTAGCGAACGCGCCTATCATAAGCTCCTTGAAGAAAGCAGGGAAGGCACGATCTCTCGATCAACCCTGACCGTTTTCAACCATTACCGCCAGCTCAACAACATCGCTCCAGAAATGATAAACTCGGTCTCGGAATACGTGTTTGGGGAGCCTGAAGAAGAACAAATCTTTTACGAGACCTCCGAGCGGTTTGGCCAATTGTTAAGCTCGATATCATCTCTGCCGCACTCCGTTGATGAACAGATCGCGCTGAACAGAATAGCGCAGCTACACCTAACCATACAAAAAACAGCAGAGAACATTTTCGAAATCTATGATTCCGAAGCCAAGCTTGAAGCACTTAAGGCCGCTGACAACCTTGAACATATTGTGATGTCTCGAACCGAGGCGCTGCTCGATGCGGCAACAATCGAAGAAACCGGGGAAGCCGCAGCTGAGCTAGACCGCCTTGCAAAGTCAATTGTCACGTTCCGCAATTGGTTTCGGCTTGCTTCGATTATCCTAACGGTTGGTTTTGGCGTATTTTTTCTGTTCATCAGCCGTCAGGTTTCAGGATCATTTCGCGAAGCCGTTGATGTTGCCAATACCATTGCCTCAGGCCGAAGCTCAAATGAGCCTGTCAAAACCGAAGGACCGCGTGAAGTGGTTGAATTACATACGGCTTTGGCGTCGATGTCACAGCGCATCGAGGAACAAAGGGAAGCTGTACAGTCCGCAAATGTGGCCCAGTCTGCAAACTTGGCAAAATCGCAATTCTTACGGTCGATGTCGCATGAAATAAGAACGCCGCTTAACTCCATCCTTGGCTTCACTGATGTGCTGTTTCGCGATCAATCGCTATCGGACGTAAACAAAGCCCATGTTGACCGCATCAAGCGTAGCGGAAGACATCTGCTTGCCTTGATCAACGACGTTCTTGATATGTCAAAGATCGAGTCTGGCCACCTTGAAGTCGAAAACGCATCAGTGCCGATAGAAGAATTGACCAGTGATCTCAAATCCATCATGGGCTTTAGAGCTGACGAAAAAGGGTTGAATTTCGAAGTGGAAGTCCACCCAGATGTTCCCGACTTCATTGCCACTGATTACGGGAAGTTGAGACAAATATTGATCAACTTGTTGGGTAACGCAGTGAAATTCACCCAAATCGGAGAGGTGTCCATAACGGTCGCAACTCACACCAAACGCAGTGGATATCAAGAAATTGCCTTTGATGTAAAAGACACAGGCTCTGGTGTTCCAAAAGCAGACCAGGAACGCATATTCAACACATTTGAGCAGGCCAAAGGCCGCCATCACACAGAGGGCTCGGGGTTGGGCCTCGCTATCAGTCGGGAATATGCTTTACTGATGAATGGAGACCTTTATCTCGTTAACTCTTCAGAGAGAGGCAGTCACTTTCGCTTAGTGCTACCGCTGATCGTTGGAACAGGCCGCTCTGCACTTCCCCCAAGGTCCAAGACCGAAATTACCCCAAAGAGCTCTGCCGATCATAAAGCTGCCAAAATCCTGGTCGTGGACGATGTAACAAGCAATCGTGAGCTTATCGTATCGCTTCTTAGCGACAAACCATATCAGCTGATTGAAGCCGTTGATGGGCAAGAGGCAGTTGGAAAGTACAAGAACGAAAAACCGGATCTCGTTCTAATGGATATTCGAATGCCAGAAATGGATGGTTTTGAAGCGACACAAAACATCCTGTCCACTCCGGAAGGTCGCGATGCGCGTATCATTGCGGTAACTGCAAACGCATTTGACGAAGACAAAGAAAGAGCGTTGGCGGTAGGCATGATCGACTTCCTTAGAAAACCGTTGGACGAAGCTGCTCTTTTCGCTGCCATTGATCGCAACTTGGCCAAGGCTGGTACAAACCAAACAAACTGGTCAGAATTGGACGATGGAAACCTAAGCACTCTGGCAAATGCACTTGAAACTCTTTCAGTTGCCCGACTTGAAGCGACTTTAACAAACCTTGCAGATAAAGACCCCTCGTTGATTTCGATGATCCGAAGACGAACCGCAGACTTCGAGCACGAACAAATGCTGAAAGAGATTGGTGAAGTTCTTCATGGTAACTCCTGATCGCGCAAACAAAGTTCTCGCTATTGACGACGATGTCGACAGCCTCGCCTTGCTCGTGCCAATCCTGACTAACCTTGGGTACGACACACGCGCAGGAACAAGCGCTGAGATGGCTATGAAAGCCATCAAGGCTTCTCCTCCGGATATCATTTTACTGGACGTCGAAATGCCGGGAATGAGCGGGATCGAATTTTGCAAAAAACTTAAAACGCTAGAGGGATACCGCAATATACCCGTCATCTTTCTGAGCGGTCGCATCACACCTGAGGACAAAGTGAGCGCCTTTGCGGCTGGCGCAAGTGATTACATCGAAAAGCCCTATAACATCGAAGAAGTCGCCGCACGGATCAGGGTTCATCTTGCCCTTGAAACCATGCGCAAAGATCAAGCCGAACACGCAGAAATGCTTGAACATCTTTTGCGCTCTCGGATGGCAGCCGACAAGCATCGTGAGGACCAAACCACAATGCTGGTTCATGATCTCAGGTCCCCGCTTCAAGGGATCGGCGGAGTACTGGAAATGGTAGAGGAAAATTTAGAACTAGCACCCGACAAGGACCTGCAGGACATGGTCAGCAGCGCCATTGGCAATGTGAATCGTATTGCCGGCTATGCAAATGATATGCTTGAACTAAGCAGACTAAAATCCGGCCGAATGCCCGTACAAATGCGTGCCGTGACGGTGGATCAGATTTTTGATCAGACCTATGAGATCTTGAACTACGACCCAATTTTCCAATTTGAGCCATCCAAGTTGGTTGTAGGAGCTGATCTTCATTTAACCCTACGTGTCCTCGCCAATCTTTGCTTCAACGCAACCAAATACGCCGGCAACAACGGAGCTGTCGAAATCGAAGCCCGAGAAGATCGGGATGACACAGTTCACTTTACGGTCCGCGACCATGGCCCAGGAATTCCAGCTGATGAATTGGAAAGAATATTCGAACGCTTCTATCAGCTGAAAAAGGACGAAAGGTCCGACGCTTCATCTACCGGTCTTGGGCTGGCGTTTTGCAAAAGGTCCATCGAGGCACAAGGTGGCAGGATATCCGCTCGGAACCATCCGCAACAAGGCGCCATATTCAGCTTTTGGCTTGAGAAAGCTGGGTAGAACAAGAGCAGCATTACTCTACTGCTCAGCTCTTGCCCGTAGCCCAACGATATTTAGATCACTGACATCGGCAACTCCACAAACCAAATTGAAACATCCTTGCGAATTGTCTTCGACAATCGGAAGGGCCAAAGAGACCCAGCTACTTACCGTGAGCCTGAGGTACCGGCGTTTTGCTTGAAAACTCTGGTCTGACGTCTGCTTTTGGCAACCACCAGGCCACGGCTTTCTTGTCAGGGGTAACTGCATCAGCGCTGTGGCCTTTATCATCGAACTGACAACATAGTTGGTCACTTGGCATCTGAGCTCGGGACGCGACCATCATTGAATCTGCAAATATATTTAACATCTCTCTTCTCCGTACAGGCTATAGTTACATTATCAACCTACCCCACACCACACGCAGAGGTAGAAGAGAATTCGAAAATCGATATTCTAAAATTGCTCGAAAGAACCCTTAGGGCGCGCCGCCCCCTTCAAGAGAGTAATAATTTGCCGCCCCATGGATTGGGGTCTAGGAAACCAGACACACTTTAAACGAGAGCCTGTTCTTGTTAGCGTTCAACTGAAGCCATTTTTGAGGTATAACTTGGTGCAAGATCGTCAGACGGCGTGACGTTGTTTAAGCTCTCATGATCAAGGATCAGTAACACAAAACTGGTTCAGCGAGCTGTCCACACTGATCCTCAGCCCCAAACCGCCATCCTCGGGGGAAACGGTGGGCTGGGCCAAGTTCGGCGACTGCATCACTCAGGCCAAGCAGGCCGAAACGGTGATGAAAATCGTGATCTTTGACGAGGCTGATTATGATTGGGCCCGCGAGGTCGCAAAGCGGTATCCCGACCTGCCGTTGTACCTGCAACCAGGCAACCATACTCCACCGCCGCCCGAATCCGAGGATGCCGAGATCGACATGGACGGCATCATGAACCGCTACGAGTGGTTGATCGACAAAACCCTGGGGGATCACTGGTATACTCCCACCATCCTGCCACAGCTGCATGTGCTCGTCTGGGGCAACAAACGCGGCGTTTGAAGGAACAATACAATGGCAAATGAAGACATCTATGCAAACCTAACCCAGATTGGTGGTAAAACCGAACTCCCCAACTCACCCGAAGAAGCGCTGTTGGAACGCGTTCCGAACCCGCAAGCCGGAACGGACTATGCGGTACGTTTCACCGCGCCCGAGTTCACCTCGCTGTGC
>NZ_JBYAXC010000021.1:0-33422 GCF_057444295.1 Parasedimentitalea nitratireducens | reverse complement strand
GGATGGAGCAGCCCGGTAGCTCGTCAGGCTCATAACCTGAAGGTCGTAGGTTCAAATCCTACTCCCGCAACCAATAATAATACAGATAGTACAATAGCTTAACGCGCCTCCTCTGGGAGGTTATTTGCGCTGAATGCTTGGCACCGGAAGCACTACGGAAGCAACAGGCAGCGAAAACCAGCGTGATCTATGCGCAACAGCAGAAACAGGCGGCGTTAGAGGGTAATGGCTCTTATCAACTATTGGTTTTTCACACTACGCCGAAATGAAGCTTCCTGTGAACAGACACCTAGAATATACGGATCTTTTGGACCAGTTACGGAATCTTCGGTCTGACCTGGTCACGCTGGCACATATCAAGGAGCAGTCCCGTCTCAGCTTGGGCAGCTATGGTAGGCCACGGATGATGGAAGAACTGAAAGAGATTGGTCTGGATGTGGGGCATCGCCGTGTTGGTAGCCCTCCGAGCGCCGTCCAAAGGGCTGCATCCATCACACGGACCGTGGCAGCCAATATTGCTATCACGATTACCACAAGATCCTGCGCCAGCATGGGTTCAGGGCGTCGACGAGCGGAAAAGGTAATTTCTATGATAACGCAGCCGCCGAAACCTTCTTCAAAACCATCAAGCCAAACTGATCTGGCGTCGGTGATGGCAAGGGCGCAGGCAAGCTGAGATGGCGATCTTCGAATACATCAATGGATTCTATAATCCGCGACGCCGATACTCAGCACAGGGCTGGAAAAGCACGGTCGCTTTCGAACGGAAAGTGGCCTAAACGAGCACTTGGGGTGGCACCAAAACGCGACAGGTCCAGTCCACCCAGAGCTCTGCGTTTACGATACATGGACTGTTTCACCATGAGTTACCCTTGCTGGCCAAATTTGCACAATAGACTACCTTATTCATGTCCCGCAGCCCAGCGGGGCCGCGGCCTGCCTAAGCAGTGTAGTAGCTAACACCCCCTAAAAGGTGGGCCGCACTCATTCGTTGCTACCCACAACGTTTACTGAAGCTGCTTCTCAGTATTAGGGCTTGAAAGACTTCTTCGTGAAAGCGCGATCACCACGTTTTGTGGCTGCACCCAAAGCGGGATCTTCGCTGATCTTCGAAGGAGGCCGGTCTTACGACGGATCTGCCTCCGCTGAATCTCAGCCATGCTATCTGGCTATCTGGTGCTTTTCTGGGATGGTTTGAACACAGATTTGGAGGAGAATCAGAAGAGATCCTGTGTTGTCACATTTGTTCATTTTGCGACAGACCTAAGGCTATTTGTGGGTTTGCCTGTGTCCGCTGTTGTGACTTTCTTGGTTTCGAGACCTGGAAGGTTTGGCTGATTTTATTCAAATGCGGGCTCTGATTTTCTTGATTGCAGTAGGCTTTCTGCGAATATATTTTTAACAAAATGAGGTGCTAGATTGTAGTGGAGAGTTAACGCCTTTCATTTTATCGAGCAACTTCAATGGCAATCTGACTGTTTCGAAACGAGAGACAATAACGCAATGCTTGAAATACTGTCGTTTGATCGGCGAGCATTTAGTTTCTTGTTTATAATAGTTAATTCCCTGATATCAGCCTGAGTGAGGGGCGTAAAATTTAAGTCAAATCACCCGCTTTAGATATTTGGTCTGAGACACACAAACCCGTAACGCTGAAGAAAATCAACGATAAAGTGGCGGGTGGAATGTCGAAATTGGATCTTAAATATGCATCGGATTCTGAAACTGATGCTCGGGTAAAGATGGAGCTGTTTTCGGGCAACATCATTTCGACTAAAAACACTGCCGAAGGTGTTCCAACAGCAGACTTCCAAGATGCGGTTGAGCAGTTAGATATTGCTACATTGAGGTATCCGGCGGGACAGCCAGATACCATTTATGCCGATGGAATGCTGGATGGTGAGGGCTTGCATGGTCACCTGACCTCGTTTTTAGAGTGGGCCAAAGCAGAAAACTATAAAGTACTGTTGGTGACACCAACTTTTGAAAGCTACCCAGGCCCCGAAGTAATATCCAAGTTTGTTGAAATTGTGCTCGCTAGTTATGGAGATATCGTAACTGGATTTGAAGTTGGAAATGAGTATTGGCAAAAACAAAGTGAAGCAGAATATGGCGCTGTTGCAAATGAGACCATTATTGCAATTGAAGAGGCCGCTTCTGAATTCGATTACGATCCTCAAATTCTTGTACAAATGGCAAACCCTTCTGGGGCCTCTACAAGCTATCCGTCTGGAACCGGTTCGTGGAGTGACCGTGTTGTTGCAGCTAATGAGGAAATAATTGAAAATATTTCCGCGCCTGCTCTTAATGAAATTGATGCTGTTGTTGAGCATTACTATTACAATATCTTTCCGGACGAACTTACTGGGTCCTCTCAGGAATTGAACTTCATCCCTCAAAAGCACAGCGTTTGGGAAAGTGAATTAGACCGGCCGCTGGACCTACATATTACAGAGTGGAACATCACCAACCGTAATATGGACGCTTTGGGGATGCGTGCTGCTCCCATTTTGCTGCAGCAGTTTGAGTATATGGTGACTATGGGGGTTGATGCTGCATTTGTATGGCCCCCCCATCACAATACCGCTAACGATCTTGCCGGATCAGGAGAAGTTGTGGTCGATCCACAGACTGGGCTGGTCATCAACTCAATTGGCGGTGCTGTTTTCGACTTGATGAGCACTTCGCTTGTCGGAACCGACGTCGTGAATTTGAGTTTCGAGGGATTGGA
The DNA here is from genome assembly GCF_057444295.1 of Parasedimentitalea nitratireducens. Classification (NCBI taxonomy): domain Bacteria; kingdom Pseudomonadati; phylum Pseudomonadota; class Alphaproteobacteria; order Rhodobacterales; family Paracoccaceae; genus Parasedimentitalea; species Parasedimentitalea nitratireducens. Next base: position 30,691 of record NZ_JBYAXC010000021.1, on the reverse strand, counting down.
CAACACTGTTAACGTGAATGCTTACGCAAGCGACTCGAAAACCGTTTTATATGTTTCGTCGTTTACTGAGGAAATGTCGGATATCTCGCTTGATCTGAGCGGCTACATCAATAGCTACCTCGCTGTTGATGGCATTTTGGTAGGATATGATCCTGCGACTTCCAACGGTCGGCATTTCAATGGCAAAATCGATGAATTCGTGGATTCTGAGTATGTCACATTAGAAGGTGAGAACTACTACCTGAACGAACACGACGTTCGGGCAAAGATCACGACTTTTGATGAAAGTGAACTTGGCGGCGGCACCAGTTTGAACTTTCAGCTGAAACCTTACGAAGTCATCCAGATAACCTACCACCATGATGCTTCAAGTGTTGATGACTTTACTCCACCGCCAGCCGATGTTGTTGATGAAGATATGAATATCGTCGGAAGTAGCGAGAGCGATATTATTGCCGGTGGCAGTGGGGACGACAGTATTGACGCTGGCAGCGGGGACGATTGGGTGATCGCAGGCGCTGGCGATGATCATATAATTGGTAATCGTGGCAACGATACGATCGATGCCAACGAGGGTATGGATATCGTGAATGGTTGGGGTGGTGATGACTTGATTTACGGTGATGCGGGGGATGACAGACTGTATGGCCAGCAGGGGGCGGATACCATTTTTGGCGGTAGCGGCAACGACAAAATAAATGGCGGTGAAGATGATGATAAGCTCAACGGCGGCGACGGTCATGACACTCTAAACGGTGGCGATGGAGATGACTTCATCTTTGGTGGTGAGAGTTCGGCGGATCTACGCGACGTTATTTTTGGCGGCGCAGGCAACGACAGCATCGACGGTGGATATGGCAATGACCTGATCTATGGCATGGACGGCAATGACAGTATTTCCGGTGGGTATGGTAGCGACGAGCTGGTCGGTCAAGACGGCAACGATGTAATCACTGGGGCGGCATTCTCTGATCTGATTTTTGGAGGCGCCGGTAACGATTTTCTAAATGGGGGATATGGCCACGACCGTGTCAACGGCGGCGCAGGGGCGGATAAATTCTACCACTTGGGGATCGCTGGCCATGGTTCGGACTGGATCCAGGACTACACAGCCGCCGAAGATGACGTACTATTTTTTGGCGGCTCTGGGGCTACTGCGGATGATTTTCAGGTCAATCTGACCCATTCTGGTGAGGATGTCGGGTCGCGTGCTGGTGATGATACTCTGCAGGAAGCCTTTGTGATTTACAAACCCACCGGCCAAATTCTGTGGGCGTTGGTCGATGGCGCTGGCCAGGATCAGATCAATGTTGAGATTGGTGGGGAAGTGTTCGACTTAATGTGATCGGTGTCTAGAAAACAGCTCAAAGGTGGTCAGCCAGTTAACCGTTGTTTTGGCAGTGTCAGTCAGCACAAATTCATAGCACCAAGCCAAGTGCTGGAGCGGTTACTGGGGCAACACATTTTGACCTGACGAGTGCGTTGTTGAATGCCTAGATTTGCTTCAATTTGATAAACTGTGCAAAGCCAAATCTGGCAACAGTGATTTGCACAGTTTTCGTTAAAAGACGTCTGCAAAGCGGCCTTTAATGTCCGACCGTGCGTTCATCAGGCCAGAAACGAAGCCGTTTGAGGAGTATTGGGGGTATGCTAAGCCACCCTCACTCCAGCTTGTAGGCAGGGGGTGGCTTCGGATCATATCGAGATCGCTTCAACCAAGTAGATCGGTGAGGTCCCCCTATTTTTCCAAAAAGGGGGAAGACGAAAGCTCGATTGAACTATTGCAGCCCACTTGCACCAGCTGATGTACCAAGCAATTTAGGATGTAACAGGATACTGAATTATTTCGCAATTATCGTCTTCTTCGAGGATGCTGATGAGATCACTGAAAAGGTCTTTGTCTATAGAATCCAGCATCTTGGATAGTATCCTGCTGTCACCCACGCTTTGAGTTCTTTCGCGGGTCCGAGAAGACGATATTCTGGCCCGTTTTAAGGATAAATGTTGTCCCTGCTCTCCGTGTGAAGGCATAGAATACACATTGTGGCCTGTGTAGTTTGCAGTATTGCAGTCATTGAGAGGAGATACATTCGTAGTCATTAGACTTGTCCTTCTTTCCCTGTTAGCTCCCCGCCCAACAGCTTTTCAGCCCGTGGATATGGGGGGTTAGAAATGACGGCCCGTGTTTTGAAATCACAGATCTGCAAGTCATTCCTGCTTGGTCAGCTTTTGCGGCTAACCTGAGCCCGTTTGTTTTTGCCGTTACAGGTCAGAGCGAGCAGCGACCGACCGTAACAACGCCTCATGGTGCCAGATAATCGAAATCACATTGTCAGATCCGTGGTGAACCCGAGCAATATTTGCAGCTAGAGCAGCTCTGAAGTGTAAACTTCTGAGCGCTGACGTTTGCAACTTATCTTGCGAATTGAAAACCGCTTTGAACGATTGTCAGATTCGGTATGTGGCAGCATATGTACTTAGGTTAGGCAACGTGCTCGCAAACGACTACAGGTTCAAATGATAAGTCAGATGCATCTTTCGCTACATTGTGTAGTCTAAAGTATAGGTCGGCTAACCTAACCGGTCTTTCCAGTAATCGTCCCTATTTCTACCGGGCGCTTGGATGCGACCGCGGAGGCTTAAGGGTATTGATCAATTGCTAAACGTCTTTACCTCATCAGCCTCATAACCTGAAAGCCAGAGGTTCAAATCATACTCCCGCATACTATGCTTGGACGTGCTGGCGTGGGTCGCCAAGTGTACGGTTTGCGAGTCAGACAGAGTGATCTCTTCAGGGTTAAAGTCGACCTCCACGGTCTCTGACCAACGGTCATCTGGCGAAATTGTGCGGATAAAACCTTGCCGTACGTTACGCACGCCTGACAAGGCCTGAAACACTGCCTCGGTACACCATTGGCAGCCGCCGCCAAGCCAATGGTTTCAAGATCGATCATTGTATTTTGCTTTGCCTCCTACAGTTTGATAGCACCACCCCAAGTCTGGGGAAGTGCTATGTTTAGCGGTTCGGAAAGCGCTTAAGTTAATCTTACCAAGCGGCGTCGGCGTCACAGAAACATTAGTATCAGAAATTCCAGGTTCGCAGTAACGGCAAGCCTTGCCTCCCTTTGTCCCTAAAACAGGTTCTTTGCGTCGGACGAGAATGTCGGAAAGGCAAAGTGGCTGGTTTGGAACTCTGCGGCCGTAATGTTGTGCTGCATGGCCATCGCAAAGAGGTGGATTAGGTCCTCCCCTTGGTGTCCAACCAAATGAGCGCCGAGGAACTGATCGGTTTCATTATCGATCAGCACTTTCGCCCAGGCGGCGGATTCAGCGTATGATTTTCCCGAGAACCATCCGGTCATATCATTCTTAGTAACTCTGAAATCTATGCCTTTGCTGTGTGCCTCGGCCTCGGTTATGCCAACGGTGCTGATAGCTGGAACTGTGTAAACGCAGCTTGGCAACCCGGAGAAATCAGCGCTCTGGCCAGATCCGGATACGATGGCCTTGCCGATCAGGCGTCCCTCGTGTGTGGCGACGGGGGACAGTTGCGGCGTATTGACCAATGCATCACCCGCGACCCAGATAGAAGGGTTGGACACCGAGCACATTGTTTCATCAACCTTGATCGCAATGCCATCATGTTCGATGCCCGCAACGTCGAGGTTCAGACCATCGGTGTTCGCAATTCGGCCCGCTCCGTTTACGACACGATCGACAGCTACGACATGATCCTCGTCGTTGATCGAGTATTTCACGCTCAATGTCTCACCATCTTGGGTGATCTCTTCGACTTTGACGCCCGTTTGGATAACAATGCCTAGGCGTTCGCTTTCTGCCTTGATGACATTCACCGCGTCGACATCCATACGTGGCAGCAGCTGCGGCATAGCCTCTAGTATTGTTACCTTGGTGCCTGCGCGCGCATATACATGGCTGAATTCCATGGCAATTACACCACCTCCGATGAATACAACCTCCTTCGGCTGGTTTTCATCTGACAAAACCTCGTCCGAGGTGATCATGTATTCGGCGCCGGGAATTGGCAATTGACGCGTGCGAGACCCCGTAGCGATTACGATGTTGTCGGCTGTCAGTTCCTGCCCGTTAACCTCAACCGAATTGGGGCCGGTAAAGGCACCGCGGCCGCGAAACACGGTGCCCCGTTTAGCTGCCAGATCCCCCATGGCATCTGGAATGAAATTGATCATGGCTTTCTCTCGGCGGATCAAAGCTGACCAGTCCAGCTTTGGTTTCCCCACCTCGATGCAATGGGCGTTTGCAGTTTCGATTTCGTGCAACGCATGTGCGGCCGCAACCAATACCTTCTTTGGGGTGCAGCCCCGGTTTGGGCAGGTTCCGCCGAAATCGCGTTCTTCGATGAAGGCAATCGACTTGCCCGCGTCATGAGCAACCGCTGAAACGCCAAATCCTGCATTGCCGCCACCGATGATAATGATATCGAATTTCTGTGTCATTTGGGTTGCCTCTTACCTTTGATCGATCTTGAGTTAGCGTGATATTTGACGAGCGTTATTTAGGAAAAACGGGCCGTCACCAAGTTAGACGCACCCGCATGTACTGCTTATGCTAGCGTTGGCGGCCTAGTTCAGAAGCCCATAGAAGCGGGTAAACACCATATCCCGGTCGGCATTATCGATATGGCATTGGGCACAGGCGCTGATCGGTGCCGCGGCTGCCGTTTCGGCATATGGCGGGGCGTGGTGGCCAAAGTTGAAGTAGCCCCAGTTCTGGCTTTCGGCAAAACGACTGGAATCCTTTACGGCAATGTCTATGCCATTGTAGGCACCTGGAAAATATCCACGGCCGGAAACCTCGTACCGCGATCCGTCATCCTCTTGCGGCTCCGCTACCAGCTGGAGTTCCTTCAGCAGGATCGTACCTTCTGCAAATTCGCCAGTCTCCTCGTAGATCGCAAAGGCTTCCGGCTGGATGTAGACATTGTGGAATTCAGGAAAACCAGCCGCGCCGTCATTCAGGCCATTGGGGGTCAGGGGCGAGCCCAGGTAAACCCATTTGCGGTAGCCCTCGGGGAGTACCAGTTGCCCGTCTTTGGTCCATTTCGGCTGCCAATCTGCCTTGTCCTGAGCAGTCGCCGGGGGTGACATCATCCCAGCCGCCAGAACAGCAGCACTGAGCATAGCAGCAAATCCGTATCTAAGTTTATTTGTCATGTCATAGTACTCCGTAATTGGTTGCGATGTTTGAGCAGCACCTCGTAATGGTGGTGAGGTGCTGACCAGAGAACACGATGCCTCGGATAGTTCTCTTAGATAGATCCGCAAAATTACTCTTGTGCTGTCAGGGCGTTGCCCAAGGCAAAGAGCGATGCAAACAGCAACACGGCGTCCTTCAGAATGAACTGACCAGGTACCACTGAAATTGCCAGAGGGCCGGTGTCGGGAATGAAAACGCCAGGTGTCGAAACGAAGAAGCTTAGCGTGACAAGGAAGGTCAACACTGCGCCAGTTGCACCAAGTACCGCGAATTTCGGTGCAAAAAACCGGGTTGCCAGCAAGCCGGCAATGGTCAACTCGGCAAGCCCAAACAGAATGGAAACGGCTTGTTCCGACAGCCCAGCATAGAGCCAGCCGAGGAAGGGGGAGTTTTCAATCAGCCCACGGATCGCCCCAGCTTCATAGGCGGTGAACTTCATGCCACCAAACCACAGGAACACCAGTATAAGTGACGCGAAGAGACCTTTGGTGGCTAATTCCTGAATTTTATTGCCGTGATCTGCTTTGAGCGGGGAGTCGGTTGCGATGGTCATTCTACGTTTCTCCGAGTGCGGTCTTCGTCCTCAAAAGGCGAAGGAATGTGAATACGAACGTTAGCTGCAAGGTTGAAAATGGATGCACCCGCAGGCTCTTGCCTGCCGGTGAAAACTGATTTAAGCATTTCGGACCGTTCGGTCAATAATAATAGTGGACCGATTGGTAACATATACGAGAGGAGCTGAAACAAATGGCCAGGCCTAAGGAATTTAACCCGGACATCGCTTTGCGTGCCCTACAGAAAACTTTCTGGGAGAAGGGATATCACGGCACCTCGATGCAGGACTTGGAAAATGCCACCGGGCTAAAAAAGCAATCGCTCTACCGGGAGTTCGGCAACAAGGACGCTATGTATGAACAGTCTTTGAACCTTTACCGTGACCAGGACGTAGCCAATCTGGCGGCGGTGTTTCTGCAGGCCACAACGGCACGAGACAGGTTTCGCGACATGTTTGATGCGGTACTTGCACCCGTTCGAGACGGGGATCGCTTGGGGTGCTTCATCTGCAACGCTGCAATTGATCATGCGGGTGAGGATCACGCCACCATGCAAACAGTGTGTGTGGGCATCCAAGATACCACTGCATTATTTGACAAAGCGCTGACGGCCTCGGCGGTTTACAACAAAAACGTCAGCTTACGCCGCGAAACAGCAATATCGCTCACCGCTGGGTATTTCGGACTTCGCGTTATGGTACGTGGTGGAATCCCCTTAGAGGAATTGCAGGAAGCCGCGGATATTCTTGTACAGAGCATTGAGGGGTAGGGTCGCAAGGCAGCCATTTGCCTTGATGACTGCGAGGAATTTGGACCGGCTCCCGCCATATGCTTTTGACCGCTCCGGGCTGTACGGGTGACTTTGCAAAGGTCACTAGGGCCGCGTGAGGGCCGAGATTTAACATCCCGCCCCTCATCTTTATATCAAACATACTCGGGCGTAGCGCGCAAAGCATCCCTAGAACAGTTGCAAATCCTTCGCACCGCTTTGGATTTCGGCGAGGTTCGGCATGTTCTGAATTACCAAGGGGGCCGGTGCCTCGCCCGGCATCGCCACTGTCGATTTCATCGCTGCGCCCATTCCAAAGGCGGGTTGTTTCAGCTCCCCTCGGATATCGCGCAGCAGTGTTTTGTGATCCGGCATCGTTTTGAGTATCTGGGCTAGGTCCGTTTTCGCGCCCTTCACCCACTGGTACCAAATCGGTTTCTTCAACGGCCGCATACGATCACGGATGCCAGAGCCATAGCCCGTATCATAGACCTGTTTGCCCAAAAGAACCGTCTGATAAACGCGGTGGTCAAAGAGCGTGGCGAACTCGATATCATGGGCCATCGGCAGGCGGTGCTGCCACAACTCGAGGTTCTCGGCCAACCGATCCGATATCTTCAATTCGTTGCGCGCGTCGATCCAATATTGGTCATCCGTGCGGTTGCCCAATCGATAGTGCAGGCAGATGAAATCCAGAACCTCTTCATTGAGCTTATTCACCTGTCGATTAAATCTTGTCCGCAGTGACGGCTCGATGTCTCGCGTGGGCAAGTGCTCCGCGAACCAGCGCACCGCATGATCAATCATATGGATCGCGGTACTCTCTAACGGCTCAATAAACCCGCCCGACAGACCGATCGCCACGCAGTTCTTGACCCAAGCATTGCGCGCACGCCCGATGCGCAACGGGATCACGCGCGGCGTCGCACCCTTGCCGCTGTCACCCAGCCATTCGAGGTATTCATCGGCCGCCTGATCATCGGTACGATGGGCAGAGGAGAACACATAGCCCGTGCCCACACGGTTGTAGAGCGGCACCCGCCATGTCCAACCAGCGCCAAGTGCGGTAGACCGTGTGAGGCTTTCGATTTTCTCTGGATCGGGATGTTCGATCTGCAATGCCAGCGCGCGATCGTTGGGCAGATAGTCCGAGTAATCCACAAACGGCTCGCCAAGTGCCTTGTTGATTATCAACCCGCGAAACCCGGTACAATCTACTACCATTTCGATGTCATGGCGGCCCTTGTTCTCTAACATCACATGGCTGACGTTGCCCTGTTCATCCAGCTCGACCGATTGCACCTCGTCTTGTATATGCTCCACGCCGCGCTTGGTACAGATCTTGGTGAGCATGCCGGCAAATTTCACAGCGTCCAGATGATACGCATAACCAAGCCGTTGCTCAAACTCGGGCTGGCCAAGCGGCCTCGCGCCTTTGCACATGCGGCCCAGATGATCGTGTGGTGAGATGGACTGCGTGAAGTCCCGATCGCCATTGCCAAAGCGTAAGAAATACTCGGCAGACTCTAACCCATGCAACATCTGACCGTGGGCAAAGGGGTTCACATAGTCGATGCGATTACCCTTAGCGTCGTTGTTCCAATTGCAAAACTTCACCCCCAGTTTGAATGACGCATTGGTCTCGCGGAAAAAATCCCGCTCTGAAATGCCCGCTTCACGGAGGGTGCGTGGCATGCGCGGTACTGTGGCTTCACCAACACCTACGGTTGCGATGTTGGGGCTCTCGATCAGGCAAATGCGCGGCCGATCTTTGGGTCCTGAAGTGCGGGAAAGCACCATATCCAGGATCAGCGCGGTCATCCATCCTGCCGTGCCTCCGCCTACTATGGTGATTTTACGCAAACGATTATTCATTTGTTCCTGTCCCTATTAGTTAGTCTTTTATGGCGACTGATTGTCCGTCCAAGGTACGATCTGTCTGAAAAGGTGCTGAGAATTCAAAAAAGCCTAGCTTAACTTGTTCAGTTTCCAAAGGCTTATATGAATGGTGGGATAGAGACTCGTAGTCTGGGAATGACGGATAATTTCTGCTCTGGCTGCGATGTCACAAAGATACTGTGATAGTCGCCTTTTGCCCTTGCGACCTCGAAGAGGGTAAGCATGCCAGCAGTCGTCAAAAAAAGTTGCACATCTTGCTGAAAGGCGGCAGTTCTTGGCATAAATCGCTAGGGGACGTAAAGTGGATAGCAAGGATCGCCAAATTATACGCGCACTGCAGCGCAATGGCAGGATGACGAACCAAGATCTGGCGGCTGAGGTGAACCTGTCGCCGTCTCCCTGTCTGCGTCGGGTGAAACTGTTGGAGAAAAGCGGCGCCATCAAAGGCTACAGCGCAGAGGTGGATGCCAAGGCCTATGGGCTACCGGTAACGGTTTTTGTGCGAGTTACCTTGGATCGGCACACTGAAGACTGCGTTCAGAAATTTGAGCAAAGTGTGAAGAGGGTTGATGAGGTTTTGGAGTGCTTCGTCATGACCGGGGTTTCGGACTATCTATTACGCGTCGTAGTGGCCGATTTGTCGGACTATGAGAATTTTGTACGCAAACGACTGCATGCGATCGGCGGTATTGCTTCGATCGATACAAGTTTTGTTTATGGCGTTGTAAAGAAAACCTCAGTTTTCCCGATGGTGGTTTAGAATGGCCGTTTTGCTGGGGTAGGGGCTTTAGCCGCTGATGCGGCTGATCAAGGAGTTTTTCGCTCCTTCTATATGATCAAAGGTCAGTTTCGCAGCCAGATCAGCGTTGCCTTGTTCGCAGGCGCGAAGAATAGCAAGATGTTCTTCGTTTGCACGGTCCATTCCGTCACTGAGCACCAGCTGCGCACGAAGATAGCGGTCAACTCTGTCCATGGCATTGTCGACAACCTCCAAATGATAGCCGAGGTCGCTGGCCCCATAGAGGGCAGAATGGAATTCACGGTTGAGGTCTCCCCACTCCAATGGATCGGTGGAAGCTGAAAAGGCATCACAATAGCCGCGGGCTTGTTTCAGTAGCCCCTTAGACATCTTGGGCACTGCACGGCGCATGACTTCAGGTTCAATGAGCGCGCGAAAATCAAATATCTCAGAGGCTTCATCGGCAGATAGCCCTGATACAACAGCGCCCTTGTAGCGTCTGGTTTTAACGAGGCCGTGTTCTTCGAGCCTTGAAATCGCTTCGCGTACTGGGATTCGGCTGGTGTTGAACAGGCGTGCGATTTCGTCTTGGCGCAGGGGCTCACCTTCTTTCAGTTCACCCTCGATGATCGCTTTGCGCAGAGCGTCAAAAACGATTGTCGCTGCCGAAGCAGTTTTGGAAATATCAACAAATTTCAACGCCATGCTTGTCTCCTTGCCTGACTGTATATCAGTGGCTACAAGGCGAGGGAAGAGCTTGGATTTTCCATATTGCAAATTGGATCCAAAATCCATTATACCAATCGCAATTGATATTGAGCCCACGCTGGGCCTGAAACAGCAAGGAACAACCGATGACTAAAAATATTTTTTCTGGCTGCATCCCGGCCCTGATGACCCCCTGTGACGCTAACCGTCAGCCGGATTTTGACGCGCTGGTGCGCAAAGGTCAGGAGCTGATCGCTGCGGGCATGTCGGCAGTGGTCTACTGTGGCTCCATGGGCGACTGGCCGTTGCTGACTGATGAGCAGCGCATGGAAGGTGTTGCTCGCTTGGTTGCAGCAGGGGTTCCTACAATTGTTGGAACCGGCGCAGTTAACTCCGCTAAGGCAGCTGCCCATGCAGCCCATGCAGCCGAAGTCGGGGCGCATGGCCTGATGGTTATCCCGCGCGTTTTGTCGCGCGGTACGTCCATCGTTGCGCAACGCGCGCACTTTGCGGGCGTTCTGAACGCTGCTCCGGATCTTCCTGCTGTGATCTACAATAGCCCTTACTATGGTTTTGCAACCCGTGCAGACCTGTTCTTTGACCTGCGCAAAGATCACTCGAACCTGGTTGGGTTCAAGGAATTTGGCGGAGTAGACGATCTTCGCTATGCGGCTGAAAACATCACCTCGAAAGACGACAATGTCACCCTGATGATTGGTGTCGACACAACTGTCTACCACGGGTTTGTCAATTGTAACGCCAGTGGCGCGATCACTGGTATTGGCAACGCACTGCCTCGTGAGGTGCTGCACCTGGTTGCGCTGTGTGAAAAAGCGGCCACAGGCAACGCCGAAGCGCGCGTGAAATCGCTTGAGCTGGAAGAGGCTCTGGGTGTTCTGTCTTCGTTTGATGAGGGCGCGGACCTAGTTCTGTATTACAAGCATCTGATGGTTCTGAACGGTGACTCCGAGTACACTCATCACTTCAACGAAACCGATGTGCTGTCGGATAGTCAGCGTAACTATGTTGAGGCACAGTACACATTGTTCCGCAACTGGTATGCGGACTGGAGCAAGCAAGCAGGTGTTGTCGCAGAATGCGCGTAATTGACAGTCATACCGCGGGTGAACCCACCCGTGTAATCCTGAGCGGCGGCCCCAACCTTGGTCGTGGGTCGCTTGCTGAACGTGCTGAGTTGCTGGAGCGCGAGCACAGCGACTTTTGCGCCTCGGTCCTGCTTGAGCCGCGTGGGCACGATGCGATGGTAGGGGCCCTTTTGGTGCGCCCTTCGGATCCAGAATGTGTCACCGGGGTGATCTATTTCAACCCTGTGGGAAACCTGGGCATGTGTGGCCACGCCACGATTGGGACTGCTATCTCACTTGCCCATCTGGGGCGAATAGTGCCGGGCACCCACATGTTCGAAACGCCAGTAGGACGGGTTGAAGTTGAGCTGCACGACATGAACCGTGCTTCAGTGGTAAATGTTGAAAGTTATCGGTTGCACAAGGACGTGACGATTGATGTGCCTGAAATCGGGCGCGTCACTGGGGATGTTGCCTGGGGTGGTAACTGGTTCTTCCTGACCTCGGATATGCCAGCGCCACTTGAAACAGTCAATATCGGTGTTCTGACCGACGCGGCCGTGCGGATCCGTGATGCGTTGGGAGCCGCTGGGATAACTGGTCGCGACGGTGCGTGGATCGATCATGTGGAGTTTGTTGGTCCTCCCAAGGAAAAAACTTCGAACGGTCGCAACTTCGTGTTGTGTCCAAGTGGCGCCTATGATCGCTCACCGTGTGGGACAGGCAGCTCAGCCAAGTTGGCTTGTTTGGCCGAAGACGGAGTTTTGGCATCGGGTCAGACCTGGATACAGGAAAGCATCATCGGTTCGACCTACACGCTGAGCTATTGGGAAGGTCAGGGTGGCGGTGTGGTGCCGACCGTTACGGGTGAAGCCTATGTGACCTCGTTGGCTGATCTGGTGTTCAGTTCCGCTGACCCATATGCACAGGGCATTCGTCTCTAATTTCGATACTTAGGAGCCCTTTATGGCACAATCTCATGTCATAGTTATTGGTGCTGGAATTGTAGGTGTCAGTACCGCATTGGCAGTGCAGGCGCGCGGGCTCTCGGTCACCCTGCTGGATCGGGAAGGGGTCGCCGCAGAGGCGTCACAAGGGAATGCTGGTGCCTTTGCATTCTCAGATGTGATACCTTTGGCAACGCCGGGTATCATGCGTAAGGCGCCTAAGTGGTTGCTTGACCCAATGGGCCCCCTATCCATTCCGCCTTCCTATGCTTTGAAAATAGCGCCTTGGATGTTGCGGTTCTGGCGAGCCAGTTGGCGGGATTTGTATCAGGGCGCAATCGCGGCCCAGACGTCGCTGATGGATTTTTCTCGCACCGCGCTTGAACGCCAGATTGCGGATGTTCAGGGCGAACCCTTTATGCAGCGTGACGGACAGTTGCAGTTGTACGAAGGAGAAGCCGAGTTTCGTGCCAGTCTGCCGCAATGGGACATGAGGCGAAATCAGGGTATCAAGTTCGACTTGCTGGAAAATGCAGGGCCAATTGCCGAGATCCAGCCGGGACTGCATTCTAGATTTACCCACGCAAGTTTTACGCCGGACTGGATGAACACCTGTGATCCAGCGGCTTGGACCCGCCATCTTGCGGATCAGTTCACAGCGCGAGGCGGCGTGATCGAGCAGGCCACGGTTACTAGCCTTGAGCAGCAAGGTGAGCGCGTGCGCATATCCATCGAAAATGGGCAGCGCGAAGCAGATCATGTGGTGGTAGCTGCTGGTGCTTGGTCTCATCACTTGGCACGGAGCTTGGGTGACAAGTTGCCACTGGAAACCGAACGCGGTTACAACACTACACTGCCCGAAGGGGCGTTTGATTTACGCACCCATGTGACCTTTGGTGGTCATGGGTTTGTAGTTAGTCGCATTGGTGGTGGTGTACGGGTTGGTGGAGCTGTTGAGCTTGGTGGTCTGAAGCTACCACCTAACTATAGGCGTGCGCAGGTGCTGCTGGACAAAGCTGCGAAGTTCTTGCCTGAACTGGATACCACTGGCGGTAAGCAATGGATGGGGTTCCGGCCCTCTATGCCGGACAGCTTGCCAGTCATTGGCGTTGCGGCAAATGCAAATCGCGTGATCTATGCCTTTGGACATGGCCATTTGGGTCTGACACAGTCTGCGGGAACTGCCGAGTTGGTTGCGGATATGTTGGCGGGTTCAACTCCTAGCATTTCCGTTGATCCATTTTCTCCGGCTAGGTTTTGACAACTATAGACTAAGGGTGCTCTCTATAGGGCATCACTCACTGAAACTCCGAGGCCCCAGATGCGCAGCAGCAAAATAATCCATGTGATTTCCTGCCACGCCGAGGGTGAAGTGGGAGATGTGATCGTTGGTGGTGTGACGCCGCCGCCGGGGGCCACATTGTGGCAGCAACGGGCGTTCATAGCCCGGGATCAGACGCTTCGGAATTTTGTTTTGAACGAACCGCGAGGCGGGGTTTTCCGGCACGTCAATCTGCTGGTGCCAACCAACCATCCCGAGGCTGATGCGGCCTTTATCATTATGGAGCCCGAAGACACACCGCCGATGTCTGGTTCGAACTCTATCTGTGTTGCGACGGTTCTGTTGGACGGTGGCATTATCCCGATGCAGGAGCCTGTTACCGAACTGTTGCTGGAAGCGCCGGGTGGTCTGGTCCGGGTAACGGCTGAATGCCGAAATGGTAAGGCCGAGCGCATTACAGTGCAGAACTTGCCGAGTTTCGCCGCCAAAATGGATGTGGAGCTGGAGGTTGAAGGGTTGGGTGCATTGAAAGTTGATACCGCTTTTGGTGGGGACAGCTTTGTGTTTGTCGATGCTGCAGCGCTTGGCTTTGAGATAATCGAGGATGAAGCAGCCGATATTGCCCGCCTTGGTGTACGGATTACCAATGCCGCCAATGAGCAACTGGGATTTTCTCATCCCGAAAACCCTGATTGGACCCATATATCGTTCTGTGCCTTTGCGGGGGCCATAACTCGAGAAGAGGGAATGCTGAACGGGCGATCAGCTGTGGCGATCCAACCGGGCAAGGTTGACCGTTCTCCAACTGGAACAGCGGTTTCTGCACGCATGGCATTGATGGCTGCGCGAGGTGAAATGGGGATTGGGGAAGAGTTTACAGCGACTTCGATCATCGGATCGCAATTTACAGGCCGCATTGTTGCTGAAACGCAGGTGGGCAGCAACGCTGCTATTATCCCTCAGATATCGGGGCGCGGTTGGATCACTGGAACCCATCAGCACATGTTGGATCCTGATGATCCTTGGCCAGGTGGTTATCGTTTAAAGGACACATGGGGCGCCGGAAGTTAGTCAGGACAGGCCACGCCTGACCCGCAACACGGCACGAAGCCCTGGTGCTGCGTCTTCAAGTGTAAGACCGCCGCCGTGTAACTCAGCAATCTCGTTGGCAATCGACAACCCTAGTCCCACGCCACCGGCTGCACTATGTCCATGGCCGCGCACAAACGGCATCATCACGCTTTCCAGTCGATTTGGCGCAATGCCCGGGCCGTGATCACGGATTTCGACCTGCAATTGATCTGCTCTGGGAGATGCGATCGACACTGTCACTTCGCCTGAGTATTTCAAACCATTGTCGATCAGATTGGATAGGGCCCGGCGCAGTTTGTCAGGCTGGCCCCGCATCATGCTTTCGCCGCTGGCTCGGATGGTCACATGGCTGCTGTGTCCAAAAATTGATGGCACGGTTGCGAGATCCTGCTCATCGGGCCAGTGGAAGCTGACATCGCGACCGGTGTCGCGATAGTCATCAACTAAACTTTCGAGCAGAGCTGCTAGGGAAAACCGATGGCTGTCCTCAGGCTGATGGCGAATACTGAGTAGGTCTAACGCGCCGTCAACGATGCTGGAAATTTCATCCAGATCTGCGGTGAATTTATCCCGGGTGATATCCTCGGGTAGCAATTCTGTGCGCAGTCGTAGCCGGGTTACGGGTGTACGCAGGTCGTGGGAAATTGCAGCCAGACCACGCACCCGTTTGTCTTGGTCGCGGGCAAAACGCTCCTTTAGGTGCACGATATGATCGCGGGCCATCAGGGCTTCGGAGGATGCCAGAACGGGCAGGGGGGTATGGTCGTTGGTTGCCAAGATCTGAAACGGGGCTGCAAGGTTCAAAGCCAGCGGCAGGATTGCCAGTATCACGATGATAAAACCGATCAGACCAATCAGGGCGACAGTTGTTTCAGTTAACCGGTCACGCCATAACTCGGGGGCGGTTATCAGCAATGCCTCTCCATCGCGAAGAAATAGCACCAGAGTGGCTGCACGATCTTGCCGGGCGATGCCTTTGGATAGATCCCCAAGACGATGGCTTGCGGTTTGTGGCGGCTCACCTGCGCGCAGAAGATCGGGGCGCTTGGCTGGACGATCGAATACCACAGCGGCGCGATAGCGTGCAGGACCCAGTGTGAGAATTAACGGTACGGTGTGGGCTGTTTCCTGAGCTGTGAACCCTGGCACCTTGCGCCACACATAAAGCGTGTTGTCTTGAGAAGCGTCGGAAAAGGGGGCCGCTTGAATAATCTGTCGAAGAATAGTCCCAGACGTTTCGGCAGTGTGGAGTGCCGAGCGGCGTTCAAATAGATTGTACGAGGTCCATGCGGCGACGAGCGCACCAGCAAGGAATGAGGCAATGACAAGCAGGGGTAACCGCTGGGCCAAGGATTGCGGCAGTTGCGAAAGGCCCCATTGAAAAGGGTGCAAAACACTCATGTTTCGTTGTTGAACTCAGCGCAAAACTGGTAACCTTTGTTGCGTACGGTTCGTATGAAATCGGCGGTACTATCAGCTGCCGTGAGTTTCTTGCGCAAGCGGCTGATCAGGATGTCGACACGGCGATCTTCGGGGCCAATTTCGACGTCCAGTATCTGGCGGGCAATGTCTTCACGGGTTACCGGCGCGGGTGCAATCGAGATCATTGTGGTCATGAGTTGATATTCGGTTGAGCTAAGCGGAACTAGCATGGCGTCGGGGCTGTGCAATTTTTGGCGGTCCTGATCCAACATCCAACCCGAAAAATGGATTTTTCCGCCAGTTGGTTTAGTTGCGATATCGCCTTTGGAGCGCCGCAACAAAGCATTAATCCGCGCAAGTAGCTCGCGTGGATTGAAGGGTTTCTCAAGATAGTCATCAGCGCCCAGCTCAATGCCAATGATACGTTCGGTATCTCCCTTGACTGCAGATAGAATGATCACCGGTAGTTCCGAACGCTCGCGTAGCCAGCGGCAGTAACTGAGCCCATCATCACCAGGCAACATGATGTCAACGATACAAACATCGAATTCATCTGGTGGCAGTCCTTTTGCCTGTTCCGCCGAGCCTGAAATCGTGCAGGTAAATCCACGATCACTCAGATAAGTCGAAAGCAGGCTGGAAATCTCGCTGTCGTCCTCGATGATGTGAACATGGCTCAATTTGCGGTCTTTCCTTATTGGTATGGGGCGTTTGTAACGATTTGTATCACTATGGACTGCAAAACCAATAGCCTGGCAACAAAACGCAACAAATCAACATGAGGGAAATAGGCGGAAGCACTCTACCCTATTGCCAGGGCCAGTCCGGAGGAGGCGGCACCATCTGATTATCTGGGAGGATATCATGAAGACATTTGCACGGGCGCTATGTGGCGCCGTTTCATTGATCGCTGTTACTGCAGCTGCACCTGCTGTGGCGGATCCTAAAGCCGAAGTCCTGCACTATTGGACATCAGGCGGAGAGGCTAAGGCTGTTCAGGCCCTGCAAGAAGCCTTTGCTGCGCGCGGTGGTGATTGGGTCGATGCACCAGTGGCTGGCGGTGGCGGTGATGCGCAGGCCGCTGTTTTGCGCGCACGGGTGCTGGCAGGGGATCCGCCTGCTGCGGTTCAGATCAAGGGGCCAAATATTCAGGAGTGGGCCGAAGCTGGTGCGCTGGGCGACTTGACTGCTGTTGCTACAGCTCAGGAGTGGGACAAAGTTCTGCCCGAAGCTATTCAGAACATCGTTAAGTACGAAGGCAAGTATGTAGCCGTACCGGTGAACGTTCACCGCGTCGACTGGATCTGGGCCAATCCAGAAGTGTTGGCCAAAGTTGGCGCCGAGGTTCCGACCACTTGGGAAGAGTTCAATGAGACAGCCGACAAGTTGCTGGCTGCTGGGATCATTCCATTGGCGCATGGAGGCCAACCTTGGCAGGATGCCACTGTGTTTGAAACCGTTGTGCTGGGCATTGGCGGAACCGAGTTCTACCGCAAAGCTCTGGTCGAGCTAGACATGGATGCGCTGGGCTCGGACACCATGGTTCAGGTGTTTGATCAGATGCGCAAGATGCGCGGCTATGTGGATCCTGACTTCCCGGGTCGCGACTGGAACTTGGCAACTGCAATGGTTATGCGCGGCGAAGCTGCGATGCAGATCATGGGCGACTGGGCCAAGGGTGAGTTCGCCGCTGCGGGCAAAGTGGCCGGTGTCGACTATATCTGTGCCTCGACCCCATCTGACAATGGTTACCTGCTGAACTCTGACAGCTTTGCGATGTTCAATGTCAAAGGTGACGACAATGTCGAAGGTCAGGCGGTCCTTGCTGAGCTGATCCTGGGCACTGAATTTCAGGAAACATTCAATCTGTTCAAAGGCTCGATCCCAGCGCGGACCGACGTTGCGCGCGATAACTTTGATGACTGTGCAATCAAGTCGATGACCGACATGGTTTCAGCCGCTGAAGGCGGAACACTGCTGGGTTCCATGGCGCATGAAATTGCCCAGGCTGGTGCGGTTCGTGGCGCGTTCATTGATGTTGCCACTGCACATTTCAACTCGGACATGTCATCGCAAGATGCTGTGAACCAGTTGGTCGACGCCATCAAACTTGCACAATAGACAGTGTCCTAGTCTGTACTTGTGCGGCCCGCGTGGTCGGGCCGCACAGCTTGCTACCTTTTCTCTAAAGCTGGAGCTCGATTGCGTTGACCCGTCCGCATGTCAAATTCATCGACCGCATTGCCCGCGCCCTGCCGCAAATAGTGGTTGCCCCCGGCTTCGCTGCGATCCTCTATTTCGTGTATGGCTTCATTATCTGGACCGGTTACATCTCGCTGACCAAGTCCAAGATGCTGCCCAATTATACGTTGATTGGCACCCGTCCGTACGAGCGGCTGTTCCAGATGGACCGCTGGTCAGTCGCTATTGAAAACCTGTTCATCTTTGGCTTCCTGTTTGTTTTTGTCTCGGTTGTGGTGGGCTGCCTGTTGGCGGTGCTGCTAGATCAGAAAATCCGCGCCGAGGGTTTTATCCGCACCATCTATCTGTACCCAATGGCGATCTCGTTCATCATTACGGGTACGGCCTGGAAATGGATCATGAACCCGTCGCTAGGTCTAGAGACCGTTGTCAGGGGCTGGGGCTGGGAGAGTTTCCGCTTTGGCTGGACCGTAGACAACAACCTGGCCATCTACGCGTTGGTGATGGCCGCTGTCTGGCAAGCTTCGGGTTTTGCGATGGCCCTGTTCCTGTCGGCTCTACGCAGTGTGGATCAGGATATTATCAAGGCCGCCAGCCTGGACGGTGCGCCGCCCTGGCAGATTTACTTGCGCATCATTCTGCCATCTATGCGTCCAGTCTTCATGAGTGCGATGGTGATCCTGTCTCACCTGGCCATCAAAAGCTTTGACTTGGTGGTGGCGCTGACGGGGGGGGGGCCCGGCTATGCCTCAACCCTACCTGCCAATTTTATGTACGAGATGACTTTCCGGCGAAATGAAATCGCCGTTGGTGCGGCCTCGGCCATGGTGATGCTGGCAACAGTGGCTGCGATTATGGTGCCATATCTTTATTCCGAATTGCGGGGGAAAAAACATGTCTGACACCGCCCGTTACTCTGCCCCGCGCCCTTGGTCTGCGCTGATCATGCGATTGCTGCTCTGGCTTATTCTCATTGTCTTTGCGATCTGGTTCCTGCTGCCGGCCTATGTGGTGGTTGGCACCTCGCTGAAGGATCTGGATGAGATCCGAGGTGGATCGTTGCTGGCTTTGCCCCACGAGTTGAATTTCTCGGCCTGGCGCCATGCCTGGTCAGAAGCGTGCATCGGCGTGAATTGTACGGGGTTGAAACCCTACTTCTGGAACTCAGTGTCGATGGCTCTACCTGGAGTGGTTCTATCAACCCTATTGGGGGCGCTGACCGGATATGCGCTGACCAAATGGAAGTTCAAAGGCGCCAATCTGGTGTTTGCGCTGATCTTGTTTGGCTGTTTCGTACCGTTTCAAGTGGTCATCCTTCCAATGGCACAGACCCTTGGTAAGCTCGGTATCACCAATACTGTTTATGGGCTGATCCTGGTGCATTCGGTTTACGGCTTAGCTTTCACCACGCTGTTTTTCCGCAACTACTATGTCACTATTCCAGATGAGCTGGTACGGGCGGCGACGATTGATGGGGCAGGGTTCTTTACCATCTTCCGTCGGATTATTTTGCCGCTGTCGCCACCGATTATCGTGGTGTCAGTGATTTGGCAGTTCACCCAGATCTGGAATGACTTCTTGTTTGGCGCCAGTTTCACCACCGGCGGAGCACAGCCCATCACGGTGGCAATGAACAATCTGGTCAACACCACAACCGGGGTCAAACAATACAACGTTGATATGGCTGCTGCGCTGATCACTGCCGCGCCGACCCTACTCGTATACATCTTTGCGGGCCGCTATTTTGTGCGCGGACTGACCGCAGGTTCCGTCAAAGGATGAGGAAATAACAATGGCATCTCTGACAATCAAAAACGCCGTCAAACGCTATGGTCCTGTTGAGGTCCTCAAGGGCGTGTCGATCGACCTGCGCGATGGCGAGTTTCTGGTCCTGCTTGGCGCTTCGGGCTGTGGTAAGTCGACCTTGCTCAACATGATCGCCGGACTGGAAGAAGTCACCGAGGGGGAGATCATGATTGGCGATCGGGTGGTGAATGACGTGCACCCTAAAGATCGCGACATCGCGATGGTGTTCCAATCTTACGCGCTGTACCCGACAATGACGGTCGCCCAGAATATTGCATTCGGTCTGGAAATGCGCGGCGTGCCCAAAGAAGAGCGCGCGAAGCGAGTGGAGCAAGTCGCCAAGACACTACGTATGGACCATTTGCTGGACCGTAAGCCCGCTCAGCTGTCCGGGGGGCAGCGTCAACGAGTCGCCATGGGGCGGGCACTGGTGCGCGATCCCGAAGTGTTCCTGTTTGACGAACCACTATCGAACCTAGATGCCAAGCTGCGGCTTGAGATGCGGACTGAGATCAAACGTCTGCACAAGCGTCTGAATGCCACCATGGTCTATGTCACCCATGACCAGATCGAGGCACTGACACTTGCGGATCGAATTGCGATTCTCAAAGATGGTGAAGTACAGCAATTGGCGTCACCTGCTGAGATCTATGAACAGCCCGCCAATATGTTTGTTGCGGGCCTGGTTGGATCGCCGCCAATGAACTTTCTCGACATTACAATCGAGGCAGGCGAGGTGGGTCCAGTTGCTTGGGTTAACCTGCGAGCCGATGGCAAGGATGAACCTGTATTACTAGATCTAAAAGCCCATGCTGCGCGGCTAGAAGCGTATGTTGGTCGAAAAGTGGTGATGGGGCTGCGCCCTGAAATGATCAGTCAAGGGGCCAACGGTTCAGGTCAAATCGTTCAATGTGAAATCGACGTAACCGAAGCAACGGGTGCTGATACGCTGTGTGTACTGAACTGGAACAACCAGGAGGTTCTGGCGAGAGGGACCTCGGGGTATACAAAAATTCTTGAGGGTACGATGGATTTCAGCATCGAAACCGAACGCGCCTGTTTGTTTGATCCTGAAACAGGTCTTCGACTGGCGTAAGGCGGGCCGGATTGCAGAGACATGTTGGTTGATGCTGCAATCCGGTTGTATTTCGAATCGGTAAGCCTGAGTATTTGTTAGGAGTTAACCTGTTTATCCGAAGGCGCTGAGCAAGCCATGGCGCCTGTCATAGTCCTACCATGCCAATAGCGCTGGAGCGCAGCTTACTGGCGCTGCAGGTCGTTTTTACTTTGCTATAAAGGGATGGTGCTGTGAGAGAGGATTGAACTCTCGACCTCACCCTTACCAAGGGTGTGCTCTGCCACTGAGCTACCACAGCATACCGTTCCAGATCTCTACTTGGCAAACTATGGGCTCTGGAGGTCCCATTGTCTCTTGTTGCCTAAGCAACCGTTTCTGCGTCTTGCCAGTGGATGTGTTCCTCTGAGCTTCAGCAGCGCCGGTGAGGGGGCTTTTAGGATCAAACGAAGAACTGTGCAAGGGCAATCTGGACGGTTTTTTCACACTAAGCTACACATGGTTTATGGCAGATAAAAAAACATCTAATAGTGGCGGCAAATCACCCGCACGGGAAGACCGGCTAAAGGTTGCGTTGAAGGCCAATATGGCACGGCGCAAAGCCCAAGCTAAGGCGCGTGCGGCTACAGCAGTCGACGATAAACAGACAGGCAAGTCGGAAGGATAACGGCAGATGGATTCTATTTTGGTAACCGGTGGCGGTGCGCTAAACGGTCAAATTCCGATTGCAGGGGCAAAGAACGCTTGTTTGACATTGATGCCCGCAACATTGCTAAGCGATGAACCGCTGACACTGACAAACGCCCCGCGGCTGAGTGACATCAAAACTATGACAGAACTGTTGCAGTCGTTGGGGGCCGAAGTCACCAGCCTTCAGGATGGTCAGGTCTTGGCGATGTCCAGCCATGATCTTAATAACCACACAGCGGACTATGATATCGTACGTAAGATGCGTGCTTCGATTTTGGTGTTGGGACCTATGTTGGCACGGGATGGTCATGCTGTTGTCTCGCTGCCCGGCGGTTGTGCAATTGGAGCTCGTCCAGTGGATCTGCACCTGAAGGCGTTGGAAGCGCTGGGCGCTGAGCTGGAGCTGAAAGATGGCTATGTTCACGCCAAAGCGCCGGGCGGGTTGAAAGGCGGCACTGTGGATTTCCCACTGGTTTCGGTCGGCGCCACTGAAAATGTTCTGATGGCCGCAACTCTGGCTAAGGGCACTACGGTCATCAACAACGCAGCGCGTGAACCTGAAATTGTGGATCTTGCCGATTGCCTACGCAAAATGGGTGCGCAGATCGACGGCGATGGTACATCTACCATCACGGTTCAGGGCGTTGAAAAGCTACATGGCGCGACCCACCCTGTGGTGACGGACCGAATCGAGTTGGGCACCTATATGTTGGCTCCAGCGATTTGTGGGGGCGAGGTCGAGCTTCTGGGCGGACGCATGGATCTGGTCGGGGCGTTTTGCGAAAAACTGGATGCTGCCGGTATTTCTGTAGAAGAAACCAAGTCAGGCCTTAAAGTCGCGCGCCGCAGCGATCGGATAATAGCAGTGGATGTGACGACCGAACCATTCCCTGGTTTTCCTACCGATCTGCAAGCTCAGATGATGGCGCTGTTGTGCACAGCTGAGGGGAAATCTGTTCTGGAAGAGAAAATTTTCGAGAACCGGTTTATGCATGCGCCAGAACTGATCCGTATGGGAGCTCAGATTGAAGTGCATGGTGGTACGGCCACAGTGACAGGTGTTGAGAAGCTTAAGGGCGCGCCTGTGATGGCGACTGACCTGCGCGCATCTGTTTCGTTGATTCTGGCAGGATTGGCTGCTGAGGGAGAAACCGTGGTCAGCCGCGTGTATCATCTAGACCGCGGCTACGAGCATGTTGTGGGAAAATTGTCTGGTGTTGGTGCCAAGATTGAACGGATCAAGGGGCAGTAATGGCCGACGCTACATTTGAAGAGGGGGCCGAAGCCCCCCTGAACCTTGGCGCACTTTCCGAAGAAGACCTGCGGGTTATTGCTGCTCTGACGCAGGATGCGGTGTTTCCCTTAACCGAAATGCGCTGGCAGTCGAGCAAGCACCGTTTTGCACTGCTGCTGAACCGATTTCGCTGGGAAGACAGCGATGCCGCCAAGGCCCGTGGCCGTGCGTATGAACGGGTGCAGTCTCTGTTGGTCATCAGCAATGTGCTTGCGGTGGCTTCGCAAGGGGTTGATCGCAACGACAAGGATCTGATCCTTTCACTTCTCGATGTGAGTTTCGAAGCCGGAGAGGATGGCACTGGCCATCTTTTATTGACCCTTGCAGGGGACGGTGTTCTGCGGCTTTCAGTTGAAGCGCTGGAAGTTTCTCTGCGTGATGTCACCCGCCCATATCAAGCCCCTTCGGGTAAGGTGCCTGGGCACGGCGATTAACCTGCTTGAGCCTTGCACCGCGCGCCGTTATTCAGCGCTCAAAGGAGAGCCCGATGCCGCAGTTTCTTGATGCTACTTCGCCCGATTTTGAAGCGGCTTTTGCCGAGCTGCTGGGCGCCAAGCGAGAAGATAGCCCCGATGTAGATGCTGTGGTTGCAGATATCATCGCCGACGTGCGTAGCCGTGGCGATGAGGCTGTGATTGAGCTGACGTCCAAGTTTGACCGGCTTGACCTCACAGCCAGCCAACTTGCTTTTACGGATGTTGAAATCGAAGACGCAGTTGCACAGGTTTTGGCAGCGGATCGTGCAGCTTTGGAATTGGCGGCAGAACGGATCCGCGCCTATCACGAACGGCAAATGCCTGCTGACGATAGTTGGACGGACGCAGCAGGCGCCACCTTAGGCTGGCGCTGGTCCTCTGTATCAGCAGCTGGCCTGTATGTGCCGGGTGGACTTGCCACCTATCCGTCGTCGGTGTTGATGAATGCGATCCCGGCCAAGGTTGCGGGTGTGCAGCGTTTGGCGATTACCGTTCCGACTCCTGATGGACAGGTAAACCCGCTGGTTCTTCTGGCTGCTCGGATTGCCGGAGTTGATGAGATTTACCGGATTGGCGGTGCTCAGGCGATTGCTGCGCTTGCCTACGGCACCGATACAATTTCTCCGGTGGATAAAATCACCGGCCCTGGCAATGCTTTTGTCGCGGCGGCCAAGCGTCGGGTTTTTGGCAAGGTGGGAATCGATATGATTGCCGGCCCTTCCGAAATTCTGGTAATCGCGGACAAGGACAATAATCCGGATTGGATTGCTTTGGATCTGCTAAGCCAGGCCGAGCATGACGAAAGCGCCCAATCAATTCTGATTACGGATGATGCTGAGTTCGGCCGCGCCGTGGCCAAAGCAGTTGATGCGCGCTTGGAAACACTTGAGCGCCGGGCAATCGCTGCGCCCAGCTGGCGCGACTATGGTGCGGTGATCACAGTGTCAGATCTGGATCAAGCCGCTGCCCTATCTAACCGCATTGCTCCGGAACATCTTGAGCTTTGTGTTGCCGACCCTGTAGCGTTGAGCCACAAGACAGTTCATGCTGGCGCGATTTTCCTTGGCCAGTACACGCCCGAGGCAATTGGTGATTATGTCGGTGGCCCGAACCACGTTTTACCCACCGCGCGTTCGGCCCGTTTTTCTTCAGGGCTTTCGGTGATTGATTTCCTAAAGCGAACAACGCTTAGCCAAATGACACCTGCAGCACTTAGCAAAATTGGCCCTGCCGCCGAGGCACTTGCGATCAGCGAGAGCCTGGAGGCGCACGGTTTGTCGGTTCGTGTCAGGTTGGATGCCTTAAACGACAAGTGAGTGTCATCTAGGGACGCTACCTCTCTTGCCTATCGGGCAATTCACCCCGGGATATTTCAGGCCAGATGAATGTCGGATCCACTCCCCAGTTTAACTAGGGAGCTTCACCTAGTTTAAAGTATCTCCGCCGGAGGCAAGAAGCTATTTTTGATGCAGGTTTAGCAAAAGCAAACTGTCAGGCCTTCTTGGCACAAGCCACGCATTGCCGCTGCCTTTGACTTGCGATACGTCTGAGGCAACGCCTATGTGCAGTGAGAACAAAGAAAATGAACCGCATCAGTCAAATTGAATTGGACGACCGCAATTTGCCACCTCCTACTCCGGAGATTGAGCAGGAACGCCGGGTTGCAATTTTTGATCTGATTGAGGAAAACTCGTTTCAGCTCCCCGAGCGTGAAGGGCGTGAGGTGCCAGTGGGTCCATATCATCTTGGACTGGCAATTCGTGACAAGAGATTGGTTTTTGACTTGGAGACTGAGGAGGGCGGAAAAGCCGCCGAATTCCATCTGTCTTTGTCGCCCTTTCGTCAGGTGGTGAAGGATTATTACCAGATCTGCGAAAGCTACTTTACCGCGGTAAAAACACTGCCTCCAAGCCAAATTGAGACCATAGATATGGCTCGACGCGGGATCCACAATGAAGGTAGTCGGGTGTTGCAAGAAAGGCTTGAAGGGAAGGCCGAGATCGACACTGATACGGCGCGGCGGTTGTTCACGCTGATTTGCGTTCTGCATTTCGGGGGCTGATGTATTGAGTGAGTTGCCGCAATCGGTTTTGTTTTGTTGTGACCATAATTCGGTGCGCTCTCCGATGGCCGAAGGCATCATGAAAAAGTTCTATGGTACTGGCACCTATGTCCAATCTGCCGGGGTTAAGACGGACATGGAGATAGATGGTTTCTCGATTTCTGTTTGCCAGGAGATCGGTGTGGAACTATCGCGTCATCGCTCGCGCTCGTTTGATGAAATGGAGCGGTGGGGAGATGATCTGTCCTCGTTTGATCTGGTGGTGGCTTTGTCCCCTGCTAGCCAGCGTCGAGCCTTGGAGCTGACGCGATTTTTCCATCTTGATGTTGAGTACTGGCCGATCATGGATCCGACTGGCTTGGGGGAGGGGCGTGAAGCGAAGCTGAATAGCTACCGCCAATCGCGTGACCAGATCATCAAGCACCTAATCAATCGCTGGGGGGAGCCCGCGCAAACGTAGTTGTCCGATTTTCCCGTTGCGGAACCTCGGATGGATGATTCGAATCTTGCAGCAACTGCTGCTTGAAGAGTTTCTCTTCTCCGCTTCGGAGTTTTGCCCAGATTGGCTTTGCTTCGCCTTAGGGCATCTGTTCAAGAGATGTCGCTTAATTGGTCGTTAGACGCAGTAAATCATCTGGTTTAGCTGAGTATGCATTGTTCGAAGTACGGTGATTTGGGGAAAACGATCACTATTAGCCATCTGCGGTGATTGCGCCCTTGAAAATCAGGGCAAAAGCGCTCATTTAAGCGCACGTCCCGCATATCAGCGGGGGTAACAAACAATGGAGACAACATGGCCAAGGAAGATACGCTCGAATTTCCCGGTGTCGTGAAGGAACTCCTGCCTAATGCGACGTTTCGGGTCGAGCTGGAAAACGGCCATGAGATCATCGCACATACGGCGGGCAAGATGCGCAAGAACCGCATCCGTGTTCTGGCTGGCGACAAGGTTCAGGTGGAAATGACCCCCTACGACCTGACCAAGGGACGGATCAATTATCGCTTCAAATAAGCATGATCCTGATTGACGACCAAAGCCCGGCCCATTCGCCGGGCTTTTGTCATTCAGGCTTGCTGCGCATAATGGGCGCCTCCGGTGGGGGCGATTTAAAACAAATAGGAGACCGCTGATCCTACAAGGCGGCTCCGAGCATGAGTTAATCCCATTGGTGTTGGCTCGAAATTGGTACGAAGGTCGGAAAATGGCGTTTATTCTAGGATCAGGCAGCCCGCGACGGTTGGAGCTTTTGGCGCAATTGGGCGTTGTGCCGGACGAAGTGCGGCCGCCAGATATTGATGAGACCCCTAAGAAGGCAGAGCTGCCGCGGGACTACTGCAGCCGTATTGCGCGTGAAAAGGTTGTGGCAGTTCAAGCTGATCAAGACGATTTGGTGCTTTGCGCTGATACCACTGTGGCACTGGGGCGCCGCATTATGGGAAAACCAGCCGATGCGGGAGAGGCAGCAGAGTTCCTGCTGGCTCTGTCGGGGCGCCGTCACCGCGTTATTACCGCAATTTCCTTGCGCCGTGGCGATCAGGTCTGGTCAAGGGACGTGGTGTCTCAGGTGCGGATGAAGCGGTTGTCAGATGCGGAGCTGAATGCCTATCTTGCTAGTAATGACTGGCAAGGCAAAGCTGGAGGCTATGCCATCCAAGGACCTGCAGGTGCGCTTATTCCCTGGATCAGTGGCTCGTTCACCGGCATCGTTGGCTTACCATTGGCAGAAACTGCAAACATGTTACAGGCAGCGGGCTATCCACTGCATAAGGAGGCCGCCGAATGAAGGGCCGTACTATTATCCTTGATCACCTGAATGGCCGAGAAGCAGCGGCACTAATGGTAGATGGCAAGCTAGACGATTTTCTGATCGAAGGTGATTTGCCAACCCCAGGTACAATCTACCGCGCCCGTGCTGATCGCCCGGTCAAGGGGCAGGGTGGGATGTTTCTGAACACCCCTGATGGCCCTGCGTTCCTGCGGCAGGTCAAGGGGTTGGCCCCTGGCCAGATGTTACTGGTGCAGGTCGCCGGATATGCCGAAGAAGGTAAAGCAATCCCAGTCACGCAGAAGATTTTGTTCAAAAGCCGCTATGCGATTGTTACGCCCGAGGCGCCGGGCCTGAATATTTCTCGTTCGATCCGCGACGAAGACGAGCGTGAACGGCTACTGGAAATCGCACATGGGATCATGGCTGACAGTGAACATGGATTGATCTTGCGTTCCGCCTGCGATGGGGCGGATGCGGATGAAATTGCCGAAGATATCTCGGCAATGGCGGATATGGCTGCAACGGTTATGGCGGATAGTGGCACCGAGCCGCAGGCACTGACCGAAGGTGATGCTCCGCATCTACTGGCTTGGCGGGATTGGTCCGAAGCGGCGGATGTCGAGCGTGAGCCAGGTGGATTTGAGCACCATGGTGTGCTGGAGGCTTTGGAGACGATACTGGGGATCCGTGAGCCTTTGTCCGGCGGCGCCTTTCTGTTTGTGGAGCCGACACGGGCGTTGGTCGCGATCGATGTGAATACTGGGCCCGATGTTTCTCTGGCTGCCGGGGTTAAGGCGAATATGGCCTGTGCCAAGGCATTGCCAAGAGCGCTTCGTTTGCGGGGATTGGGGGGGCAGATTGTTCTAGACTTGGCGCCAATGCCCAAAAAGGATCGCCGGGCCTTTGAAACGGCTCTGCGTGCAGCTTTTCGGTCTGATAGTGAAGAGACGCAATTGGTTGGCTGGACTCCCCTTGGTCACTACGAACTGCAGCGCAAGCGTGGCCGGGCTGAGTTGAAAGATATTTTGGCGGAGGCACTAGCGTGAGTTGTCCGATCTGTGAAAAAGAGGCTGACAAGGCTTATCGCCCATTTTGCAGCAAACGCTGTGCCGACATCGACCTAGGGAAGTGGTTGAACGGCTCGTATGCGGTGCCAAGTCAGGACCCAGAAGACCTTGAAAATGCATTGGAAGAATCTGCTAAAATTCAACAAATCGAGCATTAGCAATTTTCTTGACGAAAGCCTCTGGACACCGTCACCAACACGGCATAGAAGGCCCACACCCAAGGCGAACAGCCTTCCCGTGCCCGGGTAGCTCAGGGGTAGAGCAGTGGATTGAAAATCCTCGTGTCGGTGGTTCGATTCCGCCCCTGGGCACCATTTCCACCTTTAAGGTGAACCATCCAACTTATTAAAAATTGATAAACCCCTTATTTATATGGGTTTTACGCTCCAGCTTTCACCTTTGGTTTGCGAAAATTGCGCAACTCTCCTGATTTCGGCAATCATTCTGTTATATAGCTGTTATATAATCCTTGACCTTTTGGTGGAGGTTTCAAGTTGTATAACAATGAAGGTTGGAAGTGTTATATGGACTTTTAACCATGCAGTGTGTGAGTTGCATAAGTGGCGTAACTGATGGCCGAAGCTAGCCCTTGGGCTGGAGGCGAGGTCTGTCACGTTACTCATCCTACATTGCTGCCGATGAAGCTGCTGGCAGATGTCACGACGAACCTTGGCTCCGACGGGTTCCTGAATGATGCTTCACGGTTGTCAAAAACGCCTATTCACAAACACATAGTCTTGTCGGAAGATCCGGGAAAGTCCTTGGTGGCGGCACTCAGATCCGAGTTGGTCCAAGCCGCAACCAACGGCCGACCAGTTAACCTAGCCGCTGCAAGACACTCAATGGGCGGGCATTCAATACCACGGGATGGAACTGCGATCACGTTTAACAACGGTTTGGTCGAAGTTGGCGACGGCGTGTACCGGACTCATGCCGGTGCGCGTTGGCGTGATGTGATCGCCGCACTCGATCCTGCTGGTCTCTCCCCAAAAGTGATGCAATCCAATAATGACTTCGGCGTTGCGGCGAGTTTCAGCGTGAATGCACATGGTTGGCCGACCGCCTTTGGTCCAATGGGATCGACGGTGCGGTGGATAAAGATACTTCTGGCTGACGGCAGCCTGATAACAGCGTCGCCGCAGAAGGATTCCGAAATATTCAATGCGGCCATGGGCGGCTATGGTCTGATCGGCCTGATTACGGAAATGGAGGTTGAAGCGGTGCCAAACACGCTGTTGAAGCCCAGTTTTCTACGCGTGGACGCCGAGAAATTTGCTGAGCCGTTCATGCAAAGTTTGCAGCAATCTCCGATGGCGTTTGGCCGCCTAAGCTTAGACCGCGATAACTTTTTTCGGGAAGCATCGCTTGTGTCGTTCAAAGAAATCGAGGGGGAAGTTCCCGATTCCCAAGGTTCTGAATTTGCATACGGTCTGGCGCGCAGCATATTCCGGGCTCAAACCAACAGCGAATTTGGCAAGCGGTTGCGCTGGGGAATCGAGACGAAGCTGGCTCCCGCGTTTCTTGGTACGTCGTCCCGTTCCGGCCAAATGAACAAATCGGTGGCGCAAATAAATGGCCCTGATCGTCCAAATCGGGCTGATATTTTACACGAGTACTTTGTGGCCCCGGAGCGGTTTGCCGATTTTATTAAGGTGTGTCGCGTGATCATTCCGGCCTCAGATCAAGACCTACTGAATGTTACTCTTCGGTGGGTGGAACGCGACACGGGTTCCTTGTTGTCCTATGCGCCGGGCGGCCCCCGAATTGCAGCCGTAATGAACTTCAGCCAAATGCTGACTCAGGAAGCGGAAGATAATGCCAAAATAATGACGCGACAATTGATAGATGCCGTTCATACATTGGGTGGCAGCTACTGTTTGCCGTACCGGCCGCATGCCACCGTCGATCAATTCTCGTCGGTGTATACAGGCGCGACTGAATTTGCGTCTCTTAAGCGGCGCGTCGACCCCAATCAGCTTTTTAGAAGTGCTTTTGGGGATAGGTATTTGTCGAATCTATAGGGCGGTTCCATCATTTTCTCGTTTTTGTGTCGAGTGTAGATCGAAGACCTTTTGAATGCCCGCAAACAGCGCTCCGCAAATCGCAGAAGCAACAGCAGGGAGATTGGAACCACATTTACTGAAAATTGTGCGATCCTACAGACGGGCTTTCTACAATGGCAACGAATGGCGGGTCTGTTGGGCAAATCGGCTACCGGCACTCATCACTGCGAGAGTCAGCTTCCCCGCCCTTTGTGTCCGCTGCTGAACGGCGCTCCAAGGGCAACAGTGGACTGAGCAGCAGATGTTTGACGTTCTGCGTACTAAGGCCCGCTTAGGTCCCTAGCATCCTGTTAGTTCCGGCGACGGCCCCACTTTGCAAAGCACACTTCCTGCACAGAGCTGCCGTTGGTGGTGATCGCGTCTAACGGCAGCAGTCAGCCTATTCTGTTGAAAAACTCACGGTTTTGGCGGCACTACATCACAGGATGAATGGCTTCCAACTCGATTTCACG
>NZ_JBYAXC010000020.1:0-34974 GCF_057444295.1 Parasedimentitalea nitratireducens | reverse complement strand
TGTGACGCACATATGTACAACAAAAGTGGGTTAGGACTGCTTCTGGTTCTGCACGTCGAATGAGTTTGGGTTCTAAGGGCTGGGAGCCGTCAATTGTAATTAAGAATGGCCCTAGAAATCGATAGCCTACGACACAGCATATTTCCCTGTTCAGAAAAGAAAGACACTTGCTGAGAAGCGGTCAAACCAAGATGAACCACAGTCCCGATCTGCACGCCCAGTCGGTGCAGCAAGCGCCGACCAATGAGTTGTTCTATGTGACTGTGCGGACTGCACGGTTTTTCTCAAGACTAAAGACGTCAGGATCGGCGACGTCAAATCCAACATCGCTGAGCGCTAGTATGACACGCCCACCGTCCGTTGCCACCAATATGTTTTCGCAACACGGAGTTCAAAGGGCGGCATTTGGCCTTTTGCTGCAGTCGGTTTGACTGGCCGCAAGGCAGGACAACATGTGCTTCGCTGCATGCTCCCAGATGTGTTTTTATCATCCAGATGTTGATTGCTTGTAGGTCAGAACATATTGCCGTTTCGATCGATTAAGCTGCTACGATGGGCGTCTGCAGTTAAACCCATACAGGTTATCATCAATCGGAAGGCGGTGGAAAAAGTCTCTATGAATAAGAAAGTATCGGCTCTGATCACGGGCGCGCGAGCGCCTGTCGCGCTTCATTTGGCGAGGCTACTCACTGAAGCTGGGCACCCTGTCACGTTGGTGGATCACCTGAATCATCCGGTAGCCGTGGCGAGCCTGCTCAACATTCCCTACTGCCGCATTCCTCCCTTCAGTCTGGATGCTGATGCAGCAGGTGCTGCCCTCAACAGCATTATTTCCGAGAGAGGTATCAACATCGTCATACCGACCTGCGAAGAAGTCCTGCACCTCAGCGCGCTCTGGGAAAGGAAGGCACCGAATGCAACTTTGTTCGCGCCGGATTTGCGGCTGCTAAGCCAAGTTCACAACAAGTATCGTTTTGTCCGGTTATGCGAGGATATTGGCCTGCCAACGCCTCAAACCCATCTGCTGACTTCACAAGCCGAGCTAGCCAGCCATGCTTCGGCAACGCGTGATTTGGTGTTCAAGCCGGTCTGGTCGCGTTTTGGCTCGCAGGTTTTGATCCAACCCCAAGCGGGCAAAATTCACCGTATCAAACCAACACCAGATGCCCCGTGGGTTGCGCAGGAGTTCGTCACTGGAACAGAACTGTGCGTATATGCCGTTGCCCGCGCAGGGCGGATTGTTGCGTTGACGGCCTATCGGGGGCTTGTGCGTGCTGGACCGGGCGCGGCTGTTTGCTTTGCGCCAGTGGACGGCGAAACGGTGCGTCCTTTTGTTGAAAGCTTCATCAAGGCAACCAACTGGACCGGTCAGATTTCCTTTGATCTGATGCTCATCGATGATGGGCGGCTCTTGCCGCTGGAATGTAACCCGCGTTCGACGAGTGGCCTCCATTTCTTCACTGATGGTCTGGAATTCTCTCGCGCGCTGTTTGCTGAGGGGGATGAGATCCAGCCGGATGTGACGACCCCGCAAGCCGTGCGCTTGGCACTGTGGATATACGGTCTGCCCATGATGCTTCGGCAAGGCGAAAGGCGTGTGTTCCTTGATGCCCTGCGCCGGTCAGATGACGTCATGACCTGGCCCTGCGACCAGATCGGATGGGGCGCACAGTTACGGTCGGTCGCCGAGTTTGCCGGAATTGCTCTGCGGCACCGGATTAGCCTGGAACGCGCTTCAACCTGGGGTATTGAATGGAACGGAGAGGATCAAAGCTCCATTTCATAGTGACGTGGCTCTTCGGGCAAGGGCTGCCACGCCTCGATCGCTTCGATTTCACGTCGCAAAATATCAAGCGGTCCGATCATTCGTGTCGCACCACGGCCATTGTCGAAGGCCGAGCGCAGAACCCGGCGGTCCTGTTCCAGCGCGATGTGAAACATCGGTTTAAAGGCCAGTGCTTTCAAATGCCCCAGCCCTCGCTGCCGGGGGGCGGTGAGCCACCCGATGCCCTCAACCGTTTCAGGGTCGGTTTGCCTAAGGTGGAATGTTGTTGCCAACACCATGCCATTTGGCCCCCAATACTCGAGCTCAGAAATCCCGGGGTGACGATACCGCCCCACGCCCTTGGTCCGCACGCCATCCAACATGGCGCTGACCAGCCCGTGTTGACGCTCTTCGCCGGTGTAAACAGCTTCTACCCAATCCTTGCCCGAGGTGACCTCTACCTGCACGCGATACCGCTTATTGGACAGGCCGCGTAACAACCCTTTGTGAGTATAGTGGGTGTGGGTGGCATCAAGTATGTTTTCAGCCACGTCGATGAGGGTCGACCGCGTGGTGCTTTTCACCACGCGCGTCACGATATCCTGACCCTCCATCGGGTGAACGACAGGGGGCGCAGCCGGATGGCCCGAGGTTAGAAACACGCCCCCCTCTTTTTCGAGGGCCCGATAGCGTGGAACGCGACAACGTGGCAGGGGCTCGACACTGCCGGGCATATCCACACAGATGCCATCTAGGGCAAATCTCCAGCCATGGTATGGACATTCAATCGTATCCCCGACCACTTGTCCCTTGGACAGTTCCACCAGTCGATGGGGACACTGGTCGCGCAGGGCTGCAACTCCGGTGCCGTGGCGAAACAGAACCACGGGTTGGTTTTGGAAACTCACCCGCAACGGCTTTTTGCGCAAGTCACGGGACCGGGCCACGGCGTACCACAGATCATCGTTCATAGTTCGAACCTTTGCAAAAGTGGCACACCAACCC
Organism: Parasedimentitalea nitratireducens; assembly: GCF_057444295.1. NCBI lineage: Bacteria > Pseudomonadati > Pseudomonadota > Alphaproteobacteria > Rhodobacterales > Paracoccaceae > Parasedimentitalea > Parasedimentitalea nitratireducens. The sequence continues at coordinate 32,204 of NZ_JBYAXC010000020.1, read as the reverse complement.
GGGACAAAAGCCCGCCAATCGCCCGAGTTGTCGCCTTTCGGGTCCTCGACAAATGGCGGGAGTAGACAGCGCTGTATTCGATAGCTGGAACGGCACCTCTGTGGCGCTTGAACCCGGCGGCTCCGGCGCTCATGTTGAACAGCAAGCCCTGTTCCATGGCGTCGTGCTGCGCCATGGCGGTGATTAGACGATAGAGGCCCTCTTTTTGCGGACGCTTAGTGTCATAGCCAAGAAGCGGCTGCGTCAGGGTCTGCCCATACTGAAACCGGCCTCCCACCGCGACAAGTTTACCATCCTTCCCGCGCAAACCTTGTAGCTGGATCACACCGCGCTGGTGCATCTGAGCGATGAAGGCTGCGTTATATTGCGGATTTAGCGGCGTATACTTTTTCAGATAGAGTAGGCCATACAGCTCGGCACAGCGGGTATAGTCTTCTTTTGAAAAGTCATTGTCGTGCACTTCCTCAAAAGGTATTTTACGCAGTAGCACTTTGTCTTGCTTCATGTCCCTGCTTGGCTTGCACGGCACACGGCCGTCGAACAAGTAAATTTGGCGCGATGGTAACAAGTGAAACCCTTCGGCCTTCAATGCCTGCAACGCAGCGTGGTCCGCAAAGGTGTTCAGCGACCGCAGGACGATACCGTGAGTTGGAAAATGCGCAATTAGCCTGTCACGCACGGCCGCCGCCATCTGCTGATCGATTTGTGGGGCAGGGTTGGTTGAAAACAGCCAGTTGTTCACATGCACCGACCGGTCCAGCCCGGTGGCTTGCATTATGGGAGACGCCGCCCGGATTAACGCAGTCAGCCCTTGGCGCAAAGTGGGGTTGGCGACAAAGTTGCGCGTTTCTTCAATGGCGTAGTCGATGTAACCAGTGACTGGGTTGCAGATGTAGCAATTCCGCGAAATCCCCCCGTCATTGACGGTAATGGGAAAGGTTTTTCCGGCAATGTCCAGTTGCTCGACCCGTGTGGTCAGGTTTTCGATCAGTGTCTTAACCGGGTGTTGGGCAAAACAATCGACAAAAGCGTCGACAGGGGCAAAGTTCGTACTCATTGGGCTTGTTCCATTGTGAACCGGCGCTCAACCCGTCTCAGCTTGCGGGTGATATCTAGCGGCAGCGGCGTGCGGACCAATGTGATCTCGGCTTTCAAATATCGTTGATCAAACATCGCCCGGACCTGCTTTTCCACCAACTGGGCTGCCCTATTTGGCGCAGTCGGCGGCAGCGTGATGTTCACATGATGTGGTCCAGTCTGGACGATGCGAAAATCGGTGATGCCTGCATCCGCAGTCAGGACTGCGTTGCGCAACACATCAGGGGTGACCATCTCAATCCCCAGCCGCCCGGGTAGGTAAAAGCAATCATCCATCCGCCCCACAATCTCTGCCGCCACTTGCTGTGGCGCGCCACAGGAGCAGGGCTCTGGGGCCAGCCGCAGCAAGTCATTCATCCTGTACCGCACAAGGATTTGTGTTTGTCGGCGAAACGACGAGATGAGCGGCGTTACCAGCCCGTCGCCAGCGGGTTCGAATTCAAATTGGATGGAATCCTCGGCCAGATGAAGACGGCCGTGGCGGCAGGTCACGCCCAGCAATCCTTCGGTGGCCATGTAGATTTGGCCCAGCGGTTGGTCAAATGCAGCCTCGATGATCGGGCGATCCACAGGGTCGAGGGTTTCAGCAGCTGAGAACACGCGGGTAGGGTGCAGTCGGAACTGCTGTTCTGCCATATGGCGCAACACCTTGGGCGGCGCGACAATCACTGTGGGGTCGAAAGCTTCCAGCGTTTTGCGCCATTCTGCCGGATCTGTGGTCAGATCGAAAAACTGTAATCGGATCTGCCTGAAATGATTGGCGCTGTCATAAAGCCCGGTGCTTTGTGGCAAGATGATCGCCACCCGCTGTTTGCGCCACAACAAGTCAGCCATCGTTTTGGCAAGGATGCTCCCCAACCACCGGAACCGCTCTGCATCGGAGATTACAAAAAGTCCGCGATTGCCGCTTGTCCCGGTGCTGGCCCCAACTGTCAGTGATCCGATGCGATAATCGCGGGTCATGGCCGCCCGCACCTGATCTGCGGTGATATCTTGGGTGTTGTAACTGGCAAAATCCCCCATCAACTGCGCCTTATCCATCGTAGGCAGGTCACTCAGTTGGGGGGGGGCGTCGGAGAATGCGCGCACCTTTGGCACATCCCGGGTCAGCCATTTGCGCAGGGCCTTCTCTTGCAATCGCGCGAAATGCTCCTGGCTCAATCCCGGGCGCGACAAGCGCCGCGTAGTCAGAAAACTCACCGGGGCTTGTAGCCGGTCAATCACAGGACAGCCCCATCCGAAAAGTCAAATGATGACGGCGCATCGTCATGGCACAACAGAACCGTCCCACCCGACCGGCGAAACGCATCTACGTGGTCACTACTTCGGCCCACATCTGCATAGTTGTCCGACATCAGGCGCGGGAAAAGGCGTGGTCGGGCAGAATGGGTTAGAGCATTGGCCACCCACTGGGTGTCGGTGGCATACAGCAGTGGTGTATCTAGCTGGCAGAATAACAATCCGAAATGACCATCAGCATGACCGGGCAGTGGAACCGCCAATACGCTGCCGTCGCCAAAAATGTCATGGCTATCTGGCAGATGGTGTACCTGGAGTCGGGAGGTCCGCTCTATGGGGTCCAGACGGTTGCTGAAATCCTGAGGGATTAGCTCCGGAAACACCCCATGCCTGAGGTTCTTAAAGGCGCTGTTCTGCTGAACATTTGCCCAGGCAGTACCGCTGCTGATAAACCGGGCCTTGGGAAAAGCCGCCAAACCGGACACATGATCAGCGTGGAAGTGCGTTACGATCACAGTGGAGATGTCCCTGGCGGATAGCCCAAAATGTCTTAGGAACGGCTCTGCGTGTTCCTCGGCGATAAGGTGCGGAGCCAGGAAATGGCTATAGGTGCGCAACCAGCCACTGCGGCCCGGTATGCTGACGCTATGTGTGGTATATCCGGTGTCGATGAGCGTCGGACCAGCAACGGGGTGCACAAATAGGCCATAACGCACCAGAAGCTGACGGCGCTTCCAGCTGCCGTTACGTAGGATCAACCGTTCCGGGCTGCTGACCCAGGCGCTGTTGGCAAAGACCGGCCTCATGTCTGGCCTCCTTTGGCAAATGCCCGCTCAAGGCCTTCGGCAAATCGCACGTGTGGTTCCCAACCCAGTTCGTCCCGGGCGCGTGTGATATTAAGACTTTGCTCAAACGCAAAAAGTCCTAGCCCATAGCGCGTGACCACGGGTTCTCGTTGGCTGGGGCTCATTAGTGCTACCGTCTCAGCAAACCGCGCCGCCCACAACGCGGGTGCCAACGGAATATCCCGCCAGCGCGGTGTAATCTCCGCTCGCTGACAGGCACGCTCAACAATGTTGGAAATCGGTATCACCTCGCCACCAGAGATATTGTATGTCCGCCCCTCGACATCCTTATCCGCCCCCAGTGCGGCCAGCACAGCCTCGGCCACGTCATCCACAAATGTCAGGTCAATTCGCGCTCGACCTTCCCGGAACCGAGGCAAGGCTCGGGTTTCAGCCGCTTTCAGTAGCCGGGGCAGCAAGGCCGTGTCGCCAGGGCCGTAAATGCCGCGCGGCCGCAAGATAAGCGGCCCCACGTCCGGCGCCAGGCGCACTATCTCCTCGGCCTCAATTTTGCTGCGAGCATAGGCGGTGAACGGGTGGGGTAAATCCATGTCTTCGCGCACGTCCAACTGGTCGGTGAGCGCGAAATAGACCGACGGGCTTGAGATGAAGACAAACCGCTTCACGCCACGAGCTTGCCCGAAAGCCAGAACTGACCGAGTGCCCAACACATTAGCCCTATGAAACGCCCGGCGTGAACCAAAGGGAGCCGACAGCGCTGCGCAATGAACAATTGCACTGATGTCTTCCAGTGCTGAGTTCTTTGGCGCAGGCCCCGGTAAGGTCCACTGCACAGCTGTCAGCCCTTCCGCCTCTAGCTTGGCACAGCGCGCGGGGTCACGGCCCTGGCCAACGCCAGTCGCCCTCAACCGTCGCAGGATTGCTCCTCCCAGAAAGCCGGTGGCGCCAGTTACGAGAATGCGACCACTCATCTCAGATCACCAGCGCCGCGCCGCCAAAACTGACCCCGGCAGAAGTGCCCAGAAGCAGAACCTTGTTGCCAGGTTTTACCCGGCCCTGTTTTCGCGCGATATCAAACGCAAAGGGGATCGAGGCCGCAATTTGATTGCCGTAGTCTTCGACAATCCATACGACCTTGTCCCGATCAAATCCGGTCTGCCGAATCATGTGCTCTAGCCCGGCTGGACTAGCCTGATGCGGCACAACCAGATCCACATCTGACAGGGCCCACTCCGCCTGTGCCAACAGCCCATCCAAGAACCCATTGAAATGCTGTGACGCGATCCGAAACAACGCCTTCCCGTCCATCCTGAATTTAGAATGAGCGGCAAAGGATGTACTGTCAGCACTAAAATCAAACCGCGTCCCACCGGCGCCGATACCACATGCTTCATAGGCTGACGGATAGCTGCACAGTCGGAATGCCTTAATCTCTGCTGACGCATCCGGATCAGACACACCAACCACTGCGGCTGCTGCGCCGTCCCCGAATAGCGCCGCCACTTCGGGCTGATCATCCCAAGGCAGCGCTCTTGTGGCCACTTCCGACGATACCACCAGGGCTCGCTTCGCCGCTCCACCAGCGATCATTCGCGCAGCCATCTCAAGTCCACTCACAAAGCTCAGGCACGTGCTATTGACGTCAAATGCGGCAGCGGTCCCATCCCGCATCCCCAAGCACCGCATCACCAGTAGCGCAGTGGCTGGAATGGGTTGATAGGGGACCGACGATCCAGAAATGATAAGATCAATATCATCGACCGATTGCCCCGCATCTTTTAGAGCGGCAAAACAGGCCTTTGTTGCAAGATCAATCTGTGTTTCTTCCTGGCACCGAAATCGCCGTTTGACCCCTGTCGCAGTGACGCGATTACCCATCCCCAGATCGCGATCCAGCGCTTCGCTTTCGTCGGATCGAGACGGTAGAGAACGACCGGTTCCAAAAACTGTGACTTTCAAACTACGAGGCCTTTCACGGGTGTTTCGACCTGTTCATAGTTTATCGCTCCGGTCTTCGGAATGGTGGAATTCCAGCATTCAGAGCGCGTTGGCGCAAATAAACTTTGTGTGGTTGCACCTGACGGAAAGGTTTTGAAGCCTGCAGTCCACCGAACCATCTTCACAACGCCGCCAATCAAGCACCGCAGTATTCGACCGAAAAGCAGTTGCTCTGTTGATAGCGCCGATGGGATCTGCAATTCTCTGGGTGATCGAAAAAGTTCTTAAAATTCTGATGCCGAATGCGGGGAAGTTCCAATTTATGCTGGTTCAAGGCTTGACCATGTTGTTGGTGATGGAAAGCGTTATGGCGACCGTAGCAACACTTCAGGTGAATGGCTGTGGACCAGATTTCCTTACAGTTTGGAGCGGAGCGATGTTGGCAGCTTTGCTAATCGGTCTGGTTGTGAGTATGTTCATGACATTTGTCATAAAGCCCAAATTGGATGCGGTAATGGCGGCCTGACAAAACCACAATTGGCAAACACTCTCCCCCGCTCAATTTGGATTTCCCTCACGCAGCTTGTTAGAGAGGTCTTCACTGTGGCGGTTGGCAAGGACGCTACCAGCGCATTGCCGCCGTTGGTAATAATTGCGTCCAATGATCGGTATCAGCCCTGAGAGGTCATTACCATGGTTCAAGGACGAGCCAAAAGCGGGCCCCTCCGGTGCTGTAGTTGAGCGACTGTATGGTAGTTGAGCGACTGTAAGGCGGACAAAGCTGCCACCCAGAAAAAACCCAACAACCGCTTTTTGGGGGGGGGCGAATTAATTAGCTTTGGAATTTGTATTGTGCTCAAACTGATCCGATGAACATCAATCAGCTTAAAACGCTTATCGCCGTAATTGAGAACAAGTCTTTCGCCGCGGCCGGGGACAAGATTGGCCTGTCACATTCAGCTATCAGTTTGCAGATTAAGGCGATGGAGGATGAACTTGGGGTGCTCTTGTTTGACAGGATCAGACGGCCACCGGTTCCCAATGCCCGAGGTCGTGCGCTTGCGGAGCACGCTCAAAAAACTCTAGCGCTTTTTGAGGCATCAGCGTCCGTTGCACGGGGCGAGATTGTGAGATCAAAGCTGGTGATTGGGGCGGTGCCAACTGCTTTGGCAAGCTTTCTGCCGGCCAGCCTCAAGCGGCTGCAAGCTAGGTTTCCCGCACTGCGCATTGAATTGAAGAATGGCAGCTCATCTGATCTGGCCGCAAGCTTGGCCAAGGGGGATTTGGATGTTGCGATCTCAACAAAGCCTCTCAATCCAATTCCGGGCTTGGATTGGCATTCCATCGCTGTGGAGCCTTTTGTCATTGTGGCACCAGCCCATGCGCAGGGTGAAACCTGGCAGGACCTGCTGCAAAGTCATCCGTTTATCTGGTTCAACCATAAAACCTGGGCAGGGCAAAGCATTGAAGAAGAGCTGAAGGCGAAGAAGATCAATGTGAAAAGTGCGATGGAGATCGACTCGCTTGAGGCCATTTCAAACCTTGTGACCGAGGGCTTGGGTGTTTCAATCGTCCCGGTGTGTAAAGGTCGGCGCCAGTTTTCAAAACGGATACGCCATCTGCCATTCGGAGATCCACCGTTTAGCCGAGAAATCGGGGCCTTCACGAATTCGGACGGGCGTACCGATCTGGTGATAGATAGCTACGTAGAGGTCCTTCAATCAGCATGAGAAAAACTCATGAAAGAAACGAATTCTTTCAATTAGAGTAAATTCAACTTGCAGCGTTAAGGTGGCGTGACTCACAAAGGCGGGCGCGACATGCTGCATCACTCCATTCATCCAACTGGCCCAGGATTTGCGTTATCCGAGCCTCAACTTGAAATTCAGGCAACGGCGCGAAAGCTCGCAGAAACTGTTGCCGGTCCGTTGTCGGCTGAAACAGATCGTTCAGAAGCATTTCCAACCAAGGTGGTAGACGGGCTGACCAAGGCCGGACTGATGGGGATGAGCGTTCCAAAAGATTTGGGTGGTCCGGGACGCAGCTACTTTGATGTCGCGCTCGTGATCGAAGAAATATCGGCCAAATGCGGTGTGTCTGGCCGGATCGCGGTCGAGGGCAATATGGGCGCCGTTGGTGCAATTATTGCCTATGGCACACAAGAACAGCGCGAAAGCGCTGCGGCTTATGTTCTGGGCGGCGACAAGCCTGCGATTTGCATAACAGAGCCCGATGCGGGCAGTGCTGCAACCGAGATGACAACCACCGCAACGCGGGACGGCAACACTTGGGTTCTGAATGGAAAGAAACATTGGATCACGGGTGGCGGCGTTTCCAAGCTGCACCTGATTTTTGCACGCGTCATTGAAGATGGCGTGTTCAAGGGTATCGGTGGGTTTATGGCCTATCTTGGAGAAGACGGGCTGTTGATTGGCAAGCGCGAGCCGACGTTGGGCTTGCGAGGTATTCCTGAAACCGAAGTGGTTTTTGAAAATTTGCGCCTGCCCCTTGATCGCTTGATCACACCACCAGAAGGCATCAAGCGTGGATTTGCAGGGCTGATGAACGCCTATAACGCGCAACGCGTTGGTGCCGCGACTGTGGCGCTGGGAATAGCGCGGGGTGCCTATGAAGAAGCGGTTTCTTTTGTCAAAGGCCGCGAGCAATTCGGTCGCCCTATTGCGGAATTTCAGGGGCTGCAATGGATGATCGCCGATATGGCAATGCAGATTGACGCAGCGCGTCTGATGATCTGGCGTGCAGCCGCAAGTGCGGATGAACAGCCATCCGGGTTTCCCGATCCGATGCTGGCGGCACAGGCTAAGGTGTTCGCCTCGGAAATGGCCGTAAAAGTCACAAATGATGCGCTGCAACTGCACGGCGCCCGGGGGTACTCGCGCAACAACAAAGTTGAACGCATGCTGCGCGATGCCCGCATGTTCACCATTGGCGGCGGCACGGCGCAGATGTTGCGAAACCTCGTGGCTGGCAAGGTGCTCGACATGAAAACCCCGCAGACGCGTGGTGGATATCTTCCAGAAGAAAAGAACGACTAAAGTATGACGAAAGAACAAACTGCATCAGAGGTCATTGCCGAGCGATTGTATCAACAAGGCTGTCGACATGCCTTTGGCATACCTGGCGGCGAGGTGCTTGCCCTTATGGATGCCCTTGATCGCTCCGGGTTGGAGATCGCCCTGGTCAAACACGAAAACTCTGGTGGTTTCATGGCCGAAGGCACTTGGCACGCCAATGGCGCACCGGGCGTTTTGTTTGCAACCATCGGACCGGGTATTGCTAACGCCGCCAATGCCATAGCCAATGCGTGGCAGGATCGGGTGCCGATGATTGTACTCACGGGCTGCGTTCCCGCTGTTGAGGCTCATACCTATACCCATCAGGTTATTGACCATGTGAAGTTTCTGGAACCCGTTACCAAGGCAGCATTTCGGGTGGAGGCTCGAACTGCAGGAATCATCATCGACAAGGCGATCAATATCGCCACCTCTGGTCGTCCTGGTCCGGTCGTTCTGGATGTTCCCATTGATGTACAGCGAGAGGTTTCAGAGGTCTGGATGAAGCCGCGCTTTCAAGTGCAATCTCCTATGGCGCCGTCGGGCGAAGATTTGGAAACCGCAAGAACGTGGCTCGGCGGCGCAAAACGTCCGCTTGTTTTGGCGGGTGTCGATGTGTTGACCCAAGGTGGCAGCTCTGACCTTGCCCAGTTTTGCATCGATAAAAACATCCCCTTGATCACGACCTACAAGGCCAAGGGGATCCTGGATGAAACACACCCATTGGCCTTGGGCGGCGCCGGGCTTTCGCCAGTTTCTGACGAGATTTTGCTGCCCCTTATTCAATCTTCCGATTGCCTGATTTTGGCGGGGTATGATCCGATTGAAATGCGGATTGGGTGGCGCGATTTGTTCAGCGACGATCAGCGTGTGATCGACATATCTGCAACCGAGAACACCCACTATATGCATCAAGCGCCGATGAATTTCACAGGCAATGCCGCGGCTTCCCTTGTGGCGGTCTCTGACGGGGCTGCAAAGTCCCCCTGGGATCCTGAGGAAGTCGCAAAGATCAAGCAAAGCCTGCGCACAGCATATCACTTTGATGAGAGCTGGGGACCGGCAGCTGTGGTGGATGAGGCCCGCAAGGCCTGCCCTCCGGGAACCGTGGCCACAGCAGATAGCGGCGCGCACCGCATTGTTCTGAGCCATGTTTGGCAATGCGACGAAGCCCATGGTCTTTTGCAATCCTCGGCGCTTTGCACCATGGGCTGCGCCGTGCCTTTGGCCATTGGCCGCAAAATGGCGGAACCCGACCGTCCGGTGATTGGTTTTGTCGGTGACGCGGGTGTTGAGATGTTTTTGGGCGAGCTGGCCACCGCACGCGATCACAAACAGGGCTTGCCCATTGTCGTCTTTGTCGATGAGCAACTTGGCCTCATTGAGCTGAAACAACGCGGCAGTCAGATGCCCAATCTGGGCGTTGAATTTCCCGGAACCGATTTTACCGCTGTGGCGCGCGCCATGGGTGGTGCGGGCGAAACCTGCCGGACCCGCGAAGAATTAAACACCGCGATCAAAGATGCATTTGAGCGTGATACATTTACCCTTATCTCTGCCGTAATTGGAAGGAACGCCTACGATGGTCGTATTTGAAACACCTAGCAAACCCAGAGCTTTCAAGGATTGCCGTGGTGTTCCGGTTTCATATCCTGACATGCGGGCAATCGATGGCTTGGAACGCGCGATAGAAATGTCGCTGACATTTCGTGGTGATGCGATTGCCGAGATCAACAAAGTTCTGAAAGAGCATCCTGATTTCATCATGGGCTGGCTGTTCAAAGCGGGCTGGCTGACCCAATCGATGGAAACGCGGATTTATGGCCTAATGGTCAAGTCACTTGGCGAAGCCGAAAAGCGGATCAAATACGCAAATGATCGCGAGATCGGGCATTTTGAAGCTGTCAAAGCCTGGATCAACGGTGATTTCTTTGGCGCTGTGCAGAAATGGGAAGCAGTGCTAGTCAAATATCCCATGGACCTTTTGGCGATGGAACTGGTCCACTACGCAGACGTTCTGTTGGGCGACATCGCGGGACAGCGAGATGTTGTCGCCCGTGCTTCGACCCTTTGGGACGAAAGCGTGCCGGGATATGAGTTTGTCTTAGGCTTTTATGCATTTGGCCTAGAGGAAAATCGTGATTTTTCCCAAGCTGAAGAACTGGCCCGTCAGGCTTTGGCCATTCGTCCTGATCACCCCTATGCGGTTCATGCGGTTGCTCACGTGATGGAGATGCGCGGGCGTCAGACTGGTGGTGTGCGCTTTATGAACCAGCGGGAAAACCAATGGGGCACATCGAATTTTGCCAACCATCTGTGGTGGCACACGGCGCTCTATCATCTGGATATCGAACAATATGATCAGGTCTATGCCATATTCGACAAACATCTGGATTCGCGCCGTAAAGATGGCAACAAATACGAGGAACTGGATGCCTCAGCGCTTCTATGGCGGATCAATCTTGCCGGGCAGGAGTCGGGTGATCGGTGGAAACATCTGGCCGACAAATGGGAACCTGCGGCGCAAGACACGCTTTATGCTTTCAATGACGTCCATGCGATGTTGACCTTCGTATCAGATGACCGGGTCGATGCTCAGCAAAAGCTATTGAGTGCAAATGAACGCTATCTGGATTCAGCATCGGACGCCAATGTCGCCATGAGCCGCGAAATAGGTCTGCCGTTCTGCCTGGCGATGCGGGATTTCAAGGCCGAGAATTATGCGGCTTGCGTGGATCATTTGTTGCCGGTGCGATACATGACCCACCGCTTAGGCGGTTCATATGCGCAGCGCGATATCATCGGATGGACCCTGCTTGAGGCCGCCTTGCGGGCGCGCCAATTTGATCTAGCATTGGCATTGGCGAATGAACGTACCGCACTCAAGCCCACATCAGCGCAAAACTGGCGCGCTGTTGCGCGAGCATTCAAGGGATTGGGTGATGAATCAAACGCCGATCGCGCAACCGCCAAGGCACAATCGCTGATCATGGCGTAGGTGAACCCGATTTCACCCCGCCTGACCATTTCAAAGAGGCTGCGATCAATTGAAGGAAGTGCCATGAACGGACCGCTTGAAGGTGTCAAAGTACTAGATCTCAGCCGTATTTTGGCAGGGCCAACGGCAACCCAGCTCTTGGGGGATCTTGGGGCGGACGTGATCAAAATCGAGAACCCAGCAACTAATGGCGACGACACTCGCGCCTGGGGGCCACCATTTGTCGATGATCCTGATGGCAATCCAACCGACTTGAGCGCCTATTTCATGTGCGCCAATCGCAACAAAAAATCAGTAGCGATTGATATCGGTACCATTCTTGGGCAAACGCAGATCAAACAGCTTGCCGCGCAGACGGACATCTTGGTGGAAAATTTCAAACCCGGATCATTGCGCAAATATGGGCTGGATCACGAAACCATGCTGCAAGAGTTTCCTCATCTGGTCTATTGCTCGATTTCCGGTTTTGGGCAAACCGGGCCAAATGCATCCAAACCTGGTTATGACATCATGGCTCAGGGCTATGGCGGCATGATGAGCCTGACAGGAGCGCCAAACGGCGAGCCGATGAAAGTCGGTGTGGGGATCGCAGATGTTATGTGTGGGATGTACGCCAGCGTGGGTATACTTGCAGCACTCCGTCACAAGGAACAAACAGGCGAAGGCCAACATATCGATTTGGCCTTGGCCGACACGCAAGTGGCTTGGTTGATCAATGAAGGCGTCAATCACCTGACCTCTGGCGAAGTGCCCAAACGGCGTGGCAACGGCCATCCGAATATCGCCCCCTATCAGGTATTCAGAGCCGCCGATGGTGATGTCATCGTCGCAGTGGGGAATGACAGCCAGTTTCAACGTTTCGCCGAGTGGCTGGGCGAGCCCGCGTTGGCCAGCCATCTGGATTATTCAACCAATCCGGCGCGGCTTGCCAATCGCGACGCGCTGATTGAGAAATTGGAGCCTTTGATTTCCAAGCATTCTGTCCAATCAATTCTGGACGGATTGGAAACTTCAAAAATCCCGGTGGGACCGGTGAACAAACTGGACGCCGTCTTTGCCTCAGATCAGGTGAAAGCGCGGGATATGAAAGTTCGGATGGCCACCGAAGCAACCAAAAATCACGCCGTTGAGCTCATCGGCAGCAAGCTTAGAGGATGTGATCTGGTAATCCCCTCTAAAAGTTAGTGGTGTTCAAAAATAGAATTTTCTCGGCAGGTTAACTGAGGAGATTTAGGATGAAGAACGGACAGTTTAGCGACGCGCGGATCATGGGTATTCTGAAACAGGCGAAGAGCGGCGTGCCGGTCTCCGAGCTGTGTCGCGAGCATGGGATGAGCAGTGCCAGCTTTTTTAAGTAGTGGGCTAAGTTCAGCGGTATGGACTTTTCTTTGATTGCTGAGATGAAGGACATGGTTGAGCACAACCGGCGTTTTGAAAAAATGTATGCAGAGATGAGTATGCAAAATGATCTACTGAAGGAAGCGTTGGGAAAATACGTTAATGCCATCTCTGCGCAAGGAGATGGCCGTGAGAGCGGTCGCACATCACCGGGGGGAGCATCGCTTTGGCCTGCCGGATCTTCCAGACCAGCGAGAGTTGCAATCGTTATGAGTGCAAGCTTAGAGATGAGAATGCGGAAATCGCCGAATGGATCTCGTCTTACAACAATGAGCGACCCAACATGGGTAACGGCGGGATCACCCTGGTAATGAAACCGAAAATGGCCGCGTAGTTTGACAAGCGGACCCCATTAAATATGGAGGGATTACCTTTGAACCTGTAGTGATGTGTGGAGCCGCAGATTCCACGATGGGCCACTCACCAGTGAAGGTAATCTAAGAATGAGCGGCTGTGAGGCAATCAAGGAAGACCCCTAGTCTCCTGCCGGATGATGCGCTCTTTCCTACAATTGCAGACATGTTTGAGGTGTAGGTGGCGGTATCACTTCGAAGCTCTTGCAAAAGTCCTGATTTGAGAAACGGTTTTGCTGTATGGGTGGGTAAAAAACCAAGGTAGCGTCCGGAAAGGACGAGAAGTGTAAGAGCTTCTTCATTTTGCACAAAAGCCGATTTTCGCAAGTTGAGCTCTTGATGAATGGCCATATTAGGAGAATTAAAGTTCAATCCGGCATAGGCGTGCTTTCCCAATTCGTCCAAGTCGTGAATTTTTGTGCGACTTTCATACAAGGGATGGTCTCGACCACAATAGAGGCGCATATCTTCGGTATATAGCTTTCGGTATTTCAACATTGGTGATTTTCGATGTAGCGGAACAATACCGAGGTTAAATTTCCCATTAATAACACCATCTTCGATGACATTGTGTGGCTCTAGAGAAATATCGAGGGTTACACCTGGTGCGGTATCGCGAAACATTCGAATCGCCTCAAATACCTTTGCTTCAGGGTTGGTTGACGAGTGATCAAGGCAAGCAATTCGGAGTTTTCCAGAAAAATCGGAGCGAACCTCGTCAACGCTTTCTTGAAATCTATCGAGTGACAGGAACAATTCCTCGGCAGCACTCAATGTGTTTTCGCCATCTGAAGTCAGCGAAAAACCAGCTGGTCCTCGATGACAAATCTTGAATCCGAGCCGCGTCTCTAGGTCGGAAATATGTTTGCTGATGGTTGATCTGCCGATGTTCAGTTCAAATTCAGCGGCAGTGAATCCCCCGCAGACCGCAACAGTCTTAAATACCTCGAGCAGCCTTATGTCGACATTAGTAACCCTGTTACTGATTGTTTTACGGGACATCAAAGTTTCCAAATCATCAAACTATACGTCAATAACTTTGTATTAACTGCACTTAAATTGCAACCTATTGAGAATTACTGTCAGTGGTTTTCTGATTGGTGGCGAGTGGTTTTGGCCGCCATTCTCAGATTAGTAAGTGGAGAATACAAAAATGAAATTCATTAAGTCCCTATCGACGGCGGCGGCGGCGGCCTCTGTTGCTGCACTCATGGTTGCAGCCCCAGCTAGCGCGAAAAACTTTAAGATCGCTGTTGGAGACAGTGGCGGAAGTAGTCAGGAAGCGACAGGCGTTGGCTTTGTCACTGCTTTGGAAGAGCTTTCGGGTGGCAAGCACACTGGAACGTTGTTTCTGAACGGTCAGCTTGGTTCCGAGCAGGACACTGTGAATGACGCCGCTATCGGTACATTGGACATGTCGCTGTTGGCGATCAACAACATCACACCGTTTTCGCCTTCTGTTGGCGTTTTCACACTGCCATATGTGATCTTGAGCCTGGAAGATGCTGAAACTCTGACCAACGGACCAATTGGTCAGGAGCTGACAGAAAACACGATCAATGATGCGGGCGTTCGCATTATTGCTTGGACTTACACGGGCTTTCGGGTTCTGACGAACTCCAAAAAGCCGGTTACATCCGTTGCCGACCTGAAGGGGCTGGTAATCCGTGTTCCTAAGAACGAAATCATGATCGACACCTATAAGGCATGGGGTATTAGCCCGACGCCGATGGCTTGGTCAGAAACCTTTGCTGGTCTGCAAACCAAAGTTGTGGATGGTCAGGACAACCCTTACACCACCATCAACGCGATGAAGTTCTACGAAGTACAGAAGTACGTGACAAACATCCGTTACATCTTCTCGATCGAGCCTCTGATCATTTCTGAGCAGGTGTTCCAGGAACTGTCAGCCGAAGATCAGGCTATCGTTCTTGAAGCGGGTAAAGCAGCAACTGCAGCATCTGCAACGTTCCTGCGTGAGAAAGAAGCCGAAATTAAGCAGATCCTGCTGGAAAACGGCATGGAAATCTCGGACCCAGAGAACAACGAAGAAGAGTTCATCACACTGGCAACCGAAGCCGTTTGGCCGAAGTTCTACGATAGCATTGGCGGCATCGAAAAGATGAACGCAGTGCTTTCCGCCATCGGTCGTGACCCCGTTTCTGAGTAAATCAAAACAACAAAAAATGGAAAGCGCCCTCGGGCGCTTTTCTCAACTAAGGGTGAGGGGCCAATGACTAAATTCTGGTATGTAATTGACAACATAGAGAGCTACATCTGTCGCACGTTACTTGCGATATTTGTTTGCCTTCTATTCCTGCAGGTGATCGTTCGGACGCTGTTCGACTTTTCCTTTTCGTGGGTTGAAGAGCTTTCAATCTACATGTTCGTTTGGTTCGTTTTCTTCGGCGCAAGCTATGCTGCCAAGATGGGCGCCCATAACCGCGTGACCTTTCAATTCAAGTTTCTGCCATCCGGTGCAATCAAGTACATCGAGGCATTCGCCGACCTGTTCTGGGTCTTCTTCAACGTCTACTTTGTTTACCTGTCCATCGACTTTATTTTCAACAAAATGAACAGGTTCCAGTCGTCTCAAACTTTGGGCTTCCACCTTAGCTGGGTCTACATCGTTCTGCCGATTGCCTTTTCACTGATGACGTTCCGCGTTCTTCAGGTGAACTACAAAAAGATCATCAAGGGTGAAGATATGCGTGACCCCGACGCCATCGACTTAGACGAAGTTCGCGCAGAAACAGCTGAACTAGAGCTGGAGAAGGTATAATGGAATCCCAAATCATCCTCATCCTTTTCGGAGGCTTTCTGCTTCTGATGTTCATTGGGGCGCCGATCACGGTTGCACTTGGCGTGTCCACGCTGCTCTCGTTTTTGTACCTTGGCGAGAACCCGATTAAGTTTGTCCAAATTGCCTTTACGTCTGTGGGTTCCTTCCCGCTCATGGCGCTACCAGCGTTCATTCTTGCGGGCGCGTTAATGGAAGCCTCTGGCCTATCTAGGCGATTAATTAACGTAGCCGAGAGTTTTGCCGGGCCTTTCACTGGCGGTATGTCAGCCGCGACTGTTTTCGCCTGTCTTTTCTTTGGTGCGATTTCAGGTTCAGGTCCGGCAACTACGGCTGCTGTTGGTATGTTGATGATCCCAGCCATGATCGACCGGGGCTACGGACGAAGCTTCTCTTCGGCGATCACTGCATCATCGGGTGGGTTGGGCATTGTCATCCCGCCATCAATCCCGTTGATCATTTTTGGTATCGCAGCTCTTGGCATGCCTGCTCCTCCTGCCGCAGTTGAGGAATTTGGCCAGTTTCAAACTGTGTCGATCCCGAAACTGTTTATCGCGGGCTTCATGCCAGCCTTTTTGATCGCAGGTAGCCTGCTGGCCATGAACTATATTTTGGCCAAAAAGAAAGGGTACAGCGGATCTGCGGAGGGCTGGTCTGCACGTCAGATTTGGTGTGAATTGTATCGCGGCTTCTGGGCTCTTATGGCTCCGGTGGTTATTCTTGGCGGGATTTACTCCGGCTTCTTTACGCCCACCGAAGCTGCAATTGTTGCGATCTTCTACACCGTGGTTGTGGGTGCGTTTATTTACCGTGAGCTTAGCTGGCAAAAGCTGTTCACTGCACTTGAGACAACAACTTGGCTCACAGGTCGTGTTTTGTTGATCATGTTTACCGCGACCGTGTTTGGGCGTTTGCTGGTCGAAAACCAGATCCCTGCTGTTATTGCGGACGGCATGTTGTCGGTCACCGACAATATCTACATCATCTGGGCGTTGGTGATCTTTTTCCTGCTTTTCGTGGGCATGTTCATGGAAACACTGGCAACTATCCTGATCCTGGTGCCGGTCATGTTGCCGGTTGCCTATAGCGTTGGTATCGACCCGATCCACTTTGGTGTTGTGATGGTATGTTGCCTTGGCATTGGGTTCCAGACACCACCTTTGGGCGAGAACCTGTTTATCGCATCTGGGATTTCGAACATCTCGATTGAGAAGATATCACTGGCAGCCCTGCCGTTTGCTTTCATCAATACGGTCGCGATTTTCATCATCGCCTTTGTGCCAGAGATATCCCTCTGGCTGCCCAGGTTCTTTGGATATTGAGCCGCGATTAGATTGAAGGAATTAAACGATGCTACCAAAAATAAACGATATCCTAGTCGCGACAGATTTGTCCGAAAACTCCGACAACGCTCTGCGCTATGCACTCAGCATAGCGCAGGCCAACAAGGCAAAACTTCATATCCTTCATGTGACGGAACCATTGTCGCAAGACGCAGTGGTGACAATGCAGATGTTCATGCAGGATGATGTTTCACGAAAAGAGGCGCTCAAAAATCGACACGCGGCGGTTAAACAACTCCTGAAGGAAAATCAGAAAGCGTTTGTGAAAAAACTCTCTGGTGATGAAAAAGATACCTATGCGTCGGTCGGATCTGTTGAGCTTGTTGACGGGCATCCAGCAGAAGAAATTCTGATGCGGGCCAAAGAGCTGAAATGTGGCCTGATTGTTATGGGAACCCATGAACATGGCACCGGGCATACGTTCTTGGGAACAGTCGTTAAAAGGGTCCTTAGGCGCTCGATTATTCCAACCATGGTTGTCCCCCATACCTCATGAATTAACCTCCCCCGAGGTCAACTTATGGCGGCTCCCCAGCCGCCATTTTTTGCTTTTTGCCATGTATGGAATGTTGATCGGTAATCCTCCCATCTCCACAGTTCTGTCAATCAATTGGTCGTAGGTTCGACCCCTACCGCCGGAGCCAATATCCTAACTAGATTTTGGCAATAAACGAAAAAGCGCTCCAACCCTGGGGCGCCTTTCGCTTTTTGGGCACTTTCTCTGACACATCCGAAACACACACCACCTGCCAGGTGGCGGAGCCTTGAGAGGATCGGACAACCCTTTACATCTGGAACGCAGGGCTTCGTCATTCAACAGGCGGCGACGGCTCCCAAATCTATCTTCAAAAACCCATCCAAACCCATTTCCGGATGCGCCCGTGCGTTTTCTGGTTCGATTACGCTGCTTGCACTTTGACAGTTCGTCCCGTGCTTTATCAATGGCTTCTTTGTTGTCACCAAATAGGGACTCCAGACAGCCTTTCTTGACTCGTGTCTTTGGATGTTTCCACAAAGGCCTGCCAAGGGGTTAGGCCCAGGCACTGTGTTAGTACTCAGACCCCAAAGGGTATCTCGGCTTTTCATTTTGAAACTGCTTATCATGGTTGCGCTTGTAAGCGCGGCCACAGGGTCGGCCCAAAGCAAACTGAGCACTGTGAGCGTTTGCTTTGGGAAATTGCTAGAGATCAAGAATAAGTCTTGGGCTGCCCTCGGCTGGTACCGAACAACAGATAAGTACTTCAGCATCTGCTATCTCTGCTGTTGGTGGGGTGCGATAGGCCACTTTGCCTTCTCGTAGTTTCACCGCACAGCTGCCGCATGATCCTGTGCGGCAGGAAAAGTCTGGCGTTAACCCATGCGCTTCAGCTGTTTCAAGCAAGGTTCCACTGCTTTTGTCCCAATACTGTTCAACGTTGGACTTTTGGAATTCAACAACTGCTGTCTCGGCCTCGGGTGCCGGGGTGTGAGCAGCAGAAACTTGGTCGATTGAACGGGTCAAAGCGGCTGGTCCAAAGGCTTCGGCAAAGATGCGGCCATCGTTCACGCCCAAGCTGCGTAGGCTGTCGTAGACCGCCTGCATAAACGGCGGGGGGCCACATAGGAAAACATCATAGTCATCCAAAGCCAGATTACTGCGCAACAGCTCGGCATCGATGTATCCGGTTGCGTCATAGTCAATCCCGGCAGTGTCGCCTGCAGCTGGCTGACTAACGATGGAGACATAGCGTATCTTGCCGCCGCTGCTTTTCTCGGCAGCTCTGAACTCATGGACAAAAGCCGCTTGTTGCGTTGTCTGCGCTGCATGGAAAATGGTGAGTGGACGCAAGTGCCGAGAACGCGTGTGCTCGTTTAGGATATGGCGGGTCATTGCCATCATCGGCGTGATGCCCACACCACCAGCAATCAGCACCGCTGGGCGCGTTTCAACTGCATCCAGATAAAACCCGCCGGCTGGGGCTTTGGTGTCAATCACATCCCCCACCGACAGTTCATCGTGTAGATAGTTTGAGACATTGCCACCGGGCTCTCGTTTGACCGAAATCCTATAGGCCGGATCACCCGGAGCTGAGGACACCGTATAGGTCCGCACCTGCGGTGCACTGTCTTTAGGGCTGACACGGATCGTCAGGAACTGGCCTGCCTTGAACGACAGCAGAGGATAGTCATCAACAGGTTCCAGATAGAAAGATCGAATAACGCTGCTTTCGTCCTCGATCCGTGAAACGCGCAATTTGCGCCACGCATTGCGTTGCTCTCCGATCACTTGGCGCGCCTGCGATTGCTTCCAGGTATCTGTCATCATCGAATTGACCGACCAATCGCCGAATTTAGCCCGAAACGGCAAAGCATCAAAGATGCGCAAAGCATGTGAAAGCGTAAACCGCCAGCCACGTTCTGCGCCATCGAATGCGACGACATCGGGGTGGTCTTCCCACAACAGTTCAACCGAGCCCGTTAACATCAACAGATCCCCAGTTTCAAAATCGGGAAACAAAAGGCCAGCTTTGGGGTTTCTTAGAAAGTTACCGATGGTGTTGAAAAAGTTGTTGCCCGCAAAATCAGGAATGGTCAGCGTGTTGCCTTTGACTTTGACAAAGCCAGCACGCCCGCCGCGATGAGACACATCAACACCTTCGGCCGTCAAGTCGTTGTCTGGATTGACGAAACTGGAAACAAAAAATGTGTCGGTAGACTGGATGGTTGTCACGGCGGCATCGTCCAGAACAGTCAAGTGATCAGATGCAGGGCGTTCAACTTCAGCACCGGGCGTGCGGACAAATTCCAGGTCGCGGGTCTGGATGTATTGCGGGCAATTGCCAAAGGACTGCGCCACGCCCAGCGAAAACGAGCCATCATCAGCTGCAATCACATTGGCATTCATTCTATTGCGACGACGGCTAGACAGCTCAATGCCCAACAGGCCAACAGGTGCCCCTGCTTTTAATGACGCGTGCAATGGATCATCCGCAACGGGCCAGGCTTTAAGATCGAGGCGCTTGTTATCTGGCGAGTGGATGAAATCTGGTCCACCGCTCAGGATCGAGGCCCAAGGCCATCCGTCAGCATCAACGCTGCCCATAACAACAAACGGGATCTGTTCAAAGAATTTGCGATGCTGATCTGGCATGAAGGGGCGGATAGCGATCTGCCCAAAGGCCTCCATACGCTCACGCTTACCTACACGCGCCTGGGCTTCTTGTTCGCCTGAATGGAACGGCGTTGACGCAATAGGAGATTGATCAGTCATGGCGGACCTCGATGTATAATGGGAAGTGATACCCAGCCGATAAGGACCGACTGGGCTGTTGGGATCAGGCCGCTTCGCTGGCGCGCAAGCCTACGGGCGTGGTCGGCATTGGAACAAACCCATCCAGTACTTCGATATTGTTCAGGAAACGGCGTACATTGGGATATGGCTCCAGGGACACGTCCCCTTCGGGCGCGTGGGCTGTGTAGCTGTAGATGGCAATATCAGCGATTGTAGGGGCATTGCCCACAAGGAAGTCTCGGCCTTCCAGGTGGTTTTCCAGCTTGGCCAGCACCTTAGCAGCCGTTGCTTTGGTGAAATCAGCATCCAGCGGCGCATTGAAGACATTGATCAGGCGGGCCGCAGCCGGACCAAAAGCAAGTTCGCCAGCGGCCAGGGTCAGGAATTTCTGAACTTCGGCCTCTTCAACAGCATCCGAGGGAATGAAGGAAGGGGCGTATTTGCGGGCGAGATAGACCAGAATAGCGTTGCTGTCGCTAATTACGGTTTCGCCATCTTCAATCACGGGCACCTGTCCGGCGGGGTTCATCGCCAGAAAGTCATCCTTCTTATGTGCCCCATTTGCCAGATCAACGGTAAGAACCTGGTGGTTGATACCTGCAAGGCTGGCGAACAGTACAACACGGTGTGAGTGGCCGGAAAGCGGGAAGCCGTGAATGCGAATAGCGTTTGACATGATTTTGTTCCTTGGTTGGGCCGGGTCTAGTGCCTGGCGATGTCACAGGAATAACTTGAGATCATCACAGCGATAATATACTCAATCGTTCAATCATTGTGAACGTGGTGGTGATAATGGATACCCTCCAAGGAATGCAGACTTTTGTCGCAGTTGCGGCTCAAAAGTCTTTTACGGACGGTGCAAAACGGGTTGGCATCAGCACCAAACTGGCCAGCAAATATGTGGGCCAACTCGAAGAGCGACTGGGCGCGCAGCTGTTTCACCGCACCACACGTAGTGTGACTTTGACCGATACGGGGCAATCCTATTACGAGCGGTGTTTGCCCTTGCTTGAGCAGTTCGACGAGCTTGAAGGTTTGGTGCAGGCCAAGCAAACGGAACTGGCTGGGCTTATCCGGATCACTGCACCAACTGGATTTGGCGCATCTCGGCTTGTCCACATGCTAAAACCTTTTCAGACATCGCATCCCAATGTTTCAGTCGAGTTGCACTTGTCGGACCATCATGTGTCGGTGATTGAGGAAGGTTTTGACCTGGCACTCAGGTTTGGGGATCTCAAGGATTCCAGCCTGGTTGCGCGCAAACTGTTGACGATGCGTATCGTTCTGTGTGCCTCGCCCGATTATCTGGAACAGCATGGCGTTCCAAAAGAACCCGCGGCACTGGCCACCCACAATTGCTTGCTGCCGACCTATGGTGCCAATAGCAACAGCTGGGCTTTCAAGTCGGGCAACCGGATTGAGACTGTACCGGTTTCGGGCAGTTTTCGTGCAAACTCTCCGCTTGCGGTGGCCAATATGACCGCTCATGGAATGGGGATTGGTCGTATGCCGTATTACACCGCTGAACCGTTTCTGGAGAGTGGTCGGCTAAAGGTGTTATTTGAGAAGGAAGAGACGGACGGTATCGGGTTATATGCGGTGTATCCACCGGGCCGTCACCTTACGGCACGCATCCGGGCGCTGATTGATTATCTGGCTGCATATTCCTAGGCGCTTCATGCACTTGGAGTGTTCTGTTTCCGCTCCCTCATGCGCAAAGTGCAATTTGTAAGCCAGCGTGCCACAGTTCGCGCATGACAAGAATCAACATTGAGCAACTCAAAACATTTCTAACGGTCGTTCGTTTTGGCGGTGTGCGCAAAGCGGCCGTTGGGCTGAACCTGACCCAGCCAGCGATTACGGCGCGGATCAAAAAGCTGGAAGAAACGCTGACCTGTGAACTGTTTGATCGTACCTCGGCTGGCATGAAGCTGACCAAGCGGGGTGAATTGCTGGTTGCCCATGCTGAAAAATTCGAACAGCTTGCCGAACTGGTTGAACGGGACGTGGTCGACCCGGCCGGTATCGAAGGCAGGCTGAGGCTGGGGGTGTCTGAGACTATTGCCCAATGCTGGTTGCCGGAACTGGTTGCACAATTGCACAAGCTCTATCCAAAGCTGGAAATTGAGTTCAACGTTGATATTTCGATCAACCTGCGTGCGGGGCTCTTGAATCGTGAGATTGATCTGGCAATCCTGTTGGGGCCCGTTTCTGAGTACTCGGTTGATAATATTGAATTGCCTGGTTTTGACCTGGCTTGGTATGTGTCGTCCAAGGCCGCCCCAGAAGCATCGAACCTAAGCCGCCCTGTTCTGACTTATGCGCGCCACACACGCCCCTTTCGCGAGCTGAAAGAATTGCTGTTTGAGCGGGTTGGCCCAGATGTCTCTGTCTTTCCGTCCTCTTCACTGTCGGCCTGTTTCAGACTGGTCGCGGCGGACCTTGGCGTTGCCGCCTTGCCGCGGGTCTTGGGGCAAGAGTTCGTGGACGCAGGGCAGATCAAAGAGTTCGATCCCGGCTGGGTTCCAGCGCCGCTCAGGTTCACCGCGTCTTATCTGGCTGAACCCAAAAGCCAGCTAGTCGAAACCGCTGCACAAACCGCCCGAGATGTCGCCGTTGCCTATTTGGGTGATAAAAATATCTGATCGATATCGACAAAAACATTCGATTTGAAATTATAAGTGGTTCCTGTGACCTTCGCTGCCAGTGGAGGAACGCAGGTGAACATATCTTATTCAGAGCTTAAGCGGTTGGGGCCAGCAGCGGTACGTGCTGCGATTAGGGCTGACCATTACCGTGGCCATACCGCAGGATTGGGCGCTGGCACCTTGCAGGCGAACCTGGCGATTATGCCCGAAAAGCATGCACTCGATTTCATGCGGTTTTGCCAGCGCAACCCCAAGCCTTGCCCGCTCAGCGGGGTGTCGGACACCGGCAACCCGATGATGACCACACTGGGTGAAGACATCGACATTCGCACCGATGTTCCGGGATACAATATCTATCGCAACGGCGCGTTAGACGACACGGTCTTTGATCTCCACGATCTGTGGCAGGACGATCTGGTTGTCTTTGCCCTGGGCTGCTCCTTTACCTTTGAAAACGCGCTGCAACAGGCAGGCATCCCGCTTTGGCACATCGACAACAACACAACGGTTCCGATGTTTCGCTCGAGCATTCAAACCGTTCCCGCAGGCCCGTTTTCCGGCCAAATGGTGGTGAGCCTGCGGTTCATTCCCCAAAACCGAGTTGACCAAGTTGTTGAAATATCTCGTCGCTATCCACTAGCGCATGGCGCGCCGGTGCATTGGGGGGATCCGGCGGACATTGGCATTGCCGATCTGGACGCGCCGGACTGGGGCGATCCGGTCCCGGTAAAGCCCAATCATGTGCCCGTTTTCTGGGCCTGTGGGGTGACGCCACAGGTCGCGATTGAAAACGCGGGCCTGCCGCTCTGTATCACCCACAAACCCGGCCACATGCTGATCACCGATGTCAGCGAACATGCTGAGGTTCCAAATTACAAAACCAACACAGAATTCAAGGGAGAAGAACAATGAAAACACTCGCATCCACAGCCGCCGTGCTGGCACTAACGGCAACAGCCTGTTTGGCAGACAGTCCTGTTGTGCTCAAGGCCGTCGGCACATGGTCCAGCTTGACCAATTACCAAAAACACGAAGGCCCGTTCTTCAACGAACATCTGGCCGAGGCTTCGGACGGGCAGATCATTGGTGAAATCCAATCGCAATCTGGCCTCGGCCTCAAAGGTTTTGAAATCATGCGCCTTGTTAAAAACGGCGTGTTTGACTTTGCCTTTGGCCTGCCGGGATATGTCGCTGCGGAAAACGCCATTTTTGAGGGCGCTGATCTAAGCTCGGTTACGCAGGATATCGACACCCAGCGCCAGGTGGCCGAAGCCTATTATCCGACAATGGAGAAAGCCTTTGCCGAGACATATAACGCCAAGCTGCTGATGCTCTATCCATTCCCCAGCCAGACCCTGTGGTGCAACGCCGAGGTCAACAGCATCGAAGACCTGAAAGGCAAAAAGATCCGGGTTTACGCAACAACTCTGGGTGATTTTGTCGAAGGTGTTGGCGGAACCTCGGTCACAGTGCCGTTTTCCGAAGTGATTCCGGCACTGGAAAAAGGCGTGGTCGATTGCGGCATTACTGGCACCATGTCCGCCTATACCGCCAACTGGCAGCAGGTTGCGACCCATGCCTATACCCTGCGCGTCGGTTGGGGCCTCGCCTTTGGCGCGATGAATATGGACAAATGGAATTCCATGTCGCCCGCACAACAAGAGTTGATGCAGACCGAGATTGCAGCCCTGAATGAGCGGATGTGGGCCGAAACCGCAACCGAAGACGCCGTTGCCATCTCCTGCATTACCGGTGGTGATTGTTCGGTAGGTGAAAAGGGCGGCATGAAGCTGGTTGAGCCTACGGATGCAGATCTGGCCATTCGCGATCAGGTTGCCACTGACGTGGTGCTGGCTCGCTGGGCCGAACGCTGCGGTGCTGACTGTGCTGAAAACTGGAACAACACCGTGGGTGCCGTTCTGGGCATGAAAGCAGCAGCAAACTGATCAAAACGGGGCGGCCACAGTCATTTGGTCGCCCTTTTTGCACCTGAAAGGCAAGTCCGATGTTAGAAATTTTACTCAGCCGAACCCAGAAACTCAGCCTCTGGCTAACGTGGATTGGCGGCTCCCTGATTGTGCTGTCGGCATTTCTGGTCACTCTCGAAGTCATCCTGCGCAAACTGTTCAACATATCACTGGGCGGCGCAGATGAGCTGTCGGGCTATGCCTTTGGCATTGCGACTTCTTTTGCGCTCAGCTTTGCCCTGTTTGAACGCGCGCATATCCGGGTGGACGCCCTGATGGGTGTACTGCCACGCAAGCTACATCCACTCATCAACCTCTTTGGTCTTGCCTTGCTCATTGGTTTTGCCCTGGTCGTGACCACTATGGTCTGGGGCATGGTGGGCGATACGCTGCACCACGGTTCTCGCTCGATCACGCCAATGCGGGTGCCACTGGCATACCCCCAAATTCCTTGGCTGTTGGGCTGGCTTCTGTTTGTCGTCACCGGTGTTTTGCTGGGGCTGGTTGCGGTCAAGCGGCTGCTGGCGGGCGATGCCGCAGGCGTGCAGGAACTGATTGGCGTGAAGTCGATTGACGAACAAATACAAGACGAAAGCGTCTAATCATGCTGTTGAAAACACTCCTTATTCTGCTGGCCCTGATTGGACTGGCCGTTCCCATCGCGGCCTCACTGGGATGGCTTGGCCTGATCCTACAATGGACAGACAGCCCGATGCCGCTGCACCGCGCCATTTCGGATATGGCATGGCAGACCAGCACTGACTTTTTGCTGGTGGCGATCCCGATGTTTGTAATGCTGGGTGAAATCCTGCTGCGCGCAGGCATCACCGAGCGCATGTATGACGGCATCGTCAAGTGGCTGGGCTGGCTGCCCGGCGGGTTGATGCACTCGAACATTGGATCCTCGGCACTGTTCGCGGCCACCTCGGGCTCATCCGTTGCCACCGCCGCCACAATCGGCACCGTCGCCATCCCCCAGATTAAGAAACGTGGCTATAACGAGCCGCTGTTTCTAGGTACCATCGCCGCGGGTGGCACCCTTGGGATCTTGATCCCACCCTCGATCAATCTGATCCTCTATGGGATGCTGACCAACACTTCGGTGCCCGAGCTATACTTGGCCGGCTTTCTGCCCGGATTATTGCTGGCTGGCCTGTTTATGGGAACCATCGTGGTCCTGTGTATCCTGCGCCCCGCTTGGGGTGGTGAACGGCTCAGCTATACATGGGGTGAACGCTTTCGCGCGCTGCCAGCGCTAATCCCGCCCATGGGGATCTTCATGGTGGTGGTCGGTTCGATCTATGCAGGCATCGCCACCCCAACCGAGGCAGCCTCGCTCGGGGTGGTAGCCGCCATGATCTTGGCCGCGATCAACGGCAAGCTCAGCATCGACATGATGCGCCAGGCGATCGAGGGCACCATGCGCACCACGGCCATGATCATGCTCATCATTATCGCCGCTGTGTTTTTGAACTTTGTTCTGTCGATCATTGGGCTGACCCAGGCGCTGACCGATTTTGTCACCGGTCTTGGCTGGTCGCCCATGCAGACCATGCTGATGATCATACTGGTGTTGGTTGTCATCGGCTGTTTCATGGAGACCCTGTCGATGTTGCTGACCATGGCCCCGCTGATCACGCCTATTGTTGTGGCGCTTGGTTTTGATCCGGTCTGGTTTGGCATTTTGCTGATGGTGCTGCTGGAAACCGCGCTGATCACACCGCCCATCGGCATCAACCTCTATGTTGTGCAGGGGCTGCGCAAGACCGGGGTGATGATGGATGTGATGAAGGGTGCGCTGCCTTTTGTGCTGACCATGTTTGTGATGCTGGGGCTGTTGCTGATCTTCCCAAACCTGGCGCTTTGGCTGCCGTCGCTGTTCTACTAAACTCAAAGGACTGAAATCATGCCGTTGCAATCGGACTGGCCCAAGCTTTCCCCGCTTGGTGTCGACGGCTTCCTTGTGCGCTTTGGTGAGAGCTTGAGCGAAGCCGCAAACCGCGCAGCTCTGGCCTTTGCCGAAGCGATCAAACGAAGCGCATGGGACGGGGTCGAGGAATGCTCAACCTCTCTGGTGTCCGCTTATGTGCGCTTTAACCCGCTGTGGCAAAGCCATCCAGAACTGGCGGCCAAACTGGCCGAGCTAATTGCAGAGAAGGATTGGTACAAAGAGAGCCTGCCAGACGGGCGACGCCTGTGGCGTATTCCAACCGTCTATGGCACCGAACTGGCCCCGCAACTGGACGAAGCGGCCAATGCGGCAGGGATGACCCGTGAAGCGGCCATAGCGTCCATTTCTCAGTCACAAGTACGGGTGCAGACCATCGGCTTTGCTCCGGGGCAACCCTATCTGGGTGAGCTGTCTGAAAACTGGGACATTCCCCGGCAAACCAACCTGACTGACAAAGTGTCCGCTGGGGCGCTGGTGGTGGCCATTCGTCAGCTGGTCTTGTTTTCGGTTACAACACCCACCGGCTGGCGGCATATCGGGCAGACAGCGTTCCAAGCCTATCAGCCTGACGCAGCGCAGCCCTTTGTCCTGCGTCCAGGGGATGAGGTTCTGTTCACACCAACAGCGCCGGATCATTTGGCCAACATGCGAACCGATCCAAATGGTGGCGCGTTGTCCGAGGTGATCAAATGACCCGCGAATTGATCATCCACCGGGCAGGCCCCGGCTTGACCATTCAGGATCAGGGTCGCCCAGGCTATCTGGCCAACGGTCTGTCTCGCGGAGGCGCGGCAGATCGGCTGGCACTTGCCGAGGGCGCAGCCTTGCTGGGGCAAGACAGCAGTAAACCCGCCATCGAAATGGCAGGTATGGGTGGCGAGTTTGAAGCGACTGAGGATATGCGCATTGCCCTGACAGGTGCCCCGATGCGGGCCAGCATAGACAGTGAGCGCCTGACCTGGAACGCAAGCCATTTGCTGTATCAGGGTGCAAGGCTGACTATCGGGGCGGCCGAAACCGGATCCTACGGCTATCTGCACCTTGGCGGGGGGCTTGAGGACGAGATCGTGCTCGGCGCGCAAAGTGCCCATTTGGCAGCAGGGATTAAAGGAGTTCTGCAGGCTGGTGAACACCTGAATGTCGGAGCTGATCCACTGTCCTCGCATGTCGGGATGTGTCTGGAGTCAGACCAACGTTTTGACGGCGGCGTACTGCGCATTCTGCCCAGTATGCAAACCGAGTTGTTTGATGCGGCTCAGCGTGCGCGAATTGAAACCTCGACCTTTACCCGGGATACACGCGGCAACCGCATGGGGGTGAGGCTGCTGCCTGACAGTGGCGGTTTCAAATCGGACGCGGGGCTAAGTGTCATTTCCGAAGTGATTGTGCCTGGTGATGTGCAGATCACTGGCGACGGAACCCCGTTTGTACTGCTTAGTGAATGCCAGACAACGGGCGGTTATCCCCGGATCGGCTCGGTCATCCCCACAGACTTGCCGTGCATTGCACAAGCACGTGCTGGGGCAACGCTGACTTTTCGCTTTGTTGATCTAGACGAAGCCATCGAAATTGAACGACACGAAACAGAGCGCCGCAGGACACTTGGCATGACACTTGAGCCACTGATCCGTGATCCGCGCAGCATCAGCAATCTGCTGTCTTATCAGCTGATTAGCGGTGTCACTGCTGGTGATGATTTGGAAAGACTGGATGGATGAGTAAGACAATAGACCTGAACGCTGATTTGGGTGAAAGCTTTGGGGCCTGGGTCATGGGCAATGATACCGAACTGCTGGATCTGGTCACCTCGGCCAATATCGCCTGCGGTTTCCATGCGGGTGACCCAAATGTCATGGCCACAACCATCCGCGCCGCCAGAGACCGTGGGGTTGGTATTGGCGCACACCCGGGCTTTGCTGATTTGCAAGGGTTTGGCAGACAGCAAATGCGGCTCTCGACGGAAAGCCTCACCAATCTGATCCAGTACCAACTGGGCGCGGCACAGGCCATGGCGCGGGCCAATGGAACGCAGATAAGGCACCTGAAATTGCATGGCGCGCTGGCAAATATGGCAGCATCGGATAAGGCCCTAGCCATGACCTGCTATAAGGCGGCATTGAAGGTCGCACCAAACATCATCATCGTAACTTTGGCAGGCACAGCGCAAGCAGATGTAGCAACCGAGTTGAAA
The DNA here is from genome assembly GCF_057444295.1 of Parasedimentitalea nitratireducens. Classification (NCBI taxonomy): domain Bacteria; kingdom Pseudomonadati; phylum Pseudomonadota; class Alphaproteobacteria; order Rhodobacterales; family Paracoccaceae; genus Parasedimentitalea; species Parasedimentitalea nitratireducens. The sequence continues at coordinate 3,129 of NZ_JBYAXC010000020.1, read as the reverse complement.
TGCCAAATGGCCAGCGAGATTTTTGCCGACCGTGCCTATAACGACGACGCAACACTTGTGGATCGAAGTCAGCCAGGAGCCGTGATCCATGATGCCAAAATCGCAGCCCAACGGGTGGTCGAAATGGTCGGATCAGGCTGTATCATTACACAAAGCGGCAAACACATCCCAACCCGGATTGATACCATCTGCCTACACGGCGACACACCAGAAGCGGTTGAAATTGCCATATCTGCACGGCAGTTGCTTGAAATCTCAGGTTTGGGCGTGACAAAATTCATGCCTAATTTCTGCAAGTAGGTTTCGCTCCAAGAATCGACAAAATTCTTGTATGGCGGACAGCGGACATTCGCTGCGTTGACGACCAATGTCCGCCTTACGAAAGCCCGCTGCCGGTCTCATTCACATGACGCTACCCGTGGGAATGGACCGAACGAATGGCATGCTCAATTGCGGCTTTGGCAAATTCGGAGCCATCAAGGCCTGGTGGAATAGGACTTAGCGATGCTTCTTGATCATCAGCCTGTCCGACCTGAATTATCTGACCTTCCATAACCGTGCCCCAGACGCCCACATTTTTGATTTCTGCCGCGTCAACGGTCAGGGGGTTTTCGTCCAGAATTGTAAAGTTCGCGAGCTTGCCGACCTCGATACTGCCCCGTTCGTGCTCTAACCGGTGTGAATAGGCCGCATCCAGGGTCACACCGCGCAAGGCCCCCTCGCGCGAGACACGCTGGCCTTCACCGGCAACCCGTCCGGAACTGGTGATCCGGTTGACTGCGCACCACATCAAAAACAATGGGTCGGCGGGGGCCATAGGCATGTCGGAATGTAGCGAATAGGAAATACCCGCACGCTCGATATCCCCCAGACGTACCATCTGATCTGCCCGGTCTGGCCCAAGCCCCGTTTCGCTATATTGATCGGCCAAGGCAGATACATAATATGGGTTGGCGCTCACAATGGCGCCAAGCTGCTTGATGCGATCAACCTGGTCCGCTGCGCTGACTGCAAAATGGACAATGGTGGTCCGGTGGTCAGAACGTGGATTGCGTTTCAGGTTGGTTTCAAGATTACTCAGTACGCGGTCCAACCCTGCATCGCCGTTCACGTGAATATGAATTTGATACCCTGCGTCCCAGTAGATACGGAAGGACCGCTCAAACAGGTCCTCATCCATCATCCACTCGCCGTGGTAATCGCCGATGTAGGGATCCCGCAGCTGCATCGCGAGCGAATAGATCGCCCCATCCGCAAACAGCTTTACAGATCCGCTCGCAAAGTGGGTCATCCCGTTGTACCAGCTTTCCAGATTCTCGGTTTCGGCAATAACCTGGGCGTCGTCCGCATAGGTTTCTGCCAGTGTTTTGCCGTCGGCCATAAACGACCAGCGGAACGGCATTGAAGAGTCGGACATGACCGAATTCACCGCGTCCTGAACCGGTTTGGCCAAGATTCCACCAGGTTCATTGCCAAAGGTGATCCCTTTGGCATGCATATAATTGCGCATCACTATCGCGCCTTCGTGGAATTTGTCGGGATTGGCGACCATGGGGGCGATGTGGGGCAGGACTGAGAACATGCCTTGCTCCCAGAAGTGACCTTCTGCAAAACTGGACTGTTCCTTGGCGGATGTGCTCCACCCATCCATAACCTCTTGGGTGATGCCAGCTTGATCAAGGGCAAACGAGTTCATCACAAACTCATGGCAGGACCGTAGCCAGATGATGACGGGGCGGGTTGAGCTGATTTTGTCCAGATCGCTGCGGGTAAGCGGGCCATAAAATGCGGCATGATAGCCCCAGCTGAACAACACAGCATTGGGTGTATCGAGTTTTGCTTCGGCAGCTGTCAGGCGTTCCACAAAATCAGCTTTGTCTTTCAACGCCGGTACCGTCCCCGTGGGCAGCTCCCAGTCTTCGATCGACAGGATTTCAGAGGACATGGACAGGGACGCAAGCAGCGGGTGCGCATGCTGGGCGATAAAGCCTGGAACAATCACTTTGTCTTGGAAGATTGTATCAATTTCATAGGCCCGATCAGCAATGCGCGCTTTTACGTCCTCAAGACTGCCACAAGCCAGAACGCGGTCGTTTGCAACCGCAACGGCAGACGCTGCTGGTTGCGACGGATCAAGCGTGACGATCTCGCGGGCGGAATAGATCTTTATAGTAGCATCCGAGATCAGCAGCTTGCCAAGGTCAGAAAGAGAGGATGTTTTTGCCAAGGCCACCGCAGCAGGAGAGATCAAAAAGGTTGCGCTCAAGAGGCCGGTTCGTAAAAATGCTCTGCGGTTCAAATGGGTCACTGTATTACCTTCCAGTTTAACAACATGGATAAAGGATGCGGGAAATTTGAGGGTTATGCCAGCCGAAACACAACCTAAGCCTGAAAGTCAATTACCATGGAACGGACACTCAGCCACGCGCTGCGGCAAGCTTCAACGCCAAGAATAGGCCGTTCCTGTTGATGTCTACCCGGTTTTGCAAAGGTCGCTTTCTGTGCTTAGCTGCCATTGTTGTCCGACGCAGAGAACTGCTGCATCCCGTCCTTCGTGTCGAATGTGCAGACGCTCATGGATCCGCCCCAACCACAGATATTCGGACCCGGTCACCAATGGGAACGGTTTACAAGTTCCGTCTGTGATCTCAAATCGGACTGGATTTTTGGGTTTACTCGGAATGATCGGCGCGCGATTATTGACTTGTTTTCCCGCAAAAACGTCAGCGACTTTCAGGTAAGCCTGATCACCTCCTCGGAGGTTTACTGTCGATGGCCAGATTGAAAAGTGGAAAGTTGCGATGAGTGCCCGCGATCTCCAGGCGAACGCAGATCGCTCAGACGTGTTTGGGCAGCAGCGGTTGCTTTTGTCCGACAATGCGCCCCTTACTGACACTGGCCCATCTCCGGGATTGCAGCTCTGCTGCTTAAAAAAACTCGGTTCATTCCGGATAGTGCGAAGCCAAGTGCTTCACGTACTGTAGAGCGTAAAACTATACATTGAGGGTCAACGGAGCAGGTAGACACAACAAATCACATACCACAGCCGAGTTGACCGTGTTCGCTGAAACAAACACGGTCCAACTGTGTTTATCCTCGGCCGCGATATGTCGGGACGCCTTGATCGGG
>NZ_JBYAXC010000019.1:0-42361 GCF_057444295.1 Parasedimentitalea nitratireducens | reverse complement strand
CCCGTGAAATCGAGTTGGAAGCCATTCATCCTGTGATGTAGTGCCGCCAAAACCGTGAGTTTTTCAACAGAATAGGCCGTAATCAAGCTTTTTGTTGCCCGCCATCTGCTTGAGAGGGGTCTACGCAAAATGAAAGGAAGCTCATGGCTGCACCTTCTCTCTACCTTCAAGACGTACTCGATGGCAGCATCGCCGCATTCCGCGCAGCCCTGAGCGGGACTGATCCCGACGGCGAAGACAAAAACGCGCCGACTTTTGGCCGACTACCTTTTCGTGCTACACGGGCGTAAATTGAATCTGCAGATCTGGACCACGGGCCATCCACTTTTGGGTTCAACCATCGTGACAACCTCGATGCTCATTCACGTGACAGAGGACAAGCGATGGGCCAGAACGTTCTCGCGCTGGTACCGGCTTGAGAACCCAAGGCAGGTCGACACTTTAAAGTTCTCCCAAACATTGAATTGGAAAGTTTCTGCCCATCGGTGGGGGCCGACGCGATCGGTATTCCTCTACGCCTGGCGCGGATGGTACTGGCTCAAAGGCATTGAGAGTTGGCCCGAGTCGCACTTAACAAGGGTGCAACGAGGCCGCTGCAAGTCTAACTCGCATCGATAAAAGTTGGCCATCTCAAAATCTATTTCGTGTAAGAGGTTGGAAGTTATGGAAAATTATAGGAAACATTATTCCGGTAATTTGTTCTGCGAACTTTCACAACCACCGCTTACCTAAAGATTGGGCAAGCAACGAAAGCCAACGAAGAGGTTAACGGCAACAGTGAAAACGAACGAATACGAAACGGCTGGGTTCGGGGGGGCGCCCAGCTGATACCCCGAACCCAGCCGTCCTCTGAGGCAAAATTCCAGAAGAATAGCACGAAAACCACTCGACCGTATTTCGGTTCGAGACCACGAAGCTTGTGCTTTGAGGCGAAACAAAATGCAGACCAACAGTCGAACAACACCAATTTAACAATCCCGTCGGTCACCCGCGTTGAGCTGGGTGATGACACCTTCTCTTTGCCCCGCGAATTCCTGGAGCGCGAGTTGCGCCGCTCGCATAGAAAGTCACTGCCGAGCCGTGCGAAACGTAGGATCCCCAAGTCATCGAAGGGCCACTTCGTCAGAGAACGGGTCTTCAACCATGGCGAACACCGTCAGAGGCTAGGCTTTGGAAGTTTGACCGAGCACAACGCCGCGCTGTGCTTTATCTACCGTCCAGATGTTATAGACATTGAAGAGCAAACTGGCGTCGTTGCCGTTTGTCCGCCCAAACGGCAAGACGTCCGAGCACTTCTTTGATTACCGAGTTTCATTCAGAAGTGGTCGCCGGTTTTGTATTTCGGTCAAGCCAGAACGGATTGCCCGGACCTTCGAGTACCGGGCTACGATGGACCGCATCAAACAGGCAGCCAATGGTAACATTTGCGATGACGTGCGGACAGTCACAGAGGGCAACATCCATCCGATTGAGCTCCATAATGCAAAGCTGTTCCACTCGGCTCGAGATCCTGAACCCCAGCTTGATGCATTCGTCGTTGCGGGGCTGAAGACGGTCGATAGGCCAATCAGCGTCAACAATTTCCTTGCTCTGATTGGCGTCGAGGGTGTCGGATTTTGCAGCACTGTTCGGGCGATCCGCTTTGGGCAAGCGAAGCTTTTTAGACGCGAGAAAATCACCGGCAGGAGCTTGATCGTTGGCGAAGCGGTCGACTGACGGCGTATCCGTTCAAAAAGAAGCTCAAGGTCCTGCTTGATACGCTCTGGGATGCTGAGCGTCCGACGATCAAGTCTTTTGTTTAGAGTGTTCAGGCTGCCATAGATGCTGAGAATGAACGCCGTGAGCGCCTTCCGGTTCCTGCATCGAAACTCAAGCGCCCAGGGTATGATCACATCTCTGGCAAAATTCGCGAGCTAGCGCCGCTTGTTCATGCCTTGCGAAAGTTCAGTAGGGACAAAGCTTACAAAGACCTGCACACTCTGGGAATGGGTATTGAGACCTCCCGATTGCTCGAGCGTGTCGAAGTGGATGAGTGATCTATTCAAAGTGACACGACTGTCCTTTTTCGACATTCGTGACCGGCTGGTTGGGCTCCTTCAAAACAGGAACTGATTTGGTTGCACTGAATGACTACGATACCTTCGGCGCTAAAACTCCCCTTTGAGGGAACATCGGGTGATGCAAAATCCTCTCTGTTGTCCGTGCCCGTTTTTATCCAACTGATCCTTAGATCAAGCGATCAGAGATTTCTTAATTGCGGCCAATAGATCTGCGCGCATGATGGGTTTCATCAGGCGAATGTCTTCAGATCGCAAACCGTTACCCTGTACAGTTGCCTCGCTCGCGTAACCGGACATGAAGACTACCGGGAATTCGGCTACTATCTCGCGAACTGCACGGCTTAATGCAGCCCCCTTAAGGTTTCCAGGCATCATGATATCCGTCAGGAGTAAATCGAATGTGGGATTTGCCTCAAACAATGCGAGGGCCTCATCCCCAGATCTTGCTGTTGTTACGACGTAATTTGATTTTTTTAGAATTTTTATCAGTATTGAAAGAACATTTTCATCATCCTCGACAACAAGAATTTTCTGGCCATTGCCCTGGAGACTTTCCACATTCACCAGCGCGGCCACTCTGATGTCCACCTCATCGTAGCGTGCTTTAAAATAAAGTTTGAAAGTCGTTCCAACACCAGGCTCTGAGTAGACCTGTACCGTGCCGCCAGACTGCTGCATGAAGCCAAATATCATTGACAGGCCAAGGCCTGTACCTTTGTCGGGAGCCTTAGTTGTGAAGAAAGGCTCAAATATACGTTCCAATGATTCAGCCGGAATACCATGTCCAGTATCGCTGACTGCCAGCATTACATACTGACCAGGCGCCATCTTCTTCTGGCGCGCATCAAGGTATCCTTCGTCAAAACGCACGTTCATAGTTTCGATTGTAAGATTGCCCCCTTCCGGCATGGCATCTCGGGCGTTAACGAGCAGGTTCAATAGCGCGCTTTCTGTCGAACTGGCGTCCGCCATGATCGGCCACAATTTCTCCCCCAGAGACGTTTTGACTGTAATACTAGATGGCAGTGTGCGTCCGGCCCAACTGTGGGTTTCATTCACCAAATCGTTGAGATCAATTAGGCTGGGGTCCAGACTTGCTTGGCTTGCGAATGCCAGCATGCTGCGTGTCAAATCGGCCCCTCGCTGGGCAGCGGTGAGACTATTGTTTATCAGGGTCAGGTGTTGTTCATCCGCTTCATCGTCGCGCAACAGCTCAAGGCTGAACATAATTGCAGCCAAAAGGTTGTTGAAGTCATGCGCCACACCTCCAGTTAGTTGCCCAATGCTATCGAGTTTTTGGGCGCGGTCTGCCACTTCTTGTTGAGCGCGCATGTGCTCTTGAGCCCTAACGTCGGCGGTAACATCAGTAACGAACCCGTCGGTCAGTATGCTCCCATCCGTCTGAAGAGTACCATTGGTGTGAGTTTCTAACCACTTACGTTCGCCGGAACGCGTTGTAACCTGATACCGATGTGAGTAGGTTTCACGATTTTTCACTGCATCAGACAGAAGCTGTTTTAATTCTGCTGTACCATCCGGATCAATCGTAGCTTCAAGAACACCTTTAGTGGCGTAGACCTCTTCTGGCGTGTAGCCCCAGATCTCTTCACTTTTTGAGCTGACGTAGATGGCAACAGAACCCTCATCTTCAGATACCCTACGACTGAGAACCGCCCCTGGAAGGCTGGTAACAATCCGTTCTAGTCGGGCCTCGACCAGGGCACTTTGCCTCACGGCTTGGTGCCGTTTTGATATGTCACGAACGACTAAGACAGTCTCATCACTCCCAGCTATTGGGCAAAGGCGCGCCTCGCGGAACCGCAGTTTGCCCTCAAACTCCAAATTGTACTCCCAGCTTACAATTTTCTTCTTGGCTCGCTGCTTCGTCATGTTTTCTTTTAGCAAGGTGGAGGGGCCAGGCGGCAGTGTATCGAAAACCGTGTGACCCAGATGTGCAACTGGATCATCGCTAATGGTAAGCCCGGGATGAATCCGATAGTCCAGAATAGTCCCATTTTTGTCGAGCCGAAAATAGTTGTCCGGCAACGCATCAAGTAAAGCTTCCATTTGCTCAGCCCGTGCCGACGTAGCATCGTGCGCTCGCTTTAGATCATCCTGCAGGCTAACCAGAGCCTTGCCGATCTGACCCAGTTCATCACCACGATTTGCCGTTGGAATTTCACTATCCATATTGCCCGCAGCTAAGGCATCCATACTTTCGCAGATTTTTGTGACGGGTCGAATGATGGTCCGAGTGGTGAACCACACTATTAGAAGGAGGCCAAGCCCGGCCAAAGCCACGCCAATCAGGATGTTTCGCGTCAACTCAAGTGAGGCAGCCAGGGGAGCTTGGACATTTTCACGTACTTCCAACACTCCCCGCACATCTCCCAACTGCCAATCGGTCTTTGGCGAGTCGGGGTGTGAATTGTGACAGGAGACACAGGTCTGGGCCACCATCCGATCTGCCACTGCAACGCGAAGAAAGGTCACGCCATTCTCGACTTCCTGACGCGTGAATGTGCCTTTTGGATTTTCGTTCAAGTAGATCCAGGCCTCTTGCATGAAACTGTCCACTTTGCGGTTTGCTCGATCTGGAAATGGAAAGGCGCTATATAGCAAGAGGCTAATGTCCTGATCGGCAAACAGCCTGCTAATGTCGTGGACAAATGTGGCTGGAAGCGGAATCATATTCGGGTCGTCTTTGTGTTCGACCCCAACTGAGACATTGCTGGAAGCCTCGACATCCATAACCACGTTCTCGGTGTAGTATCCTCGAATTCTCTTTATTTGGTTCGCTACGTTGGTTGCTGATGACGTCGCAAAAGCAATGGTGCTGTTTTCCAAGACGCGCGGAATGACAAACCAAGCGACGCCCATACACAGAAGGAAAAACAGTGGGATTGGTATGGATAATCTAAAGGCAATTGACTGAACTACTTTTCGCATTTTGCCACTCCATACTACCTGAAGGGTATCGCATCCAACTTGACCTCATGAATGAGAGCACCTTGTGCGTACAACTATTTAGCTCGCCTAGTGAATTGAGAAAGAATACTTCTACTGTTCCATTGCGTGAAGAAAGTTTTCGAAAACGAAACCAATTAGGAGTGCCATGAAATGAGTTGATGATGTTTTAAGCCCGCCAACACTGTAGAGGACGTTTCGAAACTGCGGATGTCGGCTTCCATTTATGCATCAATTGCTAGCCTGAATGTTCCACACAGCGGTTGTTCGAACGAAACGCGGACTGGTCGCATGCCGTCCTTTGTCCCGGATGCTGCACTGCGCATCAATGTGTAGAAGGGCTGTGAGCAGCCGTTAGATGTAAATTCGCCAAGGTTTGCTCGGGGTCGTTCGTTCGCTACCGTGAGGGGAGAGAGAAGTGGCCTGATTGCTGCACCATACGAATTTTGGCACTAAAGGCGAACGTTCGCTGCAGGGTCGAGATAATCAATGCTTCACCTCGAAAGGGACGTCCAAGGAGTTGTTGATTGGGCCAAGATCTAAGAAGACGCATCCGTGCTGATCGAAGTATGTTTTCTCTTCTTCAATCTAATTCTTGATCTGGCTGCATACCTTTGACAAACAAGCCGTGACATCCTTCTGATGGCGGCCATCTGGTCGCCTTTTCCGTTTGACCAACCTGTTGGAACGCTCACATGACCATCACCCATCTTGTCACCCATTCAGGCGGCTTCCATGCGGACGAGCTGTTGTCTTCTGTGGTGCTCACACGCCTGTTTCCTCAGGCGGAGCTGCTACGTAGTAGGGATCGGCAATGGGTCACGCCGGCGGCTCATAAGATCATTTTCGATGTAGGAGGTGCTTATGATGGCGAGGCGCAGATCTTTGACCACCACCAACGTCCTGGTCCGCTGCGTGAGGGTGGTCAACCGTTCAGCTCCTTTGGTCTGATATGGGCGCATTATGGGCGGGCCTATCTTGCGGCGATGGATGTACCAGGGGATGACATCGAGGCCATCCATTCTAAGTTTGACATCAAATTTGTGCTGCCAGTTGATTTGTTGGACAACGGCGATCTCGACGGTATTATTCGACATCATCTGGATCCCAGCTGATCATGGGCAAATTGGCGCCCAGCGATGGCCGTGTTGCCATCGGCACCTTGGTTCAGCGAAATTGATTTTGTTATCTGGCAAGATCAACGCGAGCTGCAACGGCAGCAGCACGCTCTGGATATTGGGAAAGTTGATCTGAGTGACGAAGAAGTCAGCCTGCTTGTGGAATTTCTAGGCAGCTTGACCGGGAAGAGTATTCTCACTCCGCCTTTTGGCGAACCGGATAGGGTGCCAAGTGGTCTGCCCAATGATTAGGCCTGTCGTTGTCTATTTCGGACGGGACAAAGCCATTCTACAGCAGCGCCCCACTCTGCGATTTTGCAAATCACCTGTCGGTCATTGGAAAAGATCAAACCGAAACGCTCGGAGCGCCGCTCGTAGTCTAGATTTTTGGAACGCGAACCACGTCGGCTGGGTAAAGTTCTCCGGCCTTGGTTGTTACGGTGGATGTTGAGTGATTGAACCAAAACCTTTCGGTTGCTGTGTCACGGATGCGAATTCCCTCAGGCATGGACATGGTTTCCACTCCTGCAACCTGGCAAGTTTGTTTTATCATTCTGTCCATGCCTGGATCATCCAGCCACGCCGCCAAATAGCTGATATTCCCACTTGTCATTAGCACTGGCTGGCCGGAGGAGCTCTGCAATTCGACCTTGGCGGTGCCTTCCAGTTCTTCGAAGTAACCTATTACAGCGCCGCCGCCGGTTAGGGGGACTGGCATATCCGGGCGGAAGCTCTCTACGCGGGAAACGGTGACATCTAAGCCGGCTAGGGCAGGCGGTGCCGGAATTGGAATGACCATATTGCCATCTCGCGCTCCAGCGCGGGGGCCAATCACAACCTGCGCAGGACTATCGGCAAGTGCATGTTTTAAGGGTTCGGGCATATGCATCAGGCCAGGAGCCAAGATGACAGAATAGGCGTCAAACGCATCGCTGTCTGGCGGTAAAATATCTACGGACATTCCCGCCCGGCGCAGGGCTCGATAGGTGTCGAAAACCAGCCCGAAGTAACTCAGGCCTTGGCCGTGCGGTTGAACTGTCCAGGCCCAGTCCGCATCATAGTCAAAAATCAAGGCAACTGGTGCGCGATACGGCTGCACATCCGGGGCCACCGCCAGTTCAGCTGACACTTGTCGTGCTTCAACAATTGCGGGCGCATCAATACTATCGGGGCGCAGCATGCCCGTGTGCAATTGTTCTTGCGCAAAAGGCGCCTGTCGCCAGCGGAAGTAACAGACCGCTTCCGCCCCATGGGCAAAGGCTTCCCAAGTCCACAGACGAACCATACCGGGCAAAGGGGCCGGATTGTAGGGCGCCCAGTTCACTGGGCCCGGTTGTTGTTCCATCACCCACCAGCGGCCGCGCCCGACAGCGCGGTACAGATCATGGTGAAAGGCTTGGAAATCCGGGTCGCCCTGACGGGCATAGGCACGTTGGTGCTCGGGTGACGCGCCAACACGATCTTCGAGAAAACCAAGCGGGTAGCTGTCCCAGCTGGCGATATCCAGATCTTCACCGACCTTGTAATGGTCGAATTCGGTAATCCGACCCATATAATTGTGGGCGATTGGTGCTGTTGAATGGGCACGGAGGATGTCCGACTGCACGCGATTGAAGGCAACAACCTGATCCGAGCTGAATCGGCGAAACGCCAGTGCATGAGATGGATTGGGTTCCGTAACGGTCAGGTTGGGCAGGTCAATATCGTCAAAGTCGGAATACTCCATCGACCAGAACACATTGCCCCAGGAGGTATTCAACGCGTTGATATCACCGGCATCGCCGTTGGTGCTGGGGAATTTCTCACGTAGCCAATGACGAAAGGCATCGCGTGCGGCATTAGAGTAAGAAATGACTGTGTCGTGGCACCCATATTCATTGTCGGTCTGCCAGGCCGCGACATAGGGGTTTTGACCATAACGTTCGGCCAGAAGGGTAACAATACGGCGGCATTCATCCAGATAACCCGCATGGCTAAAGCAATAATGTCGGCGAGACCCAAACTTGCGCGGGTTGCCATTTGCATCCACCGCAAGCATGTCGGGATGTTTGTCGAGCACCCATTTAGGCGGTGTTGCAGTTGGCGTTCCCAGCACAACTTGTAAACCGGCTTGCCCAAGCACATCGATCGCCTGCTCCAGCCAGTCCCAATTTAACTGCCCTGGCTGGGGTTCTATCCGCGACCATGCAAATTCACCGATACGGACCCAGGTCAGGCCTGCGTCAACCATGCGACGGGCGTCGTCAGCCCAGATCGTTGAAGGCCAGTGTTCAGGGTAATAGCAGGTGCCAAGAGTGCGCTGCATGGGGACCTCAGAGAAGAACTTGATGCTCGCGCTGACCTGCGACATCAGTGTTGAATTGGTAAGTTTGGCCAGCTTCTGGCGCATCGTCGCCTTCAGCTGCAGTGGTCACAAACAGTGTTGTATGGTCAGTGCCGCCAAAAGCAGGGCAGGAGGCTTGTTTTGCTGGGACGGGCAGTGCGGTCTTGAAACTACCGTCAACAGAATAGCAGGCCACACGTGACGCGCCCCATTGTGCATTCCACAGATTGCCATGTGCATCCACGACCGCGCCGTCCGGGCCAAAACTCTGATCCGACAGGTCAACAAAGAGCTGAGGCTTGCCCTCGGGCCAGCCATCATCTGCGTTCAGAGGTTGGCGCAAAATACGGCCTTTGGCCGTATCCGTGTAATATGCGCAGTATCGGTCCGGGGCAAAGCAGATGGCATTGCTGATGGTGACGTTTGGTACCAGTTTTCGCAGTTCGCCCTGATAGTAGCGATAGATCGCCCCTGCGCCGGGTTCACAATTATACCCCATGGTACCAATCCAGAACCCACCCCAGGGATCAGCCCGGCCATCATTGGACCGGGTGACAGGATTGTCCGCTTCCAGCTCGATCAGATATTCCTGTTCGCCACTTGTAATATCGAAACGCCAAAGGGCGGAAGCGCTGGCCAAGATCAGTGTGTCGTGATCCACCCACCCAGCCGCAGAAACACATTCGTCGAACTGCCAATGCCGCTGCTCGCCGTCAACAATCGTAAGCAACTGCTTGGATAGAATGTCAAACCAGAACAGTTGTTGGCGCTCGGGGTGCCACAGGGGGCCTTCTCCCAAGGTGCAACGGGTGTCACTAAAGATCTGGGCGGTTGTCATGCAAATGCCTTGTCATAAGCCGCGACGATTTCAGCAGCGCGAGCTGCAACATCCTGAGCGCTGAAGCCGGGTTTGTAGATGCCGGTGCCAATGCCAAAACCGGTAATACCTGCCCCTTGCCAATCGGCAAAATTGTCCGGCCCAGCCCCGCCAACAGCATATGTTTTTACCACCGTTGGCAAAACCGCCTTGAGTGCAGACAACCCATCTAGTCCAAGTTTGAAGGCTGGAAAAAACTTCAGCCCGTCGGCCCCTGCGCGCAGGGCAGCAAAGGCTTCGGTTGGGGTCAGAACACCGGGATAAGACAACATGCCTGCGGATTTGGTGGCCGTGATGACATCTGCGCAGCAATCTGGCGAAACCACCATCTGAGCGCCGATCCGGGCCAGCTTGGAAACATCGTCGACCTGTAAAACCGTACCGGCCCCAATGGTTGCCCGATCCCCTGCGTGGGCAAGCATCGCGGCGATGCTGTCCAGTGGTTGCGGTGAGTTTAGCGGCACTTCGATTTTGGTGATACCAGTCTCAATTAGGACATCTGTGATGGCGCAGGCCTCGTGTGGCTGGATGCCGCGTAGAATGGCGATGATTTCGCGGGTCATTGAGGTTTGCTTTCTAGGGCCAAGTAAGCGGCGCAGAGGCCGGCTAAAGTCATAGTTTCTGATGGTACCGTTTGCACCGGTAAACCCTGCGCGGACAAAGCGGCTTGATAAGCAGATGAAAGTCCATCTTCGCCAAGAATGACAATGTTCTGCCCTAACCAGTAAGGCCGCGCGCCTGCCAGTTCAGCGCCGATTAGCAGGCCTGAAACCTTGGCACGACCAACTGCGTTGCTTTGCCCGTGCAGCAAGGATTCAGCTCGGATCGAAAACAATTTTGACGCCAGTGTCGCCGGGTTGGACATGGCATCATCCACAGCAGCGGTAAAGGCTTCGACATCCCAATCACTGGATGCTGTGGAATGGCGCAATACCGACTGATCGGCGATCAGCGCGAACAGCTCCCCGGTCATAAAGGTGCGGAAGCTGACCACTTCGCGCGCGCTGATATGGACCCACTTGGTGTGGGTGCCGGGCAGACATATCACCCCGTCAAATTTGGGGTTGGTGGCCAGAAAACCGGCAATCTGAGTTTCTTCGCCGCGCATCACATCGGCGGGCGCGTTTTGTTTCATTCCGGGCAGGATGTAGACATCAATGCGGTTGTCTTTGGTTTTGATCCTGGTGGCCGTCGTCGCGTTAGGCGGTTCACTGGGCACTGCAGCATAAGGCGCCTCTGCCCAGCCCTGCTTCGCCCCGGCCATACCGCAGATGACAACCGGGACAGTCCGCTCATTTGGCAGATGTTCAGCGATCAGCTTCATCAATGCTGGCTCAAATTGATCCGGCGTCAGGCTGCCCATACCGCAGTCTGCGCTGATCCGGTGCAGGACATCACCAGTGTCCTCCATCAGCCAGATCCGCAGGTTTGATGTGCCCCAGTCTGCTGCGATCCATGCCAGTTGTTCAGTTGTCTGTGTCATTATCCAGTTACCACTACGCCACCATCGACGACCATTGTCTGTCCGGTCATCATCTTGCTGGTCTGAGAAGCCATAAACAACACGGCGTCAACAATATCTTGTGGTTCAAGATGATCCTTAAGACACTGGCGCTCCAGATGTGCGGCCAAGGCATCTGGGTCAGCCCAGAGGTCCAATTGTTTTTGGGTAAGGACCCAACCGGGAGCCAAGGCATTCACGCGGATGTGGTCAGGACCAAACTCGCGTGCCAGAGCCCGTGACATGCCATTGATGCCGGCGTTGGCGGTGACATAGGCGGGGTAACCCGCGTTGCCCATCATATAGCTGATCGATGAGAAATTAATAATCGACCCGCCGCCCAGTTGTCTCATGCCTTCAGCAACGGCCTGACAGGCAAAAAAATAGGCCTTTAGGTTGATTTCCTGCGACCAGTCCCAGAACTCTTCAGTCACTTCGGCGGTTTGATGGCGCTGGTCATTGGCGGCGTTATTCACCAGAACCTTGATGGGGCCATGGGCCTCGGCACTTTGACCGATGGCGGCCTGCAACGCGGGAATGTCGGTGATGTCACATTGAATGAACAAGGGACGCGCACCGATATCCTGTTCCATCTGATCCACGAATTCACTGGCATCCGACCGCCCGACAAAGGCAACCTTGGCACCCTGCCGCAAAAAACCTTCGGTCAGGGCCGCGCCAATACCGGACCCACCGCCGGTGATGAAAACTGAAGCGCCATTGAGATCATGAAATGTAGCTGAGGATTGCATTAGTGGCTCTCTCTCGTGACAGGGCGGGTATCTTTGCCCACCAGAAAATCCAGATCAGCGCCTTTGTCGGCCTGTAAAACGTGGTCGACATACATCTTGGCATACCCACGTGTGTAATGGGGTTCATCCGGTTGCCATTCAGAGCGGCGAGCGTCCATTTCTGCATCAGATATCAGAAGTTCTAATGCGCCAGTGCTGGTTGAGACGCGAATTCGGTCGCTGGTTTTAACAAGCGCCAGCGGACCGCCGGCCTGTGCTTCGGGGCTGACGTGCAAAATGACGGTGCCAAAGGCTGTGCCTGACATCCGTGCATCCGAGATACGGATCATATCTTTGATGCCCTGGGTGATTAACCTGCGCGGGATGGGCATATTGCCGACCTCCGGCATCCCCGGATAGCCCTTGGGGCCGCAGCCCTTAAGCACCAGAATACTGTCTGCAGTTACTGGCAGATCGTCGCGGTCGATATTGGCTTTCATGTCTTCGATACTGTCGAACACATAGGCTTCGCCTTCGTGTTCCAGCAGATGATCCGAGGCTGCCGAAGGTTTGATGATCGCCCCACGCGGTGCCAGATTTCCACGCAACACCCGCAGACCTGCAGCGGGCTTGACTGGACTGTCATAGCTCTGGATTACATTGTCATTGTAGCACTCGGCCCCTTCGGCATAGGCATGGATATCGCCACCCAGAACGGTCTGTGCATTGCGCAGGTGGCCTTGCTTGACAAGTTCACTCAACACCACAGGCATCCCGCCCGCATAACAGAAATCCTCCATCAGATATTTTCCCGATGGCATGCAGTTGACCAACAACGGGATTTCGCTGCCCAGCTCAAAATCGTCCAGCGCAAGGTCAACGCCAACGCGACCAGCCATTGCCAGCAAGTGAACCACTGCATTTGTCGACCCACCAACTGCTGCATTGGCCAATATGGCGTTTTCAAAGGCTTCGCGCGTCATGATATCAGAAGGCTTTATGTCCTCATCGACCATTTCCACAATGCGCTTGCCGGTCAGATGTGCCAACGCCATGCGGCGGGAATCCACGGCAGGCAGGGCGGCATTGGTAGGCAGAGACATGCCCATCGCCTCGACTACCGAGGCCATGGTGGAGGCCGTGCCCATAGTCATGCAAACGCCTTTGGAGCGGCTCATACCGCTTTCGGCATTCATAAAGTCCTGAAGCGTCATTTCCCCTGCGCGCACAGCTTCGGAGAATTTCCAAACATCGGTGCCAGAACCGATATCCTTACCTTTCCATTTGCCATTCAGCATCGGCCCTGAGCTAACGACGATGGTGGGGAGGTCAACCGAAGCCGCCCCCATCAGCTGACCAGGGGTGGTCTTGTCGCAGCCACCTAGTAAAACAACACCATCGATTCCATACGCGCGGATCGACTCTTCGACATCCATTGCGAGCAGATTGCGAAACAGCATCGCGGTGGGTTTCATCTGGGTTTCACCCAGTGACATCACCGGGAATTCTACGGGAAAGCCACCCGCTTCCCAGACACCCCGTTTGACGCCCTCGGCCAGATCGCGCAGGCCAGAATTGCAGGGGGTGAGCTCTGACCAAGTGTTGCAGATGCCAATGATGGGACGCCCATCAAAGGCATGATCCGGAAAACCCTGATTTTTCATCCAACTACGATGAATAAACCCATCTTTGTCGTGTTTGCCGTACCACGCGCTGCTGCGCCTTTTCTTGGTCATATCCGTCTTCCTTCGATCACCCACATGCGGTCTGGGAATGACCAGGGCAGGGTGAGCCCGTGTTGCATCAGATATTGGCCGTCCAGGGTCAGCGGCCCCTCTTTCAACGGGGTTGATCCACGTGACAGGTGATGGATCTCGTCTCGATTTGTCAGGGCGACTTCATAGTTGGCATGTGGTGTTAAACCTGTCAGCCGCAATGGGCGTGGCAGGATTTGGGTGCCGGTGGCGGTTTTGCCGACAAAAACCACAAATTGACTACCGTCTTGCGCCATCTGTTGTTCGGCAATGACGCTGGGATCTGCGCTGTCCAAACGCAGGATGTCTGCACCCATAGTCCAGCTGCGGTTGGCCTTCCACCAGCCGGTCACACGACGTAGGACATCCGCCTCTTCCACACTCAGCTCACGGGGGTCCATTTCGAATCCCATATGCCGCTGGGCCGCCACCCAAGCGCGAAAGTGAATGTCATGCATTCGGCCAGATGTGTGACATTGGCGCGGCCCCACATGGCTGCCGGTGATTGCAGCGGGTAACATTAACGCGGCGTCGTGCTGTATACGCAGGCGTTCCAACGCATCGTTGCTGTCTGACAGCCACACCCGCTGGGTCAGACTGAGAATGCCTGCATCAATCCTTCCGCCCCCCGACGCGCAGCTTTCAATTTCAACCTTCGGAAAGGCGGTGCGTAGATCCAGAAGCAGTTCATAAACGCCTTCGGTTTGAGCTGCATCGGAGATGGGCAACAGGCGATTGTGATCCCATTTGATATAGTCGATGTCATTCGACGACAAAATGCTGGAGATTTTGCCATACAGGTGAGCGCGGACAGTTGGGTTTGCCAGGTCGAGCACCCGTTGCTGACGACCTTCAATCTGGTTGGGCGGCCCCAGTATCCAATTCGGGTGAGCCCGTGCCAGATCGCTGTTTATGTTGATCATTTCTGGCTCAAACCAGAGACCAAATGTCATATCTAACTTATGAACATGGTCGATCAGCGGCGTCAGTCCGTCGGGCCACTTGCGAGGATCAAAATCCCAGTCGCCTAGGGATGAGGTGTCGTCGTCGCGATGACCAAACCAGCCGTCGTCCAGCACAAACCGCTCGACGCCAAGGTCGGCGGCTTGGGTGGCTATATCCATCAACATATCGGCATTGTGGTCGAAATAGACTGCCTCCCAACAGTTGTAATGCACGGGGCGGGGGAGGTCTGGCTTGGGCCAGGTTACGACGTGATCACGCAATAGGCGCTGGAAGGCCACGGCACATCCATTCATGCCGGTTTCGGACACACTCAGATAAAGCGGCGCAGTTTTGAATTTGGTTCCTGCGCGTTGGGATCCCGTGGCGTGACCCCATTGGATTTGTCGGCGCCCATCAGATAGTTCCTCGGCGTACATGACATGGCCACCGGACCAGCCATATTGCATAGCAAAAACGGTGCCAGATGTATTGG
This sequence comes from Parasedimentitalea nitratireducens, assembly GCF_057444295.1. Classification (NCBI taxonomy): domain Bacteria; kingdom Pseudomonadati; phylum Pseudomonadota; class Alphaproteobacteria; order Rhodobacterales; family Paracoccaceae; genus Parasedimentitalea; species Parasedimentitalea nitratireducens. The sequence continues at coordinate 27,592 of NZ_JBYAXC010000019.1, read as the reverse complement.
TTGCATCTGCTTCTGGAAAATAGGCCAATGGCGGATGCTCGTGCCCGGACCTGCCTGTGCGTGATTCACGCATATGGACACCAGAGCGCCATGGCGTGTACTGCGTCTGGAACTCGCCAATCCACCGCCCAGCAAAATCGATGATATCCTTACCTGCCTGCGGGCCGGGAACCACAGGCGCGGACAGGTGATGCAAGGCTATTTCATCGTCAGAGGTCAGTGTTGTTGTGGCGGCAAGTGTTTCGCCAACGGGCTCAATATTAAAAAATAGGGTCAACCCAAGGACATCATCACGGCAGGTAACGCACTGTCCGTCAGTTGTGGTTAGTTTGAATTGCGGATGCAGCGGTTTGCCGTTTCGGTAGGCTACCAATCCAGGCTGTCCTTGAAAGCCTTCGGCGGCCTGCGGACACAGGGTCAATGTCGGCAAGCTGTCAATCATGCCGCCGGTGACATCGCGGGTTGTAGCGCTGGCGATTGCATTTAGATCCGCCGCGGCTGGCAGAGCAGGGCCCCAGTAGACGGCGCCGGGAAGCCCACCGTTTGAGGATAGAACCAAAGTTTGCCCCGGCGCATCGATCCGCCAGACCTGTGTTTCGTTGCTCACTTCACCGCTCCTAGTGTCAAACCAGCAATGAAGTGGCGCTGCATCAAGAAGAACATCGCCACAGGGGGGAGGGCAGCCACGATCGAGCCCGCGCTCATCAGATGATAGGCTGCGCGATATTGCGCGTTGAAAGATGTAATGCCTGCGGTCACAGGTTGGCTTTCAATGCCTTGGGTCAGCACCACGGCCCAGAAATAATCGTTCCAGATAAAGGTGAAGATCAACACAGACAGCGCGGCAATTGCGGGCTTCATCAGCGGCAAAACAACGTACCAGAATATCCGCCATTCTGCGACACCTTCGACCCGGGCTGCTTCGATCAACTCATAGGGAAGGGCTCGGATAAAGTTGCGCATGAATAAAGTGCAAAAGCCAGTTTGAAAAGCGATGTGGAACAGCACAAGTCCGGTCTTGGTGTTATACAGCCCTAAATCCAATGTCAGATCGCGGACTGGAACCATCAGGATCTGGAACGGCACAAAATTACCCGCAATGAACATGAAGAACAGGATCAGGTTGCCGCGAAATTTGTAAATTCCAAGGGCAAAGCCGGTCATGCAGGACAGGGCAACGGCGCCGATGACGGTTGGCACTGTGATCAGAACAGAATTCATCAAATAGCGCGGCATATCCGAGGCGAAAAACACCTTGCCGTAGTTGTTGAAACCTTCGAATGAACTGGGCAGGCCCCAGTAATTTCCCGATGTGAAATCGGTGTCTGGTTTGATTGAGAAAATGGCAACGGCGATCAGTGGTAGCAGCCACAGTGTCAGGGCAACCGGCAGCAGAGACTGATAGGTCATTTGCCAGCTGCGTGAGGACTTTTCGATAGGTCTGGGAAACATCAGCGTGCCCCTTTTTCGTCTTGGTACATCGACCACAGGAAGTAGGCGATAAAGGCCAACATGATGACAAACAACACAACAGCAATTGCGGCACCATATCCCATGCGGAAGCCATATTCGCTCAACGCTTTTTCAAACATATAAAAGGACAACACCCTGGTAGATCCAAATGGACCGCCGTAAGTCATGATCGAGATCAGATCAAACGAGCGTAGTGCTCCGATGATAGTGACCACAAAGGCAATGAAGGTCGCAGGGCGCAGTTGCGGGATGATGATATGCCATAACATCCGCCACCCTTTGGCTCCATCCAATCGCGCAGCCTCGATTTGCTCGGGGTCCACTGCATTCAGGCCAGTGAGATACAGGATCATGCAATAAGCGGTTTGCGGCCACAGACCCGCAAGAATAATGCCATAGGTGGCCAGATTGGGATCACCCAGGACGTTCAGTGGCTCCAATCCAAATTGTTCCAAAATCGTATTCAACAGACCAAAAGTTGGATCGTAAAACCATGTAAAAACTAGGCCAACAACAACCTGGCTGATGACAAAGGGGAAAAAGAACAAAGACTTATACAGGCGAATGCCGGTCACTGTTTGGTTTAGAAACAGCGCAATGAACAGACCCGCCGGTATCGCCAACAGGTATAGGATTAGCCATTTGAAGTTGTTCCACAAGGACACTTCAAAAGCCCGGTCATTTAGCAGCTTCTCGTAATTTCTCAGGCCGACATATTCGGCTTCACCCAAACCATCCCATTTGTAAAAAGACAGGTTGAAGCTCTGGATTACTGGAAAGATCACGTAAAATAGGAAGAATAGGATGCCTGGGGCGAGAAACAGAAGGGGCGTAATGACCTGCCGGTTACGCGCCACAAAGCCGGGGTGGAATGTCTTAACCGGGACCGAGGAGTGGGGGGCATTGCTCATCTGATCAGTATCCTGCGCGGTCGCTAAAACAGCGACATAAAAGGGCAGGGCGGATAAACCGCCCTACCGAAGTTCGATTGATTAGTAAACATCCTGACGCACGGCCTCGAGGCGTTCCAAGATGTCGTCCAGATTATCCGGTATAACCATAAATTCCTGGAACCCTTCCATGGCAACTGCTGCCATTTCGGCGGGGTAATCCCGGTCAAAGAATTGGGCTACACCGCCGGGGCTGTTTGACGACAACATGTCAAAGCCCTGTTCGAGGAACTTGTCAGCATCAACCGAAGACTGTGCGTTCACAGGCAGCTGACCAAGGGCCTCCCCCGAGTTGATCTTGGTCTGAACACTTGAGGACGCAACAAAGCGCAGAAACTCGCGGGCGGCCTCTTTGTTTTCAGCCTTGGCAGGGATGTGGAAGGTGTCGGTTGGTGCATCTTCAGCCATTTCGACGTCTGGGTTGATTTCTACAAACTGGTAGAAATCCAGCTTGCTGTCATCCAGACCTGCTTCACGCAACGGCGAAACAGCAAAATTGCCCATCAGATACGCAGTGGCTTCACCGTTGACCATAAAGGGCAGGGCTTCTTGCCAGCTGTAGGTTTGGTGATTGGCAACAAATCCGCCCATGTCGATCAACTGTCGCCAGTTGGCAAAGGTCTGACGCACACGATCATCGGTCCATTTTACTTCACCACGGGCCAACTGCATGTGGAAGTCAAAACCGTTGGTACGCATGTTCAGGTAGTCAAACCACCCACCAGCAGTCCACAAGAACTTGGAGCCGATCGTGTAGCAAGCGCGACCCGAGTCGACGATTTTTTGGCAGTTGGCCAGTTCTTCGTCCCAGTTGGATGGTTCGGTCAGCCCGAGTTCAGCAAAGATGTCTTTGCGGTAGTAAACGCCCCACTGATAATAGGTATAGGGTACGCCCCATTGTTTACCATCGATTGTCATCGCTGATTTTGTGGAGGCTAGGTTGTCGGCGATCGCCGGTTCAGCCCACAGGTCACTGACATCTTCGAACAGACCGGCAGATACATATGGACCCATGCGATTGGCTGCATACCAGTTGGCCACATCGGGTGGGTTGGCGGACAGGAAGTTACGGATCTGGGTTTTGTACGCTTCGCGGTCAATGACGGTCAGTTCGACGGTCAGATTTGGGTGCAACGCATCAAAGTCCGATGCCAGACCTTCCATCACCGCGCGTGGGGCAGGATTGGACATATCTGAAAAGATTTTCAGGGTTCCAGTCAATTCAGCCAGTGCAGGCGATGCAAGGCCAGTGGTTATGGCAAGCGCAGCCGCTGCCGTGGTGAGTTTTTTAAACATGTGTTCCTCCCTCTTGACATTTAGCTTTAGTTCCAAATAATGAAACCAAATCTCAACTATTGAAACTATGCTGGAAACAGCTTAACGATGTCAACACTCTCAACGCGGTATGCGAATGAGAATCTCGGAGAAGACGATGGCTAAACCAAACAAAACCAAGGGATCTGGAGACGGAACTGTTGGAAAAGCTTTGGAAATTCTTGATGCGGTGGCTGCAAAGAGCCGCCCTGTTCGGTTTGGTGAGCTATTGGCGGAATCTCCGCACCCCAAGGCTACTTTGTACCGATTTCTACAAACGTTAACGAATCAAGAGATGCTGCACTACGACTCGGATCAGCAAACCTATTCGCTTGGTTTGCGGTTGGTGCGCATGGCGCATTCAGCCTGGAGCCAATCGTCGTTGTCCTCCGTTGCTGCCCCAATTTTGGACGAGCTGGCTGCTGCGGCCAATGAAACAATCCATCTGGCCCAAATGGAGAATGGACAGGTTCTGTTCGTGGACAAGCGACGTGCCTCTGCGCTTTTTGAGACACTGGCCCAGACCGGACGCGTTGCCCCAGCTCACAGTACCGGGGTTGGCAAAGCCATTTTGGCTTTTATGTCTCCGGACCGTTTGGAGCGGGCTCTACGACAGCAGGCATTTGTCAAATATACGCCCAATACCCACGACAACGTTGAAAGCCTGAAGGTTGAGTTTGAACAGATCCGTGCCGAAGGCCTTGCCTATGATCGGGAAGAACACGAGCAGGGCATCATCAGCATCGCCGCCCCCATTTTATTGGGCAATGGCAAAGTCGTTGGAGCGGTCTCCATTGCCAGTTCTACGTCACGCCACTCGCCTGAAAGTTTGCAGACCTTTCGCGAGGTGCTGCTGGACGCAACTACACGCATCGGCAACGAAGCCACTCCGTGGCAGTTCCCCACATAAGTTCCAGGAGAAAAACACATGACTGGCGTAAACCTTCAGAACGTTGTCAAGAAATATGGTGAAACTCAGGTTATTCATGATGTGGATTTGCATATCGATGATGGGGAGTTTTGCGTTTTTGTTGGCCCTTCAGGCTGTGGCAAGTCCACTCTGCTTCGGATGATTGCCGGTCTTGAAGAAACCACATCGGGTCAAATAGAAATTGGCCAGCGCGATGTTACTCATCTGGACGCTTCGGACCGTGGGGTGGCAATGGTGTTCCAGACCTATGCTCTGTACCCGCATATGACGGTCGAAGAAAATATGGGGTTTGGCCTGCGGATGAATGGTCACCCCAAGGATGAGATCAGGTCAAAGGTGGGTGAGGCTAGCCGCATCCTAAAGCTGGACGAGTATCTAAAACGTAAACCCAAGGCGTTGTCGGGTGGGCAACGTCAACGCGTGGCAATTGGCCGGGCTATTGTACGTGGTCCAGATGTGTTCTTGTTCGATGAACCCTTGTCCAATTTGGACGCAGAGTTGCGCGTTGACATGCGGGTTGAAATCGCCCGCCTGCACAATGAAATTGGGGCCACAATGGTCTACGTAACCCATGATCAAGTCGAAGCGATGACCTTGGCCGACAAAATTGTTGTGTTACGCGCTGGCCGGATTGAGCAAGTTGGTAAGCCGATGGACCTTTACCGCGACCCGGATAACAAATTTGTTGCTGGTTTTATCGGCTCGCCCAGCATGAATTTCATCGAAGGTATTGTTGAGAACGGCGCCATTCGCATTCCGATTTTGGGTAACCGGATGGTCAAAACATCTGTTAACTTACCCGCAGAAGGGTGCCCGGTGTATGTTGGTGTCCGTCCCCAGCATCTCTCGATTACCGAAGGAGAGTCAGATATCAAACTGGATATTCGAGAGCATTTAGGTGGCATTTCATACGACTATCTAGTGGCGGCGGATGGCTTCAAGATGATTGTTGAGACCCGTGATGATCGTGAAATTCCAGAAGGCAGTGCTTTACAAGTCGATTTTAGTGAATCGGATGTGCTTTTCTTTGATGGTGAAACCGAAAATAGATTGAGGTAACACGCGGTTTTTCTGACTGAACAACATAATCGCGCAGGATCACCGGCCCATTGATGGATCAAATGCCCCTCTCAGCGATGCTCGCATCACCTGTCGGCAGTAGAATTCACGGTTTCAGGGCGTTTCGCTCAGTGGCTGCCACACTCGAAGGGATTGAGGTTGCGCATGTTTGCATTTGGCCAATTCTGTTCGGAACGCACTTTGTTGATTTAAAGCGGGTCACGGATCGACCAAGCACAGCGAATGAAAATGGGTCTATCGCCTAATGCGCTCCGGAACCGCTTGCAGTGTTGAAGCCATGGATTCCTAGGCGCACAGACCTTCAAACCCTACAGCACTTCCAGAGGAATGCCTGATGCTGCGCCAAGTGGACTGGGCAGCATTGTTTAAGTGAGATCGACTAAATATGGTCTGTGATCCAGTCAAACACCTGTTGGATTTTGCTGTCTCTGCTGTTGCGGGTTCTTTTGAGGTAATATCCCCGAGTGCTGTCCAGCCTGTCAGGAATGGCCTCGACCAGCTGGTTTCTGGTCATGTGGTCATCAATCAACCCATGCCAGCCAATCGCTACGCCCAGTCCTGATTCAGCTGATCGGATCACATGATCATAGCTGTTGAATTTCAACTGCTCGCCGAGGGGGCGTTGCGGGAAATCGAAGGCCCGGAGCCAATCTGCCCAGGTGAACCATGGGGCAGGGGCGTCTGCGGTCAGGTCGATAAGTGTTTTGTCCAAAACGTCGCGTGGCTGCTGCATAGTTGGGTGGCGGGTTTTGAACACAGGGCTGCAGACCACCGAAACGGATTCGCGGAAAAGGCATGCCTCTGTGTCGTCTGTTTCATGGGTTTCTTGCATTTGAATGACCAGATCAGCGTCTTGGGCAGCGGCGGATTGCGGCATCTGGTTTGTGACCAGCGATATGCTGAGATCACCAAAGGCGTCGCAAAGGGAGGCAAAGATCGGCAGCAGGCGAAAGCTGGCAAAGGCAAGGTCGGTCTGAATAACCAGAGTGTTGCGTGCTCCGGTGTTTGCAATTTTGGCAAAAGCGTCGGCGGCGTTGGAGAGGTGGGGCAGCAGGGCGGCGAGCAATTCCTGCCCGGTGCGGGTCAGGGTGACACCGCGTCGGCCCCGGAAGAACAGGTCATTGCCCAGACTGTCTTCGAGCGATTTGATCCGCTGGCTGAGCCGGGGTTGCGAGAGGCCAGCAATCTGCGCCGCCTTGGACAGTTGTCCCTGTTCGGCAACCAATATGAACAAACACAGATCGGCGCTGTGTCGGCCAAATTTGACATAAGGATTACGAATGTCTGCCATTGACTGATAGCTCTCTGAATATTGCTAAAGTTGGGGTTTACTGTCGGCCAAGCTTAAACGTGAATTATGCCATATTGAAGGATCAAACGGATGAAACCAAGCACCGAGGGGGCACGGCGCCCCAATATCCTGATTTTTATGGTGGATCAGTTGAATGGAACGCTGTTTCCGGATGGTCCGGCGGACTGGCTACATGCGCCAAACATCAAGGCATTGGCGGCGCGGTCCACCCGGTTTCGCAATGCCTATACAGCGTCGCCGCTGTGTGCGCCCGGGCGGGCGAGTTTTATGTCCGGTCAGTTGCCGTCAACAACCGGGGTTTATGACAACGCGGCGGAATTTGCCTCGTCCATCCCCACCTATGCGCATCACCTGCGCAGGGCGGGGTATCAGACCTGTCTGTCGGGCAAGATGCATTTTGTCGGCCCGGATCAGTTGCACGGGTTTGAAGAGCGGCTGACCACCGACGTGTATCCGCCGGATTTTGGCTGGACGCCGGATTACCGCAAGCCAGGCGAGCGGATTGATTGGTGGTATCACAACATGGGCTCGGTGACTGGGGCCGGGGTGGCTGAGATCACCAACCAGTTGGAATACGACGACGAGGTGGCCTATCACGCAACCCGCAAGGTCTATGATCTGGGGCGGCGTCAGGATGATCGGCCCTGGTGTTTGACCGTCAGCTTTACCCACCCGCACGACCCCTATGTGGCACGGCAGAAATACTGGGATCTGTACGAAGATTGCGAGCATCTGCTGCCCGAGGTGCCTGACCTTGGATACGAGGCGCAGGACCCACATTCAAAACGGATTTTTGACGCCAACAATTGGCGCGAGTTCGACATTTCGGATGAGGATATCCGCAAATCTCGGCGGGCGTATTTTGCCAATATCTCGTATCTGGATGACAAGATCGGCGAGATTATGCAGGCGCTGCGGGGCACCCAGCAGGAAGAGGACACAATCATCATGTTCGTGTCCGATCACGGCGATATGCTGGGGGAACGTGGTCTGTGGTTCAAAATGTCCTTTTTCGAGGGATCAGCGCGGGTGCCGTTGATGATTGCAGCACCTCAGATGCAGCCGGGGTGCGTCACCACACCAGTCAGTAATATCGATGTCTGCCCGACGCTGTGCGACCTGGCCGGGGTATCAATGGACGAGGTGCTGCCCTGGACCACAGGTGAATCACTGCTGCCGCTGGGGCAGGGGGGCAGCCGCGAGACACCTGTGGTGATGGAATATGCGGCCGAGGCATCCTATGCGCCGCTGATTTCGCTGCGTCAGAAGAATTGGAAGTACAACAGATGCGCGTTGGACCCGGATCAATTGTTTGATCTGGACGCCGATCCCCATGAGATGACCAACCTGGCAGATGACCCTGCCTTTGGTGATACCTTGGCCTGGTTTCAGGCCATGGCACAGGCGCGGTGGGATCTGGATCAGTTCGACGGTGACATTCGCAAATCACAGGCCCGGCGTTGGGTGGTGTATGAAGCTCTGCGCAATGGGAACTACTATCCATGGGATCACCAACCGCTGCAGCAAGCCTCTGAACGCTACATGCGCAATCATATGGATCTGAACGAGGTGGAAGACCGTGCGCGTGTCCCGCCAGGCGATTGATGGCCTGAGCAAAAGACAAGAGTATGAAAGAAACAACCTTTTGGACGCACTGGCCAAAGGGCACAGCAACAGTTGTTGCGCAACGGGTATTCACAGAAAGAGTGCGCATTTGCCGAAATTCGACTGAGCGCATTTTGTGATCTGTCTGTAGCAAATCTATTGCGGCGATGCCTGATCCTTCTGTTTTGGTTGGCACATCTGTGCAACGCGAGTGCGTTGTGACATGTGCCGACAGGCATCAACTGTTCCCTTTGTTAGAGCAACATGACAGTCGCGCGATGCTTAGAACTGCAAAGCGAGCGGGTTCCTGACAGTTTGTCTGGGCAATACTGATCGCAAACCTGTGTTGACAATTGCGCTTATTCTACTTTAATTTGATTCCTAAATTAAATAAAGGCAAGCACTTCAGTGAGTGCCAATACGGAGGGCACGGATGTACATCGGGTTAGATCTGGGGACGTCTGGCCTGCGGGCTTTGTTGTCTGATGCGGGCGGGGCAATTGTTGCCACCGCCGATGCGGCGTATTCTGTGGAAAACCCACACCCGGGTTGGAGCGAACAAGATCCTGCAGATTGGCTCAGCGCCTGCAAAAATGTGATGGCCCAGCTCAAGGCTGCTTATCCCGCTGAATTCAGTGCTGTCCGGGGTATTGGGCTAAGCGGCCATATGCATGGTGCTACCTTGATTGACGCCAAAGGACAGGTGCTGCGTCCCTGTATCCTGTGGAACGACACGCGCTCAGCAATACAGGCCGCTGTTCTTGATGAGACAGCTAACGTCCGTGACCTGACGGGGAATATCGTATTTCCGGGATTTACCGCCCCAAAGCTGATGTGGGTTTTGGAAAATGAGCCAGAGATCTTTGCCAAGGTGGCTAAGGTTCTACTGCCCAAGGACTATTTGCGTCTTTGGCTGACAGGTGAATATGTTGGTGACATGTCTGACAGTGCGGGCACATCTTGGCTAGATGTTGGAAAACGGGATTGGTCTGACGAATTGCTTGCCGCTGGGCATATGCGTCGGGATCAGATGCCTAGGCTGGTTGAAGGCTCGGTGAGCTCTGGCAATCTGCGTGAAACACTGGCCTCTGATTGGGGTATGACCGGCCCGGTTACCGTGGCTGGCGGCGGCGGTGACAATGCCGTGGCGGCTTGCGGGGTCGGGTGTTTTCAAGATGGTGATGGGTTTGTCTCGCTTGGCACCTCGGGTGTTTTGCTTGCGGCCAAAAACAGTTTTGCACCGGATCCCGCGTCCGCGGTGCACACATTCTGCCATGCGGTGCCTGATACCTGGTATCAGATGGGCGTTATCCTTGCCGCAACCGATTGCTTGAACTGGCTATCGCGGATTTTAGGGCGGTCTCCGGTCGAGCTTGCAGGGCAACTGGATGGCCGGATATCCGGACCGTCTAAAACCATGTTCCTCCCATATTTGTCTGGTGAGCGTACGCCACATAACGACAGCACCGTGCGGGGATCGTTTGTTGGGCTGGATGTTGCGACATCGCCCGAAGATTTGACACAGGCGGTCATGGAAGGCGTCTCGTTTGCCCTGCGCGACAATCTTGACGCGCTAAAGGCAACCGGAACCAACCTGTCGCGCGTCTTGGCCATTGGCGGCGGCGCGCAGTCCCGGTTCTGGCTGGAGACGCTGGCCACCACCTTGAATCTGCCGCTGGATCTACCGGAGAAAGGTGATTTTGGTGCAGCACTGGGGGCGGCCCGGTTGGCCATTGCTGCTGATACCGGGGCTGATCTTTCTACAATCATGACCGCCCCCACTGTTGCAGAGACGATCGAGCCGCGTGCCGATCTGGTTGACCGCTATTCTGAAACTCATGCGCGCTATCGCTCGCAATATCCTAACTTGAAGGCAACCTTATCATGAGCACTGGATTTTTCCGCGACATCACTGAAATCCCTTTTGAAGGCACCGACAGCACCAACCCGCTGGCGTTTCGCCACTACAATCCGGATGAGGTTGTTATGGGCAAGCGGATGGAAGACCATCTGCGCTTTGCGACCTGCTACTGGCACAACTTTGCCTGGCCTGGTTCTGACCCGTTCGGCGGCCAGACGTTTCACCGCCCTTGGTTCCCTGCGGATTCTATGGAATTGGCAAAGTTGAAAGCCGATGTGGCCTTTGAAATGTTCACCTTGCTGAAATCGCCATACTATTGCTTCCACGACGCAGACGTGCGTCCAGAAGGGGCAAATTTTTCCGAAAACACTAAGAATCTAAATGAGATAGTCGACTATTTTGCGCAAAAGCAAGAAGAGACTGGTGTGAAGCTGCTTTGGGGAACTGCGAACCTGTTTAGCCAAGCCAAATTCATGTCCGGCGCCTCCACGAATCCTGACCCCGACGTGTTTGCATTCTGTGCGGCGACCATCAAAACATGTATGGATGCAACCCATCGTCTGGGTGGCGAAAACTATGTTCTGTGGGGCGGTCGTGAAGGTTATGAAACGCTTTTGAACACTAATCTGGCGAAGGAAGACGCACAGATGGGCCGTATGTTGAACCTTGTAGTTGATTACAAACACAAGATCGGGTTCAAGGGCGAGATCTTGGTTGAGCCAAAGCCGCAAGAGCCGTCTAAACACCAGTATGATTATGACACAGCAACGGTTTATGGGTTTCTGAAACGTCACGGTCTGGAAGGTGAAGTCAAAGTAAACCTTGAGCAAGGCCACGCAATTTTGGCGGGTCATTCGTTTGAACACGAGATTGCGACAGCCACAGCGCTGGGCATCTTGGGTTCCATCGACATGAATCGTAACGATTACCAATCTGGCTGGGACACGGATCAATTCCCAAATAACGTTCCAGAAGTTGCGCTGGCCTATTACCACATTCTTCAAGATGGCGGCTTGAAAACGGGTGGCACCAATTTTGACGCGAAACTGCGTCGTCAATCTCTGAACGCCGAGGACCTGTTGATTGGTCATATCGGTGGTATGGATGTGTGTGCCCGTGGGTTAAAGGCCGCAGCCGCGATGATCGAAGACTGCACATTGTCGAATTTTGTTAAAGATCGTTATGCGGATTGGGACAAGCCGTCGAACCAAGCAATGTTGGCAGGCAAAGAATCTTTGGATGATATTGCAGCACGTGTTGAGGCGCAGGACATTAACCCCAAGCCAAAATCGGGTAAGCAAGAATACCTCGAAAACGTCGTTAACCGTTTCGTATGACTGCAATCCAGGACTACGGCCAATTCAATGGCGAAACCCTGCGAGAGGTCACCATCAGCGATGGTGATGTCTCTTTGGCAATCCTCAATTACGGTGCAACTACACGGGATTGGAGGGTGCCCTTGGGTGGGCGACGAGTGCCTGTTGTGCTGGGATATGCAGACCCGGTGCAATATCTGCACAGCTCCACCTATTTTGGGGCTATTGCCGGGCGGGTCTCAAACCGGATTTCTGGCGCGCAATATTGTTTGGGTGACGAAACCTTTTATTTGACTTCGAATGAAGGGGCCAACCAGCTGCATGGTGGACCTGCGGGTCTGTCCAAGGTGTTTTGGCAGATCGAGCCAGGCGGGCCATCGGCGGTACGCTTGCGATACAATTCTCCCGCAGGGGAAAACGGGTTTCCGGGGTGTGCCGAGTTGATTGTGGACATTCGGCTGGATGGCGCATGCGTGACGTATGACATGAGCGCCCAAGTTGATTGCGTGACCCCGATCAGTCTGGCGCAGCATAATTACTACAACCTTTCTGGTCCTGGGTCCATTTGGGATCACCAAATGCGCTGTGCGGCGAACAGGGTGCTGGAAATGGATGATGAGGGCGTCACAACCGGACACATTGCTCCAGTTGATGGCACCCGTTTTGATTTCCGCAAGAAACGTTCTTTTGCTGAGGCAGATTCTGCACGGCTTGGGATCGACCATAATTTGATTTTTGAAACGGACCGAAATACCGACGAGGCTGTTGCAAGTGTTCAGGCCCTCAATGGTATGGGGCTGAAAATCTGGAGTGATCAACTGGGGGCGCAGCTGTATACCGCCGCACAGATGGCTCCTCAAAGCGGTGGGCTGGAGGGCCAGGCCTATGGCCCGGCTGGCGGGTTTTGTTTTGAGCCGCAAGGGTTTCCCAACGCGGTTAACATACCCTCGTTCCCGTCTGTTATGGTTTCACCGGAAATGCCTTATACTCAGAAACTGCAGGTCGAAATAAAAGGGAGCTGACGAATGAAATGGATGATTGTCGGCGCCCTGTTGGCAACTGGGGCTGAGGCACAGGATCTGGGGCCACGACCTGTGTTTCCTGAGATGGACTCACTACGTGTTCAGCTTGGACAACTGCTGTTTTATGATCCCATCTTATCCGGCAACCGGAACATAAGCTGCGGCACCTGCCATCATCCTCGGTTTGGCACCTCTGACGGTATGTCACTGTCGGTAGGAGAGGGGGGGATCGGGCTTGGCCCGGACCGGCGTATTGATCCGAACAACGTTCCCGAAGACCGTTTGCCCCGTAATGCACCGGCCCTGTGGAACCTGGGTGCCAAAGAATACACCTCCTTTTTCCATGACGGTCGGTTAGAAATTGATCCGGACAAGCCAGGTGGCATCCGAACACCGCTGGGCGCTGAAATGGTTGTTGGCTTTGAAAGTGTTTTGGCCGCGCAGGCGATGTTCCCGGTTCTGGCCAGTGATGAAATGGCAGGACATTATTCAGAAAATGAAGTGTCACAGGCGGTTCGCTTGGGTCATCTGAGTATCAAGGACGGGGCCTGGGACAAAATTGCAGCGCGGGTTGCGGCAATACCAGAATACCGCACTGCCTTTGATGCTGTTCTGGGGGATCAGGAACCCATTAAATTCACTGACATTGCCAATGTCATTGCCGATTTCACCAGCGTTGAATGGCGGGCGGATGACAGCCCGTTTGACCGTGCCCTGATGGGGGGAAGTCCACTGCCGGATGACGCGGCTCGCGGTCAGGAATTGTTTTATGGCGAGGCTGGGTGCTCCAACTGTCATTCGGGCTGGCTGCAAACGGACCATGATTTTCACGCGATTGCCATGCCGCAAATCGGGCCGGGGAAATCGGCACCGTTTGAGAGCCACGCGCGCGATGACGGTCGCATGCGCGTGACTGGAGATCCGGATGACCGGTATAAATTCCTCACTCCCTCGCTGCGCAATGTATCTGAAACTGGACCATATGGCCACAACGGTGCATACGCGAGTTTAGAAGCGATAGTGCGTCATCACCTTGATCCGGTTGCATCCTTACTTGCCTATGATCCTACACAGGTGGTGTTCCACGACATCAATGATGCTGACGATTGGCGTGTCGTGGCGGACAGGGATGAAATGGCGCGTCTGTCGGCAGCAAATGAATTGCTGCCGGTCGCGCTGGATGATGATGCCGTGGCGGATCTAATGGCGTTTTTACACAGTCTGACAGATACGGAATCCACCAAAGGCCGACTGGGTGTGCCGACACAGGTGCCCAGTGGATTGCCTGTTGATCAATGATCCAGTGTAACAATCTGGTTGGCGGTGAATCGCTGCCAATCAGATGTGCGTTGATCAGGGCGTATAATTCTGATCTCGGCGTCTGTGTTCTGCCCAAGCCCAAAATGAATTTGCCCAGCTTGTCCGCTGGCATGTCCACCGCCAACTGTAATTTCGCGCGTTTGCACTCGATCTCCGGTGCGTAGTTCCACATGTGTACCAACGGACTGGGTATTGCTGGCGAGGGGGGCAAGTTGCACCATCAGCCAGTTTTTCTGGGCGGCGGTGTTTTGGTACAGTTCCATCTGCGCCCGTCGGTTCACTACAGCCAGATCCAGCCGTCCATCCAGGTTCAGGTCTATCAGAGCTGCGCCGCGGGATCGTGCGAGATTGGCGATTCCCGCTGCTTGGCCATGCTCGCTAAACGTGCCGTCTGACGCTTGCATAAGCAGGTTGTTCGGATCATTCATAGCCGCACCGGGCATCTGTTCGACATTGCCTTTGGCCACAAAAATATCGTCCAACCCATCGTTGTCTACATCGCCAAATGCCGCGTGCCACCCGGTAGAGGGGCGCCCATCGCCGCCAGTGTAAGGGCGGTGTGCAGTTGTTCCACGCTCATAAGTGGCATCGCGATAAAACGGGCCACCTTTGTGCGGCTCGAAATATTGGAACTTCTGGTCGCCCATCGAGGTTAGGTAAACATCGGCAAAGCCATCACCACTTAGATCCCGAGAGGCAATTCCCATGCCCCACAGGAAATAGGGCTGCCAGCCATCCTCTTCTGAATACAGGCGTGGCGTGTCTTCCATCGCCCACATCTGTTCTTGGCCTCCGCGCACATAGTAATGCCGGTCATTGCTGATCCGTAGATCTGCACGACCCGACCGGGACCAATCTGAAAACAGCATGGATAAGGCACAGAATCCGGGCTCCAAACGTTCGGCTGGCCCATAGGATTGACCATTGGGGCGGTAAAGCAATGTCACATCACAGGTCTCAAACGGGCCATCGGGATGGTTGCGGTCGACATAAGTGCCAAAAGCCAGCGTTGGCAACGTATTCCCCGTCTCCCAAGTTGCAGAAAACGCTGTGGTCCAGTGGTCGCCGCTTTCAAAACCCAGATTAACGAAGGATGAGAACGCGCAATTTCCCAGACCTTGCATCAGCATGTCCGGCCCGTTGCGAAGGATTGCCAGATCCAGGATCGCATCCCCGTTGATATCCAGCGGATAGGCTCCGATGACACCAGTTACCGCAAGTGCGTCGGGCGTATTTGCTTTGAAAGACAAATCTTGACCCGCGCCGGCTGTCGTGTTGAGCATAAGCTGCGCCGGGTTTTCACCTCTGGCAGCATATAGCTCTGGAAGCTGATCTCCGTTGCAGTCAAAGGCGGCGACGCCACCGCCGACGAAATATTCCCAACCACCTGAATAGACATGTTCGGGCAGGGGGCGCTGAGAATAACTCACGTCGGCAAAAGCCGACGGTGCGATCAGCCCGAGGGCTAGCGCCAATTTATTTTTCACTGTTTGCAAGCTCCCGAATGGCTAGAACTGAGACTTCTTCAATTGCGTAGGCCGCCGCGCCTTTTGCCCACATTAAATCGCCCCAACTGTGTACGAGAACTTCTGGTGACGGGGCATCGACCTGTACGACCCAGCGCTGCATCTCTTGAATGACTTCATCAGAATAGAGATAGTCGAAAGAAAGCCGAGCACCGGATAGTATGATCAGCTTTGGGTCAAAGATATTGACCACATTTGCCAAACCCATGGCAAACATGCGTCCGGCACGATCGAAGATAGAGCGTGCCATCTGATCGCCGGATTGGGCGGCCTCTACCAGTTGCCCAAGATCCCTGTGGCCGACGCCGCCATTGGTGATGTTGGCCTCTCGCAACAGTGCATAGTCACCTACATAGGCCTCGAGGCAGCCGCGCTGGCCACATTGGCATAGCGCACCTTCTAATTGGACTTTGGTATGGCCAAACTCGGCGCCGCAGCCGCGGGATCCTCGGTAAATCTCGTTGTCTACTACAATTCCCATGCCAACGCCGTGTTCAATTGTGATCACAACAAAATCGCTGACATTTTGCCCCTTGCCAAAAAGATGTTCAGCTTTTGCAACCAGATTGGCGTCATTATCGATAAAAATCGGGCAGGGGGTGTACCGGGCAAGATGGGCACCAAAATCTACATTGCGTTCGTCCAGCGACGAGGACCAGTAGACAAAATTGCGCTTTGCATCCACCAGCCCAGCAAGCCCAACACCGATCCCGGAAATTGTGCTCACATCAAACCCGCCCTTGCTGCAGGCCTGGGCTAGGGCGTCCATGATCAACGTGCACAGTTCTGCGACTGGCATGCGGGCCTGCCGAAGCGGCATCTCGTGGTCGACAATGTCATTGCCCTCGAAATCGAGGAGCACCACCGAAATCACCCGATGAGACACTTTGATCCCGGCAATTCTGTGCGCATCGCCACGAATTTTGAGAGCAACCCGTGGTCGGCCGCGCTTGGCTTCTTGTCGTGGGGCATCCGGTGTAATTTCTTCGATCAGCCCGACATCAATCAGCTCGGCGGTTATTGCTGTTACCGTTGCGGGGCTGACCCGTGTGGCTGTTGAAATATCAATACGCGCAATACTGCCCGCTGCCCGGATCGTATCGATGACCTGCTGCTTGCCACTTTCGCGTTGCTCGCTCGAATGCGAGAGACGGTTTGTTTTTATCAATTTGTCACTCCCTGCGAGACCAATAAACCATCGGTACGCTCTTGGTAATAGGTACCTCCGTGAGTAGGGTACATGATTTAATTTGAATTTCAAAAAAAATAATGCTAAACCGATCTTGTACGGAGAGCTCGGTTTCACGAGCCCTTTGAGAACAGGGAGGAATACAATGAAATTTTTGAGTGGAATCTCTCTGGCCGCAGCTGTGGCCATGACCGGTTCGGCGGCCTTTGCCGCTGATTTGACTGTTGGCGTAAGTTGGTCGAACTTTCAGGAAGAGCGCTGGAAAACTGATGAGGCCGCCATCAAGGGTGCTTTGGAAGCCGGGGGCGCTGATTACATTTCTGCTGATGCACAATCTTCGTCATCCAAGCAGCTGTCAGATATCGAAAACCTGATCGCCCAAGGGGCAGATGTACTAATCGTTCTGGCACAGGATACTCAGGCCATTGGCCCGGCTATTCAGGCTGCTGCCGACGAAGGCATTCCGGTCATTGCCTATGATCGTTTAATCGAAGACAGCCGCGCCTTCTACCTGACCTTTGACAATGTCGAAGTTGGCCGCATGCAGGCCCGTGCCGTTCTGGACGCCCTGCCTGCCGGTAACTATGTCATGATCAAGGGGTCGCCGACTGATCCGAACGCTGATTTCCTGCGTGGTGGCCAACAGGAAGTCATTCAGGCTGCGGTTGACAGCGGCAAAATCAAAATTGTTGCCGAAGCCTATACTGATGGCTGGCTGCCTGCGAATGCTCAGCGCAACATGGAGCAGATCCTAACGGCTAACGACAACAAAGTTGACGCTGTGATTGCGTCCAACGATGGCACCGCTGGTGGTGTTGTTGCAGCTCTGACCGCTCAGGGCATGGAAGGGCTTCCCGTGTCTGGCCAGGATGGTGATCATGCTGCGCTGAACCGCGTTGCACTGGGTACTCAGACTGTTTCGGTTTGGAAAGATGCCCGTGATCTGGGCAAAAATGCTGGTGAAATCGCTGTTGCTCTGGCTGGCGGCGCCGCTTTGTCAGACGTAGCAGGATCAGCGGCTTGGACGTCACCCGGTGGTACAGACATGACATCGATGTTCCTGGCACCCGTTCCTGTGACTGCTGACAACCTGAGTGTTGTTGTCGACGCTGGCTGGATCAGCAAAGACAAGCTGTGTCAGGGTGTGACCAACGGTCCTGCCCCCTGTAACTAAACTCTGGTCTTAATACCTTGCGCGTCCCTTTCAATTTGGGGCGCGCTTTTGAAAATCACTGCTGTATCTGGAGTTCGGACATGACCGAAACCACGTCTCAGCCGATCCCGACCCAATCAAAACGCAACATGTTCCAGCAGCTGGAGCTTGACGTGCGACTATTGGGAATGATCGGTGCCTTTGTCATCCTGTGTATCGGGTTCAACATTTTAACGGATGGGCGATTTCTAAGCCCACGGAACCTGTTCAACCTGACGATCCAGACAGTATCAGTCGCGATCATGGCGACGGGCATGGTGTTTGTTATTGTGATGCGCCACATTGATCTGTCTGTTGGCGGAGTATTGGCGGTGAGTTCAGCCGTTATGGCGTTGGTGCAAACTAAATTCCTACCGACGTATCTGGGCCTGGGATTTGATCATCCTTTGACCTGGATAATTGCCATCGCAATTGGTCTGAGTATCGGTACATTGATCGGTGCGTTTCAAGGATGGCTGGTTGGGTATCAAAGCGTTCCGGCCTTTATCGTGACCCTTGGTGGGTTTCTGGTCTGGAGGAACTATGGCTGGTTGTTCACGTCCGGGCAGACAATTGGACCGTTGGATAAAAACTTCTTAGTTCTGGGTGGCGTCAGTGGCACCATGGGAGAAGCAATTAGCTGGACCATTGGGGTGATTGCGGTTGCGATTTCGCTCTGGGCAATGATCTCTTCCCGTCGCGGTCGTATCCAGCATGGTTTCCCGGCAAAGCCTGCCTGGGCTGAAGGTGTAGTCATGGGCATCGTGACCTGTGCCATTCTGGGCTTTATCTGGATCCTGAATTCTTATGATATTCCAACGCGAAAACTGCAGCGCATGTTCGAGGCAAAAGGCGAGGTGATGCCAGAGGGGCTGGAAGTTGGTTATGGTTTGCCAATCTCGGTTCTGATCCTGATTGCAACTGCCATTGTCATGACCGTTATCGCACGCCGTACACGTTTGGGGCGATACATCTTTGCGACCGGCGGTAATCCAGATGCGGCTGACTTGTCCGGCATCAATACCCGTCTGCTGACCGTTAAGGTATTCGCAATTATGGGTTTCCTCTGTGCGCTTTCAGCCGTTGTTGCTTCGGCACGCCTGCAAAATCATACCAATGACATCGGGACACTTGACGAGTTGCGGGTGATTGCTGCTGCGGTCATTGGTGGAACAGCGTTGGCTGGCGGTGCCGGGACGATTTATGGTGCCATCCTTGGGGCGCTTGTTATGCAAAGCCTACAGTCCGGTATGGCGATGGTCGGCGTTGATGCGCCGCTGCAGAACATCGTGGTTGGATCGGTGCTGGTTTTTGCGGTTTGGCTGGACATTCAATACCGCAAGCGGTTGGGGGCAAAAATATGACGGCTTCAGAAGTTAAAACAGCTCAACAGCGGCGCATGGATGGGGATACGCCACTGGTCGAGTTGAAAGACATATGTGTTTCATTTGGCGGCATTCACGCCGTGGACCAAGTCAGCGTTGATCTGCATCCGGGCGAAGTTGTGGGTCTGCTGGGTCATAACGGTGCAGGCAAATCGACCCTAATTAAGGTGCTGTCCGGCGCCTATCAGATGGACAGCGGCGAGATCCGCATCAACGGCGACAAGGCCGTCATCACCAATCCTCGGGATGCGCGCAGCTACAACGTCGAGACCATTTATCAGACACTTGCTTTGGCTGATAATCTTGATGCTGCGTCTAACCTGTTCCTGGGCCGTGAGTTGATTACTTCGGTTGGTCTTGTTGATGATGCAGCGATGGAAGCGGAATGTCGCAAGATCATGGGTGGGCTGAACCCGAACTTTAGCAAGTTTGCGGAGCCGGTCAGTGCGTTGTCCGGTGGTCAGCGCCAGTCTGTCGCCATTGCGCGGGCGGTCTATTTCAACGCCAAAATCTTGATCATGGACGAACCGACCGCTGCCTTGGGTCCGCAAGAGACCCAGATGGTGGCCGAGCTGATCCAAAAGCTAAAGGCCCAGGGCATCGGGATATTCTTGATTGACCACGATGTTCATGCCGTGATGGAACTCTGCGACAGGGCGAGTGTGATGAAAAATGGTCAGCTTGTTGGAACCGTGAATATCGATGAGGTCACCGATGATGACCTTTTGTCGATGATCATTTTGGGCAAAGTGCCGAACCATTCAGTCGCGTAGTTATCTGACGTAGTCCGGTTTCAGATGCAGCATGCGACAAAGCCCAATGACATTTAACAGGCTCATTGGGCTTTGTTGCACAAACCTGATGATGGTCGTGCTAGCCTTCACCTCAGACGGATTTCGCCTACAGCTATTGTTCGAGGAACGCCAAGAACTGCGAAACCATTTAGGATCGCGGCACAGATTTGGATCTCGGAAACCTGACGACCGAAGTCCCGCGCTAAGCGAGCAGTTTCACACAGCGCATTTTGTCCCTACGCGGCTCCGGCGGCGGTATTCAGTTAGCAGTCGGCAAAATGCGCAGTCCAGGTACTTTGAGGATCAGACCGTTTCGTTTCTCGCCTTCGCTCTCAGCTTTGATGCTAGTGCTATCTATCAGCAGGCGCAGCAGTCCCGCTTAGCCCTGAGATGGATGGCAACCGACAGCGCCCTTTGCTCCTTCTCGTTCAAATAAACATGCACCACCAAGCAGTGGACGACACAAGGTGCTGAAATCTGGCAATGCCCTGTCCAATCCAACCAGTTCCAATAAGCTTTCCACAAACCCAGTTGTCGGCCGTAAGGGCAATCCGAACATCACTTTGATGGCCAGGTAAGTTTGTATGGCAACGTCACTATGGGCTTGTCGCGGTCCACGCATACCAGAAGGATCGGCTTTTCAATCTATCCCCGTGTCGAACCAGATCGAAAGAGATCTTCTACACTTCAGGGAAAGGTTTTAATCCGCCCCCCTTGAGCCGTGTAAGAAACGTGAGGTTGAAACACTTGTTTCCCTTCCTTAAATTGCGCACGAATTCGATTAATTTCCGTAAGATAACCAGGAGCCATATTTGTGACTGATACTGGCGTAAAAGAGACATTTTCCTTTCAAACTGAGGTAGGCCAATTACTCGAAATTGTCGCCGGATCTCTTTACTCGAACCGCGAAATTTTCCTGAGAGAGCTTGTTTCAAACGCTTCTGATGCCTGTGATAAGCTTCGCTACCAGGCTCTCACGGATCCCACATTGACCGATGGTTCTGATCAGTTTTCAATTTCGCTTGAGATCGACGCGAAGGCCAAAACCCTGTTCGTTTCGGACAACGGGATTGGGATGAGCCACGACGACTTACTTGAAACGCTCGGAACAATCGCAAAGTCAGGTACGGGAGCTTTTCTCAACGCCTTGAAGGATGGTGAAAAAGGCGAAATGGGTCTAATTGGCCAGTTTGGCGTCGGTTTCTATTCTGCATTCATGGTGGCCGACAAAGTAGACGTTTTGACGCGAAAAGCGGGCGAAGACACGAGCTGGCAGTGGTCATCGGACGGTAAAGGCGAATTTACGATTGAGCCCGGTGATAGGGTCGCATGCGGCACAACTGTGGTGCTACACCTGAAGAAGGACGCGAAAGAGTTCCTCGAAGAGGTCCGCGTTCGCCATATTATCAAGACCTATTCTGATCACATTAGCTTTCCGGTGACGCTGGGTGGCGAAGCTCTAAATTCGGCCTCTGCCATTTGGACCCGTGCCCCAAAGGATGTGACCGAAGAGCAGCACACAGAGTTCTACCATCATACTTCGCATGCCTTTGATAAGCCTTGGCTTACCTTGCATAGCCATGTCGAAGGCGCGGTGAGCCACACGAGCCTTCTGTATGTGCCCACGACCGCCCCAATGGATCTGTACGACGCTGAACGCAAAAGCCATGTGAAGCTTTATGTGAATCGGGTGTTTATCTCGGAAAACACCAAGGATCTTGTGCCTGCTTATCTGAGGTTCCTTCGGGGTGTCGTCGACTCACAAGACCTCTCGCTGAATGTGTCTCGTGAGATGCTCCAGTCAGACCCGACGCTTGCGAAAATCAAGACAGCGCTCAGCAAGAAGGTGATCGGAGCGCTCAAGAAGAAAGCCAACAAGGCTCCAGAGGAATACACCAGCTTTTGGGAGAACTTTGGCGCTGTCGTAAAAGAAGGCTTGATCGAAGATCCGACCTTGCGGGATCGGCTGCTTGAAATTTGTCGTTTCTCTTCAACCCTCAACACTGAGCCGACCAGTCTTGTAGACTACGTTGGTCGCTGCAAAGAGGGCCAGGACGCGATTTACTACATCACGGGTGACGATGCGAAAAAGATATCGCAGTCACCACATCTGGAAGGCTTTAAGGCCAAAGGCGTGGAAGTCCTGTTGTTGGCAGACCATGTCGATGAGTTCTGGCTTCAACATATCACTGAATTTGAAGGCAAGACGTTCAAGTCTGTTACTCGCGGAGCAACTGATCTGGATAAAATCAGTGGTGATTCAGATGCAGCCGACGACAAGGATGATGCAGAGACACCTGAACTTGATAATCTTATTGCAGCGGTAAAGCTAGAACTTGGAGATTTGGTCAAAGATGTGCGCCCGTCCAAGCGGTTAACCGATAGCCCGGTGTGCTTGATCGCAGACGATGGCGACATGGACGTCAATCTGGAACGGCTGCTGAAGCAACATGGCCAGTTGATGGAAGGCATGCCGCGGGTTCTGGAACTAAACCCAGACCACAGAGTTGTGAAAAAGTTGGCCGAACGTGCAAAAGGCGACGCGGTTGCGTCAGATACGTTGCTACAAGATGCGGCGCATTTGTTGCTGGATCAGGCTCGGATTTCAGATGGAGAGGCACCTTCTGATCCTGCGGAATTCGTTCGCCGCCTTAGCGCAGTAATGGATAGTGCATTATAGCGTCTCGCGGGTGTGCGGCCTGTTAGCCATTTCCTGTCTGGTGGCCGGGATAGCTGCCAGAACATGATGCCTCGGTAACAGATTGTTGCATGCCTACCTATGGCCAAAGCTTCCCAGCTTCGGTCAGTATCCATAGTTGCCAAGACAATTCTGATTTTCTTTTCTGAGGAGTAGTGCCTGAGGGGCGCCCGTTTGATATCTTTGACGATCTTCTCGCTAGGGCTTTTGCGTATTCCTGTTGTCTTTCTCATCGTCCACTCCTCAGTGGTTACGATGAGCCAAGAATTCTCTCTTATCATATAGCGATATTTGGACCCATAAGCGCTGACGTCAGAGAGCCATGCAGATACTGCAGAATGGCGCCAGGCAGCCAGTGAATACCGAGATTTGTTGGCCGATCTGGATGGGTCGTCAGACTTCGGCAGTGTCAATGTCCGCCGGGCCAGTCACCAGCTGCACTAGCTGACTTCCCCGAAATCTTTTGCTCGCGCTTGTGTAGTGCCTTTACCAAATAGCGAACACATACCCGAACCCGTTCAGTTGAGATCAGATCTGGATGGGTCAAGGCCCAGGTCGGCAGGGAATGCGCGTCCTTGGGCTCTGTCAGGCGTACTAGGTCAGGGTCAGGATCGGCGGCAAAGCAATTTAGGAATGCAAACCCCATACCCGAACTAACGGCACTTTGCTGCGCCTGCATGTCAGAAATAACGTGAGCCACTTTACAGTCAGGATACGGTGAATTTTGCCGCCAATGGGCCAGCACACCTTTGCCACCCAAGGCAATCCATTCTGCATTTGGGTTGCTGCCGGTAAAGTTGTGCGTGTCGATATAGTCCTGGGTTGCATAGATCGTGTTGGCAAAACCAGGCAGTCGATGCGCAACCAAATTGTCTTCAGGCTGAACCTGAAATCGAATGGCAATATCGGCGTTTCGCCGCCGCAGGTCAGCAACCTCAAATGTGGCATCGACGTCTAGTTCGATCTGCGGATAGAGCGCTGTGAATTCAGCTAGAATGGGCATGAGCAATTGTTGCGCCAATATCGGTGGTGTCGAAATCCGTACCGGGCCTGCGAGACGGCCATCACGGCCAAACACCTCACGTTCCATACTTAGTATTTCGCTTTCCACCCGCTCGGCCCGTTCGACAAGTGCCTCCCCGATATCGGTCAGTACAAAACCATCCGGCTGGCGCACAAAAAGCTTGATACCCAATTGATCCTCCATCGCCTGCAATCGGCGCGACACTGTCGAGTGGCTCACGTTTAAAAGCTTGGAGGCGGCACGCACCGAGCGCCCACGCAGGACCGCCAGAAAAATGCGCAGGTCATCCCATTCAAAAACTTTCATTGGACCCTCTCTTGTTGTCGCAGCGTTGCCTATGTGTGGTGCAAGAACGGAACGAGAAATTGCAGTTATAGCCAGTTCCTCTCCTTGTTTGCACCAGTTACTTTTGAGCCAGACATTCATGCAGCCCTATAATGGCCCATCGGAGAACTGAAAATGAAAAACAATATCCTCATCATCGGCGGCACCGGCAATATCGGTACACCGCTGGTCGATCTTTTGAAACGCAGCGACGAAAACTATCGCGTCCTGGTACGGAGCGACGAAAATGAAATCAAATTGGCGGCAGCGGGTGTTCCCACCATTCGCGCAGAACTGGGCGATTGGCCTAGTGTTGAGACCGCGCTAGAAAACATCGATACAGTGTTCCTTCTCAGCGCGCCGTCACCAGATATGTCCGATCTTCACAAAGGGCTGATTGATCGGGCCAAATCCGCAAACGTGCGCAAAGTTGTGCGACTGTCGGCTGAGCCTGCGAACTATTGCAAAGGCCTTCCGATGTACGAACAACACAGCGAAGTCGACGAATACTTGGCCACAAGCGGATTGGAGTATGTCATTCTAAGGCCGCACTATTTTATGCAGAATATCCCGCAAATGCATGCTACTTTCATGAAGGATCAAGGCATGTTCGCACAATACATGGGCAACACCCGCATTCCTATGGTGGACACACGTGATATTGCAAAGGCAGCGCTCGCAGCTTTGAAATCGGACGCGTTCAACGGCAAAATCCACTACTTAACCGGCCCGCAATCAATCAGTTTTGATGATGTCGCTAAAGCGTTTTCAAAGCCCTTGGGCAAAGAGATTAGCTATGTGAACTTACCTTATGAGGATCAGAAGGCTGGGCTTGAGGCCTACGGGGCACCCGAAATGATCGTTACAACGGTCATGACGTTGTTCAAACGCTGGGCCGAGGGGGCGGATCAACCCGCAACCGATGACTACGAGAAAATCACCGGTGAAAAAGCCACTGATATAGTCAAGTTTGCGGCAGATTTTGCACCGTCGATGTAAACCATAGACCAAGGTTCAGAAAACCATTGCCGCGCCGCTCGGATAGCAAAGCGAGTGGCGCGTTGCAAAATACATACTTTGTTTTGCAACGAGGACGAACAAACAGCCCCTGTTCCCAGGCCAGTTGCCACATGTGCTATTCGCAAGCTTTTTCCGGGCGCTTCATGTGAAAAGTCAAACTGGGATTGAAGCGGATGAAACGCATGAATTCAGTCGGAGTATGACCGTCATTGGTGTCGGAAGCGCACCTGCACTTGTCAACGCCGCTCATCTTGATGGCGCTGGTCTTGCTCCTATCGCTGC
This sequence comes from Parasedimentitalea nitratireducens, assembly GCF_057444295.1. Taxonomy (NCBI): domain Bacteria; kingdom Pseudomonadati; phylum Pseudomonadota; class Alphaproteobacteria; order Rhodobacterales; family Paracoccaceae; genus Parasedimentitalea; species Parasedimentitalea nitratireducens. Next base: position 1,974 of record NZ_JBYAXC010000019.1, on the reverse strand, counting down.
TCTTGGTTCAGTTCGTCACGTCATCAAACTTGATGCGTATCATGGTCGGGACAAAGCCGTTCTACAACAGCGAGATAGGATCAAACGAAAGACGCTCGAAGCGCGCCGCTTGCATCACAAAAAACGCGCCGCATTATCAAACCAGCCAGATGAGCCAAACGCTCTCTTAGCTTAGACCACCTTTGGACCCAAAAACTCTGCCGACGGGCAGTTCGCGAGTATCTGGGGCAACGAAACACCAATTTGAAGCGTGCTATCGGGAGGGCATCGTTCGACCTCTTGTCCCGCGAACCGAAAGAGGGGGGGCGTGTGCCAATTTGTATTCAGTTGTTTGCATCTGGACAATTTCTCGGAAAGATTGCCCTACTGCCAAAATTGGGTGCAGTGGATGACTGCAATTTGCATCCGATTTCTTATGCCGCTCAGCGTGGGGCAGGGCGTTTTGAAGTCCTCTTCGCTGAGATCCTCGATGGTAACTTCTCAGCATTTGTTCAATCAGAAAAACCTGAGAATTGGGCGATTTATTTAGGTCCCGGATCTGTAGTGACTATGAAATGATCCGCCTAACACACCCCAGAAAATCATCGATTTTAAGGCTCGCCTCGGCGGGCTTTCTTGTTGCAGTTTCCATGGTTTCGCGGGATCTTACCCCGACTCTCGCGGGATCCTTGCTCCGAGCCGGAAATAGTCAAGTGTAACTAATTGTATTGTAAGGGTTCTTCAGGTCACTTGGAGATAACTTTGGAGGGATTCGCAATGTCTGCGTTTGAAATCAGCCTAGCCCCAACTGGTGATCCGGCTGCGGCGCGGTTGATTGATCGGCATTTGTCGCTGATGGCGTCGCAGTCTCCGGCTGAAAGTTGCCATGCACAGGGACAAACTGATCTGGACGCAGCGGATGCGCAGCTTTTCCTGTTGCGGCGGGATGGTGTGGCTATTGCCATGGGTGCGCTGAAAGCACTGGACGACGGCGCGCTGGAACTTAAATCCATGCACACTGTGTCCGAAGCCCGAGGCAGCGGTGCCGGGCGGGCGATGCTGGGTCATTTGTTGACCCTTGCACGCGAGAGTGGCGCGCCAAGTGTCTATCTTGAAACCGGTTCGAGTGATGACTTTGTTGCGTCTCGACGTCTGTACGCATCGCTGGGTTTTGTTGAATGTCCGCCATATTCAAGCTACGTCGAAGACCCATTGTCTACGTTCATGTATTTGGATTTGAGCAGTGCAAACTGAGGCTTGAAAGCTTTTGGTTCAGCGGTTTTCAAGAAATTTCTCTGGTTAATCAGACACAGTGACCGCATATTTGTTTTGGTACAAAGTGCGCGCAACGGCTTGTTTGCAGACGGGTTGTGCACCGAAGAAAATATCAAGTATCTACCAAGTTGACATCGCTGTGTTTTAGCTCCAATAAAACGACACGCGGGCCGTTAGCTCAGCTGGATTAGAGCAGGGAACTTCTAATTCTCAGGTCGGGGGTTCGAGTCCTCCACGGCTCGCCAGTTCCTCTTTAACCTATTGAAAAGCCTCAATGTTTACGGGCAGTTTTGGATTGTTTTACAGGGTTCTGGTCTTGTTCCGTTCCCAAAAACGCAGTTCGGCGTTGTGCTTTTCGAGTGTATGCCTCGACTTCATTGAGCGTGGTGTGACCTACCCATGCTTGCATTTGCAAAACGGTGGCACCATTCTCTGATAATTCGTTCATTCGGTATTTGCGTAAGCCGTGGGCGGCCAGCTTTAGCAAGCCAGCTTCTGTGCAGGCGGCGGAGAACCATTGTGAAAAGCTCTTTGGGGATCGAGGCTTTCCATGAACGGTGGTGAGAAACACCATGTGCGTTGATTGGTAGCTGAGAAGTGTCTCGCGCTCGCTTTCCAGTCCGAGGGCTGGGCAGGTCCACGGGTGTGCGTCGGCAGAGTTTTTGGGTCCAAAGGCAGCCTAAACTAAGAGAAAGTTTGGCTCATCTGGTTGGTTTGATT
>NZ_JBYAXC010000018.1:0-43422 GCF_057444295.1 Parasedimentitalea nitratireducens | reverse complement strand
GAAGGAATGCGGTCCACCTAGGGGAGTTATACTTACCCATAGCGGACCGCCGCCCCGTGAGTGTTGAAGGGGTAAGATTAAGGTAGGCGGCTGTTTCATGCTGTCCAACAAAGGAGACCTTGACGGGTAGCGCGGCGAAGGTCAGATCCGAGCCCAAAGTGATGGATGCTGCACTTTGCTCCAATGTCGGCAATGGAAAACGTGCAGGTCATCAGAAGAGATGACCTGCAGCATTAGTTAGCCGCAGCAACTTGCTGCCTTCTGTTGCGGCGCTTCAGGAACAGATTCCGAAAAGTCAGCGCCACGCCCAAGGAACGTTCGGTCGGCGAGATAAAAGTCCGAAAACTTCTCTTCAAAGTCATCTGCGACGGATTGGACATAGAGGCCAGTGCCAGCCAAAGCAGACTGCCAGGCACGGACTTTTGGATAGTCGGTAAAGAAGTCATAGCCCGTATGCTCTTTAACGATTTGTGCCCTGTGGAGCAGCGGAAGCCAGGCAATATCCACATTCCCGAGTATATCACCGTTGAAGAATGGTCCTTCACCTAGTTGTCGTTCCGCTTTCTCAAAAGCTTTGGTCAGCTTGGCTTCACGTTCAGCTAAGATGGATTTGTCCTTGCTTTGCATGGTGCTGCATTGAACCAAGTAGTGTTTGGACGCCTGATAACTCCACGCACGGTCTTGTGCACGCTGAACTGGAGAGACGCCGACAACAAGGGGCGGCGTGACTTCTTCGATGTATTCGACAATGGCGTCGCTCTCAAAAAGCGCTTCGCCCGCTTCAGTGATCAGCAATGGCACCTGCCCGGTCGGAGAAATGTCCAAAAACCATTGCGGTTTGTCGCTGAGGCTGATGAATTCGATGTCATAGGGCACGTTCTTTGCTTCCAGCAAAGCTGTAACACGCTGGACGAAGGGGCAGATCTTGAAGCTTACGATTTTGATCATCGGTTTGTCCTTTCAATGTCGATGTCTACAAGTGAGACGCGCGACATCTGGAAAAGACGAACATCGGCGGATTTTTTTGTCAGCGCCGATACCGGGTGTTTAGCAGCTATCGCAACCCGGAGAATTCCTAGAGTAGTCCAGAACCGACCCGTCCGCTGCGAACGCAATATCGCAACATTGCTCGAACAACTGGCGCAGTTGCTTCCGGCTCGCTTGAACACGGGATTTGAGTGTTGAGTAACTAATGCCAAGTCTCTCCGCATACTCTTTTTGTGACACGCCGTGAATCTCAACAGCACGAAGAAGATCGCCTATATCGCTAGGAAGCGCGTCCAGGAATGGTTCGACACATCCTTCAAAGGCATGTTCAGTTGTTTCGTTCTGTTCAACGTACCAGAGGTCATCCGCCGACGCTGACGCGCCTCGGCTCTTGCTGCGATAATGATCCATCATTGCGTTCCGTGTGATCTGAAACAACCAGGGCTTGATTTTATCTTCAGATTTAAGCGTGTGCAGTTTCTGAAAAGTCTTGATCAGGGCATCCTGCAAAACATCCTCGACATCCGATGGATTGCGCATTCGAGATAACAGGAAGGCTCGAAGCGATGACTGATATTCTGTTATTACTTTTTCAGCGTTCATTTCGTTTCCAGTCGGTGTCGATACAGTTGGATGGGAACTGTTGTCAGATTTCTGCACTTCTTAGACCAGTTTCCTTAAGCCATCTACTTTCGATCTGTCTAGAAAGCAGCCATTCTCTCCATCCTCACGGATGACGGCAACGTTCGCACCTCGGACCTCTGTTGTCCAAACCGGGTAGGTCCGCTTAGGGTAGGGCGTCCAACAAAGGAGCGAATGTAAGGTGATAGAAAGCCAGTGGAATTCATTACCTGCCGACTTGCAGACGAAGCTATACTCATACGCCAGAAAATATCAGTGGTCAGTTTCAGAGTATGCAGGTGATGCAGAATTTCTCCGTGTAAAGGCTGGGAAAAATGAGGCGATGTTACAGTCATTTCTGAAGGCTGTGGGTTCTTGCCTTTTGCATGGCATCCTTGGCATTTTAGTTGTCGTTTCGTTAGTTGCTGGTTCTCGAGTTGCGGGGTTGACCCCTCAGTACATTCCGTTCTTTTGGGGTGTTGTTGCAGTGGCTGGGCTTTCTAGTTCTCTTGCTCGCTTAGCCGTGCTGTTAAGTCGACAGGTGGTGAAGCATCAAATGGCCACCAAAATCTATGTTCCGGGCCAGTTAGAAACGGCTGCCTATTTTATGAAGCAAGGGCTCACGGCGTCAGACTTACCTGGAACACCTTTTTATCACCCCGACGATATTGCGGGGTTCATTGCTGAAAATGACTTTCCTATCGAAGTCACTCGAGAACTGTATCGTTTCGAACATATAGTGAGAACGAACCTAAAAACCTGCCCTCGAGAGGGGTATTTTCAGTTGGCCGTGCTTTCTCAAGGCCTGTTTGTATTACAGGGGTATTATCGAGATAATCCTGAAGGCAATGTATATTTTTAGGGCGAGCCAGCACACTAAGGTCACCGTATGGGGATAGAGGCTTTCTCAAGGAACCTTAGCGTCGACGATGTCCAACAAAGGAGCCAAAGTCGGCTGTGCAGAGCGTTTCCAAGCGTGTGTTGCGTGGACCAGTTGAAACCGCTGCGCATGGCGGCCCTTGGAGGGGATCGCAGCTAAGGTGGGCAATCCGCCCTTTGTGACAGGCAGGCGGTTGCCTAACGTGAATTAGTCTCGATGTGATCGGACACCGCCCCCTTCCCAGCAAGCTGAAATGGGGACGCTTACTATTCACCTAAAACGACCCTTGTTCGGCAAAGGCCAAATCCAGCTCCCGCAACCAAAAAAATATCACCACATAACAACATGTTAAACCGCGCCTCGGCGGGGGTGGCGTTGGGCTCGAATGATGTTTGCTTTGAACAGCGTAGTAGTTTCAAACAGCGGCTTGATCCTTGGGCAATAGGCGTAGCTGGGCGAAAATGGGGAGTTCCTTCATGGGCGTCTCCTATATACAATTGCCTACATGCCAGATTCCTTTGTAAGAAATTTTCCGTTGCGCCAGGCGCGAACGCACGAAGTTTGCGGGGCTGGGGCACAGGCTTTTGCCTTTGCTTTGGCTGGGCAGATGCGGGCCAGTGTTTTGTGGATAGCAGAGGACTGGCCGACAACGCAGATTAACCCCGTTGGGTTTGGGGGCTATTTTTCGCCGCAAAATCTGTTGGTTGCCAAGGTTAAAGATCAAGTTGACGGGCTGGCCAGTGCCGAAGAGGCGCTGCGGTCAGGGGCCGTTTCCCTGGTTGTGATGGAGCTGAGCAAGCCGCTGAGCCTCTTGGCGGGACGGCGGTTGCAATTGGCGGCGGAGGCCGGAAAGTCAACGGGGCTGTGTATCATTCCCGAGGGCATGGGCAGCAATGCGGCCGAGAGCCGGTGGCGCTGTGAACCGGTTTTTGAGGCTGGGGACTCGACTCTGATGCGCTGGGAAATTATCAAGAACAAAACAGGAACATTAAACGGGTGGACCCTGCGCAGGGATGCAAAAACGAGTCGTGTCATTGTGGTTTCCGAGACTGCCCAGCGACAGGGTTCTGCGTGCACGTCCGGTTGATGCGCCTTTTGCGCTGACATTGCATCAGAAAAGCGCAGACCGGTTGTATTGCCTGAATGCGCAGGCCGAGGCACAGGGGCTGCATCGGGGCATGCCTTTGGCAGATGCGCGTGCGTTTTGTCAGGACCTGCAAAGTCAGCCTGTGGAGATACAGGTCGATCAGCTGTTTCTGAACACCTTGGCACGTTGGGCCAAACGCTATTGCCCCTGGGTCGGATTCGAGGGGCGGGATGGGCTGACCCTGGATGTCAGCGGCTCGGCGCATCTGTTTGGCGGGGAGGCCGCGATGCTGGATGATTTGCGGCGGCGGTTGACCCGTGCGGGGTTGAGCGTTCGGATCGGATTGGGGGATACGCGGGGGGCAGCCTGGGCGCTGGCGCATTTTGGCGAGGGCATTGCTGAGCCTGGTGAGGCACAAAAGCGTCTGGCAAAGCTACCAGTCGCGGCGCTGCGGCTGGAAGAGAAAATCTGCGTTGCCCTGCAGCGGCTGGGGCTGCGTCGGATTTCGGATCTGCAGGATTTTCCAAGGTCCACTCTGACTCGTCGCTTTGGGAGTGAGGTGTTGTTGCGGCTGGATCAGGCGTTGGGGGTACAGCTCGAGGAGATATCTCCACAGCGGGATGCGCCGCATTTTGGCGTGCGGATGAGCTTTCCCGATCCGATTGGGCTGGCTGGGGATGTCATGGCGGGCGTGGGGCGGCTGCTGGAGCAGCTCTGTGCCAAGCTGAACCGCCACGAGCAGGGCGCGCGGGTTCTGGTGCTGAGCTTGCGGCGGGTGGATCAGGCCAGCCAGCAGGTGGAGCTGCGGCTGGCCAGCCCCATGCGCGATGCCGCCCGTATGCTGCCCCTGTTTGAGCGGGGTATTGGTGAGGTGGATGCCGGGTTTGGCATTGATCAGATGCGGCTACAGGCGGTTCGAGTTGAGGCGCTGCCGCCCGAGCAGGTGCGCCATATCCGTCGCGATGATCGCAGCGGCTTGGAGGATCTGATCACGCGGATTGGAGCTCGGATTGGACTGGAGAACATCCAGCGGTTCCTTCCGGCGGATAGTCATATCCCGGAACGCAGTTTTCTGATTGCTCCGGCAGCCTATTCCAGCCCCGAGGAAGGGTGGGACTGTTCGCGTCCACGCCCCTTGTTGTTGTTTTCGCCCGAGCCGATTGAGGCTAATGGGCAGACCCCACCGCGCGCATTCCGCTGGCGGCGGATGTCGTTGACCACTGGGCGGGCAACTGGGCCGGAACGCATCGCGCCGGAATGGTGGCTGTCGGATGACAACTGGCGGTCGGGGGTGCGGGACTATTGGAAGGTGGACACCACACAGGGGCGGCGGTTGTGGATGTTCTATACGCCGCAGAACCCGGGATGGTTTGTGCAGGGGGAGTTTGCATGAGCACGGGTCGAGAAGAATATCCGCAGGCTCCTGTTACAGATGGCTATGCCGAGTTGTGTGTGACCAGCAACTTTACCTTTCTAACTGGCGCCTCGCACCCCGAGGAGATGATTGCGCGCGCGGTGGAGTTGGATCTGGCCGCGATTGCGATTACTGACCGGAACTCACTGGCGGGTGTGGTGCGGGCATATTCCGCGCTCAAGGAATTGCGCCGTACGGCAGAGGAGGAGATGGAGGGACCTGTCTCCTGGCCTAAGCTGATTGTCGGCACGCGCCTGTGTTTGCGTAATAGTTCGGTGGACTGGGTTGCCCTGCCGCAGGATCGGCCTGCCTATGCACGGCTGAGCCGTCTGTTGACCCTTGGCAAACGCCGTGCGCCCAAGGGAGAATGCCATCTGGATATGGCGGACCTGCTGGCCGGTGCCGCCGGGTGCATCCTGATTGCGGTGCCGCAGGCGGGATGCCATGTGGGAAGGGTGATCCAACAGGTGCAAAGAATGGTGCGGCAGTATCCCGGCCATGTGTTTCTGGGCGCAGCGCCACGTTACGACGGCAGCGATCAGGCCTATCTGGAGCATATCGCAGGACTGGCGCATCGAACCGCTGCGCCGATGGTGGCGCTTGGCGATGCTCTGATGCACCACGGTAAGCGCCGTCAACTGGCGGATGTGCTCACCTGTATGCGTCACCACATCACCATTGATCAGATCGGCACACGGGCGCTGCCCAATGCCGAGCGTCGCCTAAAAGGCGCGGCAGACATGACGCGGATGTTTCGCAATCATCCGGCGGCGATCCGGCGTGGTCTGGAGATTGCCGCACGGTGCAGCTTTGATCTGAGCGAGCTGTCCTATCAATACCCGGATGAGATTACAGGGGATGAAGCCCCGCAGGAGCGGCTGGCGCGATTGGCCAAAGAAGGGCTGAAACGGCGCTATCCACATGGGGCACCTGACCGGGCTAAGGCACAGGTTGCAAAGGAACTGGCTCTGGTCGCCAAGCTGAAATTCCCGGCTTATTTTTTGACCGTGCATGACATTGTGCAGTTTGCCAAATCCAAGGGGATCCTGTGTCAGGGGCGCGGGTCGGCGGCGAACTCGATCCTGTGTTATCTGCTGGGGATCACCGATGTCAGCCCGGAAACCATTACCATGGTGGTGGAGCGGTTCATCTCGGAACACCGGGGGGAGCCACCGGATATCGACGTGGATTTTGAACACGAGCGCCGCGAAGAGGTGATCCAGCATATATATGAACGCTATGGCCGTCATCGGGCGGGGCTGTGCGCAACGGTGATCCATTTCCGGTCCCGAGCGGCCATTCGTGAGGTGGGTAAGGTGATGGGGCTGTCGCAGGATGTGACGGCCAACCTGTCAGGACAGATTTGGGGGATGTCCAACGGTGGGGCTGATCCTGAGCGGGTGCGCGAGCTGGGGCTGGACATGAACGACCAGCGGCTGGCCCAGACCATCCGACTGATTGGTGAGGTTATCGGCTTCCCTCGTCATTTGTCGCAGCATGTTGGCGGTTTTGTCATCACCAAGGACCGGCTGGACGAGATGTGCCCGATTGAAAACGCCGCGATGGATGACCGCACGGTGATCGAGTGGGACAAGGATGACATCGATGCGCTGGGGATTCTGAAGGTCGATATTCTGAGCCTTGGCATGTTGACCTGCATTCGTAAGTGTTTTGATCTGATCGCCAAACACGGGGGTGAGCAACTTAGCATTGCCTCTGTGCAACAAGACGACCCGGCCACCTATGACATGCTGTGCGTGGCCGATGCGGTTGGAGTGTTCCAGGTGGAAAGCCGGGCGCAGATGAATTTCCTGCCCCGGATGAAGCCGCGCGAATTCTATGATCTGGTGATCGAGGTGGCGATTGTGCGCCCCGGCCCCATTCAGGGCGGGATGGTACAGCCCTATGTGAAACGTCGGCAGGGGCTAGAGCCGGTCAGCTTTCCCTCGGCCGAGTTGGAGGGGGTTCTGGGCAAAACGCTTGGGGTGCCGCTGTTTCAGGAACAGGCGATGCAGATCGCTGTGGTGGCGGCTGGGTTCACGCCGGAAGAGTCCGACCGGCTACGCCGGTCGCTGGCGACGTTTCGACGGATGGGCACCATTGGCACGTTTCGCGATCAGTTCATCAACGGCATGCTTGCAAATGGCTATGATACCGAATTTGCAGCGCGCTGCTTTTCTCAGATCGAGGGGTTCGCTGAATATGGGTTCCCCGAAAGCCATGCGGCGGCCTTTGCCATGCTGGCCTATGTCAGTGCCTGGCTGAAATGCCATCACCCGGCGGCCTTTGCCTGTGCGCTGCTGAACTCTCAGCCGATGGGGTTTTATGCGCCCGCCCAGATCGTGCGGGATGCGCGTGAACATCGGATCGAAACCCGCCCCATCTGTGTCAACAACAGCGGCTGGGATTGCCATCTGGAACATCGCCCTGATGGTGCGCTGGCCCTGCGGTTGGGCTTTCGTCAGATCAAGGGATTTCGCGAAGAGGACGCAGGGTGGATCGTGGCGGCACGCGGCAATGGCTATCGGGATCCCGAAAGTCTGTGGCTGCGGGCGGGTGTTAAGCCTGCCGTGCTGGAGAGGTTGGCCGAGGCGGATGCCTTTGCGGATATGGGATTGGGGCGACGCAATGCGTTGTGGCGGGTCAAGGCGATCCGGGGGCAGGCACCACTGCCGCTGTTTAACGACCCGATCGAGGGCGAGGGGCTCAATGAGCCTGATGTGGTTCTGCCTGCGATGCATCTGGGCGAAGAAGTGGTTGAGGACTATGTGGCTATGCGGTTGTCACTGCGGGCGCACCCGATGGAGCTGATCCGGCCAAAGGTTCCAGGGTTGACCGCACATGCAACCTTGCCAACGGCGCCGCTGGGTAGGGTTTCGGTCTGTGGTCTGGTCATTACCCGCCAACGACCCGGCACCGCGTCTGGTGTGATCTTTCTGACGCTGGAGGATGAAACCGGGGTGTCGAATGTGGTGGTCTGGCCCAAGGTCTATGAGACATACCGGCGGATTGTCATGGGTGGGCGGCTGTTGCAGGTCACGGGGTATTTGCAGCGCGAAGGCATCGTGGTGCATGTGATCGCGCAAGAGATTGAAGACATGTCGCATATGCTCTCGGATCTGGGGCATCCATTAGACAACGCCATTGGCATCACCCAGCCCCAAGCCGATGACGCCCCGCGCCCGTCGCGTCAGCCTCCAAGTGCCCGGCATCCTCGGGAACAGGCTAAGCGTCTATTTCCGAGTCGGGATTTTCACTGACACATTGACGGAAACCGCCTCTGCATCATTTCAATAGGGAAATCCGGGCCAAGTCGTGCGGCTGTTTGGCATGCCGAATGGCTGGGTACCGGAAATGCCGTGCCAACCTTGCAACGATAGGTCTGTTTATGATGACAAAGAACGCCGGAATACACCATTGGAGAAACGTGCTGAGAGTGATTGTGCTCGTGTTTTTTGCTATGTTTGGCACCGCGTCGGCACAAAGCCATGACGACGTTGTTGTATTGCATGTGGATATTCTGACCCTCACAGCAGGGGAGGTGTCAGAGATATCAACAGTCACTTTCAACATGCTAGAGTTGCAGAATTTCCCAGCCGTAACATTTGAAACCGAAACAATATGGACTGATGGCGAACAGTCGTTCAAAGGCGTATCCTTGGCTGTGTTGCTTGATCATCTGGGCATCTCTGGCGGTACACTCCAAGCGCAGGCGATCAATGATTATATTGTTGAAATCCCTGTATCAAATGCGGTCGAGGGTGGGCCTATCATCGCCTATGAACGCAATGGTGCGCCCATGTCGACACGTGACAAGGGGCCGTTGTGGATTGTGTATCCCTATGACAGCAATCGAGACTACAAGACGGAGGAGATATTTTCCCAAAGCGTCTGGCAACTGGTGCGTCTTACCGTGAAACCTTTAAGCTAAAGAAAGGCGAAGCCAGTGCGGGATAAGCCTGCTCACTCTGCACCCAAACCAGCTATCGTTACTGCCTCGGTTGTACTAAGCGTGTTGCTGATTATGTCGGTGTTTCTGGGCCGCGAAGTGCTGCGCAAGCTGCATGATTTGTCAGTCGCGACCACCGACAACGTGCAGTGGAACCTATCTCAGGGCGAAGTCGAGCATCTGCAAATGCAGGCAGCAGCGCATCGGGCAGAAGATGGTGAAAGCCTGGAGCCCCTGCGGCGGAAATTTGATATCTTCTACAGTCGTATGGTCATTCTGCATGAAAGTCCGCTGTTTGCTACCGTTCGTTCGAAGGGTGAGGGAGAGGAAACGCTGTCCCGGATCCAGAGCCGATTGGACCGACTTGTGCCACTCATTGATGGGGCGGATCTGGAACTGCGTATTGCGCTGTCAGATGTCACCAAGGAGTTGGAGGAAAACGCGCGTGATGTGCGTACGATGACACTGCTTGGGGTGGCGGTGTATTCGCAGGAAGCGGATGCAAAACGGCGGGGTATGGTGGAAACTCTTCGGTTGTTGGGCTGGGTGGTCTTGGCGCTTCTTGCTGCGTTGATCATTACGGCTTTTATGATTGGCAGGTTGTACTATCGAAGTCAGGCATTGGCCGCCGCTAGTGACGCATCAGCCGCGCGAATGAAGGCGATGGTGACGTCATCCTTAGACGCCATTCTTGTGTTGGACGCCAACGGGAAAATCGTTTCCTTTAACGGGGCTGCCGAAGCTGTTTTTGGCTATTCGAAGGATGAGGCAATAGGTCAGGATATGGTTGATTTGATTGTCCCGGATCATCTGCGCGAAAAGCATTCACTTGGGTTTGAACGATACCTTCAAACCGGTGAAGCGGCGTTTATGGATCAGGGGCGTGTACGGCTGGAGGCAAAGCGTAAATCTGGGGAGATTTTTCCAGTGGAGCTGTCTGTGGCGCTGAGCCATTCGGGGGAAGATATCGTATTTGTCAGTTTTTTGCGGGATATCTCTGATCGTATTGAGGCAGAAGCTCAACTGACCCGTGCCCGTGACGAAGCTTTGGCCGGGGCGCGGGCGAAGGAAAATTTACTTACCGTCATGAGTCACGAAATGCGAACACCCTTAAGTGGGGTGCTGGGTTCATTGGAACTGCTTGATGCATCTGGGGTGACGGCCGAGCAGCATAGCTATGTACATGCGATGCGCGTTTCGGGGGAGCTGTTGTTACACCATGTCAACGAGGTGTTAGAGCTATCCAGGCTAGAGGCAGGTGCCGTATCAGAACAATCCCGATCTTTTGACCTCGGGGATCTGATGCGCGGGCTGGTCGATAGCCAGAAGGCAAACGCTCAGATCAATGGAAACTCGCTTGAATTGAGTTGTGACTTGGCTGGTGAGGTCAATGTAACGGGACGCCCCCACCAGATCCAACAGGTCATCCTGAACCTGATTGGAAATGCCTTGAAATTCACCGTGAATGGTATCGTTTCAGTTCGGGTTAAGCGTCTGCTTGATGAGTCTCGGGTCGAGTTTCTGGTCAGTGATACCGGGGAAGGAATTGCTGCAGGTGATCTGGAACGCATCTTTGAGGACTTTGTTACGCTGGACCCCAGCTATGGCCGCACCAGCGAGGGGACCGGATTGGGGCTTGCGATCACGCGGCGTATCGTAGACGCATTGGGAGGAGAGATAGAGGCAGAAAGCGAGCAGGGCAAGGGAAGCCAATTTCGGGTTTCTTTACCGCTTCCGGTGGCGATAATGGATTCAAAAAGTGTTTCGAACCAGCATGCTGAGACAGCAACTGCGAAACGTATACTTGTTGCAGAAGACAACGATATTAACCGGCTGCTATTGGCAAAGATGCTCGAACGTTTGGGGCATAGGGTTGTTGCGGCCGAAGGTGGTGCAGAAGCGGTGCAAGCCGCAGTTGAGGGGCAGTTTGATCTGATCCTGATGGACATCAGTATGCCCGGGGTCGACGGCATCGAGGCGAGTCGCCGGATCCGTGAACAAAAACTGGCCGAGGGAGTTGAAATTGTTGCTTTGACCGCCCATGCGGCTGCTGATGATCATGCCCGTATTCTGAAGACAGGATTTGCCGAAGTAGTGACCAAGCCCATCAGTCGGTTTGAGTTGGGAAAATTGGTGACACGTCACGCCGGCGCTTGGCTGCCTCAAGACGCTGACAAGTCAGACATTGACCAGTTTACCGAGGCACTGGGGGCCGAACGCGCGATGGGCTTCCTTGGAGCATTCTGCACGGAAGTGACCAAATTCCTTGACGATTTGAAAATGGTCTCTGCCGCGACTAACGCACAACGCGACGAGGCGCATCGATTGGCAGGGTCCGCAGCCATTTTGGGTTTGGATGCGCTGCGTCGCAGCTTGCTTGAGATTGAAGGTTCAGAAGAGGGGGCGCCGCTTTCGGTTGCCCCTTTGACACAGGCCTGGGCCGAGGCAGAGGCGGAGCTGAAGGCCCATGGTGCACAGGCCAGCAGATGAAGGGCTGTTTACACAACAGTGACTGTTAGCTCTCCGACACCTTGGACCGAGCCTGTCATGACATCGCCGCGCGTGACGGCGCCGACGCCCGCCGGGGTGCCAGCCATTATCAAATCCCCAGCCGCGATCTCGTAGTACTCGGATAGGTAGCTAATCATTTCGGGCACTTTCCAGATCATCTGGTTGAGATCCCCAATTTGGTGCTGTTCTTCGTTTACCCGAAGCTCGATTTGACCAGAGCTGGGGTGGCCTGTTTCGGCAATGGGGCTGATTGGTGTCATCGGGGCGCTGTGTTCAAAGGCTTTGCCAATTTCCCAGGGGCGGCCGGCTTTCTTCATTTCGCCTTGCAGGTCGCGGCGTGTCATATCCAGACCAACGCCATAGCCAAAGACACAGTCAAGCGCATCGTTGAGTGCTATGTTGGTTCCGCCAGACTTGAGAGCGACAACCAACTCGACTTCAAAGTGAACGTTGGTGGATTTGGCTGGGTAGGGAAACTGCCCAGACGAATTGGCGTTATCTGGGTTCTTTTGAAAGAAAAACGGAGGTTCGCGATCAGGATCATGACCCATTTCAATGGCGTGCTCTGCGAAGTTCCGACCAATGCAATAGATCCGGCGCACTGGAAACACCGATGAGCTGCCTGTAACTGGGATGGAGGTTAGCAGAGGTTTTTCGACCGCATAGTCTGTCATCGCACAATCCAATCCTTGGTGCTTGGTTGCCCTGATCAATCACGATCTTGGCGCGGTATTTCAAGCATCTTCATCACTTGAAATGCTTGAAAGGCACAACTGTATAGATTTCGGCGTCGAAAATGGCCTCGGCAATATGGCATTTGTCAGCAAGTGGTCTGTCTATCATATTGTTGCCAAACGATAATATAAAAATTAGAAATCAAATTGTATTTATGGTTGTTGACCGAATCAAATCCGCCTCCTACTGTCCCTCCAACCGTTGGCGGTACTTGGGTATTTTGGCTGGCGGAGGACGGGGGCAAGGAAGAGGCGAAAACCTCTCTCGAAGATGTCCCCGCATTGCTGCTGACATGGAGATTGAAATGAAATTTAGAAAAGTACTTACACTGCTGTCCACCGTCGCCTGCATTGGTGCAGCGGGCGGGTTGGCAACATCCGCCTATGCCGCCGAGCAAGGGGGCACATTCAACTTTGTTGCGCCCTATGACGGAAGCATCCTGTCGCTGGATCCGCATATGACCAGCAAACAGCAGGATCTGCTGGTAACAAGCAACATCTTCCAAAGCCTGTACCAGTGGGACAGTGAAGAGAACCGCCCGAACCCCGAACTGGTCGAAGTGACTTCGATCTCGGATGACGGGCTGACATATACCTACAAGATGCACTCGGGCATCATGTTCCACAATGGCCGCGAGATGACTGCGGATGATGTGATCTGGTCATGGCAGCGTATGTTGTCGATGAAGCCGGTTAGCCCAAATGCTGGCCACATAGAAATCGTTGCGGGCACCGAAGTGTTTAAGAACGGCGAAGCTGACAGCATTTCTGGAATCACTCGGATCAGTGATCATGAGTTTTCGGTCACACTGAACAGCCGTGTGAACCCGGCCTACTATTTCTATCAGCCCGGCACAGCCATTGTTCCAAGCGAAGAGGTTGAGGCTGCAGGTGACAAGTTTGGTCTTTCCCCTGTAGGTAGTGGCGCGTTCAAGTTTGACGAATGGGTCAACGGCAGTCATGTGTCGCTGTCCAAGTTTGATAGCTACCATGAAGAGGGCAAACCCTATCTGAATCAGTTGAACTTCCGCATCATGCAGGAAGGTGCAACACGCGACATCGCATTCCGTTCGGGTGAGCTGGACAGCACCTTGGTTGAGGCTGCGCAGTACCCGCAGTACACCCAAGATGCCGCGCTGGGCGAGAACTTGGTTGAAGTGGCCGAGATGTTTACCCGCCTGATCAGCCTGAACCCTGAGTTCGAACCCTTTGCGGATAAACGTGTCCGTCAGGCGCTGACATTGGCGATTGACGAAAGCGCGATCAACAAGCGGTTCCTGCGTGGTAAGGCCTATGACCCAATTGGCTGGCTGCCACCCACATCCGAAGGCTTTGATCCTAGTGCGACTGGCCTGGGCTATGACGTTGAAAAGGCCAAGGCGCTGATGGCTGAGGCAGGATACGAGGATGGCTTCAAGCTTGAGATCCTGGGCACAGCCAACGAATCCTACGGTGTAGGCGTGGCCGAGGTGCTGGGACAGTTCCTGGATGACATCAATGTTGAGATCAGCACGCAGCAGCTCGAAGGTGGCATCCTGTATGACCGTCTGGTTGCAGGTGACTATCAGGGCATCATCTGGTCGTTTGGTTCTGGTGCTGACCCGCTGAAGGCTCTGAACCGTTGGCATTCGTCCACTGCCAATACATCAGGCAACTATGTCCACTATAACAACGCCGACTATGACGCGCTGCTGGATCAAGCTGCCACGACAAATGATCAGGACGAGCGGGTGAAGCTGCTGCAACAGGCAGACCGTATCTTCCAGGACGACGCACCTGTGTGGATCTTCAACTACAACAAGGCGGTGCTGGCAGTGCAGCCTTGGGTGCATGGCATTCAGCCGGTTGCGATCGAAATCATGTATCAGGATTTCGCAGACGTCTGGGTGGATTCCTCCTCTCCTCGGGCTGGCCAGTAAGGCCCGCACGCTTGGCTGCGGTGATTTATTCACCGCAGCCCTTTTCTTGAATACAACCCGAGCCCTCCCATGACCTCTTTTATTCTGCGACGCCTGTTGCAGTTCATTCCTACCGTGATTGGTGTGACCCTGATCGTGTTCCTGTTGCTGAACCTGGTGCCCGGAAACGCGGCGCTGGCAACGGCGGGGCGGCTAGAGCTGGACGCCGATGTGGTGGAGCAGCTGCGCAAGGACTTTGAGCTGGATAAGCCGGTGGTGGTTCGCTACGCGAATTACCTGGGCCGTTTGGCGCAGGGCGATATGGGGAAATCCATGCTGCGTCGGTATGACGTAGCCGAGGTGGTGTTTGGCCGGGTAGGGGCCACGCTAAAGCTGGCCTGTGCAGCGCTGGGCATCGCGATCTTGATTGGGGTTCCATTGGGGTTCATTGCTGCACTCAGGCAAGGCAGCTGGCTGGATATCGGGTTAACGGTGGCCTCGGTCGCGGGGGTGTCGATCCCGCAGTTCTGGCTGGGCATCCTGATGATGTATGTGCTGAGCTTTAGTCTGAATCTGTTGCCAACATCGGGGTACGGTGACGGGGCATTGGCCAATCTTGTCATGCCCGCCCTGACCTTGGGTGTGGGCTATGCCGCCCTATTGGCGCGGATCACGCGGGCCTCGGTGATAGAGGTTCTGTCGACCGACTACATTCGCACCGCCCGAGCCAAGGGGCTGCATCCGACCGCCATCAATCTGCGTCATGTGTTCCGCAATGCTTGTGTTTTGATCCTGACCACCGCCGGCTTGCTGTTTGGCTCGCTGATGGGGCAGACGGTTGTGGTCGAGCGTGTCTTTGCCTGGCCCGGCGTGGGCTCGCTGCTGGTCGAGAGTATCTTTCAGCGCGACATTCCGGTGGCTCAGGGCTGTTTGCTCGTCATCATTCTGGCATTTCTCATCGTCAATCTTGCCGTTGATATCCTGTATCGCGCCATCAATCCGCGGATCGAGTTCAAATGAGTACATCTGTGATGACCCACCGCTTGATGCGACAAAAGAACTTGCTGGTTGGTGGCAGCATAGTCGCCATTGCCGTGTTGATGGCCGTGTTTGCGCCGCTTATCGCGCCGTTTGATCCGGTGCATGATGCCGACATTATGCGGTCTGAAATGTCGCCAGGGCTACCTTATCTATTTGGCACGGATTCCCACGGGCGTGATGTGTTTTCGCGTGTGGTTTACGGCGCGCAGGTGTCGCTGAGTGTTGGCTTGATCACCCAAGTGCTGAACACCTGTATCGGGGTCAGCCTAGGTCTGATCGCGGGATACCGGGGTGGCCTGGCGGATGACATGATCATGGGGCTGACCAATATCATGCTGTCGATCCCGGTTGTGGTCTTTGCCCTCGCCATCATGGCTGCGCTGGGGCCAGGATTGATCAATCTTTACATCGCGCTGGGCCTGACCAATTGGTCTTATTCCTGCCGCCTGACACGGGCGCAGGTGCTGTCAGCCAAGCAGAGCGACTATGTCAAAGCCGCGCGGGTGCTGGGCTATGGTCATTTCCGCATCATGTTTGGCCAGATCATGCCCAACGTGTTGGGGCCGGTGCTGGTGATTGCTACCCTTGGCGCAGCCGAGGCAATCCTGATGGAGGCGGCGCTGTCCTTCCTTGGTCTGGGTGCGCAGCCGCCGACACCTAGTTGGGGCGGTATGCTGTCTTCGGCGCGTGATCAGTTCTTTACCGCGCCTTGGCTGTCCATCTTTCCGGGTCTTGCGATCTTTGTGACCGTGCTGGGGCTGAACTTGTTTGGTGATGGATTGCGGGACATTCTTGATCCGCGCAGTACCCTGAAAAACAGCGGTGGAGGCACAGCATGACCGTGCAATTCCAACAGGACAAAGGTGTTGGACAGTCGCTGGGACCGTTGCTTGATCTGCGCGGTTTGCGGGTTGGGTTTAACAGCCCAACTGGCGAAGTTCCGGTGGTGCGTGATGTCAGCTTTTCCATCAACCCGGGCGAAGTGGTTGGATTGGTTGGTGAAAGCGGGTCCGGGAAAAGTGTGACCGCGCTATCGCTGTTGCGCCTGATTGCCTCGCCGCCTGGAAACATCCGGGCAGGGCAGGCCTTGTTTGAAGGGCAGGATCTGTTTCAGTTGTCTGAAGCTGAGATGCGCAAGATCCGTGGCAATCGCATTTCGATGATCTTTCAGGAACCGATGAGCTCGTTAAACCCACTGATGCCCATTGGACGTCAGATCTCTGAAGTGTTTCAACTGCACCAGGGGCTGGGCCGGGCGGAGGCCCGTAACCAGGCAATTGCAATGCTGGAACGGGTGCAGATCCCGGCTGCCAAACGACGCATGAAGGATTTCCCACATCAACTGTCCGGGGGCATGCGGCAGCGGGTGATGATTGCCATGGCACTGTGCTGCAATCCGGCAATGCTGATTGCGGATGAGCCAACCACGGCGCTGGACGTGACGATACAGAACCAGATTATGGAGCTGATCATGCAGTTGCGGGCCGAGTTTGGCAGCGCGGTGTTGATGATCACCCATGATCTGGGAGTGATTGCAGAAACCGCGCAGAAGATGGTGGTGATGTATGCCGGTCAGGTGGTTGAAGCCGGCCGGGTGGACGAGATCTTTGCTGCGCCTGCACACCCCTATACCAAGGCCTTGATGCAGTCGGTTCCAGTGCTGGGGCGGCGGGCAAAATATGGCAGGCAGCGGCTGGCCGAGATTTCTGGCACGGTGCCCGATCCAGCCAAGCTGCCGCCGGGGTGTGCGTTTTGCAATCGCTGTGAAATGGCGCAGCCGCAATGCCAGTCTGTCGCGCCAACTCTGACTGAAAATAGCGCTGAGCGTTCGGTGCGATGTCATTTTCCTTTGATCCAAAACCAGCCCGAAAACACAGGCGCAGACCAGATGGTGCCCTCATGACCAAACCTGAAACCCCGCTGTTGTCCGTAAAGGGGCTGAAGGTGCATTTCGGCTCTAAATCAAGGCCTTTGCGGGCTGTTGAGGATGTCAGCTTCTCGATCAATCGAGGCGAGACGCTGGCGATTGTTGGTGAAAGCGGCTGTGGTAAAACAACCACCGGAATGGCGGTGTGCGGGTTGCAAGAGAGCACCGAGGGGCAGGTAATATTTGATGGCCTGTCTCAGCAAGAGATTGCTGCGTTGCCTGCCCGCGAGCGGATGCAGTATCGGCGCCGGGTGCAGGTGGTATTTCAGGACCCATTCTCATCGCTGAACCCCCGGATGTCTCTGGCGCGCACGTTGGAAGAGCCAATGCGATTGCACGGTGCGACCCGTGCCGAGGCGCGGGAGCGGGCAGATTGGTTGCTGGACAAGGTGGGGCTAAGACCGGCGCAGCGTGATCGCTATCCGCATGAGTTTTCGGGCGGCCAACGGCAGCGGATCGGCATTGCACGGGCACTGTCATTGGACCCGGACCTGATTATCTGTGACGAGGCGGTTTCGGCGCTGGATGTTTCGGTGCAGGCGCAGATCATCAACCTTCTGATGGATCTGCAGGATGATCTGGGGCTGTCTTATCTGTTTATTTCACATGATCTGGCAGTGGTCGAACATATCGCGGATCGGGTGGCGGTAATGTATCTGGGCCGGGTGGTTGAAGAGGCCCCGTGGGAGCAGTTGTTCACCGCGCCCAAGCATCCCTATAGCAAGGCACTGCTGTCAGCGATTCCGCGTCCAGACCCAAGCTATCAAAATACGGATCGGATCACCTTGTCTGGCGGAATACCGAATCCGATGGATCCACCCAGCGGCTGCGCATTTCATACTCGGTGTCCGAAAAAGGAACCTCAGTGCAAACTGTATCGCCCTGAACTGGAGACACTTGCGGAGGAACACAAAGTAGCCTGCCACCCGGTGACGCAAGATCAATATGGATCGCTATCGGCATGACACTGACAGTAGCATTCATCGGCGTCGGACACTTGGCTGAGTACATGATACAAGGTCTGCGCAAGGCGGACAAAGCAACGCAGATATGGTTGTTGGCGCGTAGCCAAGAGCGGGCGTTGAAGCTGTCGAGCTGTGACCCCAACACTCATCTTGCGAGTGATAGGCAGGCCGCTGTGGAGCAAGCCGATATCATTGTGGTTGCGACGCGCCCTGACGATGTTGAGCCTGCTTTGTCCAGCCTTCGGTTCCTGTCACATCAATCCATTGTCAGTGTGGCTGCGGGTGTAGACTTGGCCGCACTGTCAGCGGTTTGTGCCCCAGCCAAAGCCGTTCGCAGCTTGCCCTTGTCTTGTGTGTCGATCCAGAAAAGCCCAACACTGGTTTATCCCGATGACCAGATTGCGACGGATTTTTTAAGTCAGTTAGGTTCTGTGCATGTACTGGAGGACGAGAACCAGTTCCCCGCAGCAACCGCGCTGACCGGCGCGCTGTATGCCTGGCTTTTTGCCCTGATGGGCGAGACTTATGAATGGGCAAAGACCAGTGGGTTGCCGGATGGCGTGGCGCGAGAGTTGGTGCAGGATACATTTGCCGGTGCTGCGGCGATGGCGAAGTTTCAGGGCGGTGTGAGTTTTGATGACATCTGGGAGTCATTGGCCACTCCCGGCGGGATTTCGGAGCAAGGGCACCGGGTAATATCCGAACGGCATGGGTTCCAAGCGTTTTCGGATGCGCTGGGCGCGGTGCGGGATCGTTTGGGTGGGGCTGAGAAAGCTTCCTCAGAGGAGAACTCATGAAGGTCGCCAGCTTTGACGGGCGAATGTCGGCCATTCGCTCTACGCCTCTTCCTGATATTTCATCTCTATTTGCCGAGGCAAAGCAGGCCGCGCAGCATATCACGATTGGGGGCACAGCTGCCTTTGATCGGTGGGGTGTGAGTTCTGAGGCCGAGTTCAAGCGCCAATGCATCAAGGATGGGGAGATCACCTATCACGCGCATATTGGCATGGGCAGTTGGGGGCTGACCACGCAGGCCTTGGATTTTCTGTGGACCGAAGGGGCCAATGCCGGAGCTGAGGTGCATCGGGCAGGACTTTGCCTGGATCGACGTATGGGGCTGCCCGAGCAGGTCCGGTCCAAGGCGGCAGCTGAAACAGGCCCTATGTTGGAGACCACATCGGATTGGCGTGAGATTGGCCAGCAGACCCCAATCCAGCCCCATATGGGCGATTTCATGATTGGGTTTCCGTCGTCCTTCGCCAATACCGTGCATGCGTTGCGGGCCGGAGTGACGACGATTGGGAACCTGTCGCAGTTTTTCTCGCACGAGGCGCCGGGGTGGACAGACCCAGTTGCCACTGCCGTGGAAACAACCAAGGCCATCGCATTGCTGTCGCAGTTCCGCGACCAAGGCGTGATGCTGCACTCCTATCTTGAGGATGGGTTTGGTGCGTTGTTCTTTGACTGTACCACCATTGCCGGTTGGGCGCTTCTGGAACGCTATATCGTCGAAGAGCTAATGGGGGCGAAGCTGTCCCATTGCATTGGCGGACTCACCTCGGACCCGGTGAAGCGGGCAGGGTGGGTTTTCGCCTTGGATCGGATCCATCAGGGTGAGTGCCTGGGGTCGATGTTCTATGGCGACACTATTTCGTTCACGCGGAACTTCGACCAGAACCGGGCGATGATCGCGGAATACATGTTGTGGGACATCATGGCGCAGCTGGCTTGCCCGACCGGTCACGCAGTGCTGCCCTTGCCGGTGACCGAGGCGATCCGCGCGCCTTCGGCCCAAGAAATCCTTGAAGCACAGGTGTTGGGGCAGCGGGTTGAGGCGACGGCGCGTCGGCTGTTGCCACGAATGGATTTCAGCGACAGCCATCTGTTTGCCGATAAGATGTTGGAACACGGCCAACAGGTGTTCGACAACGCATTGGCGGGGCTGGAACAGGCTGGAGTGGATATTAGAAACCCGCTGGAGCTGCTGTACACATTGAAGATGCTAGGCCCAGCGGTGTTCGAAGAACGGTTTGGGGCAGGGGCACCTGATAGCGGCGAGGCCCGTGGGCGGAAAATCATCGTACCCACTGATATTTTCCAGCAGTCCATCGCCAAGTATCAAGACAGCCTCACCTCGTTTCAGGACCCCAAGTTGATTGAGCGGCTCAAGGGTAAGCGGTTGCTGTTGGCCTCGGCGGATGTACACGAGCACGCAATTATCGTGCTGAATTGGCTATTGGCGCACGGCAAGGCCGAGGTGAATTATCTGGGTGCAGAAGCCAGCCCCCAAGCCGTTGCCGATGCAGCGAACGGCATGGATGCCATACTTGTCAGCACCCACAACGGAATGGCGTTGGAATATGGCGAGCAATTGAAGGCTGCGCTGCGGGAGAGATCCCTTGATCTGCCCATCTTATTTGGCGGAGTATTGAACCAGAAAATCCCGGATCAAGAGATCCCCGTGGATGTCAGCAACGCCCTGCAAAACATCGGAATCCAATCTGCCACCTCGGACGCCGGGGCGCGGTTGGGCCGCTTTCTAGAACATAAAAACCAGACTTAGGAGAATTTAAAATGTTGCACTTTGGATTTGGGTCCAACCTACAGATGAGCTTTCTCAAAGAGATTTTGCCAAGCGCAGAGTTTCAGCAGAAGGCTTATATCCCGAACTTCGAAATTCAGTTCAATTTCTATTCCAAGATCCAGAACGCCGGGATCAGTAATATCATGCCTGCACCAGGTAAGATGGTGCATGGGGCCTTGTTTGAGGTTCCGGAGCAGGAACTGTTGGATCTGGATGTCAAAGAAGGCGTTTACATCGGCGATTACGAGCGTCAAACATTTGTAGCGCTGGGCGATGATGGCAAGTGGCACGAGGCTGATCTGTATCGGGTGATCGATCCGCAGGGGCCGTTTAAACCAGCCAAGAACTATGTCAAAGGCATGCTCGAAGGTGCGCGTGAGCTGGCGCTAGACCCGGCTTATGTCAAAACGATTGAGGATTTCTACGCCGAGTCCCACTGACCTAGGCGAAGTCGAATTTACATCAGCGAGGTTGGGCTAGAAATTCAGCCCGGCCTTTTCTTGTTCCATCTGAACCAGGTTGTCACAGGCATTGATACGGCTGTTTTCGATGTGTTCAGCAAGCAGCTGTTCAGCCTTTTCAGTGTCACGCGACAGGATAGCGTCGAGAATGCGCCCGTGATCATTTTCGTTTGACGTATTGCGGGTGACATAGCGCAGGCTGGCCTGATATTTCAGATGCAACAGATCAAAAGTATTGCGCAGGGCCCGCACCCTTAGGGCCTGATTAGACAGCCGTGCGATGGTCAGATGGAACTCCATATCCGTGATCAGCTTTTGGGTCATATAGACATTGTCCAAAGCCTCAAGATACTCGGCATGTGCAGTCTTCAAGGTCTGCTCACCTGCTTCATCCAGGTTGGCAATTGTTTCGCGCAACAAGGAGAGTTCCAGCAAAGCGCGAAAACGGAACAGCTCATCCACCTCTTCAAGCTTTAGTTGCTCGATGAAATAGCCCTTGTTGGGTTCGCGCCGGACAATGCCCTGAAATTCCAGAAATTTGAGTGCCTGAACCACCGGGGTTGGGCTCATCTTCATGTCATCAGCAAGTTCTTGGAACGGGATTTTCTGGCCGGCCACCAGCTCATTGTGAAACAACATCTGGCGAATTCCATTATAGGCCTTTTGCGTCAGATCAACTGAGGGCTTCTTTTCAGTTTTCTTGGCCATTTAAACTCGCAATTTGAAGGGAAAAAGGGGACCTTTAGTCAGAAAATACTATTCCGCAGCGGCAGATAGATCAAGCAGGACAACTGGAAGTAACGTGCATCAATTTCGAACACAAGGGGCGAGCGCCGCGTATCAAGGGGATCGGGTTTGCGACCGCAATGCCGTTGAACGTGAGGCGTGCTCGACACCAATAGCAGGCTTGTAGTTACACTCTAGAACACAATCCGCGCCCGAAGTCCGGCTATCGTTATGCTGTTTTGCGCTGGGTTATTCAGTGGGTTGTGAATGTACTGCAACGAAGGGGTGATTTGCAGGCCGGGAGAAATAGAAAAACGGTAGAATAATTCTGCGGTTGTTTGGCTACCGGGAACACCTTTTGCCTCAGCCCAGTTCAAGCCCAGCCCACCCAGATCAGTGTTGTGACCGTAGTACCCAATACCGGCAGACACAGACCGCTCGTAAAGCGCTGCCGTGCCTTTGGATGCCCCAGCGCGCAGGAAGGGCATCCACTTGTTATCAATGAACCAAGCTGCAGAAAAGGAAGCGCCGTAGTCCTCAGCCCGACTGCCATCGGTCGCGGCATCTCCGTGCCACAGGGTCAGGTGGATGTTGTCGAAATAGATCCGGTCAAAGCCGCTTGTGTAACCAATCTCGAGACTTTTGTAGAGATCACCATCTGAAAAGACGTCAAGGTCAGGTTCTGTCGGATCGGCATTGGCGTCTGCCACGGCACCGATGACGTAGAAATTGCTGCCCAGTTTGGCGCCACCAGCAATCCCAAGCCCCTGGTTTGGGGCATTGATGGTTGGGTTGGTGTTAAAGGCCAGGTTTTGGAACGAGGTATAGGGGCTGACCAGCCCGTAGATATCAGTGAAATCCGTGACGTCGAGCTGGCCAATTTGCAGCGTCCAAGAACCGTCAGCCGCGCGCTGGGTCCAGAACAGATTTGTCAGCATTGTGCCATTGCCATTAAAGGCGGTTCCGGTGATCGACAGCGCCCCCCCGTCGAGACCCAGAAACTGCGGAGCGACTGCGCCATAGGTGTGGCGGTCTTCGATTTTGAAAGTCAGCGATCCTAGCTCGGTTGCTTGCCAACTACCGTATAAACGGGCGATGCCCCCGCTGGCATGACCCTCGCCCATGTCCGAGGTCGAGGACTGACCAAGCGACAAGTAATCAATGTTAAATTTGAATCGCTGTTCGCCGAGTTGGTCTTTCCATGCAGACCAACCGGGCGCGACATTATTGGGGAATTCTGAACGGAACTGGGGATCGGCTAGACCGTCACCGGGATCCAGATCGGCCTGAACCGAAGAAGGGCCTCCTAGGCCCTGCGCAACACTCGAAACTGGTAGGGCCAGCAAGCAGAGCGTGGCCATCACTTGGAAACTACGGTTCATCTTTGGGTCTTTCGAATGAGGTGAATGGGGCGGCCCAAAAGAGCCGCCCAAATTATCAATCGAGTGTATTTTTATAGATAACGCCGTCTTTCATGATCAGGCGGATGGTTTCTGGGCTGTCCGGACGCGGGGCCGCAGTGAACCATTCATCGCCTGTACCGATCACAGTTATGTCTTCGAGGGGATTGCCGTCTATAAGCAGAAGGTCAGCGTAGGCACCTGCTTCAATCACCCCCAGTTTTCCTTCAGGGTAAGGGTTCATGAATTCACCTGTTAGCGCGGCGATTTCTCCACCAACCGAGGTTAAAGCAACTAATGTTGTGTGGTTGCCAAAGAATTCGGCGTTCAGGTGCTTTTCGTATGCAACCTGAATGTTGCAGGCAACGGCGTTACCGACACAGTCAGTGTGGAAACCGCGCTTGGCTGGGCATTCGCGCATATTGTCGAGATATCCTTCAAACTCTTTTTGCGCAGCAATTGCTTTGCGGAAGCTGGATGGAACGTCACGCACAGCTGGAATATCCAGAAGGCCGGGATCAAATGCAGTTAGGTTTGTGGTGATGTAAGCACCTTTTTCTTCCATCAGGGCCCCAACTTCACAGGTGTAACCGAACCCGTGTTCCAACGACATCGCACCCAGCTCCAACGCTTTGATCATCAAAGGTGTGCGGTATGAATGTGCCATCACATAGGATCCATAGGCGTTTGCCACCCAAACCGCCGCAGAAAACTCTTCGTCTGTGTAGCTGTCCATCTGCCATGGGTCGAACGCAGAAGTCACGCCGCCGGATTGCATGACCTTCAATTGAGTTGCACCCATGCGGAAATTGTTGCGCGCAGCTTGCAAAACTTCCGCCTTACCGTCGGCTTCTCTTCCAATGTTCAAATACCCGATTTGTCCTTCGTCGCCGGGCTGCCCAGTGAACGGCTGAAAATCAGAATGCCCGCCACGAGGGCCGATAAATGCGTTCGACGGGTACATCCGCGGGCCATCAAGAAGCCCTGCATCAACGGCGCGTTTTATGCCAGCATTCATGCCGCCTGCGTCGCGGATCGTGGTGAAGCCCTGCATCAGATACATTTCTGACATGAGAACCGCGTTAACAGCCATGTCTTCCCAGGTCAGGTTGGTCTCATGTCCCGGAACTGTTGGTCCAGGTAAAGCAAGATGGGTGTGGTTGTCGATAAAGCCTGGCGTCAAAGTGCGGCCACCGCCGTCGATTATCTCTGCGTTAGGGGCATCAATTGCCTCGGTTGAAACCGTTTTGATGAGGTTGTTTTCGATCAACACACTGGCGTTTTCCATCAGGGCTTCGTTGGTGCCGTCAAAAATATTGACGTTTCTGATCAAAACTTGCACGGGGTCTTGTGCCATTGCCGCTGTTGCAAGTGTCGCCCCAACGACAGCTCCGGCTAAAATTCGAAAGTGCTTCATGTCTTGCTCCCAATTTTACTGTTTAAACGTGCTTGTTAATTGCCTTGTATTGTTCGTGCGCCGGACATCGCCGCCATTAAGGTCGGCAGACTGTTGCAGGCTAGGTAGAGTTCAAAATGCGAGAGTCTACGTTTTCTGTTCAACTTCCAGTACTTTAACTGGATGTTGGAATTTGAAAAGGCATTGGG
The DNA here is from genome assembly GCF_057444295.1 of Parasedimentitalea nitratireducens. Classification (NCBI taxonomy): domain Bacteria; kingdom Pseudomonadati; phylum Pseudomonadota; class Alphaproteobacteria; order Rhodobacterales; family Paracoccaceae; genus Parasedimentitalea; species Parasedimentitalea nitratireducens. The sequence goes on along the minus strand of NZ_JBYAXC010000018.1, from coordinate 18,632 downwards.
GACATTACGACGGCAATGCCAAAACACACCAGGGGGGATTGTTGGGAGTGGATTGTAGTCACCTTGGTGTGTCATCACTGAAAATTCGCTAAATTAGTCATTTAAAGCCTTGGGTGACGGCCCAAAACTGGATCGTCACTTAGAAAACGGTCAAACTTACTGATCGTAATGAATGGGAATTCGAATATTTCCAGGCCAAACAGAGGCGGCTGCAAAGTCTGGATCGTCTTCGGGCTTTGTCGCTCGGGTTGCTCCTAAACCTTCCAGCAGTTGGGTATCGGCTGCGTTCAAATCTTCATCGCCGGTTTCTTCCTGGAACAGGAAAATCGCATAGGGCCCTTTGGTCATGTTCTTGAATTCATGACGGATGCTGCCTTGTTTTGCAGTAATTTCGCCAAAATCTACCGCCTTCCACACGTTGAGATTTTCAAAGGCGCGTTTGTTGTCGAATACAAAAATCAGAACGTTGCCCTTGGAACTGCGCAGCCCTTCGATTGTGACATTCTGTCCTTGGGAAAGGCGGGTGACGAGAGTGAAAGGCTGAGGACGCTGGTAAGAATGAGTTTTTTAATCATGATTAAATCCTTGGTTTAGCTTGGAGGTGGAGTGGGTGAAAAGTGCAAGCACATCTTCGGTGATTGCGATGAGTACGGGGACAAGAACCAGCATCAGCGCGGTTCCAAACAGTTCGCCAAAAGCCAAAGAAACTGCTGCAGGGATAAGATACTGTGCCTGTTCCGAGGTTTCCGACATCAGCGGTATCAAACCGATCACAGTCGTAGCTGTGGGTAGGAAAATCGCCTTGAATCGGCCTGTGCCAGCACTGTGCAGAGCTTGGGCAACGGTTTGGCCGACGTCACGGGATTGGTTGTAGTGGGTGATCATCACAAGACTGTCGTTCACAACAACGCCTGTCAGTGCCAACATGCCAAAGAGCGAGAAAAGCGACAGTGTGACTCCCATGATCATATGCCCAACCACGGCGCCGATGAAGCCAAAGGGGACGATGGCCAGAATGACAAAGGGCTGCCAATAACTTTTCAATGGGACAGCCATACAGGCGTATGGCCAAAATATTTTCCCGCATTGTATTCTCCAGACAATCAGCTCGAAGCCGCAGGCGACTATCGGAGCCAGGGGCGACCGGCGCAGCCTGTTTTGTTGAACCGTTGTACACACAAAACATTGCTTGCTGGTCTTAACTAATTCAAATGATGGTATCATAATACCTCCATTGATCAATCTTCGTGGAGACATTTGATGTGGACAAACAGCACATGGCGCAGGGAAGTAATGCGCGAAACGCGTCGTCACCTGGCGGGTTTCACACCCGTGTTTTTGGCAGATAGAGATACGCTCAAAGGCAACGGTGCGGCCTACTTGAAGGGGAAAATCTGGATCGCAAAAGAGCTTGAAGATCGTACCGATATTGAGGTCGAAGAGCTACTGCATCATGAAATTTTTCACGGCAAGATCGCGCGGGCAAAACGGCAAAGGGTGCGCCTTGGAGGTATGGATATCGATGAGGCGATACGACTCTCAGGTAGCGTTGCTGGTACTGTTTTAGCTCACAGCCCACGGGTGAAATTAATTGGGCACTATCGCAAGCACGCTGGTGAGGACTTTGCGGAAGAATGCCTAGTACAGCTCTGCTTGTCCGTGCGATTTGATGAGAATGTGGCACTGTGCGTCGGTGCAGCTAAGAGAATCGAACTTTGCCTAGCTCTACAATTTCAGGGTTGTGGACGGGTTCGGCAAGTCGTCAATATGTTAAGTGCACGCTGAATTATTGAGGCATCGCTTTTCAAATGTTGGTGCAAATGTTGGGTGAAGGTGCGTTGCGCCAAATTTTCCCACAATAAACAGCATGTTACTGAAGGTTGATGGCGGAGACGAAGGGATTCGAACCCTCGAGACCCTTCCGGGCCTACTCCCTTAGCAGGGGAGCGCCTTCGACCACTCGGCCACGTCTCCGTTGACCCGTCTAGCAGCGCAGTGGAGTTGAGAACAAGGGCAAAAAACCGGTTTTTGTGATTTTTCTTTGTCAGATGCGTCGGAGTGAAATCGGTTGGGCTGTAGCACAATCTGCATAGGGCCAGAGGGCGCTCTAAGACTGGGGCGCCCTCTGGATATTCAGGGCAGCAGGGCCAGGCGGCTGAGGAACAGGGATTTCACTTTCTCTGATTGGACGGCCAAGTAGACATCGACATCCGGGCGGCCGCTTTCAGGGGCGGCCAAGGTTGCGCCGGATGTTTCACCCTCACAAAAGACCCGTAGTGGAGTTGGCTGTGCTTCAAATAGTTCCGGGTGCGTGCAGGCAATGACTGCGGCCGGGTCGTGCAGGGAACAGCCGTCGAACTTCTCTACCGATTCGTAGAATTTCAAGTAGAATACCGACATTTCCTGCAGCATGCCGCCCAGTTCCGGGGCCTTGGCAGCGATGTCGGCAAAATCTGCTTTGGTGCACAGAATGCGATGGGTGACATCCAAGCCTACCATTTCAACCTTGGCGCCGGACGCAAACACAACATCTGCAGCGTGGGGATCATGGTAGATGTTAGCCTCGGCATGTGGGGTGATATTGCCACCTTCGTTCAGCGAGCCGCCCATGATGACAATGCGCCCGACGTTCTTTGCGAACTCAGGGTCGCGCTGAATGGCGTGGGCGACGTTAGTCAGCGGGCCAATGGGGCAGACGACCAGTTCGCCTTTGTGTTCTCGCGCCATACGGCACAGGAAGTCAGCGGCATCTTCGTCGATCTTTTGCCCTTTGGGCGTAGTGGCACGTATGTCGCCGAAACCTTCGTCACCGTGCACGTGAGCCGAAGGGGTAAAGGGCGGTAGGACCAGAGGAGCCTCTGCACCCTGGGCAACGGGGAGTTCCAAGCCAGCAGCTTCGAGCAGGCGCAGGGCGTTCCGTGTCGCGGTTTTAGTGGTCACATTGCCAAAAATTGTGGTCAGACCCAGCAGCTCGATATCCGGAGCTGCGGCGGCGTAGAAAATTGCCATGGCATCGTCGATGCCTGGATCTGTGTCGATGATGATTTTTTTCATTTTTGTTCGTCCGACTGATGAATTGATCGGGAATAGCACTTCCGTTAGCGCAATCGCAATCCCGGGTTTTCCAAGAAGCTGTCTTCGATAAAAATAGAAAAAGCCCGGCCAGATTGTGTCCTGACCGGGCTTTCTAACGCATTCTTATTGAAATCAGTTATTGAACAGGAAGTGCATGACATCGCCGTCTTTGACGATGTAACTTTTGCCCTCAGCCCGCATTTTGCCGGCTTCCTTGGCACCCTGTTCGCCGTTGCAGGCGATGAAGTCTTCATAGGCGATGGTTTCGGCCCGGATGAAGCCTTTTTCAAAGTCGCCGTGAATGACGCCGGCTGCCTGCGGGGCGCCAGTGCCACTGCGGATGGTCCAGGCGCGGGCTTCTTTGGGGCCAACCGTGAAATAGGTTTCCAAGTGGAGCAGTTCGTATCCGGCGCGGATCAGCCGGTCCAGACCTGCTTCGGCCAGGCCCATTTCGCTCAGGAACATTTCGGCTTCTTCCGCGTCCAGTTGTGATATCTCTTCTTCGATCTGGGCCGAGATGATCACGTGGCTGTTGCCCTGCGCGGCGGCCATTTCGGCAACTTTGGCAGAATGCTCGTTGCCATCAACGGATTCGTCTTCGCCAACGTTGCAGACGTACAGAACCGGCTTGCTGGTCAGCAGCTGCAGCAGCTTCCAGGCTTTGATGTCTTCTTCGTCAACTTCGACCAGACGGGCGGGTTTGCCATCTTCCAGCATCGCTTGGGCATCTGCTAGCAATCGGTCTTGTTGCTGGGCTTCTTTGTCGTTGCCCTTTAGCTTGCGCACCAAATTGGCGCGGCGTTTTTCGATGCTTTCCAAATCGGAGAGCATCAGCTCGGTCTCGATAGTTTCGGCATCGGCAACCGGATCAACACGGTCTTCGACATGGGTTACATCACCATCTTCGAAACAGCGCAGCACATGCGCAATCGAGTCGGTCTCGCGGATATTGGCCAGGAACTGGTTGCCCAGACCTTCGCCCTGCGATGCACCTTTGACCAGGCCGGCAATATCAACAAATGTCATCCGGGTCGGAATGATTTGTTTCGAGGTGGCAATGGCTGCCAGTTTGTCCAGACGTTCATCCGGAACACCAACCTCGCCCACGTTGGGCTCAATGGTGCAGAACGGAAAGTTGGCCGCCTGCGCCGAGGCGGTTTTGGTCAGTGCGTTGAACAATGTGGACTTGCCGACATTCGGTAGTCCCACGATCCCCATTTTAAAGCCCATAACGGCCTCCTGATGACATGTCAGCGGTGCTTCTAGGCAGCATTTGCGCATGACGCAAGCTCAGCCGCTGAAGGTTTGCCCTGTTTATTGCTGCGCTTTGTTGCGCGATCACGGCAATGCGAGCTATTCTAGTGTAATACTTTTGTCTCCCTAGATCGCTTCTAACGTAAACTTAGAGCCGGACTTCTCATGAGAAAGCTAAGTATCGTACTGGCAGGAAGTGCCCTTTTCACACTATTAAGCGCTCCTCTTGCGGCACAGGGGGTTACAATAGGAATTGGGTTCGCTGATTTTTCCAGCGGTCTGTCCGAAGATGGCGGGATGGTATCAGCCGAGTATCATCACTCACCTTTTTATAAAGATGATCGTGTTTCGCTTAAACTCGGGGCTGTGGCGTCGGTTCATTTTTCCGGCGACATTCATCTTGGCGCAGGTGTTGTCGGTAGCTACCAGTTCCAGAACCGGTGGTTCCTAGAGGGAAGTGTTATGCCGGGAGCCTATTTCGAAAATGAGGTTCAAAATGGTCTGGGTTCAACTTTCGAGATTCGCAGCCTGTTGGCACTGGGGCGCAGATTCGAGAATGGAAAAGCTGTTTCTGTAGCGATTACGCATAAATCTAACGCTTCAACAGCTTCCTATAATCCTGGGGTCAACTCACTGCTGCTGCGCTGGCATATTCCATTGAACAAGTAGGAAATAGCTGCCCAGTGCGATTGAATGCGCCATCAATCAAGCAGGCGGGATTGATTTCCCTGTCAGATTTGGGCACATCCGACAGGTACATTGAAAAAGGCCTGATCATGACCCGTATTGACGCCAAATTTGCCGAACTTTCGGCGGCAGGAAAAAAAGCATTTGTATCCTACGTGATGGCGGGTGATCCGGATTTTGAAACGTCGTTGGAGATCGTCAAAGGTCTGCCCGGCGCCGGTGTTGACATCATCGAGTTGGGATTGCCGTTTACCGATCCAATGGCAGATGGTCCGACAATTCAGTTGGCTGGCCAACGTGCCCTTGATGGCGGCATGACTCTACAGCGGACATTGGATCTGGCGACCGAGTTCCGCAAGACGGACGACACCACCCCGATTGTTCTGATGGGTTATTATAACCCGATCTATTCGCGCGGTGTCGACAAGTTCCTTGACGATGCCAAGTCTGCAGGAATCGATGGGTTGATCGTGGTGGACCTGCCTCCCGAAGAAGATGACGAGTTGTGCATCCCGGCACAAAAGGCGGGTTTGAACTTTATCCGCTTGGCAACCCCAACCACCGATGATGCGCGCCTGCCGCGGGTGCTGCAAAACACATCGGGCTTTGTTTATTATGTTTCGATCACGGGCATCACTGGCGCGGCCGAGGCTGAAGCCGGTGACGTTGGCCCTGAGGTCGCCCGCATCAAGGCCGCCACCGATCTGCCGATCATCGTGGGCTTTGGTATCAATACCCCCGAGCGAGCCGAGAAAATCGCGTCTATCTCGGACGGCGCCGTTGTTGGCAGTGCCATCGTCAGCCAGATCGGCGCTGGCAAACCGGTGGCCGAAGTGTTGGCATTTGTGAAGTCGCTGTCTGACGGCGCGCATCGCGCGTGATCAGACACTCCGTCAGGCAGTGAACCCTGCTGCCTGGCGTCCAAGACCCTTTATGAGCTGATTTTTTCAAGGAATTTTACTTTGCTCCAAATGTATCGCCGCGCTGCGAGTGTATTTTCCAAAAACTTCGTGCTCTTTGCGCTTCTTGCCGCTGTCCCTGTTGTTGTTGACGCTTTTATCACCGGCTCTGGCGGGATTGGGGGCAAGCTGGTTCTCTATGCAATAACAATACTCTTCTGTCATCGGTTGGTGCTGAGCGGTGCCTCGATGGGGCTCAAGGATTCACTGAAGGGCGGCCCACTAGACGGTCCGATGAAGCCGTTTATGCTTAGGTTAGTTGGTTTCTGGGCTTTTGCAGCTCTCGTCTGGGCTATCTGGACTTTTGCGATGTTTCAGATTGTCCCTGATACAGACGAATTTCTGGGCCTGATGATACTGGGGCTTATACCCACGGCACTGATTGTCCACATCGTATTGTCGCTTGTCGGGACGATGCTACCTGCAGCGGCTGCGTTGGAAGATGCCAGCTTTGCCCGTGCTTTTGCCGTCGGACGGAGTTCGTTCTGGCGCACCTTTGTGAATCTGCTGCTTGGGAACGGTTTGTTCATTGTTGTGTCCGTTTGTGCACTAGTCGCCATCGACGGTTTCTTTGCAGTGCCTGATACAGGACCGGCTTTTTTTGCCTTTGATTTCCTTGGGTCTTTGTCAGGCATGTTTGGCATGCTTCTGACTGCCACAGCTCTGTGTATCGCTTACGAGGATGGTCAGGCTAAAGAGGTTGATCACAAGCAGGCGTCCGAACCTGCCAGAGCCGACTAACTCTCGTCTCGCGCTTTATCCAGGAACTGGCGCATTGCCGTCAGTTCCGGCAGCAGGGCCGTAACCCGTTCGGCTGAAAACTCTTTGGCGAATCCCTCTAGTTCGGTCGCGGCGGCGGTGACCATCTCTTCCCTGACCGAACGCCCCTTGTCGGTCAGCCACACACATTTACTCCGTGCGTCCTCGGGATTGGGGCGCATTTCGATCAGCCCGTGTTTGACACATCCACCCAGGGTGTGGGTCATCGTGGTTTTGGGCACCTGAAACGCGCGGGCTAGGGCGAGGGGGGTGGTGCCCTCGCCAACGCGCACCAGATGGTTGAGCACGCCGAAATGCGAACTGAGCAGCCCGTCAGGTAACCGTGCCTCAAGCAGGGCGCGGCTCAGCTGATGCAGAATCCCTATTTCGTTGAACAACACAAAATAAGGAGAGGGCGGGCTGTCAGGCATTTATGATCTTCGCTTCCAAAGGCCAGCGCGGGCTTTCCGGGACTGGCGCACAATATCCAAGGCGACCAAACATTTGCACGGTTTCGCCGCCTTCGGCCAGTTCTTTGTGGATCTGATCATAGTGATCGGCCATTTCCGGATATTCCTGCAGTGCTTGGCTCAGTGGTTGCAGGCCCATTCCCAGAGCGGTTGTTTGTAGGTTCAGCCGCACCCAATCGCGACCCACAGCGATCTGATCTTCACGTGTGTTGCCCTTGGTGGTGATCCAAATATGCGCCATCGCGGTGCGGGTGTTTGATAGAACAGCGTCGATTCCGCCAGTGTAAGTGACGCTGTTCTTGTCCAACGCTGCCTTGCGGCTGAACAGGCCAAACATGTTCAGTGTTTCGAACAACGGGCCAGAGAAATCGATGCCATCCGGGTTCTGGTTGACCTCGACGCGGCCAATACGGAACAGGTCAACGCTCTCACGATAGGTGTGGGGCGTGTCGATTTCGACCATCATCGCCTCTTCGGACAGTTGGCGATAATGCTCAACTGATTGGTCCGAGTTGTCCGCCCACCGCCGTGTGCCAGATTGTGAAGCGCTGATCAGGCTGCGCAGATCGCTGTCAGTGACCGGTCGATCCATTTCAAAGGGTTCTTTTTGGGTGCGCCGCTGCATGATGTGCGCAAACAGAGGGTCGGGCTTAACGCTGACTGATTTCTTGAAGTGGGCGATAGCAATGGGGCGGCTGTCTAGCTTTTTGGTGTCGGCCCCTTCGGGGAACAGGTCGAACTGCACGTCATAGCCATCCTGCGCGGCGGCCATCCGCATGACTTCAAGAAAACAGCCCTGACCAATGGTGATCTGGCGGCTAAACGGGTCGGTGTGGGGGAGCAGCCGACTGGTGTCCACATAGAGCTTAACCTGATGCGGCGTGCCAAGATCAACCATCCAGGGCTGACGGTTGTGCGGATTTGGCGCAAGGATGGCGTAGGACAGCGCGCGCTTGCGGATCTCGTCATATTGCCCGGCAGCGGCCCAGGGGGCGAGCGCCTTGGTAGGCTTGCGGGTTACGTGAACTCCGGTTCCTGCTGCAGCCAAAATTACGCCGCCGCCGATAACCGAAAGAACTTTACGTCTGGAAACTGTCATGGATCACCTATTTTAATACGATATCGCACTAAATATAGTACGATATCGCACTTTCAAGAGGTGTGGCAAATTATCTATTGCAGTAACCCCGGTGGATTGGTAATTTTTCTTTACCAAAATTAGGGAAGCGACTGCAGATGCCGACCATCACCAACATCGACGACCTCAAGCGCATTTACCAGCGGCGCGTACCGCGGATGTTTTATGACTATGCCGAAAGCGGTAGCTGGACCGAGCAGACCTTTCGCGAGAATACCACTGATTTTGACCAGATTCGCCTGCGTCAGCGGGTGGCAATTGATATGACTGGTCGCAGCACCGCCAGCCAGATGATTGGGCAGGATGTATCGATGCCGGTTGCGCTCGCCCCGGTTGGCTTAACGGGCATGCAGCACGCGGATGGCGAAATCAAAGCCGCGCGCGCAGCGGAAAATTTTGGTGTGCCCTATACACTGTCCACCATGTCGATTTGCTCGATCGAGGATGTGGCAGAACATACAAATAAGCCATTCTGGTTGCAGGTTTATACACTGAAAGATGATGATTTCATGCAGCGCCTGTTTGACCGGGCCAAAGATGCCAAATGTTCGGCCGCAGTGATCACGGTTGATCTGCAGCTGCTGGGGCAGCGGCACAAGGATTTGAAGAATGGGCTGTCAGCCCCGCCAAAGCTGACCGTAAAATCGGTCAGCAACATGATGACCAAAGTCCAGTGGGGGCTGGGCATGCTTGGCACCAAGCGCCGGTTCTTTGGTAATATCGTTGGTCACGCCAAAGGGGTCAAAGATCCTTCGTCGCTCAGCACATGGACAGCTGAGGCCTTTGATCAGGCGCTAGATTGGGACCGCATTCGGGAATTTCGCAAGATGTGGGACGGCCCATTGATCATCAAGGGCATTCTGGATGCAGAGGATGCCATGCAGGCACTGAACGTTGGGGCGGATGCCATCATCGTATCGAATCACGGAGGTCGCCAGCTGGATGGAGCGATAAGCGCAATCAAATCCCTGCCTGCCATCATGGATGCGGTGGGCGACAAGATCGAAGTCCATCTCGATAGTGGTATCCGCTCGGGGCAAGACGTTCTCAAAGCGCTGTCGTTGGGGGCCAAGGGAACTTATATCGGGCGGGCCTATATCTATGGTCTGGGTGCTATGGGCGAAGCTGGGGTCACAAAATCACTGGAGGTCATTCACAAAGAATTGGATACCTCGATGGGGCTGTGTGGTGTGACCTCGGTTCAGAATCTGAGCCGTGACAATCTTCTGGTTCCAAAAGGGTTTGAAGGACAGTGGCAATAGGCAGAGTGTTGCCTTGCGTATAATAGAGAGATTGAGTTCACGAAATACCAACCAAACCCCCCTTAGAAGGGGGCATGCTTGTCTTCTTTGCTCAATCTCTTGCCTATCTGGCGGTCCCCAAGACGGGGACCACAGCCGTTGAAACCGCCCTAAAGGCCAAGGCCGACATGGTTTTTGGAAACAGGCGTAAGCACCTGACTGCTCAGCGGTTCCATAACCGTGTGGCGCCGTTCATACGTGATACATTTGGTCAGGAGCCAGACCGGGTGGCCGTTATTCGCGACCCGGAAGAGCAAATACGCAGTTGGTATAGGTATCGCACCCGCAAGGGGCGAGCCAATCCCGGCTGTGACACCAGCCAGATCAGCTTTGATCGCTTTGTTCTGGATGTGATTAGCGATAATCCGTCGCCCGCAGCGGGAATTGGGAGCCAGCATCGCATTCTGACTTCCGCGCGTGGTGAGCTGCTAGTCCATCATCTGTTTGCTTACGAAAACCAAAAGTCATTCCACGACTTTTTGTCTGACCGGTTTGAGCAGGAAATTGCGTTTAGAAAACGCAATGTTTCTCCGTCTCTTGACGCGCAATTGTCGGAACGGGTGCGCAGGCGTTTGCGGGCCGCACGTGCCAAAGAATTCGACTTGTACGAGCGGGTTCGAGATGCGGGTGGCCATTTGAAGACTGCGATTTAAGCCAGGCTGATATTCCCTCTTTCCAAGTGTCGGGAACTGTTCTATATGCGCGGCTTCACGCGGGGATACAGCCTTGGAGGATTCCCGCCCTTACAATTTGGAGAATTATCATGGCTGGAGAGATTCCTGATCTCGTAGCTCTGGAACGGACGGGGACAGGCAAGGGCGCCGCTCGTCAGGCACGCCGCGATGGCTTGGTCCCAGGTGTTGTTTATGGTGGCGACACTGACCCACTTGCGATCAACGTGCCTTTCAATAAGCTTTTCAAAAAGCTGAAGGCTGGCCGGTTCAAGTCGACACTGTTCAACCTGAAAGTTGAAGGCCACGACGACGTTCGCGTGATCTGCCGTGACGTTCAGCGTGATGTTGTCAAAGATCTGCCAATTCACCTTGACCTGATGCGCCTGCGTCGCACTTCGGAAATCGCCCTGTTTATTCCGGTCGAGTTCACCAACGAAGACGAAGCTCCAGGTCTTAAGCAAGGCGGCGTTCTGAACGCTGTGCGTCCTGAGGTCGAGCTGGTTGTGACTGCTGGTGATATCCCTGAGAAATTGGTTGTTGATCTGACTGGGCTGAATCTTGGCGACACCGTCACTATTTCGTCGATCAATCTTCCCGAGGGTGCTCGCCCAACTATCGACCGCGATTTTGTTATTGCCAACATTTCGGCACCATCCGGTCTGCGTTCTTCGGATAACGAAGACGACGGCGAAGCCGAAGGCGAAGAAGCCGCAGCTGCTGAAGAATAAGAACTGCGCCACATGGCTAAGTTCTGCAAAGGGATCCCTCAGGGGTCCCTTTTTTTTGAGGCCAGCGATTTCTGGCTAAGATTCTAGAGAAGTCTTCAAAACTCTTCTCAAATAGAAAACCGCTCATATAGTGAAGGCATTCCCTTTGACTGCACTTCACGACCGAATTTTCATGCCGGGAGAGCGCATTATGTTACCCAAGTTAAACGTCTACCGAGTATTTGCCGCTGCTGCGTTGTTGCAAACGACTGCCCTGCCAGCCTTAGCCCAGGTGCAGGATACACTCCCCAGCAAGGAAGATGTCGGTGCGCGCTTTGTGAGTGACCACTACTCCCCATACGCGGGGCGCAATTTCCCTACCCAGGTTCTGTGGGGCGATACCCATCTTCACACCGAAGTTTCCGTAGACGCGGGTACCATGACGCGGCTTAGCCAAGAGGATGCATTTCGGTTCGCGCGTGGTGAGGAAGTGACCACTACACATGGGTTACAGGCCAAGCTTGGCCGTCCACTGGATTGGCTGGTTATTTCGGACCACGCTGAAATGTATGGTTTGATGCCACAGTTGCTAGCTGGTGATCCGCAAGTCTTATCCACGCAGCAGGGCAAGGCCTGGTATGATGAGCTAAGCTCGAATGACCGGGACCGGATTTTCGATACGGCAATGGAAATTGTCGCCTCACTATCAACCGACACCCCACCAATAAACAACCCGGATGCGATCAAGTCTGCTTGGCAGAACTATACCGCACTTGCTGATCGCTACAATGATCCGGGCACCTTTACCGCAATGATTGGCTATGAGTGGACAGCAGAGGGCGGTGACAACATCCACCGCAATGTTCTGTTCCGCGACGATGCTGCAATGGCCAATACTGTGGTACCCTATTCGCAGTTTGACAGTAAAAACCCCGAAGATCTGTGGGCTCATCTTGCTGAATACGAAGATCGTACAGGTGGGGATGTCCTCTCCATTCCTCATAACGGAAACCTGAGTAACGGCCGTCTCTTCTCGGTCTCTAATTATGACGGTACACCGTTGACGACTGAACTTGCTGCTTTGCGTGCCAGATTTGAACCGGTCATCGAAACAACTCAGATCAAGGGCGACAGCGAAGCGCATCCCTTCTTGTCCCCGGATGACGAGTTTGCTGATTTCGATACTTGGGACGCGTCCAACCTGAACGGGACCGAAGCGAAAACGCCCGAGATGCTACAATACGAATACTCTCGCGAGGCTTATAAAACGGGCCTGCTGTTGGAAGAGCAACTGGGGGTGAACCCGTACAAGGCTGGTCAGATCGGATCCACAGATGCGCACACCGGTATGGCCGCGGTCGAAGAAGAGAACTTCTTTGGAAAGCACTCGGGCGTCGAGCCTGAGCCACATCGCTGGGAGCATGTTGTCATCGAAGCACCGGATCCTGAATTCACGATTTATGGCTGGCAGCAGGCTTCGGGCGGTTACGCAGCAGTTTGGGCCACCGAGAACACCCGCGCGGCCATTTTTGACGCGTTAGAGCGTCGCGAAGTCTATGGCACTACTGGGTCTCGTATTATGCTTCGGTTCTTTGGTGGCTGGGACTTTGCGCCTGAAGATGCAATGTCACGCCTGCCGGCTGATATCGGCTATGCCAAAGGCGTGCCGATGGGGGCGGACCTACCGACCCGTGCAGGGGATGAGGCCCCCAGTTTTCTGATCGCGGCGCTCAAGGATCCGTATAGTGGTAACTTGGATCGGATTCAGGTGGTCAAGGGCTGGCTGAATGCTGACGGCACCCGTGGAGAGAAGGTCTATGATGTGGCCTGGTCAGATGATCGTACAGTTGGCGCCGATGGTAAGCTTGCCTCGGTTGGAAATACTGTCGATGTCGCCACCGCCAGTTGGACCAATAGTATCGGTGCGCCAGAGTTGATCACTCAATGGCAAGACCCGGACTTTGATCCGTCAGTGCGGGCATTTTACTATGTGCGCGTAATCGAAATCCCAACACCGCGCTGGACTGCTTACGAAGCTGTGCGGTTCAATGTGCAAATGGATAGCGAGGTTCCGATGACAACAACGGAACGCGCCTATAGTTCGCCAATCTGGTACACGCCAAGTAACTGATGGCCTCTTACGTCCGGTTTACAGCGTTGCGACAATAACATGAGGCGCGGATTGGCACGCCAGCCCGCGCCACCGCTTTCTTCAGCTGTTGCTTGATTATGAGCGCTTCTGCTTCCTCACCACGTCGGGACAGGCATTCATGTAGCCCATGCAGACTCCAGACATTGGCAGGGTGCTGGCAGGCCCGGCTCAGTGTTTCGTCCAACCCAAGATCAGCACGATACACGGCTTCTGCTTCGTGATAGTGCCCGCCATCCAAAAGCAACGCCCCAGGGGCATGGCGTGTCGGCTGCATCCAGGCCCAGGGTTCATCAAACGGCATGGCGTCATCGATCTGAAAGGACCTGCGCAGATGGTCGTAAGCCGTTTCCGCGTTGCCTTTGTGGTATTCCAATTCTCCCAGCATCATCTGTTCGGCGACTTTCAGGATGTCCTGGCAAGTGTTGTTGAACAGCATTCGGGTTTCGGGCACGCGGGCCTTGGCCTCTTGGAACAATGCAGCTTCTGCTTCCGCGGCCGGGAGCTGCTTGGTATTTGCTAAGGCAACTGTGCGCGCATAACGCATCATGGCGGTTGTTACGCAATACAGCTCACTGTTTTGAGGGAGGTCTTGGGCGAGGATATCGTGCCAACGTCCGAACCGGATCAGCACGTGCTGTTTCATGGGCACAAAGGCTTCGAACCAGTCTGCCATCTGCTCCAGCAATGCGCTGGGCAAACCGTCAATTAGCGCATCAGCAGCTTCAAGCGCAGGTTCAGGCTGCCCCAAGAACATTGCGCCGTAGATTTTGAAATGCAGGTTATGGCAGCGGTAGACCGTATAGAAATTGTCGGCCCCGGCAAGGTCTAGGAATATCTGATCGGCCTCAATCGCGGTTTGGTTGCGGTCGACCACATTCTGGTAATCGCCACACAACACATCGATATGGGTGGGCATATGCACCAGATGCCCGGCATCGGGAACCAACCCATACAATCTGTCCCCATGACGAAGTGCACGTTCGGGGTGCGGCGACATTTCCATCAGGTGGATATACATATGTAGTAGGCCGGGGTGGTCCCAGGCCTCTTTTTGCTCGGCGAATGCTGTTTCCAGCACCTCCACTGCTTCCAATGTGTCGGCCCCATGCATCGGAGAGCCGCTGGGAAGATCCCATAGCTGCCAGGGGGTCCGGTTCATAAGGGCCTCGGCAAACAGGGTGCAGATATCCAGATCCTTAGGGTGGGCGCGATGAACCTGGCGCATGGCATTTGCATAGGCGTCATGCCACGGGGCAAAGCTTTCGGTGTCGGCCTGTTGCGGGTACCGGCTTTGGATCGCCTCGATCAGCGCTCGTTCCACATCACTGACCTGATCTATCAGAGCGGTGCAGCTGCGGATCGCAGATTGGGCAATGGACAGTGCGCTGGGCTTTTCGTCGTCCTCAAAGGCTTCCCAAGGCTTGTTGTAGTTTGGGCCAATTGCATTGGCGATGCCCCAATGGGCCATGGCGCAATTCTCATCCTTTTCGAGCGCCTGCTCAAAGCACTTGATGGCCTCTTCGTGATTATAGGCGTAGGTCCAGATCAGCCCGCGATCAAACCATGTTTGAGCTTGATCCGACGTGGTGGTGATTTTGCGCGAGTGAGTGCCCAAGTCATAATAATCCATTGGAAATCTCCGAAACGTGTCAACTCAGCTGGCGCGGCCTTTGGTATCCTTTGAGTGTGCATCTAGCTGTCAGGGAGCTGAAATCAATTTCACAGCGGTCTTACAGCCCCCGTTTCCATTCGCCGAAAGGCCATGTAGTCATGCAGCAAGCGCAATCGACACCTTAGGCGGCTCATGAAACTTTTTGTTGGTCTTGGAAATCCCGGCGGTAAATACGCCCGCAATCGTCATAACATCGGCTTTATGGCGCTGGATCAGATCGCCTCGGATCACGGGTTTTCGCCTTGGAAGTCCAAGTTTCAGGCCGAGATCAGCGAAGGCAAATTTGGCAGCACCAAGGTGCTGTTGCTAAAGCCGCAGACATTTATGAACCTATCCGGCCAATCGGTGGGCGAGGCAATGCGGTTTTACAAGCTGACGCCAGATGATGTGACCGTATTGCATGACGAGCTGGATCTGGTTCCGGGCAAATGTCGCGTCAAACAGGGTGGGGGTCATGCCGGTCACAACGGTTTGCGGTCCATCCATTCTCATATTGGCGCCGACTACGGCCGCGTGCGCTTGGGGATTGGTCATCCCGGCCACAAAGACGCGGTATCAGGTTATGTTCTGCGCGATTTTCCCAAGGCGGACGAGGGCTGGCTGGATGACCTGATGCGCGGCATTTCGGATGGGGCTGTCCATTTGGCTGCTGGCGATGGTGGCAAATTCATGAACGCTGTTGCCCTGCGTACCGCGCCACCGCGCAGTTCAAAAAGTAAACCCAAGGGCGAAGGCGCAAAACCCGAGGCTAAAGAAGAGCAGCCTGACACACGTTCGCCGCTCGAGAAGCTGCTGGGAAAGTTCAAATAACGCATATTCCGTAGCGTTTCAGTTGCCACAAAGCCCAGTCTTGAGCTTGGGTGTTGCAACTGAAAGGAATATTTATGCGCAAGGCTTTTAAGGTCACATTTCGAGTATTGTTGGTTTTGGCTGTCGTCGGTGCAGCCCTAGGTGTCTGGAAACGTGAGGAACTATTCCGCCTGATGGCGGTGAACTCGCTGTTCTCCGAAGAGAAGATTGTTGCCAACTTCTCCAACATGGAGGGTGCGTTTCTGACGACGCCTTTGTCGCGAGGCGAAGGGGAGATCAGTCCGCTTCCGCGTGGTGAGGAAATGACCATGCCCGCAGATATGGACCAGTGGCTCCAAGAGCGTGCGGTTACTTCATTGTTGGTCCTGAAAGATGGCGAGATCCGCCATGAAAGCTACCACTTGGGCACAACACCCAATGACCGACGCATTTCATGGTCAGTCGCCAAAAGCTACCTGTCCGCCCTATTTGGGGTACTGATGGATGAGGGTAAGATTGCATCTTTGGATGATCCAGTCACCAAATACGCCCCGTTGTTAAAGGGCAGCGCCTATGATGGCGCCAGCATTCGCAATGTGCTGAACATGGCCAGTGGTGTCACCTTTGACGAAGACTACTTGGACTTTGACTCTGACATTAATCGGATGGGGCGGGTCATTGCGCTGGGCGGCACGTTGGATCAGTTCTCGGCTGATATAAAGGACAGCTTCGCCACGCCCGGCGACACCTGGCAATATGTCTCAATTGATACCCATGTGATTGGCATGGTGATCCGGGGCGCAACCGGGCGCGATGTGCCTTCGCTGCTGGTTGAAAAAATCCTGACACCGCTGGGGCTGGAACGGGACGGCTACTATATCACCGATGGCACAGATGTTGCCTTTGTCTTGGGTGGGCTGAACTTTACCACCCGTGACTTTGCGCGCTTTGGGCAGATGATCATGCAGGGCGGAAATTATGGCGGCCAGCAGATTGTTCCTGCTGCTTGGATCGCTGAATCCACTCAGGCCTCGGCTCCAACTGAAACTGGCAAGAAAGGCTACGGATACCAGTGGTGGATCCCAAAGGACGCGCAGGAAGGGGAATTTTTTGCCCACGGCGTGTATGGGCAATACATCTATTTCGATCAGTCCCGAGGTGTTGTGATCATGAGCACAGGCGCGGATCGCAAATTCCGTGAACCGGGAGTTGGCAGCAGCAATATCGAGATGTTCCGCAAGTTGGCATCCATTCTGTAGCCTACATGAAACGGGGCAGGGCGGTGGCTGTGCTCTTGGAATGCGCGAAACGAATTAGACTTAGGGGTTCTTGATATGAAAAGCTGGTTGAAGACATACGGTGCAGCGGTTCCGGCAGAGGTAGACGCAGACAGATATCCCTCCATTGTGGCGCTGTTTGAGGAAGCCGCAGAAACCTATGCCGGCAATGTGGCCTATGAGTGCTTAGGTGTAGAAATGACCTATGCCGAGGTTGAAGCGAAATCGCGCGCGGTAGCCGCCTATTTGCAAAACAAGATGGGTGTCAAACGCGGTGATCGCATCGCCTTGATGATGCCGAATACCTTTGCCTTTCCCATCGCCATGCTGGGTATTCTTCGGGCCGGGGCGGTGCAGGTTAACGTCAACCCGCTTTATACCGCGCGCGAGCTTGAGCATCAGCTGAACGATGCCGGGGTTGAAACGATCCTGATCTTCACAGGGGCCACTCCGGTTTTGGCCGACATCATCGACAATACAGTGATCGACACCGTTGTGACCCTTGATCTGGGGGATGGCAGCGATCTGTCTGTTCCCTCTCCAGCGGTGGATGGTCGGCTGGCGAATGTCACAGCCTTTGCTGATGTGCTCGTACAGGGGGCCGATCTGGACTATCACACCGTCGGGCTAACGGGAGATGACAACATCTTTTTCCAATATACAGGCGGTACAACCGGTCCTTCCAAGGGGGCAGTGTTGAGCCATCGTAATGTGGTGGCCAATATCGAGCAGTTCAAAGCCCATTGGCATGAAGCCTTTCGGCCCAATGTTGAAGTTATGGTCTGCGCGCTGCCACTCTATCATATCTTTGGTTTGTCGGTGTCCATGTCTTATGTATCGCTAGGGGGGCGGATCCTGCTGATCCCAAACCCACGTGACATGGATGCCGTCATTGACACCATCAAAGACGCGGGCATCACCATGTTCCCAGCGGTCAATACTCTGTTTGCTGGATTGGCGATGCACCCGCGGGCCAAGGAAATCGACTTCTCTAAACTTGTGTTCTCGTTAGGCGGAGGCTCTGCCGTTCTTGAAACAACGTCGAACAGTTGGAAGGAGCTGACAGGCAGGCACATCACCGAAGGTTACGGTATGTCAGAGGCCTCGCCGTTGTTGACCGGTGTGCCAATTGGCGGCGCGGAGTTCAGCGGTTCCTGCGGGCTACCTGTGCCCTCGACCGATATTATCCTGTTGGCGGACGATGACACTGTCGCCCCGGTCGGAGAACGTGGCGAGATCTGTGCCAAGGGTCCCCAGGTGATGGCGGGGTATTGGAACAGGCCCGACGCGAACGCTGAAACCTTTATCAAAGATGGCTACTTTCGGACCGGTGATATCGGTGTGTTCGACGAGGCTGGTTTCCTGCGCATCGTGGATCGCAAAAAGGACATGATCATCGTATCCGGCTTCAACGTCTTTCCCAACGAAATCGAGGCCATTGTCGCCGCCTGTGATGGAGTGGCCGAATGCGCCTGCATCGGCATTGCGGATGACAAGACGGGTGAGGCTGTCAGCCTGTTTGTGGTCAAAGCGCCTAGAGCTGAGTTGGGCGATGAGATGATCATCGAGCACTGTCGTCAAAACCTGGCAGCCTACAAGGTGCCACGCAAAATCACCTATCTCGATGAACTGCCGAAATCCAATGTCGGCAAGATTCTCCGTCGTGAGCTTCGGGGGGTGTGATTGGGCGGCTCGGTTTTGGAGTTTCCGACTCGGTT
>NZ_JBYAXC010000017.1:0-45065 GCF_057444295.1 Parasedimentitalea nitratireducens | reverse complement strand
TGTGACGCACATATGTACAACAAAAGTGGGTTAGGACTGCTTCTGGTTCTGCACGTCGAATGAGTTTGGGTTCTAAGAAAAAAAGGACCTAAAATTAGCTGCGTAGGGCTTCAATGACTGCTCAGTGCGACAAGGAGCCGTTCGCTGCAACTATCGCCAAGGTTCACCACGCACAGAATGCTCCCTTTGCAAAGTCTTCCCAGTTTCCCGATAACAGACATTGGCTGCGGAGGCTTACAGCATATTCATTACGACAGGGCGGAGTTTCGAGCTGCAACGCGATAGAAACACGTTGCTAACAATCTCGTCAATTTGCCGAGCGTAACTGAAGGCGTGTTGCACTATACTAAACTTACCTCCACGGAGGCTTGGAGATGCGTGAGCTTTCCCTGTTGGCCATCCATTTTCTGAGCATTCGGCAGTGGGTCTTTCCGCTCAGTGATAACTGGCCACTGATTGGCGAGTTTCCTATTCAGATCAACCCAAGTGTTACTGTCAGGTTCCGTGTCTGGACGGATGGCATCTGCAGGGCATTCGGGCTCACACACACCGCAATCAATACATTCGTCGGGATGGATAACGAGCATCGTTTCACCCTCGTAGAAGCAATCTACTGGGCAAACTTCCACACAGTCAGTGTATTTGCAGGCTATGCAGTTTTCAGTGACAACATAGGTCATGTTGCAAGTCTCCGTTCGGCGAGCCCGCAAGCCCGCCGTTCAATAATAGGTTTGTTGTTCAGGCCTTAGTCAGCGACGGTCAGGATTTCATCGAGCGGCTTTTTCATTTTGGCAACCGCGGGAACTTTTGCGTCTTCTGCAGCATGACCGACCGCGATGATCATGATTGGTTTTTCACTTTCAGGACGCCCCAGCATACCGTTCAGGAACCTCATTGGGTTGGGTGTATGAGTCAAAGTCACCAAGCCTGCGTGGTGCAGGGCAGCCAGCAGAAATCCACAGGCGATGCCGGTACTTTCCGGAACATAATAGTTCTTGAAACGCGTCCCATCGTCGAACTGGCCCCAACGCTGTGCAAAGACAACGATCAGCCATGGCGCATCTTCCAGGTGCGGCTTGTGATCGTTTGTACCAATAGGCTCTAGTGCCTTGAGCCATTCATCCCCTGCCCCACCATCATAGAACTTGCGCTCTTCCTCTTCAGCGGCTTCGCGAACGCGCTTCTTAAACGCTGGATCCTTGATCGCCACGAAGTGCCAAGGCTGGTGGTTGGCTCCCGACGGTGCGGTACCGGCGGTTCGAATGCATTCTTCGATGACCTCACGCGAAACGGGTTGGTTGGAGTATTCCCGTACCGTGTGCCGACGCTTCATACGGTCATAGAAGGTTTTGGCCTCATCCAAGCTCTGCTCGGCTGAGTAATCCAGACGGTCCGGTAAGTCGGCGGCGTTGTATTCGATGTGATCGCGGGCAAACATGTGGATCTCCTTAGGTTTTGCTGCGGCGTTTGGTGGCTTGACCCACTACACGAGGTTCGGTGAAATCAGCCTCGGGCTGCAATTCGCCCGAGGGGTTTGGCGTGGCGCTGGTAAAGGCTGCATCCCAATCGCCCAGTTTTGCGGTCCGGTCTTCCCAACCATCCAGAGTCTCTTCGTCTCGGTACATGGCAAACGGGCGCAGGGTGCTCTCGTAGAAATCGACCTGTTCGTGGGTCCGAAATTTCTCGCCCTGATAGCCATTCCAATGCAGTGCCTGCTCTAGCGGGCGGCGATAGCGGCGGTTCTGCGTGGCGGCGGGATAACCAATGGGGATCGTGCCATAGGCCTGCATCCATTCGGGATATCCCAACAATTCGGACAATTCCTTGTTGGTTATCTCTTCGCCGCCACCAGACAGCCACGCGCTTGTGAGTCCCTCAGCCGCAACGCCGAGCTGAATATTCTGGATCGCAGCCCCGATTGAGTTGAGATAGATCACCTCATTGTTGTCGCGATACTCAGCCTCCCATCCTTCGGTCGTTGGCTGAGGAAAACAGACCTTCCAGCGTGGATCGCCCAGAACGATGATGATTGCAGCCGTATTGGCAAGGTAGGTCTTCTTGACTGCCGGAAACCCCTTGGCGTGGTCGACCAAACGCTGTGCTTGCCGCAAGAAAACGTCTGTCACCTTGTCGCGCATGTCAGGGTCTTCGACGACAATGAAATCGAAGCACTGCACGTTGGCCCCCGACGGCGCCCATCGCCCGCAATCGACGATGCGTTCAAGAACATCGCGGCCTACTTCGCGGCCTGGTTCGAATTTGCGTACGCTTCGGCGCTTTCGAATGACATCCTGAAAAAGCGGTTCTGGCATCGTGATCTCCCTTGTTTCGACCAGACTAATCCCGAGTTCGCTCTCATTTCATTCCTCATTGAAGAGGATTGCTGAAACGAAGCCAAAATGATGTTCGTTCAGTCAAACCATGCAGAAATGGAGATTGAGATGAATCAGATCGCAGCGGGACACGTTCTCACACCCGAAGCACCAAAAGGCTTTGCAGCATTGAAAGTCCTGTCCGTGAACCACTACACAGATCGCCTGTTTGTGTTCAAAACGGAACGCCCCTCAGGGTTTCGTTTCAGATCTGGTGAATTTGCCATGATCGGCTTGATGAATGACAGCAAACCACTCTTGCGCGCCTATTCGATTGCGTCCCCCAATTGGGAAGACCATCTTGAATTTTATTCGATCAAGGTGCCAGATGGCCCGTTGACATCCCGGTTGCAAAATATCCAAGCTGGCGATCATATTCTGATCCGTCCGAAACCGGTCGGAACACTGGTATTCGACGCGCTTTTGCCGGGCAAACGGCTGTTCCTGCTGTCTACCGGGACCGGTATCGCGCCTTTTGCCAGTGTCATTCGCGACCCAGAAGTCTATGAGAAATTTGATCAGATCTATCTATTGCATACCTGCCGAGAGGTTGAGGAATTGCGGTATGGGATCGATCTGGTGCAATCAGTTCACGATAATGAATTTCTAGGCGAGCTCGCCATCGGCAAGCTGCACCATCTGCCTTCGGCAACTCGCGAAGAATACAAGAACACTGGGCGCATCGATGCATGGATCAAGGACGGTAGACTTGCAAATCTTGCCGGGGGAGATTTGACCCCTGAAACTGACCGCGTGATGATCTGCGGTTCGATGGCTATGTTAGAAACACTGAAAGAGGTTTGCGAAACGCTTGGGTTTGACGAAGGGTCGAACTCAATGCCAGGCCAGTTTGTCATCGAAAAAGCGTTTGCGGAATAAAACTTAGGATCCAGATCGTTTGAAAATACAAAAACTCACGCCGCCCTATGCCGAACTTCAGTTAGCCGGAGAACAGACACTCCGGCTGACGGATGCGATCGGGACACCGAATTTCATTCAGACGGTCATGTCAGTCGCCCATGAAGCGTGCGGTGTCGACTTTGTGTCGCTGTTTTGTCAGGGCGACCTGGACACGCCGCTGTTGATTGGCACTGAGTGTCGATTGGCGCAGCACCGGGCGGCCCGTGCGGCAGAAGGCTATCGGCGACACTATGATGAAGATGGGAATGCAGAAATTTTGTCTGGCTCACGCGGTAACGGGGATTTTCTTACATTTCAGAACGCCAATGACATCAGTTCCTTTACCTATCGCCGCGACTGCTATGACCTTCCCGGCATTTCGGGACGCGTGTCTATCATCCGTCGCACAGCGGATTTTGGGCTTTCGGTCAGCCTCTATTCCAGCGAGGAAAGTGGTCCCTTTGACGACACTGCTGCACAGAACATGCAAACCCTTCTCAGGTTCTTGTTAGTGGCAACCGAACGCAATGTTGCATTTTCGCTCAAAAACAACGTTTGGATGGAGCATGATATTCAGGTGCGCCTTGCCCTCACCTATCCTGACCTGACCCCGCGCGAACGCGAAGTTGCCGCAATGGCGATCAAGGGCCGCACAGCAAGGGAATCCGCCAAATTGCTTGGCCTGTCGGAAACGACCATCATCACGCACCGGAAGAAGGCCTATAAGCGTATGAATGTTAAGTCGTTGCGACAACTCATGGGCAGCCATTGACACGATCCGTCATTATTGGACCGACCGCCTATGTGGCATAAGTTGAGGGCGGCCACATCTCTCTGATCCCCAGATCAGCCAACAACCGGTTGATCGTTGGCACAAGCCTGATCAACCGTCATCACTCGGCGTAATCCCGATTTGGCGAAGCGCCTCTGAGAGCTGTTCCAATACCTTGCTACGGCGAGAGTTGGGCCGCTGTACAATTCCCAGCCCACGGTGGATCGGAGTTGTGCCAAACGGGAACCAGTCAAGCGATGTGGTTTGGGACCCCCGAAGCGTTGCGTAGGGCACGATCGCAAAACCCAGGCCAGCCTGAACACATCCGAACACCGTTGACATCGTGTTCACCGACACAACCTGACGAACGGAAAGACCTAGGCGCGCAATTTCAGTATCAATCTGACGCGCAAGAGGCACCTGAACTCCGTATCTAATAAATGGCACCTCACGAACCAGTTTATCCAACCTCTTTTCAGTCACACCCGGAGGTGTCAGCACCACCAACGGCTCTGAAAAAACCAGCGTCCATTGCAGGCCGGTTGGCACAGCAACGTTATCCGCGACCAAAGCAGCATCCAGCTGGCCGCTGACGACATCCGCCATCAAATCCTCGGACAAACCAACGCGCAGCCTATAGCTTAGCTCAGGATAGATGTCTTTGAGCCGTGCCAGGGCATGCGGCAGGATGTAGGCGCCAAATGTTCGCAAGGTTCCCAGCGCCAGCGTACCGCCCACATCACCATCTCTCACGGTTGCCTTGGTTTCGGCAACGATGCGCAGTATCGATTCTGCAGCAGACTGCAGTTCGCGCCCTTTGGTGGTAAGCGCAGGTGGCCGGCGAGAGCGATCAAAAAGTGCGTTGCCAAAATCCTGTTCCAAAACGGAGATCTGTTGGCTGACCGCCGATGCGCTCAGGTTGACCTCTTTTGCCGCAGCCGCAAACCCACCACGTTGAATGATTGCAAGGAATGTCTCGAGCTGTCGTGTATCCATTGCTTCAAGTTAAGAATTTCTGAATTTAAACTCAAGATCTTTCCGCTTTGTCAGCGAAAAACTGGTGCTACGCTCTGGGATAACAAAAATCTGTCGGTAGGTAATGCCGACAAACTCAGGGAGACTTAACATGAAAATTTTTCCGGGCCTCGCGGCCATACTCACCGCTGCCGTATTGGCAACCCCCAGCGTTGCGCAGGATTATCCTGAGCGCGCTGTAGAATTCATTGTCCCGTGGTCACCCGGCGGTGGCTCTGATACCCTGATGCGCCTTGTGTCGGCCAATATTGAGCCCCACCTTGGTGTCGAAATGCCGATCATCAACATGCCAGGTGTCGGCGGTACAGTCGGCCTGCGCGAAGCGTCCCGGCGAACGGCTGATGGCTATACGATTTCACAGGTCCACGAAGGGCTATTGATGGCAACCCTCACCGGCTTGACCGAGCTCACCTGGGATAGTTTTGAACCGATCGCCCTGATGACGGCATCGCCGCAGTTTTTGATCGCCCAGCCGACCGAAAACTACGCCAATTTCGAAGAATTTGTGGAATACGCCAAGGCCCACCCAAATGAGCTGACCATGGGTGTCACGCTTGGCGGGTTGCCGCATCTTTTTGCTGCAATGATCGAGCAGTCCTATGACCTGAAATTCAAATACGTGGGCTACGAAGGCACAGGTGAACGTGTGCGCGCCATTGTTGGAGGCAATCTGGATGTTGCCATTGGAGATGTAGCCTCCTCTATCGAATTCTCCAAAAATGGAGATCTCGTGTTCTTGGCAGCAGGATCGGGAGATCGCCACCCCGCACTCCCCGATGTTCCAACATTCCGCGAAAAGGGCCAAGACCTTCTGTTGACCGTGACGCGCGGCATTGTAATGCCCAAGGGCACACCCGCTGCGGCGCGCGACGCCATGGAAGCGGCCTTGCATAAGCTGTCGCAAGACGCGACCTACGTCGAGCAAACCAACAATGTCGGCTCGCAGGTCACGTTCATGGGCCAGGATGAGTACCGCAGCTATTTGTCCAACCTGAATGACACTGTGAAATCCTTGGCCGCGGTCATTATTCAGTGAACAATACTGATGAAAATCACAGCTTGGAAGCGGGCGAAATTACCCGCTTCCTCAGCTACGTTGCCATTCTCGCGGCTTCGGTTGCCCTGTACTTTTCAGCCGAACATATCCCAAGTTCGCGCTTTGAAGTGCTTGGTGCTGCGGCCTTTCCCAGGTTCGTATTTGCCGCGATTTTCTTGATCGCAGTCATCGCGATCATCGATAGCCTGCGCAAAATTCCCGGCCATGCATGGGGGCGGTTTGGCGGTGAAGTGCAACATTGGCTAAAGACGCGCTACCTTGTCATCGTCTGCTTTGTTGTTTTTGCGGTTTATCTTCTGCTTGTGCCTATTCTTGGCTTTTCGATTGCCAGTTTCGCATTTGTATTTGGATTGCAGATGATCCTGATGCCACGCAAACCTTTGACATTGCTGGTCGCCGTGTTGGTAGCGCTCGTCTTCTCGTTTGGGCTGAACGCGTTGTTTGCCGAGTTTTTCAACGTCTTCCTGCCACGCGGAGAGTTTTTGAATGGATGATTTTCTGACAGCGCTTGTGCAGATCTTTGCGGTTAGCACATTGCTCTACATGCTGGTGGGATCTGTTGCCGGTATTATTGCAGCCGCCATTCCCGGCTTCACGGTCACGATGGCTATTGTGCTGACCCTGCCCCTGACCTTTACCATGGAACCCCTACAGGGTGTCGCAGTCATGTTGTCGGTCTATGTCGGTGGGCTGACCGGCGGTCTGATCTCTGCGGCATTGCTTGGCATTCCTGGCACGCCATCATCGGTTGCTACCACCTTCGACGCCTTTCCGATGGCGCGAAAGGGTGATCCGGGTCGTGCATTGTCCCTCGGGGTATGGGCCTCATTTTTCGGGACACTGATCTCGACTCTGTTTTTGGTGGTTGCTGCCCCGCCGCTGGCTGTTTTCGCCGTAAAACTTGGCCCTTGGGAGTATTTCTCGCTGATCGTGTTCGCGCTGACAATCGTGGCCAGTTTAGTCGGAGATTCGGTGATCCGCGGGCTGCTGGCTGGCCTTATCGGGCTGGCGATTTCAACGGTTGGTGCCGACCCTATTCTTGGCCGCCCACGGTTCGACTTTGGGATTGAAATGCTGGAAACCGGATTGCCCTTCCTTGTGGTGTTGATCGGCATTTTTGCGATCTCTCAACTGCTGAGCGAAGTTGAGGACTCCCGAACCGTTCGCTCTGGAGCGAAATTGGTGACCGATGCTATCGACTTTAAGACTTGGAAAGTCATGAAAGAGGTTCTGATGAGCCCCGTGAATCTGATCCGTTCGTCGGTAGTTGGTGTGCTCATTGGTGCACTGCCCGGCGCGGGTGGATCCATTTCAAATTTGGTGGCCTATGATCAGGCCAAACGCGCCTCTAAGACGCCAGAAATGTTCGGAACCGGTACACCAGACGGCGTTATTGCATCAGAAGCCGGAAATTCGGCTACGGCTGGTGGCGGGCTTATTCCGTTGATTGGTTTGGGTATTCCCGGATCAGCAGTGGATGCAATCTTGATGGCGTCGTTGATGGTACACGGTATTTCCGTTGGTCCACGGCTGATCACTGATCACGGTGATCTGGTCTATGGTATGTTCATCGCTATGGCAGTGGCCTCGTTCATGATGCTGATTGTCTCGGTGCTTTCGATGCGGCTCTTCCTGCGGGTTGCCGAGGTGCCCAAATGGCTGATTGTACCCACCGTGTTGACCTGCTGTGTTGTCGGCTCATTTGCGCTTAACAACCGCGTAACGGACCTCTACTTGCTGGGTATTGTCGGACTGGTGGGATATGCGCTACGCACCTTGGGATATTCACTGGCCCCGCTTGTGTTAGGGGTGATCCTTGGTCCAATCGCAGAAACCAACCTACGTCGCGCGCTGATGACAGACAGCGATCCGACACAGTTTCTGACCCGCCCTATCAGCCTGATTTTCCTTATTGCTGCAGTGTTGTCCATTGCTTGGGCCATCCGCAGCCATCTCAAAACTAACAAAATGAATGGGGTTAAAGATGCACATGCGTCATGATCCGGTCTATCCTTCACGCCGCTCACCTATCCTTGCGGACAACGTCGTTGCCACCTCCCAGCCTCTGGCTGCACAGGCAGGGTTGACCATCCTGCAGCAAGGCGGAAACGCTGTTGATGCGGCCATTGCAACCGCAGCGGCCTTGACCGTGGTTGAACCGTCAGGCAACGGACTGGGTTCGGATGCGTTTTGCATTCTATGGGATGGCAACAAGCTGCACGGCCTAAATGCTTCAGGTCGTTCGCCTGCGGCATGGGACCCTGCCCGTTTCCCAGACGGGATGCCATACCACGGCGTTGACAGCATTACCGTACCAGGAGCCATCAGCGCCTGGGTCAGCCTGTCCGAGCGTTTTGGCAAATTGGATCTGTCCACCACGCTCACCCCGGCCATACGGTATGCCGAGGATGGTTTCATTGTCTCGCCAGTTATTGCCAAACTTTGGGCCAATGCAGCCGAAAGTCTTGCGGATCAGCCAGGGTTTGCTGAAACGTTTTTGCCCGGTGGGCGCCCTCCCCATGCCGGGGAACGGTTCCGCAACCCTGGAGCCGCGGAAACACTACGCGAAATCGGCAGAACCCGTGGCGAGGCCTTTTACAAGGGGCCAGTAGCCCAAAAAATCGTCGACTTCATCCAGGCAAACGGCGGCGCAATGACGCTCCAGGATATGTCGTCACATCAGCCCGACTGGTGCGGCACGCTTAGCACCGGTTTTGATGACGTGGACTTGCATGAGATCCCACCCAACGGTCAGGGCATCGCGGCCTTGATGGCGCTTGGAATCCTGGATCATACCGACATTCGTGATCACGGGCCCGACGATGTGCTTGCCGTTCATTTGCAAATCGAGGCCATCAAGCTCGCTTATCGCGATCTGCATGCCTTTGTGGCGGACAGAGATGACATGACTGAGATCAACGAAGATGCGTTGCTCGACCCAGATTACCTTAGATCTCGCGCGGCACTGATAGATACCACAGCTGCCATCGACCACGGTGTCGGGGCACCCAAAAGGGGCGGAACGGTTCTGCTGAATACCGGTGATGCCTCTGGAATGATGGTGAGTTTTATCCAATCCAACTACGCCGGATTTGGCTCTGGTGTTGTGGTGCCAGGCACTGGTGTCTCGCTGCAAAACCGTGGCGCGGGGTTCAACACGATCCATGGGCATCCCAATTGCGTTGCAGGTAGCAAGCGGCCAATGCACACGATCATTCCTGGCTTTGCCATGAAAAACGGCCAGCCGCTAATGGCGTTTGGCATGATGGGGGGGCCGATTCAGGCTCAAGGTCACGTGCAACTTTTGCTGAGGACGCAGCTTTGGGGCCAGGACGTCCAAACCGCCGCCTGTGCGCCTCGCTGGCGCATGATTGACGGGCTGGATGTGGCATGTGAACCCACAATGCCGCGCGACACGCTTAATGGATTAGAGGCCCTGGGGCACCGGATAACCGTCGAAAGCCCTGACAACGCGTTTGGTTTCGGGGGCGCGCAATTGGTTCACCGTTTACCCGGTGGCGGATATGTTGCCGGCTCGGATCCTCGCAAGGATGGGCAAGCTGCAGGTTTTTGACAGCGCTTGGGACAACCTGTTTGCATTTTAGAAAAACAATCGCGCGGGCTCAGGTCCGCGTGACATGCATCGCACTGGCCTTCCGCCGGTGCAGAATCTGAAAGGAGAGCAGCGAATGCTCGACGCTGTGAACTGGGCGGTGCTGTTGCCAATCTTTCTGTCGGTAGGCGCTGTGGCTGGCATTCTGGCCGGTCTTTTAGGCGTCGGAGGCGGAATCGTCATTGTGCCGGTACTCTATTGGCTAACCGAGGTTGGCCTTTTAGAGGTGGACCAATCTGTAGCCATGCATTTTGCAGTTGCCACCTCGCTGGCCACGATTATTCCAACGTCCATATCGTCTGCGCGCGCACACCATAGGAAAGGGTCAATCGACCTGATCATGTTCCGCGCCTGGGCACCCTTTGTTGTGTTGGGTGCATTGATCGGAGGGGTGCTAGCCACGCAATTCGATGCGACTGTCCTAACCGGTATTTTCGGCGTTGTCGCCATGGTGGTCGTTCTAAATATGCTGAACCCCAGACCTTTCATCCTTGCTGACGCACCGCCTGCTACTCTGCTTGCGAAGGCAGCTATTGCAACACCGATCGGCGCATTTTCAGCAATGATGGGGATCGGTGGTGGAACACTTTCCGTACCCACCCTGACGTTATTGTCTTTCCCGGTTCATCGCGCCGTCGGCACCGCCGCCCTATTCGGCCTGATGATCGCAGTGCCAGGCGTATTTGGCTATGCTTTGGCCGGGCAGGAAATCGCCGGACTTTTGCCCGGATCAGTCGGCTACATCAATCTGCCTTCGGCCCTCATGATCTCGATTGCAACCTTCCTATGCGCCCCAATCGGCGTGCGGATCGCCCATAGTCTGAATCCGAAACGTCTGCGGGTGGCCTTTGCGGTCTTCCTTGCCATCAGCGCCATCAAAATGCTGTCCGAAAGCTTCATTGCGTGACCGGATTTCGAATAACATCCAAAGGCGAGATCGAGGTGGACCAGCCGATGCTGAGCGAAGCCTTCACTCCGCTCGATTTCGTGGACCTTTTCGCTCCCGGAAACCTCCTGCGTTCTTAAGTAAAGTTTGCTAAACCATGATGCGCTACATAAAATGTCCCCAAACGGAGCTGGATGCTTCCGGTAATTTCATTAGCGTCGCAGGGACTTTGTTCCCGATTGCACTGTACGGTCGTTTTTCGTTGTTTTCTCTGCGCCAAACCTCCAACTGTTCGGCCGTACTTTCAAGCCACGTGAACAAGTTTGCATTCAGACACTCGGCCCCAAACCTACCGCTGAAGGCCACAGTATAGGCTATTATCGTTCGGAGAGACGAACATGTTTATGCGTCGCATTGGTCACGATCTGGGAGGGCCCCTTTGTGTGCTCCAAATCCTGCCAGATTGGGTTGCCGAAGAAATTGAAGTGGCCGAAGCCGAGATCCCCTTACAAGCCACCGAATACATGGATATGATTAAACATAAGGCCAGTCAGATGGATTCCCTGCTGACTGGAATGGTGGAATGCACAATGGTGGCAAATCCCGATGTCGTGCACACCCCAATTGATCCAAGAGTAGAAATTAAGCAGTTAGCACAATCATCCCTCGCTGAAGGGGCATATGAAATTTTTAAAAGGACCCTGCGCCAACAAGGTTGGATGTTGCCCAAGAAAATTTTCGCACCCTGTTCCGTCATCGATGAATAGTTTCATCAGAGCATTTTCGAACCCATTGTTACCCTGAAACCCAGAGATGAAGCTTAAGGCAGTGGGTTGGGATCGGCGGTAGTTATAAAGATAGCCCAATGGTGGGGGGATACTTCGGCAAGTGCTGAGATTAGGAAAAATACAGTTCTCCGGCTGATGATCCCTGTTAAAGCTTCCACCTAAGCCATGACACGGTCCAGTTATTCACCGCGACGCATGTGAAAGTCGGCAATGTAACGGGAGCTGCAATTTTCATGCTTCGTTACCTGCGCATAGCCGCCACTCATGCAAACCGTAGCGAATGACTGCTCCACCGCCATATCTGAACTGCTTGCCCAGACTGAGCGGCCGGTGCATCCCCCCACGAATTGCACCCAGATCATCCTTACGAGAACCGCAATACCTCAAATGACCATGATTTAGGCAATCCACAAAGCCCTTGTTCACACAAAAATGCGCCCGACACCCAGCGCACTACATTTTGTGGATGAGATCGCAGTCAAATCAAAATGCTGACTGTTGATCGTTACCGCAGGATCTTAGCCCCGTTTCCGAGACAACTTTACCCCGATACACAAAAGCTCAGTGTGTCCAGACAGTACGGCGGTTGGTCGCGAAATTGTCGCCATAGCCACCTGGACGAACATTGACCTTGCGTGCCTTTGGCTCAACCACCTGCGCATCAATGCCGTGTGCTTCAGCATAGTCTAGCGCCGCCTCTTTGGTGTCAAAGCGCAAACGCACCTGTGTTTGGGTATCATCCGACGAGGTCCAACCCATCAGCGGGTCAACTTCACGCGCGCTGGCCTGCGCATATTCCAACACCCATTTGCGTGTCTTTGCCATGCCCGAGGTCATCGCATTTCTGGCTGGCTTGAAAATCCGCGCTTGCATCAAAGTCTCCTGGTCAAACTCTGCCCCCTATATGCGCAAAATGATGCGGCGCGGCAAGGTGCCTTTTGTCTCACATAGTCAGCGTTTTCGGCTGGTTTTACGCCATCTGAACGAATCCGCTTGAACAAGAACAAAAACAGATCAAAAATCAGCGCCAAGTCAGGAGAGCCCAAATGCCATACGCCCATTCCGATAGTTCCGTCGCCACCATGGGCGAGGCAGACGCCACCAGCCGACCCAAGCTGGAAGGCGGCAAGGCGTTTACCCTGAACACCGAATTTGACCCGGCAGGCGATCAGCCCACCGCGATCAAGGAACTGTCGCAAGGCGTGCTGGACGGCGAGCGTGATCAGGTGCTGCTGGGGGCCACAGGTACCGGTAAGACCTTCACCATGGCCAAGGTGATCGAACAGACCCAGCGCCCGGCCATCATCCTTGCCCCAAACAAAACGCTCGCCGCGCAGTTATACGGCGAATTCAAAGGCTTCTTCCCGGACAACGCGGTCGAATACTTCGTCTCATTCTACGACTATTACCAGCCCGAAGCCTATGTCGCCCGGTCCGATACCTTCATCGAGAAGGAAAGCCAGATCAACGAACAAATCGACCGGATGCGCCACTCGGCCACCCGTGCGTTGCTGGAACGTGACGACGTGATCGTGATCGCCTCGGTGTCTTGCATCTATGGTATCGGCTCGATCGAAACCTATGGCGCCATGACCCAAGATCTGAAGGCGGGCGAGATGTACGACCAGCGCCAGATCATGGCCGATCTGGTCGCCCAGCAGTACAAGCGCAACGATCAGGCGTTCCAGCGCGGCTCCTTCCGGGTACGCGGCGATTCCCTCGAAATCTTCCCGGCACACTTGGATGACCGCGCTTGGCGATTGTCATTTTTCGGCGAAGAGCTGGAAACCATCACCGAATTTGACCCCCTGACCGGCGAGCGCACCGGATCGTTCGACCAGATTCGCGTCTACGCCAACTCGCATTATGTGACTCCAAAGCCGACGCTCAATCAGGCCGTGGTCAAGATCAAGGAAGAGCTGAAACAGCGGCTCGACCAGTTGGTCGACGAGGGCAAACTGCTCGAAGCACAACGCTTGGAGCAACGCTGCAAGTTCGACATCGAAATGCTCGAAGCCACCGGCCACTGCAACGGCATTGAAAACTACTCGCGCTATCTGACGGGCCGTGCCCCGGGTGAACCGCCCCCCACCCTGTTCGAATTCATCCCCGACAACGCCATCGTCTTTGCCGATGAATCCCACGTCTCGGTCCCGCAGATCGGCGGCATGTACAAAGGCGACTACCGGCGCAAGTTCACCCTGGCCGAACACGGCTTCCGCTTGCCCTCCTGTATGGACAACCGACCGCTCAAGTTCGAGGAATGGGACGCCATGCGGCCGCAGTCGGTGTTTGTCTCGGCCACGCCATCCAAATGGGAGCTGGAACGCACCGGTGGTGTGTTCACCGAACAGGTGATCCGCCCCACAGGTCTGCTAGACCCGCCGGTTGAAATTCGCCCCGTGCAGATGCAGGTCGATGACCTGCTGGATGAAGTGCGCAAGGTCACCGACAACGGCTTCCGCACCTTGGTCACCACCCTGACCAAACGAATGGCCGAGGATCTGACCGAATACATGCACGAACAGGGCATCAAGGTCCGCTATATGCACAGTGACATCGACACCCTGGAACGGATCGAGATCCTGCGCGACCTGCGTCTAGGGGCGTTCGACGTGCTGATCGGCATCAACCTGCTGCGCGAGGGTCTGGATATCCCCGAATGTGGTCTTGTCGCCATTTTGGACGCCGACAAAGAGGGCTTCCTGCGCTCCGAAACCTCGCTGGTGCAAACCATTGGCCGTGCCGCCCGAAACGCCGATGGCCGGGTCATCATGTATGCCGACAAAATCACCGGTTCGATGGAGCGCGCGCTGGCCGAGACCAACCGCCGCCGCGCCAAGCAAGAGGCCTATAACGTCGAGCACGGCATAACCCCGGCCACGGTGAAAAAGAACGTCGAGGATGTTCTCGCCGGTCTTTACCCCGCCGACACCGACATGTCCCGCGTCACTGCCACCATCGACAAACCAATGCACGGCGCCAACCTAGAGGCGGTGCTGGATGGCTTGCGCAGCGATATGCGCAAAGCGGCCGAGAACCTGGAGTTCGAAGAAGCCGCCCGCCTGCGGGACGAGGTCAAGCGGCTGGAGGCGGTGGATCTGACGATTTCCGACGATCCACTGGCCCGGCAATATGCGGTTGAGAAGGCATCGGAGGCGGCCGTGAAGTCGCGTGGGCGGTCGACGGCTGGCAAGGGTGGTACGCGGACATACAGGGGTAAGTCGCAGAAGAAGTTTTAGTACTTTACTCACGCCTTCTTTGTCTAGGAACCGATTGGGCAGATGTTCCCTTTGGTATCTTGTCCAATTGCTCTTCAAGGTATTTCTTAGACAACAGCGCCCTTGCTTCGTTCCCTTGACGAATTTCAAAATCCGTTCTCTTGTCCACTTTTTGTGCATCCTCCTGGTTCTGGACGTGCCCAATCGGCGAAACCGTGAAACCCTTTACTTCCTCACATTCAGTCGGCTTTTTCTTAGCCCCCAATGCCCCCCGAACGTAAATCTGAGAAACACCACAAATGACAAAGAAAGAACCCAAAACACTTCCCCAAAAGGCAAGTGCCGCTCGTGATCTATCTACTCCACCATGATGTGAGCAAGCGCCTTTGAGACCTATTGAAGTAGACCTCCAACCATCGTGACATGTGGGGGCCAAGTCAAAGATCTGGCCAATAGAAATTCGGATAACAAAAAACAAAGCTACAAAGGCAATCCAGAATTTCATCTCCATAGTCCCCCCGACATGCTGGACAGGCTACAAAGCTTCCCCACCTGAGAACTGGCCACTCCTAGTCACCTCGGTTTGTAACGAATAGGCAAGAGATCATCTAACGAAGTAATTGAAATGCAATGAGCACCAGAGCCAAGCAGCAAAAAAGTCAAAGCTTACCTTTTGCCGTTTCCAATGCTTCTATTGCTACCTCACTTTCGCCTGAACCTGATCCGGCCCCTTTAATTAACTCTATTGCCTCTTCCAGTGTTTCTTTGATTTCGAAAACAGTCTTTGCACCAACATAAGGCCCCGGGGGTGGAAGCTTGTCCTCTGAGAATGCCTGTGCCTGCGGATAATCACAGGTTCCACTTGAGACTTCTCCAACCCTGCCACCATTCACTCCAAAATACGAAGCGATATCGTGTTGCTTGTCTCCCCTTGCCAACATTCCCTTTACGATTTGGATTTCACGATAGCTGAAAGCCATTTCCCCTCCTTAAACAGTCCCACTTTCAATCAAACTTTAATCTGGGGACTAAATGCGGATATTCAACAAAAAACACAACCTTAATATGTTTTCACAAAACAAACACACTCCAAAATTTCTTATTTTGTGCACATGTACACTCACTCAATCCGGCGCCCCCGGGCAGCGCCTACCCTTCGACTCTCTTGATCCCAATCAAAGACCCAACACCTGTCCCTGCCCTACCATCACCGCATGTCGCACCCAAACCCAACCGGACTGGACGCCTACAGGCCTGCCGAGATTGCCCGTCGGGTCGAAGAGGCCGGGGTGGCCAAGGCACATCTATCGGCGGCCCAGACCCTGACCCTTGCCATTTTGGCCGGGGTCTTCATCGCTCTTGGCGGCGCGGCCTATACAGCGGTGATGACCGGGGTGGATCCCACCGGCCCGGCGCGGTTTCTGGGTGGCGTGGTGTTCTCGCTGGGCCTGATCCTGGTGATCGTCGGCGGGGCCGAGCTGTTCACCGGCAACGCCCTGATGACCATGGCCGCAGTGGATCGCAAAATCACCCTCACCGCCCTGCTGCGCAATTGGGGGATTGTCTACCTTGGCAACCTGATCGGAGCCGTGGCGCTGGCTGTCGCGATGCTCGGCACCGGGCTGCTGGACGGCCCCATCGGTGCCACGGCATCCAGCATCGCCGAGGGCAAAGCCACCCTCTCGCCACTTGAGGCCCTAACACGCGGGATCCTGTGTAACGCATTGGTCTGCCTCGCCGTCTGGCTCACCTTTGCCGCACGCACCGCAGCGGGCAAAATCCTCGCCATCCTTTGGCCCATCAGCGCCTTTGTGCTGTTGGGGTTCGAACACTCAATCGCCAATATGTACCTGCTGCCCCAAGGCATTATCGCCGGGGCGCAGGTGGGGATTGGCGCCGTCATCGCCAACCTGTTCTGGGTCACGCTGGGCAATATCATCGGCGGCGCAGGCGGTGTGGCGCTGGCCTATCGTTTCGCCTATCTGCCCGCCGGGAAATAAGGCCTACTTCAACTCCACCTCAACAAAGCTCATCACCCCGTCGCCAATGTTGATCACATTGTGCTCCACGCCCTCCTCACGCCGATAGGCCGTACCAGCGGGCACCACCACCTCGCGCACTTCGCCATCTGGCATGTCCAGCCGCATGTGGCAGTCGGTCACGGCGGTGATCACATAATCCATCGCGTGGGTGTGCCAGCCGGTTTCAGCGCCCGGTTCGAAATCAAACCGCGTCACCCGCACCCGTGCATCGTCGATCATCTGAATAGCTTTGGCCTCTAATGTCATTTTTGAAGTCCTCCAACTCTTTCAGGATAGCCTAGCCAGCACGCACCTCGCCCCATACCGCCAGTTTCCGCTAACATTCTAACCAGACCACCCTGCCCCTTGCCCGACTCGCCTAAGCCGGGCACAGTATAGCCCTACCCTCAATCACCGGTGCCCTGGCCGCGCTGGTTGAATGGCCAACGGCCGGCGCCTTCGCAAAAACCGGAGGATCCCATGACTATTGCCGCACGCCTGAAACACCACCTTGATGCGCAGGGACTGCCCTTTGACATGATCTCTCATCCCTATGCCGCCACCGCCAGTGGCTGTGCCGAGGCCGCCCATGTGCCCGGCGACCACCTGGCCAAATCAGTGCTGATCCACATGGAAGAAGGCCCCATGCTGGCTGTTGTACCATCAAATCACCACGTCGACCTGACCCAACTGCAGGCCATGCTTGACCGCCGCCTGGGTCTGGCTGCCGAGGGCGAAATCGAAGAACTGTTTGATGATTGTAATCTTGGTGCCGCTCCTCCGGTGGGTGAAGCCTATGACGTGCCAACCATCATCGATAACAGCCTGTCGGGACTGGACAAGGTGTGGTTCGAAGCAGGCGATCACAAAACCCTGGTTGAAATGCAGGGCAAACACTTCGATCAACTTATGCAAAATGCCCAGCACGGCTCGTTTTGCACCATGCACTAATCACTGCATCTCGCTGCGCGATCATGGTTCAGCCCTATACGGCAGGCTTGTTGCCTGCCGTATTCAAGCTATGCTCAGCACAGAGAGGTATTGCGTATGTTTAAACTCGTATGTCGTTTTCTGTTAATTGCTTCACTTTTCAGCGTCCAGTCCCCTGCCCTAGCCAGTGGATCCGGCGAAGGGGGAGAAGGTGGGGCAAACAATCGTGGCTCTGATACCAACACCCGGCTTAACAACACCACAACAAATCAAGTTATACGCTTTTTGAAAGATGGGGCTAATAAATGCCCCCGATTGAAACCTATCTACCGTCATGACTGCTATAGATATCATTTCAGAAGAGCTG
Source organism: Parasedimentitalea nitratireducens (assembly GCF_057444295.1). Lineage (NCBI taxonomy): Bacteria > Pseudomonadati > Pseudomonadota > Alphaproteobacteria > Rhodobacterales > Paracoccaceae > Parasedimentitalea > Parasedimentitalea nitratireducens. Next base: position 27,103 of record NZ_JBYAXC010000017.1, on the reverse strand, counting down.
CGGACGTCTTGCATGACAGCCTTGTGTACTCATTAGCTCACGACGAACTAAGAAGAGTCGAAGACACCCTTCGCCAGGTGGTCGAGAACAACACAGACCCAACCCAAAAGCCAATCCGCCGCGGGCTAAAGACCTATACCCCCATCAAGCCAGCTGCGATCCCACAGGCCAATGCGCGCGCGGAACGGGCAATGCAGCGCGCCGAAACCGTCCTGCTTCGGGCTTCTGGGGAAAGACAAACCCATTTTGCCCGCATTGCGGATGCAGTGAATTCCAACAAGGTCTTGCTGAGGTCTGCCTGGCTACCAGGTGGGTTGTTCCGTGTGGCTTGGTTGCTGTTCCAATCCCGACCCGCTTGACCGGGTCAACGCACCACATGCACAGAACAAACCGCATGCCGTACAACCTGCGAAGCTGTTGAGCCAAGCAACAGATCCTGCATGCCTGGTCGGTGTGACGCGATAATAATCAAATCGGGCTGGTTGCTCTCGGCCCAGTCCAGGATCGACCGACCGGAATGCCCTTCGATGACAACCCCAATGGCATGTGGCAAAGTCGCCGCAAGGCTATCCAATTCGGTCTGCAATGCAATACGCGCCTGAGCAAGGTAATCCAGCGGCATATAGGAGATTGCATAGGCTGGAATATGTTCAACAACATGCAAAAGCGTGACTGCCCCACCTTCGCTGCATAGCAGTCCCGCCAGCTTTAAAGGTCCTTGAATATCCCGGTCAGGATCAAAGGAAATTGGCACCAGAATTTTGCGATACATTAAGGCTCTCCCATAACGGCCTGTTTCCAGACTGACGCAAGGCACGCCCTAAAACTCAACCGTTACAGCGATTTCCCGGTGACAAATGGCACCAAGATAAACTGCTGTCCCAGCGACAGCCCTTGGTAGTTAATCTAGTTCAGCCAAGGGCAATACCCAGAAGGTTGCGAAAGCAGCACCGATTTTCCGGGCACATCACACGAGCCCCTTGGCCATCCCCCCAGCAAACGCTGGTATCAAAGCGCGCCACAAACAAAGTGAATTAAGGTCCAAACGTCGCCGCCACATCGTACATCACTGGCTCAAAACTGCGGCAAAGCTCGTTGAACTTGCGGTTGCGTTTGCGCATTTCCGGTGTCCGCAGCATGGCCAGAAAATCTTCTCGTTTCTGCCACTGTGAATAGTTTGCAATGCGGGTCTGGGCGTCATTCACATGCAACCCAGCAGCGATAAAACCGGGCTGTAGCGAAATGAACTCGGCATAGGCCTCGGTCAAGGCATCCAGCAGGTCCTGGCAGGTGCCCGGCGTCATTTCAAAAGTTGTGATGACGGTTTGGATATCAGCGGTCTTGGCTATTGTTGGCATTGGCTCCTCCGTTGAATACATCCAGCCTACGCCTGATTGCCCCAAAAACAGAAGTGTTTTCAGCAATCTGCCAACCATTTTGCTAACGCAGCCATCACAATCCGGCGCGAGTAACAAATTATTAACCATAACAGACGCCAAATTGAGCTCTGGGGTGTTTGTCGTGTTTCGTGTTCTGCTGTTCCTTTGCCTCTCTGCTCTCGCCGCTGGTCCGGCGCACGCCGGTGCATGGCTGCGTGAGCCCGACCAGGGCTTTGCCTCGGCCACCGCAACCCTGCGCAACAGCGATGGAAGTTGGAGCCATGAGTTGGGGTATTACGGTGATTTTGGCCTGACCCACTGGTTGACGCTGGGTGTTGATCTGAATGACAGCAACGACATGTCAGGCCACGCTGTGGTCTTTGCCCGCTTGCCCTTGCGCAGACGCCAAGATCGGCATCGGCTGGCCGTTGAGCTGGCACTCGGCGGTGCTCATTACCGCAATAACTGGCGGCACATGTACAAGCTCACACTGTCGTATGGCCAATGGTTTGAAACCCAATGGGGGCCGGGCTGGCTTGCCATTGATGGCGCTTACGAAATGCGGGGCACCGGCTCTGAGCCCATCCTGAAACTGGACACGACCATTGGCCTGTCTGATCCAGACCAACTGCGCCCGATCCTTCAGGTGGAGACCGCAAAAATCAGCGGCTACCCTTTGTTTTACTCCATTACGCCCGGGCTGCAGGTTCCGTTAAAGAACAACACGCGACTGCTGGTGGGGCTTGAGCATCGGGTCAACCTACAACGCAGTCTTGGCCTCAAGATCGGAGTGTGGCACAGGTTCTAGGAACCAACCCTCTAGAGCGCCGCAATGGTCAATCCAATCCGCCCCACAGATGACGAGGCCCGCGCGCTGGCCCACAGCCTTATGGTCAAGGCCCGCTTTGCTGCATTGGGAGTCATATTGGACACGGGCGAACCGCTGGTGACACGGGTATCATTTGGGCTGGACCCTGACGGCAAACCCATCAGCTTGGTCTCCTCGCTGGCCATTCACACCCGCACCTTGCAAACCAACCCGGCCTGTTCGTTGCTGGTTGGAGAGCCCGAAGGCAAAGGAGATCCTCTCACCCATCCTCGGCTTAGCCTGATCTGTCAGGCTTCGTTTTTGCGGCATGGGGATACCGGACATGCGGAATTAGCCGCGCATTACCTGCGCGACCATCCCAAGGCGAAGCTCTATATCGGTTTTGCCGACTTTGCCTTTGCCCGTTTCAAAATTACCAAGGCGCATCTGAATGGCGGTTTTGGCAAGGCCTTTCATCTCGCACCAGAGGACCTGCAGCAGGACTGATCACTTGTCCATCCGCATGGTTAGTTGCACCTCGCCGCGCACGGATTCTTCCCAAACAAGATCAACCTGATCCTTGTTGCTGCCCTGCTCAAGGTTGGCATAGGGCATCGCATAGCGTGACGAGCCACCACTGGTGGTGATCGCCCCCAGTGCAATAACGCTGTCAACGCCACGCGACCGACCGCCAAAGGGCAGCGCATCACCTGGGTCTACTGTCCATGTCTTGGCCGCCGAAGACTGATCGTGCCGGACCCGCAGTGGGTTGGACACACCTGCACTGACATTGTGAAAGGTATTGCCCTCAAAGAACACATTCTTTGTTCGGCTGAAGTCCAGATCAGAGAAACTAGTATCGACCCGTTCAGCTCGGTCAATCGTCCCGTTGATGGACCGAAACTTATTGCCGCTCACCGACACCCCGTTCAGATAATGTCCGGTTCCGTGCGGCTTAACTACGAAATAGCTGAACCAGGGCGCTACATCACCCGACAAGAACACATTGTCGGTGATGGATAGCGAACTGAACGAAAACCCTGTTGTGTAGTCCGGGGTTGCATCCTGTTCGTTGGTCCACTCGATAAAGCAATTGTCGACATAGTTGTCAGCAACGGTGGTCGAACAATAGGTGCTGGCAATAATCAACCCCGCTGTTCGCACGCCATCTGGCACCGTATCACCCTGGAAAAAGTGATTACCTGTCACCGTATTATTGCCCCCAGCCAACAAGGCAAAATGACGGAACTTGGTGACCCGATTGTTGCGCAGCTTGGCGTCATTGCCATTCACGTTCAGGGCAATCGAACTGCGATTGGGAACCGTTTCGGCCTCTTCAGCAGACAGAAACTGGCAATTGTCGATCAAAATGCCCTGACACCCTTCACCAATAGAAGTAATCCCGCGATCTTTGGGCCGCGAAACAAAGCAGTTATCCAAGCTAAACACCGTCCCAGCAGGAGCCAGCCGAATGGCACTGCAATGGCTGTTGCACTGCAACTCAACTTCGGTAATGCCAAACTTGCTGAGCGAACTGAAACCGCTGAAATCCAGCATGTATTTGAAGTCCTTGAAGGTAAAGACTTGGGTGCCAGCAGCGTCATAAAGTTGTGCGTTCAAGGTCAACTCACCCGCGCCAACATTCTTGGACTTCACATAGATCTCGCGGCCAACACCGCTGCCTTCCACCAAGGCCCCAACAGGAATGTTGGCGATATTGGAGACCGATTTCAGCTTGCGCGAGTCATTGGGGTCATAGGTCGCCTGTGAGGTCACGGTTACAGTGTCCCAAGCCGCCCCAGATTGCGCCTCGATCTGGCCATTGCGAATGATCCGCCGTGTTGCATAGCTGGTCTTGTTGGGGACCGCTGCCTGCATATCCACCGGTCCCGACAACGACACCTTGCGTCCGCCCAGATCCAGCGATTCATGGTCTGCATTGTTGATCAGCGCCTGAAACGCCTTTTTGAACCCCAGCTCTTCGTTGCCAAAGGCCGCGGCATAGGTGGGAAAGTCAAAGCTCTTGGTCAACAGCAAAATCTTGTCAGCGGGCATGCTGACCGTGCCTTCAAACACCACTTCGCTGCTCAGCGATACGGTGTCATCCAAATGGTACTCTCCGGCCGGAACAAGAATGCGGCGCCCGTCAGCGGCATCATCCGCCGCCTCAAACGCGGGGGCATCATTGGTTGTTCCATCCCCAACCGCGCCATAATCCGTGACATCCACCAGGCTCAGCATGTCGCGCAGATAGGCGCTGGTGATATCCACGATCTCGATATCATCAATCCGCACCACCCCGCCGGTGGCTCCGGTCAGATCCAGCCCCATATGGCCATAGGTCGCGTCACGACCCCAGACCATATCAACCCCATCGCGCGCACCGGTGCCGATGATAGCAGTGACCTCAACCACCTCGCCATAATTGCTCAGGGCTGTGCTGGGCCCGGTTTCAACAACGCTGACAATATGACTGCTGCCTGCCCCGCCAGCCCAAGCCGCGATCCGTACACTGGGAAAGGCACCGCTGACGGCCTTAACCCTTGCTTTGACCTGCAAATAACATCCCGGCTCCAGCGGGGTCTGCCCCATATAGCGCAGCTTCTGGGTCGAAACCGTTTTCTGCAATTCAAGACAGTCACCAAAATCCGCATCCGCCGGAACCAACGCTGCATTGGCTGCCCCATCATAGGCGTCAGACCCCGGTGTGCCATCATCGCTGGACCAGACATCCAGGCCATCTTCAAACTGTGGCGGCATCAGCACCACTCCGTCTGTAATCACCTTGTTCATGCAAAACCCTTTCCTGCAGCGCCTAAGCGTTTGGGGGATTGGGTTTAAGGTAAAGACGTTAATTCGCCCCAACCAGGGCGTACGGTGGGTGCGCAACGGGGGGCACATCAAAGACCGTAGAGGACAAGTGAACCTGTGTGCGTAGTGACCTATCTATGGTTCTTCACCAGTCGCAATCGGTAATCACCAAGCAGAACGGCAAATGGCAAAACCAGATGCAACCACACTGGTTTTGCCACCACCCGTCTTCATCTGCCGCTAGTTAAGTAGCACTCTCTTTCTGATTTCTCAGGATGCCGAAATCACTTCCGGTTATTTGCGTTGCGATCAGATTTGCCCGGATCAATTTCAACCTTTGGCTCCTTAATATCGTGGGAAGGATCGTCGGGATTCTCCGAGCTGTCGGGGATACTGTCAAAATATCCCTCTCCGTCATCCGTCGACCAATCCGATCCATTGCCGTTTCCAGCATTCGACCCAATTGTTTGTTCCAGATTGATGCCCGAGTTTCCAGGCGAGGTCTGAGCGGCCGCAATAGCGGGCAACGAAGCCAGAATGACAGAAAACCCAACAGACACAAAGATGCGTTGCATAGCGAAACCCTCCAACTCATAAAACCATGCATAAAATTACCATAAAACTGAATGAAAGTCGCCTGAGTCGTAACGGGATATCTGATCTTTGTTGGGCATCATGGTTTACTACCCGGTGAGTGAATATCATTCGGAAAAGAGACAGTACATGACAACAATCATATGGGCGCTTGGAATATACATCCTTGCCGCTGTTGCAGAAATCGCCGGGTGTTTCGCAGTCTGGACCTGGATGCGTGCCAACGGCAGTGCCCTGTGGCTCATCCCCGGCCTTGCGTCTCTGGCTCTGTTTGCTTTTCTTCTCACCCGCATCGATGTCACATTTGCGGGCCGCGCCTACGCAGCTTATGGCGGGATTTACATTGGCGCTTCACTCGTCTGGCTTTGGGCTGTCGAAGGACAGGTGCCCACACGATGGGATCTGGCCGGTGCCGCTTTTTGCGTGTTGGGCATGGCAATTATCATTGCAGGGTCAATGGTCGAAAATCAGTAGGGGCAACCAAAACTGATTTTCCCCATCGCTATCTCCGCCTACTCCATCCAATAGCGCAGCATGTGACGCCGGTCGCTCAGCCCACCTGGTACAGGACCATCAACAAAAGACGTGCGGCCGTGGAATGTGGCCGTGTCATTGGCAAACAGGATTTGCCCCGGCTGTAGCGTGAACCGTTGCTGGAAGGCCGACATCTCAAGGATGCAGTCCAGCACGTCAAACGCGTGGATCTGTCGTTGGTTAAGCGGCTGCCCCGCCCGCTCGTGGGCGCTGGCGATATAGCTGCGCAGATAGCGGAAACTGGCCTTGCCGTTCTTCATTTGCAGAACTGGAACCTTGAACAGCTCGTTCTCGGCATTCATCCCCCGACCTTCGAAAAAGAAGTCTTCGCTAAGACAGTCAATCACCTCGGGATGCTCTTGCAGCTTGGCATAAACATCTCGCCCACGAATAATAATCGACTCTCCGCCCATGACCGCAGGCGCCGCACAGGCCAAACCCAGATAAACCATAGGTTCTGGCCGGTTGACACTGTCGGTATGGATATCGCCGCCTTGGCGGGTCTGATGGTACCGTGCGCCGTCTTCGATACGGCCAAGCTGGCGATCATAGACTTCAACCACCGTACTGCCCTCTTCGTTCTGAACCATCAGGGTTCCCAAGGATGCAGCGATTGACGTGGCGATTTCTCGGAATTCAGCCAAGGATGAGCATTCATCTGAGACATCGACAATGACAAAGTCTTTGTCTTCGAGCTCCGCCTGAATGTTCGGAAATTCCTGCTCGCACAACCAGCCGATCTCGGCGGAAACAGGTACAAAAGATCCATTTGAAAAGTTAAGCGGTATCCGGGTTTTAGCTTCCCATTCATTAATCTCTGGCACAGAAAATCCGACCTCCTACAAATTAGTTGTCCCTAAGTCAGAACAACTAATTCGCTTTAGAAGTGTTTCAACAAAAGTCGGCGATACCCTTTGGTATGCCATTGATATACCAGGGCTGTCGGGGATGCTCCTGCCACCGCATGATCCAAACTCATCCCCCCACTCAATCGCGATCAGAACCCGGTAGAGACGCCAATTCGGGCCTCGCCTGATACTCCAACTCCGGCCTTTGCCCTGACACGTTTACAACGATCCCAAAGATCCCGGGCTTGGGTCCAGTCGCGAACATTTATCGATTTGTTTTGCTTACGCGCAATGTCGACCGAGCGCTCAAATTCTTGCCACTGATCATAGGCATAGGACTTGGCACTTTGGGTGCGTTTGCCGATACATTGCTGGCTTGCGCTGATGCTGTCTTCCCCCTTGATATGGGAATAGACAGTGGCGTTCGCAGCTGTCCCGACAGCGATGGAAGCACAGACTGCCAGGCAGAGTGTTTTGATTTTATGTGCCACAGACGTAACCCTTTGATTATTTTCCGCAATGATGCCGCGGAGTTCTCGTTTTCAAGGGTACCGGAACGAGTTTGCGCGTTTGCATCTGCGACCAAACCGAGGTGCCCTTGGTTACCTAGGCATCTAGTAGAAACGACTCGGGCCGTCTGTGTCTCAGGTCACAGATACACATCAGCTTGTCTGATTTTGGAGTTTAATTTCTCCTGCTACGGGCGTGATGTGATCACGCTAGCTTAGGTCATTCTACTTGCGCGCCTGAAACGTGATCTCGCGGAAAGGCAACCCAACTGGCGCCGGGCCAAATCTCGCCTCCAGCTTTTCGCGGGCCGCAGCGATGAGCGTACCAATATCAACTGTCCCTCGCTCCTTCACCTCCAGCACGGTTGGGTTTCCGGTTAGCAAACCGCGCGCAACATCTTCAAGGTTCGATGTTTCAACCGTTTCACTCACATGGATCACCTCCACATCCTGCAGACCCGCGCCCTGAAACAGCTCCTCCACTGCAGCGACATCCAACAGGTTAAACGGCACCTCAAGAAACCGGGGAGGATTGTCCTCAAACGCGCCCTTGATGACCTGATCAACCACGCCAACTGCAGGGTTAAATTCAAAACTATCCCAAACCGTCACCGTCAGTTGGCCGCCGGGTTTCAGCACCCGTACCATTTCCGTTAGTCCTGCCGCTTTGTCAGGGAAGAACATGATGCCAAACTGGCAGACCACCGCGTCAAATTCACTATCCGCAAACGGTAGTGCCAGCGCATCAGCTTGCTGATATCTCACCCCTGCCAAATCGCCATTGGCAGTGGCCGCATAGTCAAGCATCGCCTGGTTCAAATCAGTGGCAATAATTTCCGAGCCCTCGGACACTGCGCCCGACATGTGGCGTGTAGAAATGCCTGTTCCACAGGCCACCTCCAGAATTCGGGACGGACCATCTAGGCCCGAGGCGACCCGGGCGGCCATATCCGCAGCTGAGAATTCAAAAATCAACGGGCCTAGATATCGATCATAATTTGCGGGGATTGTGCCAACAAATGACGCATTGGGGCTGTCGATTTCCATAATTCATCTCGCTCTCTAAAAAGACCACCACCAACTGGTCGCTCGGTGTGGCCATCAGGCCAAATACTTTAGCGCTCTAAAACTCCCCCCAATCAAACAGGTGTCCCACAAATCGAGTCAATGGGTTTGTGAACCCAGTTGTCCCAAAGAAGGGGTAGAACTCTCTGGATATGAGTGTTTATTCTAGATGACAGCTCCTCCGGGGTTTCGTTTCTACACTCTTGAATTTTTCACGCTTCTCGACGCACATCCGGACCAGCCAAGCCCCTTCACACACCTAGAGATATCTCAATGTCACAGGATCAATTTGGCCTCGCCCTTCGCGTGGCGGCGAGCTTTTTCTTCACCGTCATGGTGGTGTTTGTAAAGCTGACGACGGAAAATGTGCCGTTGGGGCAGATCATTTTCTGGCGCAGTGCAGTCGCGCTCTTGCCGCTGGTGGTCTACCTGCATTTGACGGGCGATCTACCAACCGGGCTGCTGACCAAGCGCCCCGGTTCCCATATCCTGCGCTGCCTATTGGGGCTGGCGGCCATGGCCACATCTTTTGCCTCGCTGAAGTATCTACCGGTCGCTGACAGCACAGTGATCGGTTATCTGACCCCCATTGTCATGCTGATCCTGGGACGCATCATGCTGGGCGAGGAAATCAACCGCACCCGGGTTCTGGCGGTTGCCTTTGGCTTTGCCGGGGTGCTGGTGATGACCGTTCCCGCGATCGAGAGCAGCCAGGGCGACGGCTATCTGCTTGGCGTGGTGCTGGGGCTCATCACCGCTGTCATCACCGCCTTTGCCAAGGTGCAGATCCGTGACCTGACCAAGACCGAACACCCTGGTGCCATCGCGTTCTACTTTGCACTAGTCTGCGCGGTGGGCGGGCTTTGTACGCTGCCCTTGGGCTGGGCCAGCCCAAACCTTACCACTTACATCTACCTGATCGGCGCAGGGCTGGCGGGCGGGCTGGCGCATATATGCATGACGCTGGGGTTGAAGCTGGCAGAAACCGCTAAGCTGGCCGGAGTGGAATACCTATCCTTGATCTTTGCAGTGGGGGCCGATCTGGTGGTGTTCCAGATCTGGCCCGGTATGGCCTTTATTCCCGCCACCTGTCTGGTTCTGGTTGCCGCCTATCTGGTCAGTTTCCGCGACAGGTCGCAAATATCGGCAACAGATACCAACACAAAGGCCCAACAATCTTCTCTGCCTAAAACAACAAGGTGAGCTATCCATACTGAAGTTCCTGGAAAAATTGAGGACAATAGACCAAACGCGCTAACTAGAGACATGAACCCGGTTTGCCTTTGGTTTTGTTAAACAGTTGGGAGTTGTACTCATGCACAAAGAGCTGCTTTTTTTGGCACCGTTTATTCTTGCTTCGTCACTTGGATCCGCCCAGACTTTTGACCTGCCTGGAGGTTCGATTACCATCGATGAAACGGGTACCTTTGCTGGCACAGTCAGCGAAACAACCCCAGTTTCCGGGTATCCAGATGAAAGCGAAACAACCGATTTTTCAGGTAGCATTTCGTCAAGCGGGGACATTTCCGGCAGCTTTGCAGGTTTCGCGACGTATAACGACGTCAACGACTTAGGGGACGTTGTCAGCGTGACTGAAAGCTACTCTGGGAGCGTCACAGGAACGATTTCTAGTACCGGAGATTATTCCGTATCTTGGGGGGGACCCGAGCCCGGCAGTGATAGCGGCACGCTTTCTGGTTTCAGCCTTCCCTCGGGGGGCGGCACCGGTTCTGGTTTTGGTAGCTTTTCCAGCCCTTCAGAACCTCGTAGCGCTGACGATTCCGATGGTCAAAACCCTTCAGCAGCCACCACCGCAGCCCTTGCAGCACAAGACCCAGAGTATGTCATTCGAAAGCTAAGAGAGATCCCGGAGCTGTGCAAAGGCACGGGTGCCTATATGGTTGACTGCCTATCTGAACGTTTGGGCTCTCTTGAAAAGGACATTCGCAGAGTACGCAGCCAGGGAGATGTGGCAAGCATCCTGGGCCAAGCATCAAGAGAGCTACGCGCGGTGGCACGAGAGTACAGAGACCCAAACCGGTCCAGAGCCACAATCAGAACCCAGGACAACCGCCTGAAAACAAACCGCGCCTTGACCCCAATCGCACCTGAAAACCAAAGCGCTGCGATTGTGCAGGCTATTGCAATCATTGGCACTGCTGAAACGCAACTGCTTCGCTCGGCCGTAAACTCGCCAAACGCGCTTAAGTTCCAAAACATCGCATCAGCTCTGGGGTCAAACAAGGTGCTGTTACGTTCGATATAAGGAGCTTTGGACCATTTGGAGGGTCACCTAGCGCTATGGTCCAGGCATCTGCCGGACACAGAAGCAACCTGTTAGCGTGATAAGACTTCATCTGCCTCTGCCGCACAAAAAAGGCCACACAGTTCAAATCAACTGTGTGGCCCAATCTAAATCTTACGATATGGCTTAAACCAGTTCACCCTTCAGAGCACTGTCGATCAGGGCGATGGTCTCGTCCACGCCGTACAAGGCGATGAAACCACCAAAACGTGGGCCCTGGGTTGCGCCCAGCAGCACCTCGTAGATGGCGGAGAACCAGGCGCGCAGCGGTTCGAACCCATGGATCTTGCCAATGGCAAAGACCACAGACTGCAAGAACTCATCGCTATTAAAATCCGCCTCGGGCAGCGGGTCTTCGTTGCCAACCAGCTCATTCTTCTTGGCAATCGCTGCCAGTGCTGCCTCGGGGGATTTCAGCGCATCCGCCAGATCCTGCAGCGCCGCGCGTTCCTGATCACTTGGCAGGCGGTACTCCTTGGCTGGCTTCACAAAGTCGTTGAAGTAAGCCACAGCAAAACCAGCCGCCTGATCCAGCGTTGGGTTGCTTTCAGCTGTCGCGTCGGGCGCGTATTTGTTGATGAAGCCCCACAGCGTTTCCTTGTCCTCGGCATTGGACACGCTGGCGATGTTCAGCAGCATGGCAAAGGGCACCACCATATCCGACTGCGGAACGTCGCCGCCGTGGATGTGCCAGACAGGGTTGTTCAACTGCCCTTTGGTGTCCTGCCCATGGTAGGCGCGCAGCTGCTGGTGATATTCATCCACCGCCTTGGGGATCACATCAAAATGCATCCGCTTAGCCGTTTTGGGCTTGAGGTACATGAAATACGACAGGCTTTCCGAGCTGGCATAGGTGAGCCACTCATCAATCGAGATGCCGTTACCGCTGGTTTTTGAAATCTTCTGACCGTTGGCATCCAGGAACAATTCATAGGTAAAGTGGTCCGGTGCGCGGTGGCCCAGAATGCGACAGATGCTGTCATAGATCGGCGTGTTGGTACTGTGATCCTTACCGTACATCTCAAAATCAACGCCCAGCGCGGCCCAGCGGGCGCCAAAGTCTGGCTTCCACTGCAGCTTTACGTTGCCGCCGGTGACCGGCAGGGTCCATTCCTTGCCGTCTTCATCGTCAAAGGTGATGGTATGGGTTTCGGCACAGACCTTTTTCATCGGAACATACAGAACCCGGCCAGTTTCCGGGTGGATCGGCAGAAAGATAGAATAGGTTGCCGCACGCTCTTCACGCAGGCTCTTCAGCATCACCGCCATAACCTCGTCGTATTTTTCAACGGCGCGCTTCAGCACCTCGTCGAACTGGCCCGAGCCATAGAAATCATTGGCCGAGATGAACTCATACTCAAAGCCAAAGGTATCCAGGAACCGGCGCAGCATGGCGTTGTTGTGGTGGCCAAAGCTCTCGTGGGTGCCAAACGGATCTGGCACCGCAGTCAGCGGCTTTTGCATATGCTCAACCAGCGCTTCCGGGTTTGGTACGTTGCCCGGCACTTTGCGCATGCCGTCCAGATCATCCGAGAAACAGACCAACTTGGTTGGAATATCGCTAAGCACTTCAAACGCACGTTTGATCATCGTGGTGCGCGCGACTTCACCAAAGGTGCCGATATGCGGCAGACCCGACGGGCCGTAACCGGTTTCGAACAGCACATAGCCCTTTTCCGGCGCGCCCTTGGCATAACGTTTGAGCACCTTGCGGGCTTCTTCAAACGGCCAGGCTTTGCTCTTGAGAGCAGTTTCGCGCAGTTCAGACATGTTGTTCTCCATCGGATGGCCCCCAATTGGGCCGCATCGCGTTTCCGGCAGCCCTATGCGGCCGGCTGGCCCGGTCTATTGTGCTAGCGCAGCATGAGTCAATGAACAGCAGCTGCATAAGGGCTAAATGCTGCCCTTTTCGACTATCCAGGCCAGAATATTCTGCACATCCCGATCCGCGGCCAGCCCATCGCGTGCTGTAGCAAAATATCCCCGCGCCGAAGTGGCGCTGGGGCCATGCAACCGGAGCATTGAGCCAGTGTCCAGAAAACTCTCCAGCAAACCGGTCCAACACAGACAAACCCCCTGCCCCGCCAGCGCGGCGTTGACCAACATCGCATAGGAATTGAAATCCAACGCCCGCGCCGATTTAGGCATGGTCTGACCGGCGGCCTCGAACCAGCTGGGCCAATCATGCCAATGGCTGCGCGCGGCCTCCATGGTCAGCAAAGTCATCCGCGACAGGTCATAACGGTCCGGGCGCATATCCCGGCGCTCCAGATAAAACGGGCTGGCCACCGGATATACCTCGTCTCCCAGCAATCGCGCCTCCGTTGACGAGCCCTCATCGCCCAGCCCAAAGCGGATCACTACGTCGCCTGGGCGCGCGGCCTCTCCATACTCCTGGCTTATGATGCGAATCGTCACCTCTGGAAAGGCAGATTCAAGCTCTCCCAACAGCGGAATCAGCCAATAGGCAACAAATCCGGATGGCGCGGTCACAGTCACAACCCGGGCTTTTGCGCTCTGTCGAATTTGCGCCACCGCGCCTTCGATCTGACCAAATCCGCTGTGCAGTGCCCGCAGCAAATCCCTGCCTGGCTGCGTTAATTTAACGGGTTTGCGACTTCTATCAAACAAAACGCAACCCAGATCTGCCTCAAGCGTCGCAATTCGACGCGAAATGGCAGGTTGCGACACGTTGAGCTCGTTGGCAGCTGCTGTCAGCGTGCCATGCCGTGCAGCGGCATAAAATGCCGTAAGGCCTGAAAATCCTGGAAGTCGCTCCATCTATCATAACCTCACCGTATGTTAGTATGCAACTTTAGCCTATTGAGCCAAAGCGTGAAACCCCTGTAACTGACATCCATAGAGGAGGAGGAACCCATGACCGAGCAATTGACCACACTCGCCGCCGATCTAGACGGCACCGAAGCGCTGCATCAGGCCAGCAACTTGCCACATCCTCCATTGGTGGTGGACGCGGCTCAGGTTCCATTGGCGGGCGGCACCGATCCCGCTTATGGCGAGGTACGCTGGCGCACCCTGATCAACGGCAATGCCGACACGCCGCGCAACATGGTACTGGGTATTGCAGAATTTGAACCACATGGCCGCCTGCTGCCACATCGCCATGACCCGTCTGAGTTCTACTTTGGGCTCGACGGCGGCGGTATCGTAACTATCGACGGGATTTCCCATCAGATTGCCCCCGGCATTGCTATCTATGTGCCAGGCGGTGCCGAACATGGCGTTCAGGCTGGCCCCGACGGCTTGCGCTTTACCTATGGCTTCCCAAGCAACAGCTTTGAAGAGATCGAGTATCGGTTTTCCGCTCCCGCTTGACCGGAAAAATTTAATCAGAGTCGATTTTACGGGGTGGGAGTTGAACCCACCCCTTTGCATCCCTATCCTGCCATAAGCACGAGACAGCACAAAAGGATGCACCGTATGACCGAGCCAACCCCTCATCCGCTTACCCCGCAGGATTGCCTTGTTGCGATCATGGTGGCGGTGTCGGCATCGGACGAAAACATGCGGACCTCGGAACTGATGGAAATCCAGTCGTCGGTGAACATGCTGCCAATCTTTGCGGATTACGATCAGGACCGGATCAAGCGGATGTCGCAAACCGTGTTTGACCTGTTCGAACAAGAAGACGGGTTGGACGCCCTGTTTGGCCTGATCCGCGATAACCTGCCGGAACGGCTGTGCGAAACTGCCTATGCACTGGCCTGTGATGTGGCTGCATCGGACGGGAGGCTGAACGAGACCGAATTAGAGTTCTTGGCCGAAATCCGATACGAGCTGAACATCGACCGCCTGCACGCAGCCGCAATTGAACGCGGTGCCCGTGCGCGGCACTTGACCTAATCCATGACTACCGGCGGCACCCAGATCTGGCAGGGTGGCTGCCATTGCCGCCGCACCCGGTTTTCGGTGGACGCCAACATCGACCACATCCGCATCTGCGACTGTTCGATCTGCCACCAGCGCGGCGCATTGATCTTTCGCGTCAACGAGGGGCAGTTACACCTGCATACGCCCCTGTCCGATCTGGCGCTTTACGAATGGGGTACCGGCACGGCCAAAGACTACTTCTGCAAGACCTGTGGTATCCTCCCCTTTCGCCACCCCCGCGCCCTGACAGCGGATGAGGCTACCGAAGGGCTCCCTATTTTCAGCGGCTGGGCCGTAAATGCCCGCTGTCTGGATGGGCTGGATGTCTCACAACTTCCGGTCCGACAGATCCATGGTCGCCTACTACCTCCACTTTAGGCTCCAACAGGAATTGTTGGCGTATCACCATCCTATGCCCCATTCTCCACAGCGCAGTCAGTGCCACAAAATCTGACTTCGGATGTATTCACGGGTTTGCCTGGACCTATCGCTAAAGATTATCGTTACACTGACTGTCCTGATCGATTTTAGATCGAAGGTCCAATTTTCTGGAACAGCCTGGGCATCCCCATCCTCGCATGACGAGAAACTTTGTGTTTCGGTGGGACCTCGATTGACCGAAAACTGCATCGCTGCGATTGCACAGGCATAGGGGGCCACGGATGCCAGATTTAGAAAGTCATGTGGCCCGACTTCGGAAATCGCGACCCAGGGCATATCGATCTGGCTCAACCTAGCCTGTGCCTGAGCAACACGCTCAGGCGACATCGGAGTAAGTGCTGCTTGCGCTGCAGCAAAGCGCGCATGTTGCGCGGCCAAAATGGTTTTCACACTTGGCTCGCTCGAATTTGCCTCCCAAATCAAGCGATCCGGAAAGGGGTCATCACCCAGTAGATCCGGATCGTCACGCCTGCCCTCTTCGAACAGGGCCTTGGCCAAGGCATAATCGTCTGTCACATCAATGTTGGGATACTTTTCTCGGTATTCTTCCTGCACCCTTAGCTTCGCCGCCACATCAACCGCTGAAGGCGTTTGATGTGTAGCGCCTGTCTCAGTTGGTGCGGGGACCGTCGCGGTTGTTGTCCCGCAGGCCACAAGCACCATAAGGGCCCCAGTCATTGCTGCAGTCCGCCAACGCAGACCCAAACCTGTTTTTGTTACCCGCCCCGCACTAATTGTCTTGATGTTTGCCATATAGGAATTTCCCAAAACTGAAGATCCACGCACCACCTAAACAAAATTTATATTTCATATCAAGAGATTACATTAGCCGCATAGACAGGGGCCAAGTTGGCCCGTATTTTGACGGCACATTCGGCAGGAGACATTTCATGGAGTTTTTCACAGGCAGTTGCAGCTGCGGCAACGTCGGTATCACGGCGTCGGGCGCACCGATCAGGGTTGGCATCTGCCACTGTCTCGACTGCCGCAAGCACCACGGTGCTTTGTTCTATGCTGCTGCCGCATTCCCGGCGGAAGCGGTGAACATCGACGGCGAAACCCGAGACAATGCCGGACGGCATTTTTGCCCAAACTGCGGCTCTTCCGTCTTTGCGGTCAGCGACAGCGAAGTCGAAGTCCATCTTGGAACCCTGGACTCGCCCGATCAGCTGACACCCACCTATGAATGCTGGACAATCCGCCGCGAGGCCTGGCTGCCTCCGTTCAAGGGTATGACCCAATATGAGCGGGGTCGTGATGATATCTCCCCTTAAGTATCCCATAGCCAGCCGCGCCCACACCTTCTGACGCAGCTGACCTATTAGGTGGCTTTAGGCGCTCTCAAACTCCAGAGGCGCATAGTCGACATAGCCCTCTGCCCCTCCGCTGTAGAAGGTATCCGTATTGGGCTCCGCCAGCGGCGCGCCCGCCTTATACCGATCAACCAGATCAGGGTTGGCGATAAACGGAATGCCAATTGCAACTGCATCCGCAGCCCCTGCGGACAAGGCTTGCTGAGCTGTGTCCTGCGTCAGAGATCCGTTGACAATTAACAGCCCATCATATGCCTCGCGCAGCGCTGGCGTGACCACAGGCAGACCAACGGACATCGGGCTACCACTGTCCAGGGCAGGTTCAAGAACGTGCAGATAAGCCAGCTTGCGCAAAGACAATTCACGCGCGGCATACGTGAATATTGCCTGCGGGTTACTGTCAGTAATACCAAACACGGCGTTGGTTGGCGAGAACCGCACTCCAACTTTGCCCGCTCCAATCTCGGCGACAACAGCGTCCACAACCTCTAGCAGGAACCGGCTGCGGTTCTCAACCGATCCCCCATATTCATCGCTACGCTGGTTGGTGCCATCGCGCAGGTACGAGTCGATCAGGAAGTTGTTGGCGGCGTGGATCTCGACCCCGTCCAGCCCAGCATCAACCGCCCGACGTGCAGCGTGGGCAAAGGCTGCTACGGCCTCTTTGATCTGAGCGTGTGTCATCACCTCAGGTGTATCAAAGTCAGTTGGCACCCCTTGGCTGTTAGGCAGCTGACCTTCGGCCGCAATTGCCGACGGGGCCAGCGGTTTTTGGCCATCAATCGCCTCGGAAATCACCGCGCGGCCCATGTGCCAGATCTGCATGAAGATGCGACCATCCTTGGCGTGCACGGCATCGGCCACCGATGCCCAGCCTGCCTGCTGTTCATCGGTGTAGATGCCCGGAGCCCCGGGCCATCCATCACCGCGTGGGTCAATTGCTGTTGCCTCGGAAATGATCAATCCGGCCCCGGCCCGCTGCGCGTAATAAGTTGCAACCATATCGCCCGGCACCCCGGCGGGGCCAGTTCGGGCACGGGTCATCGGCGCCATGAACACCCGGTTCTTCAGGTGGTAGTCACCCATTTGGATCGGGTCAAAAAGTGTCGCAGTCATGTGCTGTCGCTCCATTGGTGTTTGTCTGACTGCAATATTGTTATTTCCACCAGGGACCGTTAGTGGTGAAATCTGCAAAACACTATTACCTGGTGGTAACAATGAACTCGGATGGTTTAGCGGAATTTCTAGCGGTCACACGTGCGGGATCCTTCACCGCAGCAGCCAGAACTCTTGGCGTTTCAGTTCCCCATGTCAGCCGCCAGGTGGCCCGCCTCGAAGACCGGCTGGGCACCAAGCTGTTCCACCGCAGCACCCGCTCGGTCCACCTGACCCAATCCGGGGAAACCCTGCGCAAAAGCACTGAAAAAATCTCAGATGATCTTGAAACAGCACTGTGCGAAGTCTCCAGCGCCCAGCGCAATCTTGAGGGCACCCTGCGCATTGCCTCGCTGTCGGGCTCCTTTGGTGATCAAGTTGTCGGCCCGGCGATGAATGAAATGGCGCTGCGCCATCCAGGCATGGACATCGCAATTGATTTCAACCCGCGCCAAGTCGACATCCTCAGCGAAGGTTACGACTTTGCGATCCGGGCGGGCCAGTTGCAAAGCAGCGGATTGATTGCGCGGCCCCTGTCAAACAGAACCCGGGTTGCCTTTGCCTCGTGTGCGTATCTGGCTGAACACGGCACGCCGCAGCATCCGGGCGAGCTGAAACACCATCAGTGTATTCTGACCCAATCCAAAAGCTGGCGCTTTCAAGACCAGGGCAAAGTGCTGGACGTAGGCGTTTCCGGTCGGCTCAGCCTGAATTCGGGCCCGGCCATACTTGATGCCTGTTCTCGGGGGCTGGGCATCGCCTATATGGCTGTTGGCGGTTTTGAAGACGCATTGACAAACGGATCCCTGGCGCCGGTTCTTCAACGCTATTGGCACACAGATCAGGCCATCCACATCGTTCGCCCCGACCGTCGTTTCACACCCCGCCGTGTCGAGGTTGCAGTAGAGCTGCTTCAGACTTTTGCCAAACAGGCAGAGGCCCGCGATGCGCAGGCGATCCGAGAGTTTTGCGGGGGCTAGGTTCGCCCCCCGCTTAGCTGCCGTAAACCGAGCCCCAGCGCTCAATCAGTTTCTGCTGTAACTTCTTGGCCTTCTTATTCCATCCACGCGCGCCCTGTGGACGTTCGCGATCAGCCCGTTTGATCCGCGCACGCGCCCCCTGATCAGCGGCAAAGATGGCAAAGGCCAGCTCAGTCCCGTCAGCGGCGGTCATAAACCCGCCCAGGCCTGAGACAAAGTTCAACGTGCCGGTCTTGGCATTCACTTTGATCGGGTGGTTTTTGTTTACCTTGCCATCGGCATGCCGCATCGGGAACGGTTTCAACAGCGGCTTCAGCTGCCCACCCTTGCGCGCGGCAATCAGTGCCCCCACCAGATCGTTGGGCGTCATCCGCGACGCCTCTCCCAATCCGGAATGGTCCACTAGCTGGGTGCCGTTCATTCCGTATTTGCCAGCCGCCCATTTGCTCATCGCCTGCGCCGAAGCCTTGAGCGAGCCAGGTCGGCTCCCCGCTGCTGCGGTTGCCGACATCCCGATCATCTCGGCCATCAGGTTATTGGAATATTTCAACATCCCCCGCAGCATCACCGACAGTGCGGCACTATTATGCTGCGCCAATACCTTGCCCTGTGGCAGCGATTTCACCACCTTGGGCTTGCCCAGAACAATCCCATTGGCCCGCGCCATGGTGCGGAACACATCACCCGCATACTCGGCCGGACGTCGCACCGGCAACCAGCGTGATCCGCCTTTGCCCAGTGCTGCATTGGCCACGGTCCACTGATCCGCCCCGCCCCTGTCAGCATAGGTGTAAACCGGGGTTTTCCGGTTTGCGACTTTCATCCGCGCAACAGATACTTCGGGGCGATATTTCTCGGTACGGGCATCCATGCTTACGGCCCAGCCTTTGTTGCCACGCTTCCATTCGAAATGCACACGATTGTAGTTCAGCGCCAGTCCGGAAATGGCCGGGCTGTACCCCACATGGTCTGGCTGGCCATCATCAATTGTCCGGACATAGGGCAACGCCCCATCCCACAGCTTAAAGCCACCCTTAACCTCGCGCACACCTGCGGTTTTCAAGGCCTTGGCCAGTTTCGCCAAATGGTCCGTATTCAATGTCGGGTCACCGCCGCCAACAAGGATCAAGTCACCCTTCAGCACACCACCAACAACACTGCCTGTTGCCATCACCCGTGTTTGAAATCTGTGATCAGCGCCCAGTACATCCAGCGCATATAACGCGGTGAGCGCCTTGGCGACACTGGCCGGCGGCAGACCTGCAGTGCCGTTCTCAGCCTCCAGCCGCAGACCTGTATCCACGTCTGCCACAGCACAGGCGACATCCCCCGTCAGACCTGCACGTTGCAGTACGGATTTAAGGCCATCGGCCCTGCTGATCGTAACCTCACCACGCCGCGCTTGTGGCCGCAAAGAGGTGATCGGAGCATTTGCCCAAGCACCACCCGTGCCAATCAGTGCAGAACCAGTGAGCAGAAAAAATCGTCGTGTAACCATATTACGCACAGTCTAATAAATTCATTTCCAAACGGCAAACGATCAGACGATTTTGCTTTTTAGTAAGCACACTGCCTGTTAGAGGTATCCCATGTTGCAGGCAGTCATTCTCATGTTCATCGCTATGTCAATGATCCCTGCGGGTGATCTGTGTGGCAAGTTGCTCACCAGCAGTGGTCTGGCAACCCCCGGCTTCATCGCCTCTTCGCGGTTTGTTGTTGGTAGTGCCTTGCTGCTGCCTTTTGTGCCACCGCGTGCCTATGGGCTGCTAAAAGACTGGCGTATGTGGTTGCGGGCCATGTTGCTGGTCGGGGGCATCTTCTCGGTTCAGACTGCCCTGAAAACCGAGCCCATGGCCGATGTATTTGCCGCCTTTTTCATAGGCCCAATTGTCAGCTATGTCTTATCGGCCCTCTTCCTGCGCGAACCCACCACCTGGCTGCGGTCGCTGCTGATGGCGGTGGGGTTTGCAGGCGTTATTTTGGTTGTTCGCCCTGGGTTTGGCGGCTCTATCAACCTGCTCTGGGCCGTGCTCGCCGGAGGCTTCTACGGCGCGTTTCTGACCACCGGTCGCTGGCTGTCGCACCTCGGCTCTCCGCTCGAACTCAGCCTGATCCAACTGCTATTGGCCGCTGTTGTCATGCTCCCCTTTGGCCTGTCCAACCTGCCCGACCTGACCCTGAACACTACCGCGCTCACCATTGGCAGCGCCGCCTTTTCGATGCTGGGCAACCTGATCTTGCTGTTTGCCTATAACAAGGTTGCGGCCACCAAACTGGCGCCCATGGTCTATTTCCAACTGATCGCTGCTGTCACCCTCGGCTGGGCCGCCTTTGGTCAGTTGCCAGACATGCTGACCTGGCTTGGCCTGTTGGTGGTCATCAGTGCCGGCCTTGGCTCGGCCATGCTACGCCGCTGACCACTCCCCCCGCGCCCGGATCGCGGATGAGCTGGCATCGACCATGGGCACATTGACAAAACACCAGGCCGGGCATTTGGCATGGGCCAACAATCGGCTCTGTGACCCCTTCAACCGATAGGGTGCATAGATCCGCGCCGCCGGGGACAACCGAGCCGAGATCCGATCTCCGGGTCGCGCCAACACGCCCACCGGTACCGTATCCATGATCTGTCGCCAGTCTTTCCAGCGATGAAACTGTGCCAGATTATCTGCCCCCATCAGCCAAACAAAGCGCACACCGGGATAACGCCGCCGCAGATGTCGCAAGGTTTGCGCCGTATAGCGTGTTCCCAACTGCGCCTCGGCATCGCTGATTTGAATACGCGGGTGCTGCATGATCTGCCCTGCCGCGGCCATGCGCTGTGATAGCGGTGCAGGCGCGCGCGCCTTTAACGGGTTGCCTGGCGAAACCAGCCACCACAGCTGATCCAGATCGAAATGCTTCAACGCTGCAAGGCTAACCTGCACATGGCCATGATGGGCAGGGTCAAATGACCCCCCAAACAGACCCACTATCTGGCCCCGGCCTGCATGTGGCAACAAATGGCGCAGCGTTCCGCCTCCCGTAGCTGTAACGGGTCGCGCCAGAAAAGCGTTTACCCCTAGTCCCGTGGCGGTATGCTATAAAAACATGCCCCTGACCAGCAAGAAGGCCCTGTGATGAAGCTCCAGCCGCCTAAATTTGTACGGACCAGCCTATTGCTAGGAGCTATCCTTGCTGCGGCGCCCCCTGCGCTCGCCGAGTTCCAACCGGATGAGCGCGTGGTGCAGGTGGATTGGCCCAAGTTATCGGTTGAGCCACCAGCAGACGGAGGCAAATACGAGGTTCTGAAAATTGGCAAAACCGCTGGTTCCGAAGACGTTATCTATGTGATCACCTATAAAACAGATGCAGACACTTCGGTGCTGGGCACTTTCAACTGCAATCACACGTTTGATGTCATGCAGACCAGCACCAATGGGCGGTATGATATTATCTGCGTGCAACAACGCCAACCTGAAGACTTTCTGGTCTTCTATCTCCGCGCAGACGCCATCGGCAACTATCACGCTCGCTTGGCCAAATAGCGCCAAACACTTGCTGCCGAAATTCAATCCGACACGGTCGCGCCAGAGCAGTCGCGCCAAATTATTATCCTTCCTTGCCCTTGCCCACATACCCGCTAACGTTGTGCGGATTGATTTATGGATTGGAGACAAAGATGCGTCTGACCGTGCCGGAGCCGGATATTAAACTGTATGAGGACGGGTTTGCAGACCACGACAAGCTCAACCGAAAACCAACCGGCGACAAACTCTCCGAACTTGTCGAGCGTATAGACGACCCGTTGGTGATCGCATTGGATGGGTCGTGGGGATCGGGCAAGTCGTTCTTTCTGAAATGCTGGGTGGCGGAGCACCTGCAACGAGAAGGGAACACAACACAGACCGTCTATTTTGATGCCTTTAAGCATGACTATTTGGACGATCCGCTGATTGCATTGACCGGCGCAATCGCCGAACGTTTTGAAAACCCAGATGCGGCGAAGACAGCAGAGTACATTGAAAAAACGAGAATGTTCAAAAGGCAGCATGGGCAGTAGGCAAGGGAGCCGCCCGGATCGGCCTTTCTGCAGTAACGTTCGGCGCGACTGAAATCCTTGGCAACATGGGTGATGAAATTGCCAAAGCCACTGGAGAAGAGGCCAAGGCATTTCTAAACAGCGAATCTGGAAACAAGGAATCCAATGACTATTGGGACATGCAACGGTCAAAGATCGCAGCGATGGACGCCTTCCGTCTGGGGCTCACCGAACTGACCAAGCCAGAGGCGATGGGGCAAAACGCCCCCCCCCGTGCAACGCAAGCTGGTCATCGTCATCGACGAGTTAGACCGCTGCCGCCCTGACTACGTCTTGTCGTTGCTGGAGATCATCAAGCATTTCTTCAACGTAGACGGTGTGCATTTTGTGCTGGGGGTGAATTTGACGGAGTTACAGAACAGCGTGCGGGCAAGATATGGTAGCTAAGCGGATGCAGGAAGATATTTACGTAAATTTGTAACACTCGCAATGGAACTGCCCAAATGCGACTCAGTTCGAGGAAGAAATGATTTAGTAGCAAGACACTTCGAACGCGTCGCAAAGGTGCTTGGTAAAGATCAAGCGGTTTTGGGGTCTATTCACGTGATAATTGAATATTTCCTGAGAACCGATGTGTCTCTTAGAGACGCCGAAAACATGGCATCCCTATTAGTAGTGTCACTTTCTTCAGATCGAACTTGGGACAATGGAGCCTACAAAATCGCACTTTCCTGCCTAGTTGTTGCGAAAATTATGAATCCAAGCCTTTTTACTCGAATACTGGGACAAGACGCTGACTTTGAGGAAATCAGAGAGTTCTTTCGATTGCCTGTGACCGTGGATGCTCAATCTGACATGCGGCAGCGAACCATCTGGAATGTTTTGGCGGTTTCTTGCGGTCATGTTCCAGCAGGAAAAGAACTGGAAGATGATGCCCCTAAGGGCGACGCATTGATAGGAAAAGAAATCTCGGAGTACTTGTCTCAAATTGGCCACAAGCGTCTTGGGGACATTCATTTACAAGTTTAATCCACTTGCGAACCTCAACCAAGTGTTTCCAACCACAGGCCCGCGCCTGACCTTGGGGAGGCGTAAAGCGCCTTCCCGGGGGGAAGGTCAGGCGCAGGGCGGGCTTCGCACGACCAAAGTACAGCGGCGCGATGTGTTTTTATCTATGCCTTCAACACAACATTGCCCCCACCCCCGCCATCCGTTATCACTCCTCCCAAATTACATTCCCCCATCACGGAGCCGATCCATGGCCGCCTATCAATACGTCTACCACATGCAGGGTGTCTCCAAGACCTACCCGGGTGGCAAGAAATGCTTTGAAAACATCCACCTATCCTTCCTCCCCGGCGTGAAAATCGGTGTGGTCGGTGTCAACGGCTCCGGTAAATCGACCCTGATGAAAATCATGGCCGGCCTGGATAAGGACTTCACCGGCGAGGCCTGGGCTGCTGAAGGCGCCAAAGTTGGCTATCTGCCGCAGGAGCCAAAGCTGGACGAGAGCCTGACCGTGCGTGAAAACGTCATGCTGGGCGTTGCACCGAAAAAGGCCATTCTGGATCGCTATAACGAGCTGGCAATGAACTACTCGGATGAAACCGCCGAGGAAATGGCCGAGCTACAGGACAAGATCGACGCCGAGAACCTGTGGGATCTGGATAGCCAGATTGATGTGTCAATGGAGGCCCTGCGCTGCCCGCCAGATGACGCCGAGATTGCCAACCTGTCAGGTGGTGAACTCCGCCGTGTTGCGCTGTGCAAACTGCTGCTCGAAGCGCCCGACATGCTGCTGCTCGACGAACCGACCAACCACCTGGACGCCGAAACCATCGCTTGGTTGCAGCAGCACCTGATGGATTACAAAGGCACCATCCTGATCGTTACCCACGACCGTTATTTCCTGGATGACATCACCAGCTGGATCCTGGAACTGGACCGCGGCAAGGGTATCCCGAACGAGGGCAACTATTCCGACTGGCTGGAGCAAAAAGCCAAGCGTCTGGCGCAGGAAGCCCGCGAAGACAAATCCAAGCAGAAAACGCTGGAGCGCGAACTGGACTGGATGCGTCAGGGCGCCAAGGCGCGTCAGGCCAAATCCAAGGCCCGGATCAACGCCTATAACGATCTGGCTGAACAGTCCGAGCGCGAGAAGCTGACCCGTGCACAGATCGTCATCCCTAACGGCCCGCGTTTGGGCAACAAGGTGATCGAGGTCGAAAATCTGGCCAAGCACTATGGCGACAAACAGCTGGTCGAGGGCCTGTCGTTTGATCTGCCCCCTGGTGGTATCGTCGGCGTAATCGGGCCCAACGGCGCCGGTAAGTCTACCCTGTTCCGCATGTTGACCGGTCAGGAAACCCCGGACGAGGGTTCGGTATCCTACGGCGACACGGTAAAACTGTCCTATGTGGATCAGTCGCGCGATGACCTGAACGACAAGGAAACCGTCTGGGAAGCTATTTCCGGCGGGGCTGAGATCATCGAACTGGGTGATGCGCAGGTCAACTCGCGCGCCTATTGCTCGTCATTCAACTTCAAAGGCGGCGATCAGCAGAAACCGCTGAACCTGCTGTCGGGTGGTGAGCGTAACCGTGTCCACATGGCACGTTTGCTCAAAGAAGGCGGCAACGTGCTGCTGCTCGATGAACCGACCAACGATCTGGACGTGGAAACCCTGCGTGCGCTCGAAGACGCTCTGGTCGATTTCGCCGGCTGCGCCGTAGTGATCTCGCACGATCGTTTCTTCCTGGATCGGATCTGTACCCACATGCTGGCGTTTGAGGGCGATGCCCATGTCGAGTGGTTCGAGGGTAACTTTGAGGACTACGAAGAAGACAAGAAACGCCGCCTGGGAGCTGATGCGCTAGAGCCCAAGCGTTTGAAGCATAAGAAGTTTGTGCGGTAACACAGAGCTCACAAGGCCCGCCCATTTTGGCGGGCCTTTTTTTGTTTAAGGGTATTTTTTCATGGCTGGGAAGAAGCAGCATCATATTTGGCAAATGATCCAACGCGGCTTTGGAACTAAGAAAGGAAAAGACCATGAGATTTGGGTGTATTCCAAGGACAAGCCACCACGTAAAACTGTCACCAGAAAGTTTGGCGTTGTAAAAAATTTCTTATCAGAAAACGGCGACGACTCAGCCGACGATGCACTTACTGAATTTGAGCAAAGTGTTCAATCGGGCCTGCAGGAAGCAAGATTGGCACCTGAAGGAGCAATTCTGGATCCGGCTTACATGGCGTCGATAATTACACATCTTGAAGTTCGGAGCCTCTTTTTTCGCGATGAAATTTCTCGCATTGGTGGGTTCTTTCTCGAAGAATTTCAGCACAAGCTCTCTGAAGAGAGGATTGCTAGAAAACTGCTTATCCAGACCCTCCAAGATAATCCGAAAATGATTTCGGACGAACTTGAAAAACGAAATTTGTCTGATGATGACCACGCGCTAGCCTTGACGGCCGCCGAACACTTTCTTCCCGAAGCAATACATAACGGCGCAACCGAATTCTCAAACATAGCTTCATCTCTCTTCGGGCCAGCAGTGTCCCGAATGGAAGAAATGGTTAAATCCGCTCATATTAAAAGTGTCCGGAAGGGCTTTACCGAGATTGAAAGAACCAAGTCTCATTCTAGCTTCCAGTATCAAGTCAGGAACGTCGACAATGCAATAATCCTTCCTGACACTGGGGTCGCCTTTCTAAAGGAAAAAGGCGCTTCTCCCATCACTCAAAAAGGTGATAAAGTCACAGACATTATTATGCCACTGGATGCGCATACATATGTCCATGGATTTCGGTCAAATCGAGTTCCCCGAGAACACTCGACTTTGCTCAAATTGCTAGCTTCTTGTTCGTACCAGAATTTCATTGCGCAAGACCCCTTAGAGCCTCTTGAAAAAATCAGCCCCCAGATCGGAAAGTACGCGAAACTACTTTCAGATCGAGAATTAAAAAGAATACTAACCGAAGTCCTTCCTAACTAGCCCGCCATAAATCCCTTGTGTACACTCGTGGCCGCTCCTGAACTACACTAGGCCCGCGCCTGACCTTGGGGAGGTGCGAATGCGCCTTCCCGGGGGGAGTTGAGATCGTCCGGGAAATGATCCGGGGGATCATTCCTCAATCAAGACGCGGCTGTATAACCTATATAAATAAGGGGTTTTTGATAAGTGTCGAAAATTGAATTTGTGCTAGGTATTGTGCTAGTTAGCCAAGCCTGAACCAAGCAAAAGGCTCCCATACAAAGTACTCCAGCCCAGCGCTCGGTCATCATTATTCGAGTGATATCCTGTGGTAAAATCCTCATAAACTAAAGGCTTTTTTGTCATAGTGGGGTGGAAAATAGACGTACCGTTTAGACGTATCTGTGCGTCGGCAGAGTTTTTGGGTCCAAAGGCAGCCTAAACTAAGAGAAAGTTTGGCTCATCTGGTTGGTTTGAT
>NZ_JBYAXC010000016.1:0-53710 GCF_057444295.1 Parasedimentitalea nitratireducens | reverse complement strand
GGGGCAGCAAGGGCTCCGGCTCGGGGGGCAGCAAGGGCTCCGGCTCGGGGGGCAGCAAGGGCTCCGGCTCGGGGGGCTCTAAAGGATCTGGTTCAGGAACCTGTAGTGATGTGCCTTGGAAGAACACCGGAGATCTACCTGCTTATGGCGGCGAACCCGATGACACCGAATGTGGTGATGACGTGGTCTATGCCAGCGGCTCGGGCGGATCTGGCGGAACCGGTGGGGAGGGTTGGAAATCCCCCAGCGCCAAGGACATCATCGCAGTGATGAACCAGGATCCGGAAGACCACATTCCTGCTTCTGGCAGTGGGGGTGATCAGGACGACGATCCGTCTGCATTCATGTAAACGATCGTCTGAGCGAGGGGGTATTGGGGAGGTGCCGCCTCGCACAGTGTAGCAAAACGGGACGGCCCAGTTTGGGTCGTCCTTTTGCGTTTCTAACTGTGCAAGCGAAAACGCCGCTGGAGCCTTGGCACCGTCGGTTTGTTACTTATCAAAGCGGCCTATTGCCAATTTCAGTTACGAGTGGCGACGTCGCCAAAGCAGAAGCGGCCGGGGACTTTATCCCCCGAGCGTAGATGCATCCCGATAGCGCCCCGTTCCAACGGGGGCCCTGTTCCAAGTGCCGGGGGTGTAAGGCCCGGCGGTTATCGCGCGACATGGGCAATGTGTCATGAATTGGCGAATGTTGCGTAACCAGAGCGTGCGCTGGGTGCGCAACACCCTTATCATCAAGGAAGTGGCGCGGTCTGGAATAGTCGGATTTTAATACCGCCATGGGCAACCGGAACGCCAGTTGGCAAGAACGGCAACGCTGTGGCCTTGGCCAACCCGGCCTCGCTGGTGACAATGCCCACGCGCCAGCCGGAAAAGCGGCTGCTGAGCGTTTTGCCTAAAGCGCCATACAGAGCATAAAGCAGTTTCTTGTTGCCGATGCGCGCACCATAGGGCGGGTTGACGATGACCAGTCCCGGAGGGCCATCCGGCGGCGTCAGATCACTAACCGCCTGATGAGTGAAAACCGTGCAGGCATCAACCCCGGCACGTTCGGCGTTGGTTATGGTGCTGTCGATCACACCTGCATTGCGGTCGGAGCCGTAGAAGCGGAGTTCCGTCTCGGCCCCCTGCCCTGCACTGCGCATATTCTGCCAAGCGGCGTCATCAAAGTTGGCGAGTTTTTCAAAAGCAAAGCTGCGGCTGCGGCCGGGGACAAGGCCCATGGCGATTTCTGCGGCTTCGATCACAAAGGTGCCGGATCCGCACATGGGATCCAGCACGGTTTCAGTACCGGTGTATCCACATTGGCGCAGGAACATCGCGGCCAGATTTTCGCGCATCGGGGCCTTGCCCACGGCGGGCTTGTGGCCACGTTTGTGCAGGGCCTCGCCCGAGGTATCGACGCTGATGATACAGAGGTTGTCGTCGATACGGACCTTGATGCGGACCTCGGCATCGGCTGAGATTGGTGCGCCAAGTTCTTCGGTGATGGCTTTTTCAAACCGCTGGGTCGCGGCCCCGGCGTGATAGATTTTTGACTTCTTGTTGGTCGTGACCTCTACCTTGACCGGCACATCGGTGCGCAGCACGTCGCCCCAGGGAAATTTTCGGGCACGTTTGTCGAGTTGCGCCAAATGGAAGGCACGGATTTCACCGATACGCGCCAACACGCGTGCCGCACCGCGCAAATGCAGATTGGCACGCCAGACCTCGGTCCAGTTGCCAGTGATCGTAACCCCACCGGGCAGGATCTTGGGCGAATTGAACCCCAATTCGCGGGCTTCGTCCCGCAGGGCTGTTTCGGTTCCGGGCGCTGCCACGAGGAAAATTTCGAATTCTGTCTCTGTCATCATGGGGCCTGCATAGAGGGAAACCAGGGGGGCAGCGACCTCTTTTTAAAGGGGGCCGCTGCAGTCCAAAATCAGAGAATCCCTCTCAAGAGCCACAGGGCGACTCTTTTCACCTTCGATATTCTTCGTAAATTTACGATAAAAAACAATACTTTATCACTTACTAAAAAATTAGTTTGACAGAAACGAAGATCAAGTGAAAGCTAGGTGACAGTCAGGTGCCGCAGAGCATTTCTGACATCTTATACCTTAGGGAGGTGACAAGATGCGCAAGTATCTTCTCTCCGCTGTTGCAGCGACTGCTGTGATTGCGGGATCGATGGGGCATGCCGATGAGGCAGCCGCGAATAAATGGATTAACGAGGAATTCCAGCCCTCGGTTCTGAACAAGGACGAGCAGCTGGCGGAAATGCAGTGGTTCATCCAAGCTGCTGCGCCATTCTCGGGCATGGAAATCAACGTGCTGTCCGAGGGCATTCCAACTCACAGCTACGAGTCGGAAGTTCTGACCAAGGCGTTTGAGGAAATCACCGGCATCAAGGTGAACCACCAGATCCTCGGTGAAGGTGAAGTTGTGCAGGCGGTTCAGACCCAAATGCAAACTCAGCGGAACCTGTATGACGGTTACGTCAATGACTCGGATCTCATTGGCACCCACTCGCGTCTGCAACTGGCGTACAACCTGACCGACATGATGGCAGGCGACTGGTCTGGTACAACATCGCCTACACTCGATCTGGGTGACTTCATGGGCAGCCAGTTCACAACTGGTCCGGATGGCGACCTGTATCAGCTGCCAGATCAGCAATTTGCGAACCTGTACTGGTTCCGCAAGGACTGGTTTGACCGCGCAGACCTGCAGGAAGCGTTCAAAGCCAAGTACGGTTATGATCTGGGTGTGCCAGTCAACTGGTCAGCCTATGAAGACATCGCTGAGTTCTTCAGCAATGACGTCAAGGAAATCGACGGCACAGCCATCTATGGTCACATGGACTATGGTAAGCGCGCGCCTGACCTTGGCTGGCGGATGACTGATGCCTGGCTGTCGATGGCTGGTGCTGGTTCGAAAGGCGAGCCAAACGGTGTGCCAATCGACGAATGGGGCATCCGCATGGAAGCCGGTTCCTGTAACCCAGCTGGTGCATCTGTCACTCGCGGTGGTGCTGCAAACGGCCCAGCGGCTGTATACGCGATCCGCAAGTGGGACGAATGGCTGCGGGCCTATGCTCCTCCGGGCGCTGCGAGCTATGACTTCTATCAGTCGCTGCCAGCCTTGGCGCAGGGCAACGTAGCCCAGCAGATCTTCTGGTACACAGCATTCACCGCCGACATGGTGAAGCCACAGTCTGAAGGCAACAACACAGTTGACGCAGATGGCGCGCCACTGTGGCGGATGGCGCCAAGCCCGCACGGCCCATATTGGGAAGAAGGCCAGAAGGTTGGGTATCAGGACGTGGGTTCCTGGACTTTCCTGAAGTCGACTCCAGCTGATCGTGCTCAGGCTGCATGGCTCTATGCTCAGTTCGTGACATCGAAAACTGTTGACGTGAAGAAGTCCCACGTGGGTCTGACCTTCATCCGTGACAGCTCGGTCAACCACGAGAGCTTTACCGAGCGTGCTGACAATCTGGGTGGTCTGGTAGAATTCTACCGTTCGCCTGATCGTGTTGCTTGGTCGCCAACAGGCGTCAACGTTCCTGACTATCCAAAGCTGGCCCAGATCTGGTGGCAGCAGATTGGTGACGTCAACTCGGGTGCGTTCACTCCACAAGAAGCGATGGATCGTCTAGCCGAAGAAATGGACATCACCATGGCCCGCATGCAGCGTGCCGATGAAGCAGCCAACGTCTATGGCGGTTGCGGTCCACGTCTGAACGACGAGAAAGACGCGGACTGGTGGATGGCCAACGGTGGCGCCAAGCCATTGCTGGAGAACGAGAAGCCACAGGGCCAAACCGTCAACTATGACGAGTTGGTTGCGCGCTGGGCCTCTCAGTAAACGGGCCTCCCTGATGGGCTGAACCCAGCAAATTGTTCAGCCCTTCTTGCCCCGGAGATCCTCCTCGATCTCTGGGGCTAATTATCCCAAGACTGCGCACCCTTGCGCGCAACAGGCCGCCTGCCGGAAAGCCTCATCACGATGGCACTCGAACTAAAATCCGTGACCAAGCGCGTTGGCGCAAACCTGCATATCAAGGAAACCTCCCTTGTTCTGCACCCCGGTCACTTCAATGTCCTGTTGGGCGCAACCGGATCGGGCAAGACCTCTCTGATCAAACTGATGGCCGGGCTGGACCCGCTTGCCAGCGGTGAGATCTGGATGGATGGTCAGGACGTATCCAAGCTCAACACCCAGAAACGTAACATCAGTCTGGTGCACCAGTTTTTCATCAACTACCCGCACATGACTGTGTATGAAAACATCGCCTCGCCGCTCAAGGTTGCAGGCATGGCAAAGTCCGAAATTCAGGGCCGCGTCGAAGAAGCCGCCGATATCTTGCAGTTGCGTCCGATGCTAAAACGGATGCCGCACGAACTGTCCGGTGGGCAACAGCAGCGGACCGCGCTGGCCCGCGCCATTGCCAAGGAGTCCAAGGCTGTGTTCCTGGACGAACCACTGGCCAACCTGGACTACAAGCTGCGCGAAGAACTGCGTGACCAGCTGCCCGAGCTATTTGCCGGGCGTGGTGCCGTGGTGGTCTATGCCACGTCTGAACCTGAAGAAGCCCTGCTGTTGGGCGGTCAGACCGCGCTGATGGAAGATGGTCATGTGACCCAATTTGGTGTCACTGCCGACATCTACCGCAATCCGGCCAATGTATCTGCCGCTGCTGTGTTCTCGGACCCGCCAATCAATACGGCCGCTATTGTCAAACAAGGTTCAACGGCCACCCTGAACGCAGGGGTAAGCTGGGAGCTGACCGGCGATGCAGCAGGTCTGTCGGATGGCGATTACACAATCGCAATTCGCCCGCACCATGTTTTGCCAATCGCCAACGACAAAAGCAAAGTCCGCATGTCTGGCCGCGTCCAGGTGACCGAGCTTTCCGGCTCTGAAAGCAGCGCTCACTTTGAAATGGGCACAGGCAGTTGGGTGTCCCTGGCCCCCGGTGTTCACCCCTATCAGGTGGGCGAAATGCACAACTTCTATATGGACCCAACGGCGGCTTATGTTTTTGCCCCCGATGGCTCTCGCGTGGCGTGAGGCGCACCAATGGCTAAAATTACACTCTCCAAGCTGCGTCACAGCTATTACCCGAACCCGAAGCAACCATCGGATTATGCGTTGAAGGAAATCGACCTGGACTGGACCGATGGGGGTGCCTATGCCTTGTTGGGGCCATCGGGTTGCGGCAAGTCGACTTTGCTGAACATCATTTCCGGCCTGCTGGTTCCGTCTGAGGGGCAGATCCTGTTTGACGGTAAGGATGTCACTGATCTGCCGCCAGATCAGCGCAATATCGCGCAGGTGTTCCAGTTCCCGGTGATCTACGACACCATGACCGTTTACGACAACCTCGCCTTTCCGCTGCGCAACCGTGGCCGCGACGAGGACACCGTCAACAAACGTGTCATGGCGATTGCCGAGATGTTGGAAGTCACCGAGATGCTGGACCAAAAGGCCGCTGGCCTGAGCCCGGACAACAAGCAGAAAATCTCGATGGGGCGCGGATTGGTGCGCGAAGACGTCAATGTGGTGATGTTTGACGAACCGCTGACCGTAATCGACCCGCATCTGAAATGGAAGCTGCGCTCAAAGCTGAAAGAACTGCATCAACGCATCAACGCAACGATGATCTATGTGACCCACGACCAGACCGAGGCGTTGACCTTTGCCGAACAGGTGGTGGTGATGCAGGATGGCGAGATTGTTCAGATCGGTACCCCGGTTGAACTGTTTGATCGCCCAGCGCACACCTTTGTTGGCCATTTCATCGGCTCGCCCGGCATGAACATTCTGCCCTGCACGCTGACAGATGGTGTTGCCTATTTTGGTGATCAGGTGATTGCCCTTGAAGGCCCCGTTCTGGGTTCGCCATCTGGTCAGCTTGAGATTGGCATTCGCCCTGAATTTGTGTCGCTAGAAGACACCGGTCTGCCCGCAACCGTCACCAAGGTGTCGGACATCGGACGCCACACGGTGGTTGAATGTGAAGCACACGGCAGCCGGATCAGCGCTATCATCGACGGTTCTGGCCCAGAAAAAGGCGCGACTGTTCACCTTAACTTCCAACAGTCTCAGACCCGGCTTTATGTCGACGGCTGGATTGCCACCCAACCGCAAGAGGCGCAGTCATGAAAACCGAAAACCAAAAAGCCTGGTTCTTTGTGCTGCCGGTGTTGTTGCTGGTCGCCTTTAACGCGCTGATCCCGATGATGACGGTGGTCAACTACTCGGTACAAGAAACCTTTGGTAACAACCAGTTCTTCTGGCAGGGCCTGGACTGGTTCGAACAGCTGCTGCGCTCTGAACGCTTTCACGCGGCACTGGGGCGTCAATTCCTGTTTACATTCCTGATCCTGATCATCGAGGTACCGCTGGGCATTGCTATTGCCCTGTCAATGCCACGCAAGGGCATCTGGGTGCCGGTTTGTCTGGTGCTGATGGCGCTGCCGATGCTGATCCCGTGGAACGTGGTTGGCGCCATGTGGAACATTTTCACCCTGCCCGATATCGGCCTGCTGGGTTATTTCCTGAACCACACTCTGGGTATTCAGTATGACATG
This sequence comes from Parasedimentitalea nitratireducens, assembly GCF_057444295.1. Lineage (NCBI taxonomy): Bacteria > Pseudomonadati > Pseudomonadota > Alphaproteobacteria > Rhodobacterales > Paracoccaceae > Parasedimentitalea > Parasedimentitalea nitratireducens. The sequence continues at coordinate 47,130 of NZ_JBYAXC010000016.1, read as the reverse complement.
ACCCAAGACCCAATCGCGGCCTGGATCACCATTGTCACCATGGATGTCTGGCACTGGACCTCGCTTGTTGTGCTGCTGGCCTATGCCGGACTGGTGTCGATCCCCGATGCCTATTATCAGGCGGCCAAGATCGACGGCGCCTCTAACTGGTCGGTGTTCCGCTTTATCCAGCTGCCCAAGATGAAATCGGTGCTGACCATCGCCATCCTGCTGCGGTTCATGGACAGTTTTAACATCTACACTGAGCCATTTGTGCTGACCGGAGGCGGCCCCGGCAACTCCACCACGCTGTTGTCCATTGATCTGGTGAAAATCGCCCTTGGCCAGTTTGACCTTGGTCCTGCTGCAGCGATGTCGCTGATCTACTTTGCAATCACTCTCTTGGTTAGTTGGCTGTTCTATACGCTGATGACCAAAGACGACCTGAACTAAAGGAGGACCTTGAGATGCAAAAACGATCCATCGTCCCAATTGTCTATATCCTGTTTCTCATGCTGCCGATCTACTGGCTGGTGGCGATGAGCTTCAAAACCACCAACGAGATCCTCGGCGGATTCTCGCTGTTCCCGCAGACTTTTACGCTGGAAAACTACGCGGTGATCTTTACCGATCCGAGCTGGTACTGGGGCTACATCAACTCGATCTCTTATGTGACGCTGAACACCGTGATCTCAATCGCGGTGGCCCTGCCGGCCGCCTATGCCTTTAGCCGCTACCGGTTCTTGGGTGACAAGCAGCTGTTCTTTTGGCTGCTGACCAACCGGATGGCCCCAGCTGCGGTGTTTGCCCTTCCTTTCTTCCAGCTCTACTCGGCTGTAGGACTGTTCGACACTTACCTGGCTGTGGCACTGGCACACTGCCTGTTCAACGTGCCGCTGGCGGTCTGGATCCTCGAAGGATTTATGGGCGGCGTGCCCAAAGAACTGGATGAAACCGCCTATGTGGACGGCTATTCCTTTCCACGCTTCTTTGCCACAATCTTTATCCCTTCCATCAAGGCCGGTGTAGGCGTGGCTGCCTTCTTCTGCTTCATGTTCTCGTGGGTAGAACTGCTGCTGGCCAAAACCCTGACCGCCGTAGCAGCAAAACCCATTGCCGCAACCATGACCAAAACCGCATCCAGTGCAGGATATGAGCTGGGACTGCTGGCGGCGGCAGGGACTTTGACAATCATTCCGGGCGCAATCGTGATCTACTTCGTCCGCAACTATATCGCGAAGGGTTTCGCGATGGGGAGGGTGTAATGCTTTCATGGATGGCCTGGACCTGGCCCACAGCGCTGGTCTTTATCGGGATTTTCTCTGCCATTGGCGTGTTGATCGCATTGGAAATCCGCACCCCAGGCGGCGACGAACGCAAAGGTGTACTGGGACTAACCACAACTCGCGGCGACCGGCTGTTCATCAGCCTGCTGGGCACCAGCTATATCTTTCTGGCCTGGCTGGGGCTGATCGGCATGCCTCTGTGGGGACCGCTGGTTCTATCCATTGGCTGGGGGGTGTTTTGCTTTCGCAAGGTGTAACCCAAGTGGCGCAGCAGCCGAGTCAAGGGAGCAAAGCCCCCGCTGCAGGCGGCCATTGCCCTTGACGCGGCTGCTGTGTCTTTACACTAGAAACCGGCTCCAGAGGGCAGACCTGCCCTTCAGGGCCTTCTCAGCAGGTCTTTTCACTCTTGCTCCAGCGAGGACCATGGCTATGTCACGTCACCTCGCCGCACTCTGGATAAAGCGCGCGGTAGCGCTCAATTTGATCACCACCACGCCCTGCCACCCATCATCTAAAAATTTAGTTTTCAAACACCCCTCCCCTGCCTAAGATGGCGAAACGAAAAAAACGGACCGGACACCAGACCCTATGCGAAAAAAGCAGGACAATTCGCTACTGACCGAGGTTGAACTCGAATTCATGACCGTGGTCTGGGCAACCGGTGGTGGCACTGTGCGTGACATCTTGGCTGAACTTAACAAAACTCAGGAACGCGCCTATACTTCAGTGGCGACCGTGCTCAAGATCATGGAGCAAAAAAGTTTCCTGACCAGCGAACGCCAAGACCGCTCTTTGATATATCGCGCTGCAGTGCCCAAATCAGACTATCAAAAAACAACTCTCAAGAACCTTTCGAGCAAGCTCTTCAACGATACACCTGCGGCGCTGGTGGCGCGGTTGGTCGACGACGAGGAGGTGACCGACGATATGCTCGTAGAAATGCGGGCGCTGTTGAATGAAAGGCTGGGGGACAATGCAAGCTGAAGCACTGCTAAACGCTTATATCGACCTGAATCTGCTGCTGCTGTTTGGTGCAGGGATCTGGCTTGGGTTGCGACGATTGCTGATGCGCAAGGGGCTGGGCAATGCCTTCTTGTCTCAGCTGAAACTGCTCAACCGCTTGACGGTGCTGTTGGTTGCCGCGCCCCTGCTGGCGCTGGCTTTCACCACTTGGATTGTGCCACATCCGCCCAACATTTCCGATCTGCTGGTGTCGCAGTACCTGCAGGGCCATGTCAGCATGAGCGCCAGCCATTTTGAGACCATTCTGGGCCTGCGCGAGGATCTAGTGCGCAACCTGCTCACCCAACAGATGCCTTGGACCAAGACCATTGCAATCCTCTTTGTGATTGGGGCCAGTCTCTGCACCCTACATGTCATCACATCCATCTGGCGGCTGCAAAACAGCCTGCGCAGTGCGTTTTTGTGGAAACAGATCGGGCGGGTACAGCTGCGCATCAGCGACACGGCAACGGTGGCCTATTCCACCCGCGGGCTGTTCAATCTCTATGTCGTCCTGCCCTCGACCTTGCTGGCCGACAGCCGGGACTTGCGTTTGACTGTGGCGCATGAATTACAGCATTTCCGCCAGCGCGACATCGAATGTGAATTCCTGCTCGAAGTGCTGCGGCCCATTCTGTTCTGGAACCCGGCGTTTTTTCTGTGGCGCAGCGAAGTCCGTGTTCTGCGTGAACATGCCTGTGATCAAGCCCTGATGGCGCGGCCTCATTTTGATGCACGGGCCTATTGTGAATGCCTGATCCGCGCCTGTGCCATGGCCGCACAGGACCGGATGTTCTTTACCCGCCGCAGCCCGGCCGTTGCCTTGGTTGATCGTCGCGAGGTCGGACGCAGCGCCACATTAGAGCAGCGCATTCTGGCAGTAACGGCGAAACAGTCCACTGGGGATCACAGGATCAGCTGGATGCTGCTGTCGGGTCTGCTGGTTGGTGCGGTGCTGGCCACAACCCTTCTGATGCAACGCCCCAGCGACTGGAGCCATGACCGGTTGATGCTGTCCACCATCGTCAACTTGGAACGCCTGAACAGCCGCAATGATGCCGAAGTCAGCGCTTTTCAAGGCGGGTTTCTGGTGACGCTGGACTAGCTCGCGAGTTCTGCAGCAACGGCATCAGGGCCTAGCACCCAAGACACCAACTGACTGGCGACCGGTGCCAGGGCCACAGCTTCGCCGCCGGTAAACTCTTCAAAAGCCTCTTTGTTCAGCGCGTTGGTGCCCGCCAGGACCGGGATTTCCAGTGCCAGTGCCTCGGCTATGAGATCGCGAAATCCCCGGCCCTCGGCCTCGTGTTTGCCAAATTTGTTGACGATCAACACATCCGCCCCGGTGCGCAGGGCCTCGGAGGCCATCACAACGGCGGTTTCCAGCGCACTGGGGTCCAGGCGACAGCCCCGCGCCTCTTTGCCCAAGGATTGCGATATACGGACAACCGGACCATCAGGCAGAACCTTTACATCCATGTCACAGCGATGGGTGTCGGGGCGATCAGTGTTGATCTGAACCGTACCACAGGTTTTAACCCCACGCGCCAACAGCTCTTGGGCCACGTCGGCCAGCAGCAGATCGGTATCACCCCGGCCTGAGGCCATGGTATAGGCAATCTTCATGTTCAAGTTTTCCTCAGTTGGTGAAGGGCAGGAATTCAAGCAATCCCCCCTTGCTAATGCTTTCTGTTTCAGCGGGGATGAACACCAGCCCATCCGCATCTGTCAGGCGTGACACCCGTGCCGATTGGGTGTCGGGCGGGCAATCCACCAGTTCACGCCCCAAGCCATCGAAACCCGACAGGGTCGCTAGGCGAAGTTCACAACGCCCAGCCCTGTGGCTCAGCTCAGATGACGCGACCACATGGCGACGTTTTGAAGGCCGGGTGTCGGCTCCGCTTAGCCCGTTCAGGATCTGGGTGCCAAAGAGAGTCCATGTGACCAGTGCAGAAACAGGATTACCCGGAAGTCCTAGCCAGTAAGCTGCGCCGACACGGCCAAAGGAGACCGGTTTTCCGGGTTTCACCGCAACGCCTGAGAACCAAATATCGCCGCCCAGTTCTTGGATTGCAGGTTTGACATAATCAGCAGCACCTACGGATATGCCACCTGTGGTCACCACAACATCCGCAGCTTTTGCCAGTGCCGCCAGTGTGTTGCACAGGTTGGGCAAGTTGTCGGCCCCATGGGACACCTGAACAACATCTCCCCCCGCGTTTTGAATGGCTGCAACCAGCATCGGCGAGTTTACGTCCCAGATTGCTGACGTTTCGAGCTCTCTGCCCGAAACGCGCACCTCGTCCCCGGTTGTCAGGACAGCCACCTTGGGGCGACGTTGCACCGGCACTGTGGCACAGCCAGCCGCCGCCAAGACTGCCACCTCGGTTGGGCCGATTTTCCGGCCCGAAGGCATTACCTCGTGACCGGTTGCCATATCCTCGCCGGTTAGGCGTACATGAGCGCCAGTTGCAGGTCGCTGCTTTAGGGTGATCTGACCACCCTCGCGCAGAACGTGTTCTTGCATCACAACACTGTCTGCCCCTTGTGGCAGCGGCGCACCGGTAAAGATCTGCACGGCTTGATCTGACACGATGGGCGTTTTGGTAGATCGGCCTGCGCGAACACAGTCTGTCACAGTCAGTGTCCATGGCCCCTCACCCACCAAACTGGCTGTGTTGATCGCATAGCCATCCATAGCTGAGTTATCGAATGGTGGGGTCATGCCCTGCGCCAGTACAGGCCGAGCAAGCGTTCTGCCCAGCGCCTGATCCAACGGAACGGTCTCGTGGTTTTCGTTATTCGATACCCAGCTTGAAATCACCTCAAGTGCTTCCGGAATGGAGACCAAATCTTGTGCCACATCCAGCGTGTCACAGCCGCAGCCTACAGCTTCGAAAGGTTGCATCACTGTCATGGCATGGTCTCCTTTGGGGTTAGATTGCGGCCAATGCCCCAAGGATCACAAAACTGCTGAGGCTGTCTTTGTTCTGGGTCAAACGCAATGCGACCTCGCAGCGATGGTTTCTCTGCTTCCAGTCGCAGGGGAAAGCTGCAACCTGCGCCCGCCGGAAACAAAAAACCGGGACGCTACACGCCCCGGTTTCTTTGATTTGTACGACCTCGAAATGAGGCAACGAACTTAGGAGTTCGGCATCAACGCGTCTGGCAGGTTCTGATAGCAAACCGGGCGCAGGAAGCGACGGATCGACAGGGTACCAACAGATGTTGCGCCAAAATTGGTCGAGGCAGGGTAAGGCCCGCCGTGAACCATGGTGTCGCTCACCTCAACACCTGTTGGGAAGCCGTTGACCAGGATCCGGCCAGCTTTGCGTTCGAGCACTGGCATCAGGGTCTGGGCAGACTTTGTGTCGCCGTCGTCCATGTGCAGGGTGCAGGTCAGCTGGCCTTCCAAAGCCTTGGCAATGTCACGCATCTGATCCAGATCGTCGGCAACAACAACCAGCCCAAGCGGACCAAAGACTTCTTCACCCAGCTCTTCAGCCTTCATCCAGTCAGACGCGGTGGTCTGGTACAGGAATGGAGTGGCTTCGCGACCGGTACAGCTGGTGGACAGCAGTTCCTGAACGCCGGCACCGCCCGCAATCCGGGCCTGTCCGTCACGATAAGCCGCAGCAATACCGTCTGTCAGCATAGTCTGCGACGCAGCGCCGTCCAGCGCTGCCTTGGCAGCATCCGCAAAGGCTGCAACCTGGTCCTTGAGCACAACCGCGATGCCAGGGTTGGTGCAGAACTGGCCTGCGCCCATGGTCAGCGATCCAGCCCAGCCAGTACCGATTTCAGCGCCACGTGCGCCGCCAGCCTCAGGCATCAGGAACATCGGGTTGACTGAGCCCAGCTCGCCAAAGAATGGAATCGGCTCGGGGCGTTGGGCGCACAGGTCGAACAGTGCGCGACCACCGGCCAGCGAGCCGGTAAAGCCAACCGCCTTGATCAGCGGGTGCTGCACCAGACGGGTACCAACATCACGCTTGCCGCCCTGCACTAGTGAGAAGACGCCGGGATGCACACCACATTTGGCGATGGCTGCGTGGATGGCTTCGGCGATGATTTCGCCTGTACCTGGGTGGGCCGAGTGGCCTTTGACCACAACCGGGCAGCCAGCAGCCAGTGCGGCAGCGGTGTCACCACCTGCAGTCGAGAAGGCCAGCGGGAAGTTTGAGGCACCAAAGACCGCAACCGGGCCAATGGGACGCTGAACCATCTTGAGATCTGGGCGTGGCATCGGTGCACGATCTGGCAGCGCCTCGTCGTGGCGCAGGTCCTGATAATCGCCAGCCAGAATGTGCGAAGCAAACAGGCGCAGCTGGCCAGTTGTACGGCCACGCTCACCCTGCAGGCGGCCTTCGGGCAGGCCGGTCTCTTCGGTACCGATCTGGGTGATCGCATTACCGCGTGCTTCGATCTCGTCGGCGATGGTATTCAGGAAATCCGCGCGTTCCTGGCGGGTTGAATAGCCAAAGGTCCAAAACGCCTCTTCTGCGGCTTCAACTGCGGCGTCGACATTGGCTGTGGAACCGATTGAAAACGTGTGAGCGGTGCCATGTGCTGGCTCGGACAGGAAAGTTGCGTCGCCTGCAACCCATTCTCCGGCAATCAGATGTTTTCCGTGTGGGGTGAACGTCATGTCAAAAATCTTTCTCTTACTTATCCCAATGGGTGACCATGGTGCAGGCGATATCAAATGCCGCACGGGTTGCACCCGCATCTGCCCTGCCCTGACCGGCAATGTCAAATGCTGTCCCGTGTGCGGGGGTAGAAACCGGCACTGGCAGGCCGCCCTGAACCGTGACGCCGCGATCAAAACCAAGCAGTTTCAAGGCAATCTGGCCCTGATCGTGATACATGGTCACAACCGCGTCAATTTCCTTGGCCACTGCCTTGAGGAAGACCGTGTCTGATGGCCAGGGACCATCCACCGCCATCTGGCCCTGCGCCAGTTTTTTGACGGTTGGTTCAAGGATATCAATTTCCTCGGTGCCGAAGTTGCCGCCATCGCCCGCGTGTGGATTGATTGCTGCAACCGAAATGCGTGGGCGATCTAGGCCTGAGCGACGTAACACGTTGTGGATCAGGTGAACGGCTTCACTGACACGTTCCTCGGAAATCGTATCGGCAACATCACGCAGGGCAATGTGGCTGGTGACGCGGCTGGTCCACATGCCGTCGAGCGTGTTCAGTTCCGAGATGTAGTTGGTCACACCCAGCTTTTCGGCCATGTAGTGCAGCTCATCATCGTGGCCCAGACCGGCCAAATGCATCGAGGCCTTGTTGAAGGGGCCAAAGACAATCGCGTCGATTACGCCGGACTGGACGAACTCCAGCGCCTGATCCAGGGTTTTCAAGACAGATGCACCGCCAGCCTCAGTCACTGTCGCGACCTCGATCTGCTCTGGCGCGATAGTCTCCATCGCATGAAAGGCCACGCCTTCGCTCACGCTCCAGTCATCTGCGCGGACATCCACTGGGGTCAGGGCAAAGTCTTGTTCGGCCACGTTCTGACCTGCCTCAAACACATGGGCGTCGCCGATCAGCAGGATATCTGCTGCATCCGTTACGTCATCCTGGTTCAACAGGCGCGCAATCAGTTCCGGCCCGATGCCGCTGGGGTCACCGGGGATAATGCCAATCTTGGGTTTCATATTTAGTCCTCGGTCTGCGCCGCATCACGGGCTTCGTGGATGCGAGTGATATTGGAAATGGTGCTTTTGAGGTGATCGCGCAAGGCGCGCCGGGTGGCCTTGGCATCGCGCGCGACAAGGGCTGTTGTGATGTCGGCATGCTGCGACAGGGTGTTATCGCGCCGATCCACCTGTTGCGACGACAGGAACCGCGCCCGCCATAGGCGCGCGTTATACTGGCGATGCGTCTCGATCAGCGGTTCATTGCGACTGGCCTCGACAATCGAGGAATGAAACCGCATGTCGAGTTGGAAGAACTGCAGGGCCGTCATCTCGGATGAGCCTTCGGCCATACTGTGACCCAGTTTCTGGATCTCGGCAATCTCGGCATCTGTGGCCTCGACACAGGCAGTTTCACCCGCCAGGGCTTCGAGTGCACCAAGAACCGAGATGTACTGGGTCAGTTCCTGCAGCGATGGATCGGCCACGCGGGGGCGACGGGTGACGGAATATTCCACCAGACCTTCGATTTCCAAAAGCCTGAGCGCTTCGCGCAGCGGGGTGCGCGAAATGCCCAGCGCCTCGGCCAGTTCCCGTTCGGGGATCGAGGTGCCCGGTTCAAGTTTGCCCAGCAGGATAAACTCGCGCAGGTTATCCGCCGCTTCCTCGGCCAGGGTGCGGCGGGGGCGCACGGCCCCTTCTTCTTTGAGTGTTGAAATCCAACCGCCCTGTGTCATGCTATTTGCCCCAATTCAATACAACCGGATCCAGTGGCCGTAGCAGATCCATCAACCCAGATCGAGTGTCCGGATGCAATGGTTCAATTGGATGGCGACAGAATTCCGATTTGATTACACCACCTTCAACCATGGCAGCCTTGGCTGCGCGGAAACCACACTGGCGGTTTTCGTGGTTGATGGCGGGCAGAACTCGACCATAGGCGGCTGTGGCCCCTGCCCTGTCGCCAGCCAAGTGCATTTCAATCACCGGCTTGATTTGATCCGGGATCATGGCGCTGGTCATGCCACCGATTGCACCGGCATCCAGATCGGCCAGCAAAGTGATGGCTTCCTCACCATCAAACGGGCCTTCGATAACATCGCCACCCGCCTCGATCAGTGCACGCAATTTGGCTGCGGCACCGACGCATTCGATCTTGAACAGTTTGACCATCTCAATCTCGGTGGCCATTTTCACCAGCAAAGGAACCGGCAGGTCAACTCCCGACAGTGGCGCATCTTGTACCATAATCGGCAAGCCAACATCGCCAACAACCTTGAACTGCTCATACGTCTGGCTTGGTGTGCCCTTCATCAAGGCCCCATGGTACGGCGCCATCATCATCACCATCGAAGCACCCAGGTCTTTGACAAACTGGGTCCGCTCAACCGCGATCTCAGTCGCAAAGTGGCTGACGGTGACAATCACCGGCACACGGCCCGCGACGTGTTCCAGGCACAGGCGCGCTAGGGTTTCCCGCTCGGCGTCGGAAATCAGAAACTGTTCCGAGAAATTGGCCAGAATACAGATCCCATCTGCGCCCTGATCAATCATACAATCCAGCACCCGTGTCATGCCCTCGAGGTCAAGGGTGCCATCGGGGTTGAACGGGGTTGGCGCAACCGGCCAGATACCTTTGTAAGGGCGGCTCATTCTGTCACCTCAAAATCTGCTAGGTACTTGTCAGAGATCGAAATCCCCAGACCCGGCTTGGTGTCGTCCAGATCCAGATAGCCATCGTCCGCATCGGGATCGCCCTCGAAGATGTAGTAGAACAGCTCGTTTCCGACCTCGACGTCGAAGACTGGGAAGTACTCGGAGATCGGACAGTTCACGTTGGCCATGGTCAGGTGATAGTTGTGCATCTGCCCTGCGTGCGGGATCACTGGCACCTGATAGGCCTCGGCCAGCGCGTTGATCTTTTGCGCCGCAGTGATGCCGCCAACGCGGTTGGTGTCATACTGAATGACAGACACAGCCTTTAGATCCAGCAACTGACGGAAACCCATCAGCGAGAACTCGTGCTCGCCACCAGAGATCGGGATCGGGCCTTTGTTCAGCTCGGCATAGCCGTGGATATCGTCAGCAATTACCGGCTCTTCCAGCCAACGCGGCTCAAACTTCTCGAGCTTGGGCAGCATGCGTTTGGTGTAGTCGAGGTTCCAACCCATATAGCATTCCAGCATCAGGTCGGTGTCGTAACCGATCACCTCACGCACCGCTTCGACCCGTTTCAGGTTCTCGCGCATGCCCTTCATGCCATCCTTGGGACCATAGCCAAAGCGGGTTTTGAAGCCCTGATAGCCGTGTTTCATCGCCTCTTCAGCCTCGGCCTGCATCGCCTCGACACTGTCGGCATAAAGTTTGGAGTAATAAACCGGGATTCTTTCCTTGGTCCGGCCACCCAGCAGTTTGAATACCGGTTTGTTGGTCAGCTTGCCCATCAGGTCCCAGATCGCGATATCCACGGCTGAGATCGCGGTCATGCCAACACCCTTACGGCCCCAAGCATGAGTGCGGCGGTACATTTTTTCCCACAGATAAGCATAATCAAACGGATCTTCGCCGATCACAATTGGGGCATAGTACTCGTCAATCGCCGCCTTGACCAAGTTGGGCGCTAGCGCCGCGTTGCCAATGCCGATCATCCCGCATTCGGTTTCAACCTCGCAGGTCAACCACTGGTGAAAGCGAAAGCTGCCCATGGCATCGCCACGATCATACAGGGCATCTGACGCGTTGGTGCAGAAGTTGCCCTGGGGTGGAACTGTCTTGCCTTTCCAGTTCCAGACGCGGGTACGGACTGATTTTATTTTTGTCATTTTATTCTCCAGTCGACTCGACAGGTGAGCGTTGTTTGAACATCAGGCCCCAAACCAGCGGGCCAAACAGGGCCAGCGCGGTCAGGACAAAGAAGAAAAGAGCAAGCGGTCGGGTGAACATCAGCCACCACTGTTCGTCGAGCATCACCATGGATTGGCCCAGACGGGTTTCCAGCATGCCACCCAAGATCAGGCCGATGGCCATGGGCACAACCGAGAACCCATAACGACGCATGAAGAAGCCAAGGATACCCGAGCCAACGGCGATCAACACGTCGATCATCGACTGTTCCAGTGCATAGGCACCGACGATTGAGAAGATGAATACGATGGGCCAAAGGATTTGGATCGGGATCAGGGTGACGCGGGCAAACAGCTTGGCGCCAAACAGGCCAATAAAGAAGAACAGTACGTTGACCAGCATCATCGACCAGAAGATGGCAAAGGCGAAGTCGGCCTGTTCAGTGAACATGGTTGGACCGGGGCGCAAACCGTGCACCATCAAGCCAGCCAGGATCACAGCCGCCGTCGGGCTGCCGGGAATGCCTAGCGCCAAGGTCGGCACCATAGCCCCACCAGTAGCCGAATTGTTGGCCGCCTCGGACCCAGCGATGCCTTCGAGCGAGCCATTGCCAAATTCTTCGGGCGTTTTGGACCAGCGCTTGGCCTCGTTGTAGCCAATCATCGAGGCCACGGTTGCCCCTTCGGCTGGCAGGATGCCAATGAAGGTACCGATACCGGATGAGCGCAGGATGGTACGCCAGACCTTCTTATAGTCCGCACGGCTCGGCAGTTTGATCGCCTTCATGATCACCTGCTTGCGTTCCACATGCAGGTTGTCAGCCTGGATCAGCAGCTCGGAAATACCGAAGACACCGATCATCACCGGCACAAAGGGAATGCCCTCGCTCAGTTCGTTCATGCCAAAGGTGAAGCGTTCGATTGAGGTCAGCAGGTCGATGCCCACGGTTGCTACCAGCACGCCAAAGGCGCCGGACAGGATGTTCTTGATAGGCGAGCCATCACCAATGGTGGCCAGCATCGACAGGCCAAACACTGTGAGAGCAAAGTACTCGGGCGGTGCAAAGTTATAGGCGGCGCGGGCCATCAAGGGGGCCGCTGCCATCAGGCAAACAACCGAGACGATGCCACCAATGGTCGACGACACAGCCGCCATCCCCAAGGCCTTGCCAGCTTCGCCACGCTGCGCCAGCGGATAACCGTCAAGACAGGTGGTGGCACTGGCCGAGGTTCCCGGCGTGTTGATCAGAATGGCGGTGATTGCGCCGGCAAAGGTGGCCGCACAATAGATGGTTGTCAGGATCGCGATGGCCGGGATCGGCTCCATCGTGATAGTAAAGGGAAGGAGAAGTGCGACACCGGTCGTCGCATTTAGGCCCGGCAGGGCCCCGACCAAAACGCCACCAAGCGTTGCGGCTACGATAAGCAACAGCAGATTGATGTCTGCCAGTGCTATAAGTCCGGAAAGAGCTGCGTCCATAGTTAGTTACTCGTACCAGAGGTTAGTTAGGAGACCGCGCGGGAAGCGGACTTCGAAGATGCCGTCGAACAGGAAGAACACGACGACGGGAGCGACAATGCCGACAAGGACCAAGGCCCAGGCACGGCGTTCCCCCCACAGGGCGGTCAGCGACACGGCAAACAGGCCCAGACCCAGGAACAGGTCAATCTCGGCGATCAGCAAGAAGCCAATCAGCAGACCGATGGTCATCTGCACCATTCTAGTGAGCGGTTCAGGGGCTTTGCTGTCATCGCGAAAGATCAGGTAGACCGCCAACATGATGATCAAGCCGATCACCAGCTGCGGGAAATCCTCAGGCTGCATGCCGCGTTTCAGGATGGGCGGAACACGATCGAACTGAGTGCTGAGCCAATAGGCCCAGGCGCAAAACACGATGATGCCCGCAGGAACGGCATATCGTGAAATATTGGTGCGGGGCTTTTGGGATTTGTCCAAAACAGGTTGCACTGGATTACTTTCTTGAAGATGGGTGTGGCCGCCCATTGGACCGCCACACCACACAGGTTATTTTATTCGATGAAGCCCAGCTCTTTCAGAGCGGATTCCATATCTGTCACCATGGTGGTGATCTGGTTGCCCCATTCTTCGGAGCCAACAACCGAAGTTGCATCCAGGCCAACCGACTCCAGAAAGCCCTGGTAAACGCCGTGCTGCATCGACTTCATCAGCGCGGCTTCGATCTGCTCGGCCACAGCGTCGGGAGTGTCTTTGTGAACCACAAAGCCACGCACGGTCGAGAAGCTGACGTCGATGCCCATTTCCTTGGCGGTCGATACGTCCGGCAGGCCTGCCATACGCTCGTTCGCCAGCACGACGATTGGGCAAACGTCGCCCGCATCGATCTGCGAACCGGCTTCGGCCAAGTTCAGAACCGCTGCGTCAACTGCGCCTGCAACCAACTGGGTTGCCAGCTCGCCGCCGCCGTCAAACGGAACGATTTTTGGTGTCTGCATGTCGCCTTTTTTGGTGAACATAAACGCTGATACGTCATCGATGTTGCCCAAGTGCGTGGTGCCGTAAGAAATCGGAGCCTCTTTCTGAGCCGCAACAAAGGCTTCAGCGCTGTCATAGGTGCCGCAGCGAACCATCAGGATCTGCGGATCGTCGGTGCCACGGGCAATTGGACGAATGTCGTCCAATGTCATTTCGGTCTTGCCTTTGGACAATGTCGCAGCGTGGCCAATGGTGAATGTCAGGATCGAGTGACCGTCAGCAGGCAGCGTCAGGTAGTGATCCATCGCAACAGCGCCGCCGCCGCCCTTTTTGTTGACCACAACCATGTCGGCCTTGAGCACGCGACGGGCACGCAGCATCATCATCCGGGTGGTAACGTCAGTACCGCCGCCATTACCGGCATGGGTCACAACTTCGATGGTCTTGGCAGGGAATTCGTCGGCGCTGGCAGCACCGCCACCAAACGCCATCGTAGCCGCCACAGCTGCGGTTAGAAACTTATTCATTGATTTCCTCCTCAGGGCTTCAAACTCGACCGTTCCTCCACAGTCGATTCGTATCTGATAGGGGTGGTCTAGCAGGTATTTGGAATTTGGTATACCAAATTTTATTTCGTTGACTTACCAGATTGTGTCAATTGCCCTTTTGGCTTGCCCTGACAGGTTGGAAGCCCTTCAAAACACTCAACCAAGTCCTCTGCCCTTACGCAGAGCGCTTCTGATCAGCACTGAATGGTGAACAGCCCGCCTAATTGGGGCTACAGAAGTTGATGGAATGTGATCAACAAAGGCTTTGCTGAATTGTATGGAGTAAGCCAACTGGAGTCTGGAGGATTAACCTCGACTCCTAGCCTACGATGGCGCTTTTGATCCAGCGTAGCGTGATATCAGTTTCGCTAGCTCGGCCCGGCTGATTGGCTTGCTTGCCATGTCCTGAAAACCCGCTTCCATAATGCGCCGTCGGTCCTCATCTGCAACATGTGCGGTCAGGGCGACGATGTTGACCCCTTCAGCCAGCCTCTGTGCCCGTATCTGGCGGTGCGCTTCGATACCATCAACCTCGGGCATGCTGATATCCATCAAGATCAGATCAAACTGACCGTGGCGTGCGGCCTCTACTGCTTCTGCGCCGCCGATTGCAGAAGTGACCCGGTGCCCCATATTTTGTAACGTTTTATCTAGCAGCACGCGATTGATGTCATTGTCTTCCACAATCAACAAGTGCTTTGCATTAGAGAGCTTCTGGGGCTTAATCGGTTCACTTTTTTGTTGTGTTGGTGCCACTGGCAGCGGCAAAACCACCCGGAACTGGCTGCCCTGCCCAGGGATACTTTCAGCCTCAATGACGCCCCCCATTGCCTCGACGACGCGCCGAGTGATCGCAAGTCCTAAGCCCGTGCCCCCGTTGGTACGTCCATAGTTGGCGTCCAGAGTAACAAAGTCCTCAAATATGCGCCGTAGATCATCCTGAGCTATTCCAATGCCGGAATCTCGGATCAGAAACTCGACCCAATTGCCATCTATCAAACGTTTGACGTCAACCGTGACCACGCCCTTAGTAGTGAACTTTAGTGCGTTCCCGATGAGATTCAGCATGGCCTTCTGGATTTGAGTTGGGCGTCCAAGAACATTGGCCGTGTCTTTCAAACGGCAGTGCAATTCAAGAGTATTTTCACGTGCACGGGCGTTAGCCTTTTGGCTGCTTACCAGCCCCCGCATCAATTCTTCCAAATTAAAGGCAACAGGTTTTCTTGCTGAAATGTCGGCATCCAGACCCGACAGTTCCAGCACTTCGTTGACATGATGAAGCAACAATTCGCCCGACACGCGCATGGCTTGCACATAATCATCCTGCTCCTGAGTGGTCTCGGTATCGTCCAGCAGCTCCAGAGAGCCCAAAACCCCAGTCAGCGGTGTCCGCATTTCGTGGCTCATCACTGTCAGCAGGTTAGATTTCGCACGCTCACCAGCAAGCGCTTTGTCACGGGCACCGCGAAAGTCTTCGACGGCGCCAGCTACAGCCGATATTTCGGTGATCCGCGACGACGGAAGAACCCGTGAAAAGTCACCTTTCAGCATTTCTTGCAAGGCTTCGTTCACGCGACGTAGAGGGTGAGATATCGCCAGAGCCACCAAGAGGGAAATCAATACAAACACAGTCAAACCAACCATGCCAGCCACCAAAGACCGTGTTTGAACAGATTGGTTTCTGGCTGCGGTCTCGGCCAGAATACTCTTGAGACGATCCAGGGCATGGAAATGAACAACATTTAGCAGTGGTTCCACCTCTGCAAACTTCGCTGACAAAGTCTTGCGAAGGTCGCTCTCCTTTACTGTTTCCAGAACAAACGCTGCAAAGGCCGCTTGGTATGCAGACAAGAGTTTATAAATTTCTGCTTGCTGAATGGGGCTTTCGAAAAAACTGGGCGGGAAGCTGCGGAATTCTTCGACGCGGGTGTTCAAAGCCCCAAGGTATGCGACATCGTTTCGTAGGATAAAATCTTTCTCATGCCGCCGCATCATCAGCATCTTTGCAGTTAGCTCGTGGCGTGCAGACTGCTCGAGTACCGCCTCAATACCATGAATGGACTGGCGCAGCTCACCCTGAAGTCCCGAATCTTCATCCAGCCCCAATCTGAGGTTACTGGCAACCAGTGCATCAAAGGCATTCTGGTATTCGGCAACTGCAGATCTAAGGCCTACAATCTCACCGGATGTATTCTCGAGTTCTCCGATCTGAGCGGACAGATCCCTAATTTCGTCCAGCTCTGCAAAAAGACTGACCATCGTATCGGCATGTATTTGCACATATTTTTCATCTTTACGAAGCAGGAAGTCTTTTTCGGCCCGCCGCGCAGAAAGAAAATCAACTTCAAAACGGCCAATGGTGAAATTCAACTCGCCAACGCGCAGGACACTGGTTTGCGCCCTGGTTCCGATATCATGGGTATATCTGGACATCACAATAATTGAGAGCATGACCAAGCTGGCCAAGACAACCATCGAGAAGACGGCCACAGTGATTGATGTTTTCAACTGTTTCATCTCGCCCCCATCCTAGCACAAATCCCGAGAAATCGATACAGAGTGAAACAGGCAGTCGTAACTCTACCCTAGGCCGTATTTAGTTTGGTTTATTGCTTTGGACAGGATATTTCTTACTGCCCAACCGCGCTGGCAGTGGGGCTAAGGCAAGAATGCCTTGCAGCGAGCAAGGCAAGGTTGAAATCCAGTTTTAGGCTGGCAGATTTTTTACTGAGGGGGCAGAGCAGCAAAGGGAACACGGCCAATGATAGCTGCCTTCAGTACCCGGCAATATCACGGGCGTATTCATGGTAGATGCTTGGGTTAAATATCGAGTTCACCTGCAAATCGCGACGGGGCTGCAAATCTGCCGGGAAGATACGTGCTGCTGTAAACACCTCGGGCGTCAGAAATCGCAAACCATCTGGCAGATCTCCCAAATCCGCCTCTGGCTGTTTGCTTGCCAAGTTATATCCCCAAACCCCAAAAGACGGGATCGACATCTGATAGTTCACCACTTGCGGGAAAAGCTCGGACAGGGTTTTTGACACCGTCCAATAGGTATGCGGTGAGAAAAACGGCGAACTGCTTTGGGTCACCAAAATCCCTTCTTCAGCAAGGATATTGTCGACCATTGCGTAAAACTCGATGGCATAAAGCTTGGAAAGAGCCTCGTTATGCGGATCAGGGAAATCGATGATGATCCGGTCATAGGTCTGATCCGTTGACTTGACGAAGTTGAAGGCATCCGTGTTGTGAACATTTAACACCGAGGCAGCCATGCTGTTGCCATTCAGTTTGACCACCGGAGCGAAGTCACGCCCGAGCTTTGTCATTTCGGGATCAAGATCAACAAGATCAATGCGCGTTACGCTTGGGTATTTCAGGATCTCACGTACAGCCAAGCCATCACCACCGCCTAAAACCAAAACCTTGTCGGGGGCATTCTCCCCCCAGGATAGGGCGGGATGGACCAGAGATTCATGATAACGATGCTCGTCCACCTCGGCGAACTGCAAGTGGCCGTCGATATACAACCGCACGTCGCCCTTTTGCCAGGTATTGGTCACAACCAGTGATTGGTACTGTGACTGCTTGCTCCACACGATACGGTCAAAATACAGATGGTCTTGGGCAAACGCAGTGATACGTCCGGCCAACAGGGTCAGTACAAATAGCATGACAATGGTGCCGATCGCACAGATCATCATCCGCTTTGGGGCATCCAAATAGTCCCACAACCACAAGACACTTAACAGTGCCACAGCTGCATTCGTCAGCCCGATCGCAAACGAGGCTGATATCAAGCCAAGAGATGGCAGCAATAGAATTGGGAACAAAACAGAGCCCAACAGCGCGCCAATGTAGTCGAGTGACAGGACATCCGACAGAGATTCCCGTGTGGTGCTGCGTTCAGACAAAACCCGCGTCAGTAAAGGTATTTCCAAGCCCACCAAAAAGCCAATCGCTGAAATGAAGCTGAACATGCCAACTGTGTAGAACCAGGGCGCATAGGGAAACAGCATGAACAGGGAGATACTACACAGGCCTCCGATCAGGGCCAGGATCATCTCGACCCAGATAAAGGTCTGGATCAGGTTGCCCATGAAAAATCGCGAGACATAAGACCCGACGCCCATTGCGAACATGAAGAACCCAATGGTGAGCGAGAACTGATAGACTGAGTTACCCAGCAGATAACTGGAGACCGTACCAATAATCAGCTCGTAGACGATGCCGCAAAGTGCGACGACCAGAATTGCCCCCAGCAGGACCATCGCTTGTTTCTTGGGCAGGTCTTCGTAGCGGAGCGTAGCAGGTTGAGTCATTTTTTCATCCAGTAGAAACAAGAGGGCCCGGTGCGAATGTCGCACCGGGCCCCGCTATGGGGTTAGGGACGCAAGGGCTTATTTGCCAGCACGCAGACCGCCGGAACGCGCACTTCGTGGTGCCGAATAGCTGGAGCGTGGTGTAACTTTACGGTTGTTGAAGCTGGAGGACGTGATCCCTGCCCCGCGCTGACGGCTCAGCAGGCTGCCCATCAGAGCACCTGCCAAGAAACCGGTTCCAGAAAAACGCAGACCAGCTGAAGACCCAGCCATATCAGTTGCAATCAAACGGTTGTTGGCCTCGTCAATTTCAATGGTAAAGACGTCGCCTTCTTCACCGTCTTTGACACCATTGGCATTGGTATCGGCGAAGCCCAGGAATTTGGCGTCCGACTGAATTTCCAAGCCAAGCTGTTTGTCATAAAACTTGGGCTCAGAATTCAACACCTGGGTCAGGTATCCAGTGAATTCGTCAACCTGATCATCAGCGGCCTCGGTGATACCGTTGCTGTTCAAGTGTTCCTGGTAGGTATTGATCGCAAATTCGGTGCGGTCCAGAGCCTGACCCAGATCAGCTGTCTGTTCAGACTTGGGCGCCAAGAACACCGAATAGCCAACAAAGCCAAGAACGCCAACGATGGCGATAGTTTTAAGATTTCCAAGCATGTAATTTTCCTATCAATCAGAGTTTGGAGTTATGTTTTGCCAAGGTCGCAGGTCCACCATTCTTGGTGCACCTCGGCGGCGTAGTAGTCGTTGAGCTTGCCACAAATACTAAACCCGTGGCTTTCCAGTGCAGATCGGTTGGCCTCTGACACATCAGAGGGCAGTGGCAGAACTGCCATGCGGAACTTGTTCTTGCGGGCCTGTTCCAGATGGTAATCTAAACCGGTCAAACCACCACTGTCTTCATCCCAGCTCAAACCTGCCACATCTTCGGTCTCGGCGGCTTTGTCGACACCGGTGATTTTAATCCCGGTATTCGAGCTCACCTCTGGCGTGGTCGCAGCGGGGGCTTCGGGATTGTTCAGGCCATAGATGATTTTTGCCTCGGTCGGGCTGTGATAGCCAGGCACTGTCAGCTCCACATTGGCCCCGAATTCTTCATAAAGCTTATGCGCACTGGCATAGATCTTTTTGCCGAACTCTTGGTAATCGCTGGTTTCCACGAAAATCTTGCGGACGCCATTTTTGGCAAGCATCCCCAAAAGATCGTTGAGCATCTGAGACCCCAGCCCCTGCCCCGTCTTGGATTGGTCCAGATAGGTCCAGGACAGCCAAGCCAGATCGGGCACTTGCTCGTCCAAGCCGAACCCGATCACACCCAGAACTTCGCCGCGCTCTTGCAGAACAAACATGTTGTCCATTCCACCGTCGACAAAGGTGTCTTCGGCCTCGCGGGCGTCGTCCTCATCTGTCTGCGCAATAATTTCGATCACCCGTGACGTGTGACGCCACTCCATGGGTTTAAGGGATGGCCCCTTAGAGCCAAACAACGAGCCGAACATGGCTAAACCTCCTCCGATCATTGCGGATGTGATGTGGGTGAATACGGCGATGTCTCGCTGCAATATGGTCGCCTCGGCAATCAGCGTGATCGCTATGATGCCACTGGTAAAGAGCCGTTGGCTGGGCGGTGTCGATGCAAGTAACCCGTAGGTTACTAACCCATAGGCCACGCCCGATAGTCCGACAAAGCCGGGGCCCACGAGCAGAAGTTCGACGGCGGTGCCCAGCGTGGCACAGAGACCTGCTAGCATTGCCGTTCTGACGGGGCCGATGCGCGGTTCTGTCAGCCAGCCGCCACCCGCGATCAGCAGACAATTGAGCAGCAGATGGTTCAGGTTGCCATGGAGCAAAACCCCGAACATATGGTCTGGCAAGGATACCAGTCCAACCGCGGTTTGAGCGGGACCCAAAACAACGTAAACTAAGACTGCTAGAACAATGAGTGATATCGTGACCAAACATCTTGATAGCTCCCTCATCCTTCACTCAGAGACCTGCAACTGCAAGCTTGGGTTGGACCTGACCAACAAGCCCACGTGTGATCACCTGCACCTCGGTACGCACGGGGGCAAAAAACTCTTCCAGAACGGTCAGGCTAAGCTTTGGATTGGCATCGCCACACATAAAGATATCGATCGCGGCATATTGGTGCTCTGGCCACGTGTGGATCGAGATATGAGACTCGGCCAATAACGCAACTCCGGTAAACCCGGACCGGTTTCCGAAATCATGTATATTAACATCAAGCAGAGTTGCACCCGCCGCTTGAGCGGCGCGTATCAGAACTCCCTTAGCTGGTAGCGGGTCAAACAGCTCTTTAGCCTCAAAAAAATCGGCTATCAGGTGTTGTCCCAGCGGAGAAATAGAATTTTCCATGCGTCGTCGAGAACCAAAATCAGTCTTTTATTCTTAGATAGTTAGGCAACAAATATGCCCGTTGAATACGCCGTTTCCGTTCTAAACGCAAGCTGGAGTTGCGGAAGGAACATCCCCCCGGACAAAGTAGCGCATCATCAATTTAACTACCTGTTATTGTGCAGAACAATACGCCTTTTTTCTTAATGGTACAATCCACCAACCTCCCTCACAAATCCCTCCCCGGGCAGCAAATCAATTGCCCGAACAATCACAGCCAGCCGCCGCGAAACGATAACAAAAGAGCCACCTGCAGGCACATTATGTTTGCAGGTGGCTCTCCTCAAAGACGTATGAAATCTCTGATTTTCCTATTGAAAGCAGGTATCGCTATCTCAGAGCATGAAACCGTCATCGGCAAGAGCCAGGGCACTTACTGCCTCGGTTGGTTCATTGGCACCGCCAACCACAATCGTAACGGTGGCTTGATCCGTGCCGCCATGAATGTCTGTGATGGTATAGGTAAAAGTGTCTTCCAGAGCTTGGCCATAATTGAGGGCTTGGATTTCTTCAGCCATCGTAAAGTCATAGACCAAGGTCCCTGTTTCGGCATCATATGTAACACTTGCCCCATACGCGCTGGTACCACTGTCCTGCGAGAAAACAAATTCGTCGCCGTCTGGGTCATCATCATTCGACAACAACTCAGCGACATCAATCACCGCAGGGCTGTCTTCGTCTGTGTAAGCCGAACTTGTGATGTCTCCATTCACATCAAATATGCGAACCGCGATATCGTATTCATTTGTTTCGGTTAAGAACTCACCTTGCCAGGAAATGACAAAACGTCCGTCAGCCAGTGTCGCAACATCAGGGTTGGCAGAACTCGCTGTGGTGACTGCAAAAACACTGCTGTTTTCACTTCCATCCGGGTTGAAGACCTGCGCACGGATCTCGTTGTCGTCTGGCCACGTCACAACAAACCGGCCATCTTCGAGCCATGTCACCGCAGTGTCCCGGTATGAATTATCCGGCAAGTTTTCCAATTGGAAATCACTCACAGCTACAGACCCGTCTGCATTGAAAATGGTCGCCAGATAGGTTGCTCCATCAGTATTGTCGGTAACGTCGGTAGACCAAATAACAATGGTCTGGCCATCAGGGCCAACTGCAACAGTAGGAGAATAATTACTCACCCCCTCCGAGCCATTGCTGGTCAACGCTTGCGTGGACACCAACGCGCCGGTGGCATCGAAAAAATCCACTATGATATTATGATCGTCGCCAGGCGTATCCACTCGAGACATTCGAGCAATAACAAAACCTCCGTCAGGAAGGGCATCAATGCTCGGCTGCGTGTTTTGGACATTTGGGCCAGATGCAATCGTGGTCTGCGCACCAACTTGGCCACCCTCGGAATCGAAAACCGATACCTCAACGTCATAGACCAGCTCGGACCCTGCGAAGTAAGTTTGCCCCAAGTTACGGCAAAACCGCCTCCGGCCAGTCCAACAATCTCTGGTTCGTTTAAGTTCGGACCACTGACATCATTAAGAATGAACTCTTCCGAAGTAGGGTTGCCGTCTGGCTCAAACACTCTGGCCACGATATTAAAGGGATATGTTGTGCCGGTCTCAGCTGTTTTCCAAATGACAACGTAGTTGCCATTTTCAAGCATCGTGACCTCTGGATCAAATTGTCGACCGTCGGTCTGGCTGTTTATCCGAAACTCATGACTAGTTGGCAGACCACCTGGGCTGAAACTCCGCGCTAGGATACCGCCGTACTGATCGTCTTCGGTGTTTTCGTTGGTTTGCCAAACAACAAGATAGGTCCCGTCGTCAAAAGTAATTATTGACGAGTCTGTTTGCCGGCCTGGAGTGCCTTGGTTGACCAGGATGACGTCGCTTGCTTCGAGCGTAGCAGGAGGGGCCGTCTCGTCGACCAGCAGATCATCACCCGTAACTGGCCCGTCATTTCCTCCGATCAACGAGACAGTAACGGTGGCGTCAAAAACTGTTCCATATGGGTCGATTACTGAATAGGTAAAGCTGTCTTCAAACACCTCGCCCGCACCAAGGTGTTGCAGCACGTCATCGGCGTTATAGGTGATGCTTTCGCCATCATATGTCACCCGAATGCCCGATGTGCTGTATTCGCTCACGGTGAAGCCTGGAAGCCGATCTCCTAGGCCTTCATCATTTTCCAGCAAGGTCGATAAGGAAATCTCCAGGGGACCTTCTTGATCGGACGCCACGTGGTCGTCAATCAAAGTGGGGTCGCCCTGCCAAGTCAGATCAAGAAAATAATCATCCCCTTGGAAGTAGATCCCCTCAACGCCCCTGAGCATGTCAGATCCTGTGTCAGGCACACCTGAGTTTACGGACGTGATTTCGATACGAGACGAGGACCGTTCTATTTGATAGTCAGCAAACGAGCCTGTGTAGTAGACAATATCATACCCCTCTCCAGCGGAAATACTATCGTTGCCCTGACCGCCCCAAATCCGGTCGTCACCACCGCCGGTCTGGATCGTGTCGTTGCCGGCACCACCATAAATTCTGTCGTTGCCATCGCCAGTTCGGATCCGGTCGTTTCCAGCACCAGTAGAAGTATCTCCGTCACCATCACCGGTGCGAATGTCATCCCTGCCAGCGCCCGTCGAGATAGCGCTGCTTCCGCCACCGACGGAAATCTTATTGTTGCCGTTTCCAGTTGAAATCTGGTTGAAACCATCACCATCACCAGCGCTGATGCTGTTGTTCCCATGTCCGACAAGGATAAAGCTGGAGCCATCGCCGACTTTAATCCGGTTGTGACCATGGCCGCTGAAAACTTCATTTTCGCCATCGCCAAGCGTGATGGAATTAGACCCATTGCTGGCAAAAACGCTCATTTTGCCATCGCCAGCTGATATTTTTTTATTGCCATGCCCAGTAGAAATGGTGGCATAGCCGTCTCCAACACGGATATTATCCTTGCCGTCACCGGTTTCGATATAAGTCGATCCGTCCCCTACCGAAATTCGATTATTACCGCCTTCATCCTGGATAGCACTGATCCCGTCACCCAGCTTGATGGTGTCGTCGCCATTTCCGGTTTTGATGTTATTTTGGCCATTCCCAGCAGTGATGGAATTGCGTCCGCCACCTGCGTCGATTGTGTTCTCTCGGCCTTTGACTTGGATGGTGTCATCGCCATCACCCGTGGTGATCCTGTTTTCACCTGTTCCGGCGACTATGTGATTTCGCCCGCCGCCAGCCGAGATATCATTGTTCCCATTGCCAACCTTGATCCGGTCATTTCTATCATGCGTGACAATGAAATTATCGCCGTTCCCACTGGTGACTTTGTTGTTACCGCCCTCGGACCAGACGATATTGCGACCATCCCCCAGGCGAATATCATCGTTGCCCGATCCTGAATGGATCAAGTTTTCACCGTCACCAGCTGCAATTCGGTTACGCCCTTCATCAGCGGTAATGATGTTATTCCCATCCCCGGCAGTGATCCTGTCTTCACCATTTCCTGTTTTGATTTCATTATATCCGTCACCCACAATAACCGTGTTACGCCCACCTCCAGCGTCAATCAGGTTATCACCTTTGCCCGCGTGAATGATATCTGTGCCATCGCCTGTTTCAATTTCGTTGAAACCGTCGCCAACGGTAATGCGGTTATTGCCGCCACCGGCACTAATTTTGTTGTTGCCATCTCCAGCTCTAATTTGATCTTTGCCATCGCCTGCGGTGATCACATTGTCGCCATCGCCCGCCGTAACACGATTGGATCCATGCCCTACTGAAATTGAGTTCGCCCCTTGGCCAACAACAACGGCATCTCGACCGCTGCCAGTAGAGATCTGGCTGTTACCATCGCCAACGCTGACTTTGTTGTCGCCATCGCCGGCTGCAATCACGTTATGTCCATCGCCTGCGCGAATGTCGTCCCGACCTTTACCCGAAGAGATGGTGTTATTGCCTTTGCCAGCCATGATACGATTGGCACCATCCCCTGCCTCGATGGTGTTGCCTCCATCACCGACAGTAATCCGATCGCTGTCTTTGCCAGCCGAGATCTGGTTATTGCCGTCCCCCGCAGTGATCGTATTTCTGCCGTGTCCCGCAGTGATTTTATTGTGCTCTGAAGGGGATGGACACACTGCTTTTTCACAACAACAGCCGCGAATTAAATGTTGCAAAGAACGGTGAAACCGCGGGCAGACGCGGCGCTCGACCTGCCAATGAGCGAGAAGAGCCATGTCATTCTGGCGGTGATCAGTTCTGCCTGAAAAGATAAATGTAGAAACACATTCAGCCAGCTAATAGTCGCCGGATCAAAATTTAAGGGCAGACATCCCGGCAGTTATTCACATCCTCGCTTGTGATGCTGACTGGCTGAGCTGGGATCGTCAACGACGCCAAACCTGGGATCAGCTCATCCGCAAAGAGAAAATCAAACGACAGCTCTCGCAGCTCAACAGTGATCGTCGACACCGGGCCAAATGGGCGCCCAACATACCCCAAACCAGACCGGTAATATGTCACCCGAACATTGTCAGCTGTGATGAACGGTGCAAAGTCGCACATCCCCATCATCGACGGCGTTCCACTGGGCACGCAGGATCCATCGCCACCATCCAGCAACCGGGCCAAGCGGGAGGTGTCACAAGCGACTGTTCCAGCCCCGCAGGCCACGCTAACCGAGGTCGTGGGGGTTGGATCACCTTCGGGAATACCTGAGTGATCAGCAACAAGGCCGTCATAGGCAGCATCCCCTGTTATCGGCGATGAGACCGCCGCAAGACGCGCGCCAATCTGAACTGCCTTTGTTGCTTGGTTCCATTGGAACACAGCGGTGCCAAATTCGATCATGGCAACAAGAACAAGCAAGACAACGGGGGTGACCAACAAGGCTTCAACCAGGGAAATCCCCCTCGTGTCCTGCCAGAACTGTTCTCGGTCCAACGGCGTCACCATCCCAGATACCTCATGGTGGTCCAGTAACCGAGTGACACAGGTTCATTTAACACCGCAGAAAACAGCGGCGAGCCCTGATATGTTACGGTCCCGTGCACGATAACGATGTCGGACGCACTAGGTGTGGTAGGAGGGGTGACCGGTGTGATCACCAGCTCTGAGGCTGCATCCCACCCCGGAACGCGTGGGCTTCCTGCCCCCGCCGGATTTCCATAAAAGGCGATATTGCGGGCCGTTTCGGCAGAGCAGTCGTGAAAGCTCGGGCGACAGCGGCTCCAATAGCGTGCCGCATCTCGGACTCCGACCTGCAGCTGCTGGCGCTGCCACATCATATTGCCGAACTCCAGAATTCCAAATGTCACTAGTGAGAGCAGCGGCAGGGCCAGCAAAGCCTCGGCCAAAACCACGCCACTTTCGTCCTGGGAAAACTCTTTAACTGACCGGGCTATCACCCCAAATGCCTCCTTCTGCCTTCCATCAACGGTCTAAATCCAAGGCACACGTTACTCCGAACTCGGCCTGCAGTACTGCTATCGAACGCCCCTGAGCGATAGACGCTAAGCTTTATGTGTATGGTTTCCACATTCTGTGGCCGGGTTATATTTCACTGATCAACAATACTGTTTTTGCAAATTCCGGCTCGATTGAACCCTATCTGAACATTAAACTAGCCCGCATATCCGCATAGCCAATCAAAATTAGTCTTTCAGCATCTCACCGCACCAGGATAGCTTCGGCGCGGATGAAATTCTCTAGCGTGCCGTTTCCTCCAAATCCGGTGATGTCGATAATCTCAACATCAATGGTGGAATCCACACTCGGCGCAGTCCGCTCCATCGGCCGGGTTAGAAAGATACTGGCAAAAGCGTTGACTGGATACTCATTGACACCGCCGCCATCTCCAACAGTGCCACAATCGATAATTGCCGCCACGGCCACCCGCCGATCAGGGCTGGTGATGGGATCAATCGGGTGTGTCTTGTAAGGGCCACACATTGTCTCGCCACTTTCACCAGATGCGCTACCACCGACCATTTCTCCGGGATGGCGCGTTGTGTACAGGCCGCTGCTGATTTCATACTGATACACGTCATAACGCGACGGAACATGCGCCCCAACCAGGGATGAGCTGGCGGGAAAGGAGTTGGGAATAGCACTGACAAGCGGAGCTGCTATGCCATAGTTTTCGGCCAGATAATCCTCGATCGGCCAATCACCTGTACCTATTGATGCCCCTGGAATTCCCAAATTCGGAGCCGCCATCGCGTCATTATCGGCCAGACCATAAACATAGTCATTTGTGGAATTGGCATTCCAACCGGCGAGGATATCATTCAGATGGTCATCCCCAGGTGTGCCGCTGCTGCCTTGGCCGACACAGTCATCTATTCTGACATGTGGTCCGCTAACAGAAACGTCAGGGCGAACCCCCTTGCGCACGTTCACCGCAGGGCCAATTACAAAGGGGCGACTGGCATTTCTCCAATTGCTAAACGGCCCTTCGTAGATATCAAACCGGGTATTGATCCCCTGCGAGATTGAGGTGGCTGCCCCGGGTTTTGTACGTACTGTATCTGTGGCAACGCAGGTTGGGTTTCGGTTACCAGCAAAAAAGTCTCTGATTGCATCTGCGCTGGAACTGCCATTGACGGACAAGAACCCAAAATTTCCGGGCGCATGGGTGCCGCTCCCCTTGGGATGCAACCTGACCATCCGGCCGTGTAAATCGCCTTGGGCAAAACGCGTCTGCAACGCGTCTCCGACGTAATTTCCGCTGCTGTCAAACTCAAACGGGTTGCAGATGTACAACGGGGGGATATCACAAATTGCCGAAACTGATTTTGCCACTGCAACCGCAGCTACCGGAACCGACGTCGGCAACATATTGGCCGGGTTAAAAAACGCGGTATCCAAGTCGCGCGATTGCGCCCGTACAAATACATATTTGGCCTCGGTGCTGATGGTTGTACTGTTGGCTGCCAGAAATGCAGCCGTAATTGGAGTTGTATCTTCGGCAGGGATATCCTCAAGAAAGACAACGCTGAATTCGTTGTCATCGGCATCCTCGTAGACCAGGCTAATTTCCGTATCGTCGCCACTGCGGGCCAGCATGCTGACATTGGTCTGTATATTCGCCATCGCCGCCTTGGCCCGCGGAATTGCGTCAACACCACCGTCCAATTCAGCCGCCGCTGCCAGCGCCACCGCATCCGCTGCGGCTGACAGGTCGGAATGGGCGTTGTTGCCGCGCCCGATGTCCAAAATGATAAAGGCAAAACCAAAAAAAACTGGCAGCGCCAGTATAGCCATAACCAATACAAATCCGTCTTCGTCACGCTTGAATGAACGCATATCAAATACCCTTTCGAGGGATTCACATGATCCTGAAACATCTCAAAGCAAGTTTTTTGCCAAGGGATTGGCTAAAACCTTCGTGAAGACATCAGAGAAACTGAGTTGCAGCAGCGTCGCAGCATAAGGCCAACAGCAGTTGTCGCTGCTGTTCCCTGTTAAGGCTATAAGGCGATTTAGGACAAATACGGATCGATCGTGTCAGTGCCATGTCCACTTTGGATACGGTGAGATCAGACATACACTTAATCAAGCAAGCTTGAGCGCCCTGCGAATTAGTTCTGGCTTGAAGTCGGACTTTGTGACCACACACATCACGCCAGCATCACTGGCCTTGTCCCACATAAAAGGTGAGGGCCAGTCCGAGGCAATGATAATTGGAATAGTGGATGATTTGCGGTGCTGAGACAGTTCCAATGCAAAGTCTGCGCCTTTTCCATCTGGCAGAGAATTGTCCAAGACGATGAGTGAAACCGGCCCCTCCATCAAGGCCTTGCGGGCAGCTTGAAGCGTGCTCACGGTTTGCAGTTCCATATTCGCAACCGCAATTCTTGCCGCTCGACACATCATTTCCTGATCAAAGGAACTGTCATCCACAATTAGACACTTCAGTATGGGATCCGAAAATTTCGTGCGCATCACATTCTTACCCTATCTGGTTTATTTCAGCTTTGGAAACGCCCAGAGAGCAACCCTTGTACGGGCTTTTCAAACAGACCTTTGAAAGCTCCACTTACATCGGGACACCCGTTATTCGGCAAAGTTTCCTTTCTTCGTCTTGCCACCACATAGCGCTTTAGATGCGACTGTGACGATAAACTTGTCAAAATACCCGCTTTTCATGGCCTTTTGCTGTTCAGCAACCAGACGCTGCCGTACCTCAACATGCATTGCCAACCCGCCCCCCCCTAGGGAACACCTTTCAAAATTTACAATACAGTTGAGACGATATACAATTGATGGCATCAGATGGATCAAATTTCTCTCAGGAGTGTCAGATTTGCCCAGTCCGCAGCGAGACGAACATGCTTATGCGCCGCATTGGGCATGATCTGCGCGGGCCGCTTCGTGCACTCCAAATCCTACCAGATTGGATTGCTGAAGAATTTGAGGAGGCCGAGACCAAGATCCCATCTCAGGCCAGCGAATATATGGATATGATTAAACACAAGGCCAGTCAGATGGACGGTCTGTTGTCTGGCCTGCTGGAGTACGCTCTGGTGGCAAATCCAGAGATTGCTGCCACGCGTCTTGATCCAAAAACAGAGATAGAACAGTTAGCACAATCATCTTTGAAGGCTGGTTCGTATAAAATCACGATTGTTCCTGCGCTATCAGGGCTGGACGTTGTCCAAGAAGACTTTCGTACCCTGTTCCGCCACCTGATTTTCAACGCAACACACCACCATGGCAAAGGCGATGCCTACGTCCGTATCACAGGTCGTCTCGAAGGCAATATGGTTGTATTTACGGTTGAAGATAACGGGCCTGGGATCGAAGAAAAGTTTTACCAGAGCATTTTCGAACCCTTTGTCACCCTGAAACCCAGGGATGAAGTCGAAGGAAGCGGGCTGGGATTGGCTGTAGTCAAGAAAATAGCCAAGTCCTGGGACGGTGACATTTCTGTACAGTCTGAGCCAGGCAAAAATACGGTTTTTCGTGTTCAGCTCCCGGTAGATGTTTCTGCCTAGCTCTTGCCACTTGCGACTATCTAGACGGTTTCATTGTAGAACGCGCATCCAGTGCCAGTTGCAAAGCGGTTAGACAAAGCTGCAAGCCGATATCGGTTGCAGCTCCAGCGTCCAATGTTGCTGTTGTTATGCCATACTCGACTTCGTTACCATCTTTGTAGCAGATGAACGGACAGGCCGTTTAGGGTTCCGATAGAGCTGAGTGCAGACGCCATCGACATTTTCATCTGCATTTTCAATGTCAGTTTTGATCCGCTCCGCTATAAACTGATTTTGTCTCAAGGCACGCTGGTCACGAACAAGTTTAGAACCGAACTCTGCAGCTTCCTTCTCCTTTGCGCGAAAATGCGCATAGTTGTTTGTAGCCGATAGCGCGTGTTTCACACGTCCCTCAGCTTCCGCCTTTATCTGGGCTTTTGGGCGCTCCGCTCTTTGATCCAGTTCATCGAGTATGGACTCGGGGCGCTCATAATCCGGAGGTTCCAGCAGATTGGCCATATTTCGGGCTATGTCCCGATCAACCTCATAGTCCCCCAAAGTCTCTTGAAACCGACTTTCTAGCCGATCTTGGCGGGCATTTTGACAACCTTGGACAGGGTCTTGAAGAGCTTTCCATCGGTTATGCGGAGCCCCTGCCCCGCGCGTCTCAAATGCGATCACTGATCTTACAATCGGGCTTCCAGCTCTGTCCAACTGGTCGCCTCCTTGAAGTGATGGTTGATTTTGCTGCGCACGATTCGCATCATGGCCTCAGACAATTTTGCAATCGGTCCTTCACCCTCCCGTTCAGCCCGTTTCTTTTCCTCTCGGGACGGGCCGTTCTCCCGGTCGGGGTCTCTTTCTCCTGTTCGCAGGTCCTCGAGATCAGAACGATCCACAATCCGAAAACCAAGTTCCTGTTCCTGACGTTCCAGGCTCTCCATGATCCGAAACACGTCCTTCCATATATCCCAAGCTCGCCCCGTCTCGGGGGTGCACCCTGTTGACCACAATATGGATATGAAGGCATGGTTCCGGCCCGGGCGTACATCATTCTGTCAAAGCCGTTCATCGCTTCCAAAATTGGGGTTCAAGTGGTTGAAGGCATGGAGAGAACGAACCCTTTAAACTTCTAAAACCTGCAAAACTGACAAAACATGCCTGGCGGCACTGTGATTTTGTTTCTTTGGATTTTTGTTTTGAGGAGGCTTCAGAACAGCCGCCGGTTCACACAATCGCCCAATGTTTCAGGACAGGAATGCGCTGAAGTGTTGCGAGTTATGGTTCGGATTTGGGAGAAAATGCCCCCAAACCGCCCCAACGCCCCCCCCGCCGAGGCGAGGTTTAACATGTTGTTCTGTGGTTTATATTATTGGTTGCGGGAGCCCTTGCACACCGTAAGCGAAGACAATTCAGGTTACTTGTTTAATAGTCTCCCGACTGTGGCCCCGCTGCGGCGACCCTACGCAGGCCTTCGAGGAGCTTTTTGACTTCAACCATGCTTCTTTTACGTCTGGTGCTTCTGTTGTCAGCTTCGCTGGAAGACGTGTTTATGTTCCGCTTGGGATCATAAAAAACCACCTTACGGGAGGCCATGGCCTTAAAAAGTGGTTTATTCAGAAGCTTGTTGTGATCAACCATCCAGCCGTGACGATACGCTTCATATGCAAGCAACCAAGTCCAATCCGACTTCACGCTGTCTTCGGAAATCTTACCTTCCCAGACCTGTGTAGGAAGCTTGCCGATACAAAGCCCCTTAGACTTCATGTCGAGTAGGATCAGCGCGATTGCCGCAGACTCCACGTCAGCAATCAGTTCCTTTATGGGCCTGATGTCCACGGGACGCTTCAGACCCCGCAAGGTGTATAACAACCAAATCGCCTCGTAGTGGTGCCCTTTTTCCATCGCCACTCTCACCAGATTGATAAATCTTGAACCGATACGCTTGGCCGAAAGAGCGTTAGTACGGTTTTGAACATCTAATACAACACGACAAATGCGATCCATGGAGCCTGGGGCGACTACAGCCGCTTTGATGAGGAACGATTCCACCACGGGAATATCGACTGCTTCAATTGCCACACCTTCAACAACAGATAGTGCGTAGCTTACCACCGATGCAGTAGGGTTTTGTGATTGGAGGATCAGGGTAAGCTCAAGAAACTCGCGAAGCCGTGACCCAGCCAGACTGCTACTACGGTGAGACAAAAAGGCTTTCATGTCAGAAATCCACGCACTCTCACGTTCACCAACAATCCGATCTATTGAGGTTTTACTGCCATTGATGTCGAGGCCATACTCCCGGTAGAGCCCACTGATTGCTGAAAGCACTGTTTCAGCCCCCTCAAGGGTACCTATTCCAACCATCCAATCGTCCTGCAAACGATCGATATTGTCCTTGTCGGAATCTGGAAACCGGACATGGTAACTCTGATCTATTCGTGCAGAAATCGTCTCCGCTATGATTCTGGAGGTTTCAGGACCAACTGGAATTCCAACAGTCTGATTCCGATTACATGAACGAACCAGTAAATCGAGCCGATCTGCAAATGACCCTTTGTAAGCATTCAGGTTTCGTTTCACCCGTTCCTTACCATAGGCCGCCCATGCAATCGAATGCGTGTATATGGATGGATAGAAGCGGGTGATGTCGGTGGTTACCACCCAATCAGATGTAGCCTGAAGGTAGGATTTCTTGGCCTCGTGGAGAGCAAAGTTAATCCCTTTGATAGCTCGTTCGTAGTCATTACCAACGCGGATTTCATCAACTGAGTAAGTTTGTCGAGACAGCCACCTCTGAACTGATCTCCAATGGTCGCCGATCTCCCTTGAAAGCAACGCTTGGGGCAGCGGGTGAGTGATATGTACCTCTCGCCTTTCATATCCACGTTTGGGCTTGGAGAGTCTTTCAGCTTCTGCATCATCAAGCGTGTAAGTGTAAGCCCCGCTTCGCTTCTTTCCTCCAGGCAATTCATCCGACAGTTTTTTCTTCCGGAAAATACCGGCCTTCTCCCAGTGCCGCAGGATATCATCCACATGCTCACCGAAGTCCTGAGTGGTGAAGACAGGAGGAAGCTCTTTGGGGAAATACCCTTTGGTTAACAGTGCCTGATAAATCTTCATTAACCCTGACCGCCCAGATTATTCTTAACGCATTGGTGCAAATGCACTTATTGACACAACACGTATCAGATGATTATCGGATCATCGAGTCGCTTCTCGATAACGGTCGTTCTTGCATCTCGAAACCCGGCTGGTGAATGGCGTAGCAGTTAATCGGTTCTCCAATTCTCAAAACTCATTCTCGAAACATGTGTTATGCCGTGGTAACTTGCGATGAGTTTCAAGAATCAATGGAGGTGCAATGCTGATTGGATATGCGAGGATTTCGACAGGGGGCCAAAACTTGGATGGCCAAATCGACCGGCTGCGTGAAGCGGGCTGTGACCGCATATTCGAAGAAGTCGCTTCCGGGGCCAAGGTGGACCGGCCTGTTCTGGATGAGGCTTTGAGCTTCTGCCGCGCCGGAGATACGTTCGTTTGCCTTAGTCTGAGCCGGGTCGCGCGGTCGGTGCAGCACCTTATTCAAGTCGTCGCAGACTTCGAACAGCGAGATATTGGTTTCAAGTCTTTGACCGAGACCATCGACACGACCACTCCGGCAGGACGCATGTTGTTCACTGTCTTGGCCGCCTGCTCACAGATGGAGCGCGACCTGCTCATCGAGCGGACCAACACCGGGCTGAAAGCCGCAAGGAAGCGTGGCCGGTTAGGTGGTCGCCCCAGGAAAATGACTGATGTTCAGATTGCATCGGCCAAAGCGATGTTCGCCAAGGAAGTACCCGCTGCCGAAATTGCATCGGCGTTCGGGGTGTCGGTTCCTACCCTGTATCGAACCATTCCCGCTAGCCGCCGTTGAGCAGGGTTCCCAAGCTATCGTATGAGTGGGATTTCTGACATTCCCATTCAAACATTTCGGCGAAATCTGTTCGTTCTTCCAGTTCACCGGCCTCTCGCAGCAGTGCAGCCGCCCTTGGGCTGATCTGTTCAATGAGCGGCCACGACTGGCGGCTTTGTTTGTTTGGCATGTCAATTTCCTCCACGGGAGTATTTACCGTGAAGCGGGCGGCTGCACCGAACATTGACCTGTTTCTGAGAGGGGCAAGCCGGTTTGCGGCGATCCGCCATGGTGCAATTCCCTCATGGCGCTGCCGGATTGCACGGTGTTCGTCGCCGTTCCTGCATGCTGTGCAGCCGCGATCCGGGTCGCCGGATTTTTTTCACTTTGCCTCGAATATCGTATATTTTTGATGCACCTACAGGATCAGAGTTTAGATATTTTATAGACTTAGGAACAGGAACCTTTGCAAATGGGTTAGAAACAGACATTCCCATAAGGGACTCTGACAGAGCAGTTGACGAACAAGTCCCATATTCAAAGTCACTGTTAGCAATGGCGTCATTATGAATGTCACAAGGGGCTGTCTGGGCTTCAGCTACAACACGGTGACCGTTGACTCCGCCGATCTTGATCAACTTGTCATCGGACAGGATGTGATAGGTGAGCCAGACCCATTCAGCGGCACCTTCCAGCATTCGGGACTTGACCGGTGGTCTGTAGTGACACTTGGTGGCATAGCCCTTGATGCCCTCCACATCGGGCGCACCATTGGTGTCTGCATTCATCTCTTTAGCCCGGACCTGATTGTGGCCGGAGTATCTCTTTAAGCGTTTTCCATTGCGCCCGAAGCGGAAAGCCCGTTCAACCTGCCTTTGGGTCAATCCCGGGACGTAGATCATCCCATGAAAATGCACCTTGTAGACCCGTCGGTCCCCACGCAGCCCAGTTCGCCACCCGCTGTGCACAACGAGACCATCGGCAATGTCGTCTGCCAGCAGGGTATCCACCTCGGGGATCATCAGCCAGATGGCTTTGGGGAAACGTCGGCGAATGAAGCGGTCAAGCTGGTCACCGGTTGATTTTAGCAAGGCAAGGGCCTCTTCTTTGGTGCGGGCAATGTCTGTGATCACGGTGACAAAGCTGACGTCCTGCGACGGGCATTCCAACAGCTTGGTGCTGGCTCGCTTGACGCGCATTGTGGACAGGTGTCCCTTGGTCTCGATAGCGGCGCGAAGCTGGGATGCCCCTTCAGTGGCGCTCAGTAGGCCCTCAAGCTCCCGGTAGCCCAGTGCGGTCATCTGGAGCCAAAAAGATCGCCACCACGCTTCAGAGCCGATCTTGTGCTGTGCCAGCCGCATGTTCGCGATGTTGAACGCAAGGGGGCTTATTGTTGAGCGGACCTGCATGCTTGGTCCGTAGCTGATGTTGTTTTTCGTATGGTTGCGGCACATCCCCTGAACCCTCCGTTGAAATGAAGCGATCACCAGTATGACTTTTGGTGATCAGCAGGGGTATGTAGGTTAAATTTGCGTCTGCGCGGCCAATTTCCGCAGGTTTTGACAGGATGACGCGAATTTCCCGGAAAACCTCCGCAAACTGGGGCATGCCGGGGTCCTCCTGCTCTATATACAAGAGGAGGACTGATTATGCGGAAACGAATTTCTATCCGTCACGTGGACGAAGATGCTATCGAAATGCTGGCCGAGCTTCGGGAGGAAGAGCGCCGATTTGTTGGGGCAATCGTGAGCGATGCCATCCGGGAGTATTGGGAAGCAATCTTCGAAGACCCGTCTGAGCAAGCAGATAGATGATCTCATCGATCAATCAAGTGGAGAGCGGCATCAACTTCTGCTCCCAGCCCGGGGAACCCGGATCGTCCGCCTCTGGCCCAGATAATCAGCAAGGGGGCCATGCGCCGCTCCACCCATCGGTACCGCTGATCTGGTAGCATCTGTGACCACCTGCGGTGGAACCAGATCAGATCGGATGTGGGAGACCGTTGGGAAAATGCGCCACTGATGGCCGCCACCATCGCCATGGTGTTAGAGGGCGGCGGTGCCGGTGGGGCGCAAGCCAGCAGTGGGGCCGCAGTGCGAGCAAATATGCGCTGCAGAATTCTCAGCTTGCAGGCCCATCCGTAGCAGATCGGGCTTTGGCTTCCATCTCGGCCACCAATGCCGGGTTTGCAGCTTTCCACGCCACATAGGCCGCATATCCCTGCCTGTTTGTCTCTGCCCGCTGTTCTGTGGTCATAGCGGCGTATGCCGCTGAGTCCACGTCTGGCAGGAAAGACAGTTTGGTGTCCATATAGAG
This sequence comes from Parasedimentitalea nitratireducens, assembly GCF_057444295.1. Lineage (NCBI taxonomy): Bacteria > Pseudomonadati > Pseudomonadota > Alphaproteobacteria > Rhodobacterales > Paracoccaceae > Parasedimentitalea > Parasedimentitalea nitratireducens. The sequence goes on along the minus strand of NZ_JBYAXC010000016.1, from coordinate 11,471 downwards.
TACCGAACAGGTCTCAACCTCGGTGCGAGACATGACACGTTTTTCTGCAGTTGCAGAACAGGCAAAATATGCGGTGATGATGGCAAAGGTTTCTGGTGTCATTCTGCGGGTTCTCCAGGTTGTTACGGTGTCTCGACTGGGATGAAGTCACTCAATCCAACCCGCCCATCCGTGGCCTTAATGATTGCAATGATCGTGCGCCGGTGCGGCAGCACCTTTCCCTTGCGAATGCGGTAAACCGTGGCGGGATCAACGCCGATGCGTTCGGCGAAGACTGGTCCAGAAACAGAGTGTTTTTTCAGGTAATCATCCAATGTCATGAATATCCCATTATGCGGGATTTGCATGATTCGCAACTATGGGATGTTTTGCTTGCGCGAGTTGATTGATCTTTTCGCATCTTGCATTTTGTGCAATGTGGGTGAGGACTTCACCTATGACCGGGCAATGTTGTGCTAAATGAACTTATCAAACGGGCCAGATTGGAGGCTGGGCTGACATTGGATCAGGCCGCAGAAAAAGTGGGCCTATCGCAGAGCACCATGAGCCGAATAGAAACTGGTGAGACAGCCGTTACCGCTCAACGTCTTGTAGAAATTGCGGCAGCCTACGGAGTGTCTCCCAGTCAGCTTTTGGATGGCGCAGTAGTGCGCTCAATGTCCGAAGCCGATCTCGACCGGATTGGCGCTGTGATAGAGTTTGTTGAAGGCTCCGCAGCGGTTCAAAATCCACGTCCGTCCCCAAAAGTAATCCGTGACACCATTCTGGCCATTTTTCGCCAGGAAAGTGCTTCGGCGTGGGAGACTGGTGCGGCCTTCAATCCAGAACGATATCGCGATCTCATTAACGTTTTGATCACGAAAAAATAGAGCAGGAATAATGGATCATACATCCCACAACAAAATTGCAAGCTTCATTTGGTCTATCGCGGATGATTGCCTCCGCGATGTCTTTGTTCGCGGTAAATACCGCGATGTCATCCTTCCAATGTTTGTTCTGCGTCGCTTGGATTGTTTGCTGGAACCAACAAAGCAAGAAGTCCGCGATGAGTTAAAGTTCCAGACCGAAGACGCGGGTCTGACTGAACTGGATTCAGCGGGGCTACGTGAAGCATCTGGGTATGTGTTCTACAACACATCTGAATGGACCCTGAAATCACTGCTGGGCAATCCTTCGCAGCTAGAAGCCAACATGGATGCCTACCTGAACGGCTTCAGCGACAACGTGAAAGAGATCATCGTCAACTTCGATTTGCGGACCCAGGTACGTAAGATGATCGCTTCTGATGTGCTCTTCGATGTGATTGAGAAGTACGTCTCCGAAGACATCAACCTTACCCCTCACGACAAACGTGGCCCTGATGGCCGTGTCCAGCCTGCTCTGACCAACCTCGGCATGGGATATGTGTTTGAGGAACTGATCCGGAAGTTCAACGAAGAGAACAACGAGGAAGCCGGTGAACACTTCACACCACGTGAGGTGATCAAGCTGATGACCCACCTGTTGTTCGATCCGGTCAAAGATGACCTGCCACCGGTTTTGACGGTCTATGACCCTGCCTGTGGTTCTGGTGGTATGCTGACTGAGGCACAGAACTTCATCACCGATCCCGATGGCGGGATCAAATCTACCGCTGATGTCTACATCTACGGCAAGGAAGTGAACCCAGAAACTTTTGCCATCTGTAAGTCAGACATGATGATCAAGGGAAACAATCCCGAAAACATCAAACTCGGCTCGACCCTCGCCACGAACGACTTTTCGACCATGAAATTCGACTTCATGCTGTCGAATCCACCCTACGGCAAATCGTGGAAGACCGACCAGAAGTATATCAAGGATGGTAAGGACGTTCTCGATACCCGCTTCCAGGTCGAGCTTGCCAATTATGATGGGGACATCGAGACCTGTGATGCCACGCCACGTTCATCCGATGGTCAGCTTCTGTTCCTTATGGAAATGGCCGACAAGATGCGTAAGCTCGCCAACAACCCGCAGGGTTCGCGGTTTGCGTCGGTTCACAACGGTTCGTCCCTGTTCACCGGCGACGCTGGCGGGGGTGAAAGCAACATCCGCCGCCACCTGATCGAAAAGGACATGGTTGAGGCGATCATCCAGCTTCCTAACAACCTGTTCTACAACACCGGCATCACCACCTACATCTGGGTCCTGACCAACAACAAACCCACCCATCGCAAGGGTAAGGTCCAACTGATCAATGCGTCTGAGATGTACACTAAAAGACGCAAGAACCTCGGTGAGAAGAACTGCGATCTGAGCGATGATCACATCGATACGATCACCGATCTTTACATGTCACTGGCCGATGAGGGCGTATCCAAGGTCTTCGATAATGCCGACTTTGGCTACTACAAGGTCACCGTCGAACGTCCGTTGCGGAAGAAGGCACAGTTCACGCCAGAACGCATCGCCACGCTACGCTTCACCAGCGGCATGCAGGCGGTCATGGGCTGGGTCTATGACAAGTATGGTGATGAAGTTTACACCAACCTCAAAAACCACAACCAAGCCATCCAGGACTATCTTGAGCGGGAGGAGATCACCCTATCGCCCAAAAACCGCAAAGCCCTGCTTGATCCCAGGACTTGGATCGCACAGCGGGACTTGATGGCAGAGGCTGACCGTCTGATGGCATCCATCGGGCAGGACCTCTATGATGATTTCAACATCTTCAAGGCCAAGGTCGATGCCGATCTCAAGGCCCGGAAGGTGAAGCTCGTCGCTGCGCAGAAAAACCAAATCCTGAACGCAGTCTCCTGGCGAGATGAGGATGCCGCCAAAGTCATCAAGAAGGTGCATAAACTTACCGGCTCCAAGCTGGATGACCTGCTGACCAAGCTCGACACCACCGCAGAAGAGTTGCCCGATCACGGATACTGGCCCACAAATAACGCCGGTGAGTACATTGAGTACGAGGCCGACAGCGATCTGCGTGACAGTGAGAATGTGCCGCTGAAGGACGATATCCACGCCTACTTCCTACGGGAGGTGCGTCCGCATGTGGACGATGCTTGGCTGGATATCACATCGGTCAAGATCGGCTACGAGATCAGCTTCAACCGCTATTTCTATCAGCACAAACCGCTGCGTGATCTGAACGAGGTCGCACAGGATATTCTGGAGCTTGAGAAAGAAACCGAAGGTCTGTTGAAACGGCTGGTCAGCCTTACTGGTGAGGAGGCTTGATCGATGCAGAACATTGAAGGCGACGACAAAACACTCGAAGTCCTGTTGTCCGGTGCTGCCTTTGGCATCGACTATTACCAACGCGAATATCGCTGGGAACGCAAACAGCTTCAGGAATTGGTGGACGATCTCCACGGGCAGTTTCTCCAGACCTGGAACCCCAACAAGCCGGACGCGCCGCTGGATGAGCAATCCAGATATTTTCTCGGCTCCATAGTGATCAGCAAGGCAGGCGATGTACGAAACATCGTTGATGGCCAGCAACGCATCACCACGCTAACTCTGCTCCTGATCTACTTAAATCACCTCCAAAACGACATGGACAAGAAGGTCAAAAAGATCGAGTCACTCGTGTTTGATGAGGACCCAGGCGGTTACAAGTTCAAGCTTGATATCCCTGAACGCAACGATTGCATGGCGGCTCTTCTGAAGGGTGAAAGCTACAACCCCGAAGGCAAGTCTGACTCCGTTCGCAACCTGGTCGAACGCTACGATGACCTTGGTGAAATCTTCCCCAAGGACATGAACGACGACGCCCTCCACATGTTCATTTGGTGGATCATCCGCAATGTGAAACTGATCGAAATCACCGCCCATGATGATGGCGATGCCTACACGATCTTCGAGACCATGAACGACCGGGGCCTGTCCCTGTCACCAACAGACATGCTCAAGGGCTATCTGTTGGCCAACATCGAGAACCCCGCCAAACGACTGGAAGCGGACACGCTCATCAAGAAATACCTGGGCAAGTTTGCTGAGTACGGCAAAGAAACCGAAGCCGACTTCTTCAAGGCTTGGCTCAGGTCGCAGCATGCGCAGGAAATTCGGGCGAGAAAGAAGGACGCCAAGCCCGAGGATTTCGACAAGATTGGCACGGAATACCACCGCTGGGTTCGCCACAACGAAAAAGTCCTGGGCCTCAATAACAGTGATGATTTTTACGGGTTCGTTATCAATGAAATGCGGATTTTTGCAGACCTGTTTTTGCGGCTTCTGGAAGCATCAGGCACACGCACCGAGGGGCTAGAGAGTGTAAAGTACAACGCTGATGCTGGCTTCACATTGCAGCATCATGTGTCCATGGCGGCGATCAGTCCGGCGGATGATACAGAAACCGCGACAGCCAAGGTGGGGGTGGTAACAGACTTTCTCGACAGTTGGCTCAACATGCGGCAGTGGAACTACAAGTCGAACGACTATTCGACAGTGCAGTACACGATCTTCAATTTCATGAAGGAAATTCGTCGCAAGGATTTGCAAGAAGTCCGAACCATTCTTCACGCTCGGCTTATCCGTGAAATGGAGACGCTTGGATTTACATCGGTCTTTGGCATGCACAAGACCAACGGTAAGACGATCCACAGGCAACTGGCACGTTTCACAGATTGGTTGGAGCAGCAATCAGGCGAGCCTGGTCACTACGAAGATTACATCGTCCGATCAGGTAAGAACGCCTATGAGGTCGAGCATATTTGGGCGAACCACTACGACCGTTTCACTGAAGAATTCGATCAACAGAACGACTTTGATCAGCATCGCAATCGCATTGGCGGGCTGCTGTTGTTGCCCAAGAAGATCAACGCCAGCCTCAACGATATGACCTATGATGAGAAGCTGCCGCACTACCTGAAACAGAACGCCCTGGTCCAGTCGCTGCACGAGGAATTCTACAGCAACAATCCCGGCTTCCGGCAGACGATTGCCAAACACGACCTGCCGTTTCAGTCCCATGACAGCTTTGCCAAAGCCGACCTGGAGGAACGCTCACGGCTCTATTGCCAACTGGCCGCACTGATCTGGTCTCCGGATCGCCTTTTGGATGGGGAGGCTGCGTGATGCTCGGCGAACTACCCAGATACGACGACTATTCTGACAGCGGTGTTAGGTGGTTAGGAAGCGTCCCAAGCACTTGGTCTACATCACCTCTGATAGCACTCGCAAAGCCGAGAAGCATCAGCGGGCACCCTGATTACGAACTGTTGTCTGTTTATCTTGATAGAGGTGTAATCAGATTCTCAGACGTCGATGAAAAACGAACGAATGCCACAAGCGAGGACCTGTCCAATTATCAGGTGGTTGAGGTCGGCGATTTTGTCTTGAACAACCAGCAGGCTTGGCGTGGTTCCGTCGGGGTTTCAGAGCACCAAGGGATCGTAAGCCCAGCATACATAGTATTGGAATTGTCTGATCAGCTAAGCCCACGATTTGCCAACTACCTGTTTCGAGATAGCTCAATGGTCGCCCATTACTTGGTTTGCTCCAAGGGCGTGGGAACCATCCAGCGGAACCTCTATTGGCCAAAGCTAAAGCGGGTTCCGGTCTTCCATCCCGACCGCGATACCCAGAACCGCATCGTGAGTTTTCTTGACGAAAAAACTGCCGAGATTGATGCGGCGATTGCCAAGAAGCGGCGGTTGATTGATCTGCTGAACGAACAAAAGGCCACCCTAATCAACCGTGCCGTGACCAAGGGCCTCAACCCCGATGCTCCTATGAAAGACAGCGGTGTGGACTGGATCGGCGAGATACCGGCTCATTGGGATGTGAAGCGTGGTAAGTACCTGTTCAATGAAATCGATGAACGTTCGGAAACGGGCACCGAAGAGCTTCTGTCCGTTTCGCATACGACCGGCGTTACGCCTCGGTCTGAAAAGAACATCCACATGTTCATGGCAGAAGACTACACGGGTTCAAAAATTTGCCGCCCCGGTGATGCTGTTTTCAACATCATGTGGGCATGGATGGGGGCACTAGGTGTTTCTGAGTATGTTGGGATCGTTAGCCCATCTTACGGCGTGTATCGCCCCAAAAGCAGAGACCTCTTCAACAACTGGTATCTGGAGCATCTGTTGCGAAGCTGGGGTTATGTTCAGGAATACAATCGACGTTCTACCGGCCTGCATTCGTCGAGGTTGCGGCTATATGCCGATATGTTCTTTGCGATGGAAATTGGGTTCCCACCCAAATCTGAACAGGACGAAATTGAGCGTTCCGTAAATGCAAGTTCTGCGGTGATCGATGACGCGATTTCGTCATCCGAACGAGAAGTAGCGGCACTCAACGAATTCAAACAAACCCTGATCGCAAACGCGGTCACGGGGAAAATCAAGATTTAAGCAGGGGTATAGGGCATGGTCAGTGAGACGAGTGAAAAAGCCTTAGAGGATTTAATCGAAGCGGCGTTTCTATCGGCTGGTTATGTCCAGGGCAGCAACAAGGATTACGATCCGGACCTGGCTCTGGACACAAAACAGTTCTGGGCTTTCCTTGAGGCTACGCAATCTGAGGAACTCGACAAGCTGCGGCCCTATGCCGATTGGCAGGCCCGTGTGCTCAACCGTCTCAACAACAAGATCAAGAAGGATGGTATCCTCACCGTTCTGAAGAAGGGGTTGAGCGTTGAGAGTGCCCATCTCAAGCTGCTCTACCGTCTGCCCTACAACACGTTGAACCCCGAGGTGGAGCGTCTGTTCGACGCCAACATCTTCTCGGTCACACGGCAGGTACATTTCTCCAACGCCACGCCGATGGACTCGGTCGATATGGTGCTCTTCATCAACGGCCTGCCCATCGTGACGATGGAGCTAAAGCAGCCGTGGAAGGGCCAGAACGTCCACCACGCCCGCAAGCAGTATCAAAACCGAAACCACCGTGAGCCGCTGTTCGAATTTGGTCGCTGTCTGGTGCATTTCGCCGTGGATACCCATGAAGTATCCATGGCCACCAAGCTGGCCGGAAAGAGCACATTCTTCCTGCCGTTCAACAAGGGTGATGGCCACGGCAAGGGCAACCCGATCAACCCAATAGGCCACAAGACCGCATATCTGTGGGAAGAGGTGCTGGAGAAGCGGTCCCTGACCAACATCATCGAACATTTTGCCAAGATGGTGGAGGAAGAGAACAAAGAGACCGGCAAGAAGACCAAGACCCTGTTCTTCCCGCGTTACCACCAGTTGGATGTGGTGCGGCAGGTGCTGAACGATGTGAAATCCAACGGCGTGGGTCAACGGTATCTGATCCAGCATTCGGCGGGTTCAGGTAAGTCGAACTCCATCACATGGCTCGGGTATCAGTTGATCGAAACTTACAATGCCGAGGGCACCGCCAACATCTTTGACAGTGTGATTGTCGTCACAGATCGGCGGGTGTTGGACAAGCAGTTGAAGGATAATATCCGGGCATTCTCTGAGGTGAAGAACGTCGTTGCCCATGCTTACAATTCGTCTGAACTGAAGAGTGCGTTGGAGAACGGCAAGAAGCTGATCATCACCACGATCCAGAAGTTTCCGTGGATTTTGGATGGTATTTCTGACCTATCCGACCGCAAGTTTGCTGTGATCATCGATGAGGCCCATTCCTCGCAATCCGGCAGTGCCGCAGACAAGATGAACGAAGCCATCAGCGGTGGTGGTGACGAGGAAGAACCGGAGGACCTGCAAGACAAAATCCTGGCGGCGATGGCCCGCCGGAAGATGGGCAACAATGCCTCGTTCTTTGCGTTTACTGCCACGCCGAAGAATACCACGCTGGAACGCTTCGGTCGGCAGAACGCTGAAGGAAAGTTCGTACCTTTCCATCTGTATTCGATGAAACAGGCCATTGAGGAACAGTTCATCCTCGATGTGCTGAAGAACTACACCACTTATAAGAGCTACTACGAGCTTCAGAAGTCCATCGAGGATAACCCTGAGTTCAATACCAAGAAGGCCCAGGGCAAGCTGCGGGCCTACGTCGAGGCACATCCTGACACGATCAAGACCAAAGCTGCAATCATGCTCGACCACTTCCGTGACAATGTGGTTCGCCCCAAGAAGCTGAAGGGCAAGGCACGGGCCATGGTGGTCACCCGCAATATCGAGTCAGCCATTCGATACTTCCTGGCCATCAGAGAGGCTCTGAACGCCGCAGGGAGCCCCTACAAGGCCGTGGTGGCCTTTACTGGCAAGAAGCTGGTGGATGGTATGGAGCACACTGAGGACAGCCTGAACGGCTTCCCAGGCAACGATATCGCCAAGAAGTTCAAAGACGATGAGTACCGCATCCTGGTCGTGGCCAACAAGTTCCTCACCGGCTTCGATGAGCCGATGCTCACCACCATGTATGTGGACAAGAAGTTGCAGGGCGTATTGGCGGTACAGGCTCTGTCCCGGCTTAATCGCGCCAACAAGAAGCTTGGTAAGGAGGAAACCTTCATCCTCGATTTCCACAACTCGGTTGAGGATATCAAGGATGCCTTCGATCCGTTCTACACCTCAACGGCACTGAGCCAGCCGACCGACGTGAATGTCCTGCATGATCTGAAGGATCACCTTGATGACACGGGCATCTATGAGTGGGACGAGGTGTTTCAGTTCAATGAACTGTTCTTTGATGGCGTGGAGGCGGATCAGCTATCACCGATCCTTGATACAGCGGCTGGCCGGTTTGATGAGCTTGAGGACGACGAGAAGATCGACATCAAGATCAAGGCCAAACAGTTTGTGAAAATCTACGCTCAGGTGGCCTGTATTATCCCGTTTGCCAATGCAGATTGGGAAATGCTGCACTGGTTCCTGAAGTTTTTGATTCCTGAATTAAAGGTCAAAGACAAAGACCAAGAAGAGATCGATGGGCTCTTGGACAGCGTGGACCTCACCACTTACGGCTTAGAACGAGTGAAGATCGGGCATACAATCGGTCTGGACGACAGTGACAGTGAGATTGATCCGCCAAATGCAAACCCTAGGGGCGGTCATGACGACCCGGAGACCGACCCTTTGGATATGATCATCGCTGCATTCAACGAAAGGTACTTCAATGGTTGGGATGCGACGCCGGAAGAACAGCGGATCAAGCTGATCAACATTCTGAATCATGCCATGAACGATCCTGCATTCCAGGACAAGGTGGTATCCAACCCTGATCAGCAGAACCGCCGGATCGCCAGTGAGGCTCTGTTCGAAAACGCAATGCGTAACGAGCGTCGCAGAGAGATCGATCTATACAAGAAATACGCATCAGATGAAGACTTCAAATCAGGACTGCACGAAGCACTCATGCGGATGATGGAGCAGATGTTGAAATCGAACTCTAGACCGAGTGCGATGTGACTTTTTTCTATTTTCACTGTCTATTTGTGACGAAAAAAGAAAATCGGCAAGGAAATGGTTTCAGGGGTTGAAACCAATCGCATTTCGCCCAAATTCAATAATACTTTCAATGTGACGTTCCATTTGCTTAGGCCACCAGCCGGAGCCGCGACACTTCCAGGTAAAGCAATTAGCACCGGGTGCATCATGATGTTGACCGGCCTGGATACTGTACGTCGGCAACTGGTACCGGGGGTGGATAACCCGGGCCCTGAAAGCAGGGTTCGACATGAACAAAGCAATTGAACATCGTGGTCCAGAAATCAAGGTAGAGACCACATTCCACAGTGAAGAAGTCACTACGGAAACCGCAAAAAAACTGGTGCGACTTCTCGCCAGGCAGGCCGCGTTAGATGAAGCGAAGAACTGTGCCATAATTACCGGTGGAGGTTCCCAATGATTCGCTGTGCAATTTATGCCCGTTATTCGACTGATATGCAGAGTGAAGCATCTGCTGAGGATCAAATCCGTGAATGCCGAGAGCTTGCACAACGCCAGGGATGGGTAGTTGTCGGCGAATACTCCGACCACGCATTGAGCGGTGGTTCCTTTCACCGGCCCAAGTTCCAGGAAATGCTGGCCGCAGCACACGCCGGTCAGGTTGACATCATTGTGGCTGAAGCATTGGATCGTCTCTCTCGGCGTTTGTCTGATACGGCCAAAATCTTTGATGAACTTCAATTTAGAGGCGTACGCATCTACACTAAGGACGAAGGTGAGATCGACAAAGTGCGTGTCGCCCTGATGGGATTGATGGCCGAGCAATATGTCACCAACCTCCGGGAGAAGACCAAACGCGGTCAACGAGGGCGGTTCTTAAAAGGTAAAACACCCGGAGGTCTTGGGTTTGGCTACCGCGTTGAAGGTCTCGGCGAACGCTCTGTAGTTCCTGAAGAAGCTGAAGTAGTACGCCGTATTTTCAGTGAGTACGCATCCGGCATGAGCCCGAGGTCTATCGCACAGGGCCTCAATGGGGACGGTGTACCAGGTCCGAAGGGGCGGGAATGGAAGGATACCACCATTCGTGGCCAAAGAGACCGTGGCACCGGCATCCTGAACAACCACGCCTATGTTGGCAGGCTCACATTCGGCAAAACGCAGTACCAAACCGATCCCACCACCCGGAAACGAGTAGCTCGGCCACAGCCCGAAGATCGGTGGGAAGTCGTTGAAGTATCTGAGCTTCGCATCGTGGACGACGAACTGTGGCAGGCTGTTAAGGATCAACAGAATGCCGTGGCAACCATCATGCCAAGGGATGGTGATGGTAACCCGCTAAACCGGCTTCATAGGAAGAAGCATTTACTCTCTGGCGTTATCAAGTGCGGGGAATGTGGAGGTCCTATGTCTATCGTGGCCAAGGACCGATACGGATGCTCCACATACAGAACATCCAGGACGTGTTGCAATTCCCGTACCACTACACGCCAACACGTCGAAGGGCGTGTTCTGACGGGGCTGAAGGCATATCTGCTGGATGCAGAAATGGTAGAAGTATTCCTGGAAGCCTATCAGTTGGAACTCAAGCAAGCGCGTGAACAAGCCAATCGGACTGAACATTTAAGGCGGAAACGCCTGGCGGAAGTAGATCGCCAAATTGAGCGATTGATAGATGCCATCGCGGAAGGAGCCAGTCCTGCCAACATCAACGACAAGCTTGCAAGGCTGGAAGCTGAACAGGCTGAATTGAGCCGACAAGGCGATACGGCAACTCAGGACATAATCCCTCTGCCCAACCTTCATCAGTTGTACAGGGATCGTGTCCAATCCTTAATGAGCAGCATTACGTCCCCAGACCTACGTTCTGAAGCCATTGGCCTGATCCAATCCATGATCGACAGCATCACTGTCACACCTCTTCCTGATGGAGATGGGTTTGACATCGAACTGAACGGTGAATTGGGGGCGATCCTCACCATCATGGACCAGAAACGCAAAAACCCCGGCACAGACGTGTCGGGGCGTTCGCTATCGGTGGTTGCGGGGGCTCCCACACACCGAGGCAATCAAAAAGAAGAGCGCCCAGTCCTGGATGGGACCGGGCGTACTCTTTCAGTGGTTGCGGGAGTAGGATTTGAACCTACGACCTTCAGGTTATGAGCCTGACGAGCTACCGGGCTGCTCCATCCCGCG
>NZ_JBYAXC010000015.1:0-65242 GCF_057444295.1 Parasedimentitalea nitratireducens | reverse complement strand
TCAGTGGTTACGATGAGCCAAGAACTCTCTCTTATCAAATACGGCTATTTGGACCCATAAGCGCTGACGTCAGACACGCTCCCCTGCTCAAATCTGCGCTTGAGTACTTCGAGAAGCATTCAGACCCCAAGGACAAAGCCATGCGGGATGTCCTGTCTCGAGCTCGAGACAAGACGCCTTGGATTGCCGATATCGAGGCCGCGCGAGAGAGTGAGTGCGACGGTAGGAGGCTTCTGCTTGCGACTGACGATGATGGTGCCCCCATAGGAGAGAGCTTCGCCTCCTTCATAGGGGACGACACCATTGATCGACTTCTTGTTGTGTCCCCGTACTGGGACAAGAACCTCTCTGGCCTCGAAAGGCTACGTAGCGCGCTAGGAATGCCTGACACTGCCATGGTCGTCGATACAGAAGCAGAGGAACAGGGGTTTACGAGGAGTGCCTGCAACTCTCAGTTAGGTATCACGCTACACTCTATCGAGGAGCATGACGCAGCGTGGGATATGAAAGACCAGGTAAGGCGACTGCATGCGAAAGTGATCATCGCTTGCGGGGAAAAAGCGGACTACGTGCTTTCGGGATCCGCCAATGCAACAACACCAGGCCTCTACGGACGCTATGGGGCAGATGGGAACGCAGAGGCCTGCCTCATCAGGGAAGAACCTAAGGGGACTGCAATTGACCGTCTGGGACTATCTGCCTGTCTTTCGGGGGAGATGGCGCTCAAAGACTTGAACCTGCGGTCAGAGAACGCCGACGACAATCACAGCGATAATGAGGATCTGAGCTGGCCGCCCGACGGCGGAAGCATGTGGATCGAGCATGGATCGTTGTTCTGGATGCCGCCGTTCGGGAACGGGGCCGAAAGGTGTCGACTGGAACTTTCTGACCAGAGCGGAAGCCTCATCGAAACGGTGAGGATGTCTGAAGTTCATGGTCAATGGACGTCCCACCTTGTTAGCGAGGGTGTAGTCCCGCGCATCGGGACTGTAGTGTTCGCGGATGGGTCGAGAAGTGCGCCTGTGCCAATCTCGTCCCTAAGCGGGCTGGGGACGAACGCAACGGCCCCGAGGGCCGGGCAGGTGGCGCGTCTCCTTGCTGAATTGGATGGGCGCGACGATCTGGACATGGATGATTACGAGCGGGCGTTGAAGGTCAACATGGCAAGCACGAAGGAGCTTGGGATCACGCAAGACCGGAAGGGAAAACACAGGGATCGATCTGAAGGTGAAGGAGGCGAAGATCTTCGAGAACTGACAGAAGAGGAATATGCCGAGCGCGCCTTGACGAAGGAGGAGGAGCGCGCATTGAGGGATGGGCCTGTTTCTGAGATCAGGCGCTTCATCAACTCCTGCCTCGGTCTGGATCCGCGTGACTTCAGCGATGACGATGATGACCAGCTGACGAAGGCCATGCGCAAACACAATGGCGGCGATGACGAAAATGGAAACGGCGGCGGAAATGGGCCAGATGTTGGCGAGGAGGACCGTCCGGACGTCACACCTGAGTACGAGGAGCTGACGTGGGACGTCGCTGACAAGCGTGCATGGCGGCTCTATGACCGTGTAGGCGATACCTGTGAGGCACTGGGCATGGATGGTATCGAACCGCTCAGCTACCTGAATGCAATCCGCCTGCACATCCTGATCAATGTGCTTCTCAAATCAGCCGCTGCCGTTGGCGAAGACATCGATGAAAAGCATCCGATCTCCGCGTCTGATCCGAGTCGCAGCTGGGTTCGCATGATTGGAAGAGTATGCAGCAGGCTTGTTTCTCCGCTGTCTCAACAGTTTCAGGCGATGCACTCCGAACAATTGCAGGATGAGTGCCTTGATGCGCTGGCGACGATCCTATTTGCGGTCGACCTGGCTGCGACCGCGGCAAAGAACGCTGAATTGAATTCAAAGGTAATAAAGCCACTCGAACAAGTGCATGGGAAACTCGCTCATATGGTGTTGGGGCTCGTAAAGTCACAACCGGCGGCTAACGACTATATCACGAAGGCGGTTCTTGCTCTGGAAAGGACCCACTGCAGGCTGCTAAACGCAGCCGGGTAAGCCGTTGTCGGCACGCATCACAATTTCTATCTGACGCAGACTGTATGATGTCCTGAACCTTTCATCATATTCGGTACCGATTGACAGTCTTGAGCTGCTGAGTTTTCGCGAACGTTTATGCCGGAGAATTTTGCCTTCACCTTAGGGGCTTGCGGCCCCGCAGCGGTTAGCGCTCCTGTGCAGATTGATCGGGATTGGCGTGCCCTGTTGCGCAGGCGTTCCGGACATCATCCGAATGGTCGCCGATACTTGCGTGGATGACTTGCCTCCGCCAGATACGCCCAACCGACGGTTCATTGTTCTTTGCCGGTGATGTCAATTTTCTGCGCACTGCCGACTTTCATCCCCTGAAGATGCTGCGCGATGGGCAAATGGCAGGTCTGGTGAAGCTGCACCGCGGCGATCGGTCAGGGAGTGAACGGCCGGAATGGGCCGTCCTCAACGCCTAGCGGGAACCTAATCGGCTGGATGCTGCGCTGCTTCCGATGACCGTGAAGAGCCCAAAATGCCGAATGCTGCATGGCGCGCCAATGACCTCTTTTGAGCGCAGGTAGTAGCCTGCGCACAACGCAGCTGAGAACAAAAGGAACAAAGCCAAAAGCCATAATACAGTCCAGCAGGGAGGTCCCGACGCTTCGATGTCAGTACGGTCACGTATGCGCGTGCCAGTGCCGCCATGTGCCAACAAGCATTGCGCTCAAGAGTGCTGCCGGGACCAACGGCAGCGCGAAGACTATCAGCTCCCAACTGGCGCTGTGCGCCTGCACCTCGTACACAACCAGAAAGCCCGCGACGGCGGCGGGGCTGCCTGCGCACGCCAGGATGGCTAGAGCAGGTCCTGTTGGAGTTCGAAAAAGGCCAACCCAGGGTGTGCTGACCATTGCAAGCGCGTCTGTGTCGGCTTCGCGGGTCAGGTCGCGCAATTGAATCATCATCACTAGCAAAGTTCCGACCAAGGCGAACAGGATAGCAGTTACCCAATAGCCCATTCCGCTGATGGGGATTTTCGCTCCCATCAGTTCGATATTGGTGTAGCCGCGATCCAGTTCGCTCTTGATGACCCGGCTAAGTTCCTCGAGCGAGAAATCGCCCAACTGCTCCAGCCCATAGGCGGCCAAGGCAGGAAACGCGTAGGAGAAATCGGCATCGTCCCAATCCGAAACAGCTGCGATTTTGTTGCCAAAAGTCCGTGCGAAGTGACCCCGCGCCGACGCCTGCAAGAGGTCGGCCTCGACTGGTAGAACCACAATTGCGCGCACTTCGGCCGCCTCGTAGGCCGTCGAACGACTCCCGATCTCAAGAGGATCCGTCACCACTAGCGTAAGGATATACTGATCCGAAAGGCCGTCGTTTCGGCCGCACGCACCAGGATAAGTATCGCAGGTCAGATACAACAGCTTGTCTGAGACAACGCCCATGTTCATCAGCGCCATGCCGATGCTCTGGTGATCGACCGGTTTTGTACGAATGTCGGTCCCCCCGGGGAAGACGTCCATGAAGTAACGTAAGTCGCCTTCGTCATTGTCAGCATACCCGCGCCACACTCGAAAGCCCCGGTCTGGGGTCCAAGCCGGGTTCAGAGCCGTGAGACTCAGCCGTCCAAGAGCATCCCAAAAATCTGCGAACTCGGTCAGCCTCTGAGGCGCACGAAGGCGAGGCGAGACGGCCGGATGTTCAAGCAGGGGGGACGAGGGTACCGGCCATCCCCGGCTTTCGTGAGGGAACAAAGTGTCTAGGCGCTGCAGGCCCTCCGGCAAGGGGTGAAGTGCCCACGATTGAACGCGCTCGACCCAGAAATGAGGATTGATGAAATTGAATTCGGTGTGCGGGTAGTAGTCACCATGGTCCTGATAAGGAATCGAGAAGCCCGCAATCTGCCGGGGGTCGTGGCGCGCACCGACCTCGGCCTGGGCCCAGTCAGCTAACCATTCAGAGTGGGGATCCCAGATTGCCATCATCGCCATGACGGCGTCCAGCTCGCGCGAGGCGCGATCGGCCAAGTTGCCGCGCAAACCGACCAGCGCTGCCAGAGATACGAAGCTGATGATCAGAACAGTATTTTGTATCGCCCTGATCGATTTCAATAGCTCGTCTAATCGATCTGTCAGCATCGAAGATGCACTCCTCATAATTGCCTAATATAGCGGCTTGGAATAGCCATGAGATTGTCGGCCGATCGTGCTCAATATTTTTTTGTAGCGTACAATTCATCTTAAATGACACTTGGCTCAGATTCAGGACAACTATAGCGGACATTGGCGCAACGACAAAGAATGTCTGAAAGGTCCGGCAGTGTGTGAATTCACGCAGCATCAGATTTCGGCGTCGCAGCGAAAGTCCGCAATCACGGGCCGCAGTGCAGCGGAGGAACGCAGTGGCCAACGGCAGCAAAGGGCCGAAACCGGTTGTCGATCGGATCAAACCGAAAGTCGGGAAAGTCCGCTCAGCTCAGCCGACCTTGGGCCGCCAAAAAATGCTGCGCGATGTACCTAATGGCAGTTTTCGGGAAGCTGCAGCACCGCATCTCGTTACCCGATTAGTGGCGATAATAGGCCGTTTTGTCCTATTCAGCACTAGATTTCCGCGCTGGCTAGTCTGTGCGCCCTTGCAATCCATTGCGCCGGTTGGCCGAATGGGCCGACTATTCAAAACTCATCTGGTATCGTTGCTGCACCATAGTTACTCTCCAACCAAGCTCCGATATCCGCTGAAATGATCGTCTCCAATTGCTGCGCTTCGCGTGTGATCCTCTCGTAGGTCTTCCATCGCATCCACTTTGGTTTTCCAGGAAAAGGAGCGGAAATTCCGCCGTTTTTCTGACCCAGAGAAGCGCGCAATTTATTAGCCTTTCGAATTTTCCGGATGTCCGGAGGTAACAATTCGGAACGATAGCGTCCTTTGGCACACTTGCGACAACGGTTTGGATAGAGAATGCCACAGCGCTGCCTACATCGTGGGCAGAGGAACCAATATCGGACCCCACCAAAGTTGCATGGCGTTGTCGTGACCATCAGATTCAAACCTAATTTGGCGATGGCAGCCTCTGGTTTATCGCCAAGGTCCGAGATGCGAAGCTGAAAGCTCTCGTCACAAATCATTAGGCTAACCTTTCAAAATGTAATGTTTTGCGTTGTGCTGAGGAACTGCTTGCTTTGGCTGAGCGCAGGGCGGCGCATGGACCGAACCTGACACTCAGTTTTACTTGCTCTTCGACAGTGTGACAAAACCCGACAAAATTGGGTGAGACCTCGCTAAGGAAGGATTTGTCGATTTTTGTCACACGGTCGAATGGAGTTTTTATTTTGTCATTGTGTGACGCCGGTGATTAGGAGTTGGCGAGTTCGACTGTGGATGCACCTTCGGGTTGACTTCATAAACTTTTGGCGGTCTCCCGAGGCTGGTATGTTGTTTGAGTGTGAGCCAGTTGGCATCGATAAGAATATCCATGGCCAATTGAATTTCACGCGCCGTTTGCAGCCCAGACCATCTCCAGCGCTGAATGGTTCTGCATCGCACCTCATCCAACTGTTGTTCGACAATCCTTCTGGCAAGGCGCATCGCACTTTGAACTTCCTGAGGCAATGCAACGGAGCCATAGGCGCGTTGGGCATGTGCGAGCAGATGGTCGCCAACATACAAAGTTGCGCGCTCTACAAGCTCGCGTGTGATCAACAAGGGGGCAACAGAATTTTCGTTAGTCGCCGCCCAATCAAGAAGCGTCAAAACCAAGGTCATGCGAACAGTGAGACCTGGGAGCTTCCCGATGTGGCTCTTAATAGGTCCGGCGGCACGTTTTTCGGCTATACGGCAGGTTACACGGAAATTGCTCAGTTTTTCCTGAGCAGCCTCGTCGAAGAGAAGATACTTGGGTTTGCGTTGCCCGTTTTGATCGATGTGGGGTTGAAGACTATAGAGGCGTCGATAGATCCCCGTTAAAAACGACTCATCAAGCTTATTGGTCGGTCTGCAGGGGGCAACAGGATCTGGGAAAACCGTCAAAAAACGAGCTAGAAGTCCATCATCGTCCGATCTCGTGAGTAGCCGGGTCAGTTTGTCTGGTTGAATGCCGCCCAATACTGCAACGATTAGGTTCTCTATCTGGATGGGGTCGGGGTTAGACTTGCGGTCAACTAAATAGCTGCGGCCGCCAAAAGCTTCCAACCAGAATGGACGGTCACCGCCACTGCTGTAGCGATCCATGGACTGAAGCCAGCCCGAGAGTTCGTCGCGTTGCATGAGAAGGCCGCGCCAGGTTGACGACAGTAGATCCGCGACCTTCTCGGTTGTGGCATCGGCAATACGGATACGGTTTTGGATGGGGTGTTTGTCGGAATTTGCAGTGGCTGGTCGAGAGGGAGGTGTCTCTCCTTGCTCAAAAGCTGCTTTGACTTTGGATTTCCATTCAGATTCCGCAATTTTTGCGATGATGTCTTCACCCTCCCACTTTTGCTTGGCGGATTTGTATTCGCGGTAAAGGTCCTCTTCCAGCGGGCGCAGAGCATCCAGAACTGCGTCGAGAGCGGGGCTTTTTCCTGAGGAAGGGTTCCCCACGAGCATGGCCCAAAGGATCGAGGGTTCGCGCCACCCCTCCCAGGGTGACGCCCAGCGCGTATTGCCGATAACCACACTCGCCGTCGACATGAGGGCGAGGGCAACATAGTCGGGGTGCGCACCCTTCACCTCAGCCGCAACGCGGATCCAGGAGGAGATTGCCCCAAAAACCCGGTTGAAGTCAGCGTCAGGCATTTCAGGCGCTGGGCACTCAGGTGGTTCCAAAATGGTCATGTCAGGATCCGGCCACTGAGCCATATTATCGAAAGGAATGATCGTGTGGTCCATGTTTGTCATACCTATTCCTCCTGCCTCAGAACATCATTCCAATCCTTGCCTTCCGGAGCGGGCATAATGCTCACTTTCCAACCCAACTTGTTTGCTTTTCGCGCTAAGACCTGTCCGGCCTCGCGACCGGCCTTGTCACCATCAGTTGCGATGATGAGTTTCGCAGGCGGGCGAGGTAGTTCGAGGGATTTCATGCCGGAAGTCGACAAAGCGGCCCAAACCCTTGGGCCCCCAGATACCAGCCCACTGGCCAGGCTCAAGCCCGTTTCTATGCCTTCGCACACCACAATTGGTCCCGGACCGTCCGAGCACTGCACAGCACCTCCACGACATGGCCCCAACATCCTTTTATCAACGGCTTTGTTACCTTCAGGGAACCGATGCAAAAAGGTACGGTGCACACCTTCGGTAGGGTCAACGCGTGCTACCATGGTTGGAAGATAACTATTCGTGACCATGCAGTACTCACGTGACACATAGCGCAGGCTTGTAGGGAGTGGGCAAGTGATACCACGGTTGCGCAGGTACGTTTCTGCAGGTGTGCGGTCTACGCTGCTAGCTTTTGCCCAAAGAGCACGCGCCTTGCCTATGTTGTGACCGCGTGGTTCACGTCGAGTTCTAGGAACGGGATTTGGCAAACTCCGGTTCTTTAGATTGTCGGTGAATGGTAGATCCAGGGCCAGCATGATGTCTTGGTAGCGACACCCCAACTTGTGACAAAAGACGAGCACACGCTCGTCATTGTACCCGATTGAAAGTGCGCGTTGATCTTGGCGGCACTCAGGCTGACAAATCGGGCAGGGAGCTTTGCCACTATGACCGTGCCATTCTCCCATCGCCATTTCTGTAAAAAAGCGTGCGGTGAAGCCAAGTTCGCTGCTGACACCCAAAGCGCTCAATGCCTCTGTATTGTTGCGTTGCATCACTTTTTTTCCCCATAGCAAAGATAGGCCAGTGTATGCGCCACGGACTGGCTCAGGCCGTGCCTAGTCCGAAGATTTTGATATTGCCGCTCCAAATGCGGTTCGGTCCACTTTTTATCCGGGCGGTTGTTGTGGCTGTTGGAGTTAAATTCCAATGGCATTGATTTGCCTTTCATCTAGGCAAACAAGCGCTGGCAGTGTATCCAGCCTTTGGTCAAACAAGATACGCCCCCGAGCAGCTTGCCTGCCGGGGGTTTCTTTATACGCTAGCGGTGTTTTTCAGGGCGTCGTCAACATCCTGCTCGATCCAATAAAGGCGGCCGCCCAGCTTGATGGGTTCAGGCAAACGACCAGCCGCGATATCACGGTAGATCGTCGTGCGACCGCGGTTGCCGAGTTTTCGGCGAAGTTCGGAAAAATTCAGGTAGTTCATTGGTGTGTCCTTCTGCGTTGATGGACATAACAGAACACATCAGGTCGCCCCTGAAAGGGGGGGCAGTTCTTAGAAAAAAATGTTTATTTATGATGTCTTAGGTTATTTGGCGGGTATGGGTCATCAAATAGCTCTCGTGAATAAAGATGCTTGCGGTGAAATGGAACTACCTTGAATTCAACTGGGGCTTCGACCAGATCAATTTTGATGTTGTCCCACTCAGATTGTATCAACCCCTGAAAACTTCGAGCCAAGCCAAATACTTTCGCTGCAGCGATATTGCTATATACAACCTGATTTAGAAAATTGGGGTTCATAAAGCCCGCAGCGAGAAAATGGGATACATTGCGGTATTTCTTCCAACCCTTTTTTGCGCTGTCGATGCTTTTTGACATGGCTAGCTTGTCTGTTTCGTTTTGTAATTTGGTCAGCGCCTCTGGGGTGATTGAGTTGTACTTTTTGATACAGTAATCATAGCTTACAGCCCGCGATCTGGCTGTCGCTAAAGAACATCCTTTGCCATCGCGCATTTTGCTTTGTGCAAGCATTAATACAGTGTTCGCTGTATGAAGACGGTGTGTTATTTCTTTAGTGGTCATGCGGTCCAAATGGCGTGCCGCGTCGGCACCAGCAATGTCGATCATTTCTTCGTACTGCTTGATGATATCTGCTACGTTTGTTTTTGTGATTGCCGCATAAAATAGACAGCTTGGATTTCTGATGGTTTTTCCATCTTCGCAGAATATTGAGAGCTGTCGTTCTTCATTCATTGAAAAATTCCGTTTCAGATCCCAGGTATTTCTGCCGGGCTCTTCAGGTGTTCGGCCCATCGTTGAAGAAGCTCGTGACGCTGTTCGAGGAAGTCGTTTCGCGCATAGGAGCGTTCGACAACACTTCCGACCTGATGAGCCAAAGCTGTCTCAGCAACTGCGTAAAGGCTTGGATCGATTTCAGAAACCCAAGACCGAAATGTCGCCCTGATGCCGTGAGGTCGATAAGGCTCGGGCCACTTCATATTAGCTTGAGCTTTACGCATGACGTTTTCCATAGCCTGATCGCTTATTGGAGAAACCTTTCCTTTGCGCGCCTTTGGTGTTGGGAATAGAAACTCGCAGTTGCTTTGATCTTGGCAGATCTCGACTATCTGCTGCATGTCTTCAGTGACGGGAATGCGGAAGCTGTTTGCTTTGCCTCTTGGACCTTTCATCAGTTCACCGTCAAGATCCCAAACTCCTTTGGAGAACTGGCCAAACTGAGCAGTACGTAGAGGTTTCAAACGTGGTCCTCCGCCTACCAGGATGTAGAGTTTAAGAGCACGCTGAACCGTGTTTTGGGGATCCAGAGATTGGTAGAAGGCCGAAAGGTCTTGCCAAGGCATAGCTGGATGATGTCGCACTTTGTGAGCTTGATCGCCTAGCAGCTGTTGCGCTTTTGATATGGCGTTTAAATCAACATCCAAGCCCAGCGCTGCCGCATGTTTTAACACTGCAGAAAGACGTTGGATGGCTTTCCGAGCAGTCGAGGGCTTGTCCCGCCATATAGGGGCCAAAGCTCGCTCTATATCGCGCTGATGGATACCCTCAACCGCCATCGCTCCCAGCACAGGTAGGATGTGGAGGCGAAGCGGTGAATACCATCTGCCTGCTTTCCCGTTTTCCTTCAATCTTCCCTTTAAGCTGTCGAAAGCAATAGGGGCAACTTCTGCCAAAGTCATTGCCTTACGGGCACCAGCGGCTTCCTCTTCAAGCCGCCGTTTTTCTTCGATTGGGTTGATTGGATTGCGACGATCCGTCATTAGGTCCCGCCACCGATCTCGCTCGACACGCGCTTGCGCAAGAGTGAGCGACTGCACTGAACCCAGCCCTAACTCATAGCGCTGCTTCAGAAAGGTATACCGAAAGATCCAGCTCCCCTTGGCTTTTCCTCTTTGATCACGACCGGTCACCAGCAAATAAAGGCCGCTGCCATCCGAGTATTTGCCCGGCGTAGCTGTTTTCAGAATATTTGTTGCCAGTTTCGACATGTGTGCTCGTTCCCCACCTATTCCCCGATTTTCTGGGTATAGGATGGGTTGATGTGGTGCAAGATGAAATGACTTTAGTTGTTTTGCACTTTGTAATTAAAGGGGTATTGTCCAGAGTGGGGTGTTTTGGAGCTCGGTAGAATGACTACTTCGGTGCCTCTCGACCGCACCATTTATCAGAGAAATCCACTGCTCTCAGACCTATGGAGTCTGGCGATTTTGCTCACTCGAGCAACTGGCGCAGGTTGCCTATTGCAACTGCATCCCCTTGATCCGCCGCTTTTTGCAACCACTTGATAGCTTCGGCTGTGCTTTGAGGTGTTCCGCGTCCCTGTTGGTACATCCAAGCCAGATTGACCTGTGCACTGGCATAGCCTTGTTCGGCTGCTTGTCTGTACGATTTGAACGCTTGTTGGTTGCTTTGGTCGGTGCCACGTCCGTTTTCATACATGACGCCTAGATTGAATTGTGCTTTGGCGAGCCCCTGAAACGCCGCTTTTTGGTACCAGCTGAACGCCTCGGCATCACTTTGTGATGTGCCGCGACCCGTCTCGTACATCCCGCCCAGATTATACTGCGCAGCTGCATAGCCTTGTCTGGCTGCCCGCTGATACCAGTTGACCGCCAGGGCATCATCCTGCGCAATTCCGCGCCCCAGATCATAGAACAGGGCTAGGTTGAACTGTGCTGGGGCATAGCCGCGTTCGGCGGCTTTTTGCATGTAGTGCCGGGCCTGTTCATGGCTTTGCGGAACTCCGGCGCCATCCCGATACAGAAATCCCAGCCCCAACTGGCCCAGAACATCCCCTTTGCCTTCGGCTTGTTGATAATATTTCAGCGCCTGCTCATAGTTGCCCGCCTTGTCATGGGCGCGCCCCAGAAAGGCGAGGCTGCGCGCATGATCGGGGAACAGATCAACGGCACGCTGACATTTGGCGATGGCGTCGCCTGCTTTCAGGTCGGCCCAGTCCACTCCGGTAGGCGGGGTGCCGCTTTCCAAGAAATTCGGATGCCAGCGGTGCCCCGCACTTTGATCGCAGGCCTGCACCAAGGCACTGTCATTTGGAACCACCACTTCAGCGGGTGTTACTGGTTCAACCCGTGCGGCAGGCTGGCATTGGCGTTTCACAAAAGACCGGGCTTCTGGGCTTAAAACATGCTCGGCGCAGCTCTCCAAATAAGCCTCAAATGCATAACACTGTTGCGAGGATTGTGCTGTGTCGAACAGGGCCTTGCACTGGTCGATAACGGCAGGCAGAGCAGCGGCTTCGCAGTTTCCGCCCAGGCAAATTCTGGCTGTTGTTTGATCGTAATAGGCCGGATGCTGACGATGCCCGTCCTGCGTGGCAGCCTGCTGAATGGTGCTGGATCGGGCATCTAGAATTGCATCCTGTAGATAGATGCCTGGCTTCAGGTACTGAATGAAATTTCGGGTGAAGACCGAGAGTTTCTGTTCAGGTCCGTCTTCGATCAGGCTATCAAGCGCCTCTTGGCTATTGCCCGCCGAATAGATGATAAAGGTGCCTTCACTGGGCACAACCGGGGTCAACCCGCGGGTCAGGCCGATGGATTTGCGGCCGGGCCGGGGCGAGAAGGGGTTGTTGCGGCAGGCATCAATGACGGCAATGGTGAGTTTAGCGCCGCGCTCCTGCAACTTGTCCAAAAAACCATCATGGCCATTTTGCAGGGGCAGGGTGCTGTCCTCCAAAATGGCCTGAAAGTCTGGTGTGGGGCGCGCAACATCGGTTGGTACCAGAAAATTGGTCTCGCCGTTACTCCACCCATGTCCCGAATAGACAAAGGCAACTTCATCACCGGCGCTGATCTGGTTCAGAAATCCGTGAAACTGTCGCAGCGTTGCTGTGCGATCCAGATCCTTAACCAGGGTGATCTCAAACCCCAGCGCGCCAAAGGTTTTGGCATAGGCCTCGGCATCGGCATGGGTGTTTTCAAGATCTGACAGTTCCAGATAATCGGCATTTCCAAGGACAAAGGCATATCGTTCAGCGCTGAGGGCTGATGCAAACACGATTAAGAAAGCTGCCAATACGAAACGTGCCATGGGTTACCCAAGAGTGCCAGCCACCACGACGTTTCAACAATAAGTCGAAACGCCTTGGAGTAAGGTAGCGCTTAATGGGAGTTCTTGAAGGGAAGGCACTTAACCAGCGGATATCAAACCCCCAGATAGCGATGCACCTTATCCATATCCGCACGCAGTTCTGCAGCGCGTAAAGTTTCGCGGGTTTGCCCATGTTCAATGAAAGCAACCTGATCGGCAATCGACAGCACCGCATCGACCCTCTGTTCCACCAGAACAACTGCCACCCCTTCGTCGCGCATACGCACCACAACCTGCCGGATCTGCTCAATCATCGACGGTTGCAGCCCCTCGGTTGGTTCATCCAGCAGCAACACCTTGGGGCGCAGACATAGGGCGCGGGCGGTGGCCAACATCTGTTGCTCGCCGCCCGACAGGGTATTGGCCTGTTGCTGCAACCGTTCGCGCAAGCGGGGAAAGATATCCAGCACCCAGTCGCGCGTATCCTCACCTGACTTGCAGGTCATCATGCCCATCTCGATGTTCTCGGCCACAGTGAGTTCCGCAAACAACCGTCGCCCCTGTGGCACATAGCCAACCCGGCGGGTGGGGATCTTGTGGGCGGGCAGGGCGCTGATGTCTTCGCTGTCCAGATGGATTGACCCTGATTTGAGCGGTAACAACCCCATGACGGACTTCATGATCGTTGTTTTACCCGCGCCGTTTCGGCCCAGAATACACAGGATTTCTCCCGGCTTGACAGTCAGCGAGACCCCGAATAGCGCCTGTACCCGGCCATAGGCCACCTGGATGTCATTAATCTCAAGCATCACTTGTCCCCAGATAGGCAGCCTGCACGGCGGCATTGGCGCGGATGTCTTCGGGGGTGCCAGCGGCCAGAACTTCGCCCGCATCCAATACAGTGATATGGGTGGCGGTTTTCATCACCACATCCATGTTGTGTTCGATCAGCAGGATGGTGGTTTCCCCGGCCAATGTGTTGATCAGCGTGATGAACTCCTCCACCTCGGAATCCGCCAGCCCTTGGGTGGGTTCGTCCAGAATGAACAGCCGTGGGTCCTGCGCCAGCCCCATGGCGATTTCCAGCAGGCGCTGATGGCCATAGCTTAGATCGCCAGCAATCTGATCCGTGCGTTCCGCCAGCCCAACCCGCGCCAGCACATCCGCGACCTTGGCGTTCACTGCCGCCACGTCTGCGCCTAATCGTCGCCGTGCGGCGAGTGCCACGTTTTCATGCAACGATAGCCCGGCAAAGACTGAGGTGACCTGAAACGTATAGGCAATCCCCAGTGAAATTCGCTGATGCGCTGGCAGGGCGTTGATATTTTCGCCTTCAAAAAATACATCGCCACGTGTGGCCGGAATCCGCCCGCACAACATGCCAACAAAGGTCGATTTGCCAGCCCCGTTGGGCCCGATCAGTGCCATGGTCTTGCCGCGTGGCAGGGCAAAGTCGATGTCAGTATTGGCTTTGATCCCACCATAGGCCTTGGTCAGCCCTTTGGTGGTCAGAATATTCACGGCATCCATTTGAACACCCGCTTTCTGAGCTCACCAGCCAACCCCTGTGGCGCAAACAGTGTCAGCATCACCAGTACCACGCCTGCGATCAGCATATAGGCCGAGGTGATATCGCTGCTCAGGTCGATCAGGTAGAACATGAAAATAACGCCAATCAGCGGCCCGATAGTGGTGCCTGCGCCCCCCAAAAGCACCCAGAGCAGGGGAAAGATTGAATATTGTACCGTGGCAAAGGTGGCCCCGGCATAGCCAAACAGCAATGCATAGGCGGCACCCGCCACGCCAGCAATCGTGCCCGAGATCACCACGGCCTTTAGTTTGTGCGCTACGGTGTTGTATCCCAACATCCGCGCCCGTTCCTCGTTTTCGCGAATGGCAACCAGGGTGCGGCCAAAGGGCGATTGCACCAGACGTGCCACTGCCAGAAAGCAGATTGAAAACAGGACTAGTGCTGCGAAATAACGCGCAGTGTCATTGCTTAGGTCCAGCCCAAACAGTACCCGGTCAGCCTGCTGAATAACAAACCCCTCGTCGCCGCGCGTATAGCTACCGAAATAGAGGATGGTCAGATAGCCCGCCTGCGCAAACATCAATGTTACGATCATAAAGGACACACCGCTGGTGCGCAGCGCCAGAAACCCGATCACAGCCGAGACAATCAACGCCGAGGCCAGCCCGACCATCAGGGCCGGGGCTGCGGTCAGGTCAAACAGCTCCATCGACAGGCCCAACCCGTACATGCCAGCGGCAAAGAACAGGGCGTGGCCAAGGCTGAGCAACCCGGTGTAGCCAAACAGAAAATTGTAGCCGATGGCGTAAACCGCCAGTACCATGATGCGGGACAGGTTGCCCACGTGATAGGTGGGCAAAACAAAGAACGCCACAAACAGTAGGGCAATCACGCCCAGATGCAGCAGCTGCGAACGCTGGCTATCGGTCAATGTGCCGTTCTCCCCAGCAGTCCTTGGGGTCGGAACACCAACACCATTGCAACTAACAATGTGGCGATGATCTTGGCCAGCGTGGGTGAGAAGAAGACCGAGATGATACCGTCACTCATCCCGATCAGGATGGCGGCAATCACGGTGCCGGGCAGACTGCCAAGTCCGCCAATGATCACGGTGATAAAGGCTAGCAGTAGCGGGTCATGCCCCATCAGATAATGTGCCTGCTGGATCGGCACCACCAGCACAGCACCTGCGGCGGCCAGACCGGCGCCCAGACCAAACACCCACATGTAAACGCGATCCACCGGCACGCCAAAGGCCAGTGCGGTTTCGCTGTCCAGCTGGGTGGCGCGCATGATCAGCCCGATTTTGCTGCGGGTGATCACCAACCACAGGGCGGTCAAAATACCAATGGCGGCCATAATCACGAACAGTTTGTAGCTGGTGATGCTCAGCCCCCAAGGCCAGTACATTGCAAATCCGCTTTCGCCAAACTCAAACCAGGGCAGGGCAATGCGGGTGTTGAACGGCGGCTGCACTGGGCGGGCATCGGGGCCAAATGTCATCAGTGTGGTTTGCTGGATGATATACAGCAGACCGATGGTGGCCACGATGGTGCGGTCGGGGTCATAGTTGATTTTTTGCAGGATAGCCTTGTCCGCTGCAGCAGCAAGGAAACCCACCAGAAGCGGCGCAATCCCCAGTGCCAGAACAAAGCCAATAGCAGGGTGGCCATCAATCAGGGAGGTCACCCACCAGGCGATCACCGCGCCCAGCATATAGAATTCGCCATGCGCCACGTTCACCACGCGCATCACACCAAAGACGATACTTAGCCCCATAGCCGTTAGCGCCAGGATTGCAGCTGTTACTGCGCCTTCAAGTGAAGCCAGGAGTAAGTGCGGCCCAAAGTCCATGAGTGAAACCTCAATTTATATGGTCAATTGGCCCGTGCGCAGCTCGGGCCGCGCCTGACCTTCCCCCCGGGAAGGCGCATACGCACCTCCCCAAGGTCAGCCACGGCCCTTTTGAAAAAGTCGCCGCAGCATAAAGTCGGTTTATAGAGATCAGAACGCCTGCGTGGTGTAATCCACCTCGTCCTCATACAGACCATCTTCGATAGAGGTCGTATGCTCGACCACCAGTTTGCCGTCAGACACCTTGGAAATGTACTGATGTCCAAACGTCTGGTGCGTCTTGCCGTTGAACCGTTTAGCCCCCTGCGGATGATCATCCGACAGCGGCATGTCAGTCATCGCCTCAACGGCCTCGATCAGCTTGGCCCGATCAGCTGGCCCCTGATACCCGGCAGTTTCCATGCCGCGTTTGATGATGTTCAGCGTCTCCCAGCAGCCGAACATGTGTGAGTAGGTCGACACATCCTGCGCATCCTCAACCGAGGCACCATTGTCATCAACGCCCACGGCGGCACGGTAGGCCTTGTCGTGGCTACTCTGATCGGCCTGCGCGTTACGCGGGTTGCCTTCCCAGAAATAGGTTCCTTCCAAGAACTCCAGTCCGGGGCTCTTGATGTCGACGGCCTCAAGACTGTCGATAAAGCCAAAGATCTCGGGGCTGCTTGGGCCAAAAAATTCGCCCAATTCTTTGACGAAGGTCAGAACCGCTGGGCCGACCATCACGTGATAAATCACTTCAGTTTCGCGTGGGATACGTGGGAAGTATTTGCTGAACGATGTCTCGGTCGGTGGAATTGCGATATGCTCGACCACTTCGCCACCCTGTGCCTCAATCGCGGCGGTAAAGAAGTCACGATGATCATGGCCAAAGGCAAAATCAGGGAAGATCATGGTGACCTTCTTGCCCAGATTGTTGGCCACAAACGGTGCCATTGCCTGCACCTGGCTTTTCACGTCGGTGATGCCGGGTTGCAACGTGTAGCGGTTCAGTGCCCCACTGGCGACGTGGTGGCCTTCGGACACTACAAAATACGGCAACTTCAGTTCACCCGCGCGCGGGGACGAACCATAGACAACGTGGCTGAACAAAGTGCCAAAGGCGATGTCGCATTCATGCTGGGTTGCAAATTTCTCAACCACCTCGGCCCCGCGCTTGGGATCAGTGCCGTCATCTTCTGCAACCAGTTCAACCGGGCGACCATTGATGCCTCCCATATCGTTGATGCGCTTCACTGCAGCCTCAGAAGTACGGTTGTACCAGCGGCCATAGGCCGCGCCAATGCCGGTGCGATGTACTTGAAAGCCGATCTTGATCGGCGCCGAGCTTTGCGCCTGGGCAAATCGGGTTAGTCCTGGTAGTGCGCTTGTCGCCGCAACGGCGCCGGTTCCGGCAGCCAGCGTTTTCAGCATTCCGCGGCGTGTGAATTTGGATTCGGGTTTAGTTACCATTAGTTCACCTCCCATATGTGCACCTCTCCGCAGGGTGCAGTGCTTACATCTTGTGTGTATGCAAACAACGTGTCCAGAAGTTTTTCCAACAACCTAGGGGTTTGGCGCTACATTCCACGCGGCGTTGCCAGCAGCCACAGCCCGAAAATTGTATATAAGATCATGAAAACGGCCAATGGAATCTGGCTGATCAGCGTCTGCCGCTTGGTCGCATACAGGCGCGCAGCTATGCCATGTGCCACCAAAACCGAGACCACATGCGAGAGCACCACTGCACCCGCTTGAATGAAAAACACCACCTGAACGCTGTCTTTGGTTTTGAGGAATCCTGTCGTCACTTGTGTTTTTGTCAGACCCAGCAGGTTGGCCCCATTATCCAGCGGATCGGTCAACGCCAGCAGCGTATGTTGGCCGTTGACCAGAAAATAGACAAAGAAATGGGCGAAGTGATAGCCCAAGGCAATTGGGATGATCGACAGCGAGAACCAGCAGAAGGCGGTGGTAAAGGCGACCCGGTTTTGCGGCGCAACACTGGCATTTGCCGCAGCAACGCCCAGATAGGTGACTGCAGCAAAGACCAGTACCAAGGCCACGTTCAGCGCGACAATACCAAAGACCGAGTCCCAGAAAATCGCCGATTTGCCGGGGAACATCAGCGGGTTTACCCCAATCTTGGCCAACCACCAAAACGTCTCCTTCAACCCGTCAAAGCTGCCCACGCCAAGCAGGACCAGGCAAAAGACGCCGAGACTGACACTGGGAAGCTTCTCGGTCAAAATCGACCATCCGGGCAGTCCGATACGTAACCGGGGTTCCCAACGCACAGGCGAAACCGCGGCCACCAATCGAAACAGA
Source organism: Parasedimentitalea nitratireducens (assembly GCF_057444295.1). Lineage (NCBI taxonomy): Bacteria > Pseudomonadati > Pseudomonadota > Alphaproteobacteria > Rhodobacterales > Paracoccaceae > Parasedimentitalea > Parasedimentitalea nitratireducens. The sequence continues at coordinate 47,216 of NZ_JBYAXC010000015.1, read as the reverse complement.
ATAGTGAACGGCTCGCAGCGTGACAGCCAGACTTTGTCCCCAAACAGTACAATGCCGGTAAAGACAAACAACCAGTACCCCAGTACGAATTTGGTCAACCGGGCAGGAACATCCGGGGCAGGGTCGGCGATTTCGAACACGCCAAAAGCGATGAACACCAGAACGGCAATCCAATGTCCGAACACCTTGGGCAGCTTCAGATAGGGCGGAGCGGATTGATAGCCGATTAATAACTGATACAGCCCGGTCCAGGGGTTCAGGAAACTCCACAAATTGCCCAACAGCCCATGCGCCAGCACCAAACCAACCCACCAGATCGTCCAGATGGTCAGCGAAAACAGGTTGCCCAGTGGATCATGGGTGCCATAGGCGCCAATGGCGCTGATCAATGCCAGAAAGATCAGCGAGGCAAAACTGGTCACATGGGGCAGCCAATCAGGCGCCTTGACTGGGAAAAGGGGCAATGGCCGGAACATCGCCAGCAATCGCTTTTCAGACAGAAAGGCCACCCCAAGGATCGAGGCTACAACCGCCGAGCAGCCAGCAACGATGTACAGATCCGTCGGCAACAGCAGCACCAGCGCCTGTTCCGAAGCATGCGCCCGCGCGGGCAGCGTCTGCGTCATCCATCCCAAACAGGCGATGATCAATCGTGCAATGGATGAGCGTGCTATCGGGCTAAACCTTGGAAATGACTAACAGAGTATCAGTTCATTTATAGCCACAGCCATTGAAACCTGTACAGGCTCTTGATCTTCAATCAGCCCTTAACAGCCTTGACCGGCGATGTTTGGGCGTTAGCATGCAAACAAACAGAAGCTCCGGGAGGCCTGCACTATGACCGAGAAACTCGTCATCAAGAACATTGGTTTGTTGCTGTCAGGAAAGATGGAACAACCCATCCTGGATGGGGATTGCCTGATTGCCATTGATGGCAAAATCCACGAGTGGGGTTATGAGAAAGATCTCGATACCGACGAGGCCTCGACCGTGGTGGATGCCCACGGCGTTACACTGGCTCCGGGCTTAATCGACAGCCACATTCACCCGGTCGTCGGGGATTACACCCCGCGTCAGCAGCAACTCCACTGGATCGATTCCACTCTGCACGGCGGCGTCACCACACTGATTTCGGCTGGTGAGGTGCATATGCCCGGCCGCCCCAAGGATGTGGTGGGCCTCAAAGCAATGGCGATTGCGGCACAGCGCTGGTACGAGAATTTCCGCCCCTCGGGCATGAAGGTCCACGCCGGTGCGCCGGTGATTGAACACGGCATGGTCGAACAAGATTTCAAAGATATGGCCGATGCCGGGGTCAAGCTGCTGGGCGAGGTTGGACTGGGTACCGTCAAGGACGGTAAGACCGCCAAGCAGATGGTGGATTGGGCGCGCAAATACGGCATGCAATCGACCATTCACACCGGCGGCCCTTCGATCCCCGGGTCGGGCTTGATTGACGCAGATATGGTGCTGGAAACCGGCACTGACATCATTGGCCATATCAACGGTGGCCATTCGGCGCTGCCCGATGATCAAATCACCTGCCTATGTGAAAGCTGTACCGCCGGTTTGGAGATCGTGCACAACGGCAACGAACGTGCTGCATTGCTCACGTTGAACACCGCGCGCGAGTTAAAGGTGATGGACCGTATTATCCTTGGCACCGATGGTCCCGCAGGATCTGGGGTTCAGCCATTGGGTATTCTGCGCATGGTGGCGATGCTGTCGGCGCTGGGCAATGTCCCGGCTGAAATTGCCTTCTGTTTTGCCAACGGCAATACATCCCGACAGCGTGAGCTGGATACAGGTTTGATCGAGCAAGGGTACTGCGCCGACTTTGTGTTGATGGATCAAGCCCAGCACGCGCCGGGGGAAAACATGCTCGAATCCGTTCAGCTCGGCAACCTGCCCGGCGTGGGGATGACGATCATTGATGGCGTTGTTCGCAGTGAGCGCAGCCGCAATACGCCCCCTGCGACCCGATTGCCTGAGCTTTTAGGATAACGTTAAGGGCGGCGCCTGACCTACCTGCCGGGCGATGGCTTACCTGATGATGACGTTGCCGACCTAAGTAAGCTTGCGCAGCAGCTTTATAAACTTCTTCTGCTCAGCCGCGGTTAATGGGGCCAGTGTATCGGCAGTGATCTGGTAGGCGACCGGGAACATGGCCTGAACCAGTTCATGACCCTTGTCCGTCAGCGAAATCAGACTGCGCCGTTTGTCCTTGGGGTCCGATTCAACCTCGGCATAGCCCTTGTGACGCAACCGATCCACCACGCCCTTGATGGTGGCCACATCCATTGAAGCCAACCGCCCCAACCGGTTTTGCGAGCACTGACCTTGTTCATGCAACCGGGCCATGGCAGCAAATTGGGTCGCCGTAAGCCCTTGCAAAGCCAGGGATTGATAGATTGCGGCGTGCTTCTGACTGGCTTGACGCATCAGATAACCCACCTGATCATCCAGATTGTAGTCTTGGTCATTTCCAGTCTTATCGTCGGGCATGGGCTCTCTTTTCGGTCACAAATTTTATGCGTGTTAATATGAAATGCGCGGCTGGGCAACGTTGATCGTATAGTCAACACAGGGCGCCTGCCGCGAATAGAGGGCTGAACTACTTCAACCCATCCTTGCCAATGGCCTCATCCGTGGTCAGCCCGCCAACGCGGGGCAGGGGGCGGCCACTGTCAGTGACAGCCACAGCCACCATGATTTCATTGGCCCGCGGAGCATCGTTCAGCCGTACCTCGATCCCGTCAAAATGACTGCGCACATAGGCGGCATCCTTGTGGCCCAGTGGCACGTCCAGCACCTGACCGGGGCTGCCCATTTTCTTGGACGACGGCACCAGAGCCGCGCCTTTCTCAACCGCCTTGCGCAATGGCGCCCCTAGTTGAGGATGGAGAATGGCAGCTGCATGTTCCAATTCGCCGTTTTCCCCAACCATGGCGGATTTGCCATAGCTTTCAGCCAGCTCTGGGGTAATGCCCAGCGCTGCAACACATTTTTCGCCCAGCAATCCACCCAGTTCAGCCCCAATGGCCATCAGATCCGACAGGTCCTCTTGGTACTGCCCGGCGAACGGGTTTTCGATCACCGCAACAGCCACGGCCTTGCGGGTGGGCGGGCTGATTGTGCGACCAATCTCAGAATGTACTTCTTCGACGTTCACCGCGATTTTGCGAATTTTGACAGTCATCGTAATCCATCCTCTCCTTTGATATCCCAGGCTTCCAGCCCACCCGATCGCGAATGCACCCGTGGCCCAGTGGTCATCACCAGCGCAAAGGCCAGTTCATTTGCGCGCGGCGCATCGTTGCAGCCCACCTCCATTGAATCAAAATGGCTGCGCACATAGGCAGCATTGATGTGGGTGATCGGCACATCCAGCCGCGACCCAACGCCACCGACCTTTTTCGATGAGGGTACAATGGCGTTGGCGGTGCCCAGCAACTGCCGCATCGCGTAGCCACCCGGCGCATGCCACAGCGCGCCATGCTCCAGTTCGCCGCCTTCACCGATCAGTGATCCCTTGCCGTAGCCTTCGATCTTGTCCGGCCCGCCCAACATGTCCAGCAGCCGTTGTGCCATATCCAGCCCGAGTGGTTTCAGGTCTTCCATAAAGCCTTGGATTTCAGGCTCATACTTCCCGGCAAAAGGGTTCTGGATGATCGCCATAATAGAGCCACGCAACAGCGGGGTATCAACGACAGGCCCACCCTCGTGATAGATTTCCTCACGCGAGGAGATGATTTTGCGAATGACAAGATCAGGCATAAAGCTGCGTCCTAACTGATGGGGTGAACCCGGTGTTTCCAACCAACCGGCAATGCCCTTGCAAGAACAGCGCGGCGGCGATGATGTGATTTTCGCGCTGCATGTCCAGCGCTCTTTGCTGTCCGGCGTTTAGGGCCGAGTGAATGTCTTCGTCAGATAAGGGACCGCAATCGCTCACTACGAGCTGCTCTCCCAAATCGCTGTCATCTTGTAGATCACTGGCGGGCTGTCGGTGAATGGCTGTGTGGCCGGGCAGGTCCGCTGCATTTGCAATCAGTGTAGCGGCGGCATCTGCCTGCGCGGCTGTTTTGGCCAATACGGTGACACTGTCCGCAATCCCCAGCGACAGGCTGCGCCCATGCCGACCTGAGGTCGCGATGCCACCAACCCCGCTGGAGTGGCTGATGTCGATCCGCCCCAGATCTTGGTTCTGATGGTCATTCATTGCAGTGACAAATGTTTGCCCGGGGCCAAGGTGCAGGGCAATGTCGCCGCCATTGTTGGCATATGCGCGCTGTAGCGGAGTGGCCGCACACATCACTTTAAGAACGGTATCCGCCACCGCCCCAGCCACCGCAGCCATTGGTGTGACAAAGGCTTGGCATTGGGGGCGGGTTGCCTGATCCATGCGCTGGGCAATTGCACCAATAGGGCAGGGGGAATGAGCTGTGATCTGACTTTTGAGCAGTGGCAGTTCCATTACCAGTTCTTCCAACACAGTTTCAAACCGAGCCTCCGCTGCAGCAAAGGCAGTCTCACGATCTCCATCCGCGCCAATCACCAGATCAATTGGCCCGTGCTGCAAATGCAGCCGGGCGCCACAGGGCAGGATGCGGGCGACGGGACCCATCACCGGCGCTCCTTTGCCCAGCGATAATTAGTGCGATCCATCGGATCTGGTTGGCTGTCGACCTGTGTCACCCGGCGGGTCTGGTCTGACACAATGGATGAGACTTTCTTGATCTCGCCCATATGCCCGCCCAACGTTTCGTAATCAGCGACCCGCATGGTGAATTCAATTGGTGCCACCAGTGCCGGGGTTGGGACATAGCCGAATGATCCGGTTGGCATGTCCAGCACATCGACCATCACAGTGATACCACCGCCGGGCCAGACATAGCTCTCGGCTCCCCCGCAGGACACAAAGGTCAGCGAGTCCTTGACGGATCGGGTCAGCCGCACCGGGTTTTCCGTCACTCCGGCCCGCAGACTACCGCCAGCGCCGCCCATGAACAGCACCGAACAGACCGAAGGTTCGCAGTTTTCTGCAATCAGATCCGCAGAGGCCTTGAGCTGGGCGGGGATTTTAGTCGCTTGCGGCACCAGATCCGCATCGAGCACAAAGTATCCATACTGCTCCCCCGTGGTCGACACCATCAGCAGGCTCAACCCTTCCCAAGCGACCTTTGGATTGAAGGGGCCAAGGATGGTCAGTGGGTCCTCAATGTCGGTGCCGCCCCAGCCAGTGCCAGGGTTGGCCACCTGAAAATACCGCCCCGGTGTGGACCGCCGCCCTTTGATCTTGATGCCAGTGGGAGGCACGTTCAGTTCCTTGCCGGTCTGATGTTCTGACAACACGCCGGTGATGTGGTCATCGACCACCACCACCTCGTCCACGTGACCAACCCATTGTTTCGGGAACATGCCAATGGTGGCCGAACCACAGCCCACCCTCATCAGTTTTTCGGTCACGCCATTCACGATGGGAGGCCTGCCAGCCTCCACCACTACGGATGTCAGATGATCCTCGTCAACGATCTCCATCTCAACCGGCTCGCGGTTACACAGACGCAGCAGGGCATCACAGGTGACGCGGCCTTCTTTCTTTGATCCACCCGTCAGATGCTCTACACCGCCAAGCGACAGCATCTTCGAGCCATATTCGCTGGTCATCACATGGCCGATGGGTTCGCCATCTACCCGCACCACATCACGTTCGTGGCCGATATGGCGGTCGGTGTCGATCTTCACCTTGACCCCACAGTACGAGAATATTCCTTCGGTCACCACGGTGACCATATCGACGCCTTCGATATCCTGGCTGACAATAAACGGCGCCGGTTTGTAGTCGGGGTAGGTTGTCCCAGCCCCAACGGCGGTGACAAAGGGCCGGTCGCCTTGCACGATATTGCCGTCCCATTCGTCCGGCTGGCTGTCCTTCAGAAACGGAACCAGCTTGTGGCTGGTATTCTCAATAATGGTCAGCGCATCCAGCCGCACCAGATCGCCACCGTGATTGGCATACCGATCACAGGCACCAATTTTCCCATCCGCTATGAAACACATCACCGGGCAGGCGTCGCAGCGGATCTTTTCCGGTTTTACGCGCTCAGTTGCCATTGGCCCGCTCCTTGATTGCGGCACGCACCCGCGAAGGCGTGGCCGGGATCTGGGTGATCCGTACCCCGGTGGCATCCTTGATTGCGTTCAGAATGGCCGGAGCGGTGGGGATCAACACATGTTCCCCCAGCCCCTTGGCACCGAAGGGGCCATGGGCATCAGGAACCTCGATAATATGCGTCTCAATTGGCGGAATATCCCCGATGGTTGGAATCAGGTAGTCATGCAGGTTTTCGGTGCGGCCGGGGATGTATTCCTCCATCAAGGCCATGCCGAGCCCTTGCGCAATGCCACCATGCACCTGACCTTCTACCAGCTGAGGGTTGATCGCCTTGCCCACATCATGTGCGGCAACAAATTTGACTGGTGTCACTGTACCCAGCGCGGTGTCTACTTCGATGACAACCAGCTGGGCGGTATAGCCATATTGGGCGTATGGGTCGCCTTGGCCATTCTCATCCAGCGGCTTGGTGGGCGGGTCATAGGTTTGTTTAGTGCAGAACACATAGCCTTCGTCACATTGAGGCAGGGTGTTCAGGTTGACGAAATGGGTTGCCCCCTCATCGCTCACCTTGATTGTATCAAAGTTGAGATTTAGCTCAGCCATTTCACTGGCATTGACCCGCGCCAGAATATCAGCGCGTAAGGCCTCACCCGCCAGCCGCGCGGCATTGCCTGACACATAGGTTTGACGCGAGGCCGAGGTTTTGCCCGCATCCGGGGTGACATCGGTATCAGCCCCTATGAGTGTAACCTGCTGCACTGGTACGCCCAGTGCAGTGGCAAAGATCTGGGTGATGACGGTATTGGCTCCCTGACCAATATCCATCGCGCCCTGATGCAGCACCACACTGCCATCTATGCGGATGCCCGCCTTGATGGTGGATGGATTGGGCAGCGAAGTATTGCCGCAGCCATACCAGCCCGAGGCAATGCCAACCCCGCGTTTAAGCGTTTTGTTAGTGGCATTGAAGGTCGCAGCTGCACCTCGTTCGGTGTCCCACGCCGCGCGCAAAGCCTCTAGGCAGGCCTTGATGCCCACCCCCTGTTCAAACACCTGTCCACAGACCGTGGGAGTGTTGTCCTCCAGCGCGTTCAGCAGCCGAAATTCCAACCGATCCATCCCCAACTTGTCGGCCAGCTCATCAAACAGGCTTTCTTGTGCAATGGCCGCCTGCGGCACCCCAAATCCGCGAAACGCACCAGAGGGAGGGCAGTGGGTATGAACAGCCTTGGCCTCGGCCCGATAGTCACCCACGCGATAGGGGCCAGAGGCATGTACCGGCACCCGGTTCGACACGGTTGGCCCCCAACTGGCGTAGGCGCCGGTGTTGAATTGCCCCTGAAAATCAAAGCCCTGAACACGCCCATCCTTGCTGGCGCCGATTTTAAGGGTGATGTCACAGGGATGCCGTTTAGTAGTCGACTGCATGGATTCTGTACGGGTATAGGCTAGTCGCACTGGCTTTCCTGTCTTTAGCGACGCCAAGGCCAGATAGGGTTGCACCGACAGATCTAGCTTGGAGCCGAAGCCACCACCAACACCGGTTGGCACAATGCGGATGTCCTTGCGGTCCATGCCCAGGATCAGCTCCAGCCCCTCTAGGTCCATCACCGGGGCCTGGGTGCAGGCGTGCACTTCAACACGGCCATCCACCATCTGGGCAAAGCCTGCTTCGGGCTCGATATAGGCGTGTTCAACAAAGCCGGTTTGAAAGCGCCCTTCGACAGAGATATCCGCGGCCACCAGTGCTTGTTCGGCATCTCCCTGTTGAACAAATCCGCCGCACATCACGTTGCCGTCACGACCCATATGCAGTTGCGGGGCGTCTGGGGCAGTGGCCTTGCTCATCGTTTCTACGCTGGGCAATTCGGTCCATGTCACCGGGAAAGAGGCCGCGTCAAAAATCTGCATGCTGTCTGGCTGACCTATGACAGCAGCCACCGCTTCGCCCCGGAACCGGGTTTCACCCTCGGCAAAGACGGGCTGATCGACAAAGTCTGGAATAACGCCAAATAGATTCTGACCGGGCACATCGGCGCTGGTCAATACCGCTTCCACGCCGGGAATGTTGGCCTGCCAGTGGGCGATATCACCAAAGGTAAAACTGGCCCGCGCATAGGGCGATCTGATGATCCGCAGCACCAGTGCATCTGCCGGGGCGACATCATCACCAAACCGTTCGGACCCGTTGACCTTGGCCGCGCCATCCAAGCGTGGGATCGGCTGACCAACACAGCCGTCGCCCTGTTCAAGAGGGCTGCCCTCATGGGCCGCAACAACGGCGTCGATGATTTTGCGATAGCCGGTGCAACGGCACAAAACACCGCCCAGCGCGTCTTGAACCTGTTGTTCAGATGGGGCCGGGGTCTCGCGCAACAGGGCAACGGCAGCCACCATCATCCCTGGCGTGCAGATCCCGCATTGCGCCGCGCCATGAGCCTGGAAACTATCCGTTAGGCGCTGGGCCTCTTCATCCTGCCGACTAAGCCCGCCCAGTGTTTCGATATGTTTGCCTTCGGCCTGTTGGGTCGGGGTCAGACAGGCACAGACCGGCGCGCCATCCACCAGCACAGTACAGGCCCCGCAGTCCCCGGCATCACAGCCCACTTTGACATCTCGCTGCCCAAGCGTTTCACGCAGGGTATACGACAGCCGCTCTCCGGCTTGCGGATTGGCGCTGACCTTGCTGTGGTTCAGGCGAAATTGGGTGAGGGTTTTGACAACGGGTTTACCCATTGGCAGCTCCCGCCTTGGCAACGGCTCGCTTGATCTGTTCGGCCACCACATCCAGCCTAAAGGAGCCATCTCCGCGAACGTCGGAAATTGGCGCAAGTGGTGCAAGATGTTGGTCGGCTATCAAGGCTTCCTGAGGGGCCTGCCCAATCAGATCCTCTTCTAGGACAGACAAGCGCTGGGCCACAGGTGAGCAGGCCCCAACTGACACACGCGCAAAGTCGATCTGACCAGCGGCGTCGCAACCAATCACTACAGCCACCATCGTGATCGAGATCACCAGGTATTTACGGCCGCCCAGTTTCTGAAACGCGCCGCGGGTATGGGCGGGTAGGTCAGGAATGACGACTGCTGTTACCAGCTCATCAGCGCCCAATTGGATCTGGCGGGGTCCGGTTACAAACTCGGCCAAGGGAAGGCGGCGCAGGCCATTTGGTCCGGCCAGCTCAACCTCGGTGCCCAGCGTTAGCAGTGGTGGTATGCCATCCGCCGCCGGAGACGCATTGCAGATGTTGCCTGCAATTGTGCTGGCGTTTTGGATCTGTACGCTGCCAACCTCGCGCGCGGCAGCCTGCAGTCCGGCAAAACAGCTTGGTAGATCCGACTGCGCAATGCTGCTCCACGACGTTGCGGCGCCGATACGGTATCCATCATCCGACTGGGTGATCCCGGTCAGCCCGGCTATTCGGGTGACGTCCAATAGGCTTTGCTTTAGTGGATCTGTTCCGCGCGCTGGAAAAACGTCGGTGCCGCCTGCAATAACGCTCAGGTCTTCTGACGCCAAAAGGGCAAGGGCATCGTTCAGCTCTGTCGGAGCGAAATAGTCCACTGGGGCTTATCCTGGCGTTTTGAAATGTTTGTTCGTATGCAAATGGTAGGGCGGGGCTTTGAACCTTGTCAAATAGAATCCGTGCTTTGACAGGGCCGACCCCTCAAGCGGACAAGCTACGTTCTGAGAGGTAGGGAGGCTGGAACTATGCGCAGGCCTAGCGGCTACACGTGTCACAAGCTAGGCGAATATACCACGCCAGGCCTCAATTTCTGTGGCAAGTAACTCTGTGGGCAAGGCGATTAACAATACCGCGTTGCGATCCCATGCCCGGATGACTTTGATGTCCGATGACAGGGTCAACACCATACAGCCCGGGGTCTGATCAGGCACACGGGGCGTTGCGCCATGGTTGGTTTGGGCAGGTAACAATCCGGCAAGGCGCTGCACTATATCGTCCGGACCTGCGCCCTCGGCTTCGTCCGGTTTGCCTTGGGTGTGTACCCAAGCCAGGGCATCTGCCCCAATTGTTGCAAGGAAACTTTGTAACCTGTTTGTGTCTTGGCGCGTGCTCAACGCATCGGCCAACTGGGCCACCGAACAGCTTTCGGTTTCGATACCCGTTTCGCAGGGCTGGCGGCTAAGATGAAACCGAGCCTGCCCCTGGTTTGCGATGAGTTGGGTCACCCGCTGCGCATAGGTTTGCGCGATAGCGGATTGATCGGCGGTGTCGAGCGGTTTGTGCTGACCATGTGTGGTGCCAAGATCAAGCGACAGCACCCGGCGCTGCGCAACCTTCAATCTGGCCACGGCTTGGTCATCAAAATGCAGTGTCAGCAATCGGGGAAGTATGGTTTCATCAATTTCCCGCAGCAAAACCCGGGCCAAATTTTCAGTCTCGGGCTGGGACGCGACCTGACCAGATAGGCGCAGCAATGCATCTGTCAGCGCAGTGCTGGAACCACTTGTTCCCGTGGTGCTTTTGGCGGCAGAGTGCGACATTACACGGCCCCCGAAAGGTCACTGAGCAGGATCTTGGCCTGAGTGATCAGGTGCTGGGCGTTTTGCTCATTTTGGCAAACGCACAAAATGGCATCGTTGTCAGCCGCGTCGACAGATTTCGGGGAACGCACATAAATACGGGTTTCTTGTGGTGAGATCACAATCACCTCGTCGCCAGCCTGTGGTTCATCCAGCGGGCCCAGCGCATCTTGCAGACCAAACCCCTGTTCGGCTTGTGCGCATAATTGATCGAGATATTCCTGTGGTTGCTGAACCGCAGCGCTGCTGCGCAGCACCAGGCGAGTACCAAGATCCCCAAAGGCAACCAACCTGCACCCCGGTTCCCCAAGGCGCAGGGCATCAAGCCGTTCTGCGATGTTCATTCCAGATCTCCGTAATCAGCGGGCCTGGTAATGAGAGTTTGCCTACTCATCTCGTACGTCCAGTTCGGGTTGTCGTCGCGGTGGGCGCTGGCCGCGTGACTTTGCTCTAACCCGACGCGGCATAACATAAGCCTCGGCATCATCAGCGACCTGTTCGGCTGGCTCGTTTGGCCGGGGGGCGGCCGTCTCGCGGATTTCCTCGATGGCAACAACGTCAGCTTTGGGCTCTTCCGGAGTGGCCCGTGGGGCGGCAGCAGGCGAGTGGGGCTCAGCGACAACAGGTCGGTCTGGTTGCGGGTGGTTCAGCAGGCTTTCAACCATGAACTCGACCAATTTGTCAGCGCCACTTTCATTCCAGGCCTCAACGTCATCCCCGGCAGCCAGCGCCTGGCTCAGGGAAATAGGGAAGATACGGTCAAACATATCACCAGCTTCCTTGGTGATGCGGGCCACCACGCGGGCGCGGTCCCGATCCGATCGCAGCTTGTCGAAATGGGTGATCAGCAGAATGTTGGGGCCGCTCATCTCAGCGGCAATGCTCTCCCATACAGCCGTTTCGGATTGGCGCCAGGCCTGGGTGGAATGGGTGCACCACACCACGCCGTCCACCTCGGGGAGCAGCGATTGCCAAACTTCGGCGGGCATGTTGGGGTCCGAGATGCCGGGCATGTCGATCAGATCACACAGGGTCAACGCATCAGCTGGGAAGTACAGCCGGATCATCGCGGTGTCGTCCATCGGCACATCGGCCAGATCCTCGGGCGCGATGGCAGTCTCGGTTCCGTCTTTAGCGACAACAAAGGCAGCTTCTTCGCCATACGAAATCCACACTGGCGGCAACCGTGTTGCGGTCACACGGGTCGGCAGGATTTCACGGCTTACCAGCAGGTTGGTCAGGGTGCTTTTACCGGCACTGAATTCTCCCATCAGGGCAAGACGTGGCTTGCGCTGTGGCGCGGTCTGCGGGCTTTCGGCGCTGGCCATGGCTGTCTCCTGCGTCATGCTACGTACTTCCTCAATGTTGTCAGGGCCGCTTCGGTGATGGCTTGACGTTCTTGCTCGGACTGACTGGTGAACAGATCCTGCACATCCCCACCGCGCTGGCCATGCGTGGCAATTTCCATCAGGATATCACGCTGATCGTCAAAAAAGGATTGAAGCCGCGTCAGCGTGTTTGTGCGCACGTCGTCGGTTTGCACCTGCTTGAGTTGGTGCATGAAATCCTCGGTCTCGGCGCAGATCAGCTTCTGGAAGCTATTGACAAAGGCCTTGTAGCCGCGCGTGCGTCGCCACCATGAGCTCCACCAGCTGTCATTGAAATCCAGCGCGATGGTCTGACCCAGCGCAACTGGTGAGCCTACAGGTGGTACTTCGGGCACTGAAAGCTGGATGCCCTCGACCGCCGAGCCAAAGCCCGAATAGAGCAGTTGCGCGACTTCCTGCACCGATTGTTCATATTGCTGCAGCGCCATTGCCTGTACGCGGGTTGCCATCACTGAATAACCACTGCGCAGCAGCAGGCGCAGGCCCGCCGGGTCATATTCCCAATGGCAATCTTCGCCCCAGCGTTCCAGATGTTCGACCAGCGAATGGGTGGCGCGACTGACAAAGGTGTCATGCGCCCGATCGGCCCGGTCTTGGTAGTTTTGGAAAATACCGTCCAGCCCGCCTTCAAGGGCTTGCAGGTTCGTGCTGGCAATCTGCTCGAATTGAGTTTTCAGATCATGCATGCTCAGCCCCGAAGCTTTATCCTGACCGTTGATCATCACCGAGTGCGCCGCTTGCTGGCCGGTCACCACTGTCACCGCGGAACTGGCAACACGCGCCAGCAAGGGCTCACCCAGATCCTTGACCACACGGGTCGAGATCGCACAAAGCAGAGCGGGAACACCCGAGAGTTCCCACACCATATCCTGCGGAGATTCATCCTGCTCAGCGGTTTGCAACCGGGTTTCAGCCCATTTCAACAAGGCCTCGGTGCTGGCTTCTTCCATTTCTTCCAGCTCGCCGGTCAACACGCGGCCAGCCCAATAGGCACTGCCAAAGATAATCTCGGCATCCTTGGGGCCGTGGTGTGTTTCCAGTGTCTGGCGGATGCTGGCCTCGATTTCGGGGATCTGTTTTACTGGATCGGCCAGCTCGTCGATCCGGTTCACAAAGATCACAACCTCGCGCGATTTCAGGTTTGAAATCATCCGGATCAAACCCATGTCGACCGAGGTCAGCGCCTGGTTGGCCGACAGAACCACCACACAGATGCGGCTATCACGGATGGCTTGAATGGTCACCTGCTCGCGCATCATAAAGGTGTCGTTGACCCCGGGCGTATCGCGCAAACACAGGGGTACCGGCACCGTTTGGCTGTTCAGGTACAGATCGGCCGAGCGGGTGATATCGGCAAAGCGACCCTGGCTGCCGTCATCGCCGTCTTCCGGCTCCAGATCAAAATCATCACCCAAGCAGATGTAACGTTCGATCAGGTTTTTGTCGAAATACTCATAGTCATGGGTTTGACCCATCAACAGCTCAAACTTGCGGCCCAGCCGCTGACGCGAGCGTTCGCGCATTTGTTCGATTTGGCTCTGGATTTTTTGCAGCTCGCTGTCGGCCCCGGCACGACCCGCCATTTCCCCAATGCGCCCGCCCTTGGTCAGCAGCCGGTCCCATTCGGCTTCGGTCATGAACTGGAACCGGGCGCTGGTGCCCGCACGCGATTGGTTTGGTGTCAGGTGCAGCGAGGTTACAACTGAGGTCCAGGGATTCACATCTGATGGTAGCAAATCAGCCCAGCCTGCCATGGCGTTGACCAGAGAGGTCTTGCCCGATTTTACCTGTCCCAGCATGGTGATGCAGGGCTCAAAGCTGTTCAGCTCTTTCTTTAGTCGCGGTAGGGCACTGGTGGTTTTATCGCCAGACAGGTCAGTCAGCGCATCCAATGCAGCCTGCAGCTCGGCCAACTGGGCGGCAAAGTCATGTAGCGGTTCCATACCGGCATTCAGGTTCGACGGGCGCGCGGCCTCGTGGATGTTGGTCATGCTTTCGATCGGGGTTTGCGCGTTCATACTGGATCGACCGTTTTGAAATTCGACAGGGTAGGGTTCTGGAGATCAGTGTTTGAGGTCATCACCGATCTCCTTTTTGAGCTGCAACAGCAACGTGACCGCATCTATGGCGGCATCTTCACCACGTTCCAGCTGGAACAGCATCATCAGCTCTTCGCCATCCTGCGCGGCATCGAGTGCTGATCGCAGTTCGGGGTTGGGATGCCGTTCCTGCGCCAGCGTATTTGTAAGGGCGCGTACAGCTTCGACACAGCTGTTCAGGACTTGCTCGGAATCGACATCATGCCCCCCATCGCTTTCGGCCAGCATTTGCTTGGCGCGATCTTGCAGCAGTCCCAAGGCGGAGTTCAGCAGGTTGTTGCTTTGCACAGGCGCTGGGGCTGAGGATGGGGCCGCAGGTGTCGCGACTTGAGGCGCAACGGGTTCCACCGTTTCAGAAATGCTGGCAGGAGCTTCGGATTTGGCTGCAAACTGGCGCACCAGCATTTCGGCTTGATCCACATCCGATGCACGCCCCATTTCAATCTGATGCAGCACATCGCCAGCCAATTGCTTGCCGCCGCTGGATTTCCATAGCTCGGCATTCAGCTCCGCACCCGCCGTCTGCGCCTGGATCGCCTGAACTGTGGCCAGCGGATAAACACCCAGAAACTCTTCGGCGGCGACCGGTTCCAGCTCACTTAGCAGATCTGAAAGGGTGCCGCGCATGATTTGGCGGTCGGCCATGGTCAGCACCAAAAAACTGTGATCTTTCTTCTCGTCAGGGACTGCAGACCACAGGGCCTGATCCTGAAAGTCAAAGGTCTCACTGCACCACATCACAACATCGGCCTGATTGACCATTTGTTGCAGCAGCGACTGCTTTTGCACGCCAGACCCTGTTAGGGAGACTTCGGTGAAGCTGTGATTCAAGAGCCGCTGATCTGGCAGTTCCTGGCGCACGCGCACTGTACCCTCGGGCACTGCGGTGCCTGCCAAGATACCCGGGCGAGGGAGGACTTGCCCTGTGTTCAACTCAAAAACGGTTTGTTCCTGTTCGCCATAACATAGTTCGATGAGTGGGGTGGTGTCATGGGTCGATACCACAGTGCGGCCCAGCATCATGTCGATGACCGCGGACTTACCGCTGCCCGGCTGCCCAATCACAGCAACCTGAACAGGCTTGGCCAGACGGTGTAGCAGCTGGCTGCCCCACTCGGCATACTCGCTGGGCAGGGCGCCTTGGCCTAGGGCCTGTTCCAGCTCGCCCGCAAGCGGGCTGATGTCTTGCTTCAGTTGGCTCACGCTGTGGTTCCACTTGATATGCGATAGGAAGTGACGCCCTTTACGCGCGAAGCTGAGGCGACAATGGTGATGGTGTTTTTGTCAGGGCGGGTGGCTTTTGGTTTTGGGGCTGCTGTTGCAGCTATCGCCTCACCTGCGCTGGCCTTGTCAAGATCTGCCACCTTGATGACGCAGAAAGAGATATTGTCCTGCTCAGGGTCGCCCAGTTGCTCCAGGTTTTGCATCAAGGCCGCCCCGATCTCGGAACTCGAGCTGCCCTGTTCAGCCGAAATGACCGCCGCGATTTCGCTGTCGTCCAGAAACAACAACCCATCACTGGCAGCGATGATGATGTCACCGTCGCGCAATTCGACCGGCTCCGCGCGGCAATCCACTTGGGCGATGTCATGGCCAGCCAAGACCGAAGTCAGACAAGCCCGGTCTGGGTGATTGTCGGCCTCAGTCTGTTCCAATTGTCCGTCTGCAACCATTTGGTCCAGCTGCGCGGCCAGAGAATGTTCTTGGTTCAGCCGGATCAAATCGTTGTTGCGAAACAGGTACAGCGGCGAATCCCCGACCGAGATCCAGTACAGACGATCATGAAACAAGACAGGGGCCAGCAAGGTAGACCCCATGCCGCTGGTTACGGCGTTCTGTTGGGCATAGTGGCCAACACAGTCATTGGCGGCATGAGCTGCGGCAGAGAGGGCGGCTTGCAGATGCTCTTCAAGTAGCTCGGGCTCACCAGCGCGGAACTTCAGCTCGCTGAACACCTCGGTGACCACGATCTTGCTGGCGATGTCACCTGCAGCGTGGCCGCCCATACCATCGGCCAGAACCGCAAAGCCCAGGCCTGTGCCGTCCATGAAATCGGCGGCAATAGCATCCTCTTGGCGGTCGCGGCGGCCTCGGCTGATCGAGGTTGCAGCATCATATGCAAATTGGGCTTTAGGAAACATGCCCGGTGCCGCTCTGCTCTGCCTCGTTCCAGCCAAAGTCGCCACCGCATAGTGGCACAAAGCGAAGGGTGGTTTCGCCGATGCGGATCAGATCGCCGCTGCCCAGTTCTTCGGTACTCAGCACCGGACGATTATTCAATCGCACCAGATTGGCCTTACCGCCATGACCGATGAAGAAGTTGTTTTGCTCGGCGTCAAAGGCAATGGCGGCATGGTTGCTGCGCGAGATGCTGTTGTCGCCAAAATCCAGCCGTAGGGTCTGGTCTTCACCTCGGCCGATGTTGGTTACGCCACTGTACAGGGTAAAAGTCGCGCCCAGTCCAGGGCCCTTGACCACGGCCAGCCAACCCACCGGGAACTGGGTGTATTCGCTGGCTGTGGTTTCCGTGGTGCGCGCAAAGGGATCGGCCCCAGCGGCCTGACCGGGGTTAAAGCCCAACAGTCGTGTTTTAACACGCCCGGCGCGGCTGGAACCGCGACCCATGGCAGGGGAGGGGACGTCAATGGGCGCTGACGTCTGGGCGGCCGGACTGGGCATGTCCGGCTCCGGGCGGCGCTCCGCCCGTGCAGGGGCTATCGGAGCTTGAGGCTGTGATGGTGCAACAGGGGCAGCTTGTTGCGGTTCGGGTGCGGGCTGCAGAGCAGGGGCTGGGCGTATGTCATCCAGTGGATTGGAAGGCTCTGCGTGATCCTGCGATGCAGCCAATTCGGCCTGTTTCTGTGAACGGCGGAACAGTTTGTAGGGGCGGTCGGTTGGTGCCTCATTTGCCGTGACTTCGGGCTCGGCAAGCTGGCCAAGATCGATATCCTGCGGGGCCTCATGGGCAGGCTCAGCATAATCCGTATCGGCGCCTTCATCCTCGTGTGCCTCTTCAAAGAACGATGCAACAGCCTGGCTAACCGCGCTGTCTTCAAACACGTCAGTTTCGGGTTCCACGCTGTCGGCTGGCCCGTGGTCCCAATCCTTTAGGAGATCAAGAGAGGATGGTGCCTCGGCCTGAATGGCGGGGGTATCGGGTTCCGCGCGAAAGATATTATCTTCGGCAGCGTCAGGGACGACGAATTCGTCACCAAGTTGCAATGCATCTGGCTGAGGCTCGGATTGATTCAGAACCGCCGCCATAACATCACTCTCAGCCTGTTCAGCAGGAGCCTGTGGCTGGCCCGCATGAACCTGTTCTTGTTTGTCGGCGATGATGTCTCGGATAAATTTCATGATCGTTCCTTTTAACGCTGAGAGGCCGACGAGTTGTCAGATGTATGAGGCTTGCCGCCAAAGATCCGCCGCAGCGGAGCGGGGACGAGTTTGCTGATAAAACCGCCCGAGGCGGGGGCAGCGGCAGTTTGTTCGTTGTGAACGTCCGAAGGGGATGCGCGTTTGGCGGCGGCGCGTTTGGCCTTGGCAAAACGGTCCTGTTCTTTGAGCCAGGCATCGACATTGCTGACGGGCTCGCCAAAAATGTCGACCAGATGCTGAGGTTCTTTCTTAGGCTTGGAAACAGGCAACAGCGCCTTGCGTTTAACGGGTTCTGCCGATTTTGGTTGCGCGGGAACCAGCCCGTCGTTGGTGTCCTCGATCAACGAAGAGAGCATCTTTTCCAAGTCGTCATCAATCGATACGGATTTTTCGGGTTGGCTTGGCTCTTCCGCGATTTCGACGGGCTCGGCCGGGGTGGTTTCGCATTGATCAATTTCCAAGGCGTCCAGCCACTCGTCAGCCGATTGAAAACGGACCCCGGGCAGAACCGACAGTGCCTTGTCGATTGTGGCAAGCAGGCCTTGATCGCTGTGAACATTGGTTCCGGTCAGAAAATGGCAGGGATCGAGATCACCCGCTGACAGAGCTGTTAGCCGTTGCTGACCATTGGGCGGCGCAGCGCCGGTGAGTAGGTAATGAAACGTGGCGGCCAGAGAATAGATATCGCTGGTGGGTTTTTGCGGCAGATCGGGATTGTATAGCTCGTGTGCTGAGTAGCCATCTTTGACCGATAGCACGGGATCAAAGCCTGCGTCACCATCGGGCAAGTCGCCGCTGGCTGCGCCAAAATCAATCAGCGTTAGTGCCCCATCGTCGCCAATGATGAAGTTGTCCGGTGAGATGTCGCGGTGCAGGATGCCAAGCCCGTGCAGGAACGACAGGGTCTCAAGTGCCTGTGCCAGTGTGTCCTTGAGCGACAGGGATTTTAGGACCTCGGGGTGATCCTCGTAGAGGGTGACAAGGTCGTGCCCCTCGACAAACTCCATCGCGATATAGGCGGTGTTGTTTTCCTTGAAAACCTGATGAATGCCGACAACTCCGGGACGCACAGCGCGGGCCAGCCACTGGGCCTCGCGCAGGAAATTGCGCAGCACGATTTTATACTGCTCGGCGCAGTCTTGCGAAATAGGGTGCAGGTTTCCCTCGGCGCGGAAACAGATATCGACGGGGAAACACTCTTTGATCACAACTCGACGGTTCAGGCTGTCACGTGCCAGATAGGTAATGCCAAAGCCACCGCTGCTCAGGGCGCTTTCGATGGTGTACTGACCATGTAGCAGTTCAAATCCGCACTCCAGCTCGTCTGGCTGTTGTTGGTTTTGCGCCAATTGATTGTGATGCACAGTCGTGGCCCCCTTGTGACAACTGAACGTCTTGCACGGCGGCAAGATCTTGTTCCGTTAAGGTGCGCGGGAAATGTGCCGGGATCGTGTCAGGTCTTTGGCAAATGGGGCAAACCTGCCCAATTGTTGCCGTAATTCACCCGAGGGTCTTGGAATTAAGACATTTCTGAATGCCTAAGAAACTAGCTAAAAATTGTGTTATATCAGAGGTCTGGGCTAGTAAGGTTAACAATATGTTGCCGGGCCACCCGCAGGTGCTGCAGATGGCCAAGCCCACGACCCGTCAGTCCAGCGCAGACTTAGGCAAGGAATAGCGGCGGCCCTGTCGTATCCGCTGCACGCGGGCGTTCATCCAGTGCCGCAATATGTTGCGGAATATGAAGCCGCGCAGACCGGTCAGCTCTTGTGGGTGTTTGCCAAAGAAGGCGTCTGGGGTGTCGAACAGGCCAAAGTCCTGATTGATGCCGGTTTGCTGAATATAGGTGTCGGCCCCGGTCCAGTTGACCTCGGGCTGTTGCAAGGTGTCCGTGCCTGCTCCAAAGGCACAGAGGCTGTTGCGGTCCGGGAATTGTTTCTGCAATGCCGTCAGCACAGCGTCATCCAGAATGAAGCCTTCCAGCTTGACCCAGCGATTGTCAAACCAGACCTCAACCCAGCTGTGAACGATGTTGCTGGGGGTAATGGGGTAGGCCAGCTCGGGCACCACGCCCCGTTGCAGCGATTTGGTGATGGTAAAACCATGCATCCGGCAAGGCAGGCCCAGCGCCCGCAGCAGCGCCATCAACAGCACGCTTTTGGTGTTGCACTGGCCATAGCCATCACTCAGAACCTTTGAAGCCTTAGTGGTGTCGGCCAGGTTATAACCAAAGCGGATCTCGTTACGGACAAAATCATGCAGGGCGCCGATCTGATCAAAGGCGGATAGGTCGCGCCAGCCACGATCCCGGATCAGGGATTGTATGGCTGGGGTCTCATAGTCCAGCAGCGGTGTTGGTGTGGTCAGCTCGGCAAAGGATTCTGCGGCGGCGGCGGTATTGGGCATTGGTTTCGACTCACTTGATCTTGGATGAGTCTTATATGCGACCTCTAGTCACTAGAGCTTCAAGAGGTGTTTTGAACTTTTCTGTAGAGCCTGCGCATGAGCACTGCCGTGAGGTACATGGGCACCTGATAACAGCCGAGAAAGATCAAAAGGGGATCGGTGGTACTGGCGGGCAAGGCGATCAAGAATAGGGCAAAGTTGCGGTTGCCTGAAACTACAGCCAGCGGCACAGCCTCGGTGTGGTGGCCGCGAAAACTCAGCCAGCGATAGGTCGCATATTGCAGGCCCAGATTGGCGACCATCACTACGATCAGCCATTGCAGAACCAGCAGCGGGTCCTGGGTCAGTGCGGGGCCGAGGGCTGACATCAAACCGACGACGATTACCGCGAGGGCAATTGTGGTTAGCCCATCCAACGCGATGGCTTTTTCCTGTTTCAGTGTCGGAGCCAACCAATGACGCAATAAAAACGCGGCGATGACTGTCACACCGATGGCGCCAATCAGGCGTAGCGCGGCAATCATGACATCGCGGAAGTCTCCTAGCCCGGGCGACAGCATGAATATAGGGATCACCGTGATTGGCATCAGGGCGGTGCCAAGGATCAGAATGCGAAAGGCTGGCTCTGGTGCATGGCCGAGCAATTGGGTGATGTTTGGGCTGCCGGTGACCGATGGTGCGCTGAGCATCAAGATGATGGCGATTGCGACAGGTGTGTTGGCGATGCCCAAGGCTGCAAACACAGCAAGAGCGACCAGTGGCAGTGCCAATTGCAGGACTAACGTTGCCTTGAGAGTTGTTATCCCGTCAGCCAAGCCACCAAGCGCTGCCTTGGCGCCGATACGAAAGGCGGTCAGGAAAAGCAGACCTGCGATCATCTGAGGCAGCCAGGGGCGCAGAAACTGCGCGACACCGGGGAGGGCCAGGCCAGCCAGCAATCCCAACACAAGTGCGACCCGCCCATGTCGGGCGACAAGGGCGAGCGCGTTTAGCATTATCCGTTAGCCGCTAGGTCGTGTGCGGATGTTTTCGGGTAACCAGGTCGCAAGTTCCGGAAAGGCCACCAGAATGATCACCATCAGCAGCATCAGCCCCACCATCGGAATGGCGGTCTTTGAGATGTAGGAGATCTCGTGCCGGGTCATGCCTTGCAGCACAAACAGGTTAAACCCGATCGGCGGTGTGACCTGCGCCATTTCGACCACCACCACGATGAAGATACCAAACCAGATCGGATCGATACCGGCCTGACGGATCATCGGCTCGATGATGGCCATGGTCAGCACAACGGATGAAATCCCATCCAGGAACATGCCAAGGAAGACATAGAAAATGGTCAGCGCCACGATCAGCGACAGTGGTGACAGGTTCAGCGTGTCGATCCAATCGGCCAATGCGCGCGGCAATCCGGTGAACCCCATCGACAGCGACAAGAAGAACGCGCCCATCAGGATCAAGGAGATCATCGCCGAGGTGCGGGTTGCCCCCATCAGCGATTGAGCGAAGGTGTTCCAGCT
This sequence comes from Parasedimentitalea nitratireducens, assembly GCF_057444295.1. Lineage (NCBI taxonomy): Bacteria > Pseudomonadati > Pseudomonadota > Alphaproteobacteria > Rhodobacterales > Paracoccaceae > Parasedimentitalea > Parasedimentitalea nitratireducens. The sequence goes on along the minus strand of NZ_JBYAXC010000015.1, from coordinate 25,764 downwards.
CAGTGAACCCTGGAAAAAGGCCAGTGTCAGAGAGCCCAACACACCCACGGCTGCGGCCTCGGTTGCGGTGGCAAAGCCAAGATACATCGACCCGATCACCACCGAAACCAACATCAGCACCGGCGCCAAGAAGCGGCTTTCGGCCAGCATAGTGCGGAAACTCATCGGAGGTTCCGGGTCAGGCCGGGGGCCCTTGGCAAAGAAGTGCCAGCCCATGATGTAAAGCGTGAACAGGCCGGCCAGCACTAGGCCGGGGAAAATGCCCGCCATGAACAGCTTGGTGATGCTTTCATTTATGGTGACGCCATAAACGATCAACGTCAGCGAGGGCGGGATCATCAGGCCAAGGGTGGCCGCACCAGCCAAGGTGCCGATGATCATGTATTCCGGGTAGCCCCGTTTACGCAACTCCGGGATCGACATCTTGCCGACGGTGGTCAGTGTAGCAGCGGACGAACCGGATACAGCAGCAAAGATGGTGCAGCCGGCGATGTTGGTGTGCAGCAGCCCACCCGGCAGCCAGCGCATCCATGGGGCCAGACCGCGGAACATGTCTTCGGATAATCGGGTTCGATACAGGATCTCTCCCATCCAGATGAACAGGGGCAGGGCGGTCAGGGTCCAGCTAGACGAGCCGGTCCAGATGGTGGTGATCATCGCGTCACCGGCAGGGCGGGTGGTGAACAGCTCCATCCCAACCCAGGCCACGCCCATCAGCGCCAGGCCAATCCAGACCGAGCTGCCAAGAAGGGTGAACAGGACAAAGAGGAAAATAATGGTGGCATAGAGCTCGTTCATTCGACCGCCTCCGAAATGATGCTGGTTTCGCGGTTGACTAAGAGGCGGGTGAGGTAATCCCAGATGGCGACGGCCAGCAGGACTGTTCCAATCGACATTGGTAATTGCGGCAACCAGACCGGTGTGTAGACCCAATCAGATCCGGTTTCGGCCCAGATCTGCCCCCACTTTGTTGGGGAGTTGGCGAACATGGCAAAGACCGACAGCAACCACTCGGGCACAAAGTCAGTCCCCTGGGTGCGGTCGTTCAGCATTTCAGACATAATGTTTGTCTTGATGGCATAACGGGCGAAATAGGTGGCGGTGACCGCGGCAATCCACATGGCCAAGGCGTCGAGCCAGAAGCCCAGGAACTTGTTCATATTCAAAAAGATCGACACCCGGATATGGGCCCCGCGTGTCAGCGCATGGGCCAGCGCAAAGAACGAGGTCGCAGCCATGGCATATCCGGCATATTCAGTTGCGCCGGGAAAGGTCAGATTACTCCAGCGCATGACCATCTGCGCAACGATCAGCAGCAGGATCGTGACCATAAAGCACGAGGCGACGACGCCAGACCCCAGATAAAATCGATCCAGTATCCGCCAGATCGGACGCAAAATACGTTCGGCAAGCCCTGGGTTGGTCAGACAAAACACCGCCAAAATGGTTGGAAAAATAAACAGCCAGACCCATAACGGCAGGCCCAGAAAAGGTTGCCAGTCGCGCAAAACCCTATCCCCCGGTCAGATATGACACGACCCCACACTGGAATGCGCGGGGTCGTGAGATTAATGTGTGAATTTAGTTGGCGTTATAGGCGTCCAAAATGGCCTGACCGTCAGCCCCGGTGTCTTTCAGCCAGTCAGCCTGCATCGCGGCACCAATCGCCTGAAGCTCTTTCAGGAACTCAGGACCAGCGTCGGCAACTTGCATGCCATTGGCTTCGAGTTGTTCGAAGTACCAACCTGCCAGTTCCTCGGATTTGGCGGCGCAGGCAGCACCGGTTTCGTCCGCTGCTTTTTGCAGTCCGGCCTGGGCGTCGGCACTCAGACCATCCCACACGCCCTTGTTGACCATCACATAGTTGCGCGGCAGCCAAGCGTTGACCTTGTAGTAATGCGACAGGTGCTCCCAGACCTTACGGTCATAACCGGTGGAGCCAGACGAGATAAACGCCTCGGCAACGCCAGTGGCCAGCGCCTGGCTCAGCTCAGCTGCTTCGACCTGTACCGGAACCATACCGAGGTGCTCAGCAAAGGTGGCGGTGGCGGTGTTGTACGAGCGGAACTTTACGCCCTGTGTGTCCTCGGACGAGCTGACTTCTTTGTTGAAGTAGAAGCCCTGGCCCGGCCATGGGCAGGTGTACAGCGCAACCAAGTTCAGGTCGGACAGTTGTGCATTCACCTTGTCTTTGGCGATGCCCCACAGCTTGTCATTGTCAGCATAGGTGGTGGCAACAAACGGCAGGTTGTCCCAGCCCAGCAGCGGAACTTCGTTGGCGTGGGCGGCCATGAAGCGCTCACCAATTGGCACCTGACCAGTTTGGATCGCACGTTTGATTTCACCGCCTTTGAAAAGCGAACCACCGGGGTGCACTGTGATATCAATTTCGCCGCCGGTATAGTCACGCACCTTGTCGGCAAAAACCACGCCCATTTCAGAATGGAAGTTGGTTGCCGAATAGGCCATGGGCATGTCCCACTTTTCAGCCATCGCAGCCGAGGCACTAAGGGCGACGGCCGAGACTGTAATCGCGGCTTTCATAGTGTAGGTTTTCATCATTATTTCTCCCTGATTATTGTTTGGTATTTATTGGCCCGTTAGCCGAATCTTTGTGGGGCGTAGGGCGTCATATCTATGTTGTTTCGCTGGCCGCTGATCATATCTGCGATCATCCGGCCGGTCTTGGGGCCGCCTGTCAGCCCGATGTGGTGGTGGCCAAAACCCGCATAGACGCCGCTGCTGCCGACCTCGCCAATCAATGGCAGGCTGTCTGACGGCGCGGGTCTAAAGCCCAACCACTCTTCTTCGCTATCGGCGGTCATCTGCGGAAATACCTCGGCAACCTTTTTACGCAACAGCTTGAGCGGTGCCTTGGAGGGGGTGTCATCCAACCCGCCAAATTCAACCACACCCGCACACCTTAGCCCCTGATCCATTGGTGTAGCAACGAATTTTCCAGAGGTCAGCATCATCGGATTGTTGGGGGTCTGGGAAGGGTTCTTGAACAGCACATGGTAACCGCGCTCGGCTTCAAGTGGGACATTGATGCCCAGTTTCTGCATCAACGGTTTGGACCAGACGCCAGTGGCCAGAACTGCCTGATCGCAATCGAACCGGCCCTGATCGGTGTCTACGGCGCTGATCTTGCCACCGCTCAGATCAAAATCCTTGACTTCGGCCTGCACAAAAGTGCCGCCCATATCGGTTAGTAGTTTGACCAGATCCTGCACATAGTGGCCTGGGTTGTGGATAAACCCGTGGCTTTTGTTGACCGCAAGCAACTTAATCGACTTGGATAGGATAGGTTCCTTGTCTTGTACGTCGGCACCTTCGATCAGCTCGGGGACAAACCCGGCCTCGCGGCGCAGCCCCCAAGTATATGCATCGGCGTCAAAGGCGGCGCGATCTGTATAGGCAAAGTTGTATTCACTTTCCTGCACCCATTTGGCGGCATCGGTGCCCGCGGTCAGGGCCTGATGTTGTTCCAGGCTGTCGCTGACAATCGTCGTCAACCCCTTGGAGATGCGCCGGGTGTCGCCGTCGTTGGCATTGGCCAGATAGCGCACCAACCAAGGCACCAGCTTGGGCAGATAGCCCCAGCGCAGGAACAGCGGGAAATTGGAATCCAGCAGGTATTGCGGACCCTTGGTTATCAGACCCGGCGTGGTGACCGGGGCCACGCCACAGCTCGCCAGAATACAGCCGTTGCCATAAGACGCGCCCATGCCCGGTTTGCCTTTGTCGATCAGTGTGACCTTGTGCCCTGCACGGGTCAGCCAGATGGCAGTTGAGGTGCCGACGATGCCTGCTCCTACGATTACAGTATGTGTTGAGTTCATTGGCAGGGTCCGGTGGTCTTGTTGGGTAAAATATCTGATGCGCAGGGCACGGTTACGTCCATAAGTTTTGTGTACCATGCCCTCGGTCTGGTATCATTTCAAATACGAATTTGTGGCAAGTGCATCATTTAATGTGATACGATAGGGCATGAACCTCAGATTCCGCCAATTGCAGGCCTTTCACGCCATCATTGAAACCGGCACCGTCACCAGTGCCGCTTCGCTGCTGGGGATCTCGCAGCCCGCGATTTCGAACCTGTTGCACCAGCTAGAGCAGCAAACGCAGTTCAAACTGTTCGAACGCATCAAGGGGCGGCTGGTCGCCACGCCCGAGGCAAGCCTGCTGTTCCAGGAAATCGACACCGTGGTGCGCGGCTTTGACCATGTCACCCAGGCGGTGATTGACCTGCAGAATAAGCAGGCCGGGCAGTTGCAGGTGGCCTCACAGCATTCGATGTCTTTTGGGTTCATGCCCAAACTAATCTCGCGCTTTGCCAAAGACCGGCCCGACATGACGATCTCTTTCCAGTCGCAGTATTCCGCCAAGATCCAGGAGTGGGTGATGTCGGGCCTGTTTGAAGTTGGCGTGTGTGAAATGCCAGTGTTGTCCGACGGGTTAGAGGCCTATCCGATCACGGTTGAGACCAAGATTGCACTGCCCGAGGATAGCCCATTGGCGCAACATGACGTGCTGACGCCCGAGCTGCTGGACGGGGTGCCGTTTATTGTGATGGGGCCAGATCACATGACCCACCGCCGCACCCGCGAGGCCTTTCATCTGGCCGGGATACCGCTGAAGACACGGGTGCATTCACATCTGTTCAAGAACCTTCTGAGCTTTGTCAAAGAGGGCATGGGGGTGTCGATCCTGGACCCCTTTGTTTTGGATTTTGACTACGAGGGCGGGTTTGTCAGCCGCCCGTTCCGCCCGACGATATTGATGGAGATGGCGGTGATCACGTCGAAAACCCGGCCGCTGTCGGCTATTGGCCAAGAGTTCTTGGCCCTGCTTAAGGCTGAGCTGGCCCGCTATGAGACACAGCTTTGATCCGGACCAAGGAGAACCTTGCCGGAGAGCGGTGTGTTTTTCGGTTGTCGTATCGTCCCGTGAGGAACCTGGAGTGTTCTGAGTTAAAGAGGACGGCGCCGCCCATGCGGAAGCGGACGGGAATTTCACCCGTGTGATGAAAGCTTACTTCAGCACCCCTTTCTTTACAGGAGCCCTGTCCAAAGTGCCGGGGTGCCAATCCGGCGGGTGTCGCGACAGGGGAGAGAATGGCAAATAGGCGTTAATTCGCCATAAGCTGGGCGTACGCTGGGTGCGCAACGGGGCTTTGGCTTTGGCGATATTGAAACAGCATTGGGGCTCCTTATGTCTGGGCTGTTAAGTTCAAAGGAGAGCAGCTGATGAAATGTCCGGTAGACGGAAACACCCTTGTGATCGCGGAACGGTCTGGCGTCGAAATTGACTATTGCCCGCAGTGCCGCGGAGTGTGGCTAGACCGGGGCGAGCTGGATAAAATCATTGAGCGCGCAGGTGTTGCACCGGCCCCCGCACAGCGGGAGGAACGCCAATACAAAGATCGAAGCTATGATGATCGGACAAATAATGATCACAAGTACAAAAAGAAGAAAAAGATGGGTGGCTTCCTCGAAGACCTGTTCGACTTTTAAGCGGGGCGAGCTGAGCGGTCTCGCCTAGAGGATTGATTTGTCACAAATATTGGGTCAAAGCGCCAAGCGCTTTGCCTCGGGGTGGCGCGTTAACCTTTATTAAGCTCAGGGAAAATATTCCTAAATATTTATATATCTACTGCTCATCAGTAAGTGAGAGAGGCATGGCTATATGAGGCAACTGCGAAAGATCGCGTGTTTTTTGGGTTTTCATCGGTACGAGTTTCAATCCAATCACTGGCCGGTCGCGATGTGCGTTTGCCGCGGTTGTGGGAAAAGCCTGTAGAAGAGAACGATGCGACCGGCTTTGTGAAACATGCATCAATGTCGGTCGGCGTGTAGTTTGGGCCGATCAAATAAGGGTTGGTTCAACCGGGGGCAGCGAACCTGGTAGTGGGCAGTTTGGTGAATTGCCATTATACCTTGAACTTCTTTGGATAATTGTTGGATAGATACGGGCTGCTTTCGACCGAAATTCGGAGACGTTTTGTTGATTTTGGAAATTCTCACCGCCTTGGTCTTGTTCGCCCTATTGCTTTTCGTGGTTTGGGTACTCTTCTGGGCTGTCGGGGATATGGCCAAGGAGAGAGGACACAGTCCCGGGCCATGGTGGGCCTTGTGTTTGGTTTTGAGTCCCTTGTCGGTGATGTTCATCTTATGGCTTTTTGTTCCCGTTAGAGAGCGCAGCTAAGAAGGGCATCTTGGGGGATTTCATGCCCTTCGGGGCCGCGCCCGTTGTCCAGCGAAACTGTCTCCCAGATAGTGTCAGGGGTGTGCTTACCCCATCCACCTCCGTACCGGGGCGTTGCTTTCTTCCAGCGCTTGGCAGACGACGTCGATCAACGTTGGGCCGTCATGGTCAACCGCTTCACGCATAACGCGGTCAAGGTCTTCGGGGTTTTCTACCCGCCAGCTTTTGACCCCATAGGCTGCGGCCACTGCAGCGTGGTCGGTTTGGTTGAAATCAACGTTGTAATAGCGCGCGTCTTTGTCGGCGTATTGGCTGGCCTTGATCCATCCAAAATTGGAGTTGGAAAACACAACCATGGTGATTGGCGCGCGGCAGCGGCAGATGGTTTCCAGCTCTCCCACTGTAAAGCCAAAGGAACCGTCGCCCATCAGTGCCACCACCTTGCTGCTGGGGCGGCCGAACCAAGCGCCCAGAGCGGCGGACATGGAATAGCCAAGCGCACCGTGGGCTCGGTTGGTGATGAAGTATCGACCTGCCTGTGGAAGCTGGTAATAGGCCGAGAAATAGGGGCAGCTGGTGCCTGGGTCGGAGACCACGGTGGCATCGGGGGGCAGTACGTCCATCAGGGTTTTGATCACCCGTTCTGGGCGGATGGGAGCCTCGGTGCTGTTGGCCAATGCATTGAATACATCAAACTTGCGTTGTTTGAGTTCACTGATTTTTGCACTGCCCCCAAAGGCTTCTGTCTTGATCTCTTGTGTATCCAGGATTGTATTCAGCTGTTGCAACGACAGTCTCAGGTCGCCAACCACGCCAACCTCGGTGCGGTAGTTGGCACCGATGACCATTGGGTCATTGTCGAAGTGAACGATGCGGGTGTTGGCCGTTGGGGCCTCCCAACGCGAGGTGGTGGTGGAGCCTGCACGACAGCCCATGAAGACAACCAGATCAGCCGCTTCCATCATTTCCCAGGTCTGGTCAGTGCCGCCGTTAGATCCAACCACGCCGAGACAGTTGGGATGTGTTTCCGCCAGTGACCCCTGACCGGAAATAGAGGTTGCCACAGGTATGTCGAGACGGGTGGCGAGGCGGGACAGTTCCTCCATTGCGCCAGCAATCACCACGCCGCCGCCACAGACAATCAAGGGGTTCTTAGCCGACAGGATCGCGTCCAGCGCGGCCTCGGCAGTGCCGGGTTCAGGACCCTGGGGATAGGCGGGATAGCTTTGGTGTTTCGGGTCGGCCCAGATATCTGTGGGATCCACTTGATCATATTGGATGTCATAGGGCAGGCCTAAGTGGGCTGCACCAGAGCGTCCTGTGGTCATTGCCCGAAACGCTGTACGAACCATACGCGGGATGTGCTGGGCCTGCTTGATCACGGTGTTCCACTTGGTCAGCGGTTGCATCAGCGCGTCTTGATCGACCTCGGTCAGGGGGTATTTGCCATAGGACCCAACCGAGATGTCGGTGGTGATGCCCAGCACCGCATAAGAGCTTTCGGTGGCTTCGATCAGCCCGGGAAGAATATATGTGGCGCCACCACCCGAGGGGCCCTCGGCGACGCCGACTTTACCTGTCACACGAGAGTAACCATCGGCCATATAGGTGGCGCTGCGCTCGTCACGGGTCATCACATGGGTGATACCGTGATCCAGTCGCAGCATGGCATCGTAAAAGGGCAGGGTGGTGTCGCCAGCCAGGCCAAAGACATGTTGCACGTCGTGGGCCTGTAGCATCCGGACCATCGCTTCGGCACCGTTCATTTTTGCAGTCATGGCGTTTCCTTTGCGGGAATCGTGTGTAAAGAAGTGCGTTCAGAATTGTATACAGTTTAGAATGCAGTCTTGCGCTCATGTCAATTCCTGATTAGCTTGCAAATGAAACAGGGTGGTTTGACAGATGACCAAGCAGGAAAGCAATGTAGGCCGGGTGTATGAGGCGCTGCGCCAGATGGCGGCGGATTTTGCCTTTATGCCTGATCAGCGCATCAACGAGAGTGAATTGTCAAAACAGTTGGGGGCCAGTCGAACCCCATTGCGAGAGGCGCTAAACCGGTTGGTGGCCGAGGGGTTCCTGACCTTTCAGAACAACCGCGGCTTTTTCTGCCGGTCGCTAACACCAAGTTATATCCTTGATTTGTACGAGGCCCGCGTTGGCGTTGAGTGCGAGGCGCTGCGCCTGGCGTGCCGGCGAGCAACTGACGAAGAGATCGCGGTCTTGTCTGATTATCTGGAGAAGACCGAGCCAGACTATGACAGCTGCACCGAACCAACAGAACAGCTGGCGATGGATGAAGAGTTCCATATGCGGCTTGTGCGGCTATCGGGAAATGGCGAGTTGGAACGTGTGCTGCGCAGTTTGAACGATCGTATACGATACATTAGGTTGATTGATCTGAAGCGGATGCGGGGCAACGCCAAGGCGCGTGTGCCCGGAGAGCTGTCAGTTCACAGTCGGATTTTGTTGGGGCTAGCCGGGCGCGATGCCGAAGCTGCCGAAGCCGCGCTGCGCGGCCATATCGAAAAGCGACGCGAAGCAGCAACCGAAGCGGTGCAAATCGCATTTTCGCAGCTGTACGTGCCGCAGGACTAATTCTCACTTGGAAGGCTAGACAATGGAACGAGGTGGCAAGACGGTCTACGGGGCCACGGTTGGCATTCTGATGCTGGAAACCCGGTTTCCCCGGATCTACGGTGACATGGGCAATGCCATGACATGGGATTTCCCGGTGCAATACCGGGTTGTTTCCGGAGCGACACCGGAAGCCATTGTACGCAACAATCCAACCGAACTGGTTGATAGGTTCATCGATGCGGGGCGTGATCTTGTGCGGTCCGGTTGTGATGGGATCACCACCAATTGCGGGTTTCTGTCGCTGATACAGGATGACATCAAAGCGGCGCTCGGCGTGCCAGTGGCAACGTCGTCATTGATGCAGGTGCCTATGGTTGAGGCGCTGTTGCCTGCTGGTAAGCGGTGTGGGGTCATAACCATATCCAAGTCATCATTGACCAAAGACCATCTGGCGGCGGCAGGCGCACCGGTTGATACGCCGGTCATTGGCACCGATGGGGGACGTTGTTTGACCTCCAGTATTCTTGGCGACCAATTGGAGATCGATTTTGAGGGCTGCCGACAGGATATGGTCGATGCAGGGCTGGAGATGGTGCAAAGCTATTCGGGTGTTGGGGCAATCGTGTTGGAATGCACCAACATGGTGCCCTATGCCCGCGACATCCGCAAAGTGACGGGTTTGCCGGTGTTTTCGATCTACAGTTTTGTCAACTGGTTCCAGTCCGGCCTCTTGCCGCGCGGGTTCCCGTTAGAGCTGGACGACCCGCGCTGGTAGTGCGCAGATCAGTTCTGCCGCACAGTGCTGTGCCATTCAGCCAGAAAGCGCTTGCGCTTTAGGTGATCCAGAAAGACCAGCAACCCTGGCCCCAGTTGGATGGGGCGAAACGGGGCGGCTTGGGCCGAGTTGTTGGTGGGGTAGCGGTGGAACGGATATTCCGGCACTGCTGTCTTATCCCAGGCGGCGCGTAGCAGATGATCGATAAAGGCCCCGGCCAGTTTGGGTTCTTGGCTGGTTTGTAGGATGACCGCGGTACGCAGCATCATGTTGGTGTAGTCTTCGGGCTCTATGATCTCGATCCGGTTGGCCAGATCTTTGCGTGCGCGGGCGTAGCTGCCCAGCACATTATAGGCGACAGCGATTTCCCCTTGGGCGACGTTTTCGATCATGTCGCCTGAACAGCAGAACAGTTTGATTTTCAAGCCGCCCATGATTTCCATCAAGCGCCAATATGATTCTGATGTGCGAGCGTCTTGCGTTGCAAACAGATAGCCCAGCCCGCTGGTGCTGACGTCATAGGTGCCAATGCGGCCCCGGAACCGATCGGGGTGTCGTCGCAACAGCGAGATCAGTTCCTGGCGCGAGCGCGGGATCTCCAACCCTTCAAACGCAGCTGGTGAAACAACCACAGATGCCGGTTCCTGCGAGAAGGCAAAGACGTGATTGCGCCAGTTGCCCCATTCGGGGATCAAATTTGCCGCATCTGACCGGTGAGTGCGGGTAAAGCCGTCGTTGGCCAGCTTGATCTGCAGGTCCATTGCGGATGAGATCGCCAGGTCAAATTCTTGACCTTCGAGCATGATGGCCTTCATCAACTCGGCACTGCTGACGGTGGTATAGTCAACAGCGGAACCGGGGTTTTGGCTCAGAAAGCTGTTGACCATTGGGGCAAGCAGATCGGTGTCGGTGGTCGAGATGATCTTGAGCATTTGCCCGGTGTCATCACCAAAACGGCGGTTTTCTTCGACTTCAAAGGCAAATGCCGATGTTGCGAGCGCCAGAAGTGCAGCGGTCAGTCGTAGGGGAAGCAAAGAGATATGCATGCGCCTTCTCCATTGGTGCTGTTTTCGATGATGAGGCTGCCGCCGTGCGCTTCGACTACCTCGCGGGCGATGGTCAAACCCAGTCCTGATCCAACGGTTCCGGCGGCGTTCTTGCCGCGCGTGAAACGCTGGGTGAGGGCATCGGTGTCCATGTCGGCGAACCCCCCGGCTGCGTCTTCGACCTGAATTTTGACAGTGCTGCCGTTCAGTTGGGTTTTAACATGAATTGTGCTTTCGCTGGGCGAATATTTGACGGCGTTGTCAAGAATGTTATGCACAGCGTTTTGGATCAGGATCACATCGCCGGTGATTTTGGGGCAGTCGCCACCTGCAAATTCCAGGCTGATGTCCTTTAGATCGGCGATAGGGTGCAAACGGTCTACCAGCTCTTCAGCGAGATCCGATACATCAATGGCCTTACGTTCAAGACTGTCGATGCGAAAGGTGACCATCGCGTGATCCAGTAGCTGCCCGGCCGCGCGAGAACTTTCATCGATGGCGCGGATCATTTCACGAATGGAGGCGCGGTTTTCGGCTTTATCCACCCGGCGCAGGGTAATCTCGGCCTGGGTGCGCACAGTTGCCAAAGGGGTACGTACACGGTGGGCGGCCTCGGCGATAAAATCCTCGGACCGGGAGAGTGAAACACGCAGTCGGGCAATAAATTGGTTCAGAGAGGAAACCAGTGGGATCATCTCGCTGGGGACCGGCCGCTCAACTGGTCGTAGATCTTTTGGGCCGCGCCGTGAAACCGCTGCGGTCAATTGTTTAAGTGGGCGAATGCTGGATTGCGCGGCCCAGATTGCAAGCATTGCAGCAACCACAAAGAACCCGAGTCCCAGCTGCAGCGCTGAACGTGAAAGCTGGGCCAGCTGTTCAGCCTGACTTTCGCGGGTCTGGGCTACGGAGATGATGATGTCTGTCGGCGCACCCTGAAGTGACAGGCGGCGCGCAGATGTGACCATGCGAATGCTTTCGCCCTTATAGTCCAGGGTGTCAAAAGCTGAATGGCCAGACCTTACAGTTTTGCTGGTGTAGGGAAGATTGTTGTATCCAGTCAGGACCTTGCCCCGTGTCGAAATTCGGTAGAATACGCGGTCATTGTTGACATTACCCAGCATCGACAGGGCCGAGTAGGGGATGTCTACAGTGACCTCATCGGCCTGAACTGAGACCGAGTCCATGATCGATGTCGCTGAAGCAAGCAGAATACTGTCATGGGTTTGCTGAGCGACATCCCGGGCGAAGCCAAGCACAACAAAGTACAAAAGAGTCGCCAGAAAAGCGGCGCTGCCAACAAGCTGCAAGGTCAGGCGGCGGCGCAGAGAGCCGCTGGTCTGTAATTGAGCAGTCATGCCAGCGACATCCGATAACCAAGTCCGCGAACCGTGGTAATTTCGACCCCTGAGCCAGTCAGATGTTTACGCAGGCGGCCGACATATACTTCGATGGCATTTTCTGACACGTCTTCATCATATGAGAAAAGCCGATCCACCAGTTTGGGCTTCGAAAAGATCCGATCTGGACTATTGAGAAAAATCTCGAGGAGGCGAAGCTCTTTGTTTCGCAGCGTTATGGTCTCGCCAGAAATGGTCATAGTGCCCGCCAGCGGATTGAATTCAAGCTCCCCGAATCGTTTTGTGTTGGAGCTGTCACCACCATGGCGGCGCATTACGGCGCGACAGCGGGCCTCTAATTCAGAGAAATCGAAGGGTTTGGTGATGTAATCGTCGGCGCCAAGATCCAGCATGCCAACCCGATCAGACACTTCAGAGCGCGCCGTAAGGACAATAACCGGTGTTTCTATCAGTCTGGCGCGGTGGGACCTGAGAAAGGCCCGCCCGTCGCCATCTGGCAGCATAATGTCCAACAAAATAAGGTCGTAGTCACTGGTTGCTGAAAAATCCTCGGCTGACGCAATATTGTCTGCGTGGTCAACCACATGGCCGTCCATGCGCAACCGGTCAAGAACCGCTGTCGCCAGGCTAATATTGTCCTCTACCAACAAGTAGCGCATTTGGCCGATGTCCTTTCTGCTTTCGTGACAGGTTTGTGTCAGCTTGCCGTGGTCCTCTCTGTGTTGAGCGGCTAAGCCGCGATTTGTCAAATGGGAGGACAAAATGATTAACCTGAAACTTACACGCCGGGCCGTAATGGCAGCGGCTGCAGCCACTATGGCATTTGGTAGCCCAGTTGTTGCCGAGGAAAAACTCGACAGCCTGCACTTCCTGATCCCTGGCGGCGCTGGTGGAGGCTGGGACGGTACCGCACGCGGTACTGGTGAAGCCCTGACCAATGCTGGTCTGGTTGGCACAGCTAGCTATGAAAATATGTCTGGCGGCGGCGGCGGCAAGGCGATCGGCTTCCTGATCGAAAACGCTGAAAGCCAGCACGGCACTCTGATGGTCAGCTCGACACCGATCATCATTCGTTCGCTGACAGGCGTATTCCCGCATAACTTCCGCGACCTGACTATGGTTGCAGGCACTATCGGTGACTACGCTGCGTTTGTTGTAGGCAAAGACAGCCCAATCAACTCGATGGAAGATCTGGTAGCGGCTTACAAAGCAAGCCCACGTAAAACCGCCATCGGTGGTGGCTCGGTTCCAGGCGGCATGGACCACCTGGTTGCATCCATGGTTATGAAGGCAGCTGGCGAAGATCCAACCGCTGTTAAGTACATCCCATACGATGCTGGTGGCATGGCGATGGCAGCTCTGCTGTCGGGCGAAATTGCTGCTCTGTCGACAGGTTTCTCTGAAGCTGTTGAACTGGCAAACGCTGGTGAAGTTAAAATCATCGGTGTGACTTCGAACGATCGTGTGTCGGCCTACGCTGACGCACCGACCATGAAAGAGCAGGGCATCGACGCTGAGTTTGTAAACTGGCGTGGTTTCTTTGCGGCTCCTGGTCTGTCGGAAGATAAGCTGGCTGCCTACCAGGCCGCTATCACCAAAATGTACGACACCCCAGAGTGGGAAGTTGTTCGTGAGCGTAATGGCTGGGTCAACATCCACAACAGCGGCGACGACTTTGTAAGCTTCCTGGAAAACCAGGAAAAAGTTATCGGTGATCTGATGACCGAACTTGGCTTCCGCTAAATCTTAGCCTGATCCGGGGCAAGCATGTCTTGCCCCGGATTTTTTTTACGACTCTCTAATCCATTGTCTTATATCAGATGGATAGAGCAACCACTATTGGAGGATCCAATGGCGCTTGATCGCTGGATCGCACTGATCATCCTGATGATCTGCATGGCCTACGGATACGCGGCCTTTTTCACTATCGATGCGGGACTTCCGCCGTTCATGCAACAAAACGCCATTTGGCCGAGTACTTTCCCTAAAGTGCTAACTGTTCTGGCTATTATCAGCTCGCTGATCATTGTGCTGGGTAAGAGCAAGGGCAGTGAAGAGCTGAAAGATGGTGACATCAATTATAGCCGACTGACCGACTATAACCTGGGACAAGCCCTTTCACTGCTGGCGATGATGGCGATCTATGCGCTGATGCTTCGCCCGGCTGGCTTTGTGATCTCGACGGTAGCCTTTCTGACCGTCTGCGCGATGGTTTTGGGTGAGCGTAAGCTGCAATACCTGCTGCCAATCACGCTGCTGGCCACCGGCATTGTTTGGTATCTGGTACAGGTTGTTCTGGGCATCTACTTGCGCCCATTGCCGTACTTCCTAGGAACCGGAGGCTGATATGCTCGAAGGAATTATGATCGGGCTGTCAACGGCCTTTACACTCACAAACCTTATGATGGTCATCGGTGGCTGTCTGATTGGTACCTTCATCGGAATGCTGCCCGGACTGGGCCCGATGAGCATCATTTCCATCATGATCCCGGTTGCGATCACCATCGGTGACCCATCTGCCGCGCTGATCCTGTTGGCTGGTGTTTATTACGGCGCCATCTTTGGCGGTTCCACGTCGTCGATCCTGATCAATGCACCGGGGGTTGCATCTACCGTTGCCACCTCGTTTGACGGGTATCCGTTGGCGCGCGCTGGTAAAGCGGGCAAGGCCCTGACCGTTGCTGCAATTTCATCCTTCTGCGGTGGTTCGATCGGTGCCATCCTGCTGATGATCTTTGCACCGGCACTGGCTACCGTGGCTCTGCTGTTCCATTCGCCCGAATATTTCGCACTTATGGTTGTTGGCCTGTCCGCTATTGCAGCATTCGCTGGAACCGGTCAGGTCGCCAAGGCGATGCTGATGACTGTTCTGGGACTGATCATGGCGACTGTGGGCGAAGGCGCACTGTTTAACCTGCCACGCTTTACAATGGGTATCATGGATCTGCAGTCTGGCTTTGGCTTTATCACGCTGGCGATGGCGATGTTCGCTCTGCCTGAGGCGCTGTATCTGGTGTTGGACCCATCGCGGTCGAACAATGAAACCGGCGGCGAGATCAAGGACCTGCGCATCACAAAACAAGAAGCTAGAGAAATCGCACCGGTCATTGGCCGCCAGTCAATCCAGGGCTTCCTGATTGGTGTTCTTCCTGGTGCTGGCGCAACCATCGCATCGTTCCTTGGCTATGCGGTTGAGCGCAACATCGCCTCGAAGGAAGACCAAGAGAAGTTCGGTAAAGGCTCGGTCAAAGGTCTGGCTGCACCAGAAGCGGCGAACAATGCGGCCTGTACTGGTTCGTTTGTGCCACTGCTGACACTGGGTATCCCAGGCTCTGGTACAACTGCGATCCTGTTGGGGGCTCTGATTGCGCTGAATGTTAACCCTGGTCCACGTTTGATGGTCGATCAGCCCGAGATCTTCTGGGCGGTTATCATCTCGATGTATATCGGTAACCTGGTGTTGCTGGTTCTGAACCTGCCGCTGATCCCTTATATCGCCAAGGTTCTTGCTGTTCCACGCAACTATCTGATCCCGTTCATCCTGTTCTTTACAATGATGGGCGCCTACATCGGGCAGAACAACGCAACCGAACTTCTGATCCTGGTTGGTCTGGGGATCTGTGCGACAGTTCTGCGCTTTGCCGACTACCCACTGGCACCGCTGTTGATCGGCTTCATTCTGGGCTCTATGCTCGAGGATAACTTTGCCCGCTCGATGCAGTTGTATGACGGAATGGGCTTTATCCTAGAGCGTCCGATGACAGCGGGTCTGCTGGGAATTGCTGCAATCCTTGTAATTCTACCCAGCTACCGAGCCCGACGTGCGCGATTGCGAGCAGAGGGTGTCGCAGACGGCGATTGATGCGAATAGATCAGGGGGGCTTCGGCCCCCCTGATTACGTTTTGACGGTTGGAAAATCACCACATGACTAGCTCTCTTCAACTCAAGCCGCGCTTGGTAACCACAATCGTTGCATTGATCGGTGTGCTTTTTTTCCTATGGCTGGAGCTGCCACTGCCGTTCCTGCTGGGGCCAATGTTGATGTGCCTGTTGGCCGCGCTGGGTGGGGCACAGCTGGCTGGTATGGGGTGGCTAGGCACCGCATTTCGAACTGTTCTGGGGGTAGCCGCTGGATCGTCGATTATACCAAGCGTTGTAGCGGCCTTGCCAGAGATGGCACTGTCACTCCTGATTGTGCCAGTGTTTGTTGTCATCGTTGCGCTGTGTTCGTTCCCGCTGATGCGGCGGGTGTTCAAGTTTGACAAGGTGACCAGCTATTACTGCGCTATGCCCGGCGGCTTGCAGGACCTGATGGTTTTTGGCGAACAAGCTGGTGCAAATATGCGGGCACTGTCGCTGGTGCATGCCACGCGGATCTTGTTCATTGTCAGCCTCGCCCCGTTCATTCTGGATCTATTGTGGGACGTAGATCTGTTGGCACGCCCGGGGCGGGACACGGCTGACACTCCATTGGTGCAGCTGGCCTGGATGTTGTTCGCTGGATTGGCTGGTTGGGGAATTGCGGCCAAGCTGAACATTCTTGGGGCGTCAATCATTGGCCCGATGGCGCTGACCGCAGGGCTGACCCTGTCCGGAGTGATCACTCAGCGCCCCCCGGCCGAGGTGATCTGGGCCTGTCAGTTCTTTATCGGGATGTCTGTTGGTTCAAAATACGTTGGCGTGACCTTGGTTGAGCTGCGCAAGGTGGTTTTGGCAGGTGTTGCCAATGGGGCTTTGCTAACCGTGATCAGCGCGGTGTTCATTTTGGCGATCACCAGTCTGGCAATCGCGCCGGCGCTAGAGGCCTTTTTGGCCTTCCTGCCTGGCGGGCAGGGGGAGATGGTGGTGCTGGCGCTGATTGCCGGAGCGGATCTGACCTATGTGGTGCTGCACCACATCCTGCGGATTGCACTGGTGGTGATGCTGGGGCCGCTGCTGCTGGCGCGGCTGCGCTAGCAGAGTGTTTCAGCGGCGGGCCTGGCGTGTGAGCAGCATTGGTCCATAGACCGCCACAAAGCCACCAAAGCCCAGGATCCAGGTAAGCCCCGCAAGGTGGTACAGCAACTGTGCTGCATCGGGCAGCAATCCGGCGACCAACCGTGCCAGTGATGACACCACAAGCAGGATAAACACTCCAACAGTGGCACGGCTGGCAATCAGCGCGTGACCGGTATGGCCAAGGGTGGCGCGGGTCATTACCGCCAAGGTCATCACCGCAATGGCACCGCCCATCCAGAGATGTTGCGCAGCGGCAAGTGAAACGAGATCGGGTTGGATGACTGCCAGCCCCAGAAAAATGGCCCCCAGCGGGATGAAGGCGTAACCGACATGCAGGATCAGCAACAAGGGTTCGGACACGGTGTGCTGGCCACCCCAACGCGACAGGCGGAGCAAGTGTAGCAGGCCCAACACCGTGAGTAGGGCGCCTGTGGTATTGTCTTCGGGGCGCAGGACCCAGGTCACCAGGATCAGAACGGAAGCTAGCAGAACAAGCTTGTCCAGACGTTGCATGGGTGGGGTCGGGCGAAAACTGTGCCCTGCCTTGACCAGCCAGTTGCGGGTGAAAGAGGGAACAATACGCCCGCCAATGACACCGATCATCAACACGGCCGAGGCGAGGCCTATACGAAGACCATAGCCTTGGGCGGCGTAGTCTCCGCGCGCAGCCTCAATGTGAAAGACGGCGTTGCCAAGGATCAGGACCAGCAGCATCGCCAGAACGATCAAGTTGCGCCAGTTCTTGCCTGCGATGATCTCGCGCGCCATCAAAAGGCCCAGAGCGGTAAGTGCAGAAAGGTCAACCAGAGCAACCAACAGAGGCGGCAGGTAGGTCGAGAACAGCACGGCAAGACGTCCCAGCACCCAGAGCGTCACAAGGGCACCCAGCGGATAGCCAACAACCGGCAGGCGCCCGGTCCAGTTTGGGACTGCGGTCAGCAGGAAGCCCGCGACAATTGCGGGCAAAAAGCCAAACATGAAGGCATGAGCGTGCCAACTGGCGGCGTCAAATGCACTGGGTATGGTCAGCGCCCCGGTTAAGGAGCAGATCCACAACACCATGGCGAAGGCTGCCCAACCCGCGCCAAGAAGAAAGAAGGGTCTAAATCCGTAGGAGAGCAGCGCAGGGCCGCGCCATTCGCGCATTTGTTCAGCGGTGGAAGAGGGCATTGTGTTCGCTCCTGATAGTCATGGGGACTGGCTATCAAAAGCGACGTGCCGGGACTTTGCGCTAAAACAAATGTCGTGGTCACATATTCACCCAAGAAGGGTCAGCCAGAACCAGACGGTGAACAGGCAGGCCCCGGTTGCGATCAGCACAGACGAGGCCGCAACACGTTTGGCGCGGCCATACATATTGGCAAAAATATACGCGTTGAAACCTGGAGCCATCGCCGCGTTCAGCACGCCCGAGCGGAACAGATCCTGCGGCACCGATAGCGTTGTGCCAAAGGTCCAGACCAGTGTGGGGTGGATCAGCAGCGAGGTTATGCAGACAAAGCAAATCGTCAGCATGTCGCCTTCGGGGCGGTACTTGACCAGCACCCCGCCAAGGGCAAACAAAGCTGCGGGCAGGGCAGCGCGGATCAGCAGCAACAGAGCTTCGTCAATGGCGTTGGGCACCTTGAAACTGGTCATGTTGACGATGAAGCCCAAACCGATGGCCAATACCAGTACGTTCTTGAACATGGCCGAGAACACCGATTTTACGGTTTTGATCCCGCCAGCGCCACGGTTGCGCACCACTTCCATCACGGTGATGCCCAATCCGTAGCAAAACGGAGCATGGAAAGCGATGATGGCAAAGTTGCCGGTGAGGTTGTCAGGACCATAGGCGCGTTCAGTGATCGGTAGCCCCAACAGAACTGAATTGGAGAACAGGCAGCAAAAACCAATGACGACGCAGTCCTCCCAATCGCGTTTGAAGATCAGCCGGGCGCCGATGATGCCGATGGTAAAGCAGATGGTTGCCCCGGCATAGAAACTGGCCAGCAGCCGCAGATCAAAGCTGGCAGCAAGATCCAGATTGGCAATGGCGCGAAACAGCAGGCAGGGGATGGCAAAGTTCTGGGTGAACTTCATCAGTCCTTCGACGTATTCCTGTTTGAAATAGCCCGCCCGGGTCGCGCCGTAGCCTGCGCCGATGACTAGGAAGACAGGAAGAATAACGTCGATCAGGCTCTGAAACATCTATCACCTGCGGCTTTGGCCGAGTGGGGGAGCTTCCGGCGGGAGTAATTGGAGCAAAAAGAAACCACGGGTTAGATCGGATAACGGATCACCATGCCGTCATAGGCGGCGGTGATATGGTCCGGGGTTTCCGCGCAGACAGTGGCGTAGTCTAGGTCGATGTGCATGTTGGTCAGCACGGCGCGGCGGGGGGCCATTTTGTAGACCCACTCGAGCGCGCGCTCATAGTGGAAATGGGTCGAATGCGGGCGACGGCGCAGCGAGTCGAGGATCCAGCAGTCGAGATCGGTCAATTCTTCCAGAGCCTGGTCGTAGATTTCAGAGACATCGGGAAGATAGGCCAGATCACCGATGCGAAAACCAAGGGCGTCAATGGCACCGTGTTTGACCTTGAACGGGCGCAGTGTGATTTCACCACCGGGACCATCGATCGAGAATTCCCCGTCGATGGTGCGCAGGTCTAGGATGGGCGGGTAGGATGATCCTGGGGGCTGCACAAAGGCGTAGCCAAAGCGCGACAGCAACCCGTTCTGGGTGTCGCCATCGGCATAAACCGGGATGCGATCCTTCATGTTGAAGACGATCATGCGCAGGTCGTCGATGCCATGCACGTGGTCGGCGTGGTCGTGGGTATAGACCACCGCATCCAGCCGCCCTGTATTGGTGTCGAGCAATTGGCTGCGCATATCGGGTGAGGTATCGATCAACACCGTTGTGGTGCCATCAGGCCCGTCGCGCTCCACCAGCATCGAACAGCGGCGGCGGCGATTATGCGGGTTTTCCGGGTCGCAATCGCCCCAATGTCCGCCCAAACGGGGCACACCGCCAGAGGAGCCGCAGCCGAGGATGGTAAAGCGCAGCTCTCCCATCAGGCGGGCACCGCGTAGGCGGCAGCTTTGGTGAACAGGCGGTCAAAGTTTTCCTGCGTGCGGGCAGCAAAATCAACGTAGTCGAGCCCGTAAACCTCGGCCCCGACACGGGCGGTGTGGGCGGTATAGGCGGGCTCGTTACGCTTGCCGCGGTATGGCGGCGGAGCAAGATAAGGCGCATCGGTCTCGACCAGCACGCGGTCGACGGGTGCAGCGGCAAAGATATCGCGGATCTCCTGGCTCTTTGGGAAGGCAGCGATGCCGGACATCGACAGGTAGAACCCAAGGTCGAGCGCGGCGCGGGCCAGCTCTGGTGAGGAAGAGAAGCAGTGCATGACGCAAGAGTAAGCGCCGTTGTTCATTTCTTCAGTCAGGATGTGGGTCATGTCATCGTCGGCAGCACGCGAATGTATGATCAGCGGCAGGCCGGTTTCACGAGCGGCGGCGATATGGATGCGCAAGCTGTCCTTTTGCACTTGGGCGCTGTCGGCCGTGTAGTGGTAATCGAGACCGGTTTCACCGATACCAACAAACTTGGGGTGTTTGGCCAGGGCGATCAGTTCATCCGCTGTGGCCATGGGCTCACTCGCCGCGCTCATCGGGTGGGTGCCAGCGGCGTAAAACACAGGCGCGTGGGCCTCGGCAATGGCGCGCACGGATGGTTCGCTTTTCAGCTTGGTGCAGATGGTGACCATACGGGTGACACCAGCAGCAGCGGCACTGGCGATGACCTCGTCCAGTTTGCCCTCGAAATCGGGGAAATCGAGGTGGCAATGGCTGTCGGTGATTTCTGGAGTGGTAGTGATTTCGGTCATGCCTGTCTCTGTCGCGAATGCGTCGTTGCAGGCCTGTATGACCTAGCGGGACGCCGTTTTTTGCATCTTGAAAACGGTATCTAGGACAAGCGCGGCGGGGTCAAGGTTCACCGCTTGGCCATGGCGGACCCGTGCCGTGACTTCGGCTGCCAGATCAGCCCAGGCGCGGGCGGCCTGTGGGGTAGGGGACAATCGCGTCAGCATCGCTGCCTCATCCACTGCGGCTTCGGGCACTGGCGGCGTGCCGCTGGCACCAGTACGGGCCAACCGGGCCAGTGCCATGTCAATCAGAGTGAGCAGCAGTTCAAATTTCTCGGCAGCCCCACGTTGGGCAGCGGCCTCGGCCAGCGCCATGGCGCGCGGGCGATCCAGGCGCGGCATCGAGGCGAGGATTTGCACCAGTTCGCTGTAGATCTGCAGCCCGCGGAGGTTCAGCAAACGCAGAGCAGAGCCAACCGAACCAGCCGCGAGGGCGGCCAGGTGGTTGGGGTTTTCGGGTGTTTCAGCACCGGACTGCACCAAGGCGCTTTGCATATCATCCGCCGACAGTGGTGACAGCCGCAGGGTGCGACACCGCGAGCGGATAGTGGGTAGCAGGCGCGAGGGCTGGTGCGAGATCAGCAGGATTGTGGTGCGGGCAGGCGGCTCTTCGAGCATTTTCAGCAGCGCATTGGCGGCACTGGTGTTCATGTCATCAGCGGCATCCACAATCACCACGCGGCGTCCGCCGTCGGTCGCCGATAGGCCAAAGAAGCGGTTCAGGGCGCGAATGTCGTCGACGACGATCTGGTCCCGCAGCTTGCCCTTGTCGTTATAGCTGCGGCTAATCGCAGCCAGACCGGGTTCAGCCAGCGCCTGTATGCGGTGCGAGACCGGATGTTCTGGGCTGACATCTAACGTTTCCACCGGCGGTGGTGCGCCGAACAGTCCATCTTCAGCCGGGGGCGTGGCCAGCAGAAAGCGAGCCATACGCCAGGCCAGGGTTGCCTTGCCGATACCTTGGGGACCAGTGATCAACCAGCCGTGGTGCAGGCGGTCGGTGTTGAAAGCCGTGAGAAAGGCAGCTTCGGCCTCGGATTGGCCAAACAGCTGTTCGGTTTCACGCGGGTGTGGCGCACCCGGGGCCTGATCGGCGCGCGGTAGGTCTTCGTCTGCGGCTTTGCCTTTCATGACAGGGCGGCCTGAGCCGTGGTCAATACATCAGCGGCGACGGTCTCAACCGGACGGTTGCCGTCGATGACGCGAAACCGTAAGGCGAATTCCTGTGCCAGATCCAGAAAGCCAGTGCGCATTTTCTGTTGCAGGTCTAACCCAAAATCTTCGAACCGTTCCTCGGCGGTCTGGCGGCCCTTGGCGCGTGACAGGCCAACCTCGGGGTCCATGTCGATCAGGATGGTCAGATCGGGTTCGCGACCAATCATCAATTGATGCAGTTGATCAACGGCAGGGCGCAGGTTGCCGCGCGACAGGCCCTGATACATGCGGGTGCTGTCGGCAAAGCGATCACAGATCACAATCTTACCCGCAGCCAGTGCGGGCTCAATTATGCGTTCCAGATGGTCGCGGCGCGCAGCAGTGAACAGCAAAAGTTCGGTTTCGGCAGACCAGCGGTCGGGATCCCCTTCGAGCACCAGCGACCGGATTTCCTCAGCGCCCTTGGAGCCACCAGGTTCGCGGGTCAGAACAACTTCGCGGCCCTGAGCTTGCAGAGCCTCGGCCAGCAGGCGGCATTGGGTGGACTTGCCCGAACCATCAATGCCTTCGAATGTCAGGAAAAGGCCATTGGCCGGTCGTTTAGTCACATTGCCCCCTCGGGCCCGTTCAGAAACCGCCCGATCAGAATTTCAGCCGCCGTTTTGACACGTACGACAAAACCACCACTGGGAATATCCTTGGCTGCTACCAGGGGCAAGCGCAGTTCTGGCAGGTCTTCGGGTTGCAGCACCAGTTCAGCCAATTGTTGACCCTTGGTGATTGGCGCCTCAATTGGGCCGGTATAGACCACCTCGGCGTTGATTTGCTTGCCGGACAGGGCAGGCAGCAGCACGGTCATATCTTCGGCAGGAACCAGCCCTACTGTTTGTTCCGCACCCCGCCAGACTTCGGCCTGAGCCACCGGAACAGAGGCTTTCGCGATCGTTTTGCTGGTAAATTGGCGAAACGACCAGTTAACGAGGGCTTCAGCCTCCTCTGCTCGGGCGCCGGTGCTGTTGAGACCGGACACGACAAAGATGACCCTCCGGTCGCCCTGAACCGCTGAACCGACCAAGCCGTACCCGGCTTCGGAGGTGTGACCGGTTTTCAAGCCATCAGCGCCAATGCCGAGTTTTAGCAATGGGTTACGGTTGCGGGTGTTTGAGGGCGCGCGGCCGTCGAACTGGAATTCTGTCTCTGAGAACAGTGGGTAATATTCGGGGAAATCCTCGATCAACTTCTCAGCCAGAATAGCAAGATCCTGAACCGACATACGATGCCCGGCCGCAGGCCAGCCATTGGCATTGGCAAAGGTTGAATTGTTCATGCCCAATTGCTGCGCGCGCTTGGTCATATAGCGGGCAAAGCCAGCTTCGGTGCCATCGGGGCTCAGTGCTTCGGCCAGCACCACGCAGGCATCGTTGCCAGACAGGACGATGATGCCACGGATCAGATCCTCAACACGCACTCTGTCGGTGGTATCCAAGAACATAGTCGAGCCGCCATAGCTCATCGCGTGCTGGCTGACTGGAAGCTCTTCGTTCAATGTCAGGCGGCCATCACGAATAGCCTCGAACGCCACATAAAGCGTCATCAGTTTGGACATCGAGGCAGGGGGTAGCGGCTGTTCTGCGTTTTTGGACAGCAGCACGGTATCTGTACCTTGATCCACCACATAGGCGGCGCGCGCTTTGGTTTCAAACGCGGCTGCGGAAAGGGCGGATAGGCTAAAGGCGATACAGCCAGCAACAATCAAACGGCCAGAGGAATTAAGGAACGAGTTCATTGATATACCCTCTGGTGTTTAGTTGGTGACAGCGTAGGCATCCGAGAAGCCTGCGTCCTTGACCTTTTTCAACAGAGATGTGCGTTCGGATTTACTCTGGGCCGGGCCAACAACCACGCGCCAGAATGGCTTGCCGTTTGAGCTTTGTGCCAGCACGGTTGGGATCATACCCGCGTTACGCATTTGCGAAGCGGTTCGATCTGCGTTGGCTTCGACGCTGAAAATACCAATCTGGATATAAGGCTTGGCAAGGGACGATGTAGGCGCTGGCGGTTTTGGTGATGCCGCGGCTGGAGTCGGTGCTTCAATTGCTGCTGCCGCCCCTGCGATTGGGTCAAGTGGGGTTGCGGCAATGTCGCTGCTGCCATCATCGACAGGCGCAAGCGTTGCAGTTTCCACTGGCGCGGCCTCTTCGATTTCAGGGCTCTCATCTACGGTTTCACGGCGAAGGGCTGTCACGTTCAGCTCGACCGGGGCGCCGGCAAGCATCCCCAATGCCGCCGCTGCGTCAGACGAAGCTTGCAGGCGGGGACCGGGAATTTCACGTTCGCGACGGAATAGGGCGCCAATCACAAACTTGCCATTGGCATTGTTGCGGATGATGACCCGTTCTGGTTCTTTGGCATCGGGATGTGCGACCCATACACCACCCAAGGAGGGGCGACCGTCCCACAGGCCAGCTTCGGTGACTTGGAAAACATCCGGGGCTTCAACATCGCGCTCGACCAGTCTGGTGCTGTTGCTTGCCTCAGGTGTGCTGGCTTCGGCGTTGTCTTTGGGTTGCAGGAAGCTGGGAGTGGATCCCTCTTCGCAGGCGGCCAGCATTGCGAACCCGGCCACTACCGCTGCAAAGCGTGCAGTCCGGTATTTCATCACCTTAGCGTCACTCATATTTCGATCCTTGCCTGTCCTGTGGGCGCCGTTACACCCAACCGGTTTTTCCCGGTATCCCCATCATTCGTCGCCACCTTAGCGCGTGCTTGTTATCATGGAAAGTCTGTCACTTACGGCTCGGCAAGAAATCCCCTTTTGATGCTTTTTGGTTTTTCTTTGGTTTTTTGCTTGCCAGTTCAGCGAACAGGTTCTAAACCCCGACCCGACCGGGGAGGTGGCAGAGTGGTCGAATGCGGCGGTCTTGAAAACCGTTGAACGTGAGAGCGTTCCCAGGGTTCGAATCCCTGTCTCCCCGCCACCCCTGAACAGAAGTGGGCACCACGGAAGGTGTGATTTTATCGCTCATCACTGCGCGTTCCATTTGGGATGTTCGCCCATAGATCCTGATTGCTTCGTCGCCGATTTCGATCTGATCAACGATGGACCAAATGTAACCCTTCTTCATTTTGATCGGGCGCTGTTCCAACACCGTGCGCATTTTTTCGACATATGATGCAACTCTCTCATGTGACACTTTGAGGGTCGGAGATATCTCAACGGCAACTTGATCCCGCTCCAACTTCGCTTGTTTCAAGAGTTCTTTGCGGTGTTGAAATCGCTCTTTGAAATCGGGGTCAGCCATCTCCACCAAATCATTTTCGATCATCTTGTAGAGTTGGTCCAAATGCTTCTTGGCGCAGAGAACTTCTTCCTCGCGTTCAACCAAACGATCTTGTTTGTCGCAATTTGAACGACCTTGGCGGTCGAGCAATGGCTGGAGGATTGCACTGACTTTTTTAATACTTAGAAGTTCGGACAATAGGCTGCTGATTACAAATTTGTCGAGATCATCCATAGGAACGTCTTGTTTGTCACACACCGTTGAACTTTGTCGCAGTTTGCGCGAGCAAGAGTAGTAACGATAGCGGCCGCTTTTGCCTGTTCGGATTGTCATGCCGCCCCCGCATTTGGGGCAAGTCACAAGGCCAGTCAGCAATTGTGCGTCGGCAGAGTTTTTGGGTCCAAAGGCAGCCTAAACTAAGAGAAAGTTTGGCTCATCTGGTTGGTTTGATTA
>NZ_JBYAXC010000014.1:0-82995 GCF_057444295.1 Parasedimentitalea nitratireducens | reverse complement strand
CCCGTGAAATCGAGTTGGAAGCCATTCATCCTGTGATGTAGTGCCGCCAAAACCGTGAGTTTTTCAACAGAATAAGCTCTAAGCAGACATTGCTTGTTCCTAACCAGCAGTTCCGATGAAACGAGCTAAGGAGCATCCTGTGACGGTGAAAACCTCAGAATTCTATCCTTTAGAGCTGGTGCCAGCAGGGCGCAAAGTAGGTTTAGATTCACCTTTGTGCCTTACATCACCGAAGTCTGATCCAAGAATGGAGAAAATGATGAGGATAAGTAAATCAGCTGAACCCCTGTCCTTTGGCTTTGGTGTCAGCCCGTCACTCGGTGGATTTTGGTTCACGCTTGGACCATACACCTTCGTAATCTGATATCAAAAAGAGCACTTGCGGGCGGTGCCCCGGGCGGTCATTGCCGCGAAACCTCAAGGCCGTAACACGCAGCGCAAGCATGAGTGCCGTGATCGACATGTTCATTGAAAACATTGGATAAAAGCGGGGAATTGGTAGGCCCGGAGGGATTTGAACCCCCAACCAAAGCGTTATGAGCGCTCTGCTCTAACCGTTGAGCTACAGGCCCGCCGTTTCTGGTGGTTAGGCAATGGCGCGCAGCAGGTCAAGCGGTGATTGCATAAGGGCGCGGGTGAACCTGCTGAAATTCCGCCTGAATCGTCTCCAGCCTGTCAACCACACCTTGCAGAATGATATCAAGGCCTCGGCCAGCTGCATGGCGGGTGGGGTAGACGGCAAAGACGGGTTTGTCGGGCGTAGTATAGGCCGGCAGCACCTGCTCAAAAGTTCCATTGGCCAATTCCTTGGCAATCATGAACCGCGGCGCACGGGCAAAACCGGTGCAATTGTTCACCGCCTGCAGGATCAAGTCCGGATCATCAGCTGTAAATCCGCCACGAACCGGGGCCTGGATTTCCTTGCCATCCTTGATGATCGGAATGAACCCCTGGGTCTGTTCTTCATTGTGCTGAACCATTTTCAAACGCATCAAATCTTCGATCGTTTCGGGGCGGCCGACCTTGTCCAGATAGGCGGGGTTGGCAAACAGCACTGTTTTCAGCGCCGCGATCTTGCGACCAAAACCATCGGTGTCGCCCAAGCGCCCGGATCGAATAGCCAGGTCATAGCCCTCGCGCACCACGTCAACCAGCCGGTCCTCAAGCTTCATCACGATGTTCAGATCGGGGTAGGGGGTGCCCAGGTCAATCAGCATCGGGCCAACAATCGCACGCCCCAGAATGTTACTGACACTGAGGCGAAAGGTACCCGAGACCGTCTCTTTCATGTCAGTCAACTCGGTCTGCAAGATCTCAAATCCCGATTGGATCGACCGCGCATGTCCCACAACCAACTCACCAGCCCTCGTGGTCTGAACGCCTTTGGACGAGCGGTGCAGCAGCTGCTCACCAAACAGGGTTTCCAGCTGCTTGATCTGCTGACTAACGGCAGATTGGGTTATGCCAAGCCGTTTGGCGGTGCGGTTCAAACTGCCTTCGTCCACCGCGCAGGCAAAGGTTTCCAATAGTCCAAGACGATCCATGCTGCCCCTATAAGCGCTGCTAATACCCGGTATCGCCAATCCGTGACTGTTGGCTGGCCCGCGGGCTGACTACCTCTGCGTCACGACGATGATCACGACCTAGGTATTGGAGCCTATTATGACAATCAACCGCCGACATTTTTTACAAAGCGCCGCCGCTCTTCCCGCCGCCGCTGCAATTGTTCCCGCATCCGCCAATCTGGCAAGTGCCTCTGCCCCCCTGATTGGCCAACAGGTGCCGGGCATCTACCGTTTCACCGTAGGCGAGGCGGAGGTCACGGCTCTTTTGGACGGGCACCTTGATTTCGGGACCGAGCTTATTAATGACCATGATGAAGTCAAGGCAGCGCAGGCCATGGCCAAGAATATGCAGCCAATGGCGAATGGGTCCTTGCGAATTCCGGTAAACGGTTACCTGGTCAATTCCGGCGGCCAGTTGACGATGATTGATGCTGGCACGGCTCAGCTGATGGGGCCAACACTGGGCAAGCTCGAGGCCGGGCTGGCGGCGGTTGGTGTACAGCCGAGCGACATCGACACCGTTTTGCTGACCCACATTCACCCGGATCACAGTGGCGGGCTGATTGATGGCGAAGGCAAAGCCGTCTTTGAAAATGCCGAACTGGCGGTGTCCAAAACTGAATGGGATTTCTGGTATGACGACGGCATCCTTGCCGGTGTACCCGAGGGCAACAAGCCGTTCTTTCATATGGCACGAAACACGACATCCCCATACAGCAACCGGCTAAAACTGATCGATGGCGAAACAGAGGCCGCTGCGGGATTCACAGCTTTGCCGCTGCCAGGGCACACCCCGGGTCACACGGGATATATGCTGAACTCTGGCGATGAGTCGCTTTTGTTCTGGGGCGATATTATTCACCTGACGGGCCTGCAGTTCACCCAGCCTGACACAACCATTGTCTATGATATGGACCCAGCCCAGACCGCCCAGACACGGCGAAAACTGATGGATCGCGCCACCGCCGACAACCTGCTGGTCACCGGTGCACACATTGATTTCCCCGGCTTGGGTCGCGTGCATCGCGATGGCGATGCCTATCGTTATCAGGCGGCACCCTGGCAATACGCCCTATAAAGGGCGAAAATAACATCTGCCGCGTCTTGTTTTAGGGGCGCGGCGGAATCGCTTATTTCATTCTTGTGGACGTTGCGTTAAAGGCTGCGCAACTCATACCAAGGAGCCCGGCGATGACCACTGGCAAAAACGGCCTGACCTATGCAGATGCAGGCGTGGATATTGATGCAGGCAACGCGCTGGTAGACCGGATCAAACCGGCCGCCAAACGCACCAACCGCTCGGGCGTGATGAGCGGGCTGGGTGGCTTTGGCGCGCTGTTCGATCTCAAAGACGCAGGCTATAGCGATCCAATCCTGGTTGGCGCCACCGACGGTGTTGGCACCAAGCTGCGGATTGCAATTGATACCGGCGTTGTTGACGGAGTTGGCATCGATCTGGTGGCCATGTGTGTCAACGATCTGGTCTGTCAGGGCGCTGAGCCTCTGTTCTTCCTGGACTACTTTGCCACCGGCAAACTTGAGATGGAAACCGCCGCGCGGATCATCGAAGGCATCGCCGAAGGCTGCGTGCGCTCGAACTGCGCGCTGATCGGTGGCGAAACCGCCGAAATGCCGGGCATGTACCCCAAAGGTGATTTTGACCTTGCCGGCTTCTCGGTTGGGGCAATGGAGCGCGGCACCGCGCTGCCTGCGGATGTCGCCGAAGGCGACGTGCTGTTGGGGTTGGCTTCTGATGGTGTTCACTCCAACGGTTACTCGCTAGTGCGCCGTTTGGTCGAGGTCTCGGGCCTAGGCTGGGACGACGACTGCCCATTCGCCGACGGCAAACTGGGCGAAGTTCTGCTAACCCCAACGCGCCTGTATGTAAAATCCTGTCTGGCCGCAGTGCGGGCAGGGGGCGTTCACGCACTGGCCCATATCACTGGTGGTGGTCTGACCGAAAACCTGCCGCGCGTGTTGCCCGATGATCTAGGTGCCGACATCGACCTGAACGCTTGGGAACTGCCCGGCGTGTTCCAGTGGATGGCCAAAACCGGCGGTATTGCCGAATCCGAAATGCTGAAAACCTTCAACTGCGGCATTGGCATGATCTTGTCTGTTTCGGCTGATCAGGCTGACGCACTGACCGAGCTGCTGACCGCCGAAGGCGAAACCGTTTCGCGCCTTGGCACCGTCACTGCAGGCGCTGGCATGCGCTACTCGGGCAAGCTGCTGTGAGCGGACACAAAAAAGTCGCCATCCTGATTTCGGGTGGCGGTTCCAATATGATGACGCTAGTCAATAGCATGACCGGCGATCATCCGGCGCGCCCTTGTCTGGTGCTGTCCAATAACGCGGATGCCGGCGGGCTTAAGAAAGCCGCCGATGCCGGTGTTGCCACCGCCGTTGTCGACCACCGCCCGTTCAAGGGCGACCGGCAGGCGTTTGAGGCAGAACTGGTGAAACCCATTCTGGAATCAGGCGCCGACATCGTCTGCTTGGCCGGTTTTATGCGGGTGCTAACCTCGGGCTTTGTTAGCCAGTTTCAGGGCCGGATGCTGAACATTCACCCATCGTTGCTGCCAAAATACACTGGCCTGCACACCCATGCCCGCGCGCTTGAAGCGGGTGATGCCGAACATGGCTGCTCGGTGCACGAGGTGACGGCTGTGTTGGATGACGGCCCGCTACTTGGACAGGCACGGGTGCCGGTGCTGGCAGGCGACACGCCAGATGTACTTGCCGCCCGGGTTCTGGAGCAGGAGCACAAACTCTACCCGGTGGTCCTGCGCCGCTATGCCGCTGATGACCGAACTCCAGTTTTATTGAGCTAAGAATGACGCAACTTGTGGTGCAGTTTGCAATGCCCCGCACAAGCGCGTATCACCGTTGGAACGCATAAAAGCAAAGAAAAGACGCGATTTATGAAAACTCTTACCACCACCGAAGCGCTCGCCTCCTTTTGTAAAGAAGCGGCTCAACACCCTTATGTGACGGTGGATACCGAGTTTCTGCGCGAACGCACCTATTATTCCAAACTCTGCCTAGTGCAGCTGGCCTATCCCGGCGAAGGAAACGAAAACGCGGTCTTGGTGGATCCTTTGACCGATGGCCTGTCGCTAGAGCCATTGTATGACCTGTTTCGTGATGAGAGCGTGGTCAAGGTTTTCCACGCCGCGCGTCAGGATCTTGAGATTTTCTGGGTCGAGGCCAAGGTCTTTCCTAAACCCCTGTTTGACACGCAAGTGGCGGCCATGGTCTGCGGTTTTGGTGATCAGGCTGGCTATGAAACTCTGGTTCGCAAGATTGTCAAAGAAGGGGTCGACAAGACCTCTCGCTTTACCGACTGGTCACGCCGTCCGCTGACAGATGCACAGAAAAACTATGCTCTGGCCGATGTGACCCATCTGCGCAACGTATACGAATTTCTGTCAGCTCAGCTCGAGAAATCTGGCCGTTCCCATTGGGTTACAGAAGAGCTTCAAGTGTTGACCAACCCCGGCACCTACGAGATTCAGCCACGCGAAGCCTGGCGGCGTATCAAGACCCGGACCAATTCGTCCAAGTTCCTGGCCGTTGTGCGCGAACTGGCTGCCTTTCGTGAAGAATACGCCCAAACCAACAATGTACCGCGCAATCGGGTATTCAAAGATGACGCCTTGGTCGAGCTGGCCTCGACCAAACCCAAAACAGGGTCTGATTTGGGCGGTTCGCGGTTGCTGCTGCGTGAGGCACGCCGTGGAGCGATTGCCGAGGGCATTCTGGAAGCCGTCGCGCGTGGCGTGAATTGCCCAGCCGAAAAGATGCCCAAGCCAGATCGCAGTAAGGAAAAGCTACAGGTGAATCCGGCATTGGCTGATCTGCTACGGGTTCTGTTGAAGTCCAAAACCGAAAGCGCCGGTGTGGCAGCTAAGCTGATCGCCCCAAGTTCAGATCTGGACGCCATTGCTGCCGGTCAGCGGGATGTTGCGGCCTTGTCGGGATGGCGGCACGAGGTCTTTGGCGCTGACGCCCTGCGGCTTTGCAATGGTGAGATTGGACTGGCAGCCAAAGGGCAGACTGTCCAAGTTGTCGAGCTCTGATACTTTAAATGGCTAAAGACAAAAATGGCGCCCAAGGGCGCCATTTTGTATTTTCGGCTTATGATTTTTTCTTATCGGCGTGTTTCGCGCGCATTTCCGGCGCTAGTCACACGAATCAAGCGGACACCGGCAAGATCTTGATGTGAGACGCTGACAGCAACACGCAGGGTGCGGCTGTGCTCAGATCCAACAGGCGTTGCAGCGGCCGGATACAGGGCGCGAAAACTGTAATCGAGTGTATTGCTTTCAGCATCTGGGTTCGGGGTGAGCCTAACGCCAAACGCGCCCTGACGGCTGGCAAGTCCAGTTGCATATATGATTGCTCCGGTTGGAGTTTGTTCAACTCTAAGCTCGGTTATACTAGCAACTGCAACGCTCAGGTCCACTTCCTCACCCTTGTCTGGGCGGCTGAAAAGACTAACCCGAGTGCTTTGGGGAATCAGCGGGTTGTCCTGGTCGATTGTTTGTTCAACAGGAACTTCGGTGGCTTCTGAATTCCCAAACCAATTGCCGGGATTTACCCGCGAGTCACGCCAGCTACTGCATGCGGTAAGTGTAAGTCCGGTGACCAATAGAACTACAATGGATTTGCGCATGAAAGCCGCCCGTTTGAATTTTCCTAACAAGGGATTACCCGATTGCAGGCATGATGAAAAGCGGTTGAAAAAATACTGGGCTCGGCTTAGGTCGATGACAGTTCATTCGCATCAACTGATCGGACCTAAATCATGGCCACAGCCGCCTTTGAGGACATTGTCGAAGATTTCGAATTCCTGGAAGACTGGGAAGATCGCTATCGCTATGTCATTGATTACGGCAAGGCGATGGAGGCGATTGACGACGCGCTAAAGGTACCTGCAACCAAGGTGCACGGCTGTGCCAGTCAGGTGTGGCTTCACCCCAAAATCGAACAGGGCATTTTCTCGTTTGAAGGTGACAGCGACGCAATGATTGTGCGCGGTCTGATTGCGGTGTTGCGCGCCTTGTATAACGGTGTCCCGGTGGCTGACGTCGCCAAAGTGGATGCCAAAGGCGAGCTTGAAAGACTGGGTTTGAACGACCACCTGTCCGCACAGCGGTCAAATGGGTTGCGCTCCATGATCGAGCGTATTCAAGAAGTCACCGCCGAAGCGGCCTGACAGGTTTTTGGCAACGCAAAGGGGAAGGGGGCGCTGCCCCCAACTTGGCCAAGGGTCAATTCACCTCTGGGATATTTTCAGCCAGATGAAGAGGCGGATCTGGCCCAACTGCTCAAAGTTGTTTCAAGATCACCATAGCCAGTGTGGCGGTGTTCAAACGCCAAGCCAAGCCGTTCAGCACAGTGTTGTGCCTGCTCTACAAGCTTGGGGTCCTGAATTTGGGACTGGTAGACCAGCTTGGTGTAATTGCCAAATATCATCTCGCGCAGCTCAGGATTTCGATCAAGCCCCATAGGCCGCCAAATAAAGGCATCAAACTGTTTCACCAGGAAATCCGTGAGGTAAAAGGCGGTGATCTCGCCACCTTCAGCGATTTCTGCAAAGGCCTCGTTCCCTTCGTAGAACGAATAACAATGGGGCCCGGCAATCATTTCAACGCCAAGTTCTGCGCAGGTCTGGGCCAATGCGCCCCCGGTGCCGCAATCGGCGTAAACCACAAAAATCTGATCATAACGGGCGCGATGCTTGTGCACTGCATCGGCCACCGCTGTTGAAATCTGGTCTGGATAGAGATGCAGCTTGGCAGGCAGGCAGGTCAGGTCAATATGATCTAGCTGGTTGTTGGCCTTGATCGCCAGGATCTCGCGGGCAAGCGCGCCGCAAGCAATCAACAAGATACGCCCGGTTTGCCGTTTAGGCGCTGCGAGGCCTTGTTCAGTCAGTGAGGTGTCGTCCAGAAAGTTCTGGCTTGGGGGCGGAACAGCGACCCGGCCTTCCTTCAGGCGGGCCGCTCTTCCTTTGCGTGCCATATTAGGCGCTCATTCGATTGTGCTTGCGACCCACAAATTCTTTTGCGGTTTCAACAGCAACAGCTGCGTCACGACAATAGGCATCAGCGCCAATGGCCTTGCCGAACTCTTCGTTCAGCGGGGCGCCACCAACAAGAACGATATAGTCGTCGCGCTTACCCTGTTCGATCAGCGTGTCGATCACAACCTTCATATAAGGCATCGTTGTGGTCAGCAGGGCCGACATGCCAAGGATGTCGGCTTTTTCTTTTTCCAGCGCTTCCAGGTAGTTCTCAACCGGGTTGTTGATTCCCAGATCGACCACTTCAAAACCAGCACCTTCCATCATCATGGAAACCAGGTTTTTGCCGATGTCGTGAATGTCACCTTTGACGGTGCCGATCACCATCTTGCCAACCTGTGGCGCGCCAGTCGCTGCCAGCAATGGTTTCAGAATGGCCATGCCACCCTTCATCGCGTTCGCTGCCAGAAGAACCTCGGGCACAAACAAGATGCCATCGCGGAAATCTGCACCAACGATGGTCATACCACCAACTAGCGCTTCGGTCAGCACTTTATAGGGCTCCCAATCGCGCGACAGCAGGATGGTGACACCCTCTTCGATTTCTTCCCTCAGACCATCATACAGATCGTCAAACATCTGCTGGACCAGTTCTTCGTCGTCCAGTTCCGCCAGGATGATATCTTCTTCTTCTGACATGGGTGTATTCCTTGACTAGGTCGGAGCGATGCCCCGGTGTTGCCGTGTTCGTTGAACCCTTTTTGCCAAAAGGTCGCAGACGAACTGCAATATTTGCGACATTGCCTTAGCTTGAACCGACGTATAGGTGCAAAAGTACCAGAATAATAATGAAGATTTCACATGGAGATCTTCGCAATCTTGCGTTTGTTCTTTATTTGTTCTCACTGATGGTGCAGAATGCCGCAATGCAGACGAATAATTCAAATCCGAACTCAGGCTATGTGGCCCGCGCCGCCCTCAGCAATGCCGCAGGGCGATTTGATGTCACCCGCGACACCATAGATGACGGCTGGTTCCCCGAGCCTGACCCAAGCCATATCGCAACCGAGCTTCGGCACGAGACAGCCCGGTCGATGATCAGCTACAATCGTTCGCCCGATTTGCCATTTGACCGGTCGATCAATCCGTACCGGGGGTGCGAGCATGGCTGCATCTATTGTTTTGCCCGCCCCAGCCATGCCTATCTTGGCCTGTCGCCGGGGCTGGATTTTGAAACCAAACTGGTGGCGCGCACCAACGCCGCTGAGGTCCTGCGTCAAGAACTGTCTGCCAAACGGTACAAGGTCGCGCCACTGGCGATTGGAACCAATACCGACCCCTATCAACCGGTTGAAAAGGGGCAGGAGCTCGTGCGTGAATGTCTTCAGGTACTGAGTGATTTCAACCACCCGGTGGCAATCGTCACCAAGGGCGCCATGATTGAACGCGATATCGATATTCTCGCCCCAATGGCTGCCCAAGGCTTGGTTAGGGTGGGTATTTCCGTCACCACCCTTGATCCAGGCCAGGCGCGGCGCATGGAGCCACGTGTGCCAACACCTGCGAGACGGCTTGCTACAATCCGGCGGCTTAGCGACGCCGGCATCCCGGTGCGCATTATGGTGTCACCCGTGGTGCCGGGTCTGACTGATCACGAGGTCGAGGCGTTGCTGGTTGCCGGAACCGAGGCAGGCGCTGACGCCGCCAGTTGGATCATGCTACGCCTCCCGCGTGAGGTGTCCGAGCTTTGGCAACAATGGTTGGCCAAACATGAACCAGGGCGTGCCGACAAAGTGATGGCGCGGCTGCGTGAGATGCATGGTGGCAAGGACTATGATCCGCGCTGGGGCCTACGGATGCGAGGCGAAGGTGAATATGCCCGGATGATCGGACATCGGTTCAAGTCGGGGTGCAAACGGCTGGGGCTACGAGAGAAAACCGAAGATCTGCGGTGTGATCTATTTCGGGTGCCGCCTCAGGCCGGAGACCAGCTGGCCTTGTTTTGAATGTTTCATGCCCTGGTTGGCAAGTTGCCAAAGTTGACAGGAGCGCGCCAAGCTTTCACCCTGCGTCAACATTTGGGCAAGTCCCGGTTTCAAGAATTTCAAAACAAAGGCCAAGGTCGGATGCCCAAAGATCAATATTGTTGGCGCTGCAATATGACTGTCCCAATGCTCAGCGACCAAGAATGGGCAGTCTTGCAAGAACAAGCAAACAAAGAGGTGCACCAAGCTCAGCGTTTGGCGGCTCTAAGCCATGCCTATGAAACGCTCACGGGGTTTCACGAGAGTAACCCCGGTGCCATTTTTGATCATGTGCTCAGCCTCTATGGTCCGCCCTGCACAGCCTGCGACAAACCTCTACGTACCAAACAGGCACGTTTTTGCGCCGCCTGTGGTCATCCCTCAGATCATACATGAGCTGAGGGATGCGCTTAGGAGAGCGAAGCAAAAGGCTTTCTTTTTGCCCTAAATACTCAAAATGCGACCGTAACCCAGCAGGGGTACGGTCACTTTCAGAAGCATTACGCTTGGGCTTTTCTTAGCCGCGACGGCGGCTGCGGCGCTCACGCTTGGGGGCGTCGCTTTGGTCGCCAGTGCCATCACTGGGTGACGAAAACCCGCCCAGCGTTTCGGCAATCAGTTCCAGTGTTGGGCGCTCGCCGCGGGGCTGGGTGTCCAGTGCCTCGCGCATGGCGCGCAGGTGATCGGGCAGGGTGCCACAGCAGCCGCCAATGATCTTGGCGCCACTGTCCCGTGCCATTACCGCATATTTGCCCATCAACTCGGGCGTACCGTCATAGTGGATGTGGCCATCGACATATTTTGGAATGCCGGCGTTGCCCTTGGAAATAATCGGGCGCTCGGTGCCTTGGGCGGCAAAACCCAGAACCGTGCGCAGGATATCTGACGCTCCGACACCGCAGTTGGCGCCAAAGGCCAGCGGAGCATTGTCGCCGAATTCTTCGACCAGCTGTACCATCGCAGCCGAGGTCACGCCCATCATGGTGCGCCCGGCGGTGTCAAAGCTCATGGTTCCACACCAGGGCATGTCAGCCAGTTTAAAGGCCTCGGCCGCAGCGCGGTATTCTTCGGGGGCAGAAATAGTTTCCAGCCACAGCACATCCACGCCGCCAGCTTTCAAACCCTCGGCCTGCTCGTGGAACATTTCCACGGCCAATTCATGGCTCAGCTCGCCAACTGGCTGCATGATCTCACCGGTTGGGCCAACGGACCCGGCAACAGCAATCCTACGGCCAGATTTATCCGCCACTTCACGGCCCAGTTCAGCGCCGATCTTGTTCAGCTCGTGTACTCGGTTCTGTGCGTCGTGCAGCTTCAGACGGGAGGCTGTGCCACCAAAAGTATTGGTGAGGAACAGGTCGCTGCCTGCATCAACCGATCCCTGATACAGCGCGCGGATTTTGTCTGGCTCATCCGTGTTCCACAGCTCAGGCGCATCGCCCGATTGCAGGCCCATGTTGAACAGGTTGGTACCGGTGGCACCATCGGTTAGCAGTACATCTCTGCTGTTGAGCAAGTCGATAAAGGTATTGGTCATGTCTGGTATCCCGTGAAAGGCGGGGCAAAGCCCCATGGCCGCGCAAACGGCGCAATCATCTGATTATTCCTGTGTCATGCAGAGCGTTGCAACGCAATTGCATTCTGCTCATCTTCATTATGAGACATCGACAGGCCTACAACTTGAGCCTTTGTAATGCAGTGTTCTGGGTTAGGCTGCAGCGGCGCAGGCCGATGCACCAAACGCACCAGTTCTGCAATTGAAATGGCCATCTGCCACCAGCTTGGCGCTGCCATGTATAATGGCTGCCAGTGTGGCGCAAAACAAGATTTGAAACGCCTCAGCCCTTTGTCGACTCGATCCGCAAAACGGTGGGCAGGAACCGCAGCCAGCGAAAGCCGCGGCATATCCAGTTCAGCAGCCACGGCAATCGCTTCGCGGATCAGCGCATGGCCGGTTCCATCTGGCGCGCCCGGTTTGATACGCACCAGATCCAGACACCACTCTGTGCCCGAGGTGTGGAAACTGACAAACCCGATGATCTCTTGATCCTGCCAGGCCAGAAACACCCTTTGTTGAGCCAAATACCCAGCCTCAAACCGTCCCATCGTGGTGCCCAAGGCTTGACCATGGCTGCACTGCCAGGCTTGGTCGACCTGTTCCATCTGCGCTAGTGGCAAGTTGGGTGCCGATGGCCGAACCTCGACCCCGGCCTTGGCGGCTTGGCGCAGTTTACGTCGCAGTTGGCGGAACTTCGCGCCGTCCTCGCAAAACGACTCTGGGGCCAAAACCGCCTCTTGCGCGCTGCGCAGCAGTTTCCAGTTTTTGCGGCGCAGGCCCAAGGCGTGTCGCGCCGAACATTTGTAAACGCAGGCCGCAGCATTGCGGTTGTCGGCATGGTTTTTCAAAAGCGCACTGCCGCCCGAGACAGGGCCTGCCACGGGATCAAACATCGCAATCGAGCATTGCGGACTGTCCAGCACTGCCAACTGGTTCGGCCCATAACTCAGCACCTTGCCACCGTTTTGGCGGATAACACCGGTCTCTGATCGATCGCAGTCGTGTGGCAAGGCGCTAGCTGAACGACTGGTCGCCATTGATTGCGTGCTGCCGAATGTCTGCAATACGCGGGGCCAGGCCAAAAGGAACACGGACGCAAGGGCCGGAAGGGCAAAGTAAACCAGCCGAAACGCGACGATTGCAACCACGATGTCAGCCGTCGCATGGCTGGGCAATAGGGCAAACAGGGTCAGCTCAAACGGCCCCACGCCCCCCGGCGCCGACGAGATAATAGCGGCTGCAAGGGCAAGGAAATATACTGGCAACAATACCGTCCAGCCAATTGCGGCCGTCTCGGGCAATAGCACCCACAGGGCGGTTCCCGCAGCGACCACATCGACCAGGGCCCAAACTGACAATGCCAACACTGCGGTGACCGAGGGTAGGCAGAATTGAAACTTCCCAAGCTTGAGTTCAGGCTTCAAGAAACTGGCCACACCAGCTGCCAACAAACCTGCCAGAACCAGGGCACCTGTCCACTTCATCAAAGCTGATGACGGCAGGATCAGGCTTGTACAGGCACATATCATGGCCAGGGCGGTCAGAAATGTCACAGCAACAAAGCCCGTCAATTGTGCAGCCTGAGCAGGGCGAAGTCCCGGAAGAAGACGCCAACGGGTGAAGCTCCCGGTTATCAGGCCAAAGCCAACTGTCTGCGATACCGCAATCGCGGCCATGCCCGTGACCCGCGCGGATTGCCCGTTGAATCCGGTCCCCATATGACGATGCGCGACCAGATCATACCGACCCAAGGCCCAAAAACTGACCAGCGTCGCCAGCAGAGCTGCGCACCATTGACCAAGCGAAACATCTGCCAAAAGTTCGCTCAGGGTCTGCGGCGAGGGGAGTTCAACACGGCTTTGCATGAGCCACAAACACAGAACTGTCACGCCAAACGGGGCAACTAACCAGAGTAGCCGGGATACAGTGCTTGGAACAGCATAAGAGAGGGCTGGCATATAATACCTGTCGGTGCGGAAGTTGAACGCACCAATCTAACCCAGTTGACTTGCAGTACTGTTAATGTGCGCCCACATCTCTTGGCCCCAACAAGCCAAGGAACGGCGCGAAGCCCGGCGCCACACTGCAGGCCGGGCAAGCGTAACATGCGGTTTAGCTGGCTTCGGTCAGGACCTGTTGTTTTGCCTCGGGCATCAAGGCCGCGCGCTTAAGCCGGATCTCTTCAGAGGTCACATTCCCCTGCAGATCGGCCGTCAGCTTACGAATGACATCTTCGTGGTCCGCTTCTTCGATATCAGCCGTGACAACTGTTGTGGCATAGTCTTCTGCCGCAGTCCCAGACTTGCCCATCTTCTCGGCAGCCCAAAGGCCCAGCAATTTGTTGCACCGCGCCTGAGCATTGAATTGCATTTCTTCGTCATGGGCAAATTTGGCCTCAAAAGCCTGTTCTCGTTCGTCAAATGTGGTCATGCGTATTCGCCTTTTTGATGAAAGAAATCCTATAGTTCTGATATTAGTATCGCACAGGGCTGGTACAAGGGGGTGCGGGTTGCTTGCGGCATTGGCAGGCTTGCTCTATGAGGGCGGCAGATACGGGATTCACTCCTCTTCCCTGGCTATTCGAAAGGCTGTCCATGGCGCGTCGCAAGAAAATTTACGAAGGCAAAGCCAAAACTCTGTATGAAGGCCCCGAGCCGGGCACTATCGTGCAGTATTTCAAGGACGACGCGACCGCGTTTAACGCCGAGAAGAAAGACGTGATCGAAGGTAAGGGTGTCCTGAACAACCTGCTGAGCGAATATTTCATGGTTGGCTTGGGGCAAATCGGCGTGCCGACCCACTTCCTGAAACGCCTGAATATGCGCGAGCAACTGGTGCGGACCTGCGAGATTGTTCCACTGGAAGTGATCGTGCGTAACTTTGCCGCAGGTAGCATTTGCACCCGTTTGGGCCTGGAAGAAGGCACACAGCTGCCGCGCCCAATTGTTGAGTTTTGCTACAAGGACGACGCCCTGGGCGACCCTTTGGTCAGCGAAGAGCACATTGCTGCCTTTGGCTGGGCCAGCCAGCAAGACATGGATGACATCCTGAGCATGACCCTGCGGGTGAATGATTTTATGTCCGGCATCATGCTGGGTGTTGGCATTCGTCTGGTCGACTTCAAAATCGAATTTGGCCGCGTCTTCGAAGGCGATTTCCAGCGACTGGTTGTTGCCGATGAAATCAGCCCCGACAGCTGTCGTTTGTGGGACGTCGAAACTGGTCAGAAGCTGGACAAGGATGTGTTCCGCCGCGATCTAGGCAGCCTGACGGATGCCTATTCCGAGGTCGCTCGTCGTTTGGGCGTGATGCCCAACACACCGCCACAAAACGGCAAGCCGACACTGGTCAACTAATAGCTTGGCGCCCGTTGAGGGCGTCGGGTTCTACGTATTTTAGCAAAAAGAAGCCCCAAGGGGGCTTTGCCACCGCAATCGAGGAATGACGCGATGAAGGCACGGGTGCATGTAATGCTGAAGAATGGGGTTCTGGATCCACAGGGTGAGGCAGTGCGCCACGCGCTTGGCGCCATGGGCTTTGACAAGGTCGAAGGTGTTCGTCAGGGCAAGGTGATTGACCTGAACCTGGCCGAAGGCTCCAGCGAAGCAGATGTCACGGACATGTGTGAAAAGCTGCTGGCCAACACAGTGATCGAATCTTACAGCATCGAGATGCTGGGATGAAGGCCGCAGTAGTCGTCTTCCCGGGCTCAAACTGCGACCGCGATCTGGCGGTTGCCTTTGAACGCGCCGGATTTGAAGTGTCGATGGTCTGGCATAAAGACAGCAAACTGCCTGCGGGCGTAGACATCGTTGGTGTGCCGGGTGGGTTCTCCTATGGGGATTATCTGCGCTGTGGTGCCATCGCCGCGCAATCGCCAATCTGCAAAGCGGTTGTCGAACACGCCAACCGCGGTGGCTATTCCATCGGTATCTGCAATGGCTTTCAGGTGCTGACCGAAACAGGTGTTCTGCCCGGTGCGCTGCTGCGCAATGCGGGTCTGAAGTACATCTGCAAGACTGTGGACCTGAAGATCGCCACAGCAGATAGTGTGTTTACCAGTGGCTATGCTGCCGGTGACGTGATTGGTGTTCCGATTGCGCACCACGATGGCAACTACTTTGCCGATGCTGAAACCGTAGCCAAACTGCAGGGTGAAGACCGCGTGGCCTTTACCTATGCTGACAACCCAAATGGCTCGATCGCCGACATCGCTGGTATCCTGTCTGACAACCGTCGGGTGCTGGGAATGATGCCACACCCTGAACGGGCTGCGGACGAAGGCCATGGCGGTACCGACGGGGTGGCAGTGTTCCGCGCATTGACGGATATTGTTGCCACAGCGTGACTTGTGATGCTGAGGCGGGGGGCGTAGATTTGCGCCATGACCGCCTCGCATGATGTTCCCAGTCAGATCAAGCCTAGCAAGCCGTCACGAACCTTTTCGTGGCGGGTCAGGCTGGCGCTGGTTTTATTGCTGGCGGTGGCTGCGGTTACGGTCTGGCAAACCAACCGCCTGCTGACCAGCCGTTTTACCCAGGCTACACGCAACAAGGCTGAGCTTAGGCTGGCGCTCTATTCTGGCAACTTGCTAAGTGAGTTGCGCCAGAATGCCATCGTGCCGCAATTGCTGGCGCGCGATCAAACGCTGATCTCGGCGCTGCAGTCCAGCGACTTTTCCCTGTCTACTCAGCGTCTGATTTCCTTTGTCGACGAAATCGGTGCAGCCTCGATTATGCTGCTGGCGCAGGATGGTCGCACCGTGGCGGCTACCGACCGCAGCCGCTTGGGAGAGCTGCATCGGAGCGATCCCTATTTTGTTGATGCTGTTCGTGCCAACTCCACTGTGTTTTCGGTGATCGAACGTGAAGCAGGTGGCTACCGGTTTTCCTATTCCCGACGGCTCGAAGACTCCTCGGGGGTGTTGGGAGTCATTGTTGTTGAAGTCGACTTGCAGAAGTTTGAGAGGGCCTGGGCCGGGATATCTGATGCGGTCATGGTTAGCGACAGCACCGGTACGATTGTGCTGGCAACTGAGACCCGGTGGCGTGGGTTGAATGAAACGGATGCGTTGAAGCACCAGACCCCACTGGGGGCCATTCAAAGAGCGATCCGCGCCACCACGGATTGGACCGTGCTGCCGGCTGATGCATACCTGCGCGGCGAGGCGGTGATGCGCATTGCCAACCGTATTCCCTTTCGCGGTTGGCGGATGACCTCCTTTACCACCTATGAATCGATCCGTGAGCGGGTCAACGCGGTGCTCGCACTCGAAATTATGGGATTCGCCATCCTCTTGGCCTTGGCGTTTTATTCTTTGAACCGAAAGACGGCGCTTCGGATGGCGCTGTTTCAGCGCGAGTCGGCGGAGCTTCGCGTATTGAACGCACGGCTGCGGCGGGAAGTTGCCGAGCGCGAGCGGGTGCAAAAGACCCTTGAAGTGGCTGAACAAAGCCTGGCGCAAAGTTCAAAACTGGCCGCATTGGGAGAAATGTCGGCCGCCGTCAGCCACGAATTGAACCAGCCCTTGGCGGCGATGAAAACCTATCTGGCCGGCGCGCGCCTGTTGCTGGGCCGAAATAGACCGGACGAAGCTCTGGTTTCCTTTGGTCGTATTGATGATCTGATCGAGCGGATGGGCGCGCTTACCCGGCAGTTGAAATCTTATGCCCGCAAGGGTGGTGATAGTTTCAGCCCTGTAAATATGGGGGATGCACTGGCCTCAAGCCTGTCGATGATGGAGCCTCAGCTGCGTCAACGCCATGTCCGGATTGCCCGTGTTCTGCCGGACGAGCCGGTATTTGTCATGGGAGACCGGATGCGGATTGAGCAAGTGATGGTGAACCTCTTGCGAAACGCATTGGACGCCACCAAATCAGTTGAAGACCCCGAGGTCGAAGTCATTCTGGCCGCTGGGGAAACTGCCATTTTGGCGGTACGTGACAATGGGATAGGAATTGAGGACTTTGGAGAGCTGTTCGAACCGTTCTATACCACTAAGCAGCCAGGCGATGGGGTTGGCTTGGGGCTTGCCATCTCATCTGGGATCGTCAACGACCTAGGTGGACGCTTGACTGCCCGCAACGGTGAAAACGGTGGCGCGGTATTTGAGATGCAATTGCCGATCCTGGTAGACGGGGTCGAAGCCGCTGAATAATTTCAGCGTGATTTATGAGAGGACTGTTTATGGCACAGGCCATGAAAATTGCGATTGTCGATGATGAGCAGGATATGCGTCAGTCGATCAGCCAATGGCTGGCACTGTCGGGCTATGACACCGAAACCTTTGCCAGTGCCGAAGATGCGCTCAAGGTTTTGGGCGCAGATTATCCAGGCATCGTGATTTCCGACATCAAAATGCCGGGCATGGATGGCATGCAATTCCTGAAAAAGCTGATGGGCAGCGACAGCGCTCTGCCGGTGATCATGATCACCGGGCACGGTGATGTACCCATGGCGGTTGAGGCAATGCGGGTCGGGGCTTTTGATTTCCTCGAAAAGCCGTTTAATCCAGATCGTATGTCCGAGCTGGCCAAACGGGCCACCGGTGCTCGCCGGTTGGTGTTGGACAATCGGGTGTTGCGCCGCGAATTGTCCGACGGCACCCAGATCATGAGCAAACTGATCGGTGCCAGCCCGGTGATGGAGCGCCTCAAAGAGGATATTCTGGATCTGGGGCAGGCGGATGGTCATGTTCTGATCGATGGCGAAACCGGCACTGGTAAAACCCTGGTGGCCCATGCGCTACATGCCGTTGGCAGCCGCGCCGGTAAGAAGTTTGTGTTGCTCTCTTGTGCCGCGCTCGAAGAAGACGCTCTGTCAAAGCGTTTGTTTGGGCCGATGATGCCCGAAGATGCACAGCTGCCCGCGATCGAGGAAGCGCGCGGTGGTACACTGGTGTTGGAAGATATCGATGCGCTAACCGAGCCGCTCCAGGCAAAATTGCTGAGTATTATCAACGAGCAGGGGACACCAAGTGAAACCCGCATCATCGCAATCTCGAACCTGCAAGAGGCCGGTAAGACCTGCGAGGATGCTCTGCGTTCAGATCTGTTCTATCGCTTGGCTGCACTGCGGATCACGGTTCCGCCACTGCGCCAGCGGGGCGAGGATATTCTGACC
The DNA here is from genome assembly GCF_057444295.1 of Parasedimentitalea nitratireducens. NCBI lineage: Bacteria > Pseudomonadati > Pseudomonadota > Alphaproteobacteria > Rhodobacterales > Paracoccaceae > Parasedimentitalea > Parasedimentitalea nitratireducens. Next base: position 64,695 of record NZ_JBYAXC010000014.1, on the reverse strand, counting down.
CTGTTCACCCGCCTGTCCGAACAGTTCTCCGAAGAATACGGCTGCGAGGCACCGCAGGTCTCAGCTCAAGAGGCGGCACAACTGTTGCAGGCACCTTGGCCGGGCAATGTGCGTCAGCTGATCAATATCGCCGAACGCGCGGTCCTGCAGGCGCGGCGCGGGTCCGGCACCATTGCGTCGCTGCTAATGTCAGATCACGAAGAAATGCAGCCGGTAATGACCACCGAAGGCAAGCCGCTCAAAGAATATGTCGAAGCGTTCGAGCGCATGCTGATAGATAATACCATGCGGCGTCACAAAGGCTCGATTGCGTCTGTGATGGAGGAGTTGTGCCTGCCACGACGAACCCTGAACGAGAAAATGGCCAAGTACGGCCTGCAGCGATCGGATTATCTGTCGTAAATGCCCAAGGCTTATCTTTTTGATATGGACGGACTTTTGCTCGACACCGAGCGGCTGTACATGTCCAGCTTTCTGGATGTGGTTGTGCCGCTGGGTGTTGAACGCTCCATTGCACGGGCATTTTACTACACGCAGATCGGCACCTCTTGGTCCTTCACCAAGGGCCAGCTTGCTGAGTTTCTGCCAGAACACTCGCCGTCGCAGATCATGACTGAGTGGAGCGCTGGTTTTAACACCGGTGCAGCTGCTGGCGTGTCTTTGCGACCCAGCGTGCGCGAGGTGCTTGCCACATTGAGCGAGCAGGGAGCAGCGATGGCGGTTGTTACCTCTACCGTCGGAGCACGCGCCCGGTCGCATTTGCAAAATGCTGGTCTTGTCGACTATTTCGAGTTTGTCCTTGGCGGTGACGAGGTGTCAGCGACCAAGCCAAACCCAGCCCCCTATCTTGAGGCCGCAGCCCGGTTTGGCCTGAACGGGGGAGATTGTGCAGCCTTTGAAGACAGTGACAACGGCATTGCCGCAGCGGTTGCAGCCAAAACCCATGCAGTGCAGGTGCCAGATCTCAGGCCCGAGAACCGGCCTCTACCAGCCCTTGGTCAAATGGTGGCAAAAGATCTGAAAGAGGCAGTGCAGCTGGCTCAACAACGTTACGCCTCGGCAAAAATCTGATTTGCCAGCGAGATTCAGCTCGGTTTGCTAGGGAAACACTGCTTTTGCCCAAAAAAATAGCACAATTTTAACTTTCAGACCGTTTAAGGCCCGTTGTGGCATCATTTCCATTCCCACGAATGAAGATGCCCATTGTCATTACCTATCCACAGGTCTTATGCTGCTGTGACGGGACCGATACCAATCTGGGTATCGCCGTTTTGATGAGATTCGCTGATCTTCGTCTTTGTCCGGTACGATCCGAGAAGGCGCAGACAGACCGATTAGCCCCGAAGTTTTTGGGGTAGTTTAGCACCTGAACCGGAACGTTTTCGGCGCAGGAATGAAATGGGCAGGGCTCGGGATACCCCCACCTGTCGGAGAAGAACCGCGATGAAGCGCGCGCAAGTACAAAGAACAGAGACAGGACCGACGGAAACATTTTCCGCGCCCATGTCCTGTCGTGCGCCGTCACAAATCGCCCTGACAAGACACCACCCACAACGCGCAGCTCCCCCCGGTAACGGCCGGAGCCTGCGCGCACAGGCATGGTGCACTAAGGAAACATGGCAAAGAAGATGCTTATTGATGCCACCCACGCCGAGGAAACTCGGGTTGTGGTGGTCGACGGAAACAAGGTTGAGGAGTTCGACTTTGAATCCGAGAACAAACGCCAGCTCGCTGGCAATATCTATCTAGCAAAAGTAACCCGGGTCGAACCCTCACTGCAGGCAGCTTTTGTAGACTATGGCGGCAATCGTCATGGATTTCTGGCATTCTCGGAAATCCACCCTGACTATTATCAAATTCCGGTCGCAGACCGCGAGGCGTTGCTAGAAGAAGAGCGCGCCTATGCCGAGTCTATGCGGGCCAAGGATGATGAGGAAGATTCAAAACCCTCCAAATCCCGCCGCTCACGCTCGCGCAGCCGTACCAAGGCCGAAGGCGTCAAATCCAAGGATGCGGTTGAAACCAAAGAAGTCGAGGCCCCAAGTGCCGAGATTTCCGGTATGGAAACCATCGATCTCAGCGATGAGATCGAAGCAGATGACGCTAACCTGCTAGGCAGCGAAGAAGGCAGTTCTCCAATGGAGACTGTCGCTGAAACGCCAGTCGAAGAACCTGCCGAGGACCAATCAGAAGTTAAAGCTGCTGAGGGTGAAGAAACCCCGGCTGAAACCGATGCTGCGCCTGCTGCTGAAGAGACTGCAGAAACAGCTGAAGCAGCCCCGGCTGAAGCCGAGAAAGCTGCCGAGACGCCTGCTGCTGAAACAGCTGAAGCTGACGCACCAGTAGCTGAAGAGACACCAAACGAGCAGCCTGCCGAGGCTGCTACAGAAGGCACTGCCGAAGAAGCAAAAGAAGCTGGTGATGATGACGACGCCGATGACGACGTCAAACGCGCTGACGCGACATCCAAAGACAGCTCGATTGAATCAGTCGCGGATGAAGACGACAGCGAAGACATTCGCCCGCCACGCAAGCCACGTCCCAAGCGCTACAAGATCCAGGAAGTCATCAAGGTTCGTCAGGTCCTGCTGGTTCAGGTTGTCAAAGAAGAGCGTGGCAACAAAGGCGCTGCGCTGACCACATACCTGTCGCTGGCAGGTCGTTACTGTGTGCTGATGCCAAACACCGCGCGCGGTGGTGGTATTTCTCGCAAAATCACCAACGCTGTTGACCGCAAAAAACTAAAAGAAATCGCCAACGAAATCGACGTGCCAAGTGGTGCGGGTCTTATTGTACGCACCGCTGGTGCCAAGCGCACCAAGGCTGAGATCAAGCGCGACTATGAATACCTGCAGCGCCTGTGGGAACAGATCCGCGAGCTGACGCTGAAATCGATTGCACCCGCCAAGATCTATGAAGAAGGCGACCTGATCAAACGCTCGATCCGTGATCTCTATAATCGCGAGATTGACGAGGTGTTTGTCGAAGGTGAACGCGGTTACCGCATCGCCAAAGACTTCATGAAAATGATCATGCCGTCACACGCCAAAAACGTGAAGCGGTACAATGAAACCCTGCCGCTGTTCGCCCGTTATCAGGTCGAAAGCTATCTGGGTGGCATGTTCAACCCAACCGTCCAGTTGAAGTCCGGCGGCTACATCGTGATCGATGTCACCGAGGCACTGGTTGCTATTGATGTGAACTCGGGTCGCGCCACCAAAGAAGGCTCGATCGAAGACACCGCGACCAAGACCAACCTGGAAGCCGCTGAAGAAGTTGCGCGCCAGTTGCGTCTGCGTGACCTTGCTGGTCTGATCGTCATCGATTTCATCGACATGGACGAGCGCAAGAACAACAACGCTGTTGAAAAGCGTATCAAGGACAAGCTGAAGACCGACCGCGCCCGTATCCAGATTGGCCGCATCTCGGGCTTTGGCCTGATGGAGATGAGCCGTCAGCGTCTGCGTCCTGGCATGCTCGAGGCAACAACACAGCCTTGCCCATCCTGTCACGGCACTGGTCTGATCCGCTCTGACGATAACATGGCGCTGACCATTCTGCGCCAGATCGAAGAAGAAGGCACCCGCAACCGCTCACGCGAGGTCTTGGTGCGTTGCCCGGTCAGCATTGCCAACTTCTTGATGAACCAAAAGCGCGAGCACATCGCCCAAATCGAAGCCCGGTATGGCCTGTCGGTTCGCATCGAAGGTGACCCGCATCTGGTCAGCCCTGACTTCACGCTTGAAAAGTTCAAAACGGCAACCCGCACTGTTGCGGCAGCCCCAGCTCCGGTTGTTTCAGTTGATACCTCTCTGATGGATCAGGTTGACGCTGACGGTGCTGACGAGGCTGACGAAGACGACAGCGATACTGTCACCAGCGATACCTCGGAAGAGGGCGAAACAAAGCCCAAGCGTAAACGTCGTCGTCGTCGTCGCCGGTCAAGCAAGTCGGACAATGGTGAAAACGGCTCAAGCGACAATCAGAATGGCGAAGGTTCTGAAGATGCAGCAACACCTGTCGAGGGTGAAGCCGCCGCAGACGCTGCAGAGGGCGCCGAGGCACCTGCCGAGGAAGAGAAGAAGCCAAAGCGGACTCGCACACGCTCTCGGTCTCGTTCGCGCAGCAAGTCAAAGACCGATTCTGAGACACCGGCTGAAGAGCAGGCCGAGGTTGTTGTTGTCGACACCGCTGAGGCTGAACAGCCTGTTGTCATCGTATCCGACCCTCTTGCGGTTGTGGATGCCGATCCAGCGGCTGAAACTGCACCTGATGCAGCTGTTGAAGCTTCTTCCGAGGTTGTTGCAGAAGCGGTTTCTGAAACTGTGGTCGAAGCGGCACCTGAGACTGTCGAAGTTGCCGAGGTCGAATCCAAAGCGGTTACTGAGGCAGAACCCGCACCGGAAGTTGAAAAAGCCGCAGAGCCTGAAGCGGCTGAACCCGAACCAGTTGCTGAACCAGCTGTTGAACCTGAATCTGAGCAGGCTGAGCCTGAACCAGAGCCAGAGCCAGAGCTGGTTGCAGCCGAAGAGGTCGCTCCAAAGCCGGATGAGCCACCCAAGCCTAAACGCCGTGGCTGGTGGTCACTGGGAAGCTAAGAAATCAAAAAGCGCCGGGGAACTCCCCGGCGTTTTTTTGTGCCCAGAACAAGATCAATCCAGTTAACCATCCGTTAGCTTGTTTCGCGCGCGAAACATTTGGGGGAGGTTTTGCAGGGAAGTGAGATTGCCCGGTGTACGGATGGTGCACACATGGTGCACGGATAGCACCGGGGCATTTAGGGGTAAAAAGGTGTCAGTGACCTTTGCGAATCCGATAGACCTGATGGTCGTCAGCTTCGCTCATGCCCAGAAACTCGTGACCCGACTCATTGCAGAAATGCGGCACATCGATAATCGCAGCAGGGTCGTTTGACAGAAGCTGCAGAACAGCGCCCGCCGGCAGAGGTTTAAGCCGCTTGCGGGCCTTTAGGACGGGCAGGGGGCACAACAGGCCAATTGCGTCTACGGTCTCGTGAATTTCGCTCATAACAGTCAGATATGACGGAAAATTCATCCTGTCCACAGGGTTGTGACCGGATGTCCTCGTGACCTTTGAAAACAGGTGCGCTAAGGCAGATCTATGTTTGGTATAGAAATCATCGATGCAGGTCTTCTCCCTGCTATGCTCGTCGCGCTGGTCGCAGGCCTGATCAGCTTTCTCTCCCCCTGTGTGCTGCCCATTGTGCCGCCGTATCTGGCCTATATGAGCGGTGTTTCCATTGGCGATATGCAAAGTCCGGGCGCTGCTCGACGCAAGGCCATCTTGGCGGCTTTGTTCTTTGTTATGGGGCTCTCTACTGTCTTCTTGCTGCTTGGGTTCACAGCCTCGGCATTCGGGGCTTTTGTTCTGCAAAATCAAGAACTTTTTGCGCAGGTCTCAGGTGTGGTGGTGATCATCTTCGGCCTGCATTTCCTGTCAGTTTTCCGCATTCCGATCCTGGATCGTGAGATGCGCATGGAGGCCGGCGAATCTGGTGGATCCGCCGTTGGGGCCTATGTCTTGGGCTTGGCTTTTGCCTTTGGCTGGACACCCTGCATCGGCCCGCAACTGGGCGCAATCCTGTCGCTTGCGGCTTCTGAGGCGTCAGTGGCCCGCGGTACTGTTTTGCTTGGAATCTATGCCCTGGGCCTTGGGGTGCCGTTTCTGCTGGCGGCGATCTTCCTCAGCCGTTCCATGGTGCTGATGAACAAGATGAAACGCCACATGAAGCTTATCGAAAAATTCATGGGCGCGCTGTTGCTGGTGGTTGGCGTGATGCTGGTAACCGGGCTGTTCTCAGCCTTTTCGTGGTGGTTGCTGGAAGCCTTCCCTGCGTTGGCCGCACTCGGCTGAGTCTAAGGGGCCACAGGGCCCCTTTTTCTTTCTGCGCAGGGTCTTACACTTGCCCAAATGCTCCGTTACCTTGTGGGTTAGAACAAGGGAATTGTGGAATTGGCTCAAGCAGATAACAGGTCTGAGCGTGATCGCGTACAGCGAAGGCGGGTGTTTTATATTCCCGGCTATGATCCGATTCACCCCCGCCGATATCGAGAGCTGTACCGCAAAGAGGCGGCCAGCCAAGCGGCGATTTCGGGGTATGAGATCGACCTGAAGGCGAAGCAATCAAAAACCGGGCCCTTTGGTTGGAATGTGAAATCCACCATAGATGACGCCAAAGTTGACGCTGATTTTGAAGTTCTGGTTTGGTCCGACATTGTGCGTGACAGCATGGACAGTTCAATTCCAGCGACATACCTGCAACTGGCCCGCACGGCCTGGACCTACATCTCCTCCGGCACATTGTTCCGGTTGACGAAGTTGCGAAAAGGTCCCGTTATTGCAGCGCTTTATCCAGTTGGAATGCTACTGGTGCAGGCTGTTTTGGCCGCGCTTGTGGTTTGGGGCGTAATGATGGCATGCATTGCGCTGGCTGCCGTTTTCGCGGTGCCTGGTGTTTGGGTTTCGGTGTTGGGCCTGGGCGTTGGTTTGGGGGCAGGCACGATGCTCATGCGTTGGTTCAAGAAAATGGATGGCAAGTTTTTTGCCTATTACCTGATGCATGACTACGCCTATTCCGCCGCATCAAATGGGGCTAATTCACCCGAGCTTGAGGCGCGGATCGCCGATTTCACCGCCCAGATCAAAACCGCTCTTGATGACGACACTCTGGACGAAGTGCTGGTGGTTGGCCATTCATCAGGCGCACACATTTCAGTTTCCGTTCTGTCGGACCTGATCCGAGACGGACTTCCCTCTAAGCGCCCTCAGCTTGGGTTTCTAAGTCTGGGGCAGGTGGTCCCTATGGTCTCTTTCTTGCCCAAGGCGCAACGCCTGCGCGCAGATCTGCAGTTCCTGTCTGCGCGCGACGAACTGTCTTGGGTCGATGTCACTGCCCCAGGCGACGGCTGTGCCTTTGCTTTGTGCGATCCGGTGTCTGTTACTGGGGTTGCGCCCAAAGATAAACGCTGGCCCTTGGTGTTTTCAGCTGCGTTTACTCAGACCCTAAGCCCCAAGCGTTGGGCAGAGTTGAGGTGGCGGTTTTTTCGTCTCCATTTCCAATACTTATGCGCGTTTGATCGGCCGGGTGACTATGATTATTTCCAGATTACCGCCGGGCCAAAAACGTTAAACGAGCGGTACTTGAATCGTAATCCATCAAAATCACGAATTGAAAAACCCGTGTCAAAATTCACATCGGTATCACAAACATGAAACCGCCCAAGCCTCCCTCTCGACCTGATAAGGTCTCGCTGTTGCGCTACCTACGCCTGTTTCGCCAAGACATTCTGTCGGCCCAGCCAGCGCGTCTCTATCATGCCTGGATGGCCGAATTTCGGACCCCGTTTTTCAGATCCTTCATGATCAACCAGCCGGATCTGGTGAAGGAGGTCTTGAAGCAAAGACCGGATGATTTTCCCAAATCCAACCGGATTGCCGAGGGGCTACGGCCCCTGCTGGGCAATTCGGTGTTTTTGACCAATGGCGAGACATGGAAGCGACAGCGACGGATCATTGACCCGGCCTTTGAAGGGGGCCGATTAAAGGATACATTTCCCGCGATGCGACAGGCGGCTGAGGCTGCTGTTGCTCGGCTGCAGGATAAGGTTGGGACGGTTACCGAAGTCGAGACTGAGACCAGTCATGTGGCGGCGGATGTCATTTTTCGCACCCTCTTTTCGATCCCAATTGAGCATGAGGTTGCGGCGCAGGTGTTTACCAGGTTTCGCGACTATCAGCGCAGCCAGCCGATCCTGAATCTTGCGGCCTTTATTCCGATGCCACGCTGGATGCCACGGTTTTTCAAAGGGTCAACCAAGCGGGATGCTGCGGAAATACGTAAGCTGATTACTCAGTTGACCAGCAACCGGATGCAACAAATCGAGGCAGGCACCGCGCCAGATGATCTGGCGACCAAGATCATGACCACCGAAGACCCGCACACAGGCGAGCGGTTTGATACCGAGGAAATGGTTGATCAGGTTGCAATTTTCTTCTTGGCTGGTCACGAAACCAGTGCCTCGGCATTGGCCTGGACGCTGTACTTGATGGCGCTGTATCCGGACTGGCAAGAACGTCTGGCCGATGAGGCGGAAGCCCTGGAAGAGCAGGGCTTTGCGGTGATGACGAAGCTGCGGCTGAGCCGGGATGTGTTTCGCGAGGCCTTGCGGCTGTATCCACCGGTACCGATGATGGTGCGCCAGGCAACCTGCCCAGAAGTGTTTCGGGATCGTGAGGTTCCGGTTGGCTCGCAAATTGTAGTGAGCCCTTGGCATCTGCATCGGCATGATCGGCTATGGGACAAGCCGGACGATTTTGACCCGGACCGTTGGCAAACCGAGAATGGAAAAACCTGCCAGCGCGAGGCTTTTATACCATTTTCCGCCGGGGCGCGGGTTTGCACCGGGGCGGGGTTTGCCATGGTCGAGGGACCGCTGATCCTGTCGATGTTGCTACGACATTTCAGATTTGAGCTGGTCGAGGGGCGAGAGCCGGTGCCAGTTGCTCACCTGACAGTGCGGTCTGACAAAGGGATCTGGTTGAAGCTATCGAAACGGTGAGGACACAGTCATGATGACTTGTACTTCTTTAGGTGTTGTCGGTTAACCGCCTAAGCACAAACAACCGGATTGCAGACGCCAGTCCGCAATCGGTGCCGCGGGCCTCGTCTATCTCCGCGGCCAACACATTGATCGGGCGGCCATCTTGTTCTGCGAGTTTGCGAAAGGCTTGCCAGAACTCATCTTCAAGCGACACCGAAGTCCGGTGTCCGCGCAGGGTAAGTGAGTGTTTTTTGGGCCGACTGTTCATTCTTCAGTCTGATGCCCGTCTAAATCTCGTTTTGCTTTATCTGCTGCGCTGCGACCCAACTGCTTTTCAGCCTTGCTACGACCATGTGTGATCGCGTTTTGGTCAGCGCGGGCCTTTTTCTCGGCCCGCGCTTTTTGTTTTCTAAACCGGTTCAGGTTGACCGGTTCAGCCATCAGTCCTTAGGACCGATCATCTGCTCGGGACGCACAACCGCATCAAAGGTGGCCTCGTCCACAAAGCCGAGGGCAACAGCCTCTTCCTTGAGTGTGGTGCCATTTTTGTGCGCGGTTTTGGCGACCTTAGTGGCGTTGTCATAGCCGATTGTCGGAGCCAGTGCTGTGACCAGCATCAGGCTTTCCTTCATCAGCTTGTCGATGCGTGGCTCGTTGGCCTTGATACCATTCAGCATCCGCTCGGTGAAACTGTCGGCGACGTCACCCAGCAACTGCATGGATTGCAGCAGGTTATAGGACATCATCGGATTGTAGACGTTCAGCTCAAAATGGCCCTGTGAACCAGCAAATGTCATCGCGGCGTTGTTACCCATAACGTGGGCGGCCACTTGCGTCATTGCTTCGGCTTGAGTTGGGTTCACTTTACCCGGCATGATCGACGATCCAGGCTCGTTCTCAGGCAGGATCAGCTCACCCAATCCGGACCGTGGGCCCGAGCCCAGGAAGCGGATATCGTTGGCGATTTTGTACATCGAACCTGCAACGGTAGCCAAAGCACCCGACATAAAGACCATGGCGTCATGGGCGGCCAGAGCTTCGAACTTGTTCGGTGCAGTCACAAAGGGCAGGCCGGTGATTTCACCCATGTTGGCTGCGACCTTTTCGCTCCAACCGTGCTGAGTGTTCAGGCCAGTGCCGACGGCTGTTCCGCCTTGTGCCAACTCATAGATGCCGGGCAGGGCGGCCTCGATGCGCTGGATACCCATACGGATCTGGTGGGCGTAGCCGCCAAATTCCTGGCCCAGTGTCAGCGGGGTCGCATCCTGAGTGTGGGTACGGCCGATTTTGATGATGTCTTTGAACTCATCGGACTTGGCTTCCAGTCCTGCCAGCAGCTTGTTCAGGCCGGGCAGCAACACGTCGCGCACAGTCATCGCTGCAGCAATGTGCATCGCGGTTGGGAAGGTGTCGTTTGACGACTGGCCCATGTTGCAGTGATCATTCGGGTGCACCGGATCCTTGGTACCGATGACGCCGCCCAGGATTTCAATCGCGCGGTTGGCGATCACCTCGTTGGAGTTCATGTTCGACTGGGTGCCGGAACCGGTCTGCCATACAACCAGTGGGAAGTTGTCGTCGAATTTGCCCTCGAAGACTTCGCCCGCGGCCTGAATCACGGCGTCGGCGATTGTGGTGTCCATCTTGCCGGATTCTTTGTTGGCCATGGCACAGGCCTGTTTGATCACACCAAGTGCGCGCACAATGGCCACTGGCTGCTTTTCCCAACCTATGGGGAAATTCATGATCGAGCGCTGTGTTTGGGCACCCCAATACTTATCTGCGGGGACCTCTAGTGGGCCAAAGCTGTCTGTTTCGGTGCGGGTCTCGGACATCCGTTTACTCCGTCTGGTATGCGATTGTATGCCGTGTAGCCTGTGCGTGTCGTAGGTGCAATTGGCCAGTTGCGCGCAGCATAGACGATCACGCCCTAAGGTATAGGGGCGGTCGCTGGCATTTTTTCGGCAAAGCATTGTCAGCCGGCGTGGGATGGCTAGAGTAGAGGTGATTGTTAGCCAAATTCACCAAAGGGGATATTGTGGCCACTTCTATTGATACGCATGCCGTTCAACGCGTTTTGTCACGGTTTTTGCCGATTGTCCTGCTGGCTCTTGTAGTAACCGTGCAGGCTGCGCAGGCCGACATTTCGCGTTTTGTGGGCGAGTACTCGGGGCGCGCGGTGGTTGAGACGCGATCCGGAGAGATGTCTCCGCGCGATATGAGCGTAGTGATACGCCAAACACGCTATGGCTACATAGTGAACTGGACATCGACGACCGAGAAGCAAGACGGTCGGCGTAAAAGCAAATCCTATGAGATTGAGTTTGAGCCAACAGACCGCGAAGGTGTCTATTCAGCCGCCATGACGCGAAATGTGTTTGGTCATACCGAACAGCTGGATCCCATGAAGGGAGAGCCCTATGTCTGGAGCCGTATTACAGGTGAGACATTGACTGTATTTTCAATGTTTGTCGCCCCGAATGGGGATTATGAAATGCAGCAATACGACCGAACCCTTGCCGAGGGCGGGTTGCAGCTAGAATTCAACTCCCACCGAAACGGGATCCCAACCAGATTTATTTCGACATTTCTGGAGCGCAAGTAATAGGAGATCGCCAAGGCTGGAGCAATCCAGCTGATTGCTAGCTACTATTTTCTGAAGCTATCGAGCGAGACAACTTCGGCGTCTGGTTTGCTGGCTTCCTCGGCGCTGTTCACCAATTCTTCGACCGGTGCAGGCACGCTTGCGTCACCTTCGGGTTCTTCGTCAGCAGATTCAAACCGCAGCCCAAACTCGACAGATGGATCCACAAAAGTTTTGATCGCGTTATAGGGAATATACAGCGGTTCTGGTGCATCGCCGAAATTCAGCGTGATGGCAAAGCCTTCATCGCCAACTTCCAGATTGTCGAACCAATGTTGCATGACAACGGTCATTTCGCCCGGATATCGATCTGATAACCAGTCTGCCAGCTCGGCATCCGGGTGACCGGTGTCGAAGGTAATAAAGAAATGGTGATTCCCCGGAAGACCGTTGTCGGCAATATCCAGTAGAACGGTCCTGATAAGACCGCGCATTGCCGTATGCATTAGATTTCCGTAGTCGATGTCACGGGTCATTTTGTCACCCCAGTAGCTCTTGGCTTAAGCATAGGGGATTCGAACAGAAACAAAAGAGGACCGGCATAGATTTTTGCTATTATCCTTCGGGGGCTATGCCGGATTTACGATTGGCGAGGGTCTAGGTGTTTCCAAGCAAGAGTGAAGAACCAACTCCCGCAAGGGCCATCAGGAACAGGGTCAGCGCCATGCTTCCCCGCGTGATGTACATGGCCAGGGTGGCAACACCCACAAGCCCAAGGGCCACTGAATTCAAGCTGCCGGCTGTTGGTGCCGCAAGCGAGAAGATACCGAACTCGATGATGTCTACCGTATCGAATACGACGTGCAGGGTGAACCAGACGGATAGGTTCAAAATAACGCCAACCACGGCGGCGGTAATAGCTTTCAGCGCTGCGCCAATTCTTGGGTGGGACGAAATTTGTTCTACATAGGGGGCCGCCAGAAAGATCCAGAGAAAGCAGGGCATAAAGGTGGCCCAAAGCGCAACTGCCCCAGCGGCTAAACCTAGTGCCAGCCCTTGTGATTGCAACCCGGCGAGCATGGCGACAAACTGTGTAACCAGGATCAGCGGACCGGGGGTTGTTTCGGCCAGCCCCAAGGCGTCAATCATCTGGCCGGTGGTGATCCACTGATACTGTTCCACCACTGTTTGGCTCATATAAGCCAACACAGCATAGGCCCCACCAAAGGTGACTACGGCCAGCTTGGCAAAGAACCAGCCAACACTGGCCAGAAAGTCAGCGCCCACAAGGCTGAGGAAAATCAAGGGTAGGAGCCAGAGCCCTCCCCAAATCAACAACTGTCGGCCTGCGCTGTAGATGTTGAGGGTGTTTGGCGAATCCTCATTCTCAGCGCCTGCACCTCCGCGAAGCAATCCATACATTCCTGCACCAAGTACAATCAGCGGAAAGGGTAGGTTTAACGCAAATAATCCCAGGAATCCCAGCGCGGCGAGTATCCATGCACTACGTCCGTGCAATGCCTTGTGTGCCAACTTGCGCAGGGCAAGAAGAACAATGATCACCACCGAGGCTTTAATGCCCAGAAAGCCTGCTTGCACCAAATCCAGCTCTCCGTAACTGGCATATAGGACGACAAGAAGGCCAATGATCAACGCTCCGGGAAGGACAAATAGCAGCCCTGCCAGCAGCCCTCCGGGAACGCCCCGCAGGCGCCAGCCAGAATAGGTGGCGAGTTGCATCGCTTCGGGGCCAGGCAGAAGCATGCAGAACGATAACGCCCGCAAGAATCCTTGTTCGCTAAGCCAGGCGCGATCTTCCACCAGTTCTCGGTGCATGACCGCAATCTGTGCGGCTGGGCCGCCAAAACTCAAAAGGCCGATGCGGCCGAAAACCCGCAACATGGCGGTCCATGACGGCGCACTCATCGTGTCACCGTTGGCCAGTCGTGTTTTTCGTCAAACCCATCCCGGGCCCAGCGATACAGAGCGTCATACATTGGCATGGCAGCCTCAAGCTGCTCTGTATCGTTCTTGTATTGGCGCGACAGCCCAACTGACAACGCAAGCAAGCCAGCCGCTTGTGGCGCCAATTCCGGGGTATTGGTGTCGGCAGCCCTGATTACGGTTGCAAGGTGCGATAGCGCAGGGGTGGTCAGGCCAAACTCTTCAACCATCACATCAAAACTGCACAGCGGGCCCCGATGACTCCAAAAGCTGTCTTCGATATCAAACGGCGTGGCCCCGAATTTTTCAGCCACGGCTGGTACCTCGGCCGGTGGGACAAACAGAAACTGCGCCTTGGGGTCGACAAAGCGGCGGATCAGCCAGGGGCAGGCAATGCGATCAATCTTGGGACGGTGGCGGGTGACCCACAGGCTGCCTTGGTGCGGTGATGGAAGATTGGCGACGGGAACCAGCGGCAGCCCGGCATCGCGCCAGGCCAGGTTGCCACCTGCCAGGACTTCGGCCGCGATGCCATGGGAGCGAAGGACCGCAGCTGCGCCATGCGAGAGCTTTTTGCCCTTCTGGCAAATGACAACCACATGTTGTCCGGCCAACTCAGGTATTATAGATTGAAGTTCATCATGTGGGTGGCGCCGGGCCGTTGGCACCAATCTTGGATCCAGCACAAAATCTTGGTCAGTAATGACATCTATGATTTTTGGGGTGTCGGGGGTTCCAATCAAACGCATCAGTTGATTGGAGGAAATTTCAGAAAATGCAGCAGCCATAGAGCATCCTTTCCGTAGCCGGAGTGTTGGATGCGAACCTTGGGCCTAGGCCTCACGGGGTGGTCGCAGTGACCCCTTACAGGGGTAGAGACCGCATTTCACGTTTTCTGTCAAGCGCTACCCATTATTTCCAGACTAGACGCTGGCCGGTTAAGCAGATCGGCAGGGCATCAGTAGGAAGTTGTCCAAGTTGTTCAAACATAGTGAAAAAATCAAACTGGTAATGTGTTTCTGCCAGCCGATGTCCCTCAAACCGCACCATGACCTGACTTGTAATCGAAACCGCTTCGCCATTGTCGTCTCGTTTGGCGCGGATCTCGGTTAGGGCCGCCAGCCAATCGCCTTGTTCAACAGTTTGCGTTAGGGTCACGTTGATAGATTGCAGTAGGCCACGGACTGCGACCACAAGATCTCGGAACTCATCTCGTGTCAGACCAATCGAGGTAAGCACGCCGTTGGCCGTGATGTCGGGTACAAGCAATTGGTCGATGATGTCGAGATTGCCCTTCCCCCAAACTTCGTCGTACCAGCTTTGTAGGGTTTCGATTTTTGTCATGCGTGTACTTTCTTAGTTAAGTACTTTTGTGGGCAATGACCGTCAAAAATTTGTGAATTTTTGTGGGAGAGTTGTAGGTGACCAAAGGTCAGCTTTACAGATGATGCTCTGCAATATGCAACGTTCTGGGTCAGTTGAAATATAAGGTAAAGTGCAGGTTTCTGTTGCCAGGTACCTGCGAACCCCGCCTTAGGTCGCTAAACCTAAGGAGTTAGTTTCGGCGACATTTACAGCTTACGCTGCAACTGCCATTGCCGGAGCACGATTGTCATTTGCAATTGTACAGTTTTCGCCGGTAACGGTGGCAGACAGCCGAGACAAAGCTAACCCCTTTAGACGTTCGTCGATCCTATTTCGTCCCCATGATCCCCAAATGAAGGATGTTTGGTGGAGACGCCGGGTACCGCCCCCGGGTCCGATCCGCTTATTACGAGCGCATTTATGTCCATAGTCCCCGAGGGAACGAAATGAATATAGGATGTGCGAGGCTGGAATTGAAGGGGGAAAATGGGGGAAGGGCAAATAAGAAGGGGCCAGCCCCCATCCGGGCAAGATACCGGATTCCCCCGGGATATCTGGGACCAGATGAAGAGCGGATCTATTAGCGGATCAATTAGCTAGGTCTGGCGCGCGCGGAAAAGACGTTTTCGGCCAGACTGCGGGTTTCATCTTCGAGGTCGGTCAACCCCTGGGTGGCGGCTGCGCCATTTCGGGCCTCAATCGCGTCAGCAATCCGGCTGTGCAGGGCAATGATATTTTCGCGCGAGCGTGCGGTGAAGGTGATCATGTTCATCAGAGGCTGCATGGCCTCAACCGCGCCTGCGAGCTGATAGGACAGGACCGGGTTATCAGCGCCGTCTACCAATGCGCGGTGAAAGGCCACGTCAGAGGCGCAGAAGGCTTCATCTGTCAGGTTGGGTTGGCCTTGGCGAAAGATTTCGGCGCGCATGGTGGCCAGCTGGTCGGGGCTGTGTCGCAGGGCTGACAGCGGGGCACAGGCGCGTTCTAGCGCATAACGTGCTTCGCAGGCTGTATCGAAACTTACTGCATTCATCGACAGAAGGAGGGTCGAGGTGGTGACTTGCTGGCTATAGGCCTCTTCAAAGCTGAGGCGATTGACAAAAGCGCCACCGGTTGCACCACGCTGGGTGCGGATCAGCGATTGTGCGGCCAGTCGTTTAAGTGCCTCACGGACGGTTGGACGTGACACTTGAAAATGATCCGCTAGTTCGGACTCTGAGGGCAATCGCTGGTCGACGATGAGATCGCCACCAATGATGGCGTCTTTGATCGACTGAGCGATCTGCGCTGAAAGATCGGCTGAACTGTTTGGATCAATCTTCATTCCGTGTCCTGGCGGTTCGGGCTGCATTTTTTATTTGTCTGACATTTAAAAGTCTGACATTTAAAAAGCAAGCGGTGAGTCGCTGTGTGTTCTACTTGGAGACGGCAATGAAAGCCATTGTGGCAGGAAAAATCAGAACTATGGCGGGTTGGCATTGGCTGGCGCTGTTTGGTTTGATCCTGGTCGCTTGGCTGGCTTTGTTCCTGATGGCTGCGCCTGCCGACCTGCGTGAAGCCGGAGCCGTTTATGGCGAGGGTTTCTGGCGTGATCTGTGCACGTTAAGCCCGGATACGGCTGGGTATTTCAGAATACTGCTGATGTGGGTACTGATGTCCGCGGCAATGATGGCACCAACAGCGCTGCCAGCTTTTGCGACGTACGAAGACCTCTCTCACACCAGTGCAGATACACATTTTGGACATCTTGTTGGTGGTTACTTGCTGGTTTGGATCGGGTTCTCAGTTGTGGCCGCCGCCTTGCAGATGATCTTGTTTCAAGCTGGTTTGCTGACCGTTTTTGGGGATAGCCAGTCACAACTGATGTCTGCGGCCCTGTTGCTGGTAGCCGGGTTATATCAGTTCACACCGCTGAAAGAGGCTTGTCTAAGCAAGTGCCGTCGCCCCTTGGTGTTCTTCATGCAGTACTGGGATGAAGGGCCGTTGCGTAATGGTGTGCGACTGGGCGTGGTCTGCCTGGGATGCTGCTGGGCGCTGATGTTACTGGCGTTTGCAGGCGGTGTGATGAACCTGGCCTTTATGGGACTGGCCACGCTGATCATGGTTTTTGAAAAATTGCCCGAGCTGGGGCGCTATATTACCAAGCCATTGGGCGGGGTGCTGATAGTTGCTGCGGGCTGGATGATACTGAATTCACTCTGAAAGGGAGAGTAAAATGGCACTCGATGGCGAAGTGGGCACCGTGCCCTGGACAATCAAAGGTGAGTTGATCCTCAACTGCAACTGTACAGTGTTCTGCCCCTGTGTTGTGTCACTGGGCAAACATCCTCCAACCGAAGGCTACTGTCAGGCTTGGGCTGGCGTACGTATCGACAGCGGTGAGTATGGTGACATGGGGCTGGGCGGGCTGAATGTCGGTCTGATGTTGGAGATTCCCGGCAATATGGGGCGTGGCAACTGGAAGGTCGCTGCCTACATTGACGACCGTGCCACAGATGAACAGTACGAAGCTTTGATCAACATCTTTACAGGTGCGGCGCGGGGCACCACCGGACTGTTTTCCATGCTGGTTGGTGAGTTCCTGGGCGCTGAACGCGCGCCGGTCTCGTTTGAAACCGAAGGTAACGAGCGTCGCCTGATGGTGGGTAAGAAAATTCAGGGCGCAGTAGTCCCGGTTGAAGGTAAGGACGGCAAAGATATTGTTGTCACCAATACCGAATACTGGATGGGGCCAGACATCACTGTTGCAACCGCAACCAAGGGCCGGGTGCGCGCCTTTGGACGGGTGTGGGACTTTGATGGTCGTTCAGCCGAGATCTGTCAGATCGATTGGCACGGTCCACGCTAAAGTATCAGGCCAGCGGCAGTGTAGGGCCGTCGCTGGTTGTTGTGTTCCCCGTTGTCAGGAGGATGGACAATGGCATTAATCTCACCGTCACGGCGTTTACGCAGAACCCCTTTTTCACAAGGAGTCGAAGCTGCCGGGGCAAAAGCCTATACTGTCTACAATCACATGTTGTTGCCAACTGTGTTTGAGAGTGTTGAGGCAGACTATCATCACTTGAAAAAGCATGTGCAGATTTGGGACGTGTCTTGTGAACGGCAAGTGGAACTGCGTGGCCCGGATGCAGGGCGGTTGATGCAGATGCTGACGCCGCGTGATCTGCGGGGCATGCTGCCTGGGCAGTGCTATTACGTGCCCATCGTTGATGAAACGGGCGGCATGTTGAATGACCCGGTTGCCGTGAAGCTGGCTGAAGATCGCTGGTGGATTTCCATTGCAGACAGCGACCTGCTGTATTGGGTCAAGGGCATCGCCAATGGCTGGCGTTTGGATGTGCTGGTGGATGAGCCGGATGTGTCACCGCTGGCAATACAGGGGCCAAAATCCGAGGCGCTTTTGGAGCGGGTCTTTGGCAGTAGCATTCGCAAGATCCGGTTCTTCCGGTTTAGCGTGTTCCAGTTTCAGGGGCGTGATCTGGTTATTGCGCGTTCCGGCTACTCCAAGCAGGGCGGCTTTGAGATCTATGTTGAAGACGGCGAAATTGGCATGCCGCTGTGGAACAAGCTGTTCGAGGCTGGCGAGGATCTGGACGTGCGGGCAGGGTGCCCCAACCTGATTGAGCGGATCGAAGGTGGATTGTTGAGCTATGGCAATGACATGACCGACGACAACACGCCGCATGAATGTGGTTTGGGGAAGTTCTGCGATACTCATACGGCGATTGGTTGCATTGGCCGGGATGCCCTGCTGCGGGTGGCCAAAGAGGGGCCGGTTCAGCAGATCCGACCCATTGCCATTGAGGGAGAGCCGGTGCCTGCCTGTACCGATTTCTGGCCGCTGTATGCTGGAGGAAAACGCGTAGGTCGCGTGTCCTCGGCGGCCTGGTCACCGGATTTCCGGACAAACGTTGCAATTGGCCTGGTGCGCATGACCCATTGGGATGCGGGGACCAAGCTGGAAGTTGAAACACCTGATGGTATGCGCGCGGCAACCGTGCGCGAGAAATTTTGGATTTAAAGGAGAGATCTATGTTCAACGCATTGGTTGTAAACAGAGATGAGGAAAGCCGCAAAACCTCGGCGGCGGTAGAGCAGATCAGCTTGGATCAACTGCCCGAGGGGGAAGTGACCGTGGCAGTGGAGTATTCCACCGTGAACTACAAGGACGGCCTGTGCATTGGGCCCGGTGGTGGTCTGGTGCGAAAATATCCACATGTACCTGGCATTGACTTTGCCGGCACGGTCGAGGCGAGCTCGGATGAGCGCTATAAGCCGGGTGATAAGGTCGTACTGACCGGATGGCGCGTGGGCGAGGCTCATTGGGGCGGTTATTCGCAAAAAGCCAATGTCAAAGCTGACTGGCTGGTGCCACTGCCAGATGGTTTGGATACTCGTCAGGCGATGGCTGTTGGAACTGCAGGATTTACCGCGATGCTTGCCGTGATGGCGCTGGAAGACCATGGAATGGAAACCGGTCATGGGCCGGTTTTGGTGACCGGGGCCTCGGGCGGCGTTGGGTCGGTTGCAACTGCAATCCTTGCCAATCTGGGTCATGAAGTTGCTGGCGTGACGGGGCGTCCAGAAACCGCTGACTATCTGAAATCACTTGGTGCTAGCCAGATTGTGGCGCGGGATGAGATCAATGAGACGGTCAAACGGCCTTTGGAAGCTGAAAGCTGGGTTGGCTGTGTAGACGCGGTGGGTGGCCCGATGTTGGCGCGCGTGTTGGGGCAGATGAAATACGGAGCCTCTGTTGCGGCTGTTGGTCTGGCCGGTGGGGCAGGTTTGCCTGCAACTGTGATCCCGTTTTTGCTGCGTGGAGTGAACCTGCTGGGGATCGACAGCGTCATGCAGCCTTATGACAACCGGGTGCGCGCTTGGCAACGTATCGCAACTGATCTGCCGATGGACAAGCTTGAGGCGATGGTTCAGCCCGCAACCTTGAGTGACTTGCCCAAGCTGGGCGCGGATATCCTGAACGGTCAGGTCAAAGGGCGCGTTGTTGTTGACGTAAACGCTTAACAGCTTTTGTCGTCAGTTAGAATTGATTGGCCCCGGTATGCTCGGGGCCAATCTTGTTTAGTTATTGTTGCCAAAGAAGAACCCAACTGAGTTCCCATCGGGGTCTTTGGCGTAGAAAAAACTGCCGGGTGGGATTTCAATTGCTTGGGACGTGATCTCTCCGCCCGCGTTCTCAACCCTCTTCATCACCTCTTGTAGTGTACCTTGGGCCGCCAGGTGAAGGGTTGGTCCGCTGCCATCAATGGCTGGTTTTCCAGGGTACAGGTGCAAAGCAATTCCAGATTGGCAATCAGCGGGTTTGAACATTGCAATTGGGTTTGGACCGCTGTCGTCGATGCTTAGATCTGCGCCCGTGACGGTGCCATAAAATTCGCAGGCTTTGGCAAGATCAGTGACAGGCAGTTCGCCCCAAACCAAGAAATCCTTGGGAGAGTATGTCATGTTGGTATGTCCTCTGTTTTGACCTCTCCTAAGTGACATTGGGTGCTGACAGTTTTTGTCATCAGCAAGCGGGCTTGACCTGAGCCAACAACAACGGCACTGATTTTGAAAAAGGATGGGAGTGATCATGTCGTTGGATATCAAATTCGTACGCAACCAATTTCCAGCATTTGCTGAGGCAACGTTGCAAGGGCAGGCGTTCTTTGAGAATGCAGGTGGGTCGTATACCTGCCAGCCAGTGATTGACCGGCTGATGCGGTTTTACACACAGCGCAAAGTTCAACCCTATGCACCTTATGAGGCGTCAATGTTGGGCGGCGCCGAAATGGATGAGGCGCGTCTGCGTCTGGCGGCAATGATGGGTGTTGAGACGGATGAGCTGAGTTTTGGCCCCTCGACCACGCAGAACGTTTACGTGTTGGCACAGGCATTTCGCAAATTCATCGGCCAGGGCGAGGCAATTATTGTCACCAACCAGGATCATGAAGCCAACACCGGGCCATGGAGACGCTTGGCTGATGAAGGTATCGAAATTCGCGAATGGAGGATCGATCCGCAAACTGGCAGTTTGAACCCGGCTGATTTGGAAAACCTGTTGGATGAAAAGGTCCGTTTGGTATGTTTTCCTCATTGCTCGAACGTGGTGGGTGAGATCAACCCCGTGACTGAAATCACCGCAATGGCCCATGCTGCCGGTGCTTTTGTTTGTGTCGATGGGGTTTCCTATGCACCACATGGGCTGCCGAATGTGGGTGAACTGGGTCCGGATATCTATCTATTTTCTGCGTATAAAACCTATGGCCCCCATCAGGGGATCATGGTTGTGCGCGACGCGTTGTCAGCGCTGTTGCCGAACCAAGCGCATTATTTCAATGCTGAGTCTGGATACAAACGATTTACGCCTGCTGGGCCTGATCATGCTCAGATTGCTGCCTGTGCCGGAATGGCTGATTACATTGACATGTTGTGTAACCATCACGGCGGCCCCGGTGAGGGACCAGCGGAGCGCGCAGCCTTTGTCCATGATTTGATGCGCAGACATGAAGTGGAGCTGCTACAACCCCTTCTTGACGCCGTGAAGTCGCGTAATGACGTAAGGCTGATCGGTCCTGCCGATGCGGCCAATCGGGCTCCGACTGTTGCCCTGCAGCTTAATGTACCGGCTGAACCCGTAGCGGCCAAACTAGCTGAGAGAGGCATTATGGCCGGTGGTGGTGATTTTTACGCGGTCCGCGCGCTGGAAGCACTGGGTATCGATCCGACATCTGGGGTTCTAAGGCTGAGTTTCACGCATTACACCTCGGAAGCTGAGGTTCGTAAACTGATCGCTGCATTGGATGAGGTGCTTTGAGCAGGCCGGAGTTGCAGGGCAGAGCAAATGTTCTGCCCGAATTTGCCTGCTAGTGGTCTTCGCAGGGGCAAAGTTTCAAGGAAAGAAGTGAAGTTTTGGCCTATGTGCTTGATCTGCACACCGTTTAGCGAGAGTTTGTTGGGAACAAATTCTTGCTGACCTACACCTAAAGGGAATTCGCCTTAATGCCTACCGGAGCTCGTTTGACTGCTGCCATTTGCCTGGCTCTGCTTGCGTTTATAATCTCGGGGCAGGTTATGCCGTTGATGCCCGAAGGAACAGACTTTGGCTATTTCACGCCTCTGAACATTGCGATCGGCCTGATCACTGGCTGGGTTGTCGTGGGAAAACGGGCTGGGCGTGGTACGGTTTCTGCAATTAACAATGGCGTTGGCGGCGTTGCCGTGATGTTGTTCTGGGGGCTTTTTGTTCAGGGCGCATATGAGATGTTCCGCCTGGCAATGCGGAACCGCTATGACGGGCCCTTTGAAGCCCTAGGGGCAATCTTTGTTATCGGATTTGACTATGCGACGGTCATTTTTGTGCCAAACATCATTATAACGGTCGTTGTAGGGGCTATTGCTTCGGGGTTGGTAACCGAAAGCGCTTCGCGTCGTTGGCGCTAGTTTTACTTAAAAATCAAAGGAATACAAAGCGTGGCTGATCTCTTCTTCTACGGCACTCTGCGCTATGCCGGTTTATTGGAGTTGGTCCTTGGGAAATCCAAGGCCAGTTTGGACATTTCTGACGCAACCCTAGCGGGGCATGGCGTATTTGCGGTGGTGGACCAGATCTTCCCTGCGATTGAGGCACGAGGCGATCACATTGCGGCCGGGGTTCTGGTGCGTGGATTGAGCCAAAAGGATGTAGACGCGCTCAACTTCTATGAGGGTGGGTTTGATTACGATCTCAAGGACGTGGTTGTTCAGCTTGAAGGAGGGCGCACCGCTGCGGCCCAAGTGTATTTCCCGGAGCCTGGATTATGGCAGACAGGCGAGACCTGGGACCTGCAAAAGTGGATCTCCGAATGGGGCCCACTGACACTTCGCGCAGCCAAGGAAGTTATGGCGTATCAGGGGCGCAGGTCAGCGGCGGAAATAGCGAAGTGTTTTCCATCGATCCGCAAACGCGCTGCGGCCTGGTTGGCGGCGCAGAACCGGGCAGGGGATCCCGAGCATGACTTGAGCAGTGATGTTGTGGTCCATGCCCATAAGCACGCCCATATTAATTTCTTTGAAATGCAAGAGATTGACCTTCAGTTCCGACGCTATGACGGCAGCTTAAGCCCAGTGATAAACCGTTGTGCAGCACTTGTGGGACGGGCGTCTGTGGTGCTTCCGTATGATCCGGTTCGGGATGAAGTATTGCTGATCGAGCAGTTTCGCGCTGCAACTTATATGGCAGGTGAGCCGCGCCCTTGGATGTGGGAGGCGGTGGCTGGCATGATCGATCCAGGTGAAACCCCGGAACAAGCCGCCCACCGTGAGGCAATGGAAGAGGCCGGTGTTACATTCTCAGCATTGGAACTGGTGTCCAATGCCTATCCATCGAGCGGCGCTTCGGGAGAGTTTCTGCATGTCTTTGTTGGGGTCGGCGATCTTTCCAAGCGCGAAGTTGGCGGCGGAGTTGAAAGCGAAGCTGAGGATATTCGCTGTGAGGTCATCACGTTTGATGCGCTGATGGCTGGAATTGACAGCCAAGCCTATCAAGATATGCCGCTGGTAACTGCGGCACTGTGGTTGGCACGTCATAGAGATCGCCTGCGCAAGGACGCAAACAAACTCATCTGACCTTGAGGTTGGCTTGGGCCTTGGCTACATCTGAGTTGATTGATTGAAAGGGATACCATGCGCATCGCAACTGATCTGGCCGACGCGATTGGCCACACTCCACTTATCCGCCTGAATGCAGTTAGTGAAGAAACTGGCTGTGAGATTCTGGGTAAAGCAGAATTCATGAACCCTGGACAGTCGGTCAAGGACCGCGCTGCCCTGTATATCATCAAGGACGCCATTGAGCGCGGTGATCTGAAACCAGGTGGCACCATTGTTGAAGGCACCGCGGGCAATACCGGTATTGGGCTTGCTCTGGTTGGCGCCTCGATGGGGTTCAAGACGGTGATTGTGATCCCGGAAACCCAGTCCGAAGAGAAAAAAGACATGTTGCGCCTTGCCGGGGCTCAATTGGTGCAGGTGCCTGCAGCACCTTATCGCAACCCCAATAACTTTGTGCGCTATTCCGAACGCTTGGCCAATGAGTTGAACAAGACCGAGCCCAATGGCGCGATTTGGGCCAATCAGTTCGACAACGTTGCCAACAAGCTGGCGCATGTGAAAACCACGGGCCCTGAGATCTGGGAGCAGACAGATGGCAAAGTCGACGGCTTTATCTGCGCGGTTGGTTCGGGTGGAACCTTGGCTGGTG
This sequence comes from Parasedimentitalea nitratireducens, assembly GCF_057444295.1. NCBI lineage: Bacteria > Pseudomonadati > Pseudomonadota > Alphaproteobacteria > Rhodobacterales > Paracoccaceae > Parasedimentitalea > Parasedimentitalea nitratireducens. Next base: position 41,000 of record NZ_JBYAXC010000014.1, on the reverse strand, counting down.
TGGCCGAAGTTTTGCAGCCCAAAGGCGTGAAAATCGGCATGGCGGATCCTATGGGCGCGGGCTTGTATTCTTATTACACCACGGGCGAGATGGTGATGGAGGGCGGATCGATCGCCGAAGGGATTGGCCAGGTGCGCATCACCAAGAACCTGGAAGGGTTCAAGCCGGATATGCCGTATCAGATCCCGGATGAAGAGGCTGTGCCCTACATCTTTGATCTGCTGCACGACGAAGGCCTTGTTTTGGGCGGATCGTCTGGGATCAACATCGCCGGGGCTGTGCGTATGGCGCGGGATCTAGGACCAGGTCATACCATTGTAACGGTGCTGTGTGACTATGGAACCCGTTATCAGTCCAAACTGTTCAACCCCACGTTCTTGAAAGAAAAGAACTTGCCGGTGCCAGATTGGATGACCCACACTCCAACCGCAATTCCGGGTGTGTTCGAAGACGTATGACCCAGCTTATGAACATCGCCCGGTTTGGCCTAGCAGCTATTGTTTTTGTTGTTTTTCTGGCCGGGGGTGTTCATGCGCAACTGTCCGCGACTGAGCGGGCCTATTATCAGGCTTGGTTAAAGACCGCTGAACGGGCGGAACAGGTTATTGACCAGAACCGGGCCTCGTCGGCTGCTCTGGAGGTTTTGCGTCAAGAGATCGCCGGTTATCGTCAGGATTTCAGCAATGCGCGGGATGACAGGGCTGACCGCATTAGCACGCTAAATGCCCAGCTCAGTGCCTTGGGACCGCCCCCTGCTGAGGGAGAAATCGAAAACAGCGACTTGTCATCTTTGCGGACCAGCTTGAACGAGCAACTGAACGCATTGAAGGTGCCGCGTGTGGTTTCCGAAGAAGCCCACAGCCGTGCCAATGGGCTGATCGCTGAAATCGATGGCATTATCCGCAAACGCCAGACCAAAGCATTGATGCAGCGTGGACCCTCGCCATTGAACCCTGAGTACTGGCCCGGGGCGTGGAGCGAGTTGGCAGGTGCAGCCACCGCAATCTGGAACGAAACCCTGCGAGAGGTGTCCAGCGATGTAACGCGTGAAAACCTGCAGAACAAATTACCAATCATTCTGAGCTTGCTGATTGCCGGTGCAGTCTTGGTGTTTCGCGGTCGTGCATGGGCTCAGATGGTTGCACAATACTTGGCCCGCTATGGCAAAAAGAGCAACGATGTCAGGAGGTTTGTTGCCTCTGTTGTTCAGGCGGTCTTGCCATTTCTGGGCGTAACTCTGATTGTGCAGGCCGTTTCGATTGCCGATATTTTTGGGGTTCGTGGAACCATTCTGTTGGATTCAGTACCCGTTTGGGCAGCGATTTTGATTGCGTTCCATTGGTTGGGATTACAACTGTTTGCCGGGTCCGACCAGAATGATCTGGTCCCATTTCCGAAGGGCCAGCGGGCCGAGATGCGACTGTTGATAGAACTCGTCGCAGTCATGCTGGTTTTGCGGTATTTCCTGCAACAGGTTGAACAGGTTGAGATACTGGCCGAGACGACAAGGGCTGTGCTTGCATTCCCTATTATTGTAACGACAGCGTTGTTGCTGGTTCGCTTACAGCGTATTGGCCTGAACCGCGTTCGCGAAGTAACGCTTTCTGGTGAAACCGGGATTATTGTTGGGGCCAACAAACTTGTTCGGGCCATACGCCGTGCTGCCTATGTGCTGGGGGTGCTTTCGCCAATTTTGGCCGCGTTTGGCTATATCCTTGCTGCCGAAGCGATCATCTATCCGGTGGTTATTACCCTTTTTGTCATGTCCACGTTGCTTATCCTGCAGCGGTTCATTGGCAGTGTGTACGCTTTGGTTTCAGGCAAGCCTGAGGCCGCCCAAGATTCACTTTTCTCGGCGCTGGTTGGGTTTATTCTGGCTTTATGCGCGGTGCCGTTGCTGGCACTGATCTGGGGGGCTCGGGTTGCGGATCTGACCGAGCTCTGGTCACGGTTCTTGGACGGGTTTCAACTTGGAGAGACCCGGATTTCGCCCAGCTCATTCTTAATGTTCGTTTTGGTGTTTGCTGCCGGCTATACGGTGACACGCCTTGTGCAAAGTAGTCTGCGTAATTCGCTGTTACCCAAGACAAAACTGGATGCTGGTGGGCAAAATGCGGTTGCCTCAGGCATAGGCTACGTCGGAATTTTCCTTGCGGCTGTTATAGCAATATCCTGGGCTGGTTTGGATTTGTCATCGCTGGCCATTGTTGCTGGTGCTCTCTCGGTTGGGATTGGTTTTGGTCTGCAAACCATTGTCTCCAACTTCGTGTCTGGCATTATTTTGCTGGTTGAGCGACCTGTGTCCAAAGGGGATTGGATCGAGGTTGGTGGAATGATGGGCTATGTGCGCGACATCTCGGTCAGGTCTACCCGGATCGAGACGTTTGATCGTACTGACGTTATTGTTCCGAACTCGGACCTAATCACTGGAACCGTCACCAATTATACACGTGGCAATACAGTGGGCAGGGTCATCGCACCGGTTGGAGTTGCCTATGGCACCGATCCGCGACGGGTGCAGGAAATCCTGCTGGAAATCGCCAAAGCCCATCCGATGGTGTTGATGAATCCTGCGCCCAGCGTGGTGTTTCAGGGCTTTGGCGCAGACAGTCTCGACTTTGAGATCAGAGCTATCTTGAGAGATGTTAATTGGGCGCTGTCGGTGCGGTCTGATCTCAACTTCGAAATAGCGCGCCGGTTTGCCGAAGAAGAAATCGAGATCCCATTTGCGCAGCGCGATATCTGGTTGCGTAATCCTGAGGCGTTAAAGGATGTTGCAGGCTCTTCTGCGCCCCAGCAACTTCGAACACCTGAGAAACCTGACCAAACCGACTTGAAAGATCCCGAGGGTAACGATGACGACTAAATCCCTTTTTCAAAATGATGCCTACCTGCGCACTGCCTCAGCAACCGTGCTGTCTCACAGCGCTCAAGGAGGAGTGGTTTTGGATGCCTCTCTTTTCTATGCAACTGGTGGTGGCCAGCCCGGAGACGGTGGGCAGTTGACTTGGGAAGGTAAGAACTGCGCTATCGAGACTGCGATCAAGGGTGAAGATGGGGCGATAGAGCTTATTCCGGGGAAGGGGCAGCCACTGCCGCCAGTTGGAGGCACCGTGGTTCAGGAGCTGGACTGGGATCGCCGCTATGGTCACATGCGCATTCACACGGCGCTGCACCTGTTATCTGTCGTTATTCCATTGCCAGTCAGCGGCGGGTCTATCGGTGTTGCCAAAGGGCGCTTGGATTTCAACATGCCCGAGGCTCCTGAGGATAGAATGGCGTTGCAAGATCAGCTGCAGGCCTTGATCAACCGGGATCTGCCGGTGACAGATGACTGGATCACAGACGCAGAACTCGCTGAAAATCCGCAGCTGATCAAGACGATGTCCGTTTCACCACCACGTGGCGCGGGCCGGGTGCGACTTGTCGGTATCGGCACAGGAGACGACCAGGTGGATTTGCAACCTTGTGGTGGAACACATGTTCGATCCACCGGAGAAGTGGGTACAATTCGGTTGGGGAAAATTGAAAAGAAGGGTAAATTGAACCGCCGGGTGTACCTCCATTTGGAGGGATGAGAATTTCGCAAAAAGAGCGAATTTTTTCGCAGGTTATCTCTTGCATTCCCTAAGCGTATCGTTCAAAAGTCCGCTCAATGGACAGGTGGCCGAGTGGTCGAAGGCGCACGCCTGGAAAGTGTGTAGGCGGGAGACCGTCTCCAGGGTTCGAATCCCTGTCTGTCCGCCACTACCCCTTGTAGATAATTGAAACATCACGATAATTTTGAAGGTTGATTTTCTACCCGCCAAATAGCCTGCCTAAAATCAAGTGTTGTTTTGAGCTTGTTTACGAGTTCATCGAATTCAAAATCATACGGTAGATTTTGACTGCGGGAAGCTATGTTTTATCGTGTTGATTTATACTCTGCTTGTTTGAACTAAAACGCCGCCTGATATTCTAAGGTAAGGCTGAATTGATGTTGAACAGAAATTCTATTCTGGTGTTCGCTAAGAAGGGCGGTGAGTGGAACATCGCTGTATTGCGCAGTCAGCGCACTTTCAGGAAACCTCAAAGAAAATGATTTTGCTCTCACCGGCCTAGATTCCATGCTGCTCGGCTAAAATAGAAAGGCGTCTGAAACTTTGATCGGCTGAGAGATTTGGGGCTGCTTTATAAATCTTGTCTAGCAGAGTTCGCAAATCGGGATACAGATAGTCCACTTCTGTCGGTATCGACGCATCTAGCAACTCTAAAACTCCTTCTGGGTGCTCACTGGGCAAATTTGATTCGGAGAGCAAAGTGAAAAGGTAACTAAGGCTATCTATGGGGCCTAAGTGGTTCTTGAAACAAGCAAATGCTTTCTCAAACGCAGAGCTTGATATTGCCGACATTTGGGCAAAATATTGGAACGCTTGCTGTGTGCGTGCTTTCTGTTCGTTTGGCCAAAGTTTTTTAACAAAAGGTATAACTCTGTTTTCCAAGTATTCGGTCCTTTGGGCTCCCGCACCCTGTACTGCATTGAACAAAGAATGAGCGATTTTCCCTAAGCATTCCGAAGGAAGCTTGGCAATCGTGGCCTTGAGTTCCGTTGAGCTAAAAGCGGAACTCTCAGCCAGCGCAATGTAAGTTAGGAAGCTCGCATACTGGTTCAAATATTGTTGTTCAAAATCTTTGATATGGTCTGGTATTTCGAGAAACGGCTTTTTGAGGGCTTTAAGCAATGGGTGATACAGTCTCGGAGCATGTAATAGGCTGCCCCACATAGCGGCAGCTTTTGGGATGTCCAAATCCCAATGAAACGCTGGAAGTAAATGTTCCTCAGTCCACTTTTGATCAACTCGGAATAGAGGAATTACTTGTTGAGCCAGAAACACAGAACCTATCCAAAGTGCTTGATGCTCTGCATCACACATTTGGCTAAACCGGGTCTCGATTTCCTTTGGAAGTCCCTGACCGTCTTCCAGATCTGTCGCAAACCACCAGTTCAGAAGTGAACTTGCCGCGCGGCCAACAGGATGATTTATCGCGTGATTGATAGAAATACCTTCAGGATCATTTTCCTCTTTGGATCCAAATTCTATTATGCGATCAATAAGCACAAAGAATTGCTCCTCGTGCGTTTGGATGATGCACAAGGGCGCCGCGACGACTGTCGGATTAACGGCTAGAGTAAGTTAAACTCGGGATATACGTCAGTATGTCGAAAACTGTTTTTCCTGATATCAGACCATCAAGTTCGCGGATAAACTGATGCAATGGAAAATAATAATCGAAATTGGCCTTCAGGCTCATAACCTGAAGGTCGTAGGTTCAAATCCTACTCCCGCAACCAAAAAAATTACAGTAAGATCAATTCACTAGCGTCCCTCGGGGCGCTTTCTGAGTTTGGGCTCCTAAACTCGTGGAAGCACTACGGAAGCTTATGGGGGCGAAAACCAGCGTGATCTATGCGCAACAGGAAAACAAGAGCCAGCAACAATTCGAACCTGCCATTCCTGTCAATTATGCCTAACATCCGCTGCCAGCCCAATCGAGACATTCGTACAAGTCGCAGTGCCGCAATGGGATATCCACGTGAAGTAGGAGGGAAGCGGCATTTTGCAGTGAAGGCGCTGAACAATTAGGCAAGCGCTGGTCTTTGAATAGAGTGTTCCTTTAGTTTGAGGCGTGCCTGCGTGCCCAGATCGGCTCCCTGAAAAAGTCCTCCATCAGCGCATAGCCTGTTCTCCAACTAAAGAGTCAGAAAAAGTCGGAAACTTTACAACTCAATTCATTCTTCTGCATAAACCTCGACGAACTCCTTAACGGCATCGAAGCCTTGTTCGACCGGCTTGATGAAATCTTGCCCAACAAACACGCCCGCGCCAAGTGCCCGCTGTTCGATGCTGTCGCAGAGGTCTCCGAACTCAATGGCTCCTACGGACCTCATGGATGACTTGAGTTTGTGGGCCAGGAAACCAGCAGTCTTTTGGTCGTTGTCTCGCAAGGCCTTTTGAAGTTTCTGTATCTCTGGACCCGTACTTGCGACCAGTTTTCGCAGTGTTTGCGCAAAATACTCCTTGTCCTCGAACCCAAGTATTTCCACCATGACAGATGGATCGACAGGTGCCGATTTCGCCGCAGTCTGGACGTCTTCTTCACCAGTTCTTCGATAATCCGGGTTCTTCTGAGTATTTGACCAAGTGGTCTGCAGTGTTTCACTCAGCTGCTTAAGTGTAGTCGGCTTAGAAAGGTAATCATCCATACCAGCAGCAAGGCACTTCTCGGATTCTCCTCCCATCGCGTTAGCGGTAATCGCAATAATCTTTGTTGGAGCGCGCTCTTCTTCCTCTTCGACAATTCGAATTCGTCTGGTCATTTCAAAGCCATCCATCTTGGGCATATTGCAGTCTGTCAGCACTAATTCGAAATGTTCGGCTTTCCATTTCTCAAGCCCTTCGCAACCGTTTATTGCGATCTCTGGGCAATAACCCAGAGATTTTAGTTGCATGAAAATCACTTCCAAGTTGATTTCGTTATCTTCCACGAGCAGAATTTTTGGCCCTAAACCCCTCTCAGCGGCTACTTTTGCGATATCTGCCTCAGCCTCTTGTTGAAAAGCTGCAACGTCTACCCGTTCGGCCAGTACTGCAATGCCTTGGATCAGTTCGGATGGAAGGAGCGGATATCGTTGAACCGCCAAACAATCCGGCAGGCTACAACGATCGACCTCTTCTTGTTCAGCAACCAAACACAGAAACCGAATAGGCTCATCGCCATCAGAAACAGCTGTTCTAACGCGCACGTCTTCGGAAAATGTATCGAGCGACAAAAGAACGATAACCTCGTTCGTCACCGCTGAAACCAAGGACTGTAGCTCAGCCTCAGTCTCAGCATATACTATACTTGACTGATGATGCTCTATGTAGTCCGAGAGCGTTTTGCGATTAATTCCTTCATCAACAAGAGCCAGCACATTTAATCCAGAAATGTCGGGGTCCGCATCTACGCCAATCGTTTCCACATAAGGCAAGGTCACTTCGAACATGCTCCCCTCGCCATACGTACTTTCAACGTTGATCGTTCCTTTCATGAGTTCAATTATGTCTCGGGTGATAACCAGCCCCAAGCCGGTGCCGCCATAGCGCCGGGTAGTTGAGTCTTCGCCCTGCGTAAACGCTTGAAACAGAGTAGTAACTACATCTTCGGTCATTCCAATACCGTCGTCACTGACACTTACCTTCAACAGGTTTTCCCTTGAGTAATTGGCAAGAAACCTGACCCGGCCGGGAAGCTGGTCAGCTTCCCGGCTGGAAAACTTCAGTGCATTATTCAGCAAGTTCACAAACACTTGGCGGAGACGCACCGGGTCGCCGAGAATAAAGCGTGGAATTCTGGGGTCCAATCGGAAAGTTATCCGGACATTATATCCTTTCGCGATTGGCCGAAGGGTATCGACAACCCCTTCAAGAAAATCGCGAAAATTGATGGGCACAGATTCAAGCGATACTTTGCCCGCTTCGATTTTAGACAGGTCGAGAATGTCGTCGATGATCCGAAGCAACGACATGGATGATCTGCTAATAGTTGCCAGCATGCGCGACTGCTCCGGCTGCAACTCGGTCTGAGAGAGAACTTCAGCCATCCCAACGACACCGTTCATTGGTGTCCGAATTTCATGTGACATATTGGCGAGAAATTGAGATTTCGCATGATTGGCCGCCTCAGCTTTATGGGCCACCTCTCTCAACTCCTGCGTTCTCTGCGTTACACGTGCCTCCAGAACATCCAGGTCTTTGTTTTTCTCACGTTGGTAGTTTTGGATGGACGCCTCAAGGATATCCAACTCATCGCGCTTGTCTTTGTTGTTCTTCTCTCCTTTTGGATCGACCAACTGTCCTGGGGCAAAATCTTCAACCGTTTTTGATATATTCTCAAGTCGTTTGGTCAAAAGGAAATAAAATGCCGCCATCAGCGCAGCTGCCAGCGCCAGACTCCGGATCACCCCGAAAAGAACAATTAGCCAGATACGGTTTAAAAAGTTGCCATAGGCAAGATAAGGGGCCACCCAGACTTTCAAGGTTCCAACTGGATCTGAATGACCTTCGACATAGAGCTCAATGGAATGAACTGACGGTTGACTATCAAGTATAACGTCTTCAATCCAAGGTTTTGCAGGCTCTTTCTTGGTGGTTTCCATTCTGGCAAGAGAGTTACCAAAATCGGTCTCAATCTCGGCTTGTACAATTGCCTTATATTCAAACAAGCCAGAAACAACTCTACGAGCAAGTGGGCTCTCAAGGCCAAAAGCAGCTTGGGCGGCAGAGTCACGTACTGCATTCAAAAGTTGAGAAACGGTCACATCTACCCGCTCTTTTTCACTTCTGAAATCCAGCCAAATCTGCAATCCACTCAGAAGCAAGCCCAGAAAAAAGGCAAGGAACACAGCCAGCCGCACCTGTTTGAACGAAAGACGATTGGTGAGCCGTACAGTCATTCTGTCTTCAACACTTCGTTGATGTTAATAAGCAACCGCTTCCACTTTTTTCTGTTTTTGATTTCTGGCTTTTCATTGTTTGGGACTTCGGTGCTTATTTGGTATGGAGACACAAACTTTTTCTACTGCATCAAACTCGAAATACCGTGGAACTCGAGTATGTCGTTCAGGGTTCCGTCTTTACGCATTTCGGCAAGAGCTTCGTTGAAGCGATCTCTAATTTCGACGTGATCTGGGCGCTCTCTGGAAAAAGCGACATGCATAGGGTTTTCCTGAAGCGCTACCTCAGAGTATTTCAGGCTATCCACCGCATCCGGATATTCCGCCGCTACAGCATAGCGTGCTGCTATCTCCTCGGCAACGATGACGTTTGTTCGACCAAATATCAATTTGCGCAAGCTTAGGGAAAGCGTTTCCGACTCCTCCCGGACGAAAAAATCCGCATTCTGGAACTCTTCTGGGTAACCATAACCCGCAGTGACACCGACAGTCTTCCCCCTCAGGTTGTCCAGCGATTTGAAGGTAAAATCGTAATCGTTGCGATGAATAAGAACAATGCGGCTGGAAATTATTGCGTCGCTATACTCCAGTTCTTGTTCCCGTTCAGGAGTTGACCAAATTGCGGTAATGACGTGGTATCGACCACTCACTGTTCCGGCATAGGCTCGGTTCCACGGAACGATGGCTACCGCCACCTCGTATCCCGCACGCCCAAGTGCCTGCATAGTGACATCAGTAATGATACCCCCCCTGGGCAGGGTTTCGCCTTTGTAGGGAGGCCAATAATTATTGGTCAGTATCAGCGGCTCCTCTTCAGCCGTTACCGATGAGAAGGGCAGCAAGGCAGTTGCAAAAAACAATACCAATCCCAATACGATCCTATTGGTCATTTTGTCCTCCAAGCTTTCTGCCGCTACACACTTTCAAACGGATATAGGTGTCATTTATCCCTTTTGGGTGATCCCTCAAGTACCCATTTTGAGGGAAACTCGGGTCTGCTCTAGTTATCCCGCCAACGTCTTTTTCCCACCAGTATCATAGACGCTTTCTATATCCTGATACCAAACTCCAATCACTCACCTGCAGCACCATGATAGTTCTCGACGCCCTTGTATCTGGGATTGGATAAAAATGTCGTTGCTGAGATTTGGGTTTTCGCTACCTACCCACATACTAAAAATCGGCTTGTTACACATATCCTGAAATTGGGCGGTATCCGCTTTATCCGGAGTAGCCAAACGCAACATAGAAGAGGATCATTTGAGTATGGTAGGAACTCCATCAGAATTGGGGGCGACAAGCCTTTGGCATTCTGTCCTCACATCTCACGGATCGGATTTTAGATGGATCGATCTGGCTCGATTGGCCAATTTTTGCAGTTGTTTTGGCAAGGCGTGAAGCCGTTGGGCCTTGAGCCTCCGGGCACAGCTGTTAGTCGCGGTGAAGTCGCCTGTGTGCGTGCGCAACTGCTCGTGGATGTCTTAGAACAAAATACTGGCTGGTGGCGTCAATCGCCCGAATTTACAAGATCCGCTTTCTGCGCAAAGCTGCTATTGATGCTGGGTGCAGCAAATGTCGGCTTTCTGTCCTTTATGCCAGTCTCATGTGAGCCGGTGTTTTCCAGCGCCTTACCCATCCCGTCGTCAACTGGAGCCGGGTGCTCCTTTGCTTATCGGCATAGCGCTTCAACGTGGTCTTTCAAGAATTCGTCGAAACCGTCGCCTGTCACGCCAGAAATCGCTGCGCGGGTAATATATACTCCGCCAAGCAGAGCGTCTAATTCTCGCTTTTTAGCGGCTAGGTTCGCCTCAATGACGTCGCTTGGTAGAACTCCGGCACAATTTTGTGAAGATCATTGGCTATCACCGCTTCAAACTGCCGCCAGAGTGCATGAACCGGCCAGCGTGCACGATTGCGATCTGCGGTGGGGATGTAGTAACGCATGCGACCTAGGGCGTCGTTGAAGGCGTCTCCGATGATGTCGCGAACGTCGTGCCAATTGCGCATCTCAAATCGGTTGCGAAGTTGTTTGGAGCCAAGGCGCAGTTCAAATCGCCAGACTTGGCTCTGGTCACGATCACGTAGGTCTAGCGGGGGCTTACCCTTAGCAGCCAGAGCGGCATTCCAGATCGTTAGCCAGCCCATCTTGTTCGTCTGGAGAACTTCGGCGCGCTTGTCGTAGATCGCCAATTGGCGGCTTGAGACTGCCCCTGCCCGCAGGCCAGTCACGCGTGAGCCACTGGACATCGTCGCGGTTTCATCAACCCCAGTGTATTCGGTCACCTTGGCTTTAGGCGGCACAACAAGGGCCTCGCGGCTGGGTTCGAACCATGGCGCGAGGAAGTCTACTGCAAAATCGGCACGGGTTACACGTAGCTGGGTTTCCACATACTTGATCCCGAAAGCCTCCATGCAGTCGCGAAAGTGCTGCTCCGCGTGTTCCAAACCACCAGTCGCCAAGCCAAATGCACGAAAGTCCACAGTGATGCCCGGTGTGTTAGGTATGCGGTCTTCTGGGTCTTGGAATAGCCAGACGGCACCGTGGTCGCCTGTATGGGTGGTAAAGCCTCGTGCGCCATTGTTGGTCACGTTCAGGGTGATTGTACCAAATTTGAGAATACAATCACCATGCGTTGCTTTGGCATACTCTTTGGCGGCAGAAAATTCGTCACGAAGGGCAGGGGGAATATCAGCCAGAACAGAAAACCTAAGCCCATCAAACCCAGAATGCAGGATCATTGCGGTCAATTACTCTCTCCTACAGTTTTGTATTCGTAGAGGGGGGTTTAGACCTACGTCGCTACATGTTGGATCAGCGCAATCTGCGCGTCGCGCATAGCGTTGATCCAACATGCTGACTTGAGCGTGCATTTGATCGCCCTAATCATGTTGACGTGTTGCTGCATCGACGGCTGTCGATCCAGGCGCAAAGCTCACTTCGCCGATATCGTACAGAACGCCCGATCTTGAAAAAATCCGGACCAAATCCAGTGACACGCCACTTCTGCAACGTGCGAACAGATTGACAAAGAGGATCAGCCGCGTCCGTTTCTGGTAACAACTGATCAGGATCAGGGATGTGTGAAGTGATCTGCATATGCGCTCTTATACGGGCTATTGCGATATGAGGAGGCTAAGTAGTTTGGACCAAATATTCTGCCAGAATCGCTGGAAGATTAATCGCGGATTTCCGGTTTTCTTTTCCATTTGAGATATTGGTTATGTGAATATATCAGCTTCTTCATTTCATTGAGTACGCGTGACGGCGGAGTGGCAGGATCCATTTTCGTATAGATCTCAACGCACATTATGGCAGCGTCAGAGATGGGACACCCGTCGGCTGTAACGTCGCGAGTGAAATTGCGCTGTAGCTTTCCACCCCAAAGTTCGCGCATCTGAAGAACCCACTGCTCTAGGGGCCAGTCTTGTTGAGGTCCTCGTTTCGCCGGTGCCGCGATAAAGGCGGTTATTTCAGCGCTTTCCATTAGAGTTAGTAGCACGTCCTTCAACTTGGATATGCTCAAATTGGTAGCGGGGTCAGGATGGTTCTGCGCGGTAATCACAGGATTGGGTCGGCCCATGTGATCACGGTAATCATAGTTATAAACATCGTAATCAATTCGTGACATGTGAGGCTCGGCCTCGAAATGTTTGCACGCTTTGTACATTATTTCCCACAAGTCCTCGGAAACCGCTTCTAACTGTTCTTTGAGCTGCCAAGTCGCATCGATCAGCGAGCCTAGTTCCGTTCTCATTTGCTGCTTGGTGAGCTGAAGCTCGGGGGCACCGCGGTGCCTCTGCCAATTCCTCGCATATGAAAGTACGTTGCTTTTGAAAATCTGTCGTTCCTCGCCAAGCACTTTCAGCTTGTCACACAGCTCTTCAAGAAAAGTATCAGTGAGGGCTTCAGGAAGGGGCGGAACTGGAAACATGGCAAACTCACAAGCAAAACAAACTAACTGGAACAGGGCTTTCAAAGGCTATTGAAAACCAAGTGCTGTGTTCAAGGCAGAAGCGTTTTCTTCAGCGGCTCGTCTCACGCTGTCATCCGCCAAATGGGCGTATCTCATTGTCGTCTGCATCTGCGTATGACCAAGCAGTCGTCCAACCATCTGATTAGGCATTCCAGAGGACACAGCATTCGATGCATAGGTATGTCGCAGGTCATGGATGCGGACATCGGGTATCCCAGCTCGGTCCCGGATACGCCGCCAGGGGGGCTGTAAGTCGGTAGCATATCGGCCGGGAAGCTTGCCTGCGACAACGTAAGGATTGCTAGAAAGCCGTGGAAGGGTGCGCAGAACCAATCTAGCGACTTGGGGGAGGGGAATAAGCCTCGCTCCGGTTTTTGTGTCTGGAAGCTCCAGCCCGCTGTCTGTGATGAACTGCCATCGCAGAGTTTGTATCTCACCTAAGCGACAGCCTGTCAGGATCAACAAACGGAAAGCGGCCACAATGTAAACGGACTCGCTGCCATCTTGTTCCACATCCGTCAGGACTTGTCCCAATCGCTGCAATTCACTCTGACTGAGATAACGCTCGCGTTTTACCTCGCGATACTTTGGGACATGGCGACAGGGGTTAGACCCATCTGGCCGTAAACCCCAAATTTCCGCTAGGTTGAACATCTTTGACAGTACACCCAGCGTTCGGTTGGCTTGGTACGGCTTGTCTCTAAACTGGTGGTGCAGTTCGGCAATGTCTTTGCGTTCCACATCGACGACTTTGAAACTGCCGATGGCTGGAGCAATGAATAGATTGATGGCGCGGCGATACTCTCTCTGCGTCGATGGCTTGCAGCGTTCTTTGACGTGGCTTTCAAAGAAGCGTTCACACAGCGCAGCAACAGTTGGTGCTTTGCGGTGCTGGGTGATTTCTTCTGCTGGGTTCTCGCCCTTGGCAACTCGTCCCATGATCGCTTTTGTCAGCTTGCGGGCTTCCTCGACAGTAACCTTGCCATGACGCCCAACCGACACCCGCCGCGTGCGTCCGCCCTTGCGGTATTGGGCGTGGTAGGTCTTTGCTCCGGACGGTAGAACCCGCACACCAAACCCCGCAATCTGGCTGTCCCAGACAAAGTAGTCTTTCGTCTCTGGAACCAGTGCTTCGACGCTGCGTTTGGTGAGCTTACCCTTGTCCTGACCCTTACCTAGAAAACTCGTACTGGAAGCATTGTGGAAGCAAATGGAAGCAAGCCACACAGTAAGGCGTAGGAGTTGAGCGCAGGTCGCGTCAAATTAAAACGCACAGTTACAATGAGATAGGGTAGGGAGGCGAATTATGGGGTAAGTGGTTCAGGGCCACTCAAGCTATCTCATAACCTGAAGGTCGTAGGTTCAAATCCTACTCCCACAACCAATAATATAAACCACAGAACAACATGTTAAACCGCGCTTCATGGCCGAACTATGGCGGACTGATACACTGCCGATGCACACTCCATCCTAAACTGACTAGATAGTTGAATCACACGGCCTGATCCTTGAGATCTTATAAGACTAAGCGCGAAACCGAAGGCGCAAAGTGGGCGTTCATGGAAACTGCTGATGCACCAAGCGCCACGGATAAGTAGCCAGCCGCTCCGTTCTGAATCCGCTTAGCATCGGTACGCTTTGACAACGAAATTGGAAATGGGGCAGCCATTTGGAACAACAATTTGAGGAAGTTCTCAGGTGCTGTTCCTCCGACAATGATGGTTTCGGGATCAAGCATCAATTCCAGAACATTCACGGCCTGATGGACCCTTGGAGTTACAGCCTTGATCCAACCAATGATTTTCTCATCTTTTGCGTCTACCAACTTTGATATCGTTGTGAATGTTGATCTGTCATCACGCGGCAATCCTAGATGGCGACAAAGCGCATCGATAGATAAATAGCGTTCCAGGCAGCCAGAATTCCCGCAGGGGCAGGGCTCTCCACCAAGTTCAACAACTACGTGACCAAGTTCCCCGGCGTTTCCCTGCGACCCGGTATAGGGGTCGCCTTGCAAGACAAAACCAGCACCCAGCCCTACACTGAAATGCAGGAAGGCAAAGTTTTCTACGCCCCGGCCTGTGCCATAAAACCCTTCACCAACGGCTGCCGCTGCAGCATCATTCTCCAGCACGATAGGCAACCCGAGATTTTGCTCAAGCGTGGCCAGATTCTCTTGTGTTCCAAATGCATGAAAACTGGTTGGATCTCCCGTTAGGGCGATTTCGGCCCCAAAGGGTCCCGCTGTTGCAATGCCGCATCCGACAACGGAAGCGAAAAGATCCGTGTGGTTCTTTCGAAAAGATTCCACGAGCTCTGCAATTGCGGAATTTGCTGCTTCGGGAGTTGTCGATGAGAGGGAGCAATCTGAAGTCCAAATTTGCTTCCCGTCCAAATTACAAACCACTGCTGTCGTGTGCGTTCGGTTGACGTGAATACCGAAACTGAGTGCTGCATTTTTGTTGAGTGAAACCTCCATCCCGGGATGACCGCGGCCAACAATTTTACTGGCTGTCATCTGAACCAGATCCAGTTCCTCAAGCTGCGCAACAATATTCTGAATTGTTTGGCGCGACAGCGATGTGACCTGCGAAATCTTGGTTCGCGAGATCGGTCCTTGGGTTCGAATCACTTCAAGCACAACACTATGATTGTGCGTCTTGGCCCTACGAAGATTGGTCCCTGAAGTCCTAAAGGAATGGGATTTGTCAGTTTTTTCCATGGTCTACCTGCGAATCTAAAGCTGACACACAAGCACGTTCTATTTTTTAAAACAAATTGACAAATAAAATAGAAAGGGTCATAAAGCCTTCCCATCAGAGCACGTTGCTCACCAAAGGGAGGAAGACATGAAATTGATTAAGCTCATGGCCGTAACGGTCTCTACCACAGCGCTGATGGCATCTGCTGCACTGGCCGACACCACATTGAACGCATTGTTCATGAGCCAGGCCGCTTATAGCGAAGACAATATTAAGTCGATGACCTCTGCATTCGAGGCTGCAAACCCAGGCACCAAGGTTGAGCTGGAATTTGTGCCTTACGAGGCCCTGCATGACAAAATTATCGCCGCATCCGGAGCAGGGGATGATGGTTATGATGTCGTTCTGTTTGACGTCATCTGGCCAGCTGAGTTTGCTGAGCGCGGCTTTCTGACCGACGTCAGCGACCGGGTAGCAGCGGATCTGACCAGCAAGATCTTTGATGGTGCTTGGACAACAGTAGAGTATGATGGCAAGCGCTATGGCATGCCTTGGATCTTGGATACCAAGTACCTGTATTATAACACGGAAATCCTAGCCGCCGCCGGTATCGAAACGCCGCCAGCGACGTGGCAAGACGTTTTGGCGCAGGCCAAAGTGATCAAGGACAAAGGTCTGGTTGAGTACCCTCTGGTGTGGAGCTGGTCGCAATCCGAGGCGATGATTTGTGACTTCACAACTCTGACCGCGGCTCATGGTGGTGCGTTCTTTGATGATGGCAAGCCTGCCTTTGAAACCGGCGGTGCAAAGGCTGCGCTGGATTATATGAAAACCTCTCTGGGTGACGGGCTGACCAATCCTGCTTCGCTTGAGTATTTCGAAGAAGACGTGCGTCGGGTGTTCTCGGCTGGCGATGCAGCGTTTGCGATGAACTGGACCTATATGAACTCGTTGGTCAATGACCCCGCCGAAAGCCAAGTGGCTGGTAAGGTTGGTGTGATGTCGGCACCTGGAGTTTCTGGCGTGTCCGAAGCGTCAGCGGTTAATGGTTCGATGGGCCTGGGAATTCCCGCCAACAGCCCCCACGCGGATGAGGCTTGGGCCTATATCACTCATCTGACCAACCAAGCAACGCAAGAGGAATTTGCCACTCTGAGCCTGCCGATCTGGAAGGGGTCTTACACACAGTCTGCGGTAACTGATGGCCAAGAAGATCTGGTTGCGGCGGCGGACAAGTCGATCGCTGTAATGTACCCGCGTCCGCTGGTCGCCTCTTATACAGAGGTGTCGAGCATCCTGCAGAAACATCTGCACGGTGCGCTGTTGGATCAGACCACCTCGGAAGAGGCATTGGGCAATGCAGCCAAACGCGTTGCACGCATTCGCTGATCTGAACGACTAACAAGGGAGAGCACTAAAATGTCTGCAATCAGTAGATCACGCGAAAAATGGGTTCTGCTACTACCGGCAATCTTGGTGCTCTCTTTTATCACCGTCTTACCTTTCTTTCAGACCCTCTGGACCAGTTTTACGGATGCTGAAATCACCGCGCGTGAGCAGCAGGTCAACTGGATTGGGCTGGAGAACTACGTCTGGGCGCTGACCGATCCGGACTTCTTGGATGCATTGGGGCGGACGCTTTATTTCACGGTTATTTCAGTTGGACTTGAAGGTGTGCTTGGTATTGCTGTGGCGCTGCTACTGAACCAGCAATTTTGTGGCCGGATGTTCCTGCGGATCATCATTATCCTGCCCTGGGCGGTGCCAACCATTGTGAATGCTGTGGCTTGGCGGCTGATCTACCACCCGGACTATGGCGCATTGAATTCGCTGTTGCTGCAGCTTGGCCTGATTGACAGCTACACCAGTTGGCTGGGGGATCCTGATCGCGCCTTGAACATGGTGATTTTGGCCGATGTCTGGAAAAACTTTCCGCTGGTTGCTTATATTGCACTGGCCGCCATGCAAACCATCCCCGGCGATCTGCTGAAAGCAGCCGCCATCGAAGGGGCAGGGGCATGGAAGCGGTTCCGTTCGATCACTCTGCCGTGGATCATTGGGCCGATGCTGGTTGTGTTGATCCTGCGCACCATCGAAGCCTTTCGTGTCTTTGACATCATCTATGTGATGACACGCGGCGGCCCGTCTGACGGCACCAAAACCGCAAGTTTCTATGTCTACCAAGAGTACTTTAGCTATCTGCGCTCGGGCAGTGGCGCATCCTATGCGGTGCTGGTTGCTGGTCTCAGCGCTGTGTTGATCTTGGCCTATTACGCTGGCGTTCGCCGCGACCAACGGGGGGGCTGATCATGCAGCGGTCTTGGTTTACTTCGATTGCACTGTATTCTGCTGCTTTGTTGCTGACACTGTTCACCTTGGCGCCTTTGGTCTGGCTACTGCTGATGAGCATCAGCAGCCCCAATGACCTGACGGCAGTGCCGCTGAACTGGTGGCCAAACGAAGTTGACCTATCCCGCTACCGGCGGTTGATGGATCTAAACGAAGGTTCAGGCCAGCGGTTTCTGTGGGCATTGCGCAACAGCTTGCTTACCGCTGGGGGGGCAACATTGATTGCCCTGATCGTTGCGGTTCCTGCTGCCTATGCGTTTTCTCGCCGGGGGGCGTCACTTGCCCTGCTGTTTGCTTTCCTTGCCACCATCATGATGCCGCCGATCACATATGTGTTGCCGCTGTACGAGATTTTTGGCGGGATGGGTGCATTGAACAAAACCACCACGCTAGTGATTGTTTACAGCGCGATGTTGTTGCCTTTTGCAACCTGGCTGATGAAGAGCAACATTGACGTTCTGCCAGTCGAGATTGAGCAGGCCGCGTTCATGGAAGGCGCAACAACAGCGTTTACCCTGCGCCGCGTTGTGTTGCCTCTGGCACTGCCAGCGATTGCAGCGACCTGCATGCTGTCGTTCCTAGTGGCCTGGGACGAGTTCTTTTACGCCCTGATTTTCACCAGCGATCTCAGCGCTAAAACCCTGCCGGTTGCCATTGCCGATTTTTCGGCCGGGCGGGTCACCGACTATGGTGTGATCGCATCGGTAGGGGTGCTTGCCACTCTTCCACCGGCCATTTTGGCAATTTGCTTTCAGCGCTTCATCGTCTCGGGCCTGGCTGCCGGAAGCGTCAAGGGATGATGCACAACATGACAACTCACCTCCAATCCAAAGGGAGTACCGCGGTGCCCTCTACGCCAATCCTTTCCGTTGAAAACCTGAACAAAAGCTACGGTGATCTGAAAATCTTAAAAGACATCAGCGTTGCTATAGAGGAGGGGGATTTCTTAGTGCTGGTTGGCCCGTCGGGTTGTGGTAAGTCGACCTTGCTGGGATGTATTGGCGGCTTGACCGAGGTCACATCTGGTCATCTGCGTATTGGTGGCGCCGATGTTACCCATACTGATCCCGCAAAACGAGACATTGCGATGGTTTTCCAGTCATATGCACTGTTCCCCAATATGAGCGTGGCAGAAAACATTGGCTTTGGTCTGGAAGTGCGCAAAGTGCCTAAGGCACAGCGTGACAAAAAGATCGGACAGGTTGCCGAGCTGTTGAAAATTGAACCGCTGCTTGACCGTGCGCCAGCACAGTTGTCGGGGGGACAACGCCAACGTGTTGCTATGGGCAGGGCATTGGTTCGCGACCCCAAGTTGTTTTTGTTCGATGAGCCGCTCTCTAACCTTGATGCCAAGCTGCGGGTGACGATGCGGACTGAAATCAAACGCCTGCACCAGCGCCTGAATGCTTCGATCATCTATGTCACCCACGACCAGATTGAAGCGATGACACTGGCGACAAAAATCGTTGTGATGAAAGACGGTGTGATTCAGCAGGTCGGCACGCCGAAAGAAATTTATGATACCCCGGCCAATATCTTTGTCGCTGATTTCATGGGTTCTCCGGCAATGAATATTCTAGATGCCATGGTTAAAATGGATGGTTCAGCGGCACAAATTGAAATAGCTCGTGAAGATGGTCAGCCCCCACTGATCTTGCATGATCCGACGCCGAGCGCCGGTATTGTAAAACGTCAGGGTGGTGCGCTTAAGATTGGTCTTCGGCCCGAGGCTTTGACAGATCTTGGGTCTCGTGCGGTTCATGCCGATCAGTACTTTGACTGCCTGCTTGATGTGGTTGAGCCAGCAGGTTCAGACACTTTTGCCGTGATCCGCCTTGGCGGTGCCGAAGTGACCGCGCGGTTGCATGGCGATGCAGAGGTCCGTTCAGGCGAGACAGTTCCCATATGCTTTGATGTCTCCAAAATCTCATACTTCGATCCCCAGAGCGGAGAACGCCTATGACCACGGGACCAATTCTGGTTGCGGATATCGGCGGAACCAACACGCGGCTTGGACTTGCAGGTCCAGATGGCCTTCTCGAGGGAACTTCGCAGAGGTATTCCAACAGCGATTACTCTAGCTTCTACTCACTCGTTGGTGCCTATCTCAGGCAGCAAAAAGTCGAGCAGTGCCACAAGGCCTGCCTTGCGGTGGCAGCACCGGTGGAAAATGACGGGATTACACTGACCAACCGAGATTGGCACATCGACAAGTCGGGCGCACGCGCCGCAACCGGCGCGGCTGAAATCCGGTTTCTTAACGATTTTGAGGCGCTTGGGTTTGCTATCGACCGTCTGGAAGGGGATCAGATTTCACATGTTGCCGGGCCAAAAATTGCAGCAAGTCAAAATGGAACAAGGATGGTGCTTGGCGCGGGGACAGGTTTTAACGCGGCTGCCATGACTATGGGCGTAGATACCCAGCCAGTGGTTCACGCGGCTGAATGTGGTCATATGACTTTACCTGTTGAAACCGTGAGTGAGCTTTCATTGCGGGATCATCTGGCGCAAAATCGCGGCAGGGCATCCGTTGAAAGAGCGTTGTCCGGTCAGGGCGTTCTGGAAATCTACCAGTGGGTTTGCTCTCACACCGGGGTTGCACCGCGAAACTTTACGTCACAGGAAATCATACAGCAGGCGATTGAGCAGCGCGACGAAGCCTGTGAGCGCACGGCAAAAATGCTGGTCAGATTTCTTGCGCGGGTTGCAGGGGATCTGGTTCTTGCGTTCCTTCCCGTTGGTGGGCTTTACCTTTCGGGTGGTGTCACGAGGGCATGCAAAAGCCTGATTTCAAGTGATTTGTTTTGGGATGAATTCACGGCAAAGGGTCGCCAAAGCAACCTGTTGCGGTCTGTTCCAGTGTATTTGATGACGGATGACCACTCCGCACTAGAAGGCTGTTTGGCCGCAATGATGAGGAAAGGTTCGCAGCTAAGCTCTTCTAGACTTCTCGGACATAGTCAAAATTCAATAACATCGAAGGCCGCAGGGTTTTGAAATGACAAAAGCAATCAGCCAAATGCGGCGCGAAATACTGGAAATCCCTAACGCAGTTGACCGTCTGTTGACTGGCGGTGGTGGTGATATCGCCAAGACAGCCGCGACCCTGCGCGAACGTGAAACGGCGTTTGCTGTAACCGTGGCGCGCGGATCATCAGATCACGCATGTGCCTTTTTCAAGTATGCTGCGGAACTTACTTTGGGTATTCCGGTCGCGTCTGTCGGCCCATCTGTGGCATCCATTTACGGCGCCCAAATGCAGCTGACTGGCGGGCTTTCCCTTGCTGTATCGCAGTCGGGTCAAAGCCCGGATATCGTTGAACTGGCTCAATCAACGCGGCGCGGTGGTGCATATTCAGTGGCAATCACCAATGATCCCACGTCGCCACTGGCGACCGGATCGGCCCATTCGCTAGATATGATGGCCGGGCCCGAGCTGAGCGTTGCTGCTACAAAATCGTTCGTAAATTCTATAGTAGCAGGTCTGTTGCTGCTTGCAGAATGGAAGAATGACCCGGAATTGCGCAAGGCGATCCACCAATTGCCAACCGTTCTTGCAACAGCAATTGGCCTGGACTGGCCCGAAGTGCGCGCTGCGATAAGTGGTCAGTCATCTGTGTTCACTCTAGGCCGTGGTCCCAGCTGGGCCATTTCAAATGAGGCAGCGTTAAAGTTCAAAGAGACCTGCCAGTTACATGCAGAGAGCTATTCATCGGCTGAGGTTCTGCATGGTCCGGTTTCAATTGTTGATTGCGGATTTCCCGTGCTTTGCTTTGCCGCAGGAGACGCTGCTGAAACAGCGGTCGCCAAGATGGCAGATCGGATTTCGGGGCAGGGGGCACATGTTTTTGCAACCTCAAATCTGGTCGGCAACGCGCAGCGCATTGATCATGTGCGAACCAGCCATCCGCTTACGGACCCGATTGCTTTGGTAGCATCGTTTTATGCGATGGTTGAACGTTTTAGCCAGGAACGAGGGAGCAATCCTGATGCCCCCCGGCATTTGAAGAAAGTAACAGAAACCGTATAGTCTTTGGAGCATTAGCTTCCGTAACTCTTAGCAGATAAGGGGTTAATCCAGCGGCTTATAGACCACTGCGTCGATCTCAACCTTGGTATCGACCATGATCTGTGACCGCACTGCGGATCTGGCTGGTCCCTCGTTGGGAAAATAGTTGGCATACACCCGGCTAAAAGACCCAAAAGTCGCGAGGATCACCTAGCCAGACACCAACCTTGGCTCATCTGGCGTGCAGTCTGCCAGCGCCAGAGCGATCATCGCCTAGCCGCTCAATTTTCTTACTGGTCCTTTGATTTATCGAGTGTGGATTTGAAGGAAATGGGACCAACTTCGCCTTAACTCTTGGTAGAAAGGGCGGCCACGCGATTGGAGGTTTCAGAGGCTTTCACTATGTCGCTATCCCGCAGTCCTCAAACACAGCATCGAAGTTGAGTTCGATAACGATGGTTTCTGGCTTCCGAAAGCATAGGATGAGTAGATAAAACAACATGTTACCCATAAAAAGTGGATTTTTGCGTTTGGCCCAAGCGCCGGAAGCACCAGGGAAGCAAACGGCAGCGAAAACCAGCTTGATCTATGCGCAACAGCGAAACAGGCAGCGCAAACAGATAGAACCTCATTCTGTTGACTGGTTTTACCGTCCTGATGCAGACATCCATGCAAATTCCAATGACAGGCGGTTTGCTCTCAGAGTGGACATTCGAATGGCAGGTCAGATCCCAAGTTTCAAAACGCTGCCCTCTGCATCAATGTCCGCTCCATTGCGCTGACGAAATGTGAACGTGACGGGTCCTTTCGATATGGAATCGAAATCGAGCTGTCGTTGCAGCAAAGCCATGTTGCCGTAGGAATACGGATTGGTGATCGTGCCCACAACTGCGATGAGTACAAATGGCAGTCTTATACTCAGTAGTTTCCCGGAGAAACGCTTTGCTATGGGCGTTTGCCGTCATACTCGGGTTCAGCGGGGTGGCGATTTTTTTGAACGGCAATACGTGGTCCGTGAACTGACGGTCAAAAGTGCAACACTGCATCGCTTGGCCTCCCGGCGGGCGGATCGACATGATACGCATTTGACTTCTTTGTTTGCAATTTTTGTGGCGGGTGGGGTTGAGCGGCAAGACTTGTTACTGGAAGTCGCGGCAACAATCACGCGCTTCTATCCACCAATTTCCTCGGTGAATGTCGTCCCATATAATCCGTCCCAACCGATGATAGAAACGCAGCCTGGTCTCTCGGCACAGGCCAGGGAACGTGTCGTTGAATTGGCGCGCCGCTCGACAGGGGCTCTGCATATCGGGCAAATGCCAGATTTGTCGGATCATTACCTGCCTGTGAAACGCACGCCCAATTCCCACGTGGCGCAGCATGGTTTGGCGCTGGTGATCGACGCCCGCGCATTGACTGCCACAGATGATCCGTTTTGGGACACGCCATCGACTTCTTTGCGTCTTTCCACACCAGTCGGCCAAACGGCATTGGTGGGGCAGGTAGCATCAGGTGAAACTGGGTTCTCCAAACCGCTTGGAAGTGTGTCTCAGCCCTTGGTGTTTGAGATATCTTTGGCGACCGGGCTGTCTGACCTCTTGCCAGTCAGGAAAATGTTCTCTGTGATTGCAGTGGTCACAGCGCTCATTTTGCTGGCGGCCTTCGGCTTCAAACAACGCGCACACCAAAAATGCAGAAAACCGCGCCAAACTTAGCGCACAGGAAACGCGGCTCGCCCATGCGTCGCGCATCAGTGCAATGGGCGAAATGGCCAGCGGCATGGCGCATGAACTGTCGCAACCGCTGACCGTAACCCTGAGCCAAGCACAGGCTGGACGTCATTTGGCGCGACGCGGTGATGTTGAACGTCTTGGCACTGTGTTGGACGACACAGTATCCCAAGCACAGCGCGCAGCGAATATCCTTGATCGCCTGAGACGCTGGAGCAAACCCAACCGAGCACCTTCTGAGAGCTGTTCTGTCCACGAAACTGCCCAAAGCGTTCAGAACCTGTTAGCATTGGAGGCCAAGACGAAGGGGGCTGCGATTACACTATCATTGTATGAGTTTCCCCTCTTTGTTGACGCTGATCCGGTTGAATTGGAACAAATTGTGTTAAATTTCGTGCGCAATGCGGTTGATGCCTCGGATGCTGCACAGGTCAGGATTAGCACGCATATCGATGGTCCGTTCGCTGTTCTGGATGCCCGCTTTTACGGGCCTGAAACTACAAGAAAAACTGACCGGCCAGGGCGTATCTTGGCCCACTGTTACTATCAGTGGGCATAGCGATATCAATGCATGCAGGCGCGCGTTTCGCAATGGCGCGATCGATTTTTTGAGCAAGCCGGTAGACGAACAAGACTTGATCGACGCGATTCAGAAGGGGCACCGCGAACTTGAGAGCCTCCAGCGGGCGTCAACAGAACACGCGGAGGCGGTGGCATTGGTGAAGCATCTCTCCACACGCGAACGACAAGTCTTGGAGATGATAGCGAAGGGCCTGACAACCAAGCAAATCGCTGATGCGCTTGCTCTGTCGCCCCGCACGGTAGAAAGTCACCGCGCAGCGATTGCGACCTAAGCGGGCACTTCTTCGGCGGCCGAACTGACACGGTATTAGCCGGAGGCACAGGCTGATCAGTAGAACTACGGAGTCCTTTGCGGAGGCTACGAATGCCGCCAATCCACATGGCAGAATAGAACCAGAGCATCGGTTCAACAAAAGGAGAAACACGATGATCCGTTCTATTGCTCATGCGACAGCCCTGCTGACACCAATCACGGCCTTTGCCCAAGCCCTGCCGACAGCGCCCTTTCTGCTGCTCAATATGGCAACCAAGTCCGCACAAGCCGCCGTCGCAGCTTGCTCTGCCGAGGGCTATAATGTCAGCGTTGCAATCGTTGCGCGCGGCGGCGTGACCAAAGTGCATTTGCGCGCTGACAACGCGGGCCCGCACACAGTAGGCTCCAGCACAGGTAAGGCCTTCACATCCGCCAGCATGGGCCGTGACACGGCAGGTCTTGCGGGCTTTATCGGTGCCAAACCTTAAAACGGCGGCCTGCGTGATATGGACAGCCGTCTGGTGATCCAGGCAGGAGGATTACCTATCAAAATCGGTGGCGCTTTGGTCGGTGGCATCGGAGTCGGTGGCGTGCCATTCGGTACTATTGACGAGACGACTGCCCGCGCAGGTCTTGACGCAATCGGCGCTGAATAATCCAATTGCGGCCCTTCCCGAATTGGGACAGGCCAATCTCTTTAAAAGGAAAAATCATGCTTCGGTTTTTGCTGTTCGCTTTGGCAATTGGCAACGCTGGCGCTTCCCATGCGCAAACGGGCCCGTCTGCCTTGGACTTTGTATCTTATACCGGCCTGCATTTTGCAGCCCAAGAGGGCGATGAAGATGAGATCAACCGTCTGATCGCAGCAGGTGCTGATCAGAACATCCGTGATCGGTCCCTGCGCACCCCTGCGTATATCGCGGCCTTTGCCTCACATGATGACGCGCTGATAGTTCTCTCAAACGGTGGCGCGAATATGAATGCCTTGGAAGACGGTATCTATGATGTTCTGGCGATAGCAGCAGTGGCGAATGATCCTGAGTTAGTCTCGCTTGCGATGCAGCTTGGCAATAAGCCCGATCTGATCACCAGAGTCTATGACGGCACCGCCTTGATTGCCGCAGCCCACCTTGGGCACCATGATGTCGTGGCTCGTCTGGTGGCTGGTGACGCACCATTGGATCATATCAACAATCTGGCGTGGACGGCTTTGATTGAAGCGGTTGTCTTGGGTGACGGTGGCACAGATCACATCAAAACGGTGCAGATCCTCGTTGAAGCGGGCGCAGATAAATCTATCGGAGATCGCGATGGGGTTACAGCGCTGCAACACGCCACGTCACGCGGCTACACCGAAATGGTCGACATCCTGAAATCGGACGTATGGCAATGACCCTATCAAGGTGTGATATCTTGAAGGCTGCCGTGCCCACAAAGCTCGTTGCAACTTTCCCATAGCCGCCGTCTGCGCAACTACTGAGAATGGCAGCTTCGTCCGCTCAGCCGACCTTGGACTACTGGAAATGCTGCGCGATAGGTTAAACGACTGCTTTTATGGCGCTGGATCGCGAAGTGTCGCGCGTCTCCCAATGGCAGCTAAGGGCCGTTTACGACTTGCCAGAGCGGGCTGCGGCGAGACTTTGTAAATATCACTAAGTGCGCATTTCTGACATTGGAACTCTACGCAGCGAATTCACACTTTCAGGCCTAACACGACTTTCAATGGTATGTCTGGTACACGCAGCAGATCATATAGGTTGGGTGGGAAGTCATTACTTTCGTCTTCGAGCCTGAAAAAAAGATTTGGCAAAAATCAGACCTTTGTGGGTGGCACTCAGCCCTAGCCATAGCAATCCCATATAGGAGATATGGGATTGCTTGAACTTCCAAAATAGAGGCACTTATGCCCTCATAATTCGCTGGACCTGACATTTTGGGATTGTTCGCCGAGGCCAGCAATACCCAGCGTTATGCGATCACCCGCTTTCAGGTAGGTTTCGGGCTTTTGCCCCATACCTACGCCCGGAGGGGTACCTGTGGAAATGACGTCGCCCGGCTGAAGGCTCATGAATTGCGAGAGATGTGATATGACCGTCGCCACATCGAAATGCATAGTCGAGGTAGAGCCGTCCTGATAGCGACGTCCGTTAACTTCAAGATGCATGTCTAGGTTCTGCGGATCTTCGACTTCGTCACGTGTCACCAGCCAAGGACCGATTGGCCCAAAGGTATCGCAGGACTTGCCCTTTACCCACTGGCCAGAGCGGTGCAATTGAAAGTCACGTTCAGACAGATCATTTACAACGCAGTAGCCCGCGACATAGCTCAACGCATCCTCGCGACTGACGTATTTAGCTGCCTTACCGATAACCACGCCCAATTCAACTTCCCAGTCGGTTTTAACCGACCCACGTGGAATTTCGACATCGTCATATGGCCCGGAGATGGCCGAGGTTGCTTTAAAAAATACCACGGGTTCATCAGGAAGCGCCATCCCAGCTTCGGCGGCGTGGTCAGAATAGTTCAGACCGATGCAGATGAATTTTCCGACTTGCCCTACACAAGCACCAATCCGCGTTTCAGTGGGAACAATGGGTAGCGTTGACGCGTCAATCGCGCGCAACTTTGCGAGCTGTTCGTCGGCCAGCACATGGCCAGCTACATCACCAATCACTGACGACAGATCACGAATGATACCATCCGCATCCATTATGCCAGGGCGCTCGGCGCCGCGGTCTCCAAAACGAAGTAGTTTCATCTCTTCCCAATTTCCTTTCGTTAAACCGACCAACCGCCATCGATGGCATGTGTCTGACCTGTCGTGAATGCGCTTTCATCACTTGCCAGATACAAGGCCAACGACGCGATTTCTTCGGCTTTGCCAATGCGGCCCATAGGCTGCCGGTCGATAAATGCCGCAAGGGCGCTTTCGTAGTCTCCAGTTGCGCGCAACCGTCCATGCATCGAGGGGCTATCAACTGTTCCGGGGCAGATCGCATTGCACCGAATTCCCTGTTTGATGTAGTCGGCAGCCACAGATTTGGTCAGTCCAATGACCGCCGCCTTAGAGGCGCAGTAGGCAAATCTGTTTGGTACGCCTTTGATCGACGACGCGACGGAGGACATATTGATGATCGAGCCTCCACCATTCTCCAACATTGCAGGCAGTGCGGTCTGGATCATTTGGAACATGGCCGTCACGTTCAGGTTAAAACTAAAATCCCAGTCCTCTTTGGAGCACTCTAGGATCGTGCCATTGGCCACAACGCCAGCGCAGTTGAATAAGACGTCCAGGGGGCCGGCTTGGCCGAGCACGTCCTTGACTGCCTGAGCGTCAGTGACATCCAGCTTCACGGCTGACACGCTGTCCAAGGCCTCCAATTCCGCCAGAGACGCATCGTTCACATCCGTAGCGATTACCTTTGCCCCCTGCAGGGCATACAGTTCAGCGGTGGCGCGGCCTATGCCTTGCCCGGCAGCCGTGATCAGTGCCGTCTTTCCTACAAGTCGTCCTTCAAGTTGAGCCATCATAAATCCATTTCTATACTGAGAGTTCTACCAGCCGCGCAGACAGTGCGGCAGCACGCTAGTCCAGATGGAACACCTCTTCCATCTCTGCCCACCACTCGCCATCGGCGCGAGTCTCGAACGGGGTTTGCATAGGGCCACAGACCGCCCACCAGTCTTTGGTGATTGGATCGGCCGCGATGGCAGCGTTATCAGCCGCAAAGTCGCTGCCCGTATATTCAAAGTAGCCGAACATCAGACATTCTGGATGTTTCAGATAAATCGAATAGTTGGTGAAGTTTGACGTATGTAACCGCTGTAAAACACCCGGCCAGACATCCTCATGAAGGCGCTTGTATTCATTGAGGTGTTCGGGTTTGAGCCGGATCACACTGCCCATGCGTTGCGGGGGCACAGGCTGGGTCTTTGGTAATATTGCGCCTTGATGACCAACTACACGACAGGCCAGATCATGTGCCGATGCCAGGGCCGTGTCGTGCGCCTTTTTGCAAACAATTGCAGCCAAATATGCGCCATTGAAACTGTCACCTGCACCTGTTGTATCTACAACGGTTTCGGCCGCTGCAAAAACTTGGGTGGTCGCCGAGTGAGGCAAAGGTACAGGTCCATCAGCTCCGCATTTTAGGGCACCGGTTTTTGCGCCAGAGGTCATGATGCGATCAACAATTGCCGCATTGTCCCTTTCGCAGAATAAATCCGCTTCATCTTCCTGCGACGGCAAGGCGATATCTGCGATGTCCCAGAACCGGGCGATTTCACGACGGGCGATCTCAGGTGTTTCCCACAGTTTGGGCCGATAGTTGGAGTCAAACGCCACCTGGAGTCCTGACTTGCGGCGCTCTGCCAGAGCGATCCAGAGCCGGTCCCGCGCGTCTTGCGTCAGGATCGCCAGTGTGATGCCCGATAGATAGGCAAGATCTGCCGCCTTAATGGCTTCCAGATGCAGCGATGTCTCGGACTTGAACATCTCACGTGCGGCAGATGCATCGCGCCAATAGTGAAAACTGCGCTCGCCCCGTTCGTCATTTTGGATGGCATAGATTCCGATCTGACGGTGTGGGTCGTGGGAGACATAGTCTGTGCCAATGCCCTCGCTTTGCATCAATTCGACCACGCTGTTGGAAAGCACATCTTGGCCAACCGCAGTGACATAATGAACTGCTACATCTTGCCCCTGAACTTCGCGCGCGCAGTAGATTGCGGTATTGAGAGTATCACCACCAAACCCGACACTTAGTTTGGGTTTCTGGCGCGAGATTTCGGCCAATGGTTCGCCTATACAGACAACGCGATAAGTCATTCGTCAAATTCCAATCCATAAAACTTAACAGCAGTGCCACCATAAATTGCCGCACGATCTTGATCGGAACACCCTTGCAACAGCTGTGCTGAGGCTGCACGCCATCGATCGTAATCACCGACAAGGTTCAAGACCGGCCAGTCGCTGCCCCACATGACCCTGTCGGCGCCAAACTGGCGCAGGACATGATCGACAACGGGCTGCAATTGCTCTGTTCCCCACCCTGGCCCGGCTTCATTGGCGAGGCCCGAGATTTTGCACATAAGGTTAGGCAGTTCGGCCAAGCAGGCCATGCCATCGCGCCAAGCTTCCCCAGCGTCTGCCTCATCCGCAATCTCAGGTTTGGCGCAATGGTCGATGACGATTGCAAGTTCCGGCAGCTCCTTAGCCACCTGAGCCAAGACTTTTAAGTGGCGTGGCACAACAAGAGCATCCAACCGCAGTCCTCGTTCCGCCAGCGCCGCGAGATTGGCCTTAACCTTAGGCCGGGAAATCCAATTGGTATCTTCGATGTCTTGCAGCATTGGCCGCACGCCTTTGAAGGCAGTGGATTGCATTAAACGATCCAAGGTCTGCGGCGCATCGATGTCATCAAGATCAACCCACCCCACAACACCTTTGATAAAATTGCCTTGTTCCGCCAGTCCAAGCAAAAACTCTGTTTCAGCCACGGTCGCTGCAGCCTGAACCACAACTGTTCCTGTAATACCGTGACGATCAACCAGTGAAGATAGATCTGGCGGCATAATGTCATGACGGATGTCCGCGACATCGTCTGTCATCCAATCATAGTCACCACGCGAAATTTGCCAGAAATGCTGGTGTGCATCGATTTTTACAGGCTCGACCATCTCAAGTTCCCATCATGCCTACTTGACTCGAATTGTTTTGTATAATTAAAAACATTTCAGGTAAAGTGCTGATCTCGGTCAACGCCTGTGAAAGGAAAATTCGTGCGAACCACCCCTATCCTCCAGTTTGGTACCAGCCGGTTTTTGCAAGCCCATGCCGATTTATTCCTGTCTCAGGCGATGGAGGCCGGTCAGGATGTTGGGCCGATTACCGTGGTGCAAAGCTCTGGCAATCCAGCGCGAGCTAAGCGTCTGGGTGCCTTGATAGGGTCTTACCCAGTGCGGATCGAAGGTCTGAAAGGTGGGCAGCGGCAGCAAGAAACAATCGAAGTCAAAAGCGTCATCCGAGCACTATCGACTGAGTGCGATTGGGTGCAGATCGCGCGCATTTTTGTGAACGAAGCGCAGATTGTTCTGTCAAACACAGGGGACGCTGGGTTTGCGCCCAATGCTAGAGACTCGGCTCTGCAATTTGATCAGGCCATGTCCTATCCAGCCAAGCTGACCCACTTATTGCGCCTGCGTTTTGCGGCGGGGGCTGCACCTATACAGATCATGCCAATGGAGCTGATAGCAGACAATGGAACGGTTCTGAAACGCCGGGTGATGCAGTTGGCCGAACAAGATCCTGTTGAGTTCCGCAACTATCTTGACCGTGACGTTGTCTGGGTGAACTCACTGGTGGATCGGATTGTGTCGCAACCAATCGAACCTGCAGGTGCTGTGGCTGAACCCTATGCGCTTTGGGCGATAGAGGATCAGCCGGGAATAACGTTACCCTGTGATCATCCCTCGGTACAAGTTGTTCCGTCATTGGGCGAAATCGAATCTCTAAAGCTATTCATCCTCAACCTTGGTCACACGTTTCTGGCTGATCGATGGTTGAGAGCACGCGGTTCACAGGACATTTTCGTTCGAAATTTGGTTCAGGATACAACCGAACTGACTAGCCTGAAAGACGTGCTGAACAACGAGGTTAGGCCCGCCTTTGTTGCGGCAGGGCTTGAGGATCAATTCGATCCTTACGTTGACACAACAATAGAGCGGTTTTCAAATCCATTTCTGGATCACCGGATTGCGGATATTTCGCAAAACCACAGCCAGAAGGTAACGCGCCGGATCGCTGCGATGTTGGACTGGGCCAAGGCCCAAGGCGACCACTCTATCAAGCCAATTCTGACCGAGATTGTGGCCTATAATAAGGAAACAGTGTGATGCCCCTAAAGACAAACCGCGTCGGCAAAACCGATATCTCAGTAACGTCTCTATCGTTGGGCGGTGCCAGCCTTGGCAATCTTGGCCATGTCGTTCGTGACAGCGACGTGACCGATGTCCTGCAACACGCCTGGTCCGCCGGAATCCGCTATTTCGACACAGCCCCTCACTATGGGCGCGGTTTGTCCGAACAACGAATGGGTAACTTTTTTAGGGATATCCCACGCGACGACTATGTGTTGTCCACCAAGGTGGGACGGGTCTTGTCACCTGGCCCCCAATTGGCAGAAGCCGACGGATTCATAGAACCATTGCCCAACGCGGTTCGCTATGACTATTCAGCAGACGGCATTCTAGAAAGTTTTGAGAGCAGTTGCGAACGGCTGGGAACTTCCCGCGTTGAGATCGTGTTTGTGCATGACATCGGAGACTATACCCACGGCGCAGCCAGCGGCGCTCGCCATATGGAAGACCTTATGGGATCAGGCATGTCAGAGCTGCAGGACCTAAAGCAAGCCGGGCGTATAGGAGCGATCGGGCTTGGCGTGAACGAAAGCCAAGTCTGTATCGAAGTGATGAAACAAACGCCACTAGACGTCATTCTGCTTGCTGGACGACTGACCCTGTTAGATCGCGAGGCCGAAGCCGAGTTGCTGGACTTATGTGCCCAGCAAGGCACCTGTCTGGTGCTCGGCGGGATCTTCAATTCAGGCATTCTGGCAACCGGACCAAAACCGGGGGCTTGGTTTGACTATGCGCCAGCTTCACAAGAAATATTAGACAAGGTGACAGCCTTGCAGGACAGCGCAAAAGCAGTTGGCCTCACCTTGGCAGAGGCATCATTGCAATTTGCACTGCATCATCCCGCTGCCTGCTCAGTTTTGCTTGGAACTGGCAAAGTCAGTTCGCTGCAACGCAATCTTGATGCCGCCGACAAACAATTGTCAGACGCAGCAATGACTTTTGTCACCACTTAAGTCGCGTGGCTATTGGTCTCAAGCGAGGACAATAGTGTTTGCTTAGAGGTGGCAAGATGGCGGCGCGCGGCCGCCTCAGCCTTATCTGCATTTCGACTGCGCAGAGCCCCGATCAACGCTAGATGCTCACGAATGGCATCTTCGTTTCGTTCGCGCTCGTGGGTTTTGTTCCACTGAAAGTGGTAGTGGAACACGAGAGAAATGATTTTTTGAAACTCTTTGACGAAACGGTTTGTGACCACGCTGTTGATAACAGCGTGGAACTTTTCATCAAGCGGTGAAAAATCATGGAAATCTTTGTCAATGCGCAGCAACAGATCCAGATGCTCCTGTTCCAGACTATCTAGACGGGCCCAAATTTCGTGATCCAATGGAAGGGCAGCAAGATGACGTACGGAATTCGATTCCAAGACGGTTCGAAAATCTGACAATTCCACCGCGTAGTTTTTGGTGAATCCTAGCAGCACCCAACCTCCGCGCGGCCTGCGCACGACAATACCAAAACGACTGAGTGACGAGAAAAATTCCTGCAAGGTATGGGTCGCCACAGAAAAATCTTTAGAGAGCTGCGCGACATTCAGCACGGTGCCGGGCGGAACATCCATGCGTAAAACCCAGTCAAGGAATCGGCTCTCCAGTTCCTCGATGCCCAACAAAACAGGCGGGCCCTCCAACCGATCTTCCACATTCGAATGACGCCTTAGGATTTTTTCGCGGCCATCGAGCGCAATAATGGAGCAGTCATCCAGCCGTGTCAGGGCGCTTCGGATCACGGTTCTGCTAACGCCCAACTGGGCGGACAAGGCATTTTCAGACGGCAAATACGCCCCAACTTCCAATTGATCACAAAGGTTTAAGAGTTCATTGTATGCCTCAACGAAGCGGGTATTGGTCCTTGCCATAGGTCGTATCATTCCTCTCTCGATTGGCCCGTTATACCTGTTTTTTTGAAATGTTCAAAAAAATTAAAAACATTTGACGGGTCAACTTCTCGTCAATATGTTTATTATTATTAAAGACAGATTATGTCTTTTCGGGGAGCAAGAACAACCATGTCCAACACTAATGGCAACACTAAATTGCGGTTCTTGCCGACCGGATCAAGCCTGCACAAACTGTCAGCTCTACTGACACTGCTGCTGCTGATACTGGCGTTCTCCTTTACCAGTCCAGCCTTTCTCTCAGTGAATAACGGTTTGACTGTTCTTCTGCAAACCTCCGTTATCGGGCTACTGGCCATTGGTATGACATTGGTGATTATCACCGGCGGCATTGACCTAAGCGTCGGCTCTGTCCTTGCCTTGTCCGGTGTGGTTGCCGGGCTGGCGATCAAGGCTGGCGTCCCAGTCATGCCAGCTATGGCTTTCGGAATTCTAGCCGGTGCATTTTGCGGTTTCATCAATGGTCTCGTTATAACAAAACTGCGCATTACTCCGTTTGTAGCAACACTGGGCATGATGATGATTGCGCGTGGAGTAGCACTGCAATTGACGGGCGCAGCCCCTATCAGCCGCCTTGGCGAGGCCTTTGGACAACTGGGCAATGGCTCGTTTTTCCGCATTGTCGAAATGCAGGCCAATGGTTTTCCCAAGGTGATATTCCCAGGCATTCCTTATCCCGCAGTCCTGTTGGTCGTAATGGCACTGATTGGCGGGTTCTTGTTGCAGCGCCGTCAGATTGGTCGCCACATCTTTTCAGTCGGTTCAAATGAAGAAGCCGCGCGCCTATCCGGTGTAAAAGTCGACCGAACAAAAATCTGGGCCTACACAGCGTCAGGCGCTCTGGCAGGACTGGCCGGAATGGTC
The DNA here is from genome assembly GCF_057444295.1 of Parasedimentitalea nitratireducens. Taxonomy (NCBI): domain Bacteria; kingdom Pseudomonadati; phylum Pseudomonadota; class Alphaproteobacteria; order Rhodobacterales; family Paracoccaceae; genus Parasedimentitalea; species Parasedimentitalea nitratireducens. Next base: position 7,249 of record NZ_JBYAXC010000014.1, on the reverse strand, counting down.
CTGATGTCACGCCTTGTCACAGTGCAGCCCAACGAAGGTGTGATGTACGAACTTGATGCCATTGCGGCCTCGGTCATTGGTGGCGCTTCGCTTATGGGGGGCGTTGGCAGCATCTCAGGAAGCATGATCGGCGCATTTATCATTGGTGTGCTGCGAAATGGCCTGAACATGGCAGGCACTTCTGCCTTCATTCAACAAATCATCATCGGGATTGTCGTGATCGGCGCGGTCTACATCGACCAAATCCGCAACCGGAACTAACCAAACTCAATCACCAAGAACTAGTTTTTAACGGGAGGAAACCATGAAGAAACTACTGACAACGGCGCTAGCCACAGGCATCCTAGCCACTGCAGCTACAGTCGCATCGGCCGGCGAGATCGCCGTGATCGTAAAAACGACGAACTCCAGCTTCTGGCAAAACGTCAACAAAGGCGCGACTGCCGCCATTGAAAGCCACAGCGATCACACGATGACATTCAACGGTCCAGCTGCTGAATCCGCCATCGCAGATCAGGTCGCCCTGGTCGAAAATGCGATCAACCGCGGCGTTTCCGGCATCGTCCTGGCACCATCTGATCCAGAGGCACTCGCCCCTGTGGTAAAGCGCGCATATGAAAGCGGCATCCCTGTTGCAATCATTGATAGCGGTCTGGCCGAAGGCAACGAAAAGTATTACCAGACCTTCCTGTCCACAGACAATTGTGCAGCGGGTGAGCAGGCTGCTCAGATGATGATCGACTCTGTCGGCACCTCAGGCAAAGTGGCCGTGATGTCATATGTCGCTGGCGTTGGTTCAGAAATCGGCCGTGTAGGCTGCTTTGTAAAACATATCGGCGAAAGCTCGGATATCGAGATCGTTGGCCCGTTCTACTCGCAGTCGCAAATGGCAACCGCACTGAACCAAACCACTGATATTCTGGCTGCAAACAAGCTGGTTGGTATCTTCGGTGCCAATGAACCAACAGCAATCGGCATGGGCCGCGCAATTGAGCAAGCAGGCAAAGCGGGTCAACTGACCGCCATCGGTTTTGATGGCAACGCGGACCTGCAAGACATGGTCAAAAGCGGAACCCTCCTTTCGACTGCCGTACAGGGCTCGTTCCAGATGGGAGAACTGGGTGTGAATGCCATCGCAGATCTTCTGGCTGGCAACGAGATCACCAACTTCATCGACACCGGTGTTGTAATGGTCACAAAAGACAACATCGACACACCAGTCGCACAAAACGTTTTGTACTGATTGTGCCTGGGTCAGCGAACAGGCTTCGCTGACCCAATTCTAGATTCCGATAGGACGAATAATGTTGGACGCAAACGCTCAAGAGACCCCTCTGGTGCAAATGTCAGAGATCTACAAACATTTTGGCGGTGTTCATGCCGTTGAAGGTGTCTCAGTTGATCTTTATCCCGGTGAGGTCGTCGGTGTATTGGGCCACAACGGGGCTGGAAAATCCTGTCTCATGCAGATCCTGTCCGGAGCAATGATACCCAATGGCGGCGAGATCTACGTGAACGGCCAAGAGGCTGATCTTAAATCTCCGCACGACGCCAAAAAACACGGCATTGAAACAATCTATCAAACCTTGGCCTTGGCCAACCATCTGGATGCGGCGCAGAACCTGTTTCTTGGACGCGAGTTAAAGACCCGTTTCGGAAATCTCGACGAAGCACGCATGCACGCCGAGGCGCAAGAAGCACTGCGCCAGCTGAACCCGAATTTCAAGAACCTCAAGGACCCTGTGGCCAAGCTGTCTGGTGGGCAGCGACAGGTTATCGCCATTGCCCGCGCGATCTACTTCCAGGCCAAAGTTCTAATCATGGACGAGCCGACGGCGGCGCTCGGGCCATCGGAAACGGCAATGGTGGCCGATCTGACGCTTCGCCTGAAAGACGAAGGCATCGGCATCTTCCTGATTAGCCACGACATGCATGATGTGTTTGACCTGTGCGACCGTGTGATGGTGATGAACAAGGGCCGCAATGTCGGCACGTTCCGGATCGAAGACGTGAACAAAGACGATATTCTGAGCCTCATCATCAAGGGCACATTGCCAGATGGCTGGGCGCCGCGAGGTGGATCCAAATGAGCACCAATACAATGCGAGCAGGTACAGTGGTCCAACCCGGAACCTTTGTGGTGGAACCTCGCCCAGTCGTGAATGAGGTTCCAGAAGGCTGGGTATTGGTTGATATCTGCGCCGTGGGTCTATGCGGGACTGACTATCATATTCTCGAAGGGAAACACCCCTTCCTCAACTATCCGCGGGTTATCGGTCACGAACTAAGCGGCCATGTTGCGTGCGATGGAGAAGGCTGGTCGGTAGGCGATCTGGTCCTGGTGAACCCCTATTTGACATGTGGTGAGTGCCGTGCCTGCAAACGCGGAAAGCCCAATTGCTGCTACGACATCGAAGTCTTGGGCGTGCATCGCGATGGTGGTCTGATCCCCCAGTTGGCGGTACCTGCGGGCAACCTCTATGCTGCGGACGGTTTGTCCGCGATCCAAGCAGCCATGGTCGAGTTTCTGGCCATCGGTGCGCACGCGGTGCAACGTTCTGGCGTGTCCGAGGGTGATAATGTGCTGGTAACCGGCGTAGGGCCCATTGGTATAGGCACGGCTTTGTTTGCCCGCCTAAAGGGTGCAACCGTCACGTTGCTGGATCTCAGCCCTGAACGCTTGGCTATGGCTTCAGAGAAGTTTGGTTTCGACATGGGACACACAGGCATCGAAGCCGCAATCAAAGCGACGGGTGATGAAGGTTACGATGTCTTGTTTGATGCCACCGGACATGCCGGCGCAATCGAAGCAGGTTTTCCGGCCGTGGCCCACGGCGGGTCATACGTTCTGGTCAGCGTAGTCAAGGACAACATCACCTTCAGCGACCCAGAATTTCACAAGCGCGAGATGCGCCTGATCGGTAGTCGCAACGCATTAAAGTCCGACTTTGATTGGGTCATGTCAGCCTTTCGTGACAACTTGATTGATGCAGATGCCCTGTGTTCCACGGTACTCACACTGGATGAATTGGCCGTCCAGTTTAACGGTCTAGCTGAGGAACGCGCGGACCTGATCAAAGTCATCGTTCAGTTGCAGGAATAGCTCTATGTCATCCAAAACACTCCTTCTGAACGATGTGGATAACGTTGCCATCACTCTGCAAACCCTTGCGGCAGGCGATGATGTTGCAATCGAGCCGATCCCAAGGTCACACAAAGTGGCGATGACAGATATTGCCAAAGGGGATCACGTGGTCCGCTACGGCCAAATCATCGGTAAAGCAGATTGCAACATAGTGGCAGGTTCTCACGTACACAGTCACAATATGAGCATGAGCGATCATGTGGCGGATTACGCCTTTGGTTCCGCAGCCCACCCCCTGCCAGATCCCAAACAACTGCGCACGTTTGAGGGCTATCACCGCGAGGACGGGCGTGTCGGAACACGCAATTATATTGGCGTCCTTACATCAGTGAACTGCTCCGGTTCTGTCGCCCGTTTCATTGCCGAACAGGCGGAAAAATCCGGCATGCTGGATGAATTCCCCAATGTGGATGGCGTTGTGCCCATCGTGCATAGCAGTGGCTGCGGAATGTCCAATCAAGGTGAGGGTTATGATCTCTTGCTGCGGACGCTTGCTGGGTATGTGCGCCATCCGAACTTTGGCGGAATCCTATTGGTAGGACTAGGCTGCGAAGTACTGCAATTGGCCGAATTGGTAGGTGATCGCAAGATTACCGAAGACGGTGCGCTACGCTACATGACGATACAACAGATGGGAGGGACGCGTCGCACCATGGAAGCTGGTCTAAAACATCTCAACTCTCTCGCGGCCTATGCCAACCAAGCAAAACGCTCCCCCGCGCCAGTATCAGAGCTGGTGTTGGGGATGCAATGTGGTGGTTCGGATGGCTATTCTGGTTTCACCGCCAATCCTGCTCTTGGCGTCGCGTCTGATCTACTGGTTCAGCAAGGTGGCACCTCAATTCTGTCTGAAACATCCGAAATTTACGGCGCCGAACATCTATTGACCCGTCGCGCCGTCTCCACAGACGTGGGACAAGCGCTGGTGGATAAACTGGCATGGTGGGAAAACTACTGCGCGCGCCATGGATCAAAAATGGACAACAATCCAAGCCCCGGCAACAAACGTGGTGGGCTCACAACGATCCTCGAGAAATCGTTGGGCGCAGTCGCCAAAAGTGGGCAGGCGCCCTTGTCCGGGGTATTCGAGTACGGCGCCCCCCTGACGAGCAAAGGTTTTGTGTTTATGGATAGTCCAGGCTACGACCCTTGTTCCGTCACCGGACAAGTTGCCTCTGGGGCCACCCTGATCGCCTTTACCACCGGTCGTGGCTCGGTTTCGGGGTACAAGCCAGCGCCCGGCCTCAAAATTGCCTCCAATTCTGATATGTTCATGCGTATGGGCGAGGACATGGACATCAATTGCGGCGACATCGCCGACGGCGCGTCTCTTGACGAGAAGGGAGAAGAAATCTTCGAGGCGCTGATAGCCATCGCCAGTGGTCGGCACACAAAGAGTGAAGATCTCGGATTTGGCGGGGTTGAATTTGTTCCTTGGCAAATTGGGGCAGTTCTTTAGGCGCCATCGTTTCATTTTTCCTCTGATCCGATAGAGGAAACTTGGCATGCAACGATATGTGTTTTGGAAATTCGTTACGACTAACAGCGATCCGCTACAGTCAAAAACTCTAATTCAAGAAGGACCGCTTTGCGGGAGCTTTATCCCAGCACCAGGTGCGTCATCGATATCCGCAACGGGTCTTTTTTCATCAGTTCCTAGATCACGACCGGCCCAACTTTGCAAAGTATGCTTCCTGCGCATTGTCGCCGTTGGACATCGGCGCCGCGAATTTATGTTTTCAGCCCTTTTACGACCTTGGTGAGTAATGTAGCATCCGATACGAAAACGGTTTGCGGTCCTTCACTGCGGGAGCAAGGGCGCTGAGGAACTTTCCCTAAACCTGCCGTACTCTAGTTAAATTTCCAGAACGGTCACCTACGATCGGAAGTTCGAACAAAGCGGTCACCCGCAGTCTTTGATTGCTGGCTACTTTCAGTCTCCTGACCTCATACGCTGCCCCCGAAATATAGTTGCGACGCATTTTCCAACCAGTGATGTTTTTGATTGTCGCAAACAGATTTATTCTGACTGGTCAGACGTACTCCTGGCGTAGTCACGCGACAAATAGTTCGTTTTACCTTGCCGCAAACATCTGCTAAAAACACGGCGCTCACACAATGTGGGCGCCGGTCGTAGCCAACCCGGCAAACAAAACATGGATCTGAAAATGAAGACAATCGTTATCTGCTCAGGCGGGCTCGATTCGGTTTCTTTGGCGCACAAAGTTGCGGCAGAGCACGAATTGATTGGCCTGATCTCCTTTGACTATGGCCAGCGCCACAGCAAAGAAACCGACTTTGCCGCGCGCTGTGCTAAACGGCTCGGTGTCCCCTTTGACCTGATGGACATGCGTCATATTGGTGCCCACCTGTCAGGCTCGGCCCTAACCGATGATGTCGATGTGCCAGATGGGCACTATGCCGAAGAAACCATGAAGGTCACAGTCGTGCCCAACCGCAATGCCATCATGCTGGCTATTGCCTTTGGTGTGGCTGCGGCCAAACAGGCCGATGCGGTCGCAACCGCGGTACATGGGGGCGACCACTTCATCTACCCCGATTGCCGCCCTGATTTCACCGAAGCGTTTGAGGCCATGCAAGCTAAAGCTCTGGATGGCTATGCCGATGTAAAGCTCTATACGCCGTTTGTGCATGTTCCCAAGTCGGTCATCGTTACCGAGGGCGTGAAACACGACACCCCGTTTGCCGACACCTGGTCTTGTTACAAAGGCGGCGAACAACACTGTGGGCGTTGCGGCACCTGTGTCGAACGGCGCGAGGCGTTCCATTTGGCCGGGGTCACGGATCCCACTGTTTATGCAGATCCAGACTATTGGAAATCTGTGCTGGAGGACGCTTGATGTACCGGATCACCAAAGAGTTCCACTTCTCTGCAAGTCACCAGCTCTGCTCCTTGCCCGGTGACCACCCCTGCGCCCGCATGCACGGGCACAACTATATCGCCGAGGTAGAGTTGGCCGCAGATGAATTGGACCAGAATGGCTTTGTTCTCGATTATCGCGAACTAAAGCCGCTGAAGGTTTGGATCGACGACGAAATGGATCACCGCCACCTGAACGAAGTTTTTGACCATGATATGGTCACTTCGGAATACTTGGCTAAGAAAATCTATGAATTCTGTCGGGCTCGGTGGCCCCAAACCAGTGCGGTGCGGATCAGCGAGACGCCCAAAACCTGGGCCGAGTATCGCCCATGAGCCGCCTGCGTATCGCTGAGATATTTGGCCCCACTATTCAGGGTGAAGGCGCTGTGATCGGTGTCCCGACTGTCTTTGTACGGGCCGGTGGATGTGACTATCGCTGCTCGTGGTGTGATAGTCTGCATGCGGTGGACAGCAAATTCCGCCACGACTGGACACCAATGAGCGCGGCAGACATCTTTGCCGAGGTCGAGCGCCTGTCGGGGGGCGTGCCCATAGCCGTGTCTCTATCCGGCGGCAATCCAGCCATTCAGGATTTCTCGCAGCTGATCGCCTTAGGCCACGCCAAAGGATACCGTTTTGTCATGGAAACCCAAGGGTCAGTTGCACAAAACTGGTTCAGCGAGTTGTCCACCCTGATCCTAAGCCCCAAGCCCCCATCCTCAGGGGAAACAGTGGTCTGGGCCAAGTTCGACGACTGCATCTCCCAGGCCAAACAGGCCGAAACGGTGATGAAGATCGTGATCTTTGATGCGGCTGATTATGATTGGGCCCGCGAGGTCGCCGCGCGCTATCCCGACCTGCCACTGTATCTGCAACCGGGCAACCATACGCCACCACCACCCGAAGCTGAGGATGCCGAGATCGATATGGACGGCATCATGAACCGCTACGAGTGGTTGATCGACAAAACCCTGGGGGATCACTGGTATACTCCCACCATCCTGCCACAGCTGCATGTGCTCGTCTGGGGCAACAAACGCGGCGTTTGAAGGAACAATACAATGGCAAACGAAGACATCTATGCAAACCTGACCCAGCTTGGTGGCAAAACCGAGCTACCAAACTCACCAGAAGAGGCCGTGCTGGAACGCGTTCCGAACCCGCAAGCCGGAACGGACTATGCGGTACGTTTCACCGCGCCCGAGTTCACCTCGCTGTGC
>NZ_JBYAXC010000013.1:0-86498 GCF_057444295.1 Parasedimentitalea nitratireducens | reverse complement strand
GAGGCTGGCCTACAGGATCAATCTCCCAAGCCAAAGCATGTCTGGAACCGTATCCCTGACGAGGTGCGGCGCAAGGTCGTGAAGCTGGCATTGAAGGAAACAGAGCTGTCGCCGCGTGAACTCGCAGTGACGTTCACGGATACAGAAAGTTACTTTGTATCAGAAGCTTCGGTGTATCGCGTGCTGAAGGCGCATGACCTGATCACCAGCCCGGCCTTCATCGTGATCAAGGCTGCCAGTGAGTTCAAGAACAAGACCACAGCGATCAACCAGCTGTGGCAGACAGATTTTACCTATCTCAAGGTTCTCGGCTGGGGTTGGTTCTATCTCAGCACCATCCTCGACGATTACAGCCGCTACATCATCTCGTGGAAACTCTGCACAAATATGAGGGCTGAGGATGTGACTGACACCCTGGACTTGGCTCTTCAAGCGTCAGGCTGCGATCAGGTCCACGTCGTTCACAAGCCACGCCTCCTCAGTGACAACGGATCCAGCTACGTCTCGGGCGATCTGGCTGAGTGGTTGCAGGACAAGGGCATGAAGCACTCACGCGGAGCGCCATATCATCCCCAGACCCAAGGCAAAATCGAACGTTGGCATCAAACCTTGAAGAACCGCATCCTGCTGGAAAACTACTTCCTACCCGGTGATCTCGAAGCCCAGATCGAGGCCTTCGTCGACCACTACAACCACCAGCGCTACCACGAGAGCCTGAACAACGTCACACCTGCCGACGTCTACTTCGGACGGGACAAAGCCATTCTAAAACAGCGAGAAAGGATCAAACGAAAGACGCTCGAAGCGCGACGCTTGCATCACAGACAACGCGCCGCATAATCAAACCAACCAGATGAGCCAAACTCTCTCTTAGTTTAGGCCGCATTTGGACCCAAAAACTCTGCCGACGCACACTCTAACACTTTTGCGACGCACGCTGATGCGGTCATTCCGTGTATCGTGCGAATGTACCTGCGATATCCTATTTCCAAGCCGAAAAGCTCCACACAGCAGTAATGAGGAATAAAAATATTGTTATTCCTCATTTTTAGTTACATTATGAGGAATAAATTACTACGGTATTCCTCATGACATGGAACTGGCAGCAGCCTGACTGGGCCAATTGGAGCTTCGATGCTCGGGAACTTGAAGAACTGGAACAACAGTTTTTACTTGGTTCTGGTCGTCTTATGGGCACATGGCAGCACCTTACCAATGAGCACAAAGATCAGCTCAAGGTAAGCTTACTGAGCAATGAGGCCATAAAAAGCTCCGAAATCGAAGGAGATTTTTTGGACAGGGATTCTGTCCAGTCCTCAGTTCGTCGTCAGTTTGGCATGAGTACTGATCGCCGCTCACAGCCTGCGGAAAGCGGGATAGCTGAACTCATGGTGGCCTGCTTTCAGGGCTACGCTGAAACTATAACCCACGAAAGCCTATTTCACTGGCACTCCCTTGTTTGCCGTGGACGTACTGATCTCAAAGATGTTGGTGCTTACAGGACACATACCGAAGCAATGCAGGTGGTTTCAGGGAGGATTGATCGACCCAAGGTTCATTTTGAAGCTCCAGAATCAAGTGTCGTTACCAATGAGATGGACGGTTTTTTAAATTGGCTCCAGGGGAGTAAGATCCCTGCCCTAGCCAAGGCTGGACTGACGCACCTCTACTTTGTTTCCATACACCCCTTTGAAGACGGAAACGGTCGAATTGCACGGGCTCTCAGTGAGCATGTTTTTGCAAGCGCCCTAGGGCAGCCAAGTTTGCTTGCGCTCTCCTATCAAATCGAGAAGGAGCGAAACGCATACTACGATGTACTTGAAGCGAACAACAAAACCATGGAAGTCACGCCTTGGTTGATCTGGTTTGCTGAAACCGCTCTGAAAGCACAAGCCTACTCAATTGCACTCATTGATCATATTATCGCAAAAACCCAGACCCTAGATCGACTTCGAGGAAAACTAAACCCGCGGCAGGAGAAGGCACTCATTCGCCTTTTTGATGCAGGACCTGAGGGCTTTATTGGTGGATTGAGCGCAAAAAACTATATCTCAATTACGGGAGCCACGACCGTTACAACAACCCGTGATCTCAACGATCTTGTGGCAAAATCCGCTCTTACGAAGACGGGGGAACGTAAAGGAACACGCTACTGGTTGAAAGTCTAGTGTGTGTCACCCACCTCCCCTGCCTTTAGATACAATCCTAGCCTCCGTGCAGAAGCTCTCCCCCGCTTCAAAATCGAACTTCCTCATATCCAGGGGCACCCTCAAAATCCTCCCAATAAACCCCAACCGCGCGAAAGCGGATATTGGGACAGTCGCCACTCCGCCTAACGCGGTGAACTGCTGACTGCGGCGGAGCGTTCCAAGACAAGGATCGGGAGGGTTGAGACCCAGAGCTGTATCCCGACCGAAGATTGTGGCGCCTCCATGCAAAGCCCCCCTGCTGTCCATAGGTACCAAGACGAGAGCTATCACTCTCATGGCATTCATCACTGCTCCGCCATTGCCGAAACTCCATATGATAAACACGCAGGGACCGGACAAAATCAAACGCCGGATCAGAAATGTCGATGTCAGCAGTTCCTGTCGCACTTGCATTAATGAGCTGGGAAGCAATCTCCTTCCCCACAGTGCTTTCACCGGATTGGAAAACAGGGTTGGTGACTTGAGGCGCTACCGGCCTACCCACCAGCGCCACCTTTTGAACCCGTGCGAGCAATGGCCCCGTTGGATCTTCATTTAGAGCAACCCCCATCGGACATCGCCATATTTGCAGCGGCGGCTCAATCGGCCAGGGCGTAATCCGGCGAATGAACACGGCTCGAGCATGAGAGCATTCTGTCGACGCGGGCCATCCGCCAGCAAGACACAGAAGGATTGCACAATCCACCGGATAGGCACTTGAGGCCGCCGGGCTCACAAGAGCAACCACACCTCCCAAAAGAGTTCGCCGAAGCACAGAGCCAAACGACATTTTCATCCCAAACACCCTTCCAAAATCACCAATCACTTTTCTACCAATAGGTGCGCTATACGCACTTGACTCCCCCATAGATGCATATGATGAAGCGTGACCCAGCGTAATCTTGGAAGCGGCATCACCTGATCGCACAGTGTCAAGATATCAAACGTCAGGCAATATTGAATATTGTACTATTTGGAATTTAAGTGTGATTTTTACTATTGACAGTGAATGCCTTTCCGCAGAGGGTCCGCACGTATTAGAAGTCGTCTCAAGCGAGGGACGACATATGCCGATAAAACGAAAATACCAATTGATCACAATCAGAGGCGTGCGCGCCCTGGTGTCTGAAGGTGTGGCGTTTCAATGTCGGTATGACTTGATCGAGCTGACCAATGGCAAACCACGCTATCAGTGCATTTACCTTGCCGCCGGCAAGGAAAGCATCCTTATCTCAGACCGCGTGTCGGAGAATGGTGTGGAGCCGCGGTTGTTTAATCTCTGGCCTGGCCTGTTCAAACATCACTTCGAATTTGGCGACGGCACTGACCTCACTTTTAATAGCGATCTTATCATTACCACAGGCGAGCTTCGCGGACGTAATGATGTTCCACAAGGACGGAAGCGCTAGCGCCTCTGGCTGGACGTTTCACGGAGATCCACCTGCACATATTGAACTGATTGGTTTTTCTCGAACAGCTCCAGGTGGAAGTGACCAAATCCCGCGTTCCCCTGCCCCTGTATCTCAAGCACGTGTGGAGATCTTAACTGCCGTTCGCAAAACAGCTGCACGACACCAGAGCAACCAGGCATTGGCGGCTGTTGGTCTTAGCTCTGATGAGTGGCACCATCTGTTTCGAGCCCTCATTCAGGCTGAAAGCGCATTCAATCCCAATGCGCTCAGCCCAAAAGGTGCCGTTGGCCTTGGCCAACTCATGCCGGGTACTGCAAAGCAGCTTGGCGTAGACCCACATGACATGCACCAGAATTTGGATGGTGCAGCGCGCTACCTTCTGGCGCAGCTCTCCACATTTGGAACCGTTGAGCTGGCACTGGCAGCCTATAACGCAGGCCCACATCGAATTGAGCAATACGGCGGTGTCCCACCGTTCCGGGAAACCCGCAATTACATCACCCGCATAAATCAGCTCTCAAATGGGTTGGTCTTACAGCGTGTTCTCGCCGCGTCATCAGAGACATCATCCAGACCCAAAACACAGACTGCTGTCGTGTTGGACTAAGATTTAAAAGGACTACAAAACCTATGAGTTTCAAATCTGCCCAGAAGGCCGCCGTTTTGGTGGCTTTCACAATAGTCATGTCTTCCCCTGCTCTGGCTCAAGACCTGTCTCCAATCCAAAACATGTTGGAGTCCGTTGAAGCGGCTCTCACAGGACCTATCGGGATTGCGGTGGCCACACTCGCCGTCATCGGAACCGGCTTTATGTGCATGATGGGGCGCTTGAACTGGGGTTGGTTTGCCTCGGTGATCATCGGCATCGTGTTGATCTTCTCGGCCGGCACCATTGTTGCTGGGTTCGCTTGAAACAGGCAGAGCCAAGTTCCTGTTTTGCAAACTCGAATCCTCCAGACGAGCCGAACGCGTTGTGCTTTGCAAACGCTGCCTCGGCTCGTCTGGAGGATACTTCTTTTAACTTAAGCAAAACAGGTACCCCGTGGCACAACGCTCCCCTTTGTTTCTCGGCCTCACCAGGCCACCCAAACATCTTGGCCTCCCTGTTGGGTACCTAGCGGTCCTTTGTATGGGGATCATTCTGCCGTTCATCTGGACCAAGTCCCTGACTCTCTTGCTGCTTGGTGCCCCGGCCTATGTGATCATGTGGTTTACCGCCGACAAAGAACCCAAATTCTTTGAGGTCCTGCGGGTGTCATACGGCAAGGTCCGCAGCACCAAGAATGCACATATCTGGGGAGGGGATTCCTTTGGCTCTTGATGGATCCAACCTCAAGGGCGTCAGCCCTGCCCTTCAGTCTTTGGGTGCCGATGATTTTGCCAAGGAAAGTTACCTGTCTGAGCACATGCCTTACCTCGCTTACGTTGAGGATCAGATCATGATGCTGAAGCAGGGTGACCTCATGGCCACTCTACGCTTTGACGGTGTCAATCCGATGACTGCCGGGGACAGCGATCTTGATGCCCTCAAACGGGCTGTCTCAGCCATCGTCTCTCTGACGGGCAATTCATTTGGATTCTATGTGCACAGGATTTCTGTACCGCAGGAATTTGACTTGTCGCCTGTGCAAGGTGACAGCTTTGCCGCCCAGATCGACCAACGCTGGCAAGACCACATTCGGGACCTGAGACCTAAAAAGCTCCGGCTTTACCTCAGCGTCATCCGGCGACCCAACCTCAGCGCGCGTCTGCCACTCCTGCGCAGGTTTGCCGCCCGCAATTATCTCAAGGACCGCCTGGCTCGCACCCAGCAACTCAATGAGGTGATGAACTTCTTCCAGGAGGCACTCTCAGCAGCAAAACCAGTCCGCTTAACGAGACAGGGGAGCGAATGGCTTGGGTATCTCGGCGCGCTCAATTCTGGAAGCTTTACGCCAATCGCAGAAGGTGCGGCTTTCACCAGCCTCGCCTCACAGGCCAGCAATTGCCGCGCTATCTTTGAGGGAGACCGAGTAACGATCCGCGATGAAGTGAACGGCGCTCTGCGTTACGGGGCTGTCTTTGCGATCAAAACCTACCCTTCGATCACCGATGTGACTATGCTGGATGCGCTGGACCTGCCTATCGATGTGGTACTGACCAACAGCTTCACCCCGATTCCCAACAATATCATGCTGGAAAACATCCAGCGGACCGTGCGCCAGATGCGAGCGGCCGATGATGCGGCAGTCTCGTTGCGCGATCAGCTGACCGATGCTGCAGACGATATGGAATCCGGACGTATTGCCTTTGGCGATCATCACCTGTCCGTCGCGATCTATGCCAAGACACGAGATCTGCTTGAACAGGGCGTGGCGCAGGTCAAACGGATTGGCCAGGAAACCTCCACCGTGCTGATCCGAGAAAACATGGCGCTCAAAGCCACTTACTTCGCACAGCATCCCGGTAATTTCTCCTACCGCCCCCGCAAGACACCTATCTCCTCGGTCAATTTTGCGGACTTCGCAGCTCTGCATGGCACAGTCGAAGGGCGCCCGCCCAGCAAAAGTCCATGGGCTGAGAACATCACCGTGTTTCCAACTGTGGGATCCTCTGGCTATCGGTTTAATTTTCACGAGCCTGGTGATGCAAAAAGCGAACCAACCGCTGGTCATGCGATTGTCCTGGGCACCATGGGTGCCGGCAAGACTTTCACCACCGCCTTTCTCGCAGCACAGGCTCAGCGCGTTGGAGCCCGGCTGTTTTTCTTCGACAAGGATCAGGGCCTGGAAATGGCGGTGCGCGCCCTTGGTGGATCTTACAACCAAATCCGCGCAGGCGTTGCCACTGGGCTAAACCCCCTCGCAACTGAGACAGATGCACGAGGTAAAGCCTGGCTCTCGGACTGGCTGACAACGCTGTTGTCGCGCACGGGCCCTCTAAACGGAGAACAAGCCCGCCATCTCCAGCTTGCTATTCGCCAGAACGCCGATGCGCATCAAAGCCTGCAGAGCTTCTCTGGGTTTGAACAACTGTTCCGCTCACTGGATGACGGGGATGAATTGCTCTCCCGCGTTGCAGAATGGGCACCGGGTGGTCGGTTTGGTTGGGTGTTTGAAGACAGCGCTGAGGGCCATGACATCTCAGTCAAAGGTGACATCGTTGGTTTTGACATGACAGAAATTCTCGACATGGATACGGAACGCATGGCCGTTCTGTCTTACATCTTCCGCCAGATTGAACGGGTCATTGAGGATCGCAAACCCACCATCATCGTGTTGGATGAAGCGTGGAAGCTGCTGAACGACAGCTACTTCGGTGCCCGTCTGGAAAACTGGTTGGTCACTCTGCGCAAGATGAACTGCGTGGTGATTATGATGACCCAGCTCCCATCACAGTTGGAGAAGTCCCATGTGGGCAAGGTAATTGTGGAAACAGTCTCCACTCAGATCCTGTTTCCAAACCCCAAGGCAGAGCCCTCCGACTATCGCTTTCTGCGCCTCAACGACAAAGAAGCGGAGCTGCTGGTGCAGCCAATGATTGGCACTCGGGCTGCACTCCTACGATCAGCCGGAGACAGCGTGTTTATCAATGCAGACCTGAGTGCCCTTGGACCCCTGCTGCCATTCCTTGGTGGCGGTGCCACAGGCGAAGCCCTTGCCGGACCTGGTTGGCGAACCCGTAATGATTTTTGGAAGATATCATAATGCACAAACTAATTTTGATTGGGGCTTTGGCCGTATTGGCAGGGTGTGAGAATTACACTGACAAAACCTCGCCTTGTTTTGATCGCGGCGGCAAACCCGTCGTGAGCCGCAACAGCACCTCCCCTGCCCTTTCCTTTGCGCCGGATTTCTTTACCCCAGAGGTTTCTCGAAACTCCGATGGCTCTGATTGCCTGTTCCGGCCAATCGGATCCGAAGCGTGAACAGGGTCGTTTTAGTGATGGGGTTGATGGCACCCATGCCACCCTGCCCACTCTCAGCCCAAGGTGTCCCAACGTTTGACCGTGCAGTTATTGTGCAGCAGATCGCAAAGGCCTCTGCCCTGGTCGAAGACCTGCAGGTTCAGCGCGACAGCCGGACCACTCGCCAGTCGCTCGCCGATGTACAGGCGGATCAACTCTCCACACTGGAAGACATGACCACGGCAATGACCGGTTTAGGATACAACGCCACCGCGATGGAAACAGACACGGCGATTGGGGCGAATGTGATCTACCCTGCTGTCGACAGCAGCCCAATGGGTGCACGTCTATTTGGTGACGCGCGGCAAACTGTGGAAGTGATGATTGCGCAGGTGGCACAGGAATATGCAAGCACCGCAGCTGCGGCGGGCCTGTCGCCAACACAGTTTAGGTGCCTGTTTCAGGCTCTCATCAAACAGGAAAGCCGCTTCAACGTAGCTATCTCCAGTCCTGTTGGGGCTTACGGTCTCACCCAGCTTATGCCGGGCACAGCAAGTGACATGGGTGTGGATCGCAAAGTTCCTATAGAAAACCTGCGCGGTGGCGCAAAGTACATCACCATCCAGCTGCGCCGTTTTGGCAATATCCCGCACGCCCTGGCCGCTTACAATGCGGGGCCCGGTCGGGTGATTGAATATGGCGGTGTGCCACCTTTTGTTGAAACCCAAGGCTACGTGCGCAACGTCACCAAATACTACAATGAATACCTCGCAGTTGTGGGCGGCGTTGCAGCCCTTGGCACACTGTCGCCCAGCGATATGACCCTGGCCGAATACAGCAACACAGCAGATGCCAGCATTTATTATGGGGCCGACAGTCATGCCACCACTCAACAGGTGATTGCCCGCCTGAGCGCCATCATTCACCAAATTGACGAGCAACCAAACGCCAAAGCCGCGATTGAGCTCAACACCTACGCCCGCGCTGAGATCGCCCGCATCCTAACACTGCGCACCCGGCTCATGGCCACCAACCAGGTTCGCGAGGGGGCTTTCGCTCAGCACCTCGTTGCCGATCACCTCGCTGAGCATGACTTCAAACAAATGGGAGTTTCCCAATGAGTGCAGCGTTTCAACTTTCAGGTAGGATCCTCAGCGGTGCAAGTCCCGCTTTGGCTCCAGCCAGAGTCTGGAAATTGGGATTTAACATAGGGCGCAAGCGCTCTAAACGCCTTCTTCTAGTTGGAGCAGTTTCCTTTTGCGCGATGGCCTCTGGCGCTCATGCCCAGGGTGTTCCCACGATCGACGGCACCCAACTCGGGCAGTTGCTGGCCCAGCTTGAACACATGGCAAATGACCTGAATGTTCAGCTCGAGCAGGTCGCCACCATGCGACAGGAGTTGGAAACTCAAATCTCACAGCTAACCAACCTCGAAGATCAACTGGTCTCTTTGGTTGAGGGCAACGGTTTGGGGCAGCTGCTCGCGACAATTGAAGACTTTGAGAGGTTGAAGGGCGTCATCGAGCAGCCCATTGCTGCCCTTGACCAAATCAAAGCAGGGAACTTCACCGGTGCGTTTCGGGAAGGATCTGCCGCTGCCAGTCGGATTGGCAGTGTTCTTGGAGACGCTGGATTTACCAGTGAACGGCTGTCCTCCCTCTCAAGCTCTGCCAAACCAAGTGATAACAACCTAGCAACGCAGGCTGGCGCCAGTGCCATGCTGTCCGTAGCCGCCGAACAGTCCCACGTTGAAGCCGGGCAAAGCTTGGACCGCATTCAGACCATGGTTGGTCATATTGATGATCAGGATGGGTTAAAATCAGCCGTAGACCTCAATACCCGGGTAACGGCTGAGCTGGGCATCATCCTGACACAGATCTGGCGCCTAGAGGCTGCCGCCGGCGTCAGTGCTGGGCAACTTGGGGTGGTGGATGCGGCAACACTGGCCGAGGAGCGCCGGTTTCGAACCATGACGGTGAGCGAGTGATGGGTACTCGAATTCTTTTGTTGGGTGGCGCAGCCCTAATTGCAGGTCTTGGAGCTGTTTCCATGCTTGTTCTGGACCGAGGCGAAACTCCTGTTCCGTCGTCGCCATCCGATTTTGCCACACCTAATGAACCCATCCAGTTCGCACCAACGCAGGCGCAGCGAGAGTTTCAACGCATTGCAGTGGCGGCTGATGAAATCCCAGAGTGCGTATTGCCAAAACCACCCAGGAGTGTTGGCGCAACAGCGCTCACTCGAAACAGCCTCCAGCAAATACTTCGTATCCTCGCTCTGCAAAAGTGGCAGGAAACCGGTTCATGCGAGTGCTTTTATGATCACTTGAGCTGGGATGATGTGATCTTTGCAGCTCCAAATTTCGAACGCACTGACGGAGTGGATCTTCGTTTTAAAATGTCCGACTTGCTTGCCCAGGCCGATGAATTGGAAGCGTTGCGTCTAAAGGCCTGTTCTCAGTAATGGGTGTCATCAGCGATATTTTGTCCGTCGTTGACGATGCTGTAGCAGGCGTCGCGCAGGAAGGCTTTGTGGAAATCGCGGGAACAGTGGGTGGCGTGATCTCCACTGGTTCTGTCCTTCTGGTCGTGCTGCTTGGTATCAACATTGTCGTCCAAATCCGACCGATGAGTTTTGGCAGCTTTTTCGCCTTTGGTATCAAGATCGCGCTGGTTGGAATATTTGCCCAATCCTGGTCGAACTTTCAAGTGGTCTACACCATCATCACACAGGTTCCGGATAGCATCGGGTCTGCCATCATTTCTCTGACCGGAGTGACATCAACTGGCGGCCTGTATGCTGCGCTCGACTCGATGGTGTCTCAGGTTACTGAATATGGCGATACAATCGGCGACAGCGCCGGCTGGGTCTTTGGCGCTGTTCTTGGGGTTGTTGTCTGGGTGATTGCCGCCATTTTTGCAGCCGTATCAGCGGGCATCATAGCTTACGCAAAAATCATTCTAACCCTGATGGTAGTTGTCGCACCCGTTGCCATCCTGTGCTCACTGTTCAAGCCAACCATGTCAATATTTGAGGCTTGGTCCCGTTCGATCATTGGCTATGCATTCATGCCCATTGCCGCAGCGGGTGCCGCTGGCATTGTCATCGCAATTGCCGGAGAAATCGCCAGCACCACGCCAGACCCAGATGGCGTGGACACGCTCAACTTGATTTTCCCCTTCATCGTCGTCCTGTTCCTGGCAGCGGGCATCATGCTAGCCGTTCCGTCCATTGCCATGGGGCTAAGCGGAACCATTGGCATTGCTTCAAACGCTGCTGGCCTCAGTGGGCTCGCCAAACGCGGGGTTGTTCGTTCTGGTCAGGTTGGACGCCGGGCTATGGGTGAGAGCGGGTACTACGGATCAAAAGCAATCGAAACGACACAAGCCAGGATGAGCGTGCCAACCTCGGACGCCACCTCCTCACCTCCGCCCCGATCCAGCCCTGCTGCTCGGCTCGCTCAAACCCAATCTCTCAGGCCAAACAAGTAAGTCAGGCCAATAAAATAAGAAAACTAGGGGTGTTTTGGCGACCCCTCAGAAGGATTTCCTCGTGACTACTGCAAAAGACATTTTTGAAACCGATCTCATCCTTGGCCCGCGCCGCCGTGAGCGCATGGCCTATATGGTCGCGGGCATCGGTGTTGTGATTGGGCTGACGGGCTTCCTCGGAGCCCTATCACTGCTGCCGTTAAAAACCATACAAACCCATGTGGTCGTCGTTGATAAGACCAGCGGCCAGCTGGACCGGGTTGCAGCCGTTCAAGACATGACCCTGGATGAGAATGACGCGGTTATCCAGGCGCATCTGGTCGCTTACGTCGATCAACGCGAGACCTACGATCTTGCTGACAGCGAACAACGCATCAATGCCGTGCTGGGCCGTTCCGATGCAGACGCTGCGCGAACGCTCAAAAACCTGTGGAACTCAACTGCTGAGGATTACCCCATCTCGGTCTATGGACCGGAGGCCAAAATTGACGTGGTCATCAAATCAGTCAACCAGCTGAACACAGGCGTGGCACAGGTTCGGTTTACCAAGACACTTCGCAAACCGCGTGACGACCGCCGGGTCACCCGCGGTTATGTCGCCACCATCGCCTTTGAGTTCCGCCCCGATATCAAACAGCTTCTGCAGGAAGTCTGGGGCAATCCCCTTGGCTTTGTTGTGACCTCCTACCGCGTCGATGCAGAAACCCTGGAGAACTGAGATGGGCAATCCTATTCAACTATCCAGACCGCTGATCTCGAAGGCAACCATCGCGCTCCTGTTCTGTGCAAATCTGACTTCACCTAGCTTTGCTGCGGGAACGCCTACTGCAGGCATTCGTGATATCCGCATCCGAAACGCCGTCTATGATCCAGACCAGGTGTTTATCATAGAAACAGACCTTCGTTTCTCGACCACCATTCACTTTGGTCGGGGAGAACGCTTTGAAGCCGTGATCGCGGGTGATACCGAGAGTTTTGAAATCACCCCCATCACAGATCTGGGCAATGTGATCTCAATCAAGCCGCATGTCTCGCGCGCCGTGACCAACATGACGGTGATCACCAATCGGCGCACCTATTCCTTTGAGCTGCGCGAGGGCCATATCAAAGGTCCCACGGGCAGGTTTTATGAGGTGCGCTTCAGATACCCAGAAGAGGCGCGCCGTACAACGGCGCGCAACTCTCCCAAAGGGTTCCAGCCACCAAAGAACCATGCCTACAAAATTGCGGGGGAAGGGGATTTCCAACCCACCTCTATCTATGACAATGGGCGCTACACCTATTTCCTGTTTCCAGAGGGCATGCGCCAACCGGCCATCTTCAAAGCAGATGCCCAGGGGCGTGAGCGAACGGTCAATTGGACCCAGCAAGGCAATACCGTTCGCGTGCTTGGGGTAAATGACTACTGGACGCTGCGCATTGATGACGCGGCTCTCTGTGTCGCCCGCGATGCCAGCACCATCTACGTAAGGAATTAGGTCGTGACGCAACCAAACCTAGAATCCCGCCTCGCCGCAATGGCAGATCAAACCCAGGGAAAACCTCGACGCAGCATTGGTCTACCGGCCGTTGGAGCTGGTCTTGCTCTCGCTGGTGCTTTTGGCGCTTATCTTCTAGCCGCAGGTCTGCAAGATGAAGCGAACGCCCCCCTCAACACATCCAAGGTGGAAGATTTCCAACGTGGACAGACCAATACTGGTCGGCTTAGCTTTGAAACTTCCAAGCCAGAGCGCCAAGTTGAAGAGGCTATCATTCGAATAGAAGAAGTGCTGACATCCCCTGCCCCACAAGCGGTTGTTGCGCCCCAGACCAGTGACTTGGCAGCTGAGCTAGCCGCCATGCGCCAAGCCCTGGCAGAAAGCAGCGCCGATAGAGACAAGGCAATTGGTCAGGCCGTCGCAGAGTTGACAGAGGCTTTTGAAACTCGGGCTGCAGATCTGGAAGACAACGTCGAGCAGGCTGAATTGAGACTTGCTGCTCTGCAATCCACCGCCGCTGCTCGGGAAAGTTCCTTGCAGGCCCTGCTTGAGGCGGAACGGATGCAACGCGAGGCTCTGGAAGCCGAAGTAGCACGTGGAGAGGCTTTGGCGTTGAATGCACAACACGCGGAACAGGCCGCTCGGGATGCAGCTGAGCTGGTAAAAGCACAGATTGAATCGCCAGCGGTGATCTTTGCAAATAGCCAATCCGGAGCCGCAACAGGCGGCAGCTCCTCCACAGGCGGCTCTGATGGACGCAAGCTGTCCGAAAACGAGGCCTTTCTACAGTCTGCGCCAGCTCTGATTGTTCAGCAGGCAGAACAAATGATGGATCCAGATCGTACCCTGGCGCAAGGATCCGTTGTCCAGGCTGCCCTGCAGGTTGCCATTAACAGCGACTTGCCAGGCAATGTCATTGCGGTTGTTTCAGAACCCGTGCCCTCCTTTGCGGGCAACAATATTCTGATCCCACGCGGCTCTCGCCTGTTTGGCTCCTACAGTGCCGGTATTGATGCGGGCCAAAAACGTATCCTGATTGCCTGGAGCCGTATTCTAACGCCAGATGGACACTCCATGCAGATCTCAGCTGTGGGTGGTGACAGGCTTGGCCGGTCGGGCGTGACCGGGTTTATTGATACTAAGTTCGGCGAGCGATTTGGCGGTGCGGCGTTGATATCTGTGATCGGTGCAGCGCCCTCGATCGCAGCAGCCCGCGTAGAGAGTGAAACCACTTCTGATACGCTGGTCTCCATCACCGAAGATCTTGAAGACGCGACCGGCACCGTGATTGCAGAACAGCTATCGCGCAAGCCAACCATCTACATTGATCAGGGCAACAGCGTCACCGTTCTGGTGGACCGCGATGTGGTGATCTGGTGACCAAGGCGCAGGTCCCGATCCAGACAAGCTACGTCGATGCCTACCTGGAACCCTTCGCAGAATGGCTCACAGATCCCGACATCTCGGAACTTGTGATTAACCCTGACGGTCAGGTTTGGATTGAGCGCGCAGGTGAGGCTCATATGATCTCTGCAGAGATCCACAAGATTGAACCCGCAAACGCGATTGACATTGCCCAGGCCATTGTTGGGGATGCAAAGGCCAAGGTCTCGAAGTCCCGCCCTCTAGTGTCGGGCAAGATCGACTACTGTGGCCGGCCGCTGCGCGTTCAAGTGGCCATAGCACCTGCTGTAGAACAGGGCGCATCGCTCTCAATTCGCCTATTTTCCACGCAAGGCATCCCTGGATTTAAGGCTGAGTACCTGTTTGGC
Source organism: Parasedimentitalea nitratireducens (assembly GCF_057444295.1). Lineage (NCBI taxonomy): Bacteria > Pseudomonadati > Pseudomonadota > Alphaproteobacteria > Rhodobacterales > Paracoccaceae > Parasedimentitalea > Parasedimentitalea nitratireducens. The sequence continues at coordinate 72,270 of NZ_JBYAXC010000013.1, read as the reverse complement.
GAGGCGGTCTCGCTGGAGGCCAAGCGCTGTGAGAAAATGGCGAAGGTTCGCAAACTTGCTGAAGCGGATCTCAACACTGCTCTGCAGCGCCTGATAGAGCTGCGGCTCAACATCCTAATCAGCGGCGGTACATCCACCGGGAAGACAACCTTTGCTCGACATCTGCTTGGCTTTGTGAACCGCGAGGAGCGCATGATCACCATTGAGGATGCCTTTGAGCTGTTTCCACCGCAGCCTAATACCGTTGGCCTGTTGTCTGAGCGCGATAGAGATTCACCACGATCCACTGAATCCTTATTGGCCGCGTCCTTGCGAATGCGCCCGGATCGCATCATTGTCGGCGAGTTGCGCGGGCGTGAAGCGATCACCTATCTCGAGGCCATTAACACGGGCCATGGAGGGTCGATTTCCACGCTCCATGCTGAGACAGCCAAACTAGCTGTCGATCGCTTGGCGATCATGGTTCTCCAAGCCGGAACGCCGCTGACCTTTGCAGAGGTAAAAGACTACATTGCCAGCTCAATAGATGTCATTGTTCAGCTTGGTCGGAGTGATGGCCGACGGGGGGTGACTGAGCTGTATTTTCCAGGCGATGAAGTCGGTTGAGAATTTTGGCACTGGTCTTCAAATGGCAAAGATTGACAATTATTGCCAATCAATATCTTCTTTGCCTATGGAGGATCCAACTATGGCAACAATGAATGTCTCTCTACCGGATGGAATGAAGGCCTGGGTTGAAGCCCAAAGTGAAACTGGACGTTACAGCAATGCCAGCGATTATGTGCGCGATCTGATCCGTCGCGATCAAGAGCGCAAAGACAAAATAGCTGCGATGCAGACGCTCATTGATGAAGGCCTTTCAAGCGGAACAAGCTCTCAATCTAAAGATGAAATCTTCCAAGACGCCCTAGCCCGTGTTCAAGCGCGTTCAGACGGAGCCTAATGCCTTACCACCTGACACGCGCAGCCCAGGAAGACCTGATCAGGATCTCCGTGACTGGGATTGAGAACTTTGGTGTGAACCAAGCGCGTCGCTATCACGATGCACTGTTCGAGGTCTTCGACCTCCTTTCGGCTAACCCAAAAATGGCACGTGAGCGGCTAGAGTTTACCAAGCCCTGCCGCATTCACAGGTTTCACTCACATGTGATCATCTATCAAATCGAAGGGGACGATATCAGGATTATTCGTGTTCGCCATGGCCGCGAAGACTGGCTTTCTGATCCCACCTGAAAATCAGAGGGGATGAGCACCTCGCCAAACAGCCCTTCGTCCACAAACTGTTCTGCCAAATCGCGCATACTAGCAATCTCGAAGATTTCCACATCAAACCGGGTGGGGTCTAGGTCAGCTTCAAAGGTGTAACCGCATTCGCCCACGGCAATAATGACGGTTCGTTTTTCCTCGTCATCGCAATTATCAACAGCAGACAGGTACTGCGCAAAATTGACCTGGTTCAGGCCCATTGCCCCGGCTAGATCGTAGTCAATCTCTTCACCGTCAATAAACTGAATTTCGAACTCTTCGACCGGCTCACCGTAGTCGTTGCGTAAGGCAGCTGACTTTACTGCAAATTCCTCTGTTGTCTTAAAATAAAAACCTGTTGCGCTCAGATCGTAGGGCTGGGCATAAAGCTGTGTCATCTTTCTTTCTCCAATTAAACAAGGGCTTCGCGTGTGAAACCTTGCTTCCGGCGAGGATGGAGATGGGAGGGGGCAAGAAAAATCGACGTTGATGGTGCGGGCGCAACGCAGTGAGCCACGGTCCGCAGCTATTTTACTTGTGGGGAGAAAGAGGCGAAGTCTCTTGGCGTTCCCAATTGCTGGATAAAAGCGCCATCTCGCACACCTATAGGTCCATAAAGACAGCCCTCTGCCAGCCAAAACTCGTGGCCGGGTTTGACAGGTTTGCCTGAACAATTGAATTTCTGAACTTCGGCAACAAAAGATACGAAGGCTAGGAAACTTTCACCGAATTTCAAACCTAAGTCCCGGAACAGATCTTGTCATCAATCATTAAAATTGACCATCCTGTCGAAAACGGCCCGAACCTGCCGTTCGTGCCAAACCCGTCTAACTGCAGCTTCCAGCCAATTCTGTTGAAAAACTCTTGTTGATTTGAGGGTTCATCACTGATTCAATTTACCTGTGAATGCGGAGGATTGACGATGTTAGGACCTAAGCAAGAAGCGCAAGGCGCACTTTTCTACGAGTTTTCAATCGATGATCATGTGCCTCAAGATCACTTATTGCGTTCGATTGATCGCTTTGTGGATTTGTCCAGTATTCGCCGACATCTCTCTGAGTTTTACAGCCACACCGGACGCCCTTCCATTGATCCCGAACTCTTGATCCGCATGTTGCTGGTGGGCTATTGCCTTGGCATTCGATCTGAACGCAGGCTCTGCGAAGAAGTGCATCTTAACCTGGCCTACCGCTGGTTCTGCCGCCTCGATCTGTCCGATCCTGTGCCCAACCATTCGACGTTTTCCAAGAACCGACACGGTCGTTTCCGCGATAGCGATCTGCTGCGTCATCTGTTTGAGGTGACCGTGGCACGGTGCATTTCTGACGGTTTAGTGAGCGGTCAGCACTTTGCGGCTGATGCCAGCCTTATAGAAGCTGATGCCAATATGGCAGTTTTCGCAGCAACAGCGAGACATGGGTAACCGCAGCTTAGGCCCCACCTTTTGCGAGCCGGGCGTTTCTGCGAGTCCCTTGGCATTGTAGATTTGCAGAGGAGATCGTCGTGGGAGTACATCGGGAGCTACGGATGGAGTCCGTAGCGGGTCATGAGATTTTGATTGGAGCTGATGGCAATCGGCGTTGGCCTGACGAAGTGAAGGGCCATTTGGTTGCCGAGACTTTGGTCCCAGGCGTCACCGTGAACGAAGTTGCGCGGCGTGTGGGCGTGACTTGCACAAAGAGTTTGATTGGACCAAAAAAGGGAGCACAGCAGGCAGGAGTTGAAATTCTATTCGTGGACTGCATGGTTAAAGGGGTTAGCAATGAAAATGAAATCAAATTTGAGCATCTATTCAGTTCTATGTTTTGTCTTGCAGTCCGGGGCAAGTCCCTATGCAACTGCTCAGACGTTTCCGTTGGATGGAAGGGTTCTGCAAAATGATGTTGCAGAAGATGTCCTATTTCTGGAATCTGAGACGACTGCCGCCCATCTGGAACCGGCTATTGTTCACCAAGGCGAAGAGCAGCAAAACTTGCGGCGTTGCAAGAAATAACTAACAAAAAGCCAAATATTGTCGTTATCCTCATGGACGACGTGGGCTGGGGTGACATCGGCGCTTTTGGTGGTGGGGCTGCGATCGGGGCTGTGACCCCGAATATGGACCTACTAGCAGCAGAAGGGCTACGACTTACTTCTACGTATTCTCAACCAAGCTGTACACCAACAAGAGCCACCATGCTGACGGGACAGCTACCAGTCAGAACCGGACTATTGCGACCAGCACTCCCTGGCGAAGGCGGTAAAGGGCTAGGCGGTGCCAAAACGATTGCGCAAGTCTTGCGAGAAGGCGGATATGTAACACAGGCCATTGGAAAATGGCATCTGGGTCAGCATGAAAGTGCCCAACCGCAGAACGTCGGTTTCGATCATTACTACGGTCAACTGACATCGTCTGACGATTATACTTCATTTGCTGAACCCTGGCGAAACCCGGACATTGCCAATGTTCCCGCTCGGAGAAAGTGGGCTTCGGAAAGCGAAGACCTGTCGATTGTTGCAGGTGAAACTGGCGAAAAGGCTACGTCGGTTTTTACGATTGATAATGAAACTATCAAGCTTGTTGACGAACAACTGACAGAACACGCTGTAAATTTCATTGAGGGTATGGGAAATTCGGAAAACCCGTTCTTTCTCTACTTTGCCACCCGTGGTGCGCATTTTGATAACTATCCTCACCCTGACTTTGCTGGCAAATCTGGTGCCAAATATCCCTATCGGGATGTGGTTCTGGAACTGGATTTCCGTATTGGCCAGTTGGTTGCAGCACTTGAACGCACCGAGCAGTTAGAAAACACCCTTATTTTTATCACTTCGGACAATGGGCCGATGCTCGAGACCTTTCCCGATATGGGTTACACTCCTTTTCGGGGCGGCAAAGGCACATCATACGAAGGTGGTGTCCGCGTTCCGACCATTGCATATTGGAAGGGAATGATTGAGCCGGGAAGAAGCTCTGATGGCCTGTTCGACCTGGCCGACATTTTTATGACTGCCGCGCGTATTGGGGGGGCCACCAGCGCAATACCTACAGATCAATACATTGATGCAATTGATCAGACTTCATTTCTGCTGGCTGACAACGGGCATTCAAATCGGCGTTCGGTCTTTTTCTGGGCAGGTAGTGTGCTTTCCGGTATGCGGTTCGGCGAGTATAAACTCTTGATAAACGATATGAATTACAGGCATGAAGACAGCTGGCCGGCGCAAAGTCCTTTTCAATCCACTGTTAGCCCTTCCACTTATGGGGGCAAGCTCTTCAACCTTTATATCGACCCAAAAGAGGAGCATGCGATGCTGCCCCTTAAGCAGCCCATGGTTCCGCTTTTGTTACCAGAGTTAGGAAGGCATATTGCGACCTTTAAAGCATACAAACCTCAAGTTGTTCTGAGAGGTTTGGATTCGGTGTCCGGTGAATTCAACTAGGAACTTTTGGGCTTGGACCGACTTTGTTGATGTCCCCACTTACCGGCATCAACAAAGCCACTCCCTACCAATATCTCTATGACAACTTTGTAATTATCCGGTTGAGTAAGCCCCAATTTTCGACGTTCTAAGGCTGTTGTTCACCAGCGCTTCTGCAAAGGTGATACCGGCTGCGACACCGTCGATGATAGGTAAGCCGAATTCTTCACTCAATTGCGCCATAAGGTCCGCCATTCCTGCGCAACCCAAAACAATCGCCTCAGCGTTGTCCTGCTCGATTGCCTCACGGATTTCGGAACGGATTTTGAGAAGGGTCGCTGGATCGCCCTCTTCAAGTTTAAGGACGGGAATATCCGTCGCCCGAACGCGTGCGCACTTTTGTACGAGCCCATATCGCAAAAGGTTGTTTTCAAGTCCCGGAACAGAGCGGGACAGCGTAGTGATAACGCTGAACTTGGTCGCGATCATACTGGCCGCGTGATAGGCGGCTTCTCCGATGCCCAAAACGGGAACTGAAACCAAAGTGCGCACTGCATCGAGCCCAGTATCGTCGAAACAAGCGATGATAATAGCGTCAACGTCGGGATGTCGCGCGACCTCTTCAAGCAGTCCTGGGATACATGTGGCGATATCCAGAAAGCCTTGAATGCTTGCTGGACCACTTTGCGAATTGGCTGCCACGATCTCGGTATCCGGGCGAGCAACAGCTCGCGCCGCCCCTGCAATTTTTTTTGTCATAGAGGAGGTCGTGTTTGGGTTAATGACAAGGATCTTCATGACTGCTCAGACCTCGCCGCCAAGATATGCAGCCTTAATCCGGTCATCATTCAACAACTCTTTGGAGTTGCCTTCGATCACTACATTACCGGTCGCGACGGCGTAGGCGCGGTGCGAAATGCTCAGCGCCATGCGCGAGTTTTGCTCGACAAGTAACACCGAGACACCTTCGTCGCGATTGATGGCGACGATTGAGCGCGCGATGTCCTGCACCAGTTTTGGCGCAATGCCAAGGCTGGGTTCATCAAGCAACAAGAGCTTGGGTTTTGCCATCAATGCGCGCCCGATCACCATCATCTGCTGTTCACCGCCTGACAATGTTCCCGCAGCCTGGCTGTAGCGTTCTTTTAGGCGGGGAAAGCGGGATAGAATGCTGTCAAGCGTGTTTTGAATGTCAGCCTTATCGCTGCGGGTGAATGCCCCCATCATCAGGTTGTCTTTCACCGACATGAAAGGAAACACGCGACGACCTTCGGGCACCATTGCTATGCCGCGTTTAACGATGTCAGAAGGATCAGTGCCGTCAACGCGTTCTCCTTCAAACGTGACAGAGCCATTGACTGGTTCGGCGAGCCCGGTAATCGCGCGCAGGATCGAAGATTTGCCCGCACCATTTGCGCCGATCAGCGCCACCGTTTCCCCCTGATTGACGGTCAACGAAACACCTTTCAGCGCGTACACGTGATCGTAATACAGTTCGACGTCTTTGAAATTCAACATGACTGTCATGGCTTACATCCCGATCTCGTCGTCGACGCTGCCTAAATAGGCCTCGATAACTTTTTTATTGCTCTGGATTTCCGAGGGCGTGCCCTCGGCGATCTTTTCGCCAAAATTCAGCACCACGATCCGGTCCGAAATGTTCATGACCGCTGGCATATCGTGTTCGACCAGCATGACCGTCACCCCACGCTCGTCGCGTACCGAACGCACAAGTTCGACCATACGCGTCGTTTCGTCATGGTTCATGCCGGCGAAAGGCTCATCCAGCAGTAGCACTTTGGGGTCCGTTGCCAGACCAATTGCAATGCCCAAAGCGCGCAGGTTGCCTTGCGGCAAATTGCTGGCCTGTTCATTGCTGATCCCGGACATGCCCAGAAACTCCAGCAACTCATCAGCATATTGACCAAAGGCCACGACATCTTCTTTTGCGGCCTTGCTGCCCCAGAAATATCCTGCAAGTGACGCCTTCGCCCGCAGGTGTTGGGCCAACACGACGCTCTCCCGCACGGTCATGCTTTTGAAGATTGTGGTTTCCTGAAATGTCCTGACGATGCCCTTGCGCGCAACGGCATGCGGTTTGAGGTTTGAAATCCGTTCACCGTGATACAGAACTTCGCCGGATGTGGTCGGCGTGAACGACGAGATCATCTTGAACAAGGTGGATTTCCCGGCCCCGTTTGGCCCAATCACTGACAAGATTTCGTTTTCACCCACGTCAAAGCTGATACTGTTGTTTGCGGTCAGGCCACCATATTTTTTGGTGACATTCTTAACCTGAAGAAGCGGGCTCATTTGGTGCCTCCTTTGCCGATACGCAGGCTCAGCAGGCCGTTTGGCAAAAAGCGGATCACTGCGATCAAAATGGTCGAGTAGATCAACATTTGGTATTTACCGAATTCAAACAGCAGGTCCCAACCGAAGTAGAGAACCAGCGTGCCGAGCATCGGGCCAAAGACATAGCCAAGTCCGCCAAGGAAACAGTTCAGCATAAAGTTGACCGAGTCTGCGACCTGAAAGCTGGAGGGGTAAACCGACTGCGCGATGGACCCGAACATGGCCCCACCAAGACCGCCAAAGAAGCTGGAGATGGCAAAGATCACGACGCGGATATAAGAGATATTAACTCCGATAGAGCTGGCCAATTCCTCGTTCTGTTGCATCGAGCGACACAGGTGCCCAAGGCGGGAATTTACCAACCGGTAGAGCGCCACATAGGTCATGATCATCAGGATGCAGGCAGAATAATAGAAGGCCAGCTTGGTGTTCTCCATTGTCGCGAAATCCGGGATCAGCGGAATACCAAACAGCGACAGGCCCGACGGCAGCGGAATTGACGATATCCCTTTGGCCCCGTTTGTGATTGGCAGCGCAAGTGCTGTCAGCGTCACGACCTGTGTAAGGACAAGTGTGATCATCGCAAAATAGACGCCACGCAGACGCAGGATGGGCAGCCCAATAGCAACGGCGACCAGGGCTGCGAATATCCCGGCGGCAGGCAGGGATAGCCAGAACGACCACCCTGCTTTGACGACCAGAATTGCCGAAACATAGGCACCGATCAGTGCAAATGCGCCTTGACCAATGTTGATCCGGCCAATGTAGAATGTCAGCCAGACCCCTGCGCTTGCGATGGCCAAAAGGGCGACCGATGTTAGAGTAAAGTAGAAATCCCAGCGACCAGTCAGGCCGATCATCAGCGGCACTCCGACAAAGATAACAAAGAGGAATAGTCCGACAGCGGCCAGTTGCTTTGCAGAAAAGTTCAACATCAGATCAACCCCACGGCTTGCCCATCAAACCCTGAGGCCGGATGGTAAGGAAAATCATCAACGAAACGAAGATCAGCAGGTAAGTGATATCGCCATATTGCGACAGCACAGCGAGGCCGATGGCTTCCATAAACCCAAGGATGATACCCCCCCAGATCGCGCCCGAAATCACACCCGCACCACCGATCATCACCATCATAAACGCCTTGATGGAAGTTGGTCCGCCCATTCCAAGGTTCACACCAGTGATGGTGACCAACAAGCCACCGACAAGGCCTGCAAGCATCGCGCCAAGCGCAAAGCCGATCATGGAATAACGGTCAACATTTACACCCATCAACTGAGCTGCGACCCGATCCTGTGCTAACGCACGCAGGGCGCGGCCCGTTTTGGTATATTGCATCAGACCAATAAATGCGACGATCGACAGGATCGCCAAAACACAAATTAGAATACGGTCGTAGGGCATGATCAGTCGGAAATCAAAGTTGAACACACCGTCGACGATTTTCGGAACGCCACGCTGTTTCTCACCAAATACCAATAGGATCACCGCATCCAAAAAGAACGCAATACCTGCGGCCAAAAGCATCGTGCTTTCGTCGCGGGCGGATCCTTTGATCACTGGGGCAAACAGAAATTTCTCTATTAGCGCCCCTAGGATAGCCAGGGTTACGCATGACATGACGAGGGCCAGAATGAACGGCACTCCCCACTGGCCGTAGAATGTATATGTGACGAAACCGCCAATCACATACATCTGGCCATGAGCAAAGTTGAGGACATTCATCAGGGCAAAAATCAGGGTCAAACCAAGCGCGATCATCGCGTATTGGGACCCCAGATAGACACCATTGGCCAATATTTGTTCCATGAGAGCTTTCTTTCGTTGAAAGGCCCCGGGCCATTAAGGCCCGGGGAAGTTCTGCTCAGGGCAAGCCTAAGCAGTCAGGGAAGTTCAGTCGACTTCAGCTACGAAAAGCGTTTCAAATGCACCGTCCTGATAGACGTTCACAACCAGCGGAACAGCAACTTGGCGACGCTGACCAAAGGAAGACATACCTACATAGCGCAGTTTTGCATCACCGTTCATATAAGGGTTTGGCGCTTCAAACGTGTCCATCGTAGCTTGGAACGCGTTCACATTATCGATTGCGGAGGGATCAGCCTTGAGCGTCTCAAGGATGTATTCCAGAGCATAGACCTTGGTGTTGGACTCGTCATTATATTCGCCAAACAAGTCAGTATAGCGCTGGACAAATTCGTTCATCATCGGCGAGGCAAGCTCTGGAGTTGAAGCGCCGCCAACCGAAATGAACCCATTTGCCAGGTCACCAGCGCCTTCGGCCAGAACACCAGCATCCTGTGCTGTTTCTGTCGAAATAGCGCCTTCAAAACCCAGTTCGCGGGCGGAACGGATCAACTGTGGCGCGTTGGCAGGCGAAACACCGGACAACACCAGCAGATCAGGCCGTGTGCGCATGATGGGTGTCAGAACAGGCGTAAAGTCTGTGGTATCAACTTGGTATGTCACGTTAGAAGAAACGACTTCCAACCCCAAGGCTTCTGCTGCCGCAACACCACCATCACGCTGGGTGAGCGGATCAGATTCATTGGCGGCGATGAAGGCAACGGTTTTGACGCCTTTTTCATCCATCAGATATTTGTAGATCGCAGGACCGGACTGGTAATTGGCGACCATACCAAGAACGGCGTTAGACGCAGGCGCCTGGTACAGGCTTTTGGGGAATGCGTATGGGAAATACATAATTCCGTTGGCCTCTGCTACGGGACGTACGGCGGCTGCACCGTCATCGACGTTCGGACCCACAACATAGTGGATACCTTCTTGAGCCATCTTCTCCATACCCGCTATCGCACGCTTGGGGTCTTTCTGGTCGTCGAAAGACACAATTTTGATGTCATATGTCGTGCCGCTGATCGTGTAGCCGCCGGTCTCGTTGATCCAGGCCGCCCGTGTTTCCATAGAGCGCTGGTTCGAGATACCCCACGCTGCGGCGGGGCCACTGGTCACGCCAACAAAGCCTATTTTCAGAACTGGATTTTCAGCAAAGGCCGCTGTGGCCTGAAACGCGGTGAAGGTTACGGCCGCTAGTGCGACTTTCGTTAGTGTTCTACGTAGCATTTTAAACTCCCGTTGAATTCATTGTTGGCGTCTTTGGTGTCCTTATTGGCAGGCAATCTAATGAAAGCATCATACATGCCGCGCCACCAACTTGACGATTGTTAACAATTTTTGTCAACACTTTTGAAAATATTATCAACGATATCTCAGCTTTCCCCATACACTGATCGTAATTTAAGCGGTATCATGCACCATCAGCTGCCAAACTAATCGGTCTTGAAAGGTCTCAATGTGAGCATCAAATCTCAGGCAAAAAACCCAGGCGAAACGGTTTTTTCATCTGAACCGGATGAGAATTTGATCGTTGAGCGCATTTACAAAGCTGTCATGGAGCAACAGTTGGCACCCAACACCAAGTTGAGCGAATCGCGCCTTTGCGAGACCTTCGGTGTTGGACGCATGCGTGTTCGGCGGGCACTTTTGCTTCTCTCTAGTCAGGGAATCATCGACCTACAGTCGAATCGTGGTGCATATGTCGCCTGTCCGGACAAGTCCGAGGCGAAAGATGTTTTCGACGCTCGATTACTGATTGAACCTCCGCTTGTTCGGCAGTTAGCCCAGGGCCCAAGTGAAACTAGTTTGGCACTTCTCACCGATCACATCGCACTTGAAGATGCTGCGCGAAAAGAGAACGAGCGTACGGAAGTCATTCGTCTGTCCGGTGAGTTTCACACCAAACTCGCCCAGGCGACTGGAAACAAGTCCATCTCGAGGATGATGCGAGAGCTGGTGACTCGAACGTCGCTGATTGTAGGCTTATTTGGAACATCCGAGAACGCGAGTTGTCCTGATGACGAACACACCAAGATCCTACACGCGATCCAGTCTCGAGATCCAGATCGAGCTGAAGAGCTTCTGATTTCTCACCTGAACCATATCCAAAGCGGTCTCGACATGAATACAAAACCGCAACCTCAGGACGATTTAGCTGCTATTCTAAGCTCAACCTGATCGAGTTGAGCGCGTCGAACCTGAGATTATAAGCGGACCAGGCCGCGCCAGAAAGTGACTGCTTTAGAGTTGACTACAGTGGGAGTGCAAAATCTATCCACGTTCGTCTGCCCCGCTAAAGTCAAGTTCAGGTTACTGGGCCGTTTGCCGTCATTCGCGCAAGCTGCAGCATCGAACAGTTTGGACTCCTTGCTGCCGTTAACTGTGGACTGTTCGAAGAACCGGTTAGGGCCGTTTGTGACAGTGATGGAAGCGGGAAGTGGTGTAATTGCTGCACCAGGCACATTTGGGTGCGAAGGCGGAAAGGAGCCGTTCGCTGCGGAGATTACCAGCGACAGCTGAGCGGACACTTTCGATTTTCGGATCGCTCCCTCAAATAGTCCGGTGTTGGAGCTTTCCGACGCGTGCGCCCGAAATGACGGGAGATAGAAGGTTTATACTTCGAATGAACCAAGGGTCGGCAGTGCATGGCTGGTCAGTCAATAGCTCTAGGGCTTGCTCTAACTGCAGTAGACAACATCAGTCGAGTCCTTCCAGATACGCGCCACTTTTCAGCAATCGAAAGTAACTCGAGCTAATTCAGAACTTCATCTCCAAACGAAGACCGGCAAATACCGCCGTATCCCTATCGGCGCGGGCGGGATCAATCAACTGAAGGTCCGCTGAAAGCCGGGCCCAGGGTGTGATCGCAATATTGTAGAAAGCCTCAACCCCTTGTTCGTCCTGCAACGGAAAACCTGCTGTAGAAGCGGCTGATTTCAATGGGTCGCTAAAGTTGTAGCGGAACGCGGCAACGCCCCAAGTGTCATTTTCACGATTGGGTATAGGGCTGTCGCCGGCCAGCCCCGCAAAAATATGCCCCCGAATTGGATTCGGATTACCATCGGAAATACCTGCCTCGATGAACATGCCCCAGCTTTTTCCGTTGCCAAGTGACACCAGCGCCTGCTGATAGCCGTAGCTCAAGTACCAGTAGTTCTTCGGGTCGCCAATTGGTCCCTTCAGAGCTGGAGGGAGAAGCAGTTGCGGCAGGTTGTTGAGGTCGAAGCCATTCTGCGTGCTGTAGTAGCCCTTGATAGAATGAAAAGCTGGCAGTCGTCCGCTGGATACAGGAATTGTTGCTGCCAAGCCCAGTGTCACACCATCGTCGAACAGGTTCTTTAACACCTCTGAGTCATCTGCATTGCGCGGGTCGTACAACAATACAGTAAAGATCGCAGGTTTCGTTTTGATTGTCAGGATGCCTCCCGCGAAATATGGCGGGACCACGCCCGACACAGGTGCCGCAAGACCTGTATTCATGAAGGTGTTAATACCGCCCCCGCCAAGGATGGGTGTTTTAGATGCAAGTGAAGCAGCGTTGAATTTACCGAAACTGAACGACACGTTTTCATTGAAGGCTTGCGTGAACGAAATCGACAATGCGTTATTGTCGCCATTCAATCTCGGGAAAGTGTAGGCGGTGTTGACGGGCAAAATTGCCCCATCACCATTCGCCACGCCACCGAGGCTGTTTCCATAGGTATGCTCATAGTCGATTGTCGCGTAAAAGCCTCGCCACAGGCCGAGCTTTTCACCGTCGATGCTGATAAGTGCGCGCGCAACACCGCTGTTCTCAAAATCATTTGAACCGTTCCCGCTCGTCATTTGCTGTCCGAAGTGGGTCAGGCTGAGCTCCGTGTTTATTCCGATGTTCCGCAGGGCAACCGTTGGGCTGCCTTCAAAATCGAGCAACCGTTCCCGTTCGTTAAGTGGCGTCGGTTCCGCCATCGCCTCAGTGCTTGCGGTGCTAACTATCACGCTGAACAGAACCCAGCGCCAACTGGATCCCGCTTGTACTTTTCCGGCCATTGTCATATGGTCCGTGGAACGGTGTGAACCAGGACTGGCTCCATCGTGTCGATGTCGCCAATGGGCTCGGGCGGACGCCAAGTAAACATCGAATAGGTAATTGCATCCTCGGTGACATCGATGACCGTAAAGCCGTTTTTCTCGCTGGTCTGCATCACCTCCTCCATGCCTATTAGCTGCGATGGCATCGTTTCAACCGCGCGCATTGAGGACGGAAAACCAGTATCTCCAGTACCAAGTGCGCCCGTCAGAACCGTTTCAATCGGGCGTTTGAAAGACAGCTCCCCAGACTGGTAAATCTGCCCTGCACCACTGGCGTGGAAGTCACCCTGCATAATAACGGGAGCCCGTTTCTTCTGCGCGGCCAGAGCCTCCAGTAACCGTTGGTGTTGGCCATACCAGCCGGTTTGCCATCCCTGCTTGGGATTATACATTACCAGTTTCCCGGTCTTTTCATCCAGATTGTCAGGGTACCAGTCACCAAGTTTGCCCGATGAGTAACCAAAGGGCATCGACGGGCAATGCATGAAGTGCAGAGTGTCTTCGGCCAAGGTCCGGTCGATGATCCAGTTTTCTGCCGCCTGCGGCAAAATCCGAGCATGCTTACCTTTGTAGTCGATCAAACGCCTGCAATCGTAGATGACAGCCTCCAGCAGATCGCCATAACGGATAGAACCATAAAGCATATTCGATCCGACCGCCCGCCCTGCACGCAACCCGCCATCCAGCCAATCTTCATACGGCTGGCCGTGTGGCAAAAGCTCTGGGTAATACATAAATTGGGTCAGCTCAGCCGCCCGAAGCCCGTAGGAATCGGCGGGCTGAGTTGCCAGTTCATCTGTAAATTCATCGTTCTCGAACATGTCGTGATCATCAGTCACGAAAAACGCAGGCGAAGACCGCAATCGGGTGCCATAGAGCCCAGCAATTTGCTGATTGCAAAGCGCTTGAAAGATCTGGGCGTTTCGCGGGTCCAGCATTGGGCGCGTTGTGTCCAACTCCCCACCGATTGGATCCCAGTACTGCTTTCGCATGAAATCGGCAAAAGGCTTGTTCAACGACGTTTTGATGTCCCAGTAGATGTGGTCCCCATTGGAAATCACCACGTCAGGCTCAAAACCAATCCCGCGTTCGAGAAGACGCTGGCGAGCAGCCATGTCCAAGAAACCGGTTTTACCGTCATCCAGCCGGGGCCCATCCATGCCGCCAGCACAGGTAAAGGCGAGTATCCGCATCTTTTGTGGCATGGTGCCCGGGGCCGGGAAAGTTTTGAGTGGCCATGTATCTGTAATTTCGCCGCCACCGCCTTCCAACAATCGCAGAGTATACTCTTTATCTGCTTCCAGCCTAGTTGCATCAAACTGCCAGAACTTCCCAGCAATATCGGTTCTGCTCCCGGTGACGGCATCTCCATCCACGTGCAGTACCGGTGCCTCGTTGCGGGCAGCTTGAAAGGAGGCTTTGATCAGGAAGCGTTCATGGCTTGCCGTCGGGATGAGATGAACAAGGTCACCACCATTCCAAAGATCAGTTTGAGATCGTGCTGTAAACGGGAATACTGTCGCTGCTGCGCCTGCAGCAGCCATCTGCAGCAGGCTTCTGCGCGAAGGTCCATTGGTGGGATAAGAGCTCAAATCCATGGTTATTCCTTTACTGAACTAACAAAATTCTATGCAGTTCTCAAAAATACAATTGTAAAAATGATTGCCTCACCGAGTTCTTAGTATATCAATCCGATCTTGTTTGTCTCTTAGTAACAATAGTTATAGCCACCTTACCGTTAGGCTCAGGACTCATAACCAGAATATGACGGTTGCTGCGAGTGCGATTGCAGACAGGAAGACCTTTGGACACCTGTCGTAACGGGTTGCTATGCGCCGCCAGTCTTTCAATCGGCCAAACATGATCTCAATCCGGTTACGCCTTTTGTAGCGGCGCTTGTCATACTTGATTTCTTTGTCTCGTGATTTTCGGCCTGGGATGCAAGGCGTGATACCCATACCCACAAGGGTTTTGCGAAACCAATCCGCATCATAGCCACGATCCCCGAGCAGCCAGTCAGCTGCAGGCAGGCTACTCACAAGCGCTCTGGCTCCGGTATAATCGCTCACCTGACCAGCTTTCATAAGAACCGGATTGGTCGCCCCATCGTGTCAGTCACAGCATGCAACTTTGTATTCATGCCGCCTTTGGTGCGCCCTATCAGACGTCCACGCCCCCCTTTATAACCGACAAGCTAGAAGCTGTCCGGTGGGCTTTGAGGTAAGTTGCGTCGATTGAAATCGTTTTGTTGTCCGGTGCTTCAGCAGCAAGTCCTTCCATGATCCGGGCAAACACCCCCATATCACTCCACCGTTTCCAACGATTGTAGAGCGTCTTGGCAGGACCGTATTCTTTGGGTGCATCACACCAACGTAAACCATTGCGATTGATGAAGATAATGCCACTTAAGACACGTCGATCATCAACGCGCGGTACGCCATGGCTCTTTGGAAAATAGGGCCGAAGCCGCGCCATTTGATCTTCGTTCAGCCAGTAAAGATTGCTCATAAAGTCCCCCAGATTGAGGACTCTGAATCACGCAGCCATCTCAGCCTCAAGCGGATTAATGGGTCCTGAGCCTAGGAAACTTTCACCGAATTTCAAACCTAAGTCCCGGAACAGATCTTGTCATCAATCATTAAAATTGACCATCCTGTCGAAAACGGCCCGAACCTGCCGTTCGTGCCAAACCCGTCTAACTGCAGCTTCCAGCCCAAAGCGGTCATCATGTCCAACAGGCTAAATGGAAAGACCGGACATTCACCTTCTGACAGACGGGAGACCGCTGTGCGGACGACACCGACCTTGGATTTCCCGACTTCGCTGGCGCGGCATTTTCTCGAACTTGCAGCAGCTTTCATGCAGCTACGCAGCATAGGTCACCAAAGCAGTCATTAGAATTCGAGATTAGCAGATGCGAAATTCGAACCACCTTTTCTCTGCGGCTGTGCCTATGACTGCTTCGGCCTAAGTACTTTCAAACTACGTTTGCAGCATTGACCAGCCATAAAACAGGGTCACACCAAGTGTATAAACCGCAAGAATGACCACATTGACCGGATTTCCAGACAGTTTCGGTGTCTTGATCTGGGATACATTCAATCCCGCAAGGCACAGACCACACACCGCCAGAATGATCGCAAACGTTGAGCGCTCAAAGTATCCCGCAAACATGACGACAAACACAAGAATGATGCTGTTGTTATCAATGGCTAGCCCCGTATATTTAGCATCCCCCGACAACCCGAAGGTGCTGAAATAGCTCAGGCGGATCGCACCAAAGACCAACGTCACGAACACGACGGGCAGAAACACGGTACTAAAATCGGCATAACTCAGGATGAGAATGGCAGGCGTGACGCCGTAGCTGACAATATCGATCAGCAGATCAAGCGTACCGCCGAAGGCCCGATCATCCCCAGTGCGGCCTTTCATTTTGCGTGCAATCAATCCATCGGCCCAATCAAATCCCACGGCCCAAATCATGCCGATCATCGCTGCCGGGTACATCCCAATGATCAAAAAATAGATCGCCAGCAGCGAACACCCCAAGCCCGCAAGCGAGCAGATATTGGGCAGATCTTTGATGTAGGATAGGATCGGTGGGTTCGGCGCGGCAGCGTTTTCGATTGTCATGAGACATCCTTTGAGTTAACAGAACTGACACCTTGTCAACATTTGACAGGCAATCTCTGCTTTCCATTCTGAGTGCATTTGAAACGTGTCGTTTCAAAACATCAATTAACTCTGGGCTTCTGAAAGCCTAGAGATATCTCAGTTTAATTGTTTGAAACAACTGAACAAAATTCACGCACACGCGCATTCAGATGCCCTGTGCTACCACCGATGACGGGTGGGCAAAAGGATAAAGCGAAAATGATCGTCTATACCGTTGGCACGTTCGACCTGCTTCATGTTGGCCACCTGGCATTGTTGAAACACTGTAAATCTTTGGGCGATACCTTGGCCGTTGGAGTAGCCTCTGATGAGGTCGTGAACCTGTACAAACCCAACGTTCCAGTTGTCCCATTGGAACAACGGGTTGAGATGCTTGAAGCCCTTAGTTGCGTCGACATTGTGCGCCCCTATCACGCGCTAGAATACGTTTCGGGCTGCAAAGCTGTCGGTGCCGATATCTTTGTAATTGGCGAAGATTGGGGCACTAATTCCCACAACCTCGATGTTGATTCCTATCTGAAAGAGATGGGCAAAGAAATCGCGCAGGTGCGTTACAACCCGCGCACATCGTCCACAAAAATAAAACAGATGGTTCTGGCACAGTCCCAAGCCAGCAATCGACCGCACTGATACCACCCGCCGGTTTGCGGCCTCTTTTCGGCGTCGACCCCCATTTGTCTCACAAAAGGTGACCCATATGATGGCACTCTACTCCAAGCCTGCGGCGTTCAGCGCGGGTGAGTGTGAGCGTATCATTGCGGCCATCACCGCTGTGCCGTCCAACGATGCGATGCTTGTAGGTCAGACGAAAGACCAGTCAGTGCGCAGAGCAAAACTGGTCTGGGTGGATGACGTCGACGGGCTGGGCTGGGTCATGGACCGCTTAATCGAAATTGTCCGAAAATCCAATGCCGTCCAATTTGATTTTGACCTGCGCGAGTTTGCCGAGAGCCCTCAGGTCGCAAGTTACAAGGCCTCAGACAGAGGACATTTTTCTTGGCACTCCGACATTGGCGATGGCCCCATGGCACGTAAACGCAAGCTCACATTGGTACTACAGCTTAGTTTGCCAAGTTCGTACGAGGGTGGCGATCTAGAGGTTATGCCAAGTGCTCAGGTCTTATCTGCAGACCGCGCTCAAGGGTGTGTCAGCATCTTCCCCAGCTTTGTGCTTCATCAGGTGGTTCCCGTGCAACACGGCGTGCGCCATTCCTTGACACTATGGGCACATGGGCCTGCGTTCAGATGAAACGCCTCACCGGTTGCGTCGCAGTGGCCCGTTAAAAATCGTCGAATTCGGGCACATTTCCAATCCGAACAAGGAACGTCGGCGCACTTATCTCGCCCGAACTTGAATCCTCAACAATCATATAGGCATCTGCACCGGCGCAATCTGGCGATTGGCTCGCACGTTCCGCTCGGCTTTCGGCTTCTTGTGCCGTTGAATACTGGAACTGTTTGTCAATTTTCACACCCGCTGGTGCGCCCTTTGTCCCCTTGGCATCGACATAGGTTTGACAAATGTAATGGGTTTTTGACGTGTCGCCGTTATCGTCTGACATTTGGGCAATCCTTGAAAGAACTTTGGAGGAGAACGTAGTCAGAGCCAATCTGCGGCTCTCAACGCGCGATCGCTCAGAAACCTGAACGTTCGAGATCAACGACCACTATCCTACATGAACTAGAAAGTCCGTCGCAAACTTCATAAAAGAAGCTGCCGAATTCCGAAAGTTCGATCTGGTGCGATGGCCTTTGGGGGGTTCTTCTCCGAGGTGGTCCGCAAGAATGACCGGTTTTCCCGCCCCGCAGCAGCTGCCAGACTCACGCTGACGCAGCAATTTTTGCGCCGCGAGCGCACGTAGCAGGAAAACCAAATTCACACAATGGGCTCGGAGCCGCCGTTCACCGCGACGACCATGCAGGTCTGCAATGCAGACAAAGTGGATTTATGCACTTGTGGCTTTCGCTGACACAGAAACCATTCGCATCTGCGACATGCGTTTTGTTGAGTTGCAACCAATTTCGCCGAATCGGTCCTTTGCCTTGCCAAATGAGGCACCCAGACAAACCGCCAAGCGCCGCGTAATTCGGGAGCCCGAACGAAAGCTATGTAAGGCTATTGAATGCACTCAAACAGAGTTTCGACCAACGGCAATACGTGCGGGTGTGCTGCCCAGTCTTCGGCGGAGTAAAGGAACGCGTATGACGTCGCAGAGGCCGCAATCGGGAAGACAGGCCGATTAGTCGCCGTGAGGACGGCAGTCGTGTGGGACCTGATCGAAAGGGTATCCGTTGTGACATCGAAGTTGGCGATGGCAATAACGTTTCCTGAGACATCGTGGGACCAGTCGATGCGGGCAGTTGGCGCAATTTCAAGATCGAATGCCGTCAATATGAGATCCCGCATTTCACGAGGACGCAACATCAGCTGGTGCGGTCTAAGGAACACGGCGGCGCGATAGCGATAGATGGTCGTGTGTGTGGTCGTGCTCGTCGAGGGCAGCAGCTCTAAGTCGACCGACCGCCGGAGCGAGACCGACCTTTGCTGACGCCTTCGGGCACTGCCGCGCGCCATGCTGTCGTGCCTTTGCATCTTGCACAGATGCGCTGGCCGAACCCTTCGCTCCAAAACGAAGCATTACAAGCCAAGCAGGACCGCAGCTTCGGCACATCGCCAAGCGCGCGGCTGGGGTGATCCATCAGGATGTCGTCGACTTTTGCTTGCATCAGATCCTCGCGTTCATTTGGTCCCTGAAAATGCGTTTCGGGCATCATACGGAAACGGATGAAGTGCGCGGTCGGCACATATCCCTTCATTCTCGGCGTCATGAATGTCTGAAGCGTCCCGCGAAGCCCCCTGCGCTGTTGCGTTTTCGGTCTCAGCGTCCACGTCATCCATGTCAGTCTGTGCCATCCGAGATCCCGAGTAGAGATGGCGCAAATGCGCCTCGGATACCCCGTCTGCCTGCATGACCAGTTGCACCATCGGATCGGCCAGCATGTCTTCGAGAAAGACCTGTGAGAGGTCCATGCCGGACAGTTTGTCTTTCGCGCGGGCATGGTCGAGATCGGCCAATGACACGGACAGGCTCCGCGTCAATCCAGGATGGGACAGGCGTGGATGCAGGCGTACCACAACAGAGGCCTTCCAGGCTTCCGGATCCTTGTGATCAGGTGGTGAAGCGAGTTCTGTCTCGATATCATACTCCCCGGCAGGAAGCGTTTCGTCGAAGCCGGGAAGATTGAAAGGCCGGTCAAAAACTGCGATGGTCTTGGCTATTTGGTCGATCATTGCGTTTGATCCTTTCAATTGAGTTGCTGTTTCACGACTTTGAGCAAAGCCAGCCGCTTCCGGAGCATGCTTCAGGTATTCTTCGGACCCGGAGAATCCGGTTTCGCAGCAGGGTCCGGCGCCTTAACTTGCGGTTCTTTATTCAAAGGTTCCGCAAGTTTAGCTTTCAGTATGGCAGTAGCTCTGGCCATTAGGTCTTTGATAGACATGTTCTTCATCCTTTTGGGTTTTCCGCTGGAATTTCCGGACCTCGATCAGGCACAAATTCTCGAATGCGGCTTATCTGTATATGTGTATTGGCCGACCCTTTTACCATGGCGCGGTTTCGGACAAGTCGGCGGGGTATGATCTTCATAGGCCCCGCAGGCGATCATCTGGCCGTCATAGCAAGGTCAAGAAGGGGTGGGTCTCGTGGTCCTTAGCACTTCCATTCATCTTTTGCTTGCCATAAACAACCTTGGCGACATCTAGGGCGCTCATCGCCCGCATAAGGGCGTTGTAGTTCATGCCCATTTTCATCTCGGAGCCAACGGGAACGGCGGATTTGGCTGTGTCGACAACGGTGTGGTCGCTGGTTGCCCCGATAAACGCCATTCCCGATGGAAACTTAAGGCCGCTTGTGTCGGTGTCCTGCTGCCCGACAGCAAGGATCGTTCGGGCACGGAGGTCATCACTCTGTACCAATTTGAGTATTCCAAGCGCCGGAGCAATTGACTTGGTCGACAGCAGGCTTGGTTTGCGGCTTGTTTCGATAACCTCGGCAAAAAGGGTAAAGGCATCCGTATGAAGGCCAGTGATCGGATGCCCTGTCACGGGGTTGGTACCCAGAAGGATCGCCTCACCCAGACGCAGGTTGTTGACCCGCCCGGTTGAAACTTCGCCAAGTGCCCATGGCAAATTGGCCGAGCCACCTCCTGACACAAGAACTACAACGGGTCCGCAGTCGCCTTCGACTTGGTCGGCCAGTCGCGAAAGCATGGCCATGTCACCGGCCGTTGGTGCCACGTCGCTCATGCAGGCAAAATTTGCAGCGATGCCTCTAAGAGCAACACCGGGTGTTGCGATCACCTGAGTTGCGCAGTCGTTTAGGTTCACTGGCAAAATGCCTTCGCGCATATCTCCCATTTCGACCATCAGAATGACATCGTGCGAGTTGCCCTGTTTCTTTGCGGCTGCTCCAAGCTTCAGGATCGTGTCCATCTCTGTGTTGTAGCTCGTGTCACAACACCGGACGACGTCTTCCATCTCGCTCAGCAGCGGCGCGCGGATCATCGAGATCGGGCATTTGATCCCTTCCATCCGCATCCGAACGACGTTCTTGATGCGTGCGTCTGCCAGACTGGCAACGCCACCCTCCACCATGGCCACGGCCACGTCAGGATGCCCGCAGACGGCCTTGGTCACACCGGTGACAGAGATACCACGGGCGCCAAGGCGACGGACGAGACATCGCGCGTTTGACTGGATTTTGCCCAGATCAATTTCCACTCGTGGCGAGGTCATTCCGCGGCCACGAGAGGTACGGGGCGCAGTTGTGGGAAGGTAGCTAGCACCATGTCGGTCAGATACACGTCCGGGCGGGTCAACGCGTCCGTCACCGGGATTCCGAGATCGCGCGAGAGCGTTTCGATTTCCCCACCAACCTCGGCGTCCGTCATCGCCTCGTGATTGAGTGTGACACCAATCACCCGTGTGTCAGCAAAAGCTTCGATGAGGGCGATTTCGCTTTTCGGCTCGGGCATCGGCATGGTGGGAAAGTCGCAGCGATAGGCGCGCTTGGGCGCATGCTGAAGAATGACGGCATGCGGCTGGCTACCGCGAAGAATGAACGCCGACGTGCAGAAGGCCGGATGGCTGAGCGCGCCTTGTCCTTCGATCAGGATGACATCTGGTTCGTCGCCGTGAGAGGCTGCGACAATCACGCGCTCAAGTTCGCCGCAGCAAAACTGCGGTGGCACGGCGTCCATGGCGATCCCGTATTTTGCGCCCTGCATGAGGCCGGTTTGACCCGTGCCCACAAGGACCGTCTTGATCCCACGCGCATTCAGCGCCCTTGCGAGGATCGTCGCCGTCGTTCGCTTGCCGATTGCACAATCCGTTCCCAGCACGGCGATACGGATAGCCTTCACCGTGGAGATGCTTCCGTCAAACAGGCGCATATCCTTGCTGGGCAGGGGCTTGCGTATGTCGCGGATCGTCACATTTGCGGCTTTGGCGGCTGCTTCGAACACGGGATCATCGGATAGGTATTCGTGCAGACCACTGACAATGCTCATGCCGCGTGCGATCGCGTCCAAAAGAACTTTCCGATCTGACGGCGACAGCTTGCCGGTCGACGGCGCCATCCCATAGATCAACGTATCGGGGATACGTGCTTCGCGTGTCACCGCCGCCGCAATGTCATTGAGGATTGGAACGCCATTGTCGACATTGTCCAGCACTTGCCCGCTGTCGCGCCCGGCACATGTGCTGTCAATCACTGAAAGGATGCGGTAGGCTTGGGAATAACGAATAAGTCCGTTTGCCGTCTTGCCGTCGATCCGTCCGAAGTTCGCCTCGCAGTAGACAACTGCGGTTGGTTCACATGCGCTAACAGCATTAGCAGATCGAGATGGATGAATTTTGGGACGGTCATTTGGGGCTTGCTGGCCCGTGATCGAAAGCCGTGTCGTCGGTTTCTCTGCAGTGTTCGATTCCATGTTTTTTTCCTTTTTCACGTGGCTCTGTGCGCTCCGATTGGATGACCCGTTCGGGTTTCTGGATCGCGCTTTCTTCCAGATCGCAGGCGCTAGTCGTTCAGGACGCAACGCCCCTGCGATCGCTGAAAATTCCTGTGGCACTCCCAGCGGTTTCCCGATCTGTCGAGATGCGCATTGTCTGGAAGGTCAATCTCTGTGCAGCGATCTCCAGAGGTTTCAAAACCGCGATTGCATTTCCAGTCCGGGCCATAGCCTGCATCGTCGAAATAGGCATTCTCCGGAACGACAACGGCCTCACAGGTGTCATCGCGTTTGAAGTAACCCCGCTCACATGTCCACGGTTGCCCGTAACTGGCTCCGTTTAGAAAGGCATTCTCTGGAACGGCAATCGCAAGGCATGTGTCGCCATTAATCTCGAATCCCCGGTTGCATTGCCAAGCAGCCCCATAGGTGTTGTCTGCAAGATAGGCATTTGAGGGCAAGTCGATCTCCAGGCAGAGATCATCAACCTTCGTGTACCCACGAAAGCAGCTCCATTTCTTTCCCGACGGGTCGAGATATCCGCCATCGGGCACGACGACCTCAAGACATGTCGCGTCATTGACCTCCTGGAACCCGTGCAGACACTCCCAGCCCGAACCATAGGTTCGATTTGTCGCATAGGCGTTTTCCGGAACGATGATGGCAAGGCAGGTATCGGTGTCACGCCGGTACCCTCGATCACACTCCCATCCGTCACCATAGCTTTTGGGCTGCGCATTCGCGGGAGTCAAGGCAGACTGAGATTGGGCGTAAGATGGCGTTCCAATCGCGATGAGCGCGACGAGAGCGAGTGCAAGGAGTTCAGTGAAAGATACCGCGGCAAGCACGCCTGCGATGCCCCTTGACGAAACGTGGGACGGTTTGAGGCCATTACGATGCATCAAGGTCGAGACCTTCGATGCATGCCTGCGCCAGATCGCGGTTCGGGCCATCTGATCCGGGCATCGTCGCCCAGCCTGTTTCCATGACAGCGTCGCGCCGCTTGAATGACGATGCCTCGCGGATTGTGGACAGCTTTGCAATGCGTTCATTGTCGGTTAGGGACATGTCGATACAGAAGGGCACGAGCGCAGCGATAACGCTGTCCTCCGCCATCTCGCCTGCCATCTTCTCAGCGCTGCTTCCGGTCACCCATCCTCCCCATGAGAATCCAACGATGCCGACAAACGCCGCGCCAATCAGTGCGCCGTAAATACCGGGTTTCAGCCATTCAGGTGTGGTCATGTCGTGTCCTCCTGCGGGGAAAGCGCCGCGCCGCTGTTATTTGTGGTTTCAGAGAAGGCCCGATCACTTGCAATGGCGTGCTCCAGATCCTCCTGTGTGATCACTTGCATTGTCGTTCGACCCGCATTGCTCCCTCGCCCCCGGACCATCAAGTATGTCGCGGTACGCCGGTATGCCTCGAAGCTGAGGCCTTGTAGAAGCTCTTCCTCGACAAGGATTTCATATGTGCCGGATGGAAGCTCCCGCGGGCTGCCGCCAATCATGAAGTCGTTGAAAAACGTCACCATTGATCTGGTCGAACGCGTGAGCATCCCAAGCCTCCATTGAATTGATTGTTGAACTTTCCGCAGCCGCGATTGTGGCCCGCGTCGAAAGGAACGCCTCGTCGCAGCAAGGTAGTCGAATGCACACTAGCCGAACCTTCGGGGTGCGATGCTGATCGAGGTTAGCCCCCGTCGGCTTCTTTGCTGTCAGATTGAGAGACAAAGCCGTTCCGGGGCTTCAGACCCTTGCGCCACGGTCACTGTTTCAGTTTCACGCCGAAAGGAAACCCATGTCCGCCTCAGACGCCCTTCATCCGGATGGCAGCGACTACGATGCCTTCCTCTTTGCGGAATTGGTCGAGGACAGAACCGGCGCGGCGGTTACAGTCTTGTCAGCGCTTGCACGCCTTGACCTCGAGCCATGGACCGAGGCGCGTGCGCTTTCACGTCTGGGCCGTGAGGACGCGCAAGTAAGACTGACGACGCATTTTAAAGGGATTACCGGCACTCCGACGCTGGCGCTGGCAAGCGAGGGCAGAGCGGCAAAGCTGGTTTCATTGCTGCCTAAGCGCGCGCCGCTTCGCGTTTCGAATTCACGCGAAGTAGGCACCAGCAATTTTCCCAAACCATCAATCTCCTAGACAAAGATGGCCCTAGTTATCGTTGTGGTTCTGGCGTGGATCCTCCATCTGGCTCAGACTGGCTAACTTGCGTCAGTGCGGAGACGCAGGGAAACCGAATAGGTGGCCGTGTCCACCGCAAGTCATGGTGGCATTTTCCGAGTAGCTCAGAGGCGCGGGACACATGCAGTCCCTCAAAAGAATTGCATACATTTTGCGCCTCTTGTTTCTCGGACCGTCCAGGAAAGGACATTCCCATGAATGAAGAAGACCAAACCGCAGAAAACCAGACCGTGAAACACATGGCCTCCGTCAAGGCTGCCTGGGACAATGCACCCGAAGGCCCCAAGAAAGCCACCGCTCTCAAGCATTATCAAGCCGCCGAGAAGGCGCATGAAGCCGAAAACGACGAAGAGGCATACAACGAGCTCAAGCAGGCAAGCCGCGCGTTGGTGTGAAGTCGGCAAACCTGTGAAAAGACTGGAGGGCCGCCCAATGCCATACTGCGGGCGGCTGTTTCACGGCAAAAGAGGCCGCGACTGATCGAGATAGGCCGGATCGAAATCCGCCAATGCAACCAGCCCCTCGTAGTCATCGAAGGTTACTTGCCCTCCCTGAAACGTGACGAGCCCACGTTCACGGAGCTTACGAAGGACGCGGTTGACGTGGATGGCACTTAACCCCAGCGCATCTGCCAGATGATACTGTGTGAGCGGACAGGCAAAGCCCTGTCGGCTTCCCATACCGACGAGTGACAGTCTCACGCCAAGCTCCAGCAGGAAATGCGCCATGCGCGCATCCGCATCGCGCCGCCCCAGCCCAACAAGATGTTCGACAACCATCGCCTCGTCGCGTGACACCGCCCAGAAAATGGCCGTTGCCAGCCGCGGCGTCTCTGCGAAGGCTTGCAGAAGATCGCTCTGCAGCACCTCCGCGGCTTCGATATCGACAATCGGTTCGATCCCATGATCGGATGTGTGCAAAAGGACGCTGCGCAGCCCCAAAAAATCCCCTGGTATCTGGAAATCAACGATCTGCCGCGAACCGTCAGGCTGGATCTTGTAAGATACAACCCAGCCCGTCGCCAGAATGTAAGCCGCCTGTTCGGATTGGCCTTGGTGAACCAAATCGCGCCCTACGGCAAAAGATTTCCTCCGCTGGTGCAAGCGCTCAAGAACGGTCAGTTCTGTCTCTGAGAGTGCAACGAACGCAGAGAGCTTTTGGGTCAGTGGACTGGCTTCAATGTTCATCATCGGTCCCTCCCGAACCAGCGCATGCTCCAAGAACTAATCTATTTCCGGACTGCTTTCGATCAGTAAAGAATGCCGGACAATCTGCGATGTTGGTCAACATTATCACGACCTCGCCCGATCGCGAGTCAACAAATGAAGGGGATTGCTCCCGATGTCAGACCAACAAGACCCTGCAGGCCTCGCTGCCCTCTCGATTTGCGAGGCTCTCTTGCTGTCGCTGCAAGATCGCAATCTGTTGCCGGAACGCGAGATCGTAGGAATTCTTCGCGATGCAGCAGCACACCACGAGAATGCCCAAGGCTCGGAAGCCGAGCAAAAAGTGGATGCTGCAACCGCCAAATTGATCAATGAGATCATCATTGGCGACAACCTATCGCAGCGCACGTAGCGCCAGTCCTCGTAAGCTGGATATGAGTGAAGCCAACATGCTCAGCCGCGTCTATCAACCGGTTTACGGATCGGTTGCTTCGGATTTTGGCTCAGAGTTTCGCTCGGTTGCGGCTTGTGACTTCGGGTCTTTTTCTTGCGACGCCTTTTTGTCGGCGACCTCTTTCTTCGCCAAGTCGTTGAATGACATTCTGGCTTTCCTTTTCTGGCTGCCAAGGAATCCAGCATCCTGCCTGATTAATGCAACAATCCCTTCCCAATTGCTCGATAAAGGCGTCATCTGGCACAACTATAGGTCCTTCAAAACAACCCCGCCTGCCGAAACTAGCGGTCGGCTTTGACAGACTGGCCTGAACAACAAAGTTTCTGGACCCAGGCAGCAAAAAAATGAAGGCTAGAAGACTTTCGCAGCGGTTAGCATGAACAACGGCTATGCGCAGAAAGTGACCTCGGCAAAGTGTAGATTCAGGCTTTGGTTTCAAAGGGTTGCCGAAGCACATGCTCGGAATAGCCTGGATGGTTGGCTGTATGCCCTTGAGAACGACAGATGGCCAATATTCGTAGGAAGCGTAATTTGCAAAGTGCCACCATCGGTCCTTTTGAGACACTCGATTATCATTTCGACGTTGTCGTGTAGCTTCACAAAATTGGTCGTTCGCGCGGGGTTCTGCATTGATCGTACACGATAAAAGCTGTCGAACCGAGCTAGCCCCTTCCGTTGGATCAGAAATCCAATGACGGATTTCGGGAGGGGATCACATTAGCAGAGTGACTCAACCAAGCAGGTCCAACGGTCGCCGATGCTTTTCCAAGAGAAACGCGAAGCGGTTGCATGGCGCCGACATTGGGCCGCGTAGTTTTCCAGTGCATGTTTGTCGTGGTAAAGCGCTTCCAGTGCCTCGGTCACGGCATGTTCTGACACAAGGTGCCAGTCCGCCACTTGACCAATCGCCGTTGTCGTCAGGCATGGCTCTACAATTTTTGCGACGCCGCCCCAAAGTTCTTTTTGCGTCTCGGTTCCGGGTACGATCTGGGCTGCACCGGCAGCCGCATGCTCAAATGATACAAGTCCCCAACCTTCGGCAGCGCTGGTGTTCAAACCAACGTCGCAGGCATTATACATCAGATTAAGCTGTTTTTCCGACAAGCTGGGTAATGCATTTTCAGTCGATGACATTATTAAGCGATCTGTAATTCCAAAGCGCTTTGCGAGCTCAACGACGTTCCAGCCAAAGTCAATCTTGGCCATATGGAGGTACAACATCACGTTTGGTTTCTTGTCCCGCGCAAAATTGGCAAAGGCGCGCATGGTCACATCAATGCGCTTTCTCGGTTGATTGCGATTGCCGTTGAATACGACAAACGAGTCCTGAAACTTTGGGTCCGTCGGAAACAACTGTGCCTTTGCGGCTTTTCGGCTTGCCGCTGGGTCGTCAGGTATCAACAAACCAAATGCACCAGTGTCGACACCATGTGGAATGACATCCAATGCTGGGAGCGTAACGTCAGCCGTGTCAAACAGATCTATAAAGGCTTTTCGGCCAAATTCTGTATATGCGACAAGTGATCGAAGTTTGCTGAGACCATCGGCAGCGCTAAGCGGTAGTGGAGCGCCGTCAACCGGGCAATAGCCGATAATTGCACCGGTGAAGCCAGCGGTATCCAGATGAGCAGCAACCTCGGCAACGACCCATGGATCATTCAGCAGTATGATGGCAGCCGGCATCAGCTGAGTGGCCAGTGAAGATACGCGCTCCTTTAGGTCGACCCCTGTGGCTGATGCTGGGTAAATCGGCCAGCTATGTGGGTGCGGCGCGCCAGAATAGTTGATACCTATTTGGTGCAGCCGAAAACTCGCGCTGGTTTGGTGCGATAATCCCTTTAATATCTCTTCTCCAACCCGCGAGAACCCTGTGGGCACACCGGCATCAGACATGAGAAGGACGGTTTTTAGTGCCGTTTCCTTGCCGATCTTCGAGGGAGGGGTGATGCGGATCTGCTTTGGGTTTCTTTGTGTTAGGTCCTTCAGCCGAGCTTTGATTTCGCGGTAGTCGTCACTTGATCGCAATGCCAGAATACGGTCGCGTTCTTCGCAAAACGCATCCGTGATATATGACACTCTTTCGCCAACCGCATCAGATACGCCGTCTTCACTAAAAATAACCTCGTCATAATCCAGTGTGACTGCGTCCTTGATGCCTTCAAGTTTGGATTGTGCAGCGGGCAGAATTTCCAGAACTTCATCGCCTAAGTATGGCAATTGCTGCAACATGTGAAAGGCGATGTCATCAAGTGGTCGTCTCAGGTGCAGAACTCTCATCGGATGATCGGCGAGATAGTCCGCGACAACAAACGGCTGCACGGCATCTTTGTATATGTGCCCTTCGCGGTTTAGTGCGTCATCAAGGAAATTTCTGGCCGCGCTAAATGCGTCTGGATCGTTATCACGGGTTAAAAATCGTCCGGCATCAAAGGCCGGGGAGAATTTGAACCTTTGGGTGTTGAGAATCTGCCCATCGCTGACCCACGTCGGTCCTTGTAACGACAGTGCCTTTTGTACAGCCCTATATATTATGCCGGTCAGGGACTTTGGCAGGCCGACAATAAACAGCGAGTTCAATTTTTTGATGTGAAAACTGCTAGCGCGATAGTAGCGTCAGACGAAAATGGTGTGGTTTGCATACTGCCAGATGGGAATACGGTGGCTGTGTATGTCGGGTAGCCGGAAACCGGAACACTGACATCGCCTGATGGGTTTTGCCCTTGTTGCCAACCGCTGACGGGATAGGCAATGTTGGCCCATTTTCGGCCAGAGGGCGCAACCTCGACTACGGAGTACATAGATGTGGATGTAAGATCCTGAAAGGTAACTGTAATCGCCATCATCATTCCCTGGTCAGTAGATCGCTGAACTCAGTCAACGATTTGTAGATCATTGCCACCATCGTCAAAGTCGGGTTCGCCGCTGGCAAGGATGGCAACACGCTATTGCCCAAGACATAAACATTGTCTGTGCCGTGGACTTTTAGATCCTTGTCGACAACACCTTGGGTTGGATCGGTTGCCATGCGGGTCGTACAGGCGGCATGATCGCCGCGCTGTGGGTAAGAGCCGCTGTCGATCGAAGTGCATTTCATATGCTGAAGCAGCTGGGTGCAGATCCCAACGTAGTTTTCCATCGCAGTCGAACTATACATCGCCGAAGGTGTCGCAATCAGGGTTTTCGGCAATCCATAGCGGGTAACCCCGGTTTCGTTCGATATTCTGTTCGCAGCCAGCGATATGCCTGACAGGTTTCCAAACAGTTCCCACTTGGTGGCCCCCGTTGTCGCAGCTTGAATCTCGGCTGTAGTTTTGCCCTGATACATCAGCGAAGCCACATCAATCGTTGGCTCAGAAAAGTCCATCGTCAGGAAAAACTTACCTGTTTTCTGAGTGGCCGGTGAATCATAGTATCGCGAACAAAGGTTTGGAAACCCAAGTTCTTGTTCGTATTGTTCTGGGTTCGTCGGCGAAACTCCGTTTACAAAGAAGAATTTGTTGGCGACCAAATAGCGCCCCACCAAATCATAGTCATTGCCCAGTCCTTGCGACCAAAAGCTGGAAACCGAGCGCTGCAGAAGTTTTGGGTTTTCAAACGCGCCCGCAGCCACGATGACAACCTGTGCATCCACGACCACGGTTTGGCCGGTGCTTGTATCCAAGTATGACACGCCGGTCGCGGTGGTCTTACTGGACATGCGGATTTCCTGCGTGGCAGCCCCGAGCCGAAGTTCAAATTGGCTATTGCTGATCACATCAAGCGGTTGGTTACCGGTAAAACGACCACCGATCGGGCAATAATCACAGGTTCCTGTTGTGCGGCACGGTGTGCCGAAACCAGACCCCGATTTGCCATACCGCGACATCGGAACGTGTCGGTAGGTCATGTTTTGTGCCTTAAAGGCATCGATATATGGATCAGCAGTAATAGGGAAAGGCGCAGCGTCAAAAGGGAACGGCGTTGAACGCGGCGGGCGTATTTCGGATGAGTCCCCTTCGGTTCCGAAATACTGTTCTGCCTGTTGGTAATAAGGCTCCAGGTCGCTGTAGTCGTACGGCCAGTCTAATCCAACGCCGGTATTTGTGTTCTGTTTGAAATCTTCTTCCATATAGCGTGGAAGCCAACCGCCCCAATGGTTCGTTGTGCCACCGCGCCCCTGCACCCGTCCACCGGTGATATTCCAGGGCTCAATGCCGGTGGCGGTGAAATCGCTGGCCTCGTCATAGGTTGCTGTATAGGGCGCGTCTCCGGTTGCGACGTACTTAAACCAGCGCCCCGGATCACCCATCTTGATATCTGGACCAGCCTCTAACATCAGTATCGGGCCTTTGCCTGCGGCAAGCATTGATTGCGCAACTAAACTGCCCGCAACACCGGATCCGACAATGACAGCGTATACAGACTCACCCATTTTTTGCTGTCCTGTATGGTGTGGGGATGTCGTTGAAATTGCCGCCACCCATCCAGCCCGTGTAATTCTGATACGGGGGGCCGAAGGCGCGAAACCCGCCGAACGCCACTTGCCAGATCATGAACTCCTTCAACACGAAGTTCGCAACGTTGGGGAGTTTGGGCGCATCTTTCTGATTTTCAGCGAACAGAATTTTTAGCGCTGCGTCAGAACTGCCGGTCTGTTGTAACAGCTTGGTATATTCAGAAATCGTCTCCGCATAATAAAGCGCATAGTTGGGATCAAGCTCAACCTGCCAGTCGATCACTTGATTAAACTGCACTTCAGGCATGTCCGCCTCTGCGGCATTGCCCCATTGTTCTCCGATGTGCTGAAAGACCAGCCACAAAATTGTTTTGAAATCATTCTGAGACCCAAACACAAGTGTCACCGTACTCGTATCATCAACCTCTGCCTGGCTTTGCAACTGAGGGACTTGAGCTGAGACGAAATAACTTGGGAAGCCGGAAACCGGTACCTGTACTGTTCCAGAGGTAAAACCAGACGCAATTGGAAATTGGCCGCCGCTGGGATTGACTCCCCACACGGTATAGTTGATCGTTTCAGTTGTGTTTGGTTGAAAAGTGACGGTGATGTCATTCATCAGTACACTCTGCCTCACTAACCTAATGGGGAACCGTATGGGAACTATTCAACTTAATGATGTAGGCTGAACCGAATTAGCTTTGAAAGCAACAAATTTCTATTGGAACCATCGTGTGGGCTTCCAGCTTTCTTGACCTTGCAGTGCGACATGCGCGATCGGTTTTTGGCTTACCCCATCATGCGGCTGCAACTCTTAGGCGAAGAAGCGCAATTAATAGGGGGAAATTTTATGTGGGCAATAAATAGCGTTACGAATAATTCGGTGCCGTTGCAGGCCGTCGCCTTTTCAGACGGCGATGCAATTGGCGCTGTACGTGGCCCAGAGGGAGCGTCGTTTCGATTATTCGTCGACAGCCTCGGCTTTCTGGATTTTACGGACATGGGCCATCAGCCCGGTGGCCCACATTACTGGCAGATCTTGATTGGGACCGTGATCTATTGGTATGACGGGCAAGGCGCGATTGACCTGACTATCAATAACGACGGCACCTATCTCATCACCGGCGATGGTAACGACTTGGGTGGGCAACTTACATTACCACCCGTAGTCTCAGCCCAGGACATGAGCACGTTCAAGCAGATGATGGTGGAAAATTACATCCCCTATCAGGACATCCCGGACGAGCCCGGTAAAACAACGGCACAGTTGAAAGCCCTTGGCCTTCAATTTTTTCCATATTCTTCTGATAGTTTTGAACTGGCAATGTCGGTTTATGACTGGACGACGGCGGATTTCACCCGCATCGATTTTATGCGCCTTTTTGCCTATACCGGCGTTACCAACGCGCCTTTGGACATGAACAGTATTGCCAATTCAATTTGGTCAGCCAATTGGCCACCCTATACGCCGCAAAACAAGGACTACATGAACTCCTTTATGATGGTGCCTGCCGACACGTTGGCGAATGTCACGGCACAGCTTGAAGTGCAGGCACCAGCGCTTAGCAGTGGTGTGGCATCGGAAAGCAACGTGGTGTCCGCGGCCATGCAATCCATGCCACGCACGACAACCCATGCAAAACCCAAACTCTACAGCGGGCAGGTTGCCATCGCCAATCTTGGTCCGGTCCATTTTGCGACCTATTTTCTGGAACTGCCTGCGAACAACAATGCAGCTTTGCCGCCGCTTGAAATGCCGTTGGCTGATGCCGTAAATGGCTTTCTGGCGGTTGGGAATACGGTGACGTTGAAAACGTTTATGTCTTTCACGGATTCCCAACAGGACGCGATGCATTATTCCAACGGCATCGTGCTGATTGTGTCGCCCCCTGATGGCGCCACGATTTGGCATAACGCGACCTACATTACACCGCTGTCGGATGGGCCGGAAAAGGTTGAATACCTGTTCGAGCCAAACACCAAGTTCAAGGTGCAGAAAACCGATAAAATCGTGCAAGACGGAAAACCACTGACCGAGCTTTATTTACAAGTGGTAGAGTGATCTGCAGAAACCAGTTTTGAGCGCTACGATCGGTGGGCTCAAAATGCGGCACGAGTTGATCATTTTGACAAGTCATCCAAGCGGGAACGCCTGCCCTTCGCGGATGAGTTCCAGATGGCTTTTGCTGACAGGCGCATCTCTATCCAACTCGCTGAGATTAATCGGAGCAGTACCACGGCCCCCTGCCCCGGCCTTCGGTATCTCCAGTTTCATTTTGCGGGAGGGTCTATTTCGTTGTGTTGATCGTGTGGCTTTGAATTCAGTTTTTTCACTTTCATCACCATCAGCCCCTGGCTTGTTGACCTCAGCTTTCTGGTCCTGCCGAGCGGTAGTCTC
Organism: Parasedimentitalea nitratireducens; assembly: GCF_057444295.1. NCBI lineage: Bacteria > Pseudomonadati > Pseudomonadota > Alphaproteobacteria > Rhodobacterales > Paracoccaceae > Parasedimentitalea > Parasedimentitalea nitratireducens. The sequence continues at coordinate 39,009 of NZ_JBYAXC010000013.1, read as the reverse complement.
CTGCCGTTGCTGCGGCGGATACGGCAACACCCTCCCCTCCTGCACATCCATCATCTCCATGAACTTCGGATCCTCATAATACTTAATCCGCGTTGCTTTGATGGGATGCTGGGGAGACGCCAGAATTATTACATCATCCGGATCCATGAACCGAGCCTCGGTCTCAGATAGCAAAGGCCGCTCCTCCAAGCGACTGGTTGAAGATTGCTCCCCCAGAATGCCCTTGTTGCGGCCATAGGACAGGGTAACCGCTTCGCAGGTGGTCTTGCCAACAGATGCCGAGACCTCTTTCACCGTTTGCTCGTCGCGCGGGGTGATATAGAGCTTTAACCCTGCGCCATTTTCTAAGCTGCCACGCCCGTCGGGGCCGTAAATCTTGTCCAGCGCCGCCAGAGACTGCGCAATCATGGCAATACGGCCACCATAACTCGCCAGGGTGTGGATCGCGCGCTCCAGATAGGGCATGGCGCCCATCTGCTGGAATTCATCAATCATGATCATCACTGGCCATTTTTCGTCTGGCCCAGGTTCATTTGCTCGCAAGCTGGCAATCATATCAGCGAACATCAACCGCAGGAGCGGGGCCAGCGTAGGAATGTGGTCCTCGGACACGGCAATGTAGAGCGACTGCGGCTTTTTCCGGAAGGTGGAAAAGTCAAAATCGTTCTCATTGGTAGCTGCGACAACAGCAGGGTTGTCCCATTGTTTGAGACCTGCGGTTTTCAACGCCTGAATATTGCTGGTCAGGAGTCGATCAGAGGCGCTGGCCGCATTCCTCCAAAGGGTTTGCAGCGTCGGCTCGACGGCTTCCTCAGCGTAGGTCTGGTACTGCGCGTTCTTGTCGACCCCATCAGACACGATCTTACAGACCTCGCCGAGGGTGGCTTTATTACGTTGTAGCGCTAACAGACAAGCCGCGACAAAAATGGTCTTACCCGCCTCGGAAAATGTATCTGACTGCCTGTTGTCCTTGTCCAGAAACAGATCCGCTAAAATACTGACCTCGGTAAACTGCTCCGCAAAAGACCTGGCTTTAGCTATGCGAGCAAGCGGGTTGTAACGATGGGTCCCATTGGCCCAGTCAAACGGTGAGAACCGATAGACCTCATCGCCATTGCCCATGCGGTAGCGGGCGGTTTTCTCAAAGTTCTCGCCCTTCACGTCCAAAACCACGGCGGAGCCGTTGAAGGCGAGAATATTGGGAATGACAAAGCCGACACCTTTACCAGCACGCGTCGGTGCCACCATCATCACATGTGGGATCTCTTTGGAGGATACATAACTGGCGCTCGATTTAGGCACCCCTAGTTTGCCACAGACAAAGCCATTTCCCACCGGATGCAGCATATCGTTTTTTCTCAGCTCGGGCTTGGTCTGCCAATACGCCGAGCCATAGTCGTCACGCTGTTTGCGCCAGCTCCAGACAAAGGCCAGGAGACCCAAGCCCGAAGCAAAGAGAGCAACAGCACCGAAGGCGACCTTGAAGGCCTCAGGGTGCGCCGCTCGCACGGCCTCAGACGCCGCCCAAACGCTGAACATATCAAAACCGGCAACGCCGCGCCGAAGCGCTAGGCTCAGATAAGCGCTACCGATAATGGTGCCGATCATTGCACCACAGAGGAGGCCAAACAAAACGCCGGCACTCAGTTTTACAGGATTGTTCATTTGTAGCCTGCCCTACAGGCCCATATCATCATCAAGAACCCGGTCGCGGGCCCTCTCGGATGATTTCTCAGCCGCCTTCTCAACCGAGATTTCCTTGGCGCGTTCATTGGCACGGGCCTGGGCTAGATCAGAGGCCATCTCCGCAAACTCCGGCTCTCCACGATCCTCTGCGGCAATCTCTAGATATTGTTTGGTGACGCTGATCTGATCAACTTTATTGGGCAGCACCACCTCCAACACCTGCCAATGGCCGCGATCCAGCTCGGCCATGCCCTCATCACCAAGTTCTTTGTGTAGCTCGGCCACCAAAGTACGCTGCTTAACCTCCTGTTGTTCGTCAGACAGATCACCGTCCTGCAACTCCTGCGCCAGCTGACGAATATAATCGTTCGCCGGTTCTTCAGTATCGGTTACGTCAATGCCCGTTGCGTAGGCTGTGTCCCCTAATTCGGCTGCGCCCCTGGCACCGGCCAACTGAAGACCCTGTTCTCGTGCAGTCTCGCCCTGCAAGGTGTGGCGAGCGCCCTCCTCCTGTACTTGCTCCAAATTGTCATCCAGCTCTTCAAGCTCCAAATCTGCAAAGGCACTTTGCATCTCAACACCAAGCGCACTGGCAAGGCGCATCTGGAACGCATCCAACGTCTCAACGCCATCATCCATCTGCTCAACTGACGCATCGCTAATCTCAATGCCATTCTTGGCCAGGATTGCCGTCAGATCCCGCTCAACCCACTCCTGAGCCAGCCCATGGTTCTTGGTGCCACCCGCTTCCATGCGGGCCAGGAGTTCATCCGTATCCAGACCCAGCTCCTGACCCTCGTGCAAGAACCCAGCAAGCGCGCCGCTTTCTTGTGCATCGGCAAGTATCCCTCCCAGACCTTCCAAGTCTGATCCCGGCGGATAGGGCTCCGCTAGCTCTTGATTATAGGCTGTACGCAATTCCGGATCAGGTACCAACTGAGACAGGCTCGCGATCACGGGTGCTGCCCGCAGCTCAAAACTGGTGCGCTCGGGTTGTTCCAAGGTCTCCGCATGATCTCGTATTTCTTCAATGCGGGTCTCGGCATAGTCAATGGCCTCCCCAACAGTCCTAATCTCAGCCAAATCAAAATCTCCTTGTTCAATAGTCCACGCGCTACCCGCTGCAAGGGAGCCCGCCATAAGGCGCACAGCTGCAGCCAAATGAGACGCATCAGCCCGATCCAATACGTCGGCAACGTCCATATATTCTTTTGCAAAGGCGATCACGGCCGCCTCTGCCATCGAGGCTTCTTCTTCACTCAACGCGATTTCACGTGCGGACCGACCTTCAGCTTTGGCGGCGTAGATCTCTTCCAGGCCCGCAGGCTTGGAAAATACTCCCCGCTCCAACCGCGTGGTCGCATCAAGTGCAACGCCGTAATTCTCTGCAATTTCGGCCTGCTTCTCCCGCATGAGCTGGGGTGACATCACGCCCTCTGCCCAGCATGAGAACCACACCCCTTGATCCTTGCCTCTATTGTTCAACAAAATATGCGCATGCGGGTGATCCCGATCGGTGTGAACCGCAACGACATAATCCCACTCATCACCGTAGTGACCGCTCTCAAAAAAATGCTCACACCAATCCAAGGTGATGTCGTGCACCTGATCTGCAGAGACATCCGTGGGAAAGCTGAGTAGCATATGACTGGTAAACCCAAGCTTTGAGCTGCCCCGCCAAGTCCCCGTCCACTGATCTAAGATCTTGGTCTTTTGGTCCTCTGACAGAGTGGCACCGCCATCCAGAGAATTGGCCTGGCCTGAGAAGGTGAACACTGCCTTGTCATTCACATAGTCCAACTGATTGCCAAGCGAGCGGCGCGTCTTGCAGCCCCCTGCCCTAATGCGCTTGAACACCGCCGCACGTGATCCCTGAGAGGCCTTGGCGATGTTGCGCACAGATGGGCGCCCTGACGCTTTATAGCTACGCGCCTGACGCTCTTTAGCACCATCACGCATCACTCCCGCCCTTCGGTGCTCTTCCTCCCACAGATCCCCCATAACTGCGTGGTAGAGACTTAAAGGGTCCTGCCTACCCATCCCCCTGCCCTTTTGCTCTGGACAGCTGTGACAGCGCATAGCCGCGCCGCGTCTTGGCCTCATCAAGGATGTCCCGCAGCTCATCATAAAGCCGTTTGTTCACGTCGATACATTTGGACAGCAAAATCCGGTCCTCATCTGTGAGCCGCAGCTTGCCTTTGTGAACTGATTTGGCGAGTTGATTGAGCAACTGTCCCTCTTTGCCAATCAGCCAAACGGAGCGATTGAAGTCTTCCAATTGGTTCGGAAACAACTCAAACAGTCCCAGAGCCATCCGCACCAGTGCCCGAAACGCTTGGCTGGATCCAGTAATGCCAACGCCGCGCGCACTGGCAAGAAACACGTCTATTTCCCCAGTCGGCGCCCGGAACGACACAGACTTCGACACCCGGGCCCTGCCCCGTGTGTCGCCCTTTTCATCCGCCAGCACCCGATAGACCTGGCGAATAGTCACTTGATAAGCCTTGGACAGAGTATTCACGTCCTCGCCCACGGCGTGGCGCCGAGCCAACTCCTGGCGTTGCTCAACTGTCAGCCTTGATCTCTTCATGCGCCGCAGGACCCCACTGACATAATGTGCATACATTAGGCATATCCTGCCAACGTCACTCTTCTCTCTCCTCCTTCGCTAGCCTCTCAAACGGCTTCGCACAACCGCAATAATCGATATTGCGCATTTTTCCGTTTTGACATGTATTGAAAATTACCTACCGTAAAAACACGCTGATAAAGCGCACAGAAACAGTGAGACAGATCGCACGATGACACAGGAACAGAATAACATCTCCCTGCATGTAAACCTGACAAAGAGACAGCCTTACACCCGCCGTACTAACGGGATGACAGAATGACAGGCCGACAGTCGCTCAAACGACAAATCGTCTGCGTGCGGTTTAACAGGCTGCCACTCTGACAGTTCAACAGACTGCCCGGTCAACAAAACGACATGCTGCCAAAACCACAGACGGTCGGACAATAGAAGCCAATCGGCCATTCGGTTACACGCCAATACGACGATTGGCGATGTGCCAGTCACCACAAGTACAGGATACCAAAGTGCAAACCATCACGCTGATGAACCAAAAAGGCGGCGCCGGAAAATCCACCGCTGCACGAGTACTCTTGAGCGCCGCGGATACCAAAGGACTGCGCTGCGCCTTCATTGACGCGGATCAGACTGGCAATCTCGCCAACTGGGCCATACGGGCTGCTGCAGCTGGCCTCTGGTCCTCCGGCATCGATGCCTATCAAACAATTGATGCAGGTGAGGTTGCAGAGATCGTCGAGGAAATTGAGGACGAAGGTGACGTTGACCTTCTGGTGATCGATACCGCCGGGGATGCCAGCCGGGATCACGATACCTTTGCCATTCTGGCTGATCTGATCTTATGCCCCATCTTGCTGTCGCAGTCGGATCTAGAGACCGCAGTTGGAACTGCAAATTACCTGTTCCGCATGCGGGATCGCGCAAGCAACCCTGCCCTCTTGCCAGCGTTCACTGTAGCGCTCAACAGATTGTCCTCAACGGCTTCAAAAGGAGACGCTGAACTCATTCGCACAATCCATTCCAACCCACTTGTTGGCATCGACGTAGATCATCCAGAAGAGGTCCTGCAGATCCTTCCTGCTGTGCTGCAAGAACGAGAGGCTTACAAGACAATGGATCGACAAGGTCTGTTGGGCCGTGTTTTGGCCCGACAGAATGAAACATCTCCAGCCTTTGCCAAGAACCCCAAACACATGATGAAGGCCCTCAATGAAGCAGACGCGTTTCTGACAGCATGTATGGACATTGCACTGAGGACAAAAGAATGAAGCGGGATAAACATCGCCTGATCCTGACGGGTGTTGATGATGCCTATGCGAAACGGGACGCCGCTGACGATGGCAAACCCGCGAGCAATGGTGTAGTGGCAGCAGCGGTACCCAACATTACGGCGGTTGAACCCCACGGTCAGTTTACCGACAAACATGACCCGTCTCAGAAGAAGCCGACAGTTTACCAGTCGGCTTCCAAGCCGCGGGGTCTCCAGTCCACTAGGCCAATTCAGATCAACTATCGCTTGAACCTGGGCAATGTGCTGTCAGAGCGAATTCAGCGTTTGGCTGATGCACATGACCAGCCGGTGGAGCTGCTGCTAAAGGGACTTCGTAATAAGGCAGCAGTACGGTTCAAATCCTTGGCCTGCGGAAGCACAAAGCCTGTAGTTCCGGATCCAGCTCCGGGTGGGCTGTCTATTAGATATGCGGCGGTATTTACCGGAGATATGGCACGGAACCTAAATCATTGGTTCGACCCGTTTGATCTTGGGGTTGCCAGAGAAGCGTGCAAACCGATTTTGGTAGGGCTGTTTCAGGAGGAGGGCAGGGCGCTTTGTGATGCAATGCAAGCGGCAACCAGGGATGATCTGTGAAGCTCATTGGGTCGCTCCAGTTTACTGCGCCTTCGCTTTCCCAAGTGATCGAGCCATATTGATTGATGCGAAAGGTTATACCCGCCACGGGAACGGAGACTGAATGCTCAGACACAAGAATGCCGTTCTAAGCATCTGGATAATCGCCACGTAGAACAACCTTGTCGGGCCGTAGTTTGATTCGCAAGTCTTGAGCTGGTTCCCCTTGCGCACTTTTAACCACAACAAAGGTTTCTTGCTCATGTGGGTCATTGTGAATAATCGCATTGGCGTTCTTCGGTGGCCAGACTTTAGGAGCGTTCCGTCGCTCGCCTTTCTGGTCTCGGTGAAAGCAGATGTAGAGTTGAGCGGATCGCCAAGTTTGGTGCAGGGTGTTTATTGTCTTTGGCATAGAGGGGAATGTTCCTTATTTTTTGGCACCGATTTGTTACTCAGCTAAGATGCATCCGGCTAACCACATTTTGCCTGAACGTCTGTCAACGTCTCGACATAGACGCTGACAACCAGTGTATTGGACTGTCGTCACATCAGAGCCCTACATCTGTGCCAATTGTTGTTGTCGATTTTTTAAAAAACTTGCGCCTCTTTGTGATGCATGCTCCCCTAACAAAGGGATCCATGGAGTTGACAGCTGTCAACATTGGTCAAGCCTGCCTAATTGGGGACAAGAGGGCCATAATCATCGGGCCTGGTGAAAATCCTCCGGCAGCTGACTTTTGGGTCAAAAATCGTAGGTACCCTCCGGGAGACCGAATGTCGTCGATGCGCTGTAAAATTGCCGCGACAGTGATTGCTGCAGCTTCAGCGCCCATAACACGCTTGGCATCGTCCCAGGCATCCTGTGTGATGCCCATAAAGCCGCGGACCGTTGTCATTAATCCGATTAGTTGATGCCAATGTCTTATCTGCTCTGTCGCATAGGGGATCAGGGCAGGGCAGGCTTTGAGCACTAAGCCCAAGGGAAGGCTGGTATGGGTTGTTTCTTGGGCTTCCAAAGGGTTCTGTTTTTGGGACAGGGTAGGGGTGTTGGACAGCTCATTAGCAGATGCGGTTGTTTCTATGACTGGTTCAGATTCTTTAGAGTCTTTATTTGAACTCTGATAGTGCCGCCCATTTTCGATGTCACTGCCGCTCATATTTTCTGTCATCGATAGATATTTCCGGATGCGATACAGGAGTGCCCGCAACTTATCCCCAAGCTGATCAAGGGCATAAATGTCGAGTTTGCGGCGCTTGAACTTGGTAATGACAGACAGCTCTTGTTGCACAGCGTCCCAGGGGGCTTGAACGCCGACCTCGACCCCATATTCAGCTAGTTTGCTGGCATCGCGTTTCATTAAAGACAGATTCTCGCGCAGTTGCTTCAGCTCCGCTGCTTCGGCCTGGACTACGGCTGCTGCCTCGGTGATCTGGCGGGCCTGGCGCAGCAGCGGATGTAGATCAAGGCCAAAGGCACGGGTAATCTGGCCGTCGCGGTTGCGAGAGGCATAGCGTTTGCCGTTGGGGCTGTCGTGGCGGCTAATCACTCCGGCGTGCACCAAAGCCGCCAGATGACGGCGAAGGGTGCTCTCGGCCATGCCATGGGCGCGCTCGGACAGGGCGTTGTTGGAGGGGAAAACCACCAGATTGGTATTGCCGCTGAGATTGGCGCCTTTGTGAAAGCTGAGCAATGCGTTTAGCACCGTCAGATCACGGTCACTGAGGCCATAATGCAGGCGTGCGGTGCACAGGGCTCGAAACAGTTGCCATTTATCACAATGTGGGATGTCTGCGGAGTGTAGGGCATCAGTAGCTTGCTTGATTAGGCCAATCGTCATTGGCCGCTGCCCAAAGGGCGTCGTTGTTAATTGCTCCATATTCGATCACATGACAAAACTTTCTTGCCCGCCAAACTCGGCGCCTGTTGACAGCTGTCAACTCGATCCTCTATGTTCGGAAGTGCAAAAACACGAACTAAAGGCCTCTCGGAATCCATTTCGGGGGGCTTTTTATTGGCTCTGTCTGAGGTGTCCTCCTGTTGTTGTTTTTGTTAAGAATTTAGTTGTCACGGCCATCGAGCCAGTTACGATGCAGTTGGTTGAGGTTTTCAACCAGCCAATCATCAAAGCCCGGCGCGGCCTTGCTGTGTAGGGTTAGAACGGTCTTGCCGCCCTTGCGTGCGGATTTGGCTAATTCGGTCCCGCTATCCAGGGTATGGCTCCGTGCCGGTGGGGCAGTGTGCCGCGGTGTGACCAGTGCTGCCATCGCGGCATCAAACCGGGCCTCAGAGCTTGCGCCCTGTGCGGCGGCGAGAAGATCGCGACCGTTGATTTTATCTGCCAGCTTTAGCCAGCGGTCCCGCCCAACAGTGGGGGCGGCTCCGATTGCCTCGATTAAATCCACTGGAATGCGATCTGTTACCGAAAGCATGCGCGATATCAAAGTCTTATCCATGTGTAGCGCGTCACAAATGACCTTGCGGTCATAGCCGCCATCGCGCATCTGGCGGGCAAAGTTGGCTTTTTCAATAAAGCTGAGATCTTTGCGGGCCGCGTTTTCCTGACCCTGGGCAATCACCAGTGCCCGATCATCCAGAACCCGAACCAACGCCTTGACCGGCAATCCCAGGGTCCTGAGCGCGGCGACACGGCGGCGGCCATAGACCACCTGATAGCGTTCTGGGTCATTGGGATTGGGGCGCAGCAATACCGGCACCTGTTGGCCGTAATCCCGGATTGACTGGGTCAGCATATGCAGATCATCATCCGCCGTATCCAGACGGTCTTGCATTCCGGCAGTGTCGATCATTCGCGCGTCAATATCTGCAACCGAACGGCTTTTCAGTGCGGCAATCGATTGATTGACCGCGCCAATTGCCCCGGTGGTATAGCGTGGCTTGGCACTGTCCACACGCTGCCTTTGTTCGCCGACAGGCGGGGCGGCTTCGGTGGTTCCTTCGATCAGGCCCTTGAGCAAGTTTTTACGCGCCATTGTTACGTCCCCATGCTGATTGAACCAGGGCCTCGATCTCGCCGTTGACGGCGTTCAGACTTTCCATTGCGCGCTCATAAGTTGAGCGGGTGAACTGGTTCTTTTCCACTTCATAAAGTGTCTGTTTGGTCAGACCGGCATCCGAAATGGCGGTGGATTTTAGCACCGGGTGATTAAGCACATGATCACCGAACATCGAACGCATGAAACTGACCATCTGATTCTGCGGCCCGTCGCCAGGCTCGTACCGTGTGACAACATAGCGGAGCCAATCATAAGACATGTCGCCGCCGGCTTCGGACACCACGCCGAGCAAATTCGACACCATCAGCAGAAACTGACACATTGACATCACGTCCAGCATTTGAGGATGCACTGTGACCAAAACCGCCGTTGCTGCTGACAGCGCTGACATGGTCAAAAAGCCAAGCTGAGGCGGACAATCTATCACCACCACATCATAATCGTGTTCAACCGAAGCCAGCGCTTCGCCTATTCTGGTGAAAAACAAACTACCATCTGGTTGCATGAGCGCGCGGGGGGTATCGTGTTCAAACTCCATCAGGTCCAGATTGCCCGGAATCAGGTCCAGATTGGTGAAATAGGTGTTTTGTATCACCTGCGATAAGGGCACCGGATTATCGTAGCGAATGGCATCGTACAGTGTGCCGCCGTCGAGCAGGTCGAATTCAGGCTGAAAGCCGTGCAGAGCGGACAGGCTAGCCTGTGGATCCAAATCGACTGCCAGAACCCGATAACCATCCAAGGCCATTTTTTGCGCCAGATGGGCGGCGGTTGTTGTCTTACCAGATCCACCTTTGAAATTGATCACAGTGATCACTTGCAGATGGTCGCCTTCACTTCGTCCTGGCAGGTAGGTGCCGGGTGTTTTGGCACCCGCTTCCAGCAATTCACGCAGGGCCTGAACTTCGGCCGGCGAATAGAAACGGCGTCCGTTGCTGCGAATCTCGGGCGAGGGTCCTTTGCCATCGAGATGCAGTTTTCGCAGGTATGCATCCTTAACACCAAGTAACTCTGCAGCCTCTCCAGAGGTAAAACGACGCAACTCCTTGCGGGCATCTGGCGGAAACAGTTCTGCTCTATGTGCCTGTAAACGCTCAGATAACTTCATAGCGTGTTGCCCGACGAGCAGGTCGATACGGGAGATCTGTTGGGTCATGCTCTGGCCTTTGGTCGGAACCGTTTGTTACGGTTTCCATCGTGTTATTCCACATATTCCGTATATTAATGGAAGAATAACGCGATTCCCGCAAGCAATTTCAGCATATTGTGGGAAAACAATCGGAAGACACTAACCAAGGGTCTATCATCAACAGAGCCGGGGCGTTTGCAAAATCATGCGCCACTCGGGGTTCTGTCGCATAGTTTTGGCTGTTGGGGTGGACGGCGGAATTATGTTAGCCGAAGGTCTCGAAATTTGAAGGCGAGCAACCACCGTGACGATTGATTTCAAAGGAATCCATTACCCAAAGTCGGTGATCCTGTACGCCGTGTTCTTCTACGTCCGATATGCAGTTTCTTACCGAGATTTGGAGGAAATCATGACCGAACGCGGGGTGGAAGTCGACCACGCTACGTTAAACCGCTGGGTGGTAAAGTTCTCGCCAACGATTGCGGCAAACGCCCAAGCCAGAAAAAAGCCGACCGCTATCTCCTGGCGGATGGACGAGACGTATATCAAGGTTCGAGGGAAATGGACGTATCTGTACCGCGCAGTTGATCGTGACGGGCAAACCCTTGATTTCATGTTGTCAGAGCGGCGCGACACCGCCGCCGCACGAAGGTTCTTCAAACGAGCAGTTGGCTCAAACGGTATCCCGGACCGTATTGCCATCGACAAAAGCGGGGCCAATTTAGCTGGTCTTCAAAAGCTGAACGTCATTCTCAAATTTACGGGAACTGGCCGTATCATCAACATCGTTCAATCCAAATACCTCAACAATATCGTCGAGCAGGACCATCGTTTCATCAAGCGGATCACCCGGCCAATACTTGGCTTCAGCGGATTGAAAACTTTGCGACAGAGCCTCAAAAAACACTTCACAATCTTAGACTGGTTAATGCAACAGTCCCTTAGGTAATGGAAAATCCACCAACCTCAGCAAGTTGAGCGATAATATCCGGGACCCCTTGGTTGTGTTTAAGGCTGGCTAAGAAGAACGGCCCGTCGCCACGCATTCGCTTTGCATCCCGGTCCATCACCTCGAGCGAGGCCCCGACATAGGGGGCCAGATCGGTTTTGTTGATGACCAGCAGGTCAGAACGGGTGATTGCCGGGCCTCCCTTGCGGGGGATTTCCTCACCTGCGGCTACGTCGATGACATAGATGGTCACATCGGCTAGTTCGGGGCTGAAGGTGGCTGACAGGTTGTCACCACCGCTTTCGATCAGGACAATTTCAAGGTCGGAATGTCTGGTTTGCATTTCAGCAATTGCGGCGAGGTTGATCGAGGCATCTTCGCGAATGGCAGTATGTGGACAGCCCCCTGTTTCGACACCGATGACGCGATCCCGCGGCAACACCTGCATCCGCATCAGCGCTTCGGCGTCTTCCTGTGTATAGATGTCATTGGTGATGACTCCAATGGAGTGGGTTCTGGACAAACTGCGCGCAAGGGCGGCGGTCAGGGTGGTTTTGCCAGCGCCGACGGGGCCGCCGATACCTATCCGCAAGGGGCCATTAAAAGTGCTCATGAGCGAAACATCCTTGAGTATTGAGTTTCGTGTTGCATTGATGCGACGTCGGCCAGGAAGCAGGAGCCGCTGAGGTGGGTGAGATCTGATGTCAGTGCGTCTTGTGCCACTTGGGCAATCAATGGTGCCAGTTCTGTCAGAATGCGTTGCCCTTCGACTTGCCCAACTGGCATCAACCGCTGCGCGGCTGCGACAAGGTTGGAGACAAAGGCATGCAGGTACATATGCATGGTCACATCCAGCGGTAGATCATGTAGCTGCACTGCATAGCCAAGGCCAACCGGATAAGTCAGATCTGGGATGTCATGGCCTGAAATCGCCGAGGTGGTCTGGCAAAAGGCAGCACCTTGCAGAGCTGTCTCGGCCAGACGCTCTTTGGAGGGGGCAAAGGCCCGCGCCTGTTGGTCGATGTCCTGCAAAACTTTGGCGTCTTCACTGCGATAGGCGGCGACCAGTAGGATTGGATCACTGTAACCGGCACCATTTGTTAGCAGGTCAATCAACCACATCCGTAGGTCAGCACTGCTGATGATTGCACCAGTCTCGATTGCGGTCTCAAGGCCGTGCGAATAGGCGAAGGCCCCGATCGGGTAGGACGGAGACAGCCATTGCTGAAGCCGGGTCAGGTCGGGATCAGTGAGCATGGGAATGAGTGCGCCCGTGACCATAGGCGCCTCCAACCGGGGTAAAGGTCTCGGTCACGTCGCAAAGCTCGGCGCCCAATAGTTTCAACATGTCGCGGATCACATGATCATTCTGGATTAGTAGGCGGGTGGGTTCGATCTGGCAGGGGGTGTGGCGGTTGCCAATGTGCCAGGCCAACTGGGTCATGTCATCGCCGGTGATCTGCAACAGCTTTTCCGATGCGGCGACCACTTCGATCTCGCCACCGCTGTCCAACAGCAGCACGCCCTTGTGGTCCAGTGATGTGGTTTGGGGCAGATCGACCAGCAGTTTTTGACCAGCCTCGGTGGTTAGTACCTTACGGCGCATAAATCGGGCATCGTAATCAAGCACCACCCGATCAACCGGGGCTGTGTCATGGGCATGGCTGTGATAGGCGCGGCAGGTCATCGACGGAGCGCTCATGGCAGCGCCCTATGGGAAGGGCAGATATCGTAATGAGTTCTTTGCATATTTCGCCTCTTAAAACAGGAAGTAGCGTTGGGCCATCGGTAGGACCTCAGCTGGTTGGCAGGTCAAAAGCTCACCGTCGGCGCGCACTTCATAGGTTTCGGGATTCACGTCCATTTCGGGCGTGGCATTGTTCAGGATCAGATCCGACTTGCCGATGTTGCGAGTGTTGCGCACCGCCACGGTCTGTTTGGCCAGACCCAGTTTTTCACGAATACCGTCTGCCTGTGCCGCCTCAGATACGAATGTAACCGCATTGTTTTCCAGTGACCGGCCATAAGCGCCAAACATCGGGCGGGTGTAGACAGGTTGCGGTGTTGGGATCGAGGCATTTGGATCGCCCATCTGCGCACAGACAATGCTGCCCGACATAAGGACCATCTCGGGCTTCACGCCAAAGAACGCCGGGCTCCACAGCACCAGATCGGCGCGCTTGCCTTCGGTTATGCTGCCGATTTCATGGCTGATGCCATGGGCAATGGCCGGGTTGATGGTGTATTTGGCAATGTAGCGGCGTACCCGGAAGTTATCGTTCTCGCCAGTTTCTTCTACCAAACGCCCGCGCTGTTTCTTCATTTTGTCGGCGGTCTGCCAGGTTCGGATCAGCACCTCGCCGACACGGCCCATTGCCTGACTGTCCGACGCGATGATCGAAAAGGCGCCCATATCGTGCAGAATATCCTCTGCGGCAATGGTCTCGCGCCGGATCCGGCTCTCGGCAAAGGCGACATCTTCGGGGATGGATTTGTCCAGATGGTGACAGACCATCAGCATATCCAGATGTTCTTCCAGTGTGTTGACGGTAAAGGGCCGCGTTGGGTTAGTGGAGGACGGGAGGACATGCTCTTCGCCACAGATCTTGATGATATCAGGCGCATGACCGCCGCCGGCACCTTCGGTATGGAAGGCGTGAATGGTGCGGCCCTTCATGGCGTTGACAGTGTGTTCGACAAAACCGGACTCATTCAGTGTGTCTGTGTGGATCATCACCTGAACGTCCATGGCGTCGGCGACACCAAGGCAACAATCTATGGTCGCAGGGGTGGTGCCCCAGTCTTCGTGCAATTTCAGCGCACAGGCACCGCCTTTTACCTGCTCTTCCAGCGCAAAGGGTAAGCTGGCGTTGCCCTTACCCGCAAAGGCCAGGTTCATCGGAAAAGCATCGGCTGACTGCAACATGCGCCCGATATGCCAGGGGCCAGGGGTGCAGGTGGTGGCTAGGGTACCATGCGCCGGGCCGGTGCCGCCACCCAGCATGGTGGTCAGGCCTGAGTGCAGCGCGTCCTCGATCTGTTGGGGGCAGATGAAATGGATATGGCTATCGAAACCGCCCGCCGTCAGAATTTTGCCTTCACCGGCGATGATTTCGGTGCCCGGGCCGATGATGATGTTTACGCCAGGTTGGGTGTCAGGGTTGCCTGCTTTACCCAGTTTGGCAATGCGCCCGTCCTTCAGACCCACATCAGCCTTGAAGATACCTGAGTGATCAATAATCATCGCGTTGGTGATTACCGTATCCACCGCCCCATCGGCGCGGGTGACTTGCGACTGGCCCATTCCGTCGCGAATTACTTTGCCACCACCGAATTTGACTTCTTCGCCATAGGTGGTCAGATCGCGCTCGACCTCGATAATCAGATCGGTATCGGCCAGACGCAGACGGTCGCCCGTTGTGGGGCCATACATTGCGGCATAGTCGGAGCGTTTGATTGTGGCTGGCATCTTGTGGCCTCCAATGCGTCGGATACGGTGGTGTCTTGCGGATTTTTTGAGGATGGTTCGGCTGGTAGCGACGGTAAGTTACAGGTTCCCCATCACTTTTTGATTGAACCCATAGATCCGCCGGTCCCCGGAAATAGGGATCAGGTTCACCTCGCGCCGTTGTCCCGGCTCGAACCGCACCGCTGTTCCGGCGGCAATGTCGAGCCGCAGGCCATGTGCCACGGTCCGGTCGAACTCAAGTGCCGAGTTGCTTTCGGCAAAATGGTAATGGCTGCCAACCTGCACCGGACGATCGCCGGTATTGGCAACCATCAGCGTCACCGCCTTGGTTCCGTCGTTCAGTACCATATCGCCCGCGGCTGGAAACAACTCTCCAGGGATCATTTGCGGCTGCTGCGCGCATAGGCTAGCGCGGCGGCACCAGCGATGGCTGTCAGGCCCAGCACAACCGGCAACCAGCTGCTGGCTTCATGCGGGTGGATATGGGCGCCACTGTGGGCCAGGGCAGGGGAGGCAAAAGCGATCAACGGTAGAAATATCAGAGTTTTCATCGGAATGTCCTTATCGAATGGGGTTGTGAACGGTGACAAGTTTGGTGCCGTCCGGGAATGTGGCCTCGACCTGCACTTCGGGGATCATCTCGGCGATGCCCTCCATGCATTGCTCGACCGAGATGATCTCGGCTCCGGCTTCCATCATGTCGGCAACGGATCGGCCATCCCGGGCGCCTTCGACAACGGCGTCGGTGATCAGAGCAATCGCCTCGGGGTAGTTCAGTTTGACGCCACGGGCCAACCGCTTGCGCGCGATCTCGGCGGCCATGGCAATCAGCAGTTTGTCTTTCTCGCGGGGGGTCAGGTTCATATCAGAGTCTCCAGCACAGCGGCAGACCGTTGTCAGTGAGCCGGTCAAGAATGGGTAAAAGGGACTTGCGCAGGACAAAGCTGTCTTTGGCGAGCATACGTAACACCAGCAGGTCATCGCCAATCAGCGACACACCTCCGGTGTCAGGCAAGGCGTCACGTAAGAACGTCAGGTGACGCCCTGCATCCGGAGCAGTGAATATCAGGTTGGCCATGGCATTTGCGCCATTGGCCACGGCGGGGCGGGACAGTTTGGCTGTAATGTCCCCGTGCAGCCGAACCGCATCGTAATAGAGACGCTGTCCATTGCGACGTATGTCGATACAATCGTTGAACCGTGCGTTACTTAGCACTTCGCCCATGGCAATTCGGCCAAATACCAGCGGTTCGACCACCAGCAACGTGGCATCTTTGGCCAGATTTGCGGTGAGATGGCGTTGGAAGGAACAATGGTTATACAGAATGGTTTCTTGCGGCATCCAGTTCAGGCGCGCACCGGTGCCAACACGCAGGCGGGTGTCCATCCGACCAGTCTGTCCTGGCTGCGCGCGATATACCCGCTCTGCGGCTTGGGTGGTTAGGGTCATATGACAGTTGCCTACAGCCTCTACCGAAATGGAGAAACGGTCACCGCCGGTTATGCCACCCGCAGTATTTATCATTACGGCCTCAAGGCCGGAAACCCTGCGCGGGAACAGTAGTTTAAGCGCACCAGACTGGCGCAGATTTGCTAGGCAAGATTTGCCGCTTTTGAGATGCCCAACAACTCGCATAGCCCCAATGGCACGGGGTTGCGCAGCCTCTGCTGTTGCAGCGTTTATGTCTTGGCGAATGGTGATGCCGGTTTCCTCGATACCCTGTTCTCGACAGAATATGGAGCACATCAAGGTAGCGATAACTAGAAAACCGGCAGTGTAAGCTGGGGCACAAAAGGCGGGTGGGTAATAATTGGGCGCACCTGCAATTATTCGCCTAGAAATTGATCATTTGTAATTTTTGCCCAGAAATTAAGGGGTGCCGCAGTTGCCAATCATCCGGTCAAGCAGAACCTCTGGTGCCACTGAGAGCGCAATCATTTTTGTGATCTCAGTAAAAATAGGTGTGTGACGACCAAACGAATTGGACCTCGATGCGGCCGCCACACGATTTGCAACAAACGTTGCAGGGTCGACGTAGTAGTGCCGTCTGTAAAAGGCAAGTACTCCTGCGCGCTCTGTCTGGAGAGATACGATGACCTTTTTAAAGAAAACCGCAGCTAGCGTACTGGCCTTGAGCGTCATGACTGGTGCGGCATTCGCCGGTGACACAATCAAAGTTGGCGTTCTACATTCGCTGTCCGGCACAATGGCCATTTCAGAGACAACGCTGAAAGACACCATGTTGATGCTGATCGAAGAGCAAAATGCCAAAGGTGGCTTGCTGGGCAAGCAACTGGAAGCTGTTGTGGTTGACCCGGCGTCGGACTGGCCGCTGTTTTCTGAAAAAGCGCGCGAACTGATCTCTGTACATGATGTTGACGTGATCTTCGGCAACTGGACTTCTGTGTCTCGTAAATCGGTTCTGCCGGTGATTGAAGAGCTGAACGGCCTGCTGTTCTACCCAGTTCAGTACGAAGGCGAAGAAAGTTCGAAGAACGTCTTTTACACCGGTGCCGCACCAAACCAACAGGCGATCCCAGCCACCGATTACTTCCTCGAAGAATTGGGCGTAGAAAAGTTTGCACTACTGGGCACCGACTATGTCTACCCCCGCACAACCAACAACATTCTTAAGGCCTATCTGCAGGGCAAAGGTGTTTCCGACGGCGACATCTTCGTCAACTACACACCCTTTGGTCACTCGGACTGGTCTAAAATTGTTGCAGACGTTGTAGCACTGGGGGCTGACGGAAAAAAAGTCGGCGTGATCTCAACCATCAATGGCGACGCAAACATCGGCTTCTATAAAGAACTGGCAGCAGCTGGCATTTCGGCTGACGATATCCCTGTTGTTGCCTTCTCAGTTGGTGAAGAAGAACTGTCTGGTCTGGATACCTCCAACCTCGTTGGTCACCTGGCAGCCTGGAATTACTTCCAGTCGGCAGACACCGAGGTCAACGAAGCCTTTGTCGCCAAATGGAAAGAAACCATGGGCGAAGAACGTGTGACCAATGACCCGATGGAAGCACACTATATCGGCTTCAACATGTGGGTGAACGCCGCTACGGCTGCTGACACCACGGATGTGGATGCTGTCCGTACCGCGATGTACGGTCAGGAATTCGGCAACCTAACCGGTGGTACTGCGGTGATGTTGCCGAACCATCACCTGGCCAAGCCGGTTCTGATTGGCGAAATTCAAGATGATGGCCAGTTCGACATAATCAGCCAGACAGATGAGGTCGCAGGCGACGCCTGGACTGATTTCTTGCCGGAATCTTCGGTTCTGAAGTCCGATTGGAAAGACCTGGGTTGCGGTATGTACAACACCACAACACAGACCTGCGTTCAGACTTTGTCGAACTACTAAGGTTCGAAAAATATATGACGAGAGCCGTTGGGCTCTCGTCTCTTTCTGGGCGGACTTATTACTATGTTACGAACACTATTTGCGTGCCTTGCACTGATGTGCTGGTGCCAGACCGGGCTTGCCCAGGAACTGACTGTGCAGGAGATCCTGCAACAAAACAAAAAACTGGTCGAGAAATCGTCGCGCAAAACCATTGGACCGGTGATCGCGCAAATTGCCGCCAGCAATTTGTCACAGGCGCAGGTTTTCCTTGAGGCCTGGGGTAGCAAACAGGTTTGGCAGCGCCGATCTGACGGGTTGTTCTTTTTTGGAACCGAAGTGGCCAAACGCCAATATGAGCTGACTGATCCCGACAGTGGAGAGGCAGTTGGCGAGTTTACCAAGAAACAGTTGAAGCAGCTAAAACCCAACAGCGGCGTGCGGGCGCTGATCGCCACCGCCCTGGTTCAGTTCCAACTGTTCGACCCAGATCCCGCCAAACGGGCCGAGGCACTTCAGACGATGGAACGCGTCCCCACTGCCATGCATTTGGCCCCGCTACGGCTCTCGATTGATAATGAGCAGGACGCCGACCTTAAGGCGCGCAAATCTCGGCTGGAACGTCTGCTGACCATTTCCTTTGATCCCGATACGGCCACCCGTGTCGCGGCGATCCAATCCTTCGAAGGTGGTCTTGGCGTGGATGTGAGGGCAACGCTCAATCCACTGGTGGTTACTTCTATGAACATCACTTCTGGTGATTTGCCGACAGATGAAAACATCGCGCGCGTCATCAAACCCGGCAGCGAATATCTGAGCATGCCTGCGGCCTATGACCTCTTGGTTGCCGGCAAACTTGCACCGCCTGCCACCTCAGCCGAAGACATCCGCGCGGCGCTGGTTGCGCATATCGACGGCGGTCAGGTTGCCAAAATTTCGGTTGCGCAACTGTCCGATCCTGAAATCCGTCGGCAGGCCTATGACAGGTTGGCGGAACAGTCCTTGGTACCCGCCTTTATTGGTGAAGAAGACATCGCCAAAAAGCTGCTGGGCTATAGGTTTTATGAAACATTCGCAGAAACTTCCGTCGCAGTGACCGATGCCGCGCAGGCGGCCTTGTCCAAGATCGACTTGAATGTCGGTATGAACCAGACGCTGGACCTGACGCTTGATGCGATCTCTCTGGCATCTATCTACTTCCTCGCTGCCATCGGTTTGGCCATCACCTTTGGTGTGATGGGCGTGATCAACATGGCCCACGGCGAGTTCATCATGATGGGAGCCTATACCGGCTACGTAGTACAGCAAGTCATTCCAAACCATACGGTTTCCATCCTTGTGGCGCTGCCGCTGGCTTTTGCGGTGACCTTTGCCGCCGGTGTCGTGATGGAGCGGCTGGTGATCCGCTACCTGTACAACCGCCCACTGGAAACGCTGTTGGCTACATTTGGCATCTCAATCGCACTGCAACAGCTGGCCAAGAACATTTTTGGCACGCAGGCGCGACCACTGACAGCGCCGGGTTGGCTGGATGGGGCCTGGGTTATGAACGACGTGGTGTCGATCAGTTACATCCGCATCGCCATCTTCATCCTCGCGTTGATTTTTCTGTGCGTGTTCCTGTTTATCATGAAACGCACCCGGCTGGGGCTGGAAACCCGCACTGTCACCCAGAACCCGCGCATGGCTGCTTCGATGGGAATCAACCCTGAGCGAGTGAATATGCTAACATTTGGTCTGGGCTCGGGCATTGCCGGGGTAGCAGGCGTAGCCATCGGGCTGTTTGCCAAGGTTACTTCGGAAATGGGCAATGACTATATCGTGCAAAGCTTCATGACCGTGGTCGTCGGCGGCGTTGGCAACATTTGGGGCGCGCTGGCCGGGGCCACCATGATCGGCTTCCTGCAAAAAGGTATCGAGTGGGGCTACCCGTCCAACACGTTGGCCGCGCAAACTTACATGATCATCTTCATCATCATTTTCATCCAGTTCAAACCCCGAGGCATTATCGCGCTCAAGGGTCGTGCGGCAGGAGATTAACTTATGCGGACATCCTTTATCGCAAAATACCCATCGGTGCTTGTTTTCTTGCTGGCACTGGCGAGTTTTACCATCATCGTGACTATCCTGTCCGAGGGGTTTGGCATCGGGGTGATTTCTACCAGCTTTATCAAGACGCTGGGTAAAACGCTCTGCCTGTGTCTGATTGCGGTCGCCATGGATCTGGTCTGGGGGTTTGCCGGAATTCTTAGCCTTGGGCATTTCGCCTTCTTTGGGCTGGGCGGCTACATGATCGGCATGTGGCTGATGTATGAACGCACCCGGCTGATCGTGACTGAGGCATTGATGCAAGGTCAGATTCCGCCAACTGGGAGTGAAGTGATCGACAGCATCGGAAGTCAGATCTTTGGGGTGGTTGGCAGCAATGAGTTTCCGCTGATCTGGACCTTTGCCGACAGTTTGGGCCTGCAATTGCTGCTGGTTGTTTTGGTGCCGGGTATTCTGGCGCTGGTCTTTGGCTGGCTTGCCTTTCGCAGCCGGGTCACTGGCGTCTACTTGTCGATCCTGACCCAAGCCATGACGCTGGCACTGGCGCTGTATCTGTTCCAGAACGACAGCGGCTTGCGTGGCAACAACGGCTTGTCCGGTTTGCAGAATTTGCCCGGCGTAGAGGCCCCACAATCCATTGTGTCGATGTGGTTCTTTCTCGCCTCTGCCATGGCATTGGGTTTGGGGTATTCATTGGCCGCATGGATTGTGTCGGGCAAGTTCGGCTCGGTCCTGCGTGGCATCCGCGACAATGAAACCCGCGTGCGGTTTCTTGGCTATTCGGTCGAAGGTTTTAAACTGGCCATCTTTACCCTGACGGCCTGTATCGCGGCCATCGCCGGGGCGCTGTATTATCCGCAGGCAGGTATCATCAATCCGGCTGAAATAGTGCCCATCGCATCAATCTATCTGGCAGTCTGGGTCGCCATCGGGGGCAGGGGGCGGCTGTATGGCGCTGTTATTGGCGCGGGTTTTGTCAGTCTAATCTCGACTTGGTTCACTGGTGGTAAGGCCCCCGATATTCCGCTGGGGTTCTACACCATTAAATGGGTCGACTGGTGGCTGGTGCTGCTGGGCCTGTCCTTTGTTGGGGTCACATTGTTTGCGCCCAAAGGCATCGGTGGGTTGTTTGACCTTATGAAAAAAAGGAGGGCAAGGCATGAGCACACTTCTTGAGGTATCCGGTGTTTCGGTCAGCTTTGACGGGTTTAAGGCCATCAACAACCTTTCGTTTCAGATAGCTGATTCTGAGTTGCGCGCGGTGATTGGTCCCAATGGGGCGGGCAAGACCACATTTATGGATATAGTGACCGGTAAGACCCGCCCGGACGAAGGGCGGGTGATCTGGGGTGAGAGATCGGTTTCGTTGCTGCGGATGAATGAGGCCCAAATTGCGCGCGAGGGCATTGGCCGTAAGTTTCAGAAGCCGACGGTTTTCGAGGACCAGACTGTTCGCGAAAACTTTCTAATGGCATTGAAAAAGGATCGGGGTGTTCTGTCAGTTCTGCTCTTTCGGCCCAGCAAGGCGGACCATGAACAGGTCGATGCTCTGGCCGAAGAGGTTGGTTTGCTGGCTGAACTTGACCGCTTGGCTGGAGAACTAAGCCACGGCCAGAAACAATGGTTGGAAATCGGTATGTTGCTGGCACAGGAACCACGCCTGCTGCTGGTCGACGAACCTGCTGCCGGCATGACACCGGAAGAACGTGAACACACATCCGAACTGCTGGTGCAAGCCGCCAAAACCCGCGCGGTTGTGGTGGTGGAACACGATATGGAATTTGTCCGCCGTCTGGGCTGCAAGGTCACAGTCCTTCACGAGGGCGCGGTATTGGCCGAGGGATCACTGGATCACGTGACCTCAAACTCTGACGTCATCGACGTCTATCTGGGGCGATAACATGCTGAAACTCAAAGACCTCACGCTGCATTACGGGCATTCACAAATCCTCCATGACATCTCGATGGAGGCCAAGTCCGGCGAAGTCACCTGTGTCATGGGCTGTAACGGCGTTGGGAAAACCAGCCTGATGAAGGCGATCACTGGCACCCATTTACGATCCGGCGGCCAGATGTGGTTGGACGGTCAGGAGTTGGGTATGGACTCGGCTCATGTTCTCGCCCGTGCGGGCATTGCCTCGGTTCCGCAGGGCAGGGACATCTTTCCGCTGCTGACCGTGCGCGAGAATCTGGAAACCGGATTTGCCTGTCTGCCGCGGGACCAACACCATATTCCCGATCACATCTTTGACCTGTTCCCGGTTCTGCGCGACATGATCAACCGTCGCGGTGGCGATCTGTCCGGTGGCCAGCAACAGCAACTGGCTATTGGCCGCGCGCTGATTACCAAACCCAAGCTGCTAATCCTTGATGAACCGACAGAGGGCATTCAGCCCAATATCATCCAGCAAATCGGCGAGGTCATCAAACTGCTGCGCGACCAGGGCGAGATGGCGATCATTTTGGTCGAGCAGTTCTTTGAATTTGCCTATGGGTTGGCGGATCAATGTGTGGTGCTG
This sequence comes from Parasedimentitalea nitratireducens, assembly GCF_057444295.1. Lineage (NCBI taxonomy): Bacteria > Pseudomonadati > Pseudomonadota > Alphaproteobacteria > Rhodobacterales > Paracoccaceae > Parasedimentitalea > Parasedimentitalea nitratireducens. The sequence goes on along the minus strand of NZ_JBYAXC010000013.1, from coordinate 16,410 downwards.
CGACGTGGCGAGATCATACTTGAAGGGGCGAAGCAAACGCTATCCCGAGAAGTGCTATTGGACGGGGTTTCAGTTTGAGATTGTTATGAGGCAAAATTAAAATATCTGCCTCATGACTTGTGGTATCAGCGGCGGACTCTTTGATTGTTGTCATCAAAAAAGTGCAGATGCTCTGGTTTGAAGAGCAAGCCCACTGTTTGTCCCACCTCAAGATCGGTATCCCCGCTGACCCGTACTGTCAGTTTCTCGGTGCGTCCGTAGTCCATGATCAGGAATGTATCGGCGCCGAGGTATTCTATGACTTCGACCCGGGCGTCACACTGTCCGGTGTTGGATGTTGTCAGTTGAATGTGTTCGGGGCGGATGCCGACATGCTTGGCCGACTGTGTGAATGGGTAGGAGGCACCACCGCCGGCCGTTAGGTGATACTGTCCATCCGAGATTGAACAGGGCAGGATGTTCATTTTGGGGCTGCCGATGAATTGCGCCACAAATAGATTGGCAGGGCTTTCATACAGTTCCCGCGGGGTTCCGACCTGTGCGATATGGCCATATTCCAGCACCACAATCCGATCCGCCAAAGTCATCGCCTCAACCTGATCATGGGTCACATAGATCATGGTGCGTTTTAGCTTCTGATGTAGCTTGGCGATTTCATAGCGCATTTCCACCCGTAGGGCGGCGTCGAGGTTAGACAGGGGTTCGTCAAACAAAAACGCGGTTGGGTCGCGTACGATGGAGCGGCCAATGGCCACCCGCTGGCGTTGTCCGCCCGACAGATCCTTGGGGCGGCGATCCAGAAAGTCGGTCAGCTTCAGAACTTGGGCGGCGTGTTCAACACGCTCTTTGATTTCCGATTTGGGGGCACCGGCCACCTTGAGCGAAAACCCCATATTTTCAGCAACCGACAGATGCGGGTACAGGGCATATGACTGGAACACCATGGTCAGCCCCCGCTTGGACGGAGGGTGATCAGTGACATCCGTGCCATTGATTCCTATAGCGCCGCGCGACGTATCTTCCAGCCCGCCAATCATGCGTAGCAGGGTGGATTTGCCACAGCCCGATGGACCAACAAAGACCACAAACTCGCCATCCTGAATATTCAGATCGATACCTTTGATCACCTGAACATTGCCAAACCATTTTTCGACGGACTTTAGTGCGATGCTTCCCATTAGGTTCTCCCCGCCCAAGCCAGCCACACCGCGGCAGTCCAAGTGAATGATTTGCCCCCGGCGGGGCTGCCTGAGAGCGGGTCAAAGTATTCCGCAAACCCGTGTTCAGAGATTAGCGCCCCCGTTTTGCGCGCAAGCTCGGTGGCTTCTGCGTGATGTCCTTGCTGCTCAAGCCCTAAGCCGATTAGCATGTTGACCACTGCCCAGGTTGGGCCACGCCAGTATCTGCGCGCATCAAATGTGTCGCTATCTGGATCATTGCTGGGCACCGGGTAAGGGACGGTTTCCAGCGTGTTGCGTAGCCTGTCCATCATTTGGTCCGAGTCGATGCCGCCCAGCCAGCACAAATAGGATGCGCTGGATACACAGCCTGCCCATTCGCCACTCAACACATCACGAGAGTCAAAGGCGCCAAGATCGGTGTTCCACAAGGTGGCGGCTCCGGCTTCAAGGGTTTTAATGTCCTCGGTCAGGCCGGTCGTGTCAAAGCCCAGTTCAGTCCCCATTGCCAAAAGATCCCGTGCTGCCCCCAGTGTGGTGAAGGTCATTGTTGGATCCGCCACCCGGAACGGGCTTTGTTCACGTAGGGCGGCCTGATCCCAGTGCAGGTTGCGGCCCAGCTGCACCAATTTGATATAACGGTCGTAATCGAAATTTGTTGGTCGGTCGTCACTATTGACGTGTGTGGTGTCGCGCCGGGTGTATTCACCTACGTCAGAGGCATCCATCCGGGCCATGGTTTTATCCCAGTCGGGAGCATTGTCGCGGCCTGTTTCCCAGGGATGGGTGGTACAGACAGCACCGCGATCCAGTCGCCATTGCATGATCCAGCGATGCCAGGCCAGCATCTTGGGATAAAGCGCGGTCAGGTGTGTGGCACCTGCGCCAGTGTCTTTTTCCCAAACCCGGCGGGCCATACTGGCGGCAATCGGGGGCTGAATTATTCCTGACGATGGGATTGGACCATCACATCCCCAAACATCGGGTCCGGGAAAATAGCCGGGATCGGGTTGGTGGAACAGGATGTGTGGGACCATGCCATCTGACCATTGCCCGGAAAACAGGGTTTCCAGTTCGATCCAAGCGCGAGTGATGTCGAACTCGGCAAAGCCCAATGCGGCAATCGCGCTGTCCCAGTTCCATTGGTAGGGGTATAGCCCCTTGGTTGGAATGGTATAGCAACCCTTATCGTTTTGGATCAGGATCTGTCGGGCGGCTTGGCCTAGGCTGTGTGTTGTCGTCATTTGGGTCATCCTTTGACAGATCCGGCTGTCAGGCCTTTGGTCATGAAACGTTCAAGTCCCAGGAACAGCGCCATGATAGGTAAGGTTGCAATTACCGCGCCTGCCATCAGGTGTTGTCTGGGGATTTCGGAGGAGTTGAGCATCGACACACCCCGCGTCAGCGTGAACTTTGAGGGGTCGTCCAACAGCATGAAGGCCAACAGGAATTCATTCCAGGCAATCATGAAAACATAAAGCGAAACCGAAGCCAGCGCTGGCAGGCTGAGCGGTAGGGTGATTTTCCAGATCACCGACAAGCGCGAGAGCCCATCCATCAGACCTGCCTCTTCGACCTCGGTTGGCAGGCCACGGAAATAGCCCTGCAACATGTACAGCGCCACAGGCACTGTAGTGACTGGATAGATCATCACGATCCCCAGGATCGAGTTACGCAACCCTGTCATTGAAAAAACAATGTAGATTGGCAATGCCAGCACGATCATTGGCACCATGTAGATCAGCAAGATCGAGCGCGAGAACGCCTTTTGCCCTTTGAACCGGAACCGTGCCACCGCATAGGCGCCGGGCACGCTGAACAACAGGGTGATGAACACAGTCAGCACCGAAACGTAAAACGACGTCCAAAGGTAGGTACCAAAATTGAAATCGGAAAACAGCTCGGCATAACTTCGGAACAGGTCCCAACCGCGGCTAAGTTCGATCGAAAAGTCCAGCGGGTTTTGTAGCAGCTCTTGTTGTGATTTCAGGCTGGTCATTACCATTACGTAGAAAGGAATAATGACGATAGCGGTGAAGAAGATATAGCCGAACCCAGTGCAGAACCGGATCACGGCGGCTTCGAATTCATGGCGTGTCAGTGTGGCAAACGGCACATCAAACAGGATCGCCTGAAGTGAAAGATGCAGGATAGCCGCCAACGACACCAGAGTGATCAGGCGTGAGGTCAAGGTTACCTCAGGGCCGATCAAAATTGGGCCGAATTCCGTCAGGCAGGCCAAACCCACCATTGCGCTGACCGTCAGACGTATCAATCCATTTGGAGCAGGAAAACGTACAAATGACCATCCAATCATGGCCCCCCAGATCAAGCTGAGTGTAACCTGTGGGCGGAACAAAGCACCAGTTGCAAAAGACATCGTTACAGCAAGGGTGGAGGCGATTACGACCAGCCACAGAGCGCCCAGGATCGGGCCGGTTACATAGCCATTGCGCATCACAGACCCTCCTCTCGGCTGATGAAACGGAAAAAGACAAAGCTGAACAAAAGAAGACACAGCAAAATCACCACAGCGACCGCAGCCCCGGCGCCGATATTTGAGATGGCAAAGGCCTGTTCATAGACATTCACGGTCAGGGTGCGCGTTCCGGCATTGCCGCCTGTCAGCAGAAAAATGTCGTCGAATTTGTTGAAGGTCCAAATGAAGCGCAGCAGGAACAACACCGACAGGATGCCCAGCAGCTGCGGGATGCTGAGAAGCCAGAATTTCTGGAACGGAGATGCCCCATCCATGTCAGCGGCTTCGTACATGCTGGTATCAATGGATTGCATCCGGGCCAGAATGAACAGGAACGACAACGGAAAATAACGCCAGATTTCAAACACCGTCACCATGATCAGTGCCAGCGGGCGATCGCCAAAGAAGTTGATTGGCGTTTGTGCCAGCCCCATTTGCAGTAACAGTGCATTGGCAGATCCCGAGAATGGGTCAAATAAGGTTACCCAGGTGAAGGCTACGGCAATGACAGGCGCGACATAGGGAAACAAGTACAACCCGCGAATAAACCCCTGACCTCGAAAGCTTTTGTTCAACAGTAATGCAGCAAAAAGCCCCATGACCAATGCGCCGATTGTTCCAAAAACCGTGTAGAACAGGGTGATCCAGAGAACTGACCAAAATTCGCCACCGTCAAACAGACGGGTGAAGTTTTCCATGCTGAATTCAAAGTTTGTCAGCATGCTTGGGCCTGCACCGGTCATGGCAGGTTTGGTCTCTTTGACCAGATCCTCCAACGCGTCCACATCGCCAGTTGCCAAGACCGGCAGCCGTAATCTTTCGCGAGCGCCACCGTCCATGTCGCCGAAATCACAAAACAGGTTGCGATTGGTAAGGTGGCAGTGATCTGGCAGGTCGTCTTTTAGCGTCAACCCCGGGGGCAAAGTATCGCTGAGAGTCACACTGGTAATTGCAATCTCTTGGCTGGAATTCCGAATCCGGTATTCGATGCGCAAATTGTCACCTTCTCCCCGCAGGCTTTCCCGTACGATTGGTGCAGGTGGCCGCAGATCGGTCAGGGTGAAGGGTTTGAAACTGATCCAGATGATCGCCAGTAGCGGCAGGACCACAACCAAAGAAATACTGATCATCGTCGGGGCTAAAAGAGCCCAAGCCAGACGCGCCTCGCGTTTGGCCAGAGCCCCCGAACCGGAAGGAGGGAGTGCCGTAGACATAGAAAACCTCGAAGGGGGATGGCAGCGGTACAACCTCCGCTGCCAAATTAGATTCGGCTTAGTTGATTTTCGACAGTTCGTCGTTCATCGCAGCAACTGCAGCCTTGGCATCGATTTCATCGTCGATGTATTGTCGCACGACCCGGTTGATCGCCTGACTGTTGATGATCTTGGACGCCAGAGACAACTGTCCCTCAGCAACGCCCCAACGTTTGGCCACGTCCAAACCGCCGACGATCTCGTCGATCATGGATTGCTCATACAGCCCGCCCAATGGGGCTTTGCGGTCGACGCCAACCGGCAGTTTTGACCAGGCCTCGGTAAAGGCTGTTGGGTTGTCCGCAGTGCCGCGTCGAACCGGGAACTTGCCCTCAGGTGCAATCGACAACGTCTGGGTATATCCGTCATCCATCGCAAATTTCACAAAGTCCATTGCGGCATCGGTGTCTGCATCAGATGTGATGCCAAAATACCGAACATCCCCCCAGGCTGCGCCATCCGGGTTTGAAGGCCCAGAGAAGTTGGTCACAATCCCTGTTTTCCCGGCGAGGGCTGGGGATGTTGGGTCATCGTTGATTGTTGGCGGAGCGCTATCACGAAGACCGGCCAGTTCGTCCAGAATAAAGGGGGACCAAATGATCATGGCGGCCTGACCCGAGAAATACAATTCGCGCGACTGCTTCCAGTAGAGTTCGCCCGGAGGTGACGCTTTGGCAATGGCCTTGTAAAAATCGAGTACTTCGATGGTGCTGGCTTCATCCAGCGCGTTCAGGCCGTTTTCATCAACCGGGCTGACACCGTTGGCCAAGAACACATGTTCCAGAACCTGACTCATAAAATTCTCGTCCACCTTGGTTGCGGCAACAAAACCGTACAATTCAGGTGGGTTGTGCAATTTGGCCAGTGCTGCCTGCACATTGGCAAAGGAATTCGGAGCGTCCAGACCGTGCTGTTCGAACAGATCCTTGCGGTACACAACCATCTGGGTCCAGCCATCGACCGGAACAGAGGCGGTTTCACCTTTGAACGCGGCCATGGCAATGGCGCCGGGCGCAAATGTGTCGGTGCCCAGATCAGCAATCACTTCGCTGGCGGCTTCGGTGTCGAGAATGCCGGCTTCTGCCCAAGGCAGTGCATACTGTAGCGTGTGGTAGATCACATCGGGCAGATCGCCCGCAGCATAAGCCGCTGTGGCGCGGGTCCCAAGATCGCTTTCGGTCACTGGGATAACTTCGACCGACGTCCCGGTTTCTGCCTTGAACAGGTCTGCCATTTCTTGCTGTTTGGCCAGCCGTTCGGGCTGTTCTTCTGTTGTCCAGAACCGGATGCTATCCGCCTGTACTGACATGGCCGACATGGCCAGTGCCAAGGATGTGCCAAGCATTAGCTTGGCTGTGTAGTGACGTGACATGTTTAGTCCTCCCCTAAAATAGATCACTGTTTTGTATTTTCTCTGCCAATTCTGTTGAGCTGAGCGCAGGTGGGCCATCGGAGTCCCGTTCGATCAGCTGAGCCTCTTGCAATTCGCGTAACTGGTCAGCCGGTTCCCCTCGGATCTGACGGACCAGCAAACTTGCAAGACGTTCCCCGGCCATGCGGGTATCGACGTCATATGTTGTCAAAGCTGGACGTACATATTGGCTTTCTGGCACGCCGTCGTAACCGATTACGGACACGTCCTTGCCAACGGTCAGTCCCAGTTCAGTTATGGCCTTATAAGCGCCCAGTGCCGCCATGTCGGTTGCATAGACAATTGCGGTTGGGGGCTGGTCCAATTGCAACAACGCGCGGGTTTCGGCAGTCCCCTCGTCGCGTGTTCTGGCACCTTTTCTTAACAGATCTGGATCTGCTTGGAGTTTGGTCGTGTGCAATCCTTGGGTAAAACCTTCGCGGCGCAATTGGCTGTAGTTGAATTCGGGGTCGCTGCCGACGTAGCCGATACGATGATGACCCAAGTCGACCAGCCGCAAAACCGCGTCGTGCATTGCAGTTTCGCCTGAAATATCGAACCAAGAGACATCTGGTTCGATCTGTTTCTGACCATGACCCGTGCGCCCAAACATGGTGTAGGGCACACCAAGCCGACGCAGCAGCTTGACACGTGGGTCCGTGACCTTGGTTCGTGGCAGAATGAACCCATCGGCTTTGCGTTCTTCGATAAGCCGGTTCAGCACCGCATCCATATCTTGGTCAGACTTGGCTGTTGAAATGGTCACTGTCCAGCCAAAGTCACTGGCCGCTTCGCAGGCTCCGGCAAGGAACTCTTGCAGGAAGGGATTGTGCTTGTCCGGTTCGTCATTTTGAAGAACCAGCGCTATGGCCCGAACCCGACCTGTACGAATGGCCTGGGCGTGACTGAGTGGCCGATACCCCAATTTCTGCGCAGTTCGCTCAACACGCCTGCAGGTTGATTCAGAAATATCTGAATAGCCGTTCAGGGCACGCGACACTGTGCTTTTCGACATACACAGGTGGCGTGCTAGGTCATTGATTGTGACCCTCCCCCCAATCTTTGGAGAAGAAGATGTCTGGCCTTTGACCAAAGTGATGCGATTCGTGTTCATGAGGCGATGATTTGTTCCGAAACCGGTTTCGGCAACGGCTAATTATCTTTTTATCAGGGCATCAGTTCGCACACCACCTGCGCGCGGTGCTTGAACCACGGTAGTGTGGTTGTTCTGGCCCACTGGAATTCCTGATCAACAGACAGTAGTCTGTTACAATCGTTTGGGTAGAAATGGGACTGGCACCTTCGGGAGGAGGAGAAGTTGCCAGCCCCAAAAAATAACGGGTTCCGGGAGGAAAGTCCGTCAGGGTTCGATGTCAGGTAAACTCTGGGAGGAGCGAGCGCCGACATCTGTCGATCCTGCCCTTAACGGGCAGACACCGATTTCGGAATGGATTGCGCCCATATTGGGCTAAATCCAATGTTCAAAGACCGTCGTATTCGTAGCCGATCAGGTATACTGCATGCTGCGCAATATCTTTTCTGGCAAGGCCGATTTGTTTCAGTTGCTCGTCTGTCAATCGGTTTAACGCGGACTGCATTTTGGCGATTTTTACCCTGATCATGCACTGCGCGGCAGTATTGCGAACCGTGGTTGCCCATAATCTGAATGTTGACCAGGCACTGCCAATGACATCCTGTGATTGCGCCCAGAACATCGAGCTGTGCTGCGTGCTGTTATCATTGTTCATTTGGCGACCTTCAGCTGAGCGGCCTCGAGGGCCAGCCTGCGAATGTGCGACCGAGAAATTCCAAGATCAGCCAAGTTCCGGTTTGTGAGGCTGTTGAGTTCGTGAACGGTGGCGCGGTATATGCTCCGCCGCTTGTTGGCCTGCTGAGCAACAAACAAATAGTGCCTAAAGCGTGAGCGCAGGTAATCCAGAATGGCTGGAAAACGAGCATTGTTACCGGAAATTGCTATCGTCATCTTGCGCTTCCTTTTTTGTCGCTGCGGTGCAGTATTTGTGCTGCACTGCAGAGATAGCGCAAACATTTCGCCCCTCCAATCCAGTTGATGTGCATAGGGGGCTTTCCAAACGGGAAAGGGTACGACGCATGATGGATGCATCAGCGCAGATGTTGGTTTTTGTGAAAGTCGTTGAAATGGGAAGCATTTCAGCGGCGTCGCGCGCGAGCGGACAAACACCATCGGCCGTGAGCAAACAGATAGGGCGCCTGGAGGACCGGATCGGTCGTCGACTTCTGCACCGCACCAAAGCGGGTGTGGCCGTGACAGAGGATGGCCGGAAGTATTACGAAAAGTGCCGGGCAATGGCTGATAGGTTTTTTGAAGCAGAGGATCATTTCTCCACGGTCAATGATCGGCCAAAGGGCACGATCCGTGTTGCCTCCAGCGTGGTTTTTGGGAAGTCGCAGCTTATCACTGCTTTGCCCAAATTTCTGGATCTCTATCGTGAAATCACGGTGTCTCTGGAGCTGACCGACCGGCATGTCGATCTTGAAGAAGAGGGATTTGATGTTGCTATCAACTTTGCGGAGCAACTGACAAACCCGAATGTCATTGCGAAGAAGATCATGAAGAACGAACGTATCCTCTGTGCCTCGCCTGATTTCATCGAACGTCATGGCAGACCCAAATCTTTTAGCGACCTGTCGAACTTTAACTGTCTCCGTACGTCCAACTTTGTCGGCCGGAACGCCTGGAAGGCCCATCTGGATGGTGTCAGTCATACGGTTGATGCAACCGGCAATTTTGCAGGCAATAGCGCCGACGCTGTATATAAGGCAGCGCTGGCCGGCTTGGGAATTGCGCGATTGTCCACTTATCTTGTCGCTGAAAGAATTGCCTCGGGCGATCTCGTCAGATTATTTCCCGAATATACCCAAAAGAATGCGGATATTGCTGTAATATTTGCCAACAAACGCAACCTTGCCCCCAAGACCCGGGTGTTTGTAGATTTCTTGGCGGATCGATTCCCTAGGCATTAGTGCTGTCGGCCAGAGTAGCCGAATTTGCAGAACAGCCATTTGAAGGCCAGGTCGGCAGAAATTGGTTGCGATAAGCTCTGCCATCTCTTGCAGATAAAGTTCCCCGAAAAGTCTTGATCCGACGGCACATCCTGTTCCACTTGGGGAATGTCAGCTGCAAATGGATAGGAGCATAATACGTGGCATTGCTTTTGGGAGTAGATACAGGCGGCACCTATACGGATGCCGTGCTGATCCGCGATGAACAAACCGTGGCGGCCTCGGCCAAGGCCCTGACCACGCGGCAGGATCTGGCTCTGGGCATTCGCGAGGCCATTCGCGAGGTTCTGGACCAATCCGGCACATCTCCGCATGAGATTTCGATGGCGGCATTGTCGACCACATTGGCAACCAATGCATTGGTCGAGGGCCAAGGTGGCCGGGTGGCGCTGATCTATATTGGTTTCAAAGAGAGCGATCTGGACCGGCATGGGTTATCCAACGCGTTAAAAGGCGATCCGGCCTTGATCTTGGAGGGCGGCCACAACCATGCAGGGGCCGAAGGGATGGCGTTGGACGTCGTCAGTTTGGAAGGCTTCCTGCAAGACGAAGCAAAAGGCGTCACTGGTTTTGCTGTGGCAGGCCTGTTCGCCACCCGGAACCCGACTCATGAGTTGGAGGTGGCAAGGATTATCAAGGCGCGCACTGGTGTGCCTGTCACCTGTTCACATCAATTGTCGGCCAAGTTGAATGGGCCAAAGAGGGCGTTGACGGCGGTTCTAAATGCGCGGTTGATCGGTATGATCGACAAGCTGATCGGGCGGGCACAAGACAGTTTGGTGGATCTGGGTATCTCTGCGCCAATGATGGTGGTGCGCGGTGATGGCGCGTTAATGTCAGCCAGTCAGGCGGGTGAACGGCCCATCGAGACGATCCTGTCAGGGCCAGCGGCATCGATTGTTGGTGCCCGGTGGCTGACTGGGATGGATGACGCCCTGGTCTCTGACATCGGCGGCACTACCACCGACGTGGCGGTGTTGCGCGGTGGAAAGCCCGCGATTGACCCGAACGGTGCACGGGTTGGAGGCTTTCGGACCATGGTCGAGGCGGTGGCCATGCGGACCACGGGGCTGGGCGGCGACAGTCAGGTGCACGCCAATGCCGAGGGATTGGCGGGTGGTTTGATGCTGGGACCGCGACGGGTGCTGCCCGTATCTCTGATCGCCGTTGATGCGGCAGAAGTGGTGCATTCAGCGCTGGACCGACAGCTGAACGCACCGGTGCCCAGCGAACATGATGGGCAGTTTGTGTTTGCTCACAAAGGGGGAGGTGCCATAGGTCTGACGGACCGTGAACAGCAGGTGTTACAACGCCTAGAAGGGCAGGTGCATTCCATTGGTGATGTCCTGCGCAACAGGGTGGATCAGGCGGCATTGAACCGGTTGTGGGACCGCGGGTTGGTGCAAGTGGCTGGGATCACGCCTTCGGATGCAAGCCATGTGTTGGGGCGGTTGAACTGCTGGGATCAGGACGCCGCGACAAAAGCGTTGACGCTATTTGCGCGCCGACGGATTGGCAGTGGAGCGGTCTTGGCGACAGGGCCGCACGATTTGGCAAAGATGATTATTGAGCAGCTGACCAAACAAACGGCTTTGACCCTGTTAGAAGCCGCTATTGAGGAAGACGCAGAGGATTTTGGCCTGCCAGCTGGGCAGCTGGCGCGCCATGTTTTGATGCAACGTGGTTTGGCAGGGCATCGGGGGATGCTGGCCTTGGATGCCGCCTTGAACAGTGATGTGGTTGGGCTGGGGGCCTCGGCACCGGGCTATTACCCGGCGGTGGGCGAGCGTCTTCATTGCCGGATGATTTTACCACAACACGCTGGTGTGGCAAATGCCATTGGTGCTGTTGTTGGCCGTATCTCGATGCGGCGCAGTGGCACAGTCAGCTCGCCTTTCGAAGGCCGGTTTCGGGTGTTTCTGGAGAGTGGGCCTGAGGATTTTTCTGACCTTGATACGGCCTTGGATCTGCTGGAACACATGTTGTCAGAACGGGCCCGAGAGGCCGCGCAAGAGGCCGGAGCCGAGGATATTCATGTGCATGTGGAGCGTGATATCCGCACCGCTGAGGTTGAGGCGCGGCAGGTGTTTGTGGAGGCGGAGCTGACCGCCGAGGCGAACGGCCGCCCTCGCGTGGCACAGGGCTAAGCGACGCAATCTCGCAGACAGCTAAAGGCTGGTTCTCCGGGGTGTTTAGGATTGCCTGCACCACGCATTTTAATGGTGCAGGAGAGCGTTGTTGCAGGGATCAACTACAGCTCGAAACGCGCCCTACCCGAGACGGAATTCAGGCGGAGCGTTCGAAACTGGGCCGGCCAAGTTCGGTCATTCTGTTGAGAACTTGCACGCCGATCGTTGCCTCTGTTTTCTGGTTGTCGAAGATCCGAGACCTCAGTTTCGGTCCGATCACAGCTTTCCAGCGCCCGATTTGAGCTTCTGCCCGACTACGCTGATTGTAGCCGCTGTTGGCTTGCCAGGCCAATCGGCCGTGGGCTTGTATCTGAAATATGTGCTTGTCTCGGGGTGATGGATCATCAAGCGATTTCGGGGTGAAAACGGCATTCCTAGGAGGCGGGATGACGATTTCAACGGCATCACCGAAATGCGTCGCGAGCAGCTTACTGGTTGGGGTGCCATCATAGGCACCGTCAGCAAGGAACCGCGAAACCGGACCCTCAATCTGGTCCAGAAGCCCGGGTAAGGCCGTTGGATCACCGACGTCGTCCAGCGTCAGATCCGCACAAACGATCGCTCCGCTTGCAAGGTCCAGACCCAGATGCAGCTTGCGCCATGATTTGCGCTTCACCTTCGTTTCATACTTGTTTTGTTGCCATTCACCTTCGCCGAATATCTTCAAACCGGTACTATCCACTGTCAAATGGATCGGCTTGGCTCTGTCAATCCGTGGCTTTTCCGGCAAACTCAAGCCCTGAGTGCGGCGCGACAGTGTCGAGAAATCCGGCACCGGAATTGCCACACCCATCAGCAGCGCGATACTTCGCATCAGTCCTTGTGTCTGGCGCAGTGGTAATTTGTAGACGGAGCGCAGGGTCAGGCAGGTTGAAATCGCCAGATCCGAATATTTCGACTGACCACCCGGCGTTGACCGGCGCGGCGCTCGCCATTGTTTCAGCGCGTCGTCAGTGACCCAGATAGTCAGGTCGCCCCGCCGTCGGAGGCTCTCGTTGTATTCCGCCCAGTTCGTCACACGATACCTCTTCCCTGGAAAGTTGTGGCGGCGGGTGGCGTTGAATTTGTGCGGCATTCAAGTGTCCAGATCAAGGGCAGAGCAGACAGCTATCAGACAGGCCCACCTCTACGCAACAATGCCCCTTTCTATGCAAAAGGTCTTCGATCTTGCGCCGTTCGGATAGATTTAGCTCGGTTCGTTTCATAAACTGTTCTCCCGATTTTCCAGTAGGATAGAGGAAAAGTCGCTTCCCAGTTTAGAATGTACCCATTCGCGATCTGTGATTCCGATAATCAAGGTTATGTTAAACTAAGGCAGAAACTGTCACGTCTGCAATTTCAGAAAATGCTATCAGAGCTGCCGCCGTGCATTGTCGCCATGGAAGCTTGCGGATCGGCTCACTACTGGGGCCGAGTTGCTCAGGCTGCCGATCACGAGGTCCGGCTCATTCCTGCACTCTACGTCAAACCTTTTGTCAAACGCCACAAAAACGATGCGCTGGACGCCTAAGCAATTGTTGAGGCAGCGTCTCGGCCGTCCATGCGCACGGTTGCGGTGAAAGATGAAGATCAGCAGTCTCAGGCCATGCTATTTTGAACACGTGAGATGTTCGTCCGGCAGCGAACACAGCTCATCAATGCTGTGCGCGCGCATTTGGCTGAGTATTGAATCGTTTTGCCGCAACAGCGTCGAAATGGCCGGTTGTTCGCAGAACGATGCCGCGCAGAGTTTGGCGGTGCTCCGGAAGCCGTCATCTCCATGGTGGAAGCCTATCTCCGGCAGATCGAGGCCGTCGATCGTGAGGTTGCCGACCTGGATGTCAAAATCAAGAAAGGCGCTCTGCACAATGCAGATGCTCGACGACTGCAAACAATGCCAGGTATCGGGCCAATGTCAGCAATGGCAATCCAAGCTTTCTGCCCCCCTGCTCAGAACTTTCAGAAGGGTCGCCATTTTGCAGCTTGGCTGGGTCTTGTTCCGCGACAACATTCGACCGGCGGCAAGGATCGGCTAGGACGCATTACGAAGATGGGTCAACGAGACGTGCGAAAGCTGCTGATTATCGGCGCCATGTCGGTCATCAGCGCAAGCGAACGCAAAGGGCGTTGCGAAGATCCATGGCTTGCGAATATGCTTGAGAAGCGGCCGCGCATGGTTGTTGCTGTTGCATTAGCAAATCGAATGGCCAGACGGCTTTGGGCAATGATGACCAAAGAACAGAATTACGAAATTCAGGTCACCGCCTAACCGCGAGACCCGGATACCGGCAGGACTGAGAGGACGAAGGACAAGTTACGGAACACGACGATCATGAGATCGGCAGTAGGAAAACCAGGATAATAAAGCGGCCCTCGAGCCCGCTAAGGTGATCTGGACCTACCCCTCGCATCTCCATAAGGGCCCGCCGCCAGTGTTGCGGCACACCAGAGGCCGGACACATGACTGCACCCGATCAGGCGTTCTATGACTTTGAATTCACTCACAGTAAGACGGGGCATCCACACATTATTATGTTAAATACGCAGCCGGTTTTGGAAAGCAAATTTCCGCGGATGAATTCCTCGCTCACAAATTCGGATACTGTCAATTCCAGCTCATCTATTCATCGTGAATGGGAACTCCATGGCTGATTTTCCGATGTCAGGAGGCATGAAGCGCTTCCAATAGATTCAAGCGGTGTCTGGCTGCCGCAAAGATGGGCTTTGAAACGTTTTCTGGGAACCCCGCTGGGAGTGCTTGCTGAACACTATCAATTACGCTCTGCCCGGCTCCAGTAATATGATCGAAAGCCTCTCCAGCAAGCGTGGCCACCAAACCTGTCTTCTTGGCAGTGCTAAGGAAGTATCGTGGTGTAATCTAATCTATCCGATAATACTGTTTCTTGCCGCTTACAGCCATCGCCAGTTGCATTTGCCCAAGTGTGATGTGCTTCCTGGCCACAGAAGGCTCCGCACTAAAAATGTCGTAAAGCGGCGTCATCTCGTATCCTCCTGACACCGAAGTACCAGCGGCTCTGCTGTACACTACTCTATAACAAAATTGGCGGCGGATCATTCTCGCCACCAGCTATTTACAAGAACGCCGGGATTTGACTTCACCAATTTGAACAGCATTTCCCAAATCTAGCAAAAGCCAGTTTTGAACGCCTTATCTCATTCGACTATCTTAGACTTCCATCAACGCAACGGGGCTGCCAATTGACGTGCTAAAACCGGTTGGGGTTAGCGCACCCGTGGTCTTGTCGAGACGCAGACTGGACAACGTGTTGCTAAGCTGATTGGCCGCAATTACCCAATTTCCGTCAGAGCTGATGATAAAGTCGCGCGGGAATACTCCGCCACAGTTGGTTTCGCCCAAAGATGCCCCGTCTACAGAGAACCCCGCAATACTCGATTGTCGCCTGCCTGAGATATAGATGTATCGTTCATCTGGGGTGAGCCGGATCGCAGCGCCGGTGCCATCTTCGTCCACGGGCACTTGAAATCCAGCTTGGATGCGGCCAATTCTCCAGCCAAGCCCGTCGCGCGACAATGTGATGAGGCTTTCATCCAGCTCGCAAAGAACCCATGCACGGGTTGCGTCGCGATTAATGGCCATGTGTCGCGGACCAGAGCCAGAAGCGACTGACAAGGTTGCGGATTCGACACTGTCATTATTGTCATCTAATCTGTGACTGACAATACAGTCGGTGCCAAGATCGATAAGATGTAGCACCTCTCCACCATTGCTAAAGGCCACAAAATGCGCATGCGGACCGTCCTGTCGTGCAGCATTTGCGCCGCTTCCCGTTCGGGTTAGATACGTGGGGGCCTGCAGTTGTCCGCCTACCACCGAGCATATAGCGACATCCCCGGTCCAGTACTGGGCCGAAGCCAGGCGGTTATGCACCGGGTCAAAGGCCAGATGGCAGGGCAGTTCACCGGTGATCGGCGGGTGGGACAACTCAATCATATCGCCTGTGGGCGAGATGCTGAACGACGTCAACGCTGGGGCGTCATCGCCAAAAACCTCTCTGCCGGCGAACAGAATTGCACCATCCGGATCATAGGCAAGCGCCGAGGGGTTCACGCATTTCGTTAGTAACTGGGCTGTCCCAAGGGCACCGGTATTGGTATCAAAGTGGACCGAGTAGATGCCTTCGCCATTGCCGTCCACCCCTGCAAAAGGCAAGGAATATGTGCCGATTAATAGCTCCATTCTACATAGTCCCAAAAGTTTCAAAGGCTTTAACTGTACTCTGTCTGACGTCAGCGCCTATGGGTCCAAATAGCCGTATTTGAAAAGAGAGTGTTCTTGGCTCATCGTAACCACTGAGGAGTGGAAGATGAGACAGACCACTGGAACACGCAAAAGCCCTGGCGAGAAGATCGTCAAAGACATCAAGCGGGCCACACGCAAACACTATTCATCTGAAGAAAAGATCAGGATCGTCCTGGACGGTCTGCGTGGTGAGGACAATGAGACCTTGTCCGCCATTGGTCCGAGGACAATGGTCGAATGCTGAACTGTGCCGCCGCGAAGGGATTTCCCAGGGCGTTTACTACAAATGGTCGAAGGACTTCATGGAAGCCGGGAAAAAGCGGTTGGCGGGCGATACCGCCCGTGCTGCTACGACTGACGAGGTCAAGGATTTGCGCCGGGAGGCCCGCGACCTGAAGGAGGTCGTGGCGGAACAAACGCTCGAACTCCGCTTGCTCAAAAAAAGCATGTTCGACGGTGGGGGCGACCACGAATGAGGTATCCTGCATCCGAGAAGCTTGAGATCATCCGGTTGGTTGAAGGATCACATATGTCAGCACGCCTGACACTGGCCAAACTCGGCATTCCCCGCACCACATTCTACCGTTGGTATGA
>NZ_JBYAXC010000012.1:0-87253 GCF_057444295.1 Parasedimentitalea nitratireducens | reverse complement strand
GTGGATTTGCGGTTGTGGCCTCCGAAGTGCGCGCCTTGGCGCAGCGTTCGTCAGATGCGGCGATGGAGATCAAGACGTTGATCAGCGACAGTTCCAAGCAAGTGGAACAGGGCGTTGATCTGGTTGGCAAGGCGGGCGAGGCGCTCAACAGCATCGTAAACCGTGTTGGCCACATCTCGCAGTTGGTGTCGGAAATCGCGGTTGGGTCGACGGAACAATCCACAGGCCTGGGTGAAATCAACATTGGTGTAACTCAGCTGGATCAAGTGACCCAGCAGAACGCCGCCATGGTGGAAGAGGCCACTGCGGCCAGCCACTTGCTGAACACCGATGCTGGAAAACTGGCCAAACTGGTGTCGCATTTCACAATCGATGGCAACACCAGCCATCAGCCTGTTGCCAATGTGGGTGCCGAACCAGAAGCGCCAAGCGCACATGGGATGGACTGGGATATCGAAGAAGATAACCAGCCCCAACCACGTGCTATGGCGGTCAACGACACAGGTGCTACGGCCGTTTGGCAGGACTTTTAATATAGGCCAGAGCCGGTGACATGATCCTGACCAAGATCAGGTGAATTGAAACCGGCTCTGGCTCCTTGAAACCGGTTGATCCTCAACCGAGCGAACTGAAGTGGGTGCATCATTGTCTTCCTTAAGCGTCTTGATCGTAACTCTGGACCGCGGCTTTGCCCGCAAATTGCAGAGCCATATGGAGTCGGCCTATCCCGGCATGAAGGTCCTTTTGGCCAATAACTTGATGATGGCCTACAATCAGGCTGAATCGATACAACCAACCTTTGCGTTCATCGAAGACGGGTTCACCAAACTTCCTGAATTCGAAATGATGATGGCTTTGTTCTCTGCACTGGATACCCGCTGGGTTTCTGTGATGGATGACAATAGCGCCGCCCCTGCGCGTAAATCCAACCCATTGTTGGATCGTGGTGCCGGGATTTTCGAACTGACCAAGTCGGACCACCCGGTTCAATTTAGTCAGTACTTCGACATGATGGTCAAAGCGCCGCGCCGCCAGGAAACCAAACGTCGCTCAGCGGCAAATGGAACTGCGGCCGCAGCCGGTAACACCGACAAAATCATCCTGATCGGGTCGTCAACAGGTGGCGTCGAGGCTTTGCGCAGCCTGCTGGTAGGCTTTCCGCAAAACTGCCCGCCTACGGTTATCGTCCAGCACACCGGCAAGAATTTCGGCCCTGGACTGGTGTCGCTGTTGGATCGGATCTGTGCCGCCAAGGTTGTTGCCGCGTCAGACAGCATCCAGCTGGAACCCGGCACAGTGCATATTGCAGCCGGCCAGAAACAACACCTGGGGTTGACCCCGCGTAAGCCCCATCGCACCCGCCTAAAAGAAGGCCCTCCGATCTCGGGTCATACACCATCGGTTGATGCACTTTTTAGCTCAGCAGTGCCCTTTGCGAAGAATGTTGTAGCAACAATCTTAACCGGTATGGGGCAAGATGGGGCCAGAGGCCTGCTGGAACTGCGCAAGGCTGGGGCAACAACCTTTGCCCAGGATGAAGCGAGTTCGGTTGTCTACGGCATGCCTCGCGTGGCTTGGCAAACCGGAGCCGCACAAAAACAAGTTTCGCTGGCCCGCATGGCTGGCACTCTACTTCAGGCCTGCAAATCCTGATACAAACTAAGAAGGAAACTACTTTGAGTTCTGTATTCGGAAAATCCAAACCAACTACGGTTTTGCAAGGCGAATTTCGTGTATCCAAAGACCCATCAACCGTGTTTTCAACCGTGTTGGGCTCTTGTATCGCCGCGTGTATATACGACGAAGAAACCGGGGTCGGCGGCATAAACCACTTTCTGTTGGCCAACACCAGTGGCCAGGACGCCAAAAGCGCCCGGTATGGTGTTCATGCAATGGAGTTGCTGATCAACGGCGTGCTCAAAAAGGGGGCTATTCGAAGCAACCTAAGAGCCAAAGTCTTTGGCGGCGCTAAGATGTCGGCCAATCTGTCAGATATCGGGTTATCGAACGCCACTTTTGTGCAGCAGTTCCTGCGCGACGAAGGTATCCGCGTTGTTTCTTCCAGTGTTGGCGGCACTTCGGCCCGTCGGGTTCGATTTCATCCTGTGACGGGAAATGCCCAACAAACACGCGTTGAAAATGACCGCCGTCTTGGTGAACAAGAGCGCGCAGCAGCAGCGCCAGCCCCAGTTACAGCAGATGTGGGCGCAGTTACACTGTTCTAAATCCACGTGTTTCGATGAGACAGGAAAACGGCCGCTGCATTTTTTGCTGCGGCCGTTTTAATACATTCAGAATGCATCTTTCCTATTCGTCATCGTCAAGCTGAGATTCAAAAGACTCCCAGCTGATGTTGATATGGCGGCGCATCAGAATACCTGCAACTTCTCTGTCACCAGCGAGGATCGCTACGGCAATACGTTGATGCTCTTTCAATGCAACCAAGCCGCGGCCCTTCACGTGTTTATGCCTAGACCGCAGCAGCGCCATCTGCGGGTACATCTCTTTGCTGAGATAATGCAGCAAAACCGGATTGTCCGACAATCTGGCGACAACTAAGTGAAAATCACTGCTTTTTTTTGTCTGAACATAAGCGCCGGTAGGGTGAGCCGTCACCTGTTTGGTGTGCTCCACCAGCAAATCTCGCAGTTGCTCGGCTGTATCGGGGCCAATCGCATCGGCAGCAAGCGATGCAGCTTCGGCTTCCAGAGCCGCTCGGACCTGGTAAAGTGCCCGCGCATCCGCGCGACTTATCACCCTGACACTGGCCCCACTATGGGGCACGATTGTCAAAATTCCTGCTTCTGCTAAAAGACTTAGCGCTGCCCGGACGGGTCCGCGACTAACGTCAAACTCTTTGCACAACGCCATTTCACCAAGGCGTGTTCCTGGCTCGCGTTCTCCATTCAAGATATCTTCGCGCAGCTTGGCATATATGCGCTGCGCGGTAAGGTCGGATGAGCTGGAAGGCAATGTAATACAACCCTTTTTTCAAGACAATCAAAGCACTGACCGGCTGTGGTTCATTTGTTAATTTTATATGGAAAAACAAATAGATCGTCAAACGGATACTGCTGATGGCTGCTTGACAATCGGCCAGAATCAATGGTATTGTACTACAAAATAAGATCTGCATCAGGCAAAGCAGACAAAGAGCAGAAAATCCCGAAACAGCCATTTGGCAGGACTGCACAGACGACACCCTATCTGGTTACAGGATCAGACGGGGCGTCGCTTTCCTTCTCCAAAACAGCAAACTGTTCAAATACAGGGCCGTGATGACAGCTCGCAACGCCACGTTTCGGGCAGCGCTCAGGCCGATACCGCCGCTTTGCGAGCACTACAAAAGCTGTTTTCCGTTAGAGGGAGGTGCTGCGCTAGCAATGTCCTACAACCGCTGGTTACCTTCAGACCTAAGAGGCCAGATAAAGCGCACAGCAGGTAAAATTACCTCATAAAAACACAGGATTACGTCAATTTTCACGCCATGGATGCGCCTTGACGAACGCAAGAATCGATGGTATTGTACTACAAAAGAACATTTCATGCGGGCGCTCTTTTATATAGGCACATTAGGCAGGCATCGTTTGCAGGACGGCCACAATGAAGGTCGTTCGGTAACACAAAATGTGGCTTTCACATCCTCGCGATTGCCTTATGAATTTGGTGATAAAAGTGATGCCGCAATAAGGGCGATTTAATGAGCACCAACCTACCACCTCTTTGGCTGGAAAAACGAAGCGCAAATAGGATGGGCGACATCTTTCGACGCCTATACAAAGAGGGCTTTGTTATGATCCCCGGCGCGCACGACCCGATGTCGGCGCTTTTGGCCCGGTCAGCGGGCTTCGAGGCAATCTACCTGTCCGGTGCAGCCCTTACTGCTTCGTTGGGACTTCCTGATCTGGGAATGCTGACCATGGACGAACTGATCGGGCGCACGCGCGCAATAGTCCGCGCCAGCGGGCTGCCGCTGATTGTCGATGGGGATACCGGCTACGGTGAGGCGATCAACGTGATGCGCCTGGTTCACGAGCTCGAGGACGCAGGCGCCGCAGCGATTCAGCTGGAAGACCAGGTTTTGCCAAAGAAATGCGGCCACCTGAATGGCAAGAAACTGATTGCCCCCGAAGATATGGCCGCGAAGATCGCCGCCGCCAAACGTGCACGCAGCGATCTGGTCATCATTGCCCGAACCGATGCCGCCGCGTCCGAAGGGCACGATGCCGCCATGTCGCGCGCCAAATTGTATGTTGAAGCAGGCGCAGACGTAATCTTCCCCGAAGCGCTGCCATCGCAGCAGGACTTCGCCATTTTTGCCGAGGCGTTGACCGTTCCGATATTTGGCAACATGACCGAATTTGGCCGCACACCGCAGATGAGCGCCTCAGATTTTGCCAAGCTTGGTGTTAGCATGGCGATCTGGCCGGTGTCCTCTATGCGCATTGCCGCCCGCGCTGTTGAAGAGTTCTATGCCACGTTGATGCAGGACGGCTCAGCCGAAGCTGCCATTCCCAACATGCAAACCCGTGCCGAGCTGTATGAAACCATCCGCTATTATGATTACGAAGCTCTGGATGATCAAATTCAGGAAACGGTTTTACCCGACCCTCGCGGACGCTAACTAAACAGTGACCAGGGTCTAAACACAGACACACGCAAGGGCAGGGGCCGCAATATGGGGCAAACGCGAATTAGGACGGCGTTTTATCGCGGCGGCACTTCAAACGCAGTGATTTTCAAAGCCGGAGACCTGCCCACCGACAGGGCCGCGCGTGATCGGATGTTTCTGCACATCATGGGTAGCCCCGACGCCAACGGTCGCCAACTTGACGGCATGGGCGGCGGGCTGTCGTCGGTGTCAAAGGTTGTGATTGTCGGCCCGTCCGAAAGCCCGGACGCGGATGTCGATTACACTTTTGTGCAAATCTCGGTCGACAAACCCGTGGCCGACTACAGCGGCATGTGTGGCAACATGTCATCCGCCGTGGGGCCATTTGCGGTAGAGGAGGGGCTTGTATCCTGCGCCGACGGCCCGGCAATGGTTCGGGTGCGCAACACCAATACCGACAAGATCTTTCACGCCAGGTTTAACGTCCAGGACGGGTGCCCGGTGGAAACAGGCGATTTTTCAATCCCCGGCGTGTCTGGCACCGGTGCCAAGATCCAGCTCGACTATCTAACCCCCGGCGGCGCAGTTACCGGCCGACTTCTGCCCACTGGCGCAGCCGTCGACACCCTGCAGGTTCCGGGGGTAGGGGCCATTGAAGCTACAATGGTCGACGCCTCTAACCCGGTGGTTTTTATCCGCGCGACCGATCTGGGCCTGACCGGAGCCGAAGCCCCTTCGGAACTGGATGCCCAAACAGAAACCATGGCGAAGCTTGACCACATCCGCCGGGCAGCATCTGTTGCGATGGGCATGTCGGACACACCCGAGAATGCCGCCTTGTCGAACCCCAAAATCGCCATCATTGGCCACCCACAACAGTTCACGTCGATGGATGGCGCAGAGCATGCTCAAGACAGCTTTGATGTATCGATCCGTATTATCTCGATGGAAAATTGCCACCGCGCCATCACTTTGACCGGCGCGCTATGTGTTGCTGTTGCAGCGCAAATCAAGGGGTCTCTGGTCCAAGAGCTTGCGCCCAACAGCCATGTTCTTCGCATAGGAAACCCGTCGGGCATACTTCCGGTTCAGGCCGATGTTGCATATGGCGCAGACGGACCAAACGCGCGGTCAGCCACTGCATTTCGCACCCAGCGACGCATTATGGAGGGGGCAGTGCTGTGCCCCAAGTCCATGCTCTAAAATAGTTAGTCAAAGAAAAGCCATTTTGCTTTGCCACGTTAAACGAAGCGAGTTTTATTCAGGCAATTTAGCATGTTCCATATCTTTAATGCCCCTCGGGCATACCCAGCTTTTTATGAGCCATATTATGACACGTTTAACTTCTACGACGGCCGAGACGCCTGGTTAGAGAGCATCGCTGATATCCCGCCCAAGGCAGTCCACCTGTTCTGCGTTCATTGGCTTCACCTCGAGGTCTACAATGGTGGGTTTTCGCAATACTTTTTCAACTCGACAGGAACCACTGCGCCCGAAGCCGTAAAGGGGTTTACGGCAATTGGAATGCCCGATGTGAGCACAGTGATCAGTGATGCTATGTCAAAACTCGGAACCCCGTTTCCGGATGAGAAAGCACGAAGAGCAGAAATCGTTGGACAGCCAGATAACGGAATTGATTTTGACGAATTTGACGATGCATTTTATGAACTTGCGGATACGGACACGTTCTTTCGGAAATTGCCAAAGTTCGTGCCACTCGCCGATGCTTATGCGGCTAAGCCTGACTAACCAACTTACGACCAACAGTAGATCCCAATGAGCCTTACACTGCGAAAACTCGACCTAAACGACGCTGCGGTGTTAAAAACATGGATCGCAAACGAGCGAGCGCTCATTATCTGGGCCGGACCGAATTTAGACTTTCCTTTAAGTATGGACGCACTTGCCGAACTCAATGCCGAACATCAGGGCGAAAGACCGCCCCGTGAGAGTTGGGCTGTCATCAACGACAACGATGAATTTATTGGCACATTTCAGCTAACTTATTATGATCGAAGCGGCCAAGCAGGACTTGGTCGCGTGCTCATCTCTCCTGATCACCGTGGCAAGGGACACGCCAAAGCCATCCTTTCCCTTGCCGAGCACACCGCGTTTCAGCGCCCCGACATTCAACGCCTTGAACTACGCGTGTTCACCTTCAACGGCCCGGCAATTGCAGCATATGAAAGGGCAGGTTTTGTAGGGGAAGGAACCGCAAGACAGTCAGTGCGGTATCAGGATGAGTTTTGGAACCTTATGACTATGAGCAAATTACGCTCCGCAACTTAAACGCTGTCGCGCTCACATCTTCATGTAGGTTCAAGACATATCGTGGATCTGCACCAGCGCGACCATCAATCATCCAATAATTGTGGTTATGTTATTTGAAACATCACAACTCCAGCGACACCCATAGCACCTTGGCGTCTTCTTCGCTGGTCGACACACAGCCATGGCCCATGCCGCTGTCATAATACACACTGTCACCGGCGGTCATCTCCAACGGCCGATAGTGCTCTGTATATAATGTCAGCGTGCCGCTGATCACATACATGAACTCTTCACCACGATGGCGGACCCAGCTTTCAAACTCGGTAACATCACGCGCCTTGATGGTACTGATGTATGGCAACATGCGTTTGCTGGTCAGCTCAGTACACAACAGCTCATGATCGTATGTCGCGGTTTCCTGCTGCTCACCCCTGCCGGTCAGCGTGTAATCGCGACGACCTGAAATATCGCTTTTGCCCGACTGCACAAACAGTTGCGGCGTCTTCAGCTCCAGCGTCTCCATCAAGCGGCGGATGATGTCAAAACTCGGCTTAGTCTGGTTGTTTTCGATCTTCGACAGCGTCGACCGGCCTATGGCTGCGGCTTTGGCAGCCTCTTCCAATGTCAGCCCCTTGGCCTTGCGCGCATCGCGAATCATTTGCCCCAGAACCTGCCCATCCGGTGCTTCACGGGCCTCGGCGGCGGGGCCTGTCTCTTCTGTCTGTACCGGTTCCATACGGGTTTTCTCCTATCTTCAACAACTTAACGGTGTCACAAACTTCAGTCAAAGCCACCCTATCATGAAATTTGTTGCCAATAAGGGAAAAGTTTCCTAAAGGAACATTGCGTCTTGTGTACGTATACAAGTGCATACTCGAAATTTTGAAAATGACATTCACGGGAGGCCGCCACATGATCATCACTGGACTGCAAGCGCACCCCTGTCCTGCTGTTGCGCAGGAATGTCCAAATTTTTGCCTGTCCGATCTGACCCAACAAAAAGGCCACCGTCATGACTGATGCGCCCAAACGCACCCCGCTGTATGATCTGCACGTCGAACTCGGCGGCAAGATGGTTGATTTCGCTGGCTGGGAAATGCCGGTCCAATATCCCATGGGCATCATGGGTGAACACAACCACACCCGCACCAAGGCTGGTCTGTTTGACGTCAGCCACATGGGTCAGGTCATCCTGCGCGGCGAAGGTGCTGCCGAAAAGCTGGAATCGCTGGTGCCATCGGCGCTGACCACTCTGAAAGAAGGCAAAGCCCGCTATACCTTCTTTACCAACCCCGACGGCGGCATCATGGATGACCTGATTGTTGCCAATGCCGGCGATCACCTGTTCCTGGTTGTCAACGCTTCGATGCGTCACCAGGATATCCCCCACATGGCGGAAAATCTGGACGGTGTTGAAGTCACCGAAATCTTTGACCGTGCACTGGTTGCGGTTCAGGGCCCCGCAGCCGAAAACGTGGTGGGTGATCTGTGCCCCGCCGCGCGCGATCTGAAATTCATGGAAACCACGGTTGCCGAGATCAATGGCGTTGAGTGCCGCATTTCGCGTCTGGGCTACACCGGCGAAGATGGATACGAAGTTTCCATCCCCGAAGATAAAGCCGTTGAAGTCTGCCGCGCATTCCTGGCCCATGAAGACTGCGAACCTGTTGGCCTGGGTGCGCGCGACAGTCTGCGTCTGGAATCCGGTCTGTGCCTCTATGGCAACGACATCGACAATTCGACCTCGCCGGTCGAGGCCTCGCTGACTTGGGCGATGCAGAAACGCCGCCGCGAAGAAGGTGGCTTCCCCGGCGCCGAGCGCATCCAGCGCGATCTGGCCGAGGGTGTGAGCAAAAAACTGGTTGGCATCAAACCAACTGGTCGCGCCCCGGCCCGCGCCGGCGTCGAAGTGCAAGACGCCGATGGCAATACCATCGGATCCATCACCTCGGGTGGTTTTGGCCCAACGGTTGGCGCGCCAGTTGCGATGGGCTATGTCGCAACCGAACACAGCGAACCGGGCACCAAAATCAACCTACTTATCCGCGGCAAGACGCAACCTGCTGAAATCGCTGCGATGCCTTTCGTCACCCAGAATTACAAACGCTAAAGTCCAGGAGCCGAACAATGACAACTTATTATTCCGAAGAGCACGAATGGCTGACCGTCGAAGGTGAAACTGCCACCGTAGGCATCACCCAACACGCCGCTGACCAGCTGGGCGAGATCGTTTTTGTCGAGCAAAAAGAAGTTGGTGACGACTTTGAAAAAGGTGACGACATCGGCGTGATTGAATCGGTCAAAGCCGCTTCGGAAATCTATGCAGCTGTTGACGGCGAAGTGACCGAAGTCAACGAAACGCTGGAAGAAAACCCAGGTTCGCTGAACGAAAGCCCAGAAGGCGACGCTTGGATCTACAAGATCAAGCTGACCAACGCTGACCAGCTGGAAGATCTGATGGATCTGGACGGCTACAAAGCCTTTATCGGCTAAATTTGGGCTCCGCCCGTTTGAGGTAGAGACGATCCAGAGGACAGTTTCTACCTCCCCCCAAATTCCCCGCCGTGGGATCACACAGCCCCGGCACGCGCAGACCTTTCCAAAGGAACACCCCCATGGCCTTCAAGCTAACTGATTACGAAGCCTATGATTTTGCCAACCGCCGTCACATTGGCCCCAGCCCGCGCGAAATGGCGGATATGCTGCAGGTCATCGGCTTCAAAACTCTGGACGAAATGATTGACGCCACCGTGCCGTCATCTATCCGCCAGGCCGAGGCTTTGGACTGGGGTCCGGCCATGACCGAGCGCGACGCGCTGTTCCACATGAAAGAGATCGCAGGCAAGAACAAGGTTCTGACCTCGCTGATCGGCCAGGGCTACTACGGCACCTCGACCCCGGCGCCGATCCTGCGCAACATTTTGGAAAACCCAGCCTGGTACACCGCCTATACGCCATATCAGCCGGAAATTTCTCAGGGCCGTCTTGAGGCGCTGCTGAACTACCAGACCATGGTCAGCGACCTGACCGGCATGGACATTGCCAACGCATCCCTGCTCGACG
Organism: Parasedimentitalea nitratireducens; assembly: GCF_057444295.1. Classification (NCBI taxonomy): domain Bacteria; kingdom Pseudomonadati; phylum Pseudomonadota; class Alphaproteobacteria; order Rhodobacterales; family Paracoccaceae; genus Parasedimentitalea; species Parasedimentitalea nitratireducens. The sequence continues at coordinate 77,307 of NZ_JBYAXC010000012.1, read as the reverse complement.
AAGCCACCGCCGCCGCCGAAGCTATGGCCATGGCCAAGCGCGGTAGCCGCTCCAAGGCCAACAACGCGGCCTTCTTTGTTGACGAGAACTGCCACGCGCAGACCATCGCCGTCATCAAAACCCGCGCCGAGCCTCTGGGCGTCGAAGTCATCGTTGCCAACCCCGATGAGCTGGAGCCAGAAACCGTCTTTGGTGCGATTTTCCAGTATCCTGGCACCTATGGTCACGTCCGTGATTTCACCGCTGAAATCACCGCACTGCACGAAAACAAAGGCCTGGCCATCATTGCCGCCGACATTTTGTCGCTGGCGCTGCTGAAGTCACCCGGCGAAATGGGTGCCGACATTGCCATCGGCTCGACCCAGCGTTTTGGTGTGCCTATGGGCTATGGTGGTCCACACGCCGCTTATATGGCCACAACCGACAAGCTGAAGCGCGCCATGCCCGGCCGTATCATCGGTGTGTCAATCGATGCGCGCGGCAACAAGGCCTACCGTCTAGCGCTGCAAACCCGCGAACAGCACATCCGCCGCGAAAAAGCCAACTCAAACGTTTGTACCGCTCAGGCGCTGCTGGCTGTCATGGCGTCGATGTATGCCGTCTACCACGGCCCTGATGGTATCAAGGCGATTGCCCAATCGGTGCACCGCAAAACCTCGCGTCTGGCCGCTGGTCTCGAAGAGAACGGCTTTAAGGTTGAGCCAGAAGTGTTCTTTGACACCATTACTGTCGAAGTTGGGCCGCTGCAAAAGTCGGTTATGGAGGGTGCCGTTGCCCGAGGCATCAACCTCCGCAAAATTGGCGGAACCAAGGTTGGCATCAGCCTGGACGAGCAGACCCGCCCGGAAACCATCGAAGCCGTCTGGGGTGCCTTTGGCATCGACAAGACAGACGACAGCGTTGCAAACCGCGCCTATCGCCTGCCCGACTATGCGCTGCGCGAAAGCGAGTATCTGACTCACCCAATCTTCCACAAGAACCGGGCCGAGGCAGAAATCACCCGCTACATGCGCCGTCTGGCGGATCGTGACCTGGCTCTGGATCGCTCGATGATCCCGCTGGGGTCCTGCACAATGAAGCTGAACGCCACTGTGGAAATGATCCCAGTGACATGGCCGGAATTTGGCAACCTGCACCCCTTCGTACCTAAAGATCAGGCGCTGGGTTACCACGAGATGATCGACGATCTGAACGACAAGCTGTGTCAGATCACCGGTTACGACGCGATCAGCCAGCAGCCAAACTCGGGCGCGCAGGGTGAATACGCCGGCCTGCTGACCATCCGCAACTATCACCGCGCCCGCGGTCAGGGACACCGCAACATCTGCCTGATCCCAACCTCGGCGCACGGTACCAACCCGGCTTCGGCCCAAATGGTTGGCTACAAGGTTGTTGTGATCAAGTCGGACGACAGCGGCAACATCGACGTCGCAGACTTCCGCGCCAAGGCTGAAAAGCACTCGGACGATCTGGCGGCCTGCATGATCACCTATCCGTCGACCCACGGTGTGTTCGAAGAAACCGTACAGGAAGTCTGCCAGATCACCCATGATCACGGCGGTCAGGTTTACATCGACGGCGCCAACATGAACGCCATGGTCGGTCTGGCCCAGCCGGGCAAAATCGGCGGCGACGTTTCGCACCTGAACCTGCACAAAACCTTCTGCATTCCACACGGTGGTGGCGGACCCGGCATGGGCCCAATTGGTGTGAAATCGCACCTGACCGAGCACCTGCCCGGCCACCCCGAGTATGGTTCTGCTGTTGGTCCGGTTTCGGCCGCACCGTTTGGCTCACCTTCGATCCTGCCTGTTAGCTGGGCCTATATCCTGCTGATGGGTGGCGCTGGTCTGACCCAGGCAACCAAGGTTGCGATCCTCAACGCCAACTACATCGCGGCACGTCTCAAGGATGCCTATAACATCCTGTATACCTCCGAGACTGGCCGGGTTGCGCACGAATGTATCCTGGACACCCGTCCATTGGATGCAGCCGGTAACGTGACCGTGGATGACATCGCCAAACGTCTGGTCGACTCGGGCTTTCACGCCCCGACCATGTCCTGGCCTGTTGCGGGCACCCTGATGGTTGAACCAACCGAATCTGAGCCTAAGGATGAGCTGGACCGCTTCTGCGACGCCATGCTGTCTATCCGGGGTGAAGCGCAGGATATCATCGACGGTAAAGTTGACCCTGAAAACAACCCGCTAAAACATGCACCACACACCGTGCGTGACCTGGTGGGTGACTGGGATCGCCCCTACAGCCGCGAAGAAGCCTGCTTCCCTCCCGGCTCGCTGGGTGTCGACAAGTACTGGTCGCCGGTCAACCGCGTCGACAACGCTTACGGCGACCGCAACCTGATCTGCACTTGCCCGCCAATGTCAGACTACGAAGACGACGCCTGATACGGCACGTCAGTGGCCCCGTCCAAGCGACGGGGCCACCGCCCCCAAGATTAGCCAAGCGACTTTCCTAACCTGCCGAAATTTCCAAAAGGAGCCAGCCATGACCAATCAAAATGCTGCCCCTTTCAGTACCGCTATTCAGCCGGTACCAAACCCAGTTCACGAAATTGCCATCATCATTCCCGAGGGTGCCGCGCCATCAGGTGCGCAGATGTTTCACGAGATGTTTCGTGCTGCCAATGATCTGATCCAATCTCGCCCCTATCGTATTGCGATGCACAGCCTGTCGGAACCATTGCGCGAAGATCCGCAACTGTGGCACCGCCGTACCGTTATTTTCCTAGGCGATATCCAAACCCGCTGGATTGTGCCCACTGCACAGCGCAGTCGCTTGCAACAGATGCTGCGTCTGGCCGGCCGGGTGGTTCTTGTGGGCGGCGCGGTGTTCCTGCCCCATGAAGCCGGCCAAAAGCCATCACAGCTGCTGGCCGTTCACCCCAATTTTGCCGCCGCCGCAGACGAAGAACAGCTGAACCGCTGCCCAGTCAGCCAGCGTGTGTTGTCGGATGGCCAAGTCAGCAGCGCCAGCAGCAGCTTTGCCGCCCTGCGCCTGCTGCTGGAACTGATCCGCGATGACCACGGCCAGCAGATTTCCAATGCACTGGGCCAGTATCTTGGCCTGTCTGAAAGCTCTGAACAGGAAATGAGCAAGGTCTCACTGCACCTGCGCCAACGCGCCTGTGGCGACAGCCTGATCGCCACCACATTGCAGCTGATGCAGGACCATCTCGAAGAACCCAAGCAGATCCGTGAATTGGCCCAGCAGGTTGGTGTATCCACCCGCAAACTGGAACGCCGCTTTCAGGACAAAACCGATACCACCCCTCTGGCGGCCTATCGCATGTTGCGGGTAGAGCGCGCCCACCAATTGCTGGTTCACACCGACCTGCCCCTGGCCGAGATTGTCGTTGCAACCGGCTTTGGGTCGCGCACTAATCTGCGCCACTGGGTGAAAAAGGGATACGGCACCAGCCCGCAAAGCCTGCGTCAGCAGTCCTTTGCCGGGGGAACCCCATCCGCACTGCCTGCCTGCGGATAGGGCATTGTTATTATTTCAGGCTGCGCGCGGCCTGAAACCTTATTGGCAGCTTGCCATCTGGCGGCCCAGATCTTCCAGCAATGCCGGATAAAACTGCGGCCCCAATGGCAAGCCCGTCCCCATCGGATCAATCACCGCTGTTTTGGCATGGCTCCCCAACACGGTTGCAACCAAGCCCGGATTGAACTGCGGCTCGGAAAACACACAAGTGACATTCAACTCAGCCACGGTTTCTTGGACCTCGGCAATCCGCGCGGGGCTTGGGGCCGATGCATCACTCAGTGAAATCGCACCCGAAGCAGAAAGGCCAAAGCTGGCTTCGAAATACTGATAGGCATCGTGGAACACCATAAAGTTGGAACTGCGAAACGGTGCCAGTACGTTGTCGACCTTTGCCACCGCAGCCGTGATCTCATCTTGCCCCGCAACTGCATTTGCGCGGTACAGATCAGCATTTTCAGGATCAAGCTGCGCCAGTTCCGCCGCAATCAGCCCCAGCCATAGTTTGCCGTTCTCTGGAGCAAGCCAGGCATGTGGATCGGCGCCTTCATGGTCGTGATCATCATGGTCATCATGGTGCTCTTCGCCATGTTCGTCGTGATGCTCGTCCTCATGATCCTCATGATGTTCGTCTTCGTGCTCCTCGTCATGGTAGGCAAATCTTGCGCCCTCACGAAACTCCATGACCTTGGTGCCCTCGGACTCCAATAGCTCAATCACACGCGCATCTGCGGCGAGCGTTTCAATGGATCCCTCCAGCCAAGGGGTCAGCCTGTGCCCCATCCAAATGACCAGATCCGCCTGATCCAACGCGCGCGCTTCGGATGGCCGCATCGAGTACCCATGTGGAGAGGCCCCCGGCTGCACCACCAGATCGGGGCTGCCAACGCTCTGCATCACCCGTGCCACCAAGCCGTGCACCGGCGCGATGTCGGTCGCAACACGCGGTGCCTCGGCCTGTACTGCCCCAGCCAAAGTGAAGGTTGCCACGGTCGAAAGAAAAGTAGTTCGGAGCATATCTGCCTCATGTAATCTTATAACATTACGCGGTTGATAAGTGTCATAACATAACATATCAAGCAGAAATATAAGCGACCAAGCGGAGACATGCCAAATGGGGTCCATCGGTTTTACAGCCCACGATCATGACAATTGCATCAGCGATGGCGTTGCCATTGCCGACAGCCACTGTTCCGCGCAAGGGCTGCAATTGACTCCGGTGCGCCGTCGCGTTTTGGAAATCCTGTTGCAAAAACACCGGGCTCTGGGCGCCTATGAAATTCTGGACCACCTGCGCGAAGAGGGTATGGGGTCGCAGCCCCCTGTCGCCTATCGCGCCTTGGATTTTCTGGTCAAACACGGCTTTGCCCATAAGATCGAGCGCCTGAACGCCTTTATCGCCTGTTCCCACCCCGGCGAAAATCACGCCCCCGTTTTTATGATCTGCCGCACCTGTGACGCCGTGGCCGAATCCCATACCGACCTCAGCGAGGGTCGTTTGGGCAAGCTCGCCGCCGAAGTTGGTTTTGTGATCGAACGCACCGTAGTCGAGGCCGAAGGTCTCTGCCCGAAATGCCAAGACAAGGCCGCCGCATGAGCCTTGTCACCCTGCAGGGCCTGACCATCCGGCACAGCGGTCATCCCGTGTTGTCCGGCGTCGACTTCAGCATTCAACCCGGTGAAATCGTCACCGTTGTTGGCCCCAATGGTTCCGGCAAATCCACCCTACTGCGCGCCATCATCGGAGCCCTGCAGCCCAGCACTGGCCAGGTCATCCGGGCCAAGGGCCTGCGCATTGGCTATGTCCCGCAGAAGCTGCACATCGACCCGACCCTGCCACTCACCGTGCGCCGGTTCCTGAGCCTGCCTAAACGCGTGCCCGATGCAGATGCAAAGCAGGCGCTGGAACAGGCCGGGGCTGGCCAACTGGCCAACCAACAAATGGCGGGCCTATCTGGCGGACAGTTCCAGCGAGTCCTGTTGGCGCGTGCTCTATTGTGCAATCCGCAATTGCTGATCCTGGACGAGGCCACCCAGGGGCTGGATCAACCTGGCTCGGCCTCGTTTTACCAGCAGATCGAAACCGTGCGTCAAAACCTTGGCTGTGCGGTGCTGATGGTCAGCCATGAACTACACGTGGTGATGGCCGCTTCGGATCGGGTGATCTGCCTGAATGGCCATGTCTGCTGCGAAGGTGAACCAGAACACGTTGCCTCGGCCCCGGAATACCGTGCGCTGTTTGGCACTGGAACCCATGGCGCTCTGGCCTTGTACCGGCACGAACACAACCATTCCCATGATCACGGATGTGACCATGACCACGAACCACACGAGGCGGCAGAATGAGCCTGCTTGACGACTTTATGATCCGCGCCGCGCTGGCCGGTGTCGGCGTTGCTATTGCCGCCGCGCCCCTGGGCTGTTTTGTGGTCTGGCGTCGGATGGCCTATTTTGGCGACGCGACCGCCCATGCTTCAATCCTCGGCGTGGCGCTGGCGCTTAGCTTTCAAACCTCGATCTTTGCCGGCGTTCTGGTGGTGTCTCTGCTGATGGCAACCACGGTCTCCACACTCAGCAGCCGCGGCTATGCTATGGACACTTTGCTGGGGGTGATGGCCCATTCAGCGCTGGCATTTGGTCTGGTGGCGGTGTCCTTTTTGCAAGGCGTCCGGATTGATCTGATGGCCTATCTATTTGGTGATATTCTGGCTGTTGGGCACCTTGATTTATCGATAATCTGGGGTGGTGCCTTGTTGGTGCTGGCGCTGTTATGGTGGCGCTGGTCGGCCCTGCTGACGGCAACACTGAATCCCGATCTGGCTTATGCCGCCGGTATCGATCCACGACGTGAACAGATGGTCCTGACCATTGCACTAGCGCTGGTTGTTGCTGTGGCCATCAAGGTTGTAGGGGTCCTTCTGATCGCCGCAATGTTGATTATCCCCGCCGCTACCGCGCGCTCTTTTGCCCGCACGCCCGAACGCATGGCGCTGATGGCAGCGACTGTTGGCGGTGCCTCAGCCCTTGGCGGATTACAGCTCGCCTTTACCTTTGACACCCCAACCGGGCCAACAATTGTCTGCCTGGCGGCGGTTCTGTTTACAGTCTCCAGCCTCGGCCGCCTGCTGTATCGAGGTGCCTAAAACCAAGTATTACGTGCTCAGGTCCCAGTCCTGAGCACGTCTTCATCATCTGACATTTCCTCAATCGCACCCCACAAAGCCTTTTTGTTGATCGGCTTGCTCAGGAAACTATCCATTCCCGCTTTAAGACATCTCTCTTTGTCAGCAGGCATCGCATTTGCAGTCAGCGCAATGATCGGGCAATGGTGCAGATTGCGATTTTCTTCCATCTCGCGAATGATCATGGTCGCCTCAAGACCATCCATCTCGGGCATCATCATATCCATCAAGATGACATCGGGCTGTTCATCCCTGTACAGTTGAACGGCCTCGACACCGTTCTGGGCAACAATAATTTCAGCCGAGGCATCTTTGAGCATTTTGCGTACAACTAGCTGGTTGGTTTTATTATCTTCCGCCAGCAGGATTTGCAGCGTCTTATGTTCATGCGATCGGGGCTTAGACGCGGTCGCGCCCGATTGGCGTGCAGATCCCGGGCGCAAGCTCCGGCTGATAACACTATGAAGCTGGGTTGAACGCACCGGTTTCAGCGCCAGCTCACAATATCCCAGTTCCTGGCGCGTTTTGGTGTCCAGTGACTGTTCAACCGACGACAAGATCACCAGTGGCAGTTTTGCGTGGTCGGGAATGGCGCGAATTGCATAGGCCAACTCGCAGCCATCCATGCCAGGCATCTGATAGTCCTGCAGAACGAAGTCAAAACTCTCACCACGCGCCCGGTTTTCCGCCAGAACCGCTAGCGCTTCTTCTCCCGAGGCCGCCAAGTCACATTGCAAGCCCCAGCTTGTGAGACGTTCAAACAAAATTGTACGGTTCAGGGCAAGATCATCAACCACCAGAACCCGCAGACCCTTTAGCTCAACAAAGTCCGGTAGACTGACCTCGCAGTTTTTAGCGCTGACCGCCAGTGGCAGGCTGATTGAAAACACCGAGCCGCCGCCGAGGTTGGCTCTTGCGGAAATATCGCCGCCCATCAGTCGGAGCAAACGCGTTGAAATCGCCAGCCCCAACCCTGTGCCCTCAAAGTTCCGTGTCGCGGCACCATCAACTTGTTCAAACGCGTTAAAGATATGATCGATCTTGTCCTCAGGAATACCAATCCCTGTATCTGTAACCGTGATAATCAGATCGCTCAGCTCACCTTTGGTGCTGCCAGTGACGTCAATGAAGACATAGCCTTCCATCGTGAATTTGACCGCATTGCCCACGATGTTGGTAATCACCTGTCGGATTCGCCCCACATCTCCTTCAAACACCGCCGGCAGATCAGGCGCATAGCGCAGCGTGATTTCGACACCTTTGTCAGCCGCTGTTGGCGCCAACAGGGTCACCACATCCTCAAACGCGATCTGCAGGTTAAAGGTCTCGGCCTCCAGCTTCATCTTGCCAGCCTCAATCTTTGAGAAATTGAGAATGTCATTGATGATCGTCAGCAATGCCGCCCCTGATGTGGCAATGGTATCGGCATACATCTTCTGGTCTTCGTCCAGATCAGTTTCAAGGATCAGCTCGGCCATGCCAATCACCCCGTTCATCGGGGTTCGGATTTCATGGGACATATTGGCCAGGAATTCGGATTTTGCCCCGTTGGCAATATCCGCTGCCTCGCGGGCGTGCTCTAGGGCGTATTCACGTTCGTCCCGCTCAACAAAGGTGTCTTCCATCACCCCAACTGAAAAGTTCAGCGCCCAGAACTCACGCGAAGCATACCAGGGCAAAGGTATAGTCGGGCGTTTGAGGCCTGAAATAGCGTCTGACATGCGCTGGTGAATCATCTGTAACGGCCGCATTGCCAGCATATGGGTCAGGAACAAGACCAGCAGCGACAGAGCCGCGACCGACAGAACAGTCCACCAAATCGTCAGTCGCACTTTTTCCTGCACCATAATCTGGCCTTCGCTGGTCGACCACTTGACCACCATGTGCCCAAAGACAACACCGTCCCATTCCATCGGGCGGTCATACATCACATGGCTCGAGCTTTCCGCTGTCGGCGCGGCGTTGGACTCTGCGATGATGGTTCGATCCTCACTCAGGATTTGAATGGCCAAAAGCTTGGGATTGCGGGCGATGGCCTCGTTCAATCCGGTTTCCAAAACCGGTACATCTTCGACAATAATGGCATCCAGCATCAAACCGCTCAGCAGAGACACCGTAAGGTCTGCCTGCTCAGCCAACTGCTGAGTCAATTGCTGCGTTTCATATCGGCGCGCAAGGTCGCCAACAACCCAGGCCACCAAAGCGGCGGCCAGGGCCATCGACACAACAATTTGAAATAAAATGCCAGATCGTTTCATCAGTTTGGACTTCCAACGTCATTAAAAAAGGTGGCTTCTCTCCATCGCGCGGCGGACAAAATCATAGTCAGCGTCCGTGCCCTCCAAGAAACCGTTTTTGGAAATTTTGCGTAGAATTTCTTCATTGTCAGATGCCATCATCACCCGGCGCATGGCCTCTACAACAGCCGGTGACACATTGGCGCTCGCCAACCAGGGTTTGGTGACATTGTTAAAGGACATCAGCACCCGGATCGGAACACCCTTGGCGACCAATTTCTTGTAGGTGCTTTCCTTAAGTGCGCCAGCAACAAACCGTCCCGCGCCGACAGCTTCACCAACAAGGTCATGCCGCCCCAGATATTCATAGCTTTGTAAATCGGTGCTGCTGATACCTGCATCCAGCAAATGGGCCTGAGCCAGATATCGGCCAATGGTGGACAACTCGTCCCCAAACGCAAAGCTCTGCCCTGCCAATTGCTCCAGCGATTGAATTTCGCTGTCCGTGTGAACAACGATAACCCCGTTGAACCGCTTCTTGCCCTTTTTGGACTCCATGCTCACCAGTTGCACACCGGGATTTTGCTCCACGACATGAACATAAGACGCAGGGCCAAAACGAGCAAAATCTACTTCGCCCTCGGCTAGCTGATCGATGCTAACTTCATATTCCTTGGCGATCTTCATTTTGATAGTAACGCGTTCACCCAATTCCGCACTCATCTGCTCGGCCAAATACGACAGAAACGGACGGTACTTTTTAACCGTCTCGGTCGGTTTGTCCGCAGCATAAGTCCCAAAAGTCAGGGTCACGTCAGACATAGCTGCCATCGGCAACAAACATAAGGATGCGGTCACCACCGCAGCGCTCATTTTAGAGACCATACCCAATTTGGGCAGGTACGTACTGATCACTCGTAAACACAACATTAGGCAGGTCATTTTAATTTCCTTAGGTTGCAAGTCTGGTGCAAAAACCAATTCGTTCCCAAACCCAGATTGATCACACCGATGAAAACATAAGGTTAACCAGAACTCTAAGTGGTTCCATTCTTTCACGATAAAACTGATTTTTTACTGAATCGTTAACCATTCAGTAAGGATTACGGCGTTTTCATGACAACTTGACATAAATTTTATGAAGCGGCGCGAATCCGTCCGACGGGAAAACACGTGAGAAGCTATTTTAATGCTGCGATCCGGCCAAGGATCAACAAACAGACTCAACCGATATTGCTATCGGCAGCGGCCCTTTTTCTACTTCCGGCAACGGCCAATGCAATTCCTTCGCCTGAATTGGTCATTGGTTCTGTCTCCTCTCTGGGGCAAGTGTTTGCAGTTGGCATCGCAATGGTTTCGGGGCTTGGCGCCGTCATTGCAACCAAACTGGGGTTTTCTCCCAAAAAAGGCGGATCCGCAGTCCGTTATCCTGTCAAGCTTATTGTATCACTGGTGGGGATCACGCTTGCGCTGTTGGCGCTGAACTACTGGCAATATAGCACTCAAAACACCGCCGAGATGGCCCGACTGCAGTCAACATTGGTGCGCCCTGCTCAGTTCGCAGGCACCGAAATCAAAGATGAAACGCTAAAAGAAACAAGCTTCTCCAAGCAATCCGAGCACCCATTGGGGATCTCAACCTCCGAAGCCGCCGCACTGCTGGCCCAAGGCAGCACCCCGTTTTACGATATCCGTGAAACAGGTGAAAACGCCATGGGCACCCTGCCCGGCGCAACCCACATCCGCTTCCCTGATTTCCTGCAATCGCAGCCTATCTCCGCTGGCGACTCAGTTGTTCTGTTTTGCCACAACGGCAACCGCAGTTCGGAAACTTGTGAAAAACTGGCCGCAATGGGCATCGACTGTCGCTTTATCTCGGGCGGTATCGAAAAATGGATTGTCGAAGGCAATGGCTTTAGCGATGCCGAGGTCAAATCCCTGTCAGATCTGCGCGCAATCCCTGAATACACCAATAAGGACGTCTTGCTAAGCACCGATGATTTCAAAACGCTGCTGGATACCGAAGATCTTCAAATCGTAGATACCCGCTATCCGGGCGACTTCGAGTCTGGCCATCTACCGGGCGCCGTCAATATCCCAATTCGTGCTCTCCCAACAGATGAGTTAATGCAGAGAATATCTGCTTTGGACCCAAACAAGCCCGCAATTGCGGCCTGTTATGACCGTCGAAGTTGTTTCATGGGCCAGGTGCTGGGGCTGGAACTGGCGCAAAAAGACTTTGATTTCCGGGGCCGCTATACTCTGCCGTGGGAGTTCTTTATTCCCCCTGCCCCCAAACCCCACATCCAAGATTGGCAAGCCGCACAGAACTCTGGCCTCTGGGATCAGGCGATCTCGGCTGTTGCCACTGCCCTGCTCTGGGTTCACGAGCGTAGCCATATCTTGCTTGGCCTGTTTGGCCTGTCGCTTCTGACCCGCCTGCTGGTTCTGCCGGTGGCGCTGAAGTCCGAACGTGATCAGATCACCACCGCCGAAACCGCGGATGAAATGAAAGAGCTTAAGGCCAAGCTGTCGGATGATCCGGTGCGCAAGGCCCGGGCTGTGCAGGCGTTTTATGCCGACAAGGGGCTGACCCCAATGCGCAACCTCACCGCGCTGCTGTTCCTGCCGGTGATGATGCTGGGCGTATCCGCCGCGCAAGAGGCCAGCGCTTCGTTGCAAACCTCGTTCCTGTGGATGGCTGATCTGGGTGTTCCGGATCCAACCTTCCTAATGCCGGTGTTGTTCTGCGTGCTGGCCGCGATCTATCTGGTCTGGGCCGTGGCCAAGACCCAGCGTCAAACCAAACTGTGGCTAGGTTTGGGTGTGCCGGTCCTGTTTGCCATGGTGTTCAGCCTCAGCGCCGCCGCCAATGCCTATCTGTGCTGCAGTCTGGCCCTGTTGCTGGTGCAACGTGCCTATGTCACCGGCATGTTTGGCAGGCTGCGCCAGTCGTTGACCGAGCGTGCGCATAAGCAATCCCTGCGCAAACTACCACGCGGTGTCGTCCCCATGGGCTATACCGAAGAGCTTGAAACCTCGGGCAACAAGGCCCTGCGCCTGTCTGTTTTGAAGAACGCAGGTCTGCCGGTTCCCGGTGGTGTTGTGGTGCGCTCTGACGCGATCAGTGACTATCGTCAAATGTCGCAGCCTCAGAAACAAAACTTTGCCGCCAAGGTCTGGGATCTGGCGGGTCAGAAACCCTGTGCCGTGCGCAGCTCGGCTTGCAACGAAGACGGCGCCGATCAAAGCTTTGCGGGCGTGTTTGAATCGGTACTCGACGTCAACGCCGACACCATGCGCAGCGCATTGGACGAGGTGGTCGACAGCTTCGCATCCGAACGCGCGGCTAGCTATGACATTGCCGCCAATGACGAAAACGCGGGCAATATCCTGGTGCAACAGATGGTGCAGGCCGATTACGCAGGCGTCATGTTTACCCAAGATCCAACCGCACCGGGCATGGTGATGATCGAATGGGTCAAAGGCTGCGGCGAAGACCTTGTGTCGGGCCGTGTTACCCCCACCTCGCTGCGCTTTGGCCGCTATACCAACTTGCCTGCCGATGCAGAACAGGACCAGACGCTGGACATGGCACCACTTCTAGAGCTGGGTCGCCAGATCGAACAAACGTTCGGCTGCCCACAAGATGTGGAATGGGCCTACGCCAATGGCGAGTTCCAAATCGTGCAAAGCCGCGACATCACCACCCTGAATCTGGGCACCGAGCAAGAGCAGATCCGCCTGGGTGAATGGCGCAACGTGCTGGATCGCTTTGCCGATGCCGACCCGGATCAGACCATTCTGGAACAGGACGAAATGTCCGAGGTTCTGCCGCGACCAACCCCCCTGTCCTTCTCGCTGATGGGCCGCATGTGGTCCCCGGGTGGCAGCGTTGATCTGGCCTGTCGTGATCTGGGCGTCCCCTATGGCCTGCCCGAAGGCGACGAGGGGCATATGGTCAACCTGTTTGGCAAAACCTATGTCGATGTAGCGCTGAAGCAGGGCATGACCTTGAACCTTACGGCGTCAAAGGCCAAGCAACTGCGCAAGAAAGCGCGGCCAATGATCGACAACTTCCGCAACACAGTGATGCCTGATCTGGGTGAACAACTGGCGCTGTGGCAGGCGGTCGACTATACTGCCCTGCCGCGCCCAAAACTGATCGAGGCAATCGACACTCTGCAACAAATACTGGTGCAGGACATCTATGTCGAAGCCGAGAAGATCAACATCTTGGCAGGCTTCACCATGGGCGAAGCCAACACCGCCGCGCAGGATGACCCTGACTTGCGCAAACACCTGATGCAGGCCGAACTGCCTAATGCACCGTCCAGCCTGATTGCCAGCTGCAAGGGTAAATCGGCACAAACCAAGGCGCTGCAGCTGATGGGGCACCGGTCGATCTTTGACTACGAACTGAGTTCGCCGCGCTATATCGAGGCGCCAACCATGCTGTGGTCGCTGATGGATGGATCGGAAGAGACCAAAACCGCAACACGCCCCCCGGCCAATCTGCCCGGAGAGCTGAGCGATGTGCTGGAACTGGGCGTCGCCTTCCAGGATCTCAAAGAGCAGGCCAAACACGAGGCCCTGCGTGTGGTTGCCGAAATCCGCCGCGCTGTTCTGGCCCTTGGCCGTGTCAGCAAGCTGGATGATCTGATCTTCCACCTGACACTGGACGAAGTGCTTGAAGCCGACTGGACCAAAGTGAGCGTACTGCGTGACTTGGCACAGTCACGCAAAAATCAGGGCGAGCTGCGCAAGAAGTCGTCTTGCAACGAAGTCAGCCTCACCCTGCGCGACTGCGAAATGTTATCGCTCGGCAAACTGGCGCAAACCGATGATGGCACCCTTGGCGGCACCTGCGTTGCAGGCTCTGGGGCGGTCACCGGACGGGTATTCTGGGTCGAGGATGAAAGCTCGATTGATCCCGCCACCTTTGATGGCTTCTGTGATGGCGACATTCTTGTCTGCCGCATGATCAACCCAGGCTGGTTGCCCTGGGTACAGCGGTCTGGCGCGGTCCTGTCCGAGGTCGGCGGCTGGCTCAGCCATATGGCAATTGTCGCCCGCGAAAAGGACATCCTGATGCAGGTGGCCTGCAAGGGGCTTGATCAACTCGACACCGGCAACCGTGTCACCGTCTCCGAAGACGGCAGCATCGAGTTGCAGCAGGTTGCCGAGCTAAAAGTGGTTTCGGCCTAAATAGCTCAATGGTTTCGCCCGGCGGCACGCCGGGCGGCGCCTGACCTTCCCCCCGGGAAGGCTAACCCTTAACCCTATTGGCAAATACGGCCCCACACCACTCATTAAAGTCTAGATGGTTCCAGAGAACCCGGTGTTGTAAGGCCTGACAGACCATCTGTTTTGCACTTGCCCTTTGCCGCACAAATGGTCTCAATCCCCTTATGGACCAGCCGCAAACCTCCCGCATTCTGCAGGTGCTCAAAACCCGTATCGACACCCTGCCGCCCAAGCTGAAAAGCGCCGCCAAATATATCATCGACAACCCCGGTGACTTTGGCCTCGATCCGGTGCGTGTGACGGCCGCCAAAATCGGCATCAGCGCCAATTCTCTGGTACGGCTGGCGGAAATTCTAGGGTTTGAGACCTTTGATGCCCTGCGCGACCCATTCCGCTCCGCTCTGCTCACCTCGCATGACATGGATTTTGGCCAGGACTGGCTGGATCAGATGGCCAAATCCGGCCCCACTGGACAGTTGCAAGCCAAAGTCGCCCAGAACGAGATGAACATTGTCTCCCGCTCGCTGCGTCTAATGACCCCTGAGCGCGTTCAGGCCATCACAGCAGCCCTCACCTCAGCTCAGCGTTGTTACGTCACTGCAACCCGCGCCAGCTACGCTCTGGCCTATTATTTCCACTATGTGGGGCGCATGGCGCTGCCCAACCTTGAACTGGTGCCCCGCCACATGGGGTCAGCGGTGGACGACCTCCAAGACATGCAGGCCGAGGACTGCCTGCTAGCCTTTACCTTTGCCCCCTACTCGGCCGAAACCATCCAGGCGCTGAAAATGGCCAAATCCCGTGGCGCCAAGCTGATTGTGATTTCCGACAGCGAAGTCATCGCCCCCGGTATCAGCCCCGACCATGTGCTGGCCGTGGCCGCCAACTCGCTGCACCCCTTTGGATGTTACGCCGGCGCCATGGTGGTGCTGGAATGCCTGCTGAGCCATCTGATCGATGCTGGCGGCAAAGACGCCCACCAGCGCATTGCCGAATACGAGGCGCTACGTCGGGATACTGGCGCCTATTGGACCGGCCCCAAACTGCCGCGGATCAGCGAGGGCTAGCCCCTCTTCGCCCGGACGATAGGCCGGGCAGCACCCGCCCGCCCCGACGGCGGGTGCTTTCGCACCGCCTCGGTCGGGCACTGCCCTCAAGTTTACCAAACAATTGGTGCGGCTTCGCGATTAGCCCTTAGTCGCGCGAATACACGTCCTCATAGCGGATGATGTCATCCTCACCCAAGTAGCTGCCGGTCTGCACCTCGATCAGCACCATCGGAACCTTGCCCGGGTTCTCCATCCGGTGCACCGCACCCAGCGGAATGTAGACCGACTGATTTTCGCTCACCAGCTTCACCTCGTCATCCACCGTCACCCGGGCGGTGCCTTCGACCACGATCCAGTGTTCTGACCGGTGGTGATGGCTCTGCAAGCTCAGCGCCGCACCGGGGTGGACCACGATGCGTTTCACCTGGAACCGCTCTCCCACCACCAGGCTTTCAAACCAGCCCCAGGGTCGGTGATCCTTGGGGAACGCTGTCGCCTGTTTGGCCTGCTTCTCTTTCAGCGCCGCCACCGCCTTTTTCACATCCTGTGTGCGGCTGGCATCCGCCACCAAAACCGCATCTGGCATCGCCACAGTGATGATGTTTTTCAGCCCGATGCCAACAACCTCCAGCCCATCGTCCTCGGACCGCAGCAAACTGTTGTCGCAATCGATCGCGGTGGCATTGGCCGAGGTCACAACCCCGCGCGCATCCGGCCCCGCCTCGCGCCACACCGCATCCCAACCGCCCAGGTCCGACCAACCGGCTGCAAAGGGCACCACGGTCAGATTGTCCGCCCGCTCCATCACCGCATAGTCGATCGAGATGTCATCCGCCCCGCCCCAGGCATCCGGGTCCAGCCGCAAAAAGCCAAGGTCAGGCTTGCCCTGATCCACCGCCGCCTGCACTGGCTGCATCAACTCGGGCGCATGGGCTTTGAACGCATCAACAATGGTCTTGACCGAGAACAAGAAGATCCCGGCATTCCACAGGTAATTCCCCGCCGCCAGCATCGCTTCGGCTGTCTCAATATCTGGTTTCTCAACAAACCGCTTCAGCCCAATGGCACGCGGCGAGAAGTCGCCTGCATCGCCATCCAGCTCCAGATAACCATAGCCGGTTTCCGCATGGGTCGGCTTGATGCCAAAGGTCACCAACTGCCCATCCCGCGCAGCCGCCTCGCCCGCCGATACGGCCGCGCGGAACGCTGGCGCATCGGGCACCACGTGATCCGAAGGCGCCACCAGCATCAGCCCATCGGGGTCTGACTTTTGCAGATACAACGCCGCCGCCAGAACCGCAGGCGCGGTATTGCGCCCCTCGGGTTCAATCAAGATCGCACCAGGATCAATCCCCACCTCAGCCAGCTGTTCGGTGACAATGAACCGAAAATCGGAATTGGTCAGCACCAGCGGTGCACCATAACCCTCGCCCATCAGCCGCTGCGCCGAGGCCTGGAACAGAGTGGTATCGCCAATCAGCGGCGAGAACTGCTTGGGGTAGCTCTTGCGCGACAGAGGCCAAAGCCGTGTACCGGATCCGCCGCACATAATGATGGGGGTAATCATGGTGGTTTCCTAACGGTTATTTCTGACGCAATTCAGTTTCATCCAGGGCCAGGAACCACGCATAGGTTTCCTTGATCCCCGCCTCCAGCGCAACGCTGGCGCTCCAGCCCATCTGGGCCAGCCGCGACACATCCATCAGCTTACGCATGGTGCCGTCAGGTTTCGAGGTATCCTGTGTGATCTTACCAGTGAAGCCAGTGACCCGCGCCACCAGTTCAGCCAGCTCGCGGATGGTTACATCTGTGCCCGATCCAACATTGATGTGGCTCAGCATCGGCTCGGTATTGGCGGCATAACTTTCAGCATCCAGATCCAGCACAAACAGGCTGGCCGCTGCCATATCATCCACATGCAGGAACTCGCGCATCGGCTTGCCCGATCCCCAAATCACCACTTCTTCGGCCCCCGACTGCGCCGCCTCGTGAAAGCGACGGATCAAGGCAGGCAGGACGTGGCTGTTCTCAGGATGGAAATTGTCACCGGGACCATACAGGTTGGTTGGCATGACCGAGCGATAATCGGTGCCATACTGCCGGTTGTAGCTTTCGCACAGCTTGATGCCCGCAATTTTGGCGATGGCATAGGGCTCGTTTGTCGGCTCCAGCGTGCCGGTCAGCAGCGCATCCTCTGCCATCGGCTGATCCGCCAGTTTGGGATAGATACAGCTCGATCCCAATTGCAGCAGCTTGGTCACCCCGGCCTGATAGGCCGCGTGGATCACGTTGCATTCAATCATCAGGTTTTCATAGATGAACTGCGCCGGGTAAGAGTTGTTGGCAACAATCCCCCCCACCTTGGCCGCCGCCAGAATCACCTGATCGGGTTTCTCGGCCTCAAAAAACGCCTGAACAGCAGCCTGATTGGTCAGATCAAGCTCGGCTGAGGTACGGGTGATCAACTCATGCCCGCCCTGCGCCTGTAACTGACGCAGGATGGCACCGCCGACCATGCCGCGATGACCTGCCACATAGATCCGCATTGCTTAACCCTCGACACTCACAGGGACGTCCATGCCATGCTGCTGCAACAGCGCATGACGACGAGCCGTTTTCAGATCCTCGGCCGCCATTTCAGCGCACATTTCCTGCACGGTGATTTCCGGCACCCAACCCAGCTTTTCCTTGGCCTTGGTTGGATCCCCCAGCAGGGTCTCCACCTCGGCCGGGCGGAAATAGCGCGGGTCAATCCGCATCACCACATCGCCGACCTTAAGCGCCGGGGCATTGTCGCCACTGATTGCCGCCACGGTGGCGACCTCATCCAGACCACTGCCGGTGAATTCTAGCGTGATACCCAGCTCTTCGGCCGACCACTGCACAAATTGGCGCACCGAATATTGCACGCCGGTGGCAATGACAAAATCCTCAGGGGTATCTTGTTGCAGCATCATCCACTGCATCCGCACATAGTCCTTGGCATGGCCCCAGTCGCGCAGCGCATCGATGTTGCCCAGATGCAGACAGTCCTCGAGCCCCTGCGAAATATTGGCCAAAGCCCGGGTGATCTTGCGAGTCACAAAGGTCTCACCGCGGCGCGGGCTCTCGTGGTTGAACAGGATGCCGTTGCAGGCATACATGCCATAGGCCTCGCGGTAGTTCACTGTGATCCAATAGGCGTACATCTTGGCCACCGCATAGGGGCTGCGCGGATGGAACGGTGTAGTCTCGGTCTGCGGCGTTTCCTGCACCAACCCGTAAAGTTCCGATGTCGAAGCCTGATAGAATTTGGTCTTCTTCTCTAGGCCCAGAAAGCGAATCGCTTCCAGCAATCTGAGCGTGCCCATGGCATCCACGTCGGCTGTATATTCGGGGGCCTCGAAGCTCACCGCCACATGGGACTGCGCGCCGAGGTTATAGACCTCGTCCGGCTGCACCTCTTGGATGATCCGGGTCAGGTTCGAACTGTCGCTCAGATCGCCATAATGCAGTTTGAAATTGGCATGGTCCGTATGCGGATCCTGATAGATGTGATCCACCCGCTGGGTGTTGAACGATGACGCCCGGCGTTTGATACCGTGAACCTCGTATCCTTTTTCCAACAGAAACTCTGCCAGATAGGATCCGTCCTGACCGGTAACCCCGGTGATAAGTGCTGTCTTGGTCATCTAATCGCCAATCATAAATGAGTCCCGCGCTGGGAGTTGTCCCAGACATGCCATTGGCGCGGGTTCAGTTCAATAGCCGCTCCCCTGCCCAGCTTACAGGCGCAGGTCCGACTGATCTGCGGGCAGGATGTATTTCAGGTCATAAACCAGAGCCCCCGCTTTGCCCAAAGCCCGAATTTGCTCCCCCCCCATGGCGCGGAACTCGTCATGGGCCACCGCCAAGACGATCCCGTCATAGCACCGCGGTTGCAGCTCCTGCACCAGATCCAGCCCAAATTCCGCCTTGGCATCGGCTGCGGCAACATTGGGATCATGCACCTCAACCGCCACGCCGAACTCTTCGAGCCCACGCACCACATCGATCACCCGTGTATTGCGCAGATCGGGGCAGTTTTCCTTGAACGTCAGCCCCATCACCAGAATCCGCGCATCCGCCACCTGGATCCGCTGTTTCAGCATCGCCTTGATCATCGATTGCGCAACATAGTCGCCCATGCCGTCATTCAACCGCCGCCCCGCCAACAGTACCTCGGGGTGATAGCCCAGCTGCTCGGCCTTGTGCGTCAGGTAATAGGGATCCACACCAATGCAGTGCCCCCCGACAAGACCGGGACGGAAGGGCAGGAAATTCCACTTACTGCCCGCCGCCTGCAACACCGCCTCGGTATCTATGTCCATGCGGTTGAAAATCTTGGCCAGCTCGTTGATCAACGCAATGTTGATGTCGCGTTGGCTGTTTTCAATCACCTTGGCGGCCTCGGCCACCCGAATGCTCTCGGCGCGGTGGGTGCCGACAGTGACAATCTCATTATACAGCGCATCAACCCGGTCGGCCGTTTCAGGTGTCGAGCCCGATGTGACTTTGACGATATTGGTCAGTCTGCGGGTCTTGTCACCCGGATTGATCCGCTCAGGACTGTAACCAACAAAGAAATCGCGATTAAAACCCAGCCCCGACTGCGCCTCCAGAATGGGGACGCAATCCTCTTCGGTGGCGCCGGGGTAAACGGTGGATTCGTATATCACGAGATCACCCGGCGCCAGCACCTGCCCCACCAGTTGCGAGGCCTGCTCTAGCGGTCCCATGTCAGGGCGGCGGCTGGCATCAATCGGGGTGGGCACAGTGACGATATAGATGTTGCAGTTGGCAATCTCGGACACATCACTGGCAAAGCGCAGATATTCGGCCTGCGCCAGTTCATCCGGTTCAATCTCGCGGGTCAGATCCCGGCCCTGTTTCAGCTGGTCAATCCGGTCCTGATTGATGTCAAAGCCCACCACCGGGCGCGTCTTGCCAAACTCCACCGCCAGCGGCAGCCCGACATAGCCCAGGCCAATCACACAGATCTGATCCGCTACAGCGCTCATCTTAGTCTCCTGATCAGGGATCATTCCCTGCCCCTCTCCTATAAGTCACCGGCCAAACCCGCAACCGTCAGGACAGAACCACGATATCGGTGACATCCGGATCGACATCGCGGCAGGCCGCCAGCAGGCGCGTCGCCAGATGGGACATCACATAGGTGGCATGGAACCGGCTCGGGGCCATCAGGGTAAGCCGCCCCCCTGCCCTCCCCTGCCGGGTAAGGGACTGAATCCACGCGGTATAGCTGGCCGGATCTTCGGCATGCATCACGCCTTTGACCAAAGTCCACTCGGAGCCGTCCGACAGATCCGGTGCTGGCGCCGGGCTGGCCATAGGCATGGGCACCACATTGCTGGGTTGCGAATCATCTGTGCTGAGACGGTGTTCAAAATCCGTGCCAACGGCGGCCCAGATCGGTTGGGTGTCACTCAGGACGCGGTCCAGATCAATTCCATACTCGGTGACCCTGCCCCGCGATCCCTGCCGCTTGACCACCAGCCAGCCCATCGCTCGCAGCTTGGCCATCTCACGTTTCACGGTACGTTCGTCCACATGCCACATCCGGGCAATCTCGCGCTGACCCACCGCCAGTTCATCGCGTGACCAATTATAACGGGCTGTTACCAAGGTCATGAACCGCAACACCAACCGCTGCTTGCCCTTGTCCAACGACAGAGCATGTGTCCCCAAGGCTGTGAGGATGTCATATTTGATGACCGACGCATTTCGCCCGGTTGGTTTACTGGCAAGCATCACTGCCCTCGTGTTAACACACCTGCACGTCGACAGGTCTATTCCTCATGTGTCCCGGCTTCACTGGCCCAGATCTGGTGCGTCCTTTTGCAAAAGGGTCCTGGCCATGTTTGGCTCAGACCCGATCAACTCAGCGCTTTTCGTCTTTGTTAACCGATTTGCGTCCTTTTGCTCGATTCTGTCAAGCACTCTGTGGATTGCTTGTTGTCCCTAATCCCTTTTTCGAAAGAAAAATTGGTATTAATGGTATTGGGGGACATGCTGGCTGTCCCCTATTGGGTGAAAAATGTCCCCCAATATGCTGTGGGGGCTAAATTACTGTCCCCCTAAATACCCCCTCAAGATCAAGGGATTCGAATCGGTTGGCCTGGTGTGCGCCGAATCGGACAACGCCCTTTGCGCCAGTCCTACTGGCCTGCGTCCCCGCGGGGACAGGACGCTTATCCCGACAATAATAGCTTTTGCGTTTATTGCAAATTCCGCGTAAATGGGAAGTACGGCGGAATTTGCGTCCACTTGAATGAGCGCAAGACCACGAGCAGAGATGAGGAACAGATATGTTTACCCACCAGGACCTGTCACAGATGCAGGCGCAGTCACTGAAAATGCAAAGCTGGATCCGGCAGCAGACCTTCTCACCGGAGATGGAAAAGAAGCTGCGTCGCTTCTCTAGCTGGGAAGTGGCCGAGCTGATTTTCAAAGCCAACCAGTCGACCCTGCGCGGACGGTTGGCGGCGGATCCCTCCCTGCCCCAGGGCCAGGTCGAGGCAGACGGGCGCCAGCGCTGGTACTCGCTGGAGGAAATCAACGAGCTGCGCCGCCGTATCAAGGTGAACCGAAAATCACTGATGCCAGACCGCCCGGCAGGCAAACGGGCGCTGCGGGTGGCGATCTCCAACTTCAAGGGCGGCGCTGGCAAATCCACAGTGGCGTTGCACTTTGCCCATGCCGCGGCACTTGATGGCTACCGGGTGCTCTGCGTCGATTTCGACCCCCAGGCCACCCTCTCCCATTCCATGGGGCTGAATGACGTGACCGAAGACTATACCGTTTGGGGTATCATGGCCCGCGATCTGGTGCGCGAGACCGAGCGGATGAATGCCACCACCCAGGGGGCCGAATCCGGTGCGGCCCTGCCCCACCGCCGCCTGCCCGAGGCAATCACCGGCATGGGGCTGCAGGATCTGCGCATCAACGACTTCATCAAGCCCACCAGTTGGCCCACCATCGACCTGGTTCCCTCCTGTGCCAATGCCGCCTTTGTCGAATTTGCCAGCGCACAGTATCGCCACATCAACCCGGAATGGTCGTTCTTTGCCGCCGTGTCCCGTTACCTCGACCAGATCCCGGCCGAAGACTACGATCTGATGATATTCGACTGCCCGCCGGCAATTGGGTACCAATCTATGAACGCGGTCTTTGCCGCCGACATGCTCTATATCCCTTCCGGCCCCGGCTATTGGGAGTATGATTCCACCACCTCCTTCATCGGCCAGCTGTCCGAAGCGCTCGAGGATCTGTCGGCGTTCAACGGCGTTGTCCCCGCGGGGACAGCCACCCTGCCCAAGGTGTTTCAGGATGTGCGGTTCCTGCTCACCCGGTACGAATCCGGCAACGACCTGCACCGCGCCATGCGCGAGGCCTTTGGCAAAGTGTTTGGTGAACGCCTGGCCGACCACCCGATCGAGATGACTCGCGCGGTGGAACAATCCGGGCGCTTCCTTAGCTCGATCTACGAAATCGACTATCGCGACATGACCCGCGAAACCTGGCGTCGGGCACGAGCGTCATTTGATCAGGCCTACGCTGAATTCAAAACAAATGCCCTGTTGGCCTGGGATGGACTGGAGGATGAGAGATGAGCAAGCGACGCGTCTTTGACATCAACTTTTCACCCGACCCTGTCGATCCCCCTGCCCCAACTGTCCCCGCGGGGACAGAGAAGCCAGAGGCGCCCGAAACCCGGCGCGGCCCCATGGCCAAGGCAATCTCGGAAAACGCCGATGCCCTGCGTGCGCGCGCCGATGCCGAGCAGAAAATCCGGGCTGAAAACGATCGCCTAGCGCATGAGTTTGTACGGCTTAAAAAGCTGGGCCTCGTGGTCGACCGCATCCCACTGGACCAGATCAAAACCACCAAGCTCACCCGTGACCGCAGTCAGACACGTGACCCGGACCTGGCTGAGCTGATTGATTCGATCCGCAACATCGGGCTGTCCAACCCAATCCGTGTGGAACAGGACGGCGACGGTTATCAACTGGTTCAGGGCTTCCGCCGCCTGTCGGCCTATCGTGCCCTATTTGAGGAAACTGGCGATGATCTCTATGCGACCATCCCTGCGGGCTTGGTTGCAAACGGTGAAACACTGCAGGGCCTGTATCGCCGCATGGTCGACGAAAACCTGGTACGCCGCGATATCTCTTTCGCCGAAATGGCGCAGCTCGCCCTCTCTTATGTGCAGGATGACGCCACCGAGGCCACAACTTTGGATCAGGCAATCAGCACGCTCTATGCCTCGACCGGGCGTCAGAAACGCAGCTATGTGCGCCACTTTGCCGAGCTGCTGGAGTGGATTGGTGCCGACCTGAAATTTGCCGAGGCAATCCCCCGCGCTCTTGGCCTGGATCTGAAAAAACACTTGGCCGAGGCCCCAGCCTATCAGGTGGCATTGCGCGAAAAACTACAAACCGCCCTGCCCCAATCTTCTGAGGAAGAACTGGCGATTCTGCGCGGCGCGCTCAGCAAACCCAGCAGCCGTCCAGCCAAATCTTCCCCCCGTGTGGATAGCGCCAAGACATCGTTGCGCTGCACTGTCCCCGCGGGGACAGTGCGCTGTCTGGCCCGCAATGGCCGCATCGAAATGGCGATGGAGAAAGACTTCTCCACCATTGATCAGCGACGCCTCGAAGGCGCAATTGCCGCCTTCTTTGATGCCCTGTCGGCCGAAGATGAGGCCGACAGCTAAGACTGTCGTTTGGCAAAAATCAGGCTCTAGCCTCAGTGTTAGAGCCTGATATTGACCTCGCGACCGAAAAAACTTTGCAAAATCGCCGTGGTGTTGCGCATTGGGCGCTTTGGCGTTCGGCCTGCTCATTTCATTGAAATATCCATAGGCTAGGGTGGTCTGGTTCGCGCGTTACCAGCCCAAGGATCATCCATGCTTACGCCCTCTGATCGTTCTGAAGCATCCCGCAAAAAACCGGATCCGGCAGCCTATAAAATCCTCAGTCCCCGTGTTTTGAAACTGGACGAGGTGTACACCGATGACCTGCCATGCGACCGGCTCGACCTGGCAGGGGAGGGCACAAGCCCAGACATGCAGATGCTGAAAGCGTCGCTGCAAACGCGCGGTCAACGCTCGCCAGTGGTGGTCTTTCGCGACGTGGACCATCGCTATCAATTGCTGTCAGGTTGGCGTCGGCACGCAGCGCCGCAGCAGTTGGCGGCCGAGCAAGGCACCGAGACACCAACCATCACCGCGCGGTTGACGGGCAGGGGGCAGCAGCGCATTGATCTCTATATCGACATGGTAGAAAGCAACCTGCTGCATCAACCGCTCAGCTTTGGGGAATTGGCGCAGCTGGCCCTGTCTGCCGCCGCCGATCCCGAACTTGATCTGGGAGTAGGGGAGGTGGTGCGCCAGCTTAATGGGGCCTTGCCCAAGATGAAGCGATCCTACATCCGCAGTTTTGTTCGTTTGCTTGAAGCCCTTGGCGAGGATCTGCGATTTGTCCATAAAATATCACAAAATCAAGGTGTTGCGGTAAGTCGTAAGGTGAAGAAAGCGCCAGAGACGATCCCCGACCTGCGCCAGAAGCTGGCACGGTGCACGACGGAAGGTGAGCAATATGTTGTTTTTAAAGTGTATTTATCAAATCAAGACGCGAAGCAAAACTCTGTCACACCAACAGAGCGTCAGATCTATCTGGGCAAAACCCATGTCACCGGGCGTCAGGGCGAATGCCTGATCCGATCAGAGCGTGATTTTAGCAAGGTTCAAAGCCCGGTGTTATCGCGCGCGATCCAGGCGTTCGAGCGGATTTTGCAACAGGGGTAACCCATGGGTTACCCGCGACTTTTCTGGCAGGGGAGGGCAGGGGCTTAGTTGACCACTGCAAATTCTATGCGTCGGTTCTTGGCCCGGTTCTGCGCCGTGTTATTCGAAACCAACGGCTGTGTCTCTCCAAAGCCGGCCACTTTCATACGCTCCGCCGGAATACCCTTGTGCACCAGATAGTCCGACACCGCGTCGGCCCGTTGCTCGCTCAACTTCATGTTCCAGGCGGCCTGACCCTGGCTGTCGGTGTGGCCTGCGATCTGGATCACCAGATCCGGGCACCGCGCAACTACGTCATATAACGTATCCAGCAGCGCGGTAGAGCCGGGATCAAGCCTTGCCTTGGCCGGGGCAAAATTGATGCTGCCGGTTTTTGACAGGATTTCAAACCGACCAACACATTCGCCGCGATCAAAATTGCCCGTGGTCTCCAGCGCTGCCGAGGCAGACACCACAGGGGCAGCCACGGCAGGTGCAGAACCCGGAGCGGTGCGATCAAATGTCAGGTTCAGGCTGACAATGGCCAGCGGGGTGATGGTGACCCCGGCCGCTTCTTCCAGTTTGGTCTTGCCTGCTTCCAGGCCAAAATCTTTGATCATGATCGGGATAGGCTTCACAGTGGCCACATTGATCCGGTCATTGCTGATCAGTGAAATGATCACCGGCGCGCTCATCTCGGCCTTGACCCCATGCAGGTTCAGCGAAAACGGCAGGGTAATCTCTTTACGCCGCAATGTGGGCAAATCGGTCAGTGCGGCGGCATCCAGATGGGTGGTAATCACCGCCTGTGGGTGCAGGAAGGTTTCAAAGAACAAAAACCGCATCCGAACATTGCGCAGATCCACCTTGGTATCAACCGAATCCAGCGCGATGGTCAGCACCGCGGTGCCATCCTCGGCGATCTGGCCGTTGACAGTGGCAAAGCTATTGGTTTCAGCGATATGCCCTTTCTTGATCGACATATAGGTGACATTCGACGCTGCTTGGTCCAGCTGCCACCCATGTTCAAATGGGTTTTGTGCCAGCAAAACACCGGGCAAGCTAAGCAAAAGCATAAGGGAGAGGGAACGGATCATGGCCATAACAACGCCACCTTCTAACCAGACTAAAAACCAAACTTTGGCAAAACAGGCCAAAGCACAACAACAACGAGACTGGCCTTTATTAACAGGAAACTTGCGCAAAAAGGCAAGGAGCGCGATAGTTTAGATATTGTTTTCCGGTAAACTCAGGTGGTGCGGCGGATATTTGTTTGGTTGGAGAGTTGCCCGTGAAACGGTTTTGGATGATCTGTCGGATCCTGTTGCTATGCGTCGCCTTGCCCTTGGGCTGGGGGCAAAGCGCCAAGGCCGAAGACCGTTTGGCGCTAATCTTTGGCAACTCCGCCTATGGGGCCGTGTCCCCGTTAGACAATCCAGTGCACGATGCCGATCTGATGCGCAGCGCGCTGGAACAGGTTGGGTTTCAAGTGACCATGCTCAGGGACGCCACCCAGATTGAAATGAAACGGGCCATCGCCCAGTTTGGCCGCGAGCTGCGCAAGGCGGGTGGCGACGCCACCGGGCTGTTCTACTATGCCGGCCACGGGGTGCAGAGCTTTGGCAACAACTATCTTCTGCCCGTCGATGTGTCGCTGTCGGATGCGGCTGATCTGGACCTTGTCGCGGTCGAGGCTCAGTCGGTGCTGCGCCAGATGGCCTCGGCCCGCAACCGCACCAATATCGTGATCCTGGATGCCTGTCGCAACAACCCGTTCAGCGAAATCCCCGAGCTGAACGACAATGGTCTAGCTGAAATGAAGGCGCCCACGGGCACCTTTTTGGCCTATGCAACGGCACCGGGCGGGGTGGCACTGGACGGGCTAGGGCAGAACAGCCCCTTTACCCAAGCCGTTGTGGAGCATATCGCAGTGCCAGGGCAACCTGTCGAACAATTGTTCAAACAGGTGCGCCGCGCGGTTCTCAAGCAAAGCAATGGATTGCAGACGCCTTGGGATGCCTCTTCCTTGACCAGTGATTTCCTGTTTGTTGAAAAACCGCCAGAACCCACTGCTGCCTCGTCCAGCGAACAGCAGGTTTGGGAAACCGTCAAAGCAACGCGAGATCCGGTGCAGCTCACGCTGTTTCTGCGCGGCTATCCCGATGGTGAATTTGCAGGTCAGGCCCGGTCGCTGCTGGCCGAGGTAATGGAGTTGGAACTGGCCCCCGCCACGGCGACCCCAACACCGCCGCCAAGTGAAGCCGAAAACGCCCTGATCCAGGCGGCTCAGGCTGATGGCAGTATCGCGGCTTACGAGGCATATTTGCAGAGCTATCCCAATGGCACCTACGCAGAAATGGCGCGAGCCGAAGTGGTGTCGCTGGGGCAGGGGACCAGCACCGATCCACTCGCTGGCGGAGAAGAGGACGTAGCGGTTGTCGAGCCCCCCAGTCAGCCTACGCCCAAGCTGCCAGAAGCTGGCCCGGTTACCTTTGCCAGCCCACTGGAGTCCGAGCTTGAACCCGTTGCGGGTAAATCCTTGGCTGAGCTGATCACTGGATCCCCGGTCTTTCCCCCGGTCGAAGGCCTGCCCGAGGCCTATTGGAAGGATCAGACTTGTTCCAACTGTCACCAATGGAATCGCGAAAGGTTGTGCACTCAGGCAAATGCCTATCTGAGCCTCACCATGCAGCGGTCCCTGACCAAACAGCACCCCTTTGGCGGTGTCATGAAACGGGCGCTGAAAAGCTGGGCCACAGGCGGCTGCCAATAAGCGCCCAACTTCCAAACTCTCCCGCCCGTCGTTTGCTTTCTGGCGAAAGCGCCTCCAGTTGGGCGTGGCACCGCGCAAGCGCGGTGCCACGCCCAAGGCCGCCAAGGGGGACCAGCAGAGCTGGTGCACCTGTGGGCGCGGGAGCATTTGGGTTAACGGGCTGAGGTTGAGACAAAGAAATAGACCCATTCCCCCTTGAAGTCTGGATAGGTCACACGGGCTTTGGCCACCTGTTGGGACAGCCACGCTAAATAGGGCGCGGCCTCCTCGCTGATTGGTCGTAATTCTGGATACAAGGGGTGCGAGGCGGCATAAGCAACCGCGATTTCCTGGCCATAGGGCGGCCCCACAACAATTTGTAAACCAGGATCGCCGGGGTTTTTGGCCCCAACCCGCAACCGGCTTTGTGCCGTCGACAGCGTCAGGGGTACTCTGTCATTGGGAGACAGATGCAGCACAGCGCCGCCCGCATCAAAATAGTCGACATAGACATAGGCATCATAATCCGGTGCCGTGAGGTCAAAAAACATCGGGTCGCCTTGGGAGTAATCCAGCACCCGCGCGTGGGTGTCGGCGCCGATTAGCAGCGGATTGGTGATTTGATCGGTGCTTTGTGGTAGCCCAACATCTGCAATCCCGGCCAGCGCGCCGCATTGGGGGCGGGGCAGGAGCTTCATCTGGTCCGAAACCACAATATCCGGCCCCATCTGCGCCTGCAGGGCTGCCAGCACTGGGGCGCGCAGCCCGTCCTCGGGCAGATGGCCGCGCAGGTTCAGGGTGGCGGTATCCGGGTCAAATTGCACCTGCAAACGTGAACAGGGCACCGCCGCCAAGATGCCGGTAACCCCATCACGCAGGGGATCTCCTGAGGCCGCAACATCGCCGGGAATCATAAAGCTTTGAAAGGCCGCGAGTGAGACCGGATCAGCCTGACCGCTGCCTTTGCCAGAGAACGCCAGAGCGGCTGTGATATGGGGCACTTCTGGTTCTGACGGCGCAGCCGCTACTGGGGTAGGGCGCTGTTGGCTCACGACCGTGCTGTCCGGGTTTTGCACAGCGCTGGGGATGCTGTCTGGTTGGGATTGGTGAGCAGCAGTTGCCGTGGCCTCGGTTTCGGTTAGGTCTGGAGCTTCTGGCGGTTGTTGGGGGGCTGGGGTGCTGTTGAACACAGCCGGCACAACCGACTCGGCAGCGGGCGATGTTGGCGGGGCCAGGCTGAGCGGAGGGGCGGCAGAGGCCAGTGCCACTGGGGCTGGTTGGATCGTAGCCGAGGCTTGTGTAACAGGCACGGCGGTCTGAGCCGCAGTTTGCAGCGCGGGTTGGGGTGCAGCCGATAATTTCTCCGATGACGCAGGACTTTGGGAGAGCTTGTTCATCTGTGCTTCAACAGGTTCTGCCTGTGGTGATGGGGCAAGCGCCGCCGTCAATGCTGCGCCCTCTGGCTGTATTTGCTCAACCCGAGATCCTTGAGGCGAAATGGGGTTTGCACTTGAGTGCGGCACAGCCCCTGCGGCCAGACCTTCTCCGCGGGCTTCGGTTTGGGCGGCAGGGTCACTTTGGGCCTGTTGCGGGACGGCCTGGCTTTGGGGCACCCGATAGGCCTGCATTTTCAACTCACTTTGCGGGCTGGGCTGATGGTCGACTGGATCGGGCTGCAAGGCCCACAACAGGAGTGCGGCAAAACCTAAGTGTGTTAGTGCCGAGCCAGTGACGCCGCCAAACCATATGCTGGGGCCGGGTTTCATTGGTCGCGCTCGGGAGTGACCACCAAAACGACATCGCCAATCCCCAGAGCCTCGGCTTGGGTGACATAGGGCAGCACATGGCGCAGCTCGGCGTCGCGGTGGGCGTTAATACGCAGGCGCAGGTCCGGGTCTTGCAGAAGGTGCGCGGTCAGCCGACTGTCCAGCATTGCGGGCGCGATGGCATCACCGTCCAAAGCCAATGCGCCATCCGCCGCCACCGCTAGGGTGATCCCTCCAGAGGGCATGTCACTGCCTGTTTGGGCCATGGGGGGGCGGACATCAAACGGGGCGGTGGCATCCATGCGGCCGATCAGCATGAAGAACACCAAAAGGAAAAACACCACATCGATCAGCGCGATGATGGTTTCTGACTGGACGGCGCGTTTGGGGCGAGACAACCTCATGGTCGTGCCTCTAGCCGCAAAACCCGCAACCGCTGAACACCGGCCTTAGCAGCAGCATCCATGACCGAGATCAGTGCCTGTGTTGGGGCCGCCCCCGAGGGCAATATTAGGACCTGCATCAGTGGTTCCTCGGCCAGCTCTTGTGACAACAGCTGGCCCAACACCGCCGGATCGACAATTGCACCGCGTACAACCATCGATCCATCAGCCCCAAGGCGGACCATCATGGTCCCTTGCGGGGCAGGGGCCTGCGAGCTTCCACCTTCAGACGGGCGCAGCGCCGGGATTATATCCAGGTTCAGATAGGTCGAGGTGACCATGAAGAACACCAAGAGGATCAGCATCACGTCGATCATTGGCACCAGCGAGATCAGCGCGCGGGGTTGACTGTGCCGCCTGAGGATCATGGGCTAACCTCCGCTAACGGCTCTCGTTTACCAGCAACAACCGGCCCACCGCGTTTTCGATCAGCTGGGCAGCGCCATCGATGCGGGCGGCAAATAGACCGGCGGCAATGGCGGCTGGGATGGCCACCAACAACCCGGCGGCGGTGGTCAGCAACGCTTGCCAGATCCCGCCGGCCAGAACGGATGCATTTGCGGCCCCCTGCGCCAGTTCCAACTCCTGAAACGACTGGATCATCCCCAGCACCGTGCCCAGCAACCCCAGCAGAGGTGAGACCATGGCAATCAGCTCCAGCAGCCGGATTAGGCTGTTCATCTGGGTGATCTCGTTATTGCCGCGCCGCATCAGTTCGCTTTCCAACCGGGGGCCGGCAAGGCCCTCGCTGAGCGCATGCATGGCATAGCCCATCACCCGGTCGGCAGGGGCAGCGCCATTGGCGATGGTGGCCATGGCCCCGTCACTGTCGCCCTTTTGCCAAAGCCGCAGCGCCCGGCCACGGTCTTCCTCGCCCGAGCGGACGGACCAAAGTTGTGTCAGCTTGACCCCGATCAGCGTCAGCGACAGCAATGACATCAGCGCCAGAAGCGCGATCACCGGCCCTCCGGTGCCAAGCATCTCCCAAACACCTGTCATCGCTATTTCACCAACTGCGCAGCGGTTTTGGAGCCCAGATCAAGGATTGGAAAACAATCCATCTGCTCCTCATTTTGCGGCTGGCACGAGGTTACATCGTGCAACAGGATTTCCGAGATATTGCCACAGGCAATCTCGGGGATTTCAAACAGCTTCAACGTGGTGCGCTGTACGGGCAGGGGGGCGGCATCGATCGAGAGCAGCCGATCAATTACCCCCTGACCATCCAAAATGGCCAGCGACATTTCAAACCCGGCAAAGCTTTTGTCTGTTTGATTTCGGAACAAGAAAAACGCTCGGCATCCGCCTGTGTCGATCTCTTCGACCTTGTTCAGTTCAACAGCCAGGCGGCCGGTTTCGGCCTGTGCGGCAAGGGGCAGCAGCGTAGCTAAAATCAATGATTTCAATTTCATGTGCATCTCCGTTTTGGCGGTGATTGTCAGGTCAGGGTCATCAGAGCTTTTTCAATTCGATCCATCATTTTGTTGGCGCCGTTCAGATCTCGGGATTTGAGCAGCCGGGCCGCTTTGTGCACGGCGCGGTCCAGTTTGCTGCGGGCGGCTCCGGGCGCGCGGGCCACACTGGCGCGCAGGCCCTGCGCCCGTTTGACGCCAGCCCCCAGGGACATCTTGTCCCGGCTTTGCTGGGCGCGTTTTTGGGTGCGTTCGGCATTTTCGATAGTCTTGCCGATCTTGGCGAGGGCCATTTCGATCATGGTGATCAGCGTTTCGGCCTCTTGCAGCTTGCCGTCATTGACCAGTTTCACCGCTTTTGCCACCGCGCGTTTCAGTTTCATCTCCAGCTTGCCGGGGGCCAGCGCTATGCGGGGGCGAATCTTTTTCAGCCGTTTCACCAGCTCTTGCGCCGCCTTGCCACTACCCGTGGGCGGCTTGACATCGGCAACTTTGTCATCGGTCACCACCGCCTCGGATTTCTCCGGTTTCATGCTGTCGAGCAGATTGCCGCCCTTGTCATAAAACAGCACGTTTACCTTGGGCTTGTTCTTGCGAAAGAACTTTTTCAGCTGGGTAATGACCTTGCCCGATACCTTTTCGACAATCATCTCCATCTGATCTGATCGCACCACATAAGTGCCCCAAATCATAGGCGGACCACCGCCTGCCTTTTTCATCGGCGCACCTAAAGCCTCGGGTTTTTTGCCCGGCTCGATCATCAAAATGGGGTCGTTTATTTTATCGAGACAAAAGCCAAAACACATGCGTTTTTGGGCGCCTTTGCGCACCATAGCCTTGACTTCATCCCCCGGAACACGGGTAGCAACCATAACCTAGCACTCACAAAAACAGTGAAACCAATTGACTTTAAGAAGACGATAAGGCTCACTTGGGGTCAAGTTTTTGTTTATTGTACTGCAATCCTGCTTGCCTGGCTGAGCTGCGACTTTGCCATAGAACGAAAGTCTGGATTGCTTAGACCCTGTGTTTTTGGAGGTCGCTTGCATGGATCCGGCTGTTCTGCTGCAGTCCAAAGAAGATGACGCCCCAAGTGGCGACAATCTTGAATATGATCCGACGTTTACGGAAATGGAGCTGGCTGCTCAGCCCGGCGAAGAAGTGGTGC
The DNA here is from genome assembly GCF_057444295.1 of Parasedimentitalea nitratireducens. Lineage (NCBI taxonomy): Bacteria > Pseudomonadati > Pseudomonadota > Alphaproteobacteria > Rhodobacterales > Paracoccaceae > Parasedimentitalea > Parasedimentitalea nitratireducens. Next base: position 44,718 of record NZ_JBYAXC010000012.1, on the reverse strand, counting down.
TGGGCGATGAAACCACCGAGGCGTCTGATCCGGATTATCGCGAAGTTGAAAAACATGCACTGTCGGTGCTGGAGCGCAGCCATGATATTCGCGCGGCTGTTTTTATGGCTGATGCCATTCTGCATACCAAGGGCCTGACCGGGTTTGCAGACGCAACAACATTTTTGCGCGGCTGTCTGGAGCAGTTTTGGGAAACCTGTCATCCGGAACTGGATGAAGATGACGGCGATCCGATCATGCGGATCAACGCGGTGCAGGATCTGTGTGGTCAACCCGATGACATGGCTGGCCCGTCGCCTGTGTATCGTTCGCTGCGCCGTGCGCCGCTTAGTGATAGTCGTGGGTTTGGCCGTTTTTCACTGCGTGATATCGAAGTTGCCGAGGGCTTGATGACGGCGCCGGCCAATATGGAGACGGTGCCCGATACCCCGACTGTCAGCGCCGCGTTTCAGGATAGTGATAAAGATGATCTGGCGGCACGATTGGCGGCGATTGAAACCGCAGCCGCAAATGTCACGGCTATTTCTGCGGTGTTTGATGAACAGACACCGGGGCAGGGGCCTGATTTGAATCCCTTGGTCAAATTGCTGCAACAGATGGCCAAGCGGCTGGCAGACTATGCCAGCCTGACGATAGCAGAGCCGGATACTGATACCGATACGGATTCTGAAACCGGAGGCGAAGTTTCGCAGACTCCGGTTGCAGTTGTGGCTGGCGGCGTAGCGGGAATCAATTCGCCTGCGGATGTGGTCAACGCACTGGATCGGATCATTGGTTACTACCAACGCGCTGAACCCTCTAGCCCGCTGCCAATTTTGCTGGAACGGGCCAAGCGTTTGGTGGGGGCTGATTTCATGGCCATCATGAATGATATGGCACCGCAGGGTATCAGCAATGTTCAATTGATTGGGGGCATTGACGACGACGATTGAGTTATGGCCGCGCCTGCCTCGTGTGTTTGGGGCGTGCGGTGCAACGTTTGACGAGTAAGGAGTACGAAATGGCCGGTAGTTCTCAGAAGTTTATAGCGCGAAACCGGGCGCCGCGCGTTCAGATCGAATATGATGTCGAGCTGTATGGCGCAGAAAAGAAGGTTCAGCTTCCGTTTGTGATGGGTGTTGTCAGCGACTTGGTTGGCAAATCCGAGGTGGAACAACCCGCAGTCGCGGATCGCAAGTTCCTGGAAATTGATGTCGACAATTTTGATGACCGGATGAAGTCGATGGCGCCACGTGCTGCATTCACCGTGCCCAACACTCTGACCGGTGAGGGCAACCTGGCGGTCGATATCACCTTTGAAAGCATGGATGATTTCAAGCCCGCAGCCATTGCCGAGAAGGTGGCCCCATTGCGCGAGCTGCTGGAGGCGCGGACTCAGCTGTCCAATCTGATGACCTATATGGATGGTAAAACCGGGGCCGAAGATCTGATTGCCAAGATCATCCAAGATCCAAGCTTATTAAAAACCCTCGCGGCGCAGGCGGCGCCGGGTGGCAGCAGTGAAGCTGAAGAGCAAGGAGGGGAATGATGGTGGACGAACTCGAAAAGGAAGCCGTTGCTGGAGAGGAAGCCTTTGGCTCCAGTGAATTTGCCGACCTGCTGCAAAAGGAATTCCGGCCCAAATCAGACCAAGCCAAGACAGCAGTAGAATCTGCGGTTAAAACTCTGGCTGAACAGGCTTTGGCCAATACGGGGCTAATCAGCGACGATGCGCTGCGGTCGATCGAAAGTATTGTGGCCGAGATCGATAAAAAGCTGACCGAACAGGTCAATCTGGTGCTGCACAACGAAGAGTTCCAGCAGATTGAAAGCGCCTGGCGCGGGCTGCATTATCTGGTGAACAACACGGAAACTGATGAACAGCTGAAAATCCGGGTGATGCCGATCTCGAAGAAAGAGATGCACAAGACCCTGAAAAAATTCAAAGGCACCGCCTGGGATCAATCGCCGATCTTCAAGAAGATCTACACCGAGGAATTCAGCCAGTTGGGCGGTGAGCCTTATGGGTCGTTGGTGGCTGATTATCACTTTGACCAGTCCCCACCTGATATCGAATTGCTGGGCGAGATGTCGAAGATTGCAGCCGCAGCTCATGCGCCGCTGATCACCGGGGCCAAGCCGACATTGTTCCAGATGGACAGTTGGTCGGAACTGTCGAACCCGCGTGATTTGACCAAGATTTTCCAGACCCCGGAATATGCCGCCTGGCGGTCGTTGCGGGAAAGCGAGGATTCCAAATATGTCGGTCTGGCGATGCCCCGGTTCCTGGGGCGGATGCCATATGGGTCTAAGACCGACCCGATCGAAGAGTTTGCCTTTGAAGAAGACACCGGCAGTGCCGATAGTGGTCACTATTCATGGGTCAATGCGGCCTATGGCATGGCGATGAATATCACCCGGTCGTTCAAATCTTACGGTTGGTGCTCGCGTATTCGTGGCGTTGAAAGTGGCGGTACACTGGAAGGTCTGCCTTCGCACACTTTCCCAACCACTGATGGTGGTGTGGATCAGAAATGTCCCACCGAGATTGCCATTGATGACCGGCGCGAGGCGGAATTGGCGAAGAATGGCATGATGCCGCTGCTACACCGCAAAAACACCGATGTGGCAACATTCATGGGTGCACAATCGCTTCACAAACCGGCCGAATACGATGATCCCGACGCAACCTCGAACGCCAATCTTGGGGCGCGACTGCCCTATCTGTTCGCCACCTGTCGGTTTGCACATTACCTGAAATGTATGGTGCGCGACAAAGTCGGGTCCTTCAAAAGCCGCCAGGGGATGGAAACCTGGCTGCAGGATTGGATCAACAATTACGTTGATTTCAACGCCGAGATTTCCTCGGAAAACGAAAAGGCGCGCAAGCCTCTCGCCGCTGCCGAAGTGGTAGTTGAAGAGGTCGAGGGCAATCCGGGCTATTACAGCTCAAAATTCTTCCTGCGCCCGCACTACCAGCTCGAAGGCCTTTCTGTCTCGCTGCGGTTGGTATCCAAGCTGCCCTCGGAAAAAGGAGGCTGATCCGCCAATTTTAGGCTGATCTAGCACAAGACGTAACGAGTAGTTGGTTTTGAAAGGAATGGAAAATGGCTGCCAATATGTTTGTTGAAATATCGGACGTCGAAGGTGATGCAACCGAGGATACTCACAAAAAGTGGATTGTGGTGCAATCGGCCAGTTGGAATGTTGAGCGGGCGGTGGAAATGACCGATCTTGGGTCAACTCAGCGGATGCATGCGAATTCTAACTTTGGGAAGCTTGAGTTGACGTCGCAGATGGGCAAGGCCTCGAATGATCTGGCGCTGTCGGTGGCAAACGGCACTGTGCGCCCTGAGATCATCATGCACTGGTGCCGCTCGGGTGACAGCGCCTCCGAAGGTCTGTTGGTCTATTGCATCTGGAAACTCAAAGACGTTGTGATCGACAGCTATTCCCTGTCCAGCAGCGAGGATGGCATTCCCGAAGAAACTTGGGCGCTGGCCTATGCCGGGATTGAGATCGAGTACAAATCGACCGATCAGAAAACCGGTAAGCTGACCACCGAAGGCACGTTTAAGTGGAATGTTCAGACAGGCAAAGTCGAATAGTCCTGCACAACTGCTCCGGGCGCTCAGGTGCCCGGAGTCTTTGGTTTAGTGGATTAAACGGTGGAGCGCGTTTTGATGACACCCGAAGAGCATCTGAAATCCGGTGATCCCGGTGCCGCATTGCTGGCGCTGCAAGATTTGGTGCGCGCTGATCCATCAAATGCCAAGCTGCGCATTTTCCTGTTTCAGCTGCTCTGTGTATTGGGCGATTGGAAGCGCGCAATTGCGCAGTTGAAGCTGAGCGCCGAACTGGATGAAGGCGCCACAATGATGGCCAAGGCCTATCGCGAGGCGATCATCTGCGAAGTCTACCGGGATAAGGTCTTTGCCGGTGAGAAATCCCCGCTGATTTTTGGCGAACCCGACGAATGGCTGGCCCTGTTGATCGAGGCGCAGAAACTGCTGGCACAGGGTAAGGCAAGCGAGGCTGCCGAGCTGCGCGCCCGTGCTTTTGATGGCGCCCCGGCAAGTGCCGGAGAGTTGAACGGCGCGCGGTTCGACTGGATCGCCGATGCCGATATGCGGCTGGGCCCGGTGCTTGAGGTGATCATCAACGGGAAATACTATTGGCTGCCCTTTGCCCAAATCGGCGTACTGGAGGTCGAAGAACCCTGTGATCTGCGGGACGCGGTTTGGACTGCTGGCACACTGACACTGGTGAATGGTGGCGAGTTGGCCGCGCTGATCCCGACCCGTTACCTTGGTTCGCCCAAAGCTGATCCAGCATTGATGCTGGCCCGAGCAACCGATTGGCGGGATGCTGGGAACGAGACATTTGTTGGGCTGGGGCAACGGCTATTGACCACGGATCAGGGCGACTTTGCCCTGATGGATCTGCGCAGCTTGAAAATGGACGGCGTTGAGGCTGGTGATGGCTGACAAAACACTCGCCGAACGTCTGCAACCTTCGTTGCTGGACCGGCTGACAGATCAGCAGCCGGGTGATTTGAAGGAATCGCGTGAATCCCGCGTCATCGATTTGAACCGCCTGCGTGAAATCATCCAGCGGGACCTGTCTTGGTTGTTGAACACCCATAACGCTGAATCCCATTTCGATGCCGAGAAATTCCCCACCGTGGCCGGGTCGGTGCTGAACTATGGATTGTCCGAGGTAACAGGCGAGTATTCCACGGATCAAAAGGCGCAGGCCATCCGGCGCTCGATTGAGTTGGCCATCGCAGCATATGAGCCGCGTATTATCGAAGGCTCGGTTGATGTGCTGCTGCGCAGTGACACGGATGATGCGGAAATGACCGTGGGGTTGGATATTCGCGCCGACATGTGGGCGCAGCCGATGCCGCTGGAGCTGTACCTGCGCAGCAAGGTTGACCTGACCACCGGCGAAGTGGCTGTGGAAAGGGGGCTGTAGGTGGATACGCGGCTTCTGGAACACTATGAAAACGAGCTGAACTATCTGCGCGACATGGGCGGAGAGTTTGCTGCCGCCTATCCCAAAATTGCCTCGCGACTAGGGATGGAAGGCGTCGAGGTTCTGGACCCCTATGTGGAGCGCTTGCTTGAAGGGGTGGCGTTTCTGTCGGCGCGGGTGCAGCTGGAGTTGCAGTTGCAATATCCGAACTTCACTTCGAACCTGCTGGAAATCATCTATCCGCATTATCTGGCGCCGACGCCATCAATGATGATTGCTGCCTTTACGCCGGATCCCACCAACTCTGCCGTCAAAAGCGGCTATGTGCTGCCGCGTCATTCGGTGCTGCGCAGTAGGTTGACCGAAGGCGAGCAGACGGCTTGTGAGTTTCGCACCGCGTCTGACATGACCATGTGGCCGATCGAGATTGCCGAGGCCTCGTATATCGATGGGCGCGGCGAGCTGGTGGCCGCCGGGGTGGCAACAGGGTTTGATGCCCGCGCTGGCATCCGCCTGCGGCTGCGCCGCAGTGACGGCGAGGCCATTCGTGATTTGGAGATGGACAAGCTGACGCTGTTTCTCAGTGACAAGGCAGGGAACAGCTGGCCACTGCTTGAGCTGCTGTGCACCCAGGTGCAGGGGATGGTGGCCCGGTCTACTGACCGTCGCGCCGATTGGCATTTACCCTTGGCGGATGGCAAAATTCTGCAGCGTGGGTTCGAAGCCGACGAGGCCCTGCTGCCGACGCCCCGGCAGGTGTTTGACGGCTATCGTCTGCTGCAGGAATTCTTTGCCATGCCCGAGCGCTATCGCTTTGTCGAGTTGCAGGGTTTGCGCCCGGCGCTGGAAAAAGCCGATGGGCCCGAGGTGGATATCTATATCCTGCTGCGCGAGGGCATGAGCGAGATTGCCCCGGTGGTCACGTCTGAGGTGTTTACCCTGAATGCGGTGCCTGCGGTGAACCTGTTTGAAAAGCGCTGTGACCGGGTGCAGATCTCGCCGCATGACACCGAACAGCATGTCATTCCCAACCGGACAGCGGGCTTGGATTTTGAGATTTACAGCCTGAACAGTGTCACCGGCATCAGCGGTGAGGGCGAGGATGACGTGATGTTTCGCCCGTTTTATTCCTCCACAGATTTCTCTGCAGCCGGAGAGACATTTCCTGCCTATTACACCTTGAAACGTCGCATGCGGCAGCGGTCTGAAAAAGAGCGCCTGCGCGGGGTGCGCAGTTCCTATCTGGGATCCGAGGTCTATCTGACTCTGGTTGACCGCGAACAGGCGCCATACTCGCCACACTTGGAACAGTTGGCCATCAAAGCCCTGTGCACCAATCGCGACTTGCCGTTGCTGCTGGCCACCGGGGACGCCGATGTGTTTCACCTGCCCGAGGGTGGGCCTGTGACCTCGATCACATTGCCAGTATCGCCAACCCGGCCGCGCCCAACCCTGGCCCAAGGCGATACCGCCTGGCGGCTGATTTCGCATCTCAGCCTGAACTATGTCTCGGTCTCCGAAACCGGCAAAGGCAATTCAGCCGAGGCCCTGCGCGAGCTAGTCGGGCTTTATGCACCATTGGGCAATCGGGTGACGGAAAAGCAGCTGGAAGGCATCGTATCCATCTCAACCCGGCCCATTGTTCGCCGGATGAGCGACGAAGTGCTTTCAACTGCGGTGCGCGGGTTAGAGATCACGCTGGGCTTTGACGAGAGCTTTTTTGAAGGCAGCACCATCTATGCGCTGGGGGCAGTGCTGGAGCGGTTCTTGCGCCGCTATTCGACCATCAATTCTTTTACCGAAACTGTTCTGACAACGGAAAAACGCGGGGAAATTGCCAGATGGCGACCAGAGACAGGTCTAGGCCGGATGATCTGAGCCATTTCGACCAATTGGTCGAGAGCCCTGGAAAACACCATGTTTTCCAAGCGCTTCGCGTGTTGGAGGCGCATTACGGGGATGCGCCACGTTTGGGGGAAAGCCGCCGCCCGCGCGAGGACAAGGTGCGGTTGGGACAAGAGGCCGAACTGGCCTTTCCTCCCAGCACCATTGCCGATTTCAAACCACCCCAAGGCGATCAGCCTGCCCGCCTGACCAACCGGTTTTTTGGCCTGTTTGGCCCGCAGGGGCCACTACCGCTGCACCTGACCGAATACGCCCGTGACCGCAAACGCAACCACCGCGATCCAACGCTGGTGGGCTTTGCCGATATGCTGACCCACCGAATGATGGGGCTGCTGTACCGCGCCTGGACTCAGGGCCAGCCTGCAGTGAGCTTTGACCGCAACGATGACCCATTGGCGCGCAAAGTGGCGGCGCTGGCGGGCTATCATGGCGACAAGATGCAGGACCGCGATGCGATGCCAGATCTGGCCAAGCTGCATTTCGCCGGCCATCTGGGGCAGGGGGCACGAAACCCCGAGGGGCTGGTTTCAATCCTGTCGGCGTTTTTCGACGTGCCGGTCAAGTTGCAGGAATTCATCGGCAGTTGGCTTCAGCTAGAACCGGATGACCGCTGGCAGTTGGGGATGGCCGGTGGGCTGGGGCAGTCGACCAGCGTCGGCGAAAAGGTCTGGAGCCGCAGCGCCAAGTTCCGCCTTCGTATCGGGCCGCTGACCCTAAAGGATTATGAGCGCTTGTTGCCGGGGGGCGAGTCGCTGACCCGGTTGCGCGCTATTGTGCGGTCTTATGTTGGCGATGTGCTGGACTGGGATGTGAACCTGGTGCTGGCCGGGGATCAGGTGCCGCGTTCTAGTCTGGGTGGGACCACACGTTTGGGGCACACCAGCTGGATTGGCAGCCGCCCTGACCCCGATGCCGCGCGCCCAGATGTGAGTGATTTGTACCTGTATCCCGGGCTTGGGGATGCAGTGGTAAAAGATGTAGAGGGAGGTATTTGACATGACCGAGATCAGCCGCGTTGCTCTGTTCGGTAAGCTGAACAAGCTAGGCTATCAGGCCGTCGAAAGCGCAACCGTATTCTGCAAGATGCGGGGCAACCCCTATGTTGAGCTGGTGCACTGGATGCATCAGATATTAGCTGGCCAAGACAGCGACCTGCACCGGATTGTGGCGCATTATGATCTGGATGCCGGCAAGATCGCCGCCGAGATGACCCGGGCGTTGGATATGCTGCCGCGCGGGGCCTCGACAATCTCGGATCTGTCCGACCACCTGATGGATGCGATGGAGCGCGGTTGGGTCTGGGGCTCGCTGCTCTATTCTGCCAATCAGGTGCGCAGCGGCTATCTGCTGTTGGGGATGCTGAAAACCCCGGCCTTGCGCAATATCCTGTCGTCGATGTCGCCCGAGCTGGCCCGAATTAGGCCGGATGATCTGGCTGACAATTTTGGTGAGGTCACCGATGGTTCACCCGAAGATTCCATGGGGGCGCAGGATGGCTCGACCACCGGCGGTGGTGCGGCTCCGGGTGAAGCATCCGATGCGATGGCCCCAGCGGCTATGGGCAAGGGCGAGGCGCTAGAGCAGTTCTGCACTGACATGACCGAACAGGCACGCAATGGTGAGATTGACCCCATTGTTGGCCGCGATGAAGAAATCCGCCAAATTGTTGATGTGCTGATGCGGCGGCGTCAAAACAACCCAATCCTGACCGGCGAGGCCGGGGTGGGTAAAACCGCCGTGGTCGAAGGCTTTGCGCTGCGCATTGCCCGAGGCGACGTACCTCCCGCGCTGCATAATGTGCGGCTGCTGATGCTGGACGTGGGCCTGTTGCAGGCCGGGGCCAGCATGAAGGGGGAATTTGAAAACCGCCTGCGTCAAGTGATTGACGAGGTGCAATCCAGCCCAACCCCGATTGTGATGTTTGTCGATGAAACCCACACGCTGGTCGGGGCAGGGGGTGCGGCTGGCACTGGCGATGCGGCCAACCTGCTGAAACCGGCCCTAGCGCGGGGCACCCTGCGCACCATCGGCGCAACCACCTGGGCCGAGTATAAGAAGTATATCGAGAAAGATCCGGCTCTCACACGTCGTTTTCAGGTGGTGCAGGTGGATGAGCCGGATATCCCCAAGGCGATCCTAATGATGCGCGGCATTGCCTCGATGTTGGAAAAACACCACCGGGTGCAGGTGCTGGACGAAGGGATCGAGGCGGCGGTTAGCCTGTCGGCCCGCTATATTCCGGCGCGGCAATTGCCGGACAAATCGGTCAGCCTGTTGGATACGGCCTGTGCTCGGGTGGCGGTGAGCCAACACGCGGTGCCGGCGCAAGTGGATGACTGTCAACGCCGGATCGAGGCATTGACCACTGAGCTTTTGATCATCGGTCGTGATGAAACAGCGGGCTACGAGGTTACCGACCGGCGTGAGGCTGTAGAGACTGCCAAAGCAGCCGAGGAAGAACGGCTGGCCACCCTGACTGAGCGTTGGGATGCAGAAAAGGCGGTGGTGGATGAAATCCTCGACCTGCGTGCGAAACTGCGCGAGGGCGCCGCGCCCGTGGATGATGTCATGGACGCGGGGGATGACGGGGCCGAGGGCGCCAGTGACAGCCCGCTGGATGACAAGGCCCGTGCCGAGTTGATGCAGCAGCTCAGGGATAAAAACGCTGAGCTGGAAACCCTGCAGGATGAAAGCCCACTGATCCTGCCAATTGTGGATCATCAGGCCGTGGCCAGCGTGGTGGGGGACTGGACCGGTATTCCGGTGGGCCGCATGGTCAGCGATGAAATCGACACCATTTTGAACCTTGAAGAGCATCTGGCGAAACGGGTGATTGGACAGGATCACGCGATGAAGATGATTGCCAAGCGGATCCAGACCAGCCGCGCCGGGTTGGATAATCCATCAAAACCCATTGGGGTGTTCCTGCTCGCTGGCACCAGCGGCGTGGGTAAAACCGAAACCGCACTAGCCCTGGCCGAAGTGCTGTATGGCGGTGAGCAAAACGTTATCACCATAAATATGTCCGAATACCAAGAGGCCCATACGGTTAGTTCGCTAAAGGGCGCGCCTCCGGGGTATGTGGGTTACGGCGAAGGCGGTGTGCTGACCGAGGCAGTGCGGCGCAAGCCATACTCGGTGGTGTTGCTGGATGAGGTGGAGAAAGCCCACCCCGATGTGCATGAGATTTTCTTTCAGGTGTTCGACAAGGGGGTGATGGAGGACGGCGAGGGCCGTACCATTGATTTCAAGAACACCCTGATCCTGCTGACCTCAAACGCGGGGTCGGAACTGATCATGGACCTGTGCAGCGACCCAGATCTGTTGCCGGAACCCGAAGGCATCGCCAAGGCGCTGCGGGATCCACTGCTGAAAATCTTCCCGGCGGCGTTACTGGGGCGGCTTGTGACCATTCCGTACTATCCACTCAGCCCGGACATGATCGCCAAGATCACTGTGCTGCAGTTGAACCGGATCAAGAAGCGGGTGATGGAATCTCATGGTGTGCCGTTCGAATACACCGATGGTGTGGTCGATAAAATCGTCGAGCGTTGCCAGGAGCTGGAGAGCGGCGGGCGGATGATCGACGCCATTGTGACCAACACCATGCTGCCTGACATCTCGGCCGAGTTCCTGCGCCGCCTGATGGAAGGCAAAGAGGTCAACAAAGTATCCATCGATATCGAAGAAGGAGAATTTGCCTACAGTTTTGATGAGTGACTGGCCGTTTAGGCCTGTTTTTTAAGGGGTAAGACGATGAAGAAAAACGCTGTTCCAGAGTTAAGCCACAAGTGGTGGAAAAAGAACAAGGCCAAGACGATGAAGTCGTCGGGGCTGGGCAAGGCGCTGACCCTGTTCGAAGCCGCTGAAGACCAGATGGACTGGGCCAAATCGCTCAAGGCGCTGTCTGAGGTCAAGAAAAAGGTTGTTGTTGCGATTGGTTGCTGCAATCCCAAGCTACACGCCGATACCATTGCGGGGCTCAAGAAATACCCCGGCGTGATCCAGAAAAAACAGGTTGAGATTGAAGGCAAGCAAAAGGCCGAGATTGCCCGCGCCAAAGATGCGGCCTCGGCCCCTGCGCCTAAGCAGAAAATCGGCAAGGATGTGGTGATCTGGAAGCGCGACCTGGGGGTCGAAGCGCTGAAGAAAGCCAAGCCCAAGCATATCTCGGCGCTCAAAGGTTATGAGCTGAAGCTGAAACTGAACGATGATATTCTGGACGTGCTCGAGGCCGAGGACGACTTGGTCACCCCGGCCTATATGGCCGAAGATGCCGAGAAACTGGGCCAGAAGCTGATCGCTGGTATCGCGGGTATACTGACCAAATTTGACGACGCCTATGACAAGGTTAGCGACCCCAAGGATGTCGCCAAGATTGATGCGCTGCTGACCAAGCAGATGAAGACCGCGATTGCCAAGTATCAGCCGGTTTTCGAAAAAATCCCTGAAGCGCGTTGGAAGAAATTTGTCGCCAGTAAAAAGCAATACAAACAATACAAGATCAAAACCGGGTTGGACATTACCATTGGGGTTCTGTCGACCGCAGGCGGCGCAGTTGCCGTGGCGGGCGCAGCGGCAACCGGTGGGGCGTCCTTGGTTCTGGGTATTGTTGGTCTGGTGCGTGGCATTGCAGCACTGGCCAAGCAGATCCAGGATGCAGCGCGAGACGCTGAAAAGGTCGAAAAGGTTCTGAAGGGCGATCTGGATACGCTGATGAAGCGTTATCAGAATGCCCAAGGCGAGGCCAAGAAGAAGACCCAAGGGGCTGCCGAAGTTGGCGCCTCGGTGCTCAAAGGGATCATTGGGGCCGACGCGCCGTTTTTGGCGACACTGCCCAAATGTACCTCGAACTATGACCTGTGGGACAACAAGGTTGCCGGCCTGGCGGTTGGCGGGCGCAAGCTGTCTGGCGAAATCGTCAAGGGGCTCAAGGCATGTGACAAGCTGGATAAAACCCTGCAAGGATCAAAGGATTCCGAGGTGCGCAAGGTGTTGACCAAGCTTAAGAAAGCCCGCGCCAGCTTGGACAAGGCGCTGAACGGCTGTTCCGACATGATGGGGCGGGTGTCACATGCGGAAACCAATATGCCCAAGCTAAAGCGGATGCTGGATGCGCTAAATGCACAGAACCCCAAATATGCCGAGATCTTTGATCGGGTGTTCCCTGCCGTGGTCAACCTGACCCTGGCCGGCGCCAATGCGGGCGTTGGGTTCTCGGAGGCCAAGAGTGTTTTGGAGAGCGTCAACACCGGGCTGGGGCTGTTCAACGACATCGCCAGCGAAGGCAAGACCCAGTTGGAAGAAACCCTGGGTTAATTCCAACCCTCGAAAGGGCGGCGGTGGGGTCGCCCTTTCCATTCACTGTCAAAAGACTTGAAGCCAATGATTGAAGCGCAAGATCTTACACTTCGGGACAAGGCCCGCATTTTTGTGGAGCGTGACATCGTCCGCAACAGTATTCTTGGCGTCATCATTTTTAACGCCATCACACTTGGGCTTAGCACTTCACCCACTGTGACCGATCAGATTGGCGGGCTGTTGTCGGTGATCGACCGGGCGGTGCTGGCAATCTTTGTCGCCGAGCTTGCGCTTAAGTTTTTTGCCTATGGCTGGCGGTTCTTTGCCTCGGCCTGGAATATTTTTGATCTGCTGGTGGTCTCGGTTGGCTTGCTGCCCGACAAACAGGGCCTGTCGGCACTGCGGGGACTGCGCGTGGTGCGGGCTTTGCGCCTGTTGTCGGTGGTGCCGCAGATGCGATCGGTGGTGCAGGCGCTGCTGGATGCCTTGCCCGGCATGGGCGCGGTGATCGTGATGCTTTCGATTGTCTATTACGTGTTCGCGGTGATGGCGACATTGATGTATGGCCCAACATTTGATGAATGGTTCGGCACTTTGGGCCGGTCGCTGTATTCGTTGTTCCAGATCATGACATTGGAAAGCTGGTCGATGGGGATCGTTCGACCAGTGATGATCGAATTCCCGATGGCTTGGATCTTCTTTGTGCCCTTTATCATTATCACGGCTTTTTCGGTGCTCAATCTGTTCATCGGTCTGTTGGTCAACACCATGCAAACAGCAGTGGAAGACGACGCTGAGGCCGAGTTTGAAAAGCTGCGCGAATTGGTGCGGTCTGAAACCGATATTGTCGACGAGCATGTAATTGAACTGCGCGCAGAAATTCGGGCTTTGCGCGAGGAACTGGCTGCTGCGCGGGGAGATGCAAATGGCGGATAGTTCGCAAAAATTTATCGCCCGGAACCGCGCGCCTCGGGTGCAGATCGAATATGATGTCGAGCTTTATGGGTCCGAGAAAAAGGTGCAGCTGCCGTTTGTGATGGGGGTGGTGAGCGATCTGGTGGGCAAGTCCAAGGTGGCGCAGCCTGCGGTGGCAGATCGCAAGTTTCTGGAAATCGACGTTGATAACTTTGATGACCGGATGCGGGCGATGGCGCCGCGTGCGGCCTTTACTGTGCCCAATACGCTGACCGGCGAGGGCAATCTGGCGATTGATCTGACGTTTGAGAAGATGTCTGATTTTTCCCCGGGGGCGATTGCCGCCAAGGTCGAGGCCTTGCAGCCATTGCTTGAAGCGCGCAGTCAGCTGAGCAATCTGATGGCCTATATGGATGGAAAATCCGGGGCCGAAGCGCTGATCGAGAAGATATTGGAAGACCGGGCCTTGCTGTCGGCCCTGTCTGCTGAGGGGCCGGATGCGGGGGCAGGAATGGCTGCCGCGCTTGAAAGCCTGCGCGATGTGGAATTGCCCGAGGAGGAGGCTGACGCCAGCGGCGACATCTTGGCGGCACTGAGCGCGAAAACCCCCGATGATCAGCCCAAAACGGATGACGTGGGGGCGGCGCTGTCTAGTCTTGCGGCGGTGGAGGTGGCCGAAGCCGTGGAAGATGACAGCTCGGGCGTTTTGGATGCACTGGCTGCACAAGAGGTTGTCGAGGAGGCGGACAACAGCGCCGAGGATGCGCTGGCGAGTTTGGCCGAGGTTGAGATTGCCGAAGCGCCGCAGGACGATAGCGTCGATGTGCTGAGCAATCTGGCGGCAGTGGAGATTGTAGAGGAGGTCGATACCAGTTCCGATGAGGCCTTGGAGAGTTTGGCGGTGGTTGAGATTGAAGAGGTGGCAGAGGACACGAGCGACAGTGTTCTGGGCGACCTCGCGGCGATGGAGGTTGATGAGACCCCGGAGGAGGATGGCTCAGAGGAGATCCTTAGCGATCTTGCATCCGTCGAGGTCGAGGAGGAGACCGACACCAGCGCGGATGACGCGTTGGAAAGCCTGGCGGCGTTTGAGCTGGAGGATGCACCCGCAGATACCAGTGCGGATGTGTTGAGTGAGCTTGCTGCAGTTGAGGTTGACGACGAGGTGGATAGCGCAGCTGACGATGCGCTTGAAAGTCTTGCCGCAATGGATGTTGAAGAGGCCGCTGACAACAGTGCTGATGAGGCGTTGGAAAGCTTGGCTGCGGTTGAGCTGGATAAGCCGGCCGAGGACGACAGTGATGATGTGCTGAGCGATCTTGCCCGGGTTGAGATTGCGGATGAAACGGACACCAGTGCCGACGATGCCTTGGAGAGCTTGGCTGCAGTTGAGGTAGAAAACGCGCCCGAAGACGACAGCAGCACCGATGACGCTTTGGAAGCCTTGGCGGCAATTGAGCTTGAGGAAGAGGCTGCGGACGCCACCGATGGCGTGCTTGGTGATCTTGCTGCGGTTGAGATCGACGAGATACCCGAGGAGGATGGTTCGGACGATGTATTGAGCGATCTTGCTGCGGTTGAGATTGACGAGGAAACGGACACCGCGGCTGATGATGCGCTCGAATCTTTGGCATCGGTTGAGGTTGAAGAAACGGTCGAGGAAGACAGTGAAGATGTGCTTGATGCGCTGGCGGATCTGGACCTTGAGGCCGAAGAGGAAGACACCAGCGCGGATGAGGCCTTGGAGGCGCTGGCAGCCATTGAGATCGAGGATGAGCCAGAAGACAACGGCACGGATATTCTAAGCGATCTTGCAGAGATGGAGGTTGAAGACGCGCCTGACACCGCAGCCGATGATGCGCTGGAGGCCTTGGCTGCGATTGAGCTGGAGGACGAGCCACAAGACGATAGCGATGATGTTCTGAGTGATCTTGGGGCTTTGGCCGAACCGGAAGCGGGCGAAGCTGAAGAAGATGACCTTTTGGCGCTGTTGGATGATCTGGACGAAGGAGCAGAGGATCCGGAGGACCAGGCGTCTGAACCCGAAGCTGCAGCGGGGGATGATCTGGACGGACTATTGGATGGGCTGGGGGATGAGGCCGAGGGCGCATTGGATCTGGAGGCCCTGACCGAAGAACCGCCGACCGAGGAAGACGACGGCGGGTTGGACGATTTGTTAGCGGATCTGGATGGCGGGGAGGTTGTTGAGACCGAAGCTGCTGACGCCTCGCTGGAGGCTGGGGACGATGACATCGACCTTGATGACCTGCTGGGCGACCTGGCTGATGAGGGGTCGGACGACGGTGATGACTTGGATGGGCTGTTGTCTGGGCTTGAGGATGAAGCCGCATCAGAACCCGCGCCGGAAGGGGGCGATGACCTGGATGATTTGCTTGGCGATCTGACCGAGGATGAGGACGGGCTGGATGCGCTTCTGGGCGATGATGACGCCGGTGAGGAGGTTGATCTGGATGATCTGCTGGGTGGTTTGGATGATGGCGGCGGCGAGGCTGGCGGTGATCTGGATGATCTTTTGGGGGATCTGGAGGATGACTCTGCAGAGGCCAGCGCCCCAGATGGGGCAACGCTGAGCGAGGAACCGGAGTTTGCCTATGGCACCATGAGCGGCGCGCGCCCTGAGCCGAAAAAGCTGGAGCGCAAGCGGTTCCGACTGGCGATCCTGGGCGATTTTTCAGGCCGGGCGGCCAAGGGGTTGATTGAAACTGGCGATGACCTGGCAAGCCGCAAGGCGGTGATCCTGGATCCTGACACGGTTGAGGATGTGATCGAGAGCTTTGGCACTGAACTGTTGTTGCCCATCGGCAAAGATGGTGCGGCGATGGCGGTTAAGCTAGGCGAATTGGACGATCTGCACCCGGATGAGCTGTATGAAAATGTCGAACTGTTTTTGGAACTGGTGGGGCTGCGCAAGCAGTTGCAGAGCGGGGGGACGGCGGAACACGCTGCCAATACCCTGCGCGCCTGGGGCGAGAAGCACGGCACCCGGGTCAAACCACCGAAGTCGCGGTCGGGCGGCAACGCGGTGCCTGCCGACCGGCGGCTGAGCGCGTTTCAGCAGCTGATTGGCGATAGTGAAAACCAGCTGGGCGAGGCCTCACCCGTGCAGGATTTACTGGCGCGGGTGGTTGGGCCGCATATTCGGGCCATACCAGGTGCGGACGTGACGGCGATGGTGACGGCGGTGGACGAGGCGCTGTCGGATGCGATGCGCATGGTGCTGCACCACCCCGAGTTCCAATCGCTTGAGGCGCAGTGGCGGACACTGGATTTGATCGCGCGGTCGGTTGAGGTGGACGATACGCTGGACGTGATGCTGTATGATGTGTCGGCCGAAGAGCTGGCGGCAGATCTGGCGACTGTTGAGGATCTGACCGAGAGCGGATTTGTCAAACTGCTGACCGAGGAACCGCTGGACGAAGAAAACGGACGCGGCGGTTATTCTGCCCTGATCGGGCTGTATCAGTTCGAAGAAACCCCGCCCCATGCCGAATTACTGGGGCGGATCGCGCGGGTGGCGGCGCATGTGGATGCGCCGTTCTTTGCTGCGATATCGCCTGCTTTCCTCGAAACCGAAAAGGACAAACTGCCCGGAGTGGTGGCAACCGCTTGGGATGCCCTGCGTGGGATGAGTGAGGCCGGGCATCTGGGATTGGTGTCGCCCCGGTTCATGCTGCGCCGACCTTACGGCGCCAAGAGCGAGCCGATTTACGAGTTTGAGTTCGAAGAGTTTACAGAGCGCGAAGGATTGCGCGGGATGCTTTGGGCCAACCCGGTGGTTCTGGTGGCGATCCTGCTGGCGCGGTCATTCAAACAAAACGGGGCCTCGATGGGGCTGGGGCAGATCATGTCGCTGGGCGACATCCCGTTCCACTATGTGAATGATCGCTTTGGCGATCAGGTGGCGCTGCCCTGTACCGAACGTAATATCAATCTGGATAAAATCGCCGCGGCGCAGGAACGCGGGTTCATTGCCGTGTCGGCGGTCAAAGGCAGGGACGAGATCCGCCTGACCTCGTTCAATTCACTGACCGGGGGCGAAATTCTGGGCCCCTGGACTGGCGTGCCAGCGCCCGAGCCATCGCCACCTGATCCCAAACCAGCCACAGCCCCCGCGGCCGTGGATGATGACGGCGACGGTGATGACGATATGGATTTGGATCTGGATGATCTGGACCTGGGTGAGGATGACGATGACGACGGGCTGGACGATCTGCTGGCCGGTTTTGGGGACGATGACGACGATGATGACAGCGGCATGGATGACGAACTTGCCGCGCTATTGGATGATTTATGATGCGTAATTTTACAGAGTTAACCCATTACCAGCGCCCGGTTTTCCCCGGTGAAAGGAGGCGCCATGGCTGATAGCAAACCACATGAACACAGCATTGTCTGGATGTCCGGCAATTATAAGGCCCGCGAGTTATTGCTGAAACGCGCGATTGTGCGCGAGGGCTTCAACAAGCTGACCGAAACCACGGTAGAGTTCCAATCCAAGAACAAATCTGAGAAACTGGAGCAGATCGTGGGCCACACCATGAACCTGCATGTTGTAACCGAAGATGGCACCGATCAGAAATTCTCAGGCTTGTGTATCTCGGTTGAAAATCTCGGGATGCGGGATGGCTATGGTCACTATGTGGCTGAGGTGCGGCCCTGGTTCTGGTTGCTGACTCGCACTCAGGACTGTCGGGTGTTCCAGAATATTTCAGCACTGGATCTGATCAAAAAATTGTTTAGCGACCACGGGTTCAGCGATTTTCGCGATCGCACCAGTGGCAGCTACGAGGAACGTGAATACTGCCTGCAATACCGAGAAAGCGATTATGATTTCATCTGCCGCCTGATGGAGGAAGAGGGGATCTATTACTATTTCGACAGCGCCAGCGATAAAAATGCGCCGGAAAAGCTGTGCCTGTGTGATGGGATCAGCGGGCATTCTCCGATCAACGGCAGTTCGACGGTGGAATTTCACCCCCGCGACGACTCGGATCGCCGTCGCAAGGACCACATTGCGGAGTGGGGTAAAGAAGAGATTCTGACCCGGGGCAAGATGACCTTGAATGATTTTGACTTTCTCTCGCCCACGGCTGAGCTTGAGGTCAACAACAAGATCGAAACGGGCAGCCACACCCATAACAAGTACGAAGTGTATGACTATCCCGGCCATTACCGTAAAAACTCGGGCCTGGGGAACACGCAGGCGCGGGTGCGGATGGAGGCCGAGGCGATCCGGCACAAGCGCTGGCGGGGGGCGTCAAGTGTGCGGACCCTGGGCACCGGCTATACGTTCAAGCTAAAGAACCACCCGGAAAAAGAAGCCAATGCCGAGTATCTGGTTACGGACACCGTGCATTACTTGCAGGTGGCGGGCGATTTTTCCGAACGGGAAACCCGGCGCGGATCTGGGCGGGACAGTGGCGAGATGCGCCATGATCTGAAGGCCAAAAACATGGATTTCCCGGAAGAAATAAAAGGTGATGCCTACGCATCGACCTTTGGGGCCATTCCCAAGCAAGAGCAATATCGCGCACCGCTGGTTACCCCATGGCCCGAGATTGCCGGCTTACATACTGCCATTGTTACTGGCCCCAGCGGCGAGGAGATCTGGACCAATGAACATGGCCAGATCAAGGTGCAGTTCCATTGGGACCGGGAAGGCGATGACGACGAGAAATCATCGTGTTGGGTGCGGGTGGTAACGCCTTGGTCGGGTAAGGACTGGGGCATGGTGGCGGTGCCACGCATTGACCAAGAGGTGGTGATCCAGTTCGAAGAGGGCGATCCGGACCGGCCAATTTGTACCGGCATGCTCTACAATAAGGATACGATGCCACCCTACAAATATCCGGATGATCAGACCCAGATGGGGTTCAAAACCAACTCATCCAAAGGGGGCGGCGGCTATAACGAGTGGATGTTCGAGGACAAGGCCGGCGAAGAACTGATGCGAATTCAGGCGCAGAAAGATCACCAGAGGCTGGTCAAGAACAAGTCGGTGGTGACCATCGGTCTGGATGAAGTGGACGCCGGTGCCCATGACGAAGACGGCTGTGAAAGCAAAGTGGTCAAACAGCATGTGACCGAAACCCTGCTAGAAGGGGACCACTACTTCACGATTGAGACCGGTAGTCAGGAAATTGAAATCAAGACCGACAAAACCCAGACCATCGAAGGCAAGCACACCAAAACCATCACGGGCAATGATGCTACGACCGTTGAACAAGGGGACATGACAATAGATGTCAGCCTGGGCAATATCGCGGTAGATGCCGCCGCTGGTAAGATCGAGATGACCGCCATGCAGGAAATTTTGCTTAAAGTTGGTGCATCTTCGATTAAGATCGATAATTCAGGGGTGACGATCAAGGGAATGATGATCAAGGTCGAAGGCACCGCGATGGTTGAGGCAAAGGCACCAATGACTACGGTCAAAGGTGATGCCATGCTGACCCTGAAGGGTGGTCTGACGATGATCAACTAGGTGGGACAGATGACGACGACGTTTAATGACCTGGTGAAAATGCCAACAGATCCGGTGGCCAAATTGCTGTCGCGGGCAAATGTGCTTTTGAAAACACCACTTGAAGCTCCGCCAACAGCTGATGCATCCGTGGTGCTAAAAGAGCTGGATGACAAGGGCGCGCTGGTGGATTTGCTGCGGGTTCTGGCGGTTTTATTGCCGCCACGCGAACGGGTTTGGTGGGCCTGTATGGCGGCGCGGGATTACATTGGTCCGCGATCGGACAAGGATCCGCCGTCGCTGAGTGCGTCAGAGGCTTGGGTGTATGAGCCCTCGGAAGAAAACCGTGAGGCGGCGCGGCTCACTTTGGATAATGCCTATGTGGATGACGACACGGTGAACTGCGCGCTGGCGGTGCTGTATTGCGACGGAACTCTTGGGCCGGGAGATTTGAAACAATACCCGGCACCGGCTGGGGCGTCGGAAACCGCAGCATTTGCCATGAATATGGTAGCCTTGTCGGAATTGTCTGATAAGTTTGAAGAGCATGGCCGTGTGTTGGTCGCGCGAGCGCTGGATATTGGGCGCGGTGGTAATGGGCAATTGGATAAGGTTCAGGCCCAGTAACGCCACGAGTAACGAGGAGGATGTTTTGCCATGGGAATGCCCCAGGCCCGGGTGACGGATATGCACGCCTGTGCGATCCCTTCGATCCCGCCACCGCCAGTGCTGCCGGTGCCCCTGCCGATCTTGCCGCCCTGTGCGGTGACGGTTCTGGTGGGCAAGTTGCCAGCGGCGCGCATGACAGATTTATGTGCCGCGGTTCCACCACCGCATCCCATCATCAAAGGGTCAGTTACAGTTCTGATCAACTGCCTGCCTGCAGCGCGGGTGGGGGATAATGTGGTCTGTATGGGGCCAATCGTCAAAGGAGAGTTTACGGTTCTAGTGGGAGGGTAACGCCAGGTATGGCAGTGACGCTGAAATTCCAAAGTTCAGGCAGTATTCCGGGCGATTCCGCGCCGGTGCCAATGCGCGGGCCCAGCCTGACGGTAGGGCGTGGTGACAGCAATGATCTGGTTTTGCCAGATCCTGATCAGCTGCTGTCGCGCTGTCATTGTGTGATTGAAGATCACAATGGTAATGTCGTGGTGGTCGATCTCAGCTCGAACGGCACATTTCTGAACTACTCAAAAATTCCACTGGGGCGCACGCCAACCCCGTTGAACAATGGCGATGTTCTGAGTGTTGGCAATTACGAAATGGTGGTCGAAATCCAAAGTGATCTGGCGGATATTGGCGACCTTATTGCAGCCCCGGCAGCTCAAGCCGCAGCCTCGCATGGGATTGCCGAAAACGCGCCTGACCCCATGAAGCTGTTGGATGACGCCGGGCCGGGGGGGGATTTTCTGGATGACTTGCTGGGTGCGCCAACGCCAACCGGCCCGTCTCAGATTAACCCGGTGGACCCTATTGACGAGCTGTTGCCGCCGATGGGCGAAGACGAAGATCCATTTTTCCAAAAACCAACGGATGGCCGCGAAGGGGAGGGGGCCAGCCTGCCCAGTCACAGCCCCTCGGCCCATGATGCCTTTGCGTCGCAAACAGCCCAGGCGGCCACTATTCCAGATGATTGGGATGATGACTTTTTGACAGATATCGGCGAGCCTTCAACGCCAACGCCAACGCCAACGCCAACGCCAGCAGAAGTAATGCCTGAACCTCCTGCTGCACCAGCGGCGGACATAGCAGTTGCGCCGCCCCCGGTTGTCGAACCGATCAAAGCCGAACAGGCACCGCAAGTGGCCGTTGACTCGGATGAGCAGGCCGCAGCGATTGATGCCTTTTTAAGTGGGCTAGGGGCGGATGATCTGAAGCTTGAGACCGAAGAGCAGCATAACACATTGGGGCGCATGGGCCGGGTGATGCGGACCTTGATCGTGGGGCTGCGGGAAATTCTGATGACACGGGCGTCGATCAAATCCGAGTTTCGGATTGAACAAACGATGATCTCGGCTGGGGGCAACAACCCGCTGAAGTTCTCGATCACGCCAGAGCAAGCCATCGAGGCGATGGTGCGCCCCACAACCAAAGGCTACCTGAGCCCGGAAACCGCTGCTGAACAGGCGCTGAAAGATATCAAGGCGCATGAGGTGGCGATGCTCACGGGCATGGAGGCGGCGCTAAAGGGCGTGCTGAAACGGCTCGATCCCAAAGTGCTGGAAGCTCAGATCCAAGATCACGGAGGCATTGGCGGCCTCTTGAAAGGCAAGAAGGCCCGGTACTGGGACGTTTACGAACAGCTGTATTCCGAGATTTCGGATCAGGCAGAAAATGATTTTCACGATCTGTTTAGCCGCGAATTTGCGCGTGCCTACAAGGAACAACTGGACAGATTAAAGGAATAATCGACGCGCAAGCGTTGAACTAGGAAAAGGAGATCCAGGTGTCCTGGGACAGCAAAGTGCTTTGGACCGAGGGGCTGTTTTTACAGCCGCATCATTTCCAGCAGTCGGATCGTTACACCGAGGCTCTGGTCACCGGGCTGGCACGCCGGATGCGCCCCTATGCCTGGGGGGTCAATGGGCTTGAGATTGATCACGAGGCGCTGAAGGTGGGGCAGTTTGCACTGAAAAACTGCGAAGGTCTGACCCATGATGGGTCTGTGTTTCGGGTGCCGATGGTTGATCCCCACCCCCCCGCACTTGAGGTGCCAACGACAATCAAGGATTGCATCGTTTACCTGACCGTACCGCAGCGCCGCCAAGGCGCGACCGAGGTAGACCTGTCGGGGTCGGAAATGTCAGCCAGCCGATTGCGCCCCTCGAAACAAGAGGTCAGCGATATCACGAGCAACGAGCGCAAGCCGGTTGAGCTGGACGTGGGCAAGATGCGGTTGCAGTTTGCGCTGCAGGTGGATGATCTGGCTGACCGCCTGTCGGTGCCCGTGGCCCGGATCATCGAGGTGCGTCCGGACAAGGAAATCATTCTGGATCAGGCCTTTATTCCGTCGTGCCTGGATGTGCGTGCCGCCCCGGCGCTGAGCGGTTTCCTGCGAGAGCTTGAGGGGTTGCTGGCGCATCGGATGGAGGCACTGGCTGGGCGATTGTCCGAAGGCGGGGCCACGCGCGGTGCAGCCGAGATCTCGGATTTCATGCTGTTGATGGTGGTCAATCGGATGCTGCCGGTGGTGCGCCATATGGCGCGAATAGAGAACCTGCACCCGGAGACCCTGTTTGTCACCAGCGCAGCCCTGGCTGGAGAACTGTCGGTTCTGATGTCGGCAGACAAGCAGGCGCCGGAGTTTCCGCCCTATACACATGACGACCTAACCAGCTGTTTTGCGCCGGTCATTCGGACCCTGCGGCAATATCTGAGCTCGGTTCTGGAACAGACGGCGATTTCGATCCCGCTGGAAGAGCGCAAATATGGCATTTCGGTTGGTGTCATTGCCGATCGCAAGCTGTTGGGCAATGCCGGGTTTGTACTGGCGGTGAATGCCGACATTCCGGCCGAAGATGTGCGTCGCCATTTTGCGGGGCAGGCCAAGATTGGCCCGGTCGAGGAAATCCGTCAGCTGGTCAACTCGGCCCTGCCGGGGATCACGCTGCGACCCCTACCAGTGGCCCCGCGACAGATCCCTTATCATGCTGGTGTGGTCTATTTCGAAATGGACGGCGACAGCCCCTATTGGGGTAAAATGACCACCTCGGGCGGCATTGCGGTGCATGTGTCTGGGCAATTTCCTGGGCTGAAGATGGAGCTTTGGGCCATTCGCAACACTTGAAACAGGAATAGGACATGGGCGATTTCGACGACCCGTTTGCGGAACCAAACGACACCGATAAAACGGTGATCCGGCCCAATCCGGGTGGGCGTCGATCTGCGACCCCGCAGTCTGCGCACCCCACGCCCACGCCAAACCCTGATCCTTCTGCCATCCCTGAGCCATCGGGTGGGGATGCCTTTGGGGTGCCACAGGCGGCGGCTCCGGCGGCGGCAAAACCAGCCGCAAGTGCGGGTGTGGGCAAGCCCGCTCAGGTGGCGGTGACGGGGATGAACCAGCTCACAGCCTGTGCCTCGACCCTGTTTGCCCTGATCAGCCGCATTCGCAATCGCGCTCAACACATGGATCCGGACAAGCTACGCCAAAGCGTCGTGGCCGAGGTGCGTGGGTTTGAAAACCGGGCATTGCAGGCAGGGATCGCGGCGCAGACGGTTAAGATCGCCCGTTACGCCATGTGTGCCACGCTGGACGATGTGGTGCTGAACACGCCCTGGGGGGGGCAATCCAGCTGGGGCTTGCAGTCGATGGTGGGCACCTTTCACCGCGAAACCGTCGGCGGCGATCGGTTCTATGACTTGCTGGCGCGGCTGGAAAAAGAGCCCGGCGGCAATATTGATATGCTCGAATTTCTGTACATGTGCATGTCGCTGGGATTTGAAGGCCGGTTGCGGGTAGAGCAGGGCGGGCAAGAGAAGCACATGCAGATCCGTGGCGCGCTGGCGCGGATCATCCGGGGGCAGCGTGGCCCGGTAGAACGCGATCTGGCCCCCCATTGGGAGGGCTTGAAGAAGCCCTTCAAGGCTTTGTCGGCCTGGCGGTTGGTGTGGATTTCACTGACAGTGACGGCGCTGTTGTTGGGGCTGCAGTTTGCCGGCCTATCTTGGGCGTTGTCGAACCAGACCGAGCGGATTGTTGGCCAGTTGTCGATTGTTGATGCGGGTCCGGTGGCCCAACTGGAACGCCGTGCGCCGCCGCCCCCTCCGCCGCCGCCATCGGTTGAGGTTGTCGATCAGGTGGCCAAAGTTTCGGGTTTTCTGGAGCCCGAGATTGCCGAGGGCATTGTTGAGGTTTTCCAGAAAGGCAACACGCTGATCATTCGCGTGGCCGGGTCGGGTATGTTTGGATCGGGGTCCGACACGTTGCAGGCTGATTTTGAGGGTCGCATTGACCGGCTGGCGCAGGCGCTGAACGATGAAAAGGGCAAACTGATTGTAGTTGGCCATTCCGACAATGTGCCCATTCGATCCTCGCGGTTCCCATCCAACATGCACCTGTCGCTGGCGCGGGCAAAGTCGGTGATGGCGCGTATGGCCAAGGTATTGACCGACCCCGACCGGCTCACCGCCGAAGGTCGCGCAGACAAGGAACCGCTGGCCGATAACAGCACCCGTGAGGGACGCGCGCGCAATCGGCGCATCGAAGTTTTGCTGGTACAGGAGAGTGACCAATGATCCGCCGCTATATCGTACCGCTGTTCAAATCGATCTATTCGCTGCTGATTATCTTTGCGCTGACCCTGTCGGCTTGCACCTGGTTCTTTGCCCCCTTTATCGGCGGCGAGGAATGGCGCCCCTTTGACACCGAGAAGGCCCGGATCATCACCATCGTGCTGATCTGGGTGTTCTTCCTGTTGTTGATTGGGTTCATCTTTTGGCGTCGCCGCCGCAAAGACCGCGAGATGAGCGAAGAAATTGCCGAGTCTGTGGACACCAGCGAAGACGATGTGCTGGTCGAAGAGCTGGGTGAGCTGCGTGGCAAGTTCAAACATGCGATGATTGAGCTGCGCAAATCCAAGAACGGGCGGCGGCACCTGAACGAGCTGCCGTGGTACGTGATGATTGGCCCGCCCGGGGCAGGCAAGACCACAGCGATTGTGAACTCGGGGCTGCAATTCCCCCTGGCCGAAAAGCTGGGCAAGGCGGCGATTGGCGGAGTAGGCGGCACCCGCAACTGTGACTGGTGGTTCACCAATGATGCGGTGCTGATTGATACCGCGGGCCGCTACACCACGCAGGAAAGTGACGCCGAGGCGGATAATGCGGCCTGGATCGGCTTTCTTGGGTTGCTCAAGAAATACCGTAAGCGGCAACCCATCAATGGCGCGGTGATTGCGATTTCACTGTCAGATCTGTCGTTGCAGGATGAGATCACCCAAAAGGGGCATGCACAGGCGGTGCGGCGACGGTTGTCGGAACTGCGTGAGCAGCTTGGCGTGCGGTTCCCGGTTTACGTGCTGTTTACCAAGGCGGATCTGATTGCCGGCTTTAGCGAGTTCCACGACACCCTGGGTAAGGAAGACCGTGAACAGGTCTGGGGCTTTACCCTGCCATTGCCCAAAAGCAAAAAAGAGGAACCCCCGATTGCGCGGTTTGACGAGGAATTTGCCCTGTTACTGGGGCAGCTAAATGCGCAGCTGCTGGAAAAAATGCAGGGCGAGACAGATCATCAGCGCCGCGCCTTGGTGGCGGGGTTCCCTGCACAGGTTGCCTCGGTGCGCAATGTGGCGCGGGATTTCCTGAACGAGGTGTTTCAGGACAATCGGTATGACCAACGGCAGATGCTGCGCGGTATCTATTTTGCATCCGGCACCCAAGAGGGTACGCCAATTGACCGGCTGATGCTGGGTATGGCGCAGACCTTTGGCATTGGTCGGCAAGCGATTGGCACCGGGCAGGGGACTGGCCGGTCGTTCTTTCTGACCCGGCTGTTTGAGGGCGTGATGTTCCCCGAGGCTGGGCTGGTTTCAGCGGATGATAAGGTGGAACGCCGCTATCGCTGGACTCGCCGCGTTGCCATTGCGGCGACTATTGTGGTGGCGCTGACCACTGGCGGGCTGTGGGTGAACTCATACCTGGAAAACGCCGAGCTGATTGAAGAAGCCGAGGAACAGGTTTCGGCCTATCAAGCCGCCGCTGCAACTCTGCCGCCCAGCCCGGTGGGGGATACCGATTTGGTCCCCATTGCCGAGGCGCTGAACCTGTTGCGCGACCTGCCCGCCAATCCGGTGCTGTCTGACCCCGAGCCCGAGCGAGAATTGACCTATGGGCTGTATCAGGGCGAAGTGGTTGGCACCCAGGCGGCACAGACCTATCGCGCGGCGCTGAACCAGCGCCTGTTGCCACGCCTGCTGGTGCGGTTGGAAGAGCAGATCGAGGGCAATATCAACAATTCTGATGTGCTGTACGAAGCGCTCAAGATCTATCTGATGCTGGGGCTGCAGGGGCCGATGAACCCCGATCTGGTCAAGGAATGGATGCGGTTGGACTGGGAGTTGGTGGCCTATCCCGGAATTGCCCGGCAGCAGTTGCGCGACGATTTGATGGACCATCTGACAGCGCTGTTGTCACAGCCGATGGAGGAGGTGGCGCTGAACGGCGACCTGATCAAGCAGGTGCAGGACATCCTGTCAGAGCTGCCACTGGCGCACCGGGTTTACAACGGCATCATCAACTCCAACAAGGCCACCAGCCTGCCCAAATGGCGGCTCACGGATGTGGGTGGGCCATCTGTCAAACGGGTGCTGGTGCGCAGTTCAGGCAAGCCGCTGAACGATGGGATCGAGGGCATATTCACCTATGATGGGTTCCACAATGTGTTCCTGCCCGAAGCGGTCAGTGTCGCCGAACGGGTCCAGCGTGAAGCCTGGGTTCTGGGGCAACGCAGCGCCGATGAGCAAAGCAACTCCGTCCTGCTGGCGCTTAGCCGGGATGTGCTGGATCTGTATTACAACGACTATATCACCCGCTATGACGGCATTCTGGGTGACGTGGACATCATCCCACTGGAATCGCTTAGTCATTCGGTTGAGGTGACAAATGTGCTGTCCGGGCCAACATCCCCTATCGTCAACATCCTGACCGAGGTGTCCAAGGAAACCAGCCTGGCCGAGGACCGGGTTGCACTGGATACAACCGCGTTATCGGGCGGAGCATCGCAGGTGGCGGCGATCGAGGCGCGGTCAAACCTGTCAATCCAAGGGCAGATCCTGCTAGAGGCGCTGGTGAAATCAGCCGGGGAGGGGGAAGGCGTGCCACCCAAACCGCCGGGGTCGTATGTGCAGGACCGGTTTCAGTGGTTGCACAATCTGGTGCTGCGGCCCGAAGGGCAGCCCTCGCAACTTGATGATCTGATGGTGACCTTGCAATTGGTGTACCAAGACCTGAGCAAGCAGTCGTTTAGTGGTGTCACTGGTGGTGGCGAGGCGCTTGTGCAGTTCCAGCAATCCGCTGCGCGGGCCGAGGGGCCAGTGCAACGCTGGGCATCACAGATTGCAACAGGGTCATCAGGCATCACATCCGAGGGCACACGCGCGTCGATCAATGCGCGTTGGCAGGCTTCGGTGCTGCCGTTTTGCACCCAGGCGCTGGACAATCGATATCCGTTTAACCGACGGGCTCGGGCGGATGTGGCAATGGCCGATTTTGCCAAGCTGTTCTCGCCGGGAGGGTTGATTGACGGGTTCTTTAACGAGAACCTGGCCAAGTTTGTAGATACGCGCAGTCGGCCGTGGACCTGGAAACGGGTGAACGACGTGGATCTGGGGATCAGCCCGGCGGTGCTGGTACAGATGCAATATGCCGCCGAAATTCGCGATGCGTTTTTTGCTGCAGGACCAACACCGGCTGTACAGTTTCAGATCAGCCCTAAGGCGCTGGATCCCAAAGCCAAAGAAGTGCTGCTGGAAATTGACGGCGTACAAGTGGCCTATGGTCATCGTTCGGGACCGCCGACTCCGGTGGCGGTGACATGGCCCGGGTCGGTGGGGTTGGCGCGCATTACCCTGTTGCCCAAGAAACGCGACAACGAAAACATCATGTCACGGGATGGGCCTTGGGCCTGGTTCCGGCTGCTGGATTCCGCCGAAGTGCGGCGCACCAATGTATCAGACCGCCGCCGGGTGAATTTCCGAGTGGGCGGTCGGCTGGCCCTGTTCGAGCTGCAATCGGGATCGGTGATCAATCCGTTTGCCCTGCCGGCCATGGCCAAATTCAACTGCCCCAAGTCGATGTGATGACGATGGGGTTTGGCGCATTTGGCAAAATACCCTCGGTGGGAGACTTCTTTCGGCTGACGCCACCGCCAGGATTTGTACCGGTCTGGGATAACTGGTTGCAGCAGTTGTTGCTGACCGGGCAGGGCGCGCATGGGCCGTATTGGGATGGCTATTACATGTCGGCCCCGATCTGGCGGTTCACCCTGTCGCCTGGATTGGCGGGCCCGGAAAAGGTGATTGGCGTGCTAATGCCTTCGGTTGATCGAGTGGGGCGACGGTTTCCGCTGACGCTGATGGCGGCGCTACCTACGCCGGGGCCGGCGGCCTTGGATCATCTGTCTGAACTGGACCTGTTTGAGCAACTTGAGGATCTGGCGCTTGCCTCGCTGGAGGATGATATGAAACGTGACAAGCTGGCAGAGGCCTTGGCCAAATTTTCTGTGCCCGCGCAACGGGCCCATTCACCTCTGCGCCAGGCCGAGGGCTGCATAGTGATGACAGGGGCAGGCAGCACCGATGTGTTACCCAATATGTTGGCCGGGGATCTGCTGGGCAAAACTGTCAGCGGTGCCAGCCTGTGGACCGCCATTCTGGATGGGGTTCCGCGGATGATGATCTGTCAGGGGCTACCAGCTGGCCCCGCCGCACTGGGCTTGTTTGACATGGCAGCCCCCATCTGGAACGAGGCACGACCGCTATGAACCAGTTCCACAACTATCGCTATACCGTGCAAACTCATGTCGGGCTAAAGCGCAAGGTCAACGAGGACTCGATCCTTGCTTTGCCCGAACATGACATCTGGCTGGTCGCGGATGGCATGGGGGGGCATCAGGCCGGGGACTATGCCAGCCGTGCGGTGGCGGATTCTGTCGCCATGATCCCGGTTGGGCTGGCCCCGAGGGCCCGCATGCATGCCCTGCGCGATGCCATCCAAAATGCCCACCGTCTGATCCTGGCCGAAGCAGATGCCCGCGGCACCGGGGTTATCGGCGCTACTGTTGTGGCACTGATGCTGGCCAATGGGCATTTTGTTGGACTGTGGGCTGGCGATAGTCGCATTTACCGGTTGCGGGACGGGGCAATTGAGATGCTGACCACCGACCATTCATCGGTGGCCGAATACGTGCTGGCGGGAAAGATGACCTGGGACGAGGCCGAACAGCACCCCCATTCCAACGCCATCACCCGCGCTGTGGGTGTCGGGGACGAGTTGGAGCTGGACAAGATCCGCGGCGAGGCACAGGCTGGCGACCGGTTCTTGATTTGCTCGGACGGGCTCACTAAATACGCCACCTTTGCCATGTTACAGGACATTTTGGCGACAACCCCGATTGAGACAGTGGTTGAGCGGCTGGTACAAGTGGCGCTGGCGGGTGGTGGGGCCGACAACATCTCAGCAATTGTGGTGGATGTGTTGTAGGGTCGTGGAACAACGGGGATACGGGCTGAATATTATGACGCTCTCCAATGCCCACTCTGCGCAGTAAATGCCCTTTGCAAAGTTGAATTTTGAAAGGCTCTCAGGCCGCCCTAACGACCTGATCCAGGCAACAACTCGATGTATCGCGATAACTTCGAACGGCACCATTCGTTGACTGGAAACCTATCGCCCAAGTTCTACCATATTATGCAGTTCAGGCTTGAAGGATAGCTTTAGGGGTAATCTCATGGACTGCGCTGAACACCTCGCCTTGTTGCTGAAATGTTTGGCGGGAAAGGATCAGTGACCATT
The DNA here is from genome assembly GCF_057444295.1 of Parasedimentitalea nitratireducens. Taxonomy (NCBI): domain Bacteria; kingdom Pseudomonadati; phylum Pseudomonadota; class Alphaproteobacteria; order Rhodobacterales; family Paracoccaceae; genus Parasedimentitalea; species Parasedimentitalea nitratireducens. The sequence continues at coordinate 14,645 of NZ_JBYAXC010000012.1, read as the reverse complement.
TTGAGCATCCCTGCACAGCAATATGCGGACCGGTTCTTCACCTGCGAAATATTTCCGAGCTTTTCTATTAGTTTAGCAGCGATCTAAGTGATGCCAAGACTAGAGGACAAAGAGATGTACCAAACTACCATGCACCACATGTTTCAATTAGCGTGCTTTACAACGATTCATTCTGAACGCAGTGGTGTGTCCGGGCCTTGCCCCAATGACAAATAATATCCTTCATTTCTGGAAATCGCTGGGTACAGATGATCCATTGGAGCCCCTATTCAAGTCGGCTCCTGTTTTGATGCACACCATAGACGAAACAGGGCGATTTATTCGGGTCAGTCAATTTTGGGCGGACAGACTTGGGTATACGGTCGAAGAAATGGAGGGCCGAAAGGGGATCGACTTTCTGAGTGATGAATCCCGAAAATATGCCATCGAAGTTGCCCAGCCAAAGGTGATCAAAGCCGGAAAAATCTACAACGTCGAGTATGATTTTGTACGCAAAGACGGAACGCTACTGCCTGTATTGCTGTCGGCAATCTCCCAATACGACGAACATGGCGATCATGTTCGTTCGCTTGCCATCATTTTCGACAATTCAGAAGCAAAACGTGTTTCTGCTGAACTACATCAGAAGCAGCGTATGGAAGCCATTGGTGCTTTGGTCGGCGGCGTCGCGCATGACTTTAACAATTTGTTGGCAATCGTCTTGGGAAACTTGGAGTTTCTCAGAGACAATCCAGACGACAAAAGCCGCGCGGAATTCATTGAAGATGCGATAAACGCGGCTTTGCGTGGTGGCAGATTGACACAGCAACTGCTCAGTTATGGCCGCCAAGCGCACCTGACGCCTAGGGAAATAGATTTGAATGTAGTCGTCAAAAGCTCAGACCGCATGGTCCGCAGATTGTTGCCTGCAAATATAGAATTAAACACGGTTACGGATGCGGGTTTGTGGACTTCTGAAGTCGATACCGCGCAGCTACAAACCGCCATTTTAAATATCGTCAATAATGCACGTGACGCGCAGCCTGATGGAGGCCGTATAACAATTGAAACAAGTAACGTACGAATTCACAGCGATTATATTGACATCGCAGACGAAGGAATAGCTCCAGGACGCTATGTGATGTTGGCTATTTCGGACTCCGGAGAAGGAATGGAGCCTGAAGTGGCAGAACAGGTTTTTGACCCATTTTTCACCACAAAACCCGTGGGTAAGGGATCAGGACTTGGCCTATCAATGGTATTTGGTTTCATACAACAGTCTAACGGCGCCATTCGAATTTACAGCGAGAAAAACGTAGGCACGACGTTAAAGTTATACTTCCCTGCACAGTCTCGTACCCTCGAACCCGAGGAAAATCAGTCTAAGGAGGGCGACATCGAAACAGGCGAACTGATCCTATATGTTGAAGATGAGGAGAGTGTTCGCAATATCGTTGTGCGCCAGTTGCAGAAAGAGAATTATCGAATTTTAGCCTGTTCGACTGGAGACGACGCTATGCGCCACGTCGAAAATGGAGTTTGCCCGGATATTTTGCTGACAGATATCGTAATGCCGGGTTCAACTCAGGGGCCAGAACTTGCAAAGCGTTGCCGTGAAGTACTCCCGGAACTGCCTGTCCTGTTTGTCTCTGGCTATCCAACCGAAGCTACAATTCATGGAAGCAACAATCCGTCAGAAGAGCGTTATCTCATGAAACCAGTAAGCCGTGATAATTTGCTCCGGGCGCTGAAAGAACTTTCCGAAAATAATGGCTAGCGAGATCAACAGAGACACGAAAAGCTGTAGGCGAAGTTTGGATCTATTAATACACTTCGCTTTATCCAATCCTGTCTTTCAAGATTACACCAAAGATCTAGGGCCGCGCCGTCACTAAAATCTGGCTGTCCAGCGACAGTATTCGTCCAGAGTCGGCCTCAAAACTGGCTTCCAGTGCTTCGGCAAATCCCTTGGCGCTCTCGGATGTGGGGCGCATGCCGTCAAACAGTGGGGCGGATGAATGCAGCACCAGGATTTTGCTTTTGCCAAGCGAGCTGTCATCAACCCGAAAGGCAATGCCGCCTTTGCCAGCGGCCTCATCCAGGCCAAAGGCAACCCGGATTTTGACCTCTCCACTGTGGCCGTTTCGCAGGGTTTCCAGCGAATTGTCCGGCCGTGCAATGTTGGGCAGCAGGTGGAACACATTGCCCGAGACATCGAGAATCGATACCGTCAAAAATCCGGTGGTCATGTCAGCGGGCACAACAACGTCGATCACTGGATTTTCGCCAACAAAAAACCGACCCGATGGGTTGGGGTCGCCACTGTCTCCGACGCTAAAGGTCACTTGGGCTGCGCCAGCAGGCGCCCGGGGCAGGTGTTGTTCGATCAAGCAAAGGCTGGGATTGAGAACCTCAAGGTCCAGCACCACCTGACGCTCAGCTGCGATGGCGCGAAGGGTATCAAAAAGACCCACACGGGTGGCGGTTTCGGCCACGCGACCTGTAACGGTGATAACATCTGTCGGGCCATATCCGTCAGTCAGTCTGTTGGCGGGGATCACAAGTGGGCCGCAATCGGCAGTGCTCTGCAATACGGCCTCCACCTTGGTCAGGGGCAGAATGGGCACCACAAATGTGATATCAACGCTGCCTTCAAGCGCTCCGGGGAGCCCCGCCGAGAAGATCTGATTCAATCGCGCCGACAGCTCTGCATTTGTCGTGGAGCCGGTCAGTTTGGCCTTGTTGTTGGAGACCACAAAACGCCATTGTTCCAGGTCTGACAACGGTTGCAGGCTGGCGATGACATCCTCGCCCCATGTGTTTGATATTTCACCTGAAGCCAGGGTGACATCTGCGTCATCCACCAGCTCTGACAGAGCATCGCGCGTGGTTTCAGAGGGCATATAGCCAACCGCCTGTGCGGCTTCGCCGTTGGTTTTTTCGACGATCAGCGTAAAAGGGGCAGCCACCGGGTAGGGCTTGGGAAAGAAGCTGTCAAAAGCCCCTGAGACATAGCCGCCGATGCCTGCTGCCATCAGCAAAACAACCAAGCCTATCGCTAGCAAAAAACCACGAGAGGAACCCGTGGGTTCAGCAGGTGGTTTGGGTTCGGGCTTGCGTGTTGGAAAGGCAATGACTGTGGCTTCATCCATAACAGGAGCAGGGTCTTTATCTGGCTTGGCAACCACAGAGTCTGGTGCTTCCAGATAAGACAGGACTTCGCCAGCGCTGGACAGGCGGCGGTTGGGATCGGGATCACACATGCGATCAATCAACCCCTTTAGGGGCTGCGGGACCCCCGATGTATCAAGTGGTTTTTTCTTGTTTTCGACCACTTCCATCGGGTTTGCGCCCAGATTAGGGGGGGCGCCGCGAAAATTGGCCAGCAAAAGCGCGCCCAGCGAATAGATATCGGCGCGGGCATCGGTATTGCCGCTAAGCTGCTCAGGCGCGGCATAGGAGTATTTGCCGGCAAATTCATTGCCAACAATGGTTTCGGCGCCGGGATTGGTGTCTTTGGCGATGCCAAAATCGATAATCACCGCCTGCGAAGGATCACCGCCGCGTAGGATGATATTGTCGGGGCTCAGGTCACGGTGAACGATGTTGCGGGCATGTGCCGCCTGCAACCCCTGGGCCACCCGTCGGCACACGACCAACAGATCCTCGGCCGACATCGGGCCCTGTTTCAGCTTTTTGTCGAGGCCAGGACCATCGATGAAATCCATCAGCAGGTAGATATGGCCATCAGGGGTGCGATGGTTTTCAGAATAGCGCACAACAGCGTCGTGGCGGATTTCGCGAATGTTTTCTTCGCGGGCCATCAGCACGGTGAAATCTTCGTTGCCTGCCAGTTCCTGCTTGAGCACTTTGAGCGCAACCAGATTTCCCGAGATTTCGGATCGGGCCTTGTAGACATCCGAGGTGCCACCACGCCCCAACAAAAGCTCAATGCGATAGGTGTTGTTCAGCAGGTCACCAGGCTGAAACAAATCGCCAGGACGCGAGTCCATCATGGCGCCCTCCCTGGCGCTGTTGCATCTGGAAAGGCGCGCAAACCCCTAGCCAAGGGCCTGGAATTCCACCCGGCGATTGACATCAGCGCGGGGATCATTGTCATCATAGGGCGCAGTTTCACCCATGCCAATGGCCTTGAGCATACCTTCATCGAGACCACAGTCCGAGACCAGATGACGCCGCACTTCTTGCGCCCGCAGCAACGACAGGCGCTCGTTATAAGTGGCGGAGCCCGAGCTGTCGGTGTGACCGATGATTTGAAACACTGTGCCGGTTAGCTGCTGCATCGCATTGCACATATTGACCAGCTTTGGCCGTTGATCAGGCCGCAGTGCGGCGCTGTCGAAATCAAAGGAAATCTGCACATTGATCTGCGACTGACGCTCAACCGGTTCGTAGGTCTCCGCAGCAGTTGCGATTGTTGCCGTTTCCGTAGGCGTTGGGTCAGCGGCTGTCTCTGTTGTGGTACTGGGCACTATCACTAGGCCCCGGGTCTTTTGTTTTTTAAAAGCCGCAGTCAGCTCATCAACTGACAACTCACCATCAGTTTGCGCAAAAGATACGGACGTGGTTCCAAGACCAACAATTAGAAGACTAACACAAAGAACGTTGAGACGGATCACAACACATCCCCCCCTATACAAAAATACCAGTTACAGCGTTCAGCCTATACCACCACCACTGGCCTGCCAATGATTTTGACGCAGCATGCGCAGACTAAAGGGGCCAAGAGGTTTACAGAAATTCGTCTTGGGGCTTTACTCGGCGCACCGGAACAGGGTGAACTGGGGTGGTTAAGTTAGGGGGTTTCATGCGCGTTTTACCTGCAATTATCCTTGCCGTTGGCTTGATGCTGACGCCCGGCATTTGGTTTGCCTTGAAATGGATTTTGTCCGAAGAAGCGTTTGAAGGGGCAGCTGTAGATTCCACTGCGCGCATCGAGATCGAGATGTTGCGGCAGCAAATCGAAGACCTGCAAGGCCGACTGACCGAGTTGCGATCTGAAGTGGCACGGCTACCGACCGGCGGAACGGGGATCACGGCAGAGCCGGATGCAGACGGGGAACGCGCCATATGGGAACAAACGCCCGGTGCGGATCTGGATTATGCCCAGGTGGTGCTGATTGCTGATCGGGTAAATGTGAACAATGGTTTGCGTGTGGCCGGCGGGTCCTATTTGTCTGAAAAGCTGGGCCGTCCACGCGAAGATTTGAATGACAAATGCCAACCCATGACCAACCCCGATTTAAAGGCAAAGCTGGTCACCGAGCAGGTTGGGCCAATCCGTGTCAGCATGTTGCGGCCGGCGATCGAAAGTCTGAAAGTGGTGTTTGCCAATATCCAATCCGCTGACCCTGACTTGTATAATCGCATTAACACCGCCGGGGCGCTGTGTGTGCGGCGCATCCGCGGCACACAGAGTTCCCTGTCGACTCATAGTTACGGGCTGGCGGTTGATCTGAATATTGATGGCAAGCTGGACAATTTCACCGATGGAAAAACCCAACTGGGCCTGACGATTATTGCTGGGTTTTTCAACGATGAAGGCTGGGTTTGGGGTGCAGGATTCCGGCGAGAGGACAGCATGCATTTTGAAATCAGCCGTCGCCAGCTGGACCAGTGGTTGGCCGAGGGGCAGCTTTAGAACCTGTTGTACCGTGCCACGCTAGTCCTCGATGCCATAGGCCCGACGAATGCCACGCTGGGTGCCAGGGCCAAAATCACCGTCGATTGCACCCTCGTAAAATTGGTTTTCCTTCAACCGCGCCTGTAGGGCGCGGCGGGTTTGACTGGTGAACATCTCTGGACGTTCACTGAGCAGGTTCAAAACATCCGAGCTGCCAGATCGCAGCGCTTGATAGAGGTAATAGGCCGACTCGTTAGGGCCCTTGTCGGCGATCAGCCCGTCGTCGATCAGCGCGGCAAAGTTAAACTGAGCCTGTGGATGGCGCAGATCGGCAGCGCGTTCAAAAAATGTCAGCGCCTTTTGTGGGTCTGCCGGAAGCCCCAGACTGCCCTGATAATGTAAAAAACCCAGATCGTTGATGGCATCGGCGAAGTCCTGATCCGCAGCGGTGCGATACAGCTTCAGCGCCCTGATGTGGTCCACCGCCACCCCGGTTCCGCGTTCATACAGCTTGGCCAATTCAAACTGCGCCTCGGGGGAACCTGCGTCAGCGGCGCGCTGCAAATAGGCCACTGCTGCGGCCGGATCAAAACGCCCTTCGTTTGGATTCAGCCGCATATAGGCCAGCCCCAGCATCGAACGGGTATCGCCCTGATCCGCCAGCGCCAACAACTGGTTTTCCTGATCTGGCCGTATCGCCGACCAGGCATCAATGGCCTCAACCGAGGCGACATCAACCTGACCCTCGGCAGCGCCGGCCAAGTAAAATGGCACACCAGTCAGCGAGCCATAGGTATGAGGTTCTTGCAGGTTGTTGGTTTGCTGAAGCACCCGGTCGCGCACTTGGCGGAACATCAGGCTGATTTCCAACCCCGGCTGCGCCATTTTCTCCATCAAGGCAACGGCATAGGGGCTGTTTTCACCAATCCCGTCCAAGGCCACCTGGCCATCACGGGCAGCAAAGGCCACCAAAGTGCCGCGATCAGGATCCGCCGCCGCCATGCCGCCACCCGCGCCTCGGGTTGTTTCGGTGTTCGTCGCCGCCTCGCTGCCGCCATCTAGTGCTATTGCATCGCCCAATGGGTTGTTTCGACAACTGTCCAAAATGACGATCCGCATTTGTCGGGCACGGTCTACCGCCGACAACAAACGTTTCAGCGACATCGACTGACGCTGGACATCGCGATTGCTGGTAACATTTGCGTCCACCGGGATCAGGAAGTTCTCGCCCTGAACTTCGATCCCGTGACCGGCAAAATAGATCAGCGCCAGATCGGCAACTTCTGAACGAAAGGCAAAATCGTCCAGCAACTGTTCAACCTCGGCTGTTCCAGCATCAACCGACAGGGTGACGTCAAACCCGATATTGTCCAACATCGCGGCGATGGCTGTGGCATCATTTTTGGTATTATCCAGCGGCGGAAGCGTTTGATACTCGGACATGCCCATGACCAGCGCAATCCGTCGACTGTCAGCGTGACCCAACGCGGGGGACATCACCCAAAACAAGACAACGGCAATCCGTAAAAAGGCAACCATGGCACCAACCCAACACACACAAAACAAACTCACCACCAGTCTAGCCTGCACTGGTTGCAAAGCAGAAGTAAATTATCCGCGGTTGGCGGTGACACATAAAAACGCCGCCCAAAAGGGCGGCGTCAAAAGATCATTGCTCTGAAAGCATCTATTGCATCAGGCTCACGTTGACCTTCAAGCAGATCAGAACGCTTCAAACGTCCCGGCAGACGCCTTGGGTTCGATCATCTCTCCGGTTCGGCTAAGCCGCTGGCGCAATTTCTCAAGCGTAATGACTTCGGTTGCCTGGGTCAGGTTAGCCTTGCCATCGTCTTCGACTTGACGGTTGAGCTGCTCAAAAAATCCCGAGATCCCACCCAGTGTCTGCGCGATCAGGTCAAAGTCCTGTAGCTTTTTGATATCAGCACTCGACGGTTTCCCATCGCTATCGAGTACGGAAAAAACGATATCTTCAAGCTCCAACACTTTGGCCTGCAACTGGCGCATTTCACGTGCAGACACTGCGCACATATCTATGAAATGACTGGTCGACAGGCTCATTTTACAACTTTCCTACAACTTGTTCGATTGCTTGTTTCATAGTGGCGACGGTAAACGGTTTGCGGATGATGTTGTTCATCATCAGGCGCCGTCCAACCTCGACCACCTCGGGGGTTGGTTTACCTGTTACCAGAATAAAGCCAGTCCGCTGGGTCGTGCGATTTTCACGCAGACATTTCAGCAGCCCAAGACCATCCATTCCCGGCATGTTGTAGTCTGACAGCACAAGATGCACCGGACTGGCAACAATCTTTTGAAATGCCGATTGGCCATTATTTTCAACCATATAGTTCTTGATGCCAAGTTCATCCAGACATTGTGTCAGGATTCCACGGCTCGTGGACATGTCATCAACAACCATAACGCGCAGTGAGTCTTTAAGGCTCATTTTCTAGTTCCTTGTAGTTCGGCTTTGCCGATTAATCAGGTGCGAACACCGGCAGAAGAGTTGATGTAGGTTGTAATCCCGGAGGTCTGCAGATGTGAGGCTGCAGGGCCGGACATACGTTCCGAGTGGCCAATAAACAGGTAGCCACCTGGGGTAAGAGTTTTCTGAAACGCAGCCCAAACATTCTGTTGGGTCGGTGTGTCAAAATAGATCGCAACATTGCGGCAGAAGATGGCATCGAATTTCCCGCGGAACGGAAAGGGTTCGATCAGGTTCAGTTCCCCAAAACTCACCAGCGAGCGGAGCACCTTGGGAATTTTATTGCCGTCTTCCTTGTCACCCTTGACCCTGTAGTCGGCTGGAATCTGGGCCAGCTCGTCAGCGGGGTATTGCGCAGCCTGGGCTGTCCGCACCACCACAGGATCAATGTCGGTCCCAAGGATCTTGATATCCAAACGGGCCGCTTCGGGGCAGAGCTTATGCACGATCATCGCCATAGTATATGGCTCTTGTCCGTTAGAACAGCCTGCCGACCACAACCGCACACGACCACCCTTGCGGGCTTTTTCGATCAGCGGCGGCAATACATCATTGCGCAGAGTTTCAAAGTGATGCGGTTCCCGAAAGAACTGTGTCACATTGGTGGTCAGCAGCGACAACAGCTCACTACGTTCGCCCTCACCACCTGGGGCATCCAGGCTGGCCAGATAACTCTCAAAATTCTGCACCTTCAGCTTAGTCAACCGTCGCGCCAGGCGCGACGATACCAAAGGCTTCTTGTTGCTCGACAGAGCCAGCCCAAAGTTCTTGTGGGCAAACTTGGCAACAGAATCAAAGTCCTGATCTGACAGCGTAAACTGGCCCGAACCGGTTTCTATCGAAGGTGCTATTGTCACAGAGCCACCTGTTCAGTTGAAGCGATTACAGCGTTGAGGTTGATGATCCGCACCATTTCGTCGTCCTGGGAAATGATCCCCTGGATAAAGTCCATGGTATTGCGGCTATCCACATGCGGCGTGTCCTGGATATCATCAGGATCAATCGAGATGATTTCGGACACCGATTCAGCCAGCAGGCCCACCGGTTTGTCGTGAACCGATACAACGATCACCACATTGCGCTCGCTGGCTTCGGTTTGTTCCAGTCCGAAACGAGCCGACAGATCATAAATCGGGATCACTGCACCACGCAGGTTCATCACCCCCAACACATCCGCTGGCGCATGTGGCAGTACCGTTACCGGTTGCCACCGCCGGATTTCCCGGATCTGGGTTATTTTCAGACAGAACGCCTGACCCGCGACAGTGAAACTGACGAACTCGCTGTGTTCAGTGTGTTTGGTTTCAGCTTGCAATTGCATTGTTCACCCTCCGGTCGGTGTCAAAGACGGCTGCCGAAGATGACGCCGTTACGATGCTTTCAGGATCCAGGATCATGGCAATTTTGCCGTCTCCCAGAATGGTTGCGGCGGATACGCCAGGGACATTGCCACAGACGCCATCCAGGCTTTTGATCACCACTTGACGTTGATCATGGATGTCGTCGACAGCCAGGGCACAGCGATCACCACTTTCGGTTTCCACCAAGAGATAGACGCCTGCAGGTTCGTCCTGCCCACCACTGCGCAAACCAAGGGTATTGGCGACGTCACAGATCGGAACAAAACTGCCACGGATGGACAACAGGGTACCGTCGGCGCCCAGATTATTGATCATCTCGTCGTTGCCACGCATGGTTTCGACAATCGCAGTGATTGGCACCACCATGGTATGTCCGGCAACCGAAACAACCATTCCGTCCATAACGGCCAAGGTCAGCGGCAGGATGATCGAAAACACAGAGCCTTGCCCAGGATTAGACGAGATATTGACCCGACCACCCAGTTTAGTCACCGCATTTTTCACCACGTCCATGCCAACACCACGACCCGACAGGTTCGAGATTTCCTTGGCAGTTGAGAACCCTGGCAGGAACAACAGGTTGTCAATTTCACTGTCGTTCAGTTCAGCGTTTTCGGGGATCAGGCCTTTGTCGATGGCAATCTGACGGATCTTCTTGCGGTTCAAGCCCGCTCCGTCATCCCTGACTTCGATACAAACCGAACCCGAGCGATGCGCCGCCGTCAGGCGAATTTCACCAGCTTGATCCTTGCCTGCGGCAGAGCGAACTTCAGGATTCTCAATCCCGTGGTCCACTGCGTTTCGCAGAATATGGGTCAACGGATCAGCAAGGCGTTCGATCACCGTTTTATCAACTTCGGTGGCTTCACCTACGGTGACCAACTTGGCTGTCTTACCAGTGGCCGCCGAAGCTTCGCGGACAATACGTGCCATACGCTGAAACAAGGGTTTCACCGGCTGTGCACGAATGGCCATCACGCCTTCTTGGATGTCACGCGCAAGCGTTTTGAAACCTTCAAGCTCGGTTTCGACATCGCGTGTGTCACTGGCATCCAGGTTGGCGATTTGCTGCGCCAGCATGGAATGATTGATGATGAGCTCACCCACCGCATTGATCAGACGATCAACCCGATCCAGTTCTACCCGCAGGGTCGGCTTGGGACCCGTAGATTTTGACGCATCCTTCTTAGCAGCCGGAGACTTTTCAGCCGCTGGAGGTTCTGCGGCCTGGGGTTCTGCAGCTTGCGTTTCAACGGCTATAGGAGCAGCAGGTTCCGACACCTCTTCGACCTCTGACACCACTGGGGCGGGAGCTTCGACAGTTTCAGGCGCCGGCTGCTCTAAAGGGAGCGACACTGCACTTTCAGTATCAACCGCGCCTTCAGCTGCGGGAATACCAAACGCAGCATTCAAAGCGGCCAAAGCATCGGCGTCTTCCTCTTCCTCGCCTTCGCTGCTGACCGAAAGCTCACACAAGCCTTCAACAAACTCAAATACAGCATCAACTGATTCGCGAGATTCGGTCGTGGTCAGTGTCAGTTCCCAGGAGATATAGCTTTCGCCATCTTCCATGGAATCAAACCCGGGCAATTCACTGTCGTCCAGGCGGACGGACAGGGTGCCCAGATCAGAAAGAGCCTGAAACAGGAAGTAAGGTTCATTGCCAGTCGCGAACATCTCTTTCAGAGGATGAAAGCGAATCTCAAAGGTCTTTTCTTGCACCGGAGCAATGGCGGCGGGTTCAAACGCCGCACCAACACCCATGGGCTCAAACACCAAGTCTTCTTCGTCTTCGTCGATGTACTCGGCAAGAGCGGAAATCAGCACATTGTGATGTGCCTCATCCACCTGACCGCCGTCACGTGCACAGGTCACCAAGTCAGACAGGTGGTCGCTGGCGCGGAACAGTAGCTGGATCAGTTTTTCGTCCAGCTCCAGCTTGTTTGAACGTACATCGTCAAAAACGGTTTCAAAGTTGTGCGCAAAGGCAACCAGTTCATCAAGGCCAAACGCACCAGCGCCGCCCTTAATGGAGTGCACCGCACGAAACACCGCGTTGACGGTCTCAGCGTCCTGGTCGCCCTCTTCGATGGCAGCCAGACCCGCATCCATTGCTTCAAGGAGCTCTTCGCACTCCTCAAAGAATGTATCCATGATCGAACCAGTCATTTTATGCGGCCGCCCCTGTAACTCGCTTAAGCGCGAAGATCAGAGAAGCATCATCAAATGGCTTGGTAATCCAACCGGTCGCACCAGCAGAACGAGCGCGAGACTTCATGTCGGCGGCGCTTTCAGTGGTCAGAACCAAGATTGGCACTTTGGAATTAATGCCTTCGCCACGCAGTTCTTCGATCACACCAAAACCATCCAGGTTCGGCATGTTGATGTCGGTGATCACCACATCAGGTGCAACATCAGGGTAGATATCTACACCCTCACGGCCATCTACGGCGCTGTGATATTCAAAACCGGCCTCTTCCAGGCAGGCTGCAAGCAAATTCCGGATGGTCCGGGAATCATCTATCGCCAGAACTTTGGTTTTCATGCTGTTTCCTCATCTTCAAAACGATTGGCATCGACCCCCATTAGGGACAGAGCCCGGCGGCAGCCTTCGGTGATATTGGTGACCGAGAAGTCATGTCCCTCGGATCGCCATTGTTGTTCCGCTCCAAGCAGCAGCTGCAAGCAGCGTGACGGCAACATTGCCACCTTGCTGCAGTCGATCACGATTGGCTGGGAACGTGCCCCATTCAAGAACGTGATCAGCGGTGTCAGCTCAGAAAATGCATTTGGCAAATCCAAAACATGTGTTTGTGGTTCAGTCGTCATATGCAGCGATTCGCACCCCCGTTGTCGGCGACGTGTTGGACTTCGATGCACAATTCATAGGCCGGGGGGCTTAACAATTGATTGCTGAAATCCATGTGACCGACAATTTCACAGGGGTCTTTGGAGGCTCAATTTGTTCAATATTTTATACGAATTTTGCGATATTGCCGACGCAAGCTTCTGTGTAAAAGCGGGCCGGGCAAATTCAAAGAGAAAACACTCCTTATACTATAGGCGCGGATTTGAACGGCCTTCGATCAGCTGAAATGCCAGCCAGTCAAACCGTAGTAGTTATAAAGCGCGGCATCTTGATATTCAGATTTTGAAAAAACCTGCTCGATGTAAGCTTCAAATTAACACTCGGTGGTGGATGAATAAGGGAATTCAAACACGGCTTACCAGGCCGCGTTCCGTAGGAGGACAAGATGAAGGCTTTAATGAATATGAAGTTAGCGTACAAACTGCCATTGTTTGTTGTCAGCTTCGGTGTGCTCGTGACTGTCATTCTCGTGACGTTCAGCACCATCACGTTTAAAAACAACACAATCGCCAGCTCGGAGGAAAGCTTCAAAGCGATCGTCGCAGGCCGGGAAATGGCCTTGAAGAGTTTTTTTGACAGTGTAGATGCCGACATTGTGTCTGTTGCAGCATCGCCTTCAACAGGAACGGCTATTGAACGGTTCTCAATGAGCTGGAATGGCCTGGCAAATCAGGGCAATGCAGGTGAAGCACTGCGTCAGGGCTATGTCACTGACAACCCAAACCCACTGGGTGAAAAGCATCTGCTGGATCGTGCTGAAGGCAGATCTTCGTACCATATGCATCACGAAGGCGTCCATCCTGCGCTTCGCACACTTATGGAAGCCAAAGGTTATTATGATGTCTTCATGATGAACCTGGAAGGTGACATCATCTATACTGTGTTCAAAGAGCTTGACTATGGCACCAACTTGATGACTGGCCCCTATAAGGATACCGGTCTGGCACAAGTTTTTCGGGCCGCAGTCGACGCACAACCCGGCGAAGTGTTCTTTTCTGACATGGAGGGCTATGCTCCCAGCCATGGGGCCGCCGCCGCATTTGTTTCCAGCATTGTCTTGGATGAAATCGGCGAGCCTATCGGTGTGCTGGCGTTCCAACTCCCAGTGGACCTGCTGACCAATATCACAAATAATGCAGACGGCCTGGGAGAAAGTGTCGAGATTTACCTGATCGGTGCTGATCACAAAGCCCGCACAACCTCGCGGTTCGAAGGTGGATTCCAAGTTCTTGATGACATGAACGTCCATGCTCATGTTGAAACTGCCCTGGAAGGTCGCAAGGAATTCTATCACGAAGCTGTTGGCCTTAAGGATCAAAGAGTAATTGCGTTCTCAGACGGCCTAGAAATTCACAATGTTCAATGGGCACTGGTCGCCGAGCAGGATTGGTCCGAGGTTATGGCGCCGGTTGACGCCGCTCGCAATAAATTGCTGCTAGCTTCCGCTCTTCTTGCAGCCGTGATGTCCTTCTTCGGATGGATGTTTGCACGCAGCATTACCCGTCCGATCGCCCGTATCTGTGTAAGCATGGATGAGGTCGCCGAAGGCAATCTGCAGGGCGACATTCCGTCATCCCTGCGCGGTGATGAACTGGGGCAGATCGGCAAGACACTTGTAAGTTTGCGCGATGATCTGCAACAGGCTCGTAACGCCGAAGAAGAACGTGCAGAACAGCAGCACGAACAGGAAAAGGTTGTTGCCCGCCTGACCAGTGGCCTGGACGACATGGCCAAAGGTGATTTCTCAAAGCCACTGGTTGAACCGTTCCCCGCCAACCACGAGCAGCTGCGCAATGACTTTAACCGCACACTGAACACGCTCAGCTCGACCATTGTCGAAGTGGTCAACTCGGCCGAAAGCATCAGCAATGGTGCCACCGAGATCAGTCAGGCTGCGGATGATCTGTCGCAGCGCACCGAAAGCCAGGCGGCCACTCTAGAGCAGACTGCGGCTGCGTTGGAACAAATGACTGTTAGCGTCAAATCCGCTTCGGATGGGGCTCATAGTGTGGAAAACATCGTCAACGAGGCCAAGGTCGAGGCCGAGGAAAGTGACAAGGTTGTTCAGCACGCGGTTTCGGCCATGACCGAGATCGAAGAATCTGCCAACCACATCAGCCAAATCATCGGCGTAATTGACGACATCGCCTTCCAGACCAACCTGTTGGCGTTGAACGCCGGGGTTGAAGCCGCCCGTGCAGGTGAAGCAGGTCGTGGATTTGCGGTTGTGGCCTCCGAAGTGCGCGCCTTGGCGCAGCGTTCGTCAGATGCGGCGATGGAGATCAA
>NZ_JBYAXC010000011.1:0-97722 GCF_057444295.1 Parasedimentitalea nitratireducens | reverse complement strand
GCGCTGGTGTTGTTTCGGCAATCACTGAGTAATCACAGCTGTGCTGTGATGGTGGCAACAGGGTATCCGCGCCACGGTGCGGATGTCCCGAGAGCCACTCAGGTGAAATGATAAAGAAGGGCTGCCTGAGGGCGGCCCTTTTTGCGTTTTAGGTAGCCACTTAGGCAGCAGTGATTAGTTTATAGTTTTTTAAAGTGAGGCAGCATGAACCCAATTGAATTAGAGTACCCGTTGTTGGGTCTTGTTGAGCAGTGTGCAGCATTGTGCGAACCTGCCTGCTGTGGTTTGGATGCCTACGATTTCTCACATATTCATGTCGCATCATTCTTGCTGCGGTTCAGCGGCGAGGGGAAGGCCAATGAACTTGATGTTTTAAAGATACGGTCACAACTGGAAACTTTAGATGCAAACTATGGTGTTTTCGGAGCGAGCGGGTCAAGGGCAACGATTATGGGCATGAACCAACACTTTACAGGTGAGCTCATTTCAAAAACCGTCTTTGAAATCCGAACTGCCCTAGAACAAGCCGCTGAGTTGTTGCGGTCGGAAGGCTTGCTCTAAATATCGGGGTGCTTAGGCCCATCTAACGCGGCACAAACGGTTTTGAGACGGTTTTAAGAACTCCGAGCTTATTGTCCTTGTCCCGTATTTTGCACCCAACGAGAAAGTGGTTTGGTGCGGGGCCCTTTTTCCCCCTTGCCACATCCTCCTAACAGGCGTATAGCGCGCAAGTTCGCTTTATGTGAATAACCTATCGGCAGGATTCGCTCCTGCCGTTTGGGTTTGAAGAGGGCCGGTGGAATGAGCTGTCGGTCGTCCTATCAACTCCTTAGCCTCGAAAGGCTATAGACAATGCAAAGCCAAAATATCCGTATTCGGCTCAAGGCATTTGACTATCGTGTACTGGACGCCAGCACACAAGAGATCGTCAACACTGCCAAGCGGACCGGAGCCTCCGTACGTGGCCCGATCCCAATGCCGAACAAGATTGAGAAGTTCACCGTTCTGCGTGGACCTCACGTTGATAAAAAATCGCGCGACCAGTTTGAGATCCGTACTCACAAGCGTCTGCTCGACATCATTGATCCGACCCCCCAGACCGTTGACGCGCTGATGAAGCTCGACCTCGCTGCTGGTGTGGACGTCGAGATCAAGTTGCAGTCATAAGATCGGAGGGTAAATCATATGCGCTCTGGTATTATCGCTAAAAAAGTGGGCATGACCCGCTTGTTCATGGAAGACGGCAAACAGATTCCTGTAACCGTTCTTCAGTTGGAAAACCTGCAGGTTGTTGCGCAGCGTACAGACGAGAAGGACGGCTATACAGCTGTTCAGCTTGGTGCTGGTGCTGCTAAAGCAAAACGTACGTCTCAGGCTATGCGCGGTCACTTCGCCGCTGCAAAGGTTGAGCCTAAGCGTAAAGTTGCAGAATTCCGCGTTTCCGCAGATGCTCTGATCGAAGTTGGTGCCGAAATTTCGGCCGAGCATTACCTGGAAGGTCAGAAAGTTGACGTTTCCGGTACTTCGATCGGTAAAGGTTTCCAGGGTGCTATGAAGCGCTGGAACTTTGGTGGTTTGCGCGCGACACACGGTGTTTCGATCTCGCACCGTTCGCACGGTTCCACAGGTCAGTGTCAGGATCCCGGTAAGGTTTTCAAAGGCAAGAAAATGGCCGGTCACATGGGTGCTGCCCGTGTAACCACTCAGAACCTGGAAGTTGTCAAAACTGACGCCGACCGTGGTCTGGTCTTCATCAAAGGCGCCGTTCCTGGCTCCAAAGGTGGTTGGGTCACTGTCAAAGATGCTGTCAAGAAGAAGGCCCCAGAGGGTCTGCCTTTCCCAGCAGCTATCAAGTCGGCAGCTGCCGAAGGTGGTGAAGCATGAAACTTGATGTAATCAAACTTGACGGCGGCAAAGCCGGCAACATCGAGCTGGATGCCGAACTGTTCGGTCTCGAAGCACGTGCGGACATTCTGCACCGTGTGGTTCGCTGGCAGCGTAACAACGCACAGGCCGGTACCCACAAGGTAAAGACCCGTTCGGAAGTGAACTACTCCACCAAGAAGATCTATCGTCAGAAAGGTACTGGCGGCGCTCGTCACGGTGCACGTTCTGCTCCGATCTTCCGCGGTGGTGGTGTTTACAAAGGTCCAGTTGTCCGTTCGCACGGCCACGAGCTGACCAAGAAGTTCCGTAAACTGGGTCTGCGCCACGCACTGTCTGCCAAAATGGCTGCTGGTGAGCTGGTTGTGATCGATAACGCTGACACCGACGGCAAGACTGCTGCTCTGGCGAAACAGGTTGCTAACCTGGGCTGGAAACGCGCTCTGGTCATCGATGGCGCAACAGCCAACGAAGGCTTCCTGAAAGCTGCCAAAAACATCGAAGGTCTGGATATCCTGCCGTCGATGGGCGCAAACGTCTATGATATCCTCAAGCGTGACACCTTGGTGATCACCAAAGCAGGTATCGAAGCATTGGAGGCTCGCCTGAAATGAGCGCTAAAGCAGAACACTACGACGTAATCCGTAAGCCGATCATCACTGAAAAAGCCACCATGGCGTCCGAAAATGGCGCGGTTGTTTTTGAAGTTGCGATCGACAGCAACAAACCACAGATCAAAACCGCCGTTGAGGCGCTGTTTGGTGTGAAGGTTAAGGCTGTGAACACAAGCATCACTAAAGGTAAAGTGAAGCGGTTCCGCGGTGGCTTGGGCCGTCGCAAGGACGTCAAAAAGGCCTATGTTACCCTCGAAGAAGGTAACACAATCGACGTGTCCACCGGACTGTAAGATTGCTAGAATGAATTGAGAAAGGCCCTCGCTGCAAAGCGGGGGCCTTTTTCGTTTGCCGTCTGCATGTTGCAGATGCACTCATGAGATATAGAAGCCATTTTTGAACAGGGTCTTACCGTCGTGAAGTATTATCGTGCGAAAAAGTTTAGTATTGAGTGGTGGGTTGGAAGTGTTGCAGCAGGAGTGTTTCTGTTGGGGACGGTTCCGGTATTTTCATCTATGCTTGTACACCCTTTCCTTGCTTCTCCTGATTGGGCTTTGCGCACCCATTGGTTGGCAGTTGTTCTGGGAATGTTTGGTGCTCTTTATGGGATATGGCTGATAGGAAAGAACGAAGGGTTAGGTCAGAAGCTTGGGCACCCTCTCAACCGCCTGCTTTTTTATACTTTCACAACCGGTTTTTGCTTTTGGCTTTCGGTCTCAAGTGTCGTGGTTGGGATTCCATTGGTAGGGGCGTTGGTGTTGGGAGTTGAGTTCAACATTGAGTATGAAGTCGCCGACCCAGAGGCGCGTAATTCACGAGGCTGCGCGCGACCAATCAAGGTTTCAGGGATGCCATTTGCGCTAAGCAAAATTTGTGGAGCGCCAGATGGGCTTCGGGCGTCATTAGCCCAAGGCTCGCGTGTCAAAGTTGTGGGGCATGGGACATGGATGGGTGTTTTTGTGAAGTCAGTTCGCAAATTGGATTAATTGATTGTTGCGAATTGACCCTCGCGCGGAATCAAGGGCGTATCCTGCTGCGCGAGCGTCATGCTGAAGGCATGTCTCTGGTGTAATCCGTCACCAATGGGGCGGCGTTGATGTAAAACACTTTTGAATTGAGGGGCCTGGTATATTAATCTACCCTGAAGTTTAGTGGCCTGCGGTCTGCCGTCTGACACGAGTTGATTTGAGAAGTTATATTTCGAACGAGCAAAAGGGATATTGGAATGGAGCTGTTATTGCTTGGGTTGGTTGGGGTGGCAATGCTGGGCGCCTTAGTATTCGATTCTTCAGATGATGATGTTGTGTCCGAAGATACCGAGAACAGCACGCCTGATCCTGCCGTGGCGGGGCAGGAACTCATTTTTGATGGCTCGCTTGTTCTTGAAGGCACCGAAGGTGACGACACGATCTCGTGGGGGCAGGAAAGTGACACCGTACCCGAGGAGATTAGGTTGCTCGGCGGGGATGATGTCGCGTTTCTTGACGAGCATATCGGCGTCGGTGTTTTTGGAGGTGAGGGCGATGATACCCTAACGAGTGTCGAGTATGGGACCCCGCTGCATGGCGGCGAAGGTAACGACGTTCTTGCGGGTGTTAATGCCAATCCCATGTATGGCGATGCCGGCAATGATCAGATCACCCTTGATATGAACGCCCAGCCGGGACCCGATACTTTTAGGATCGACGGTGGAGAGGGTGATGATACGATCAATGTTCACGCGGATGTTGGGATCGATACACCCCATCGAAGCGGAGCTGGTATCGAAGGTGGAGATGGCAATGACTCGTTTGAGTTCTTTCTCAATCTGGAAAACAGTGATGTGGATCTAGACGATTCCGGTGGACCGCTATTGACCACTCTGGGGCGTATCGAGGATTTCGACCCCAGCGAAGATAGCCTAGTGATTCAGCTTGCCTCGGACGAAGAAGCGGAAGAGCGCGAACTCGTGACAACCATGGAGCAAGTGGAGACCGATGGGCAGTTTGTCTCAACGATCCGCTTCGGGTTCCAGGAGCACGAAGATATCCCCGATGCCGCTGCGGCTGTGGCGATATTGACGGTCGTGAGCGATGTGCCTATTGGCCTTGAGGATATCGTAATAATGCGTGTTTGACGGAGTCGAACTGCCTTGTTTGTTCGGCTTTGGTTTGCTTTGAGACGGACGGATAACTCTTCCATTGCCAACCCTCCGATTCCCTGCTACCTCGCTCCAATCATCTAGCCTCGGATTCGTTCCGGGGCTGCTGATTTTTGGATGGGGACCTTCGGGGCCTTATATCGATGGCCACCTTCGGGGGGCTGAACATAGTCCAGGATGCCGGGAAAACTCGGTGCTTGGACACTGCTAAACGGAAGACAGAAAGCATGGCACTCAAGTCGTATAAACCGACGACGCCGGGCCAGCGTGGGCTGGTTCTGATCGACCGTTCGGAGCTTTGGAAAGGACGTCCCGTCAAGTCTCTCACTGAGGGTTTGACGAAATCGGGCGGCCGGAACAACACCGGACGGATTACCTCGCGCCGCCGTGGTGGCGGGGCAAAGCGCCTCTACCGGATCGTTGACTTTAAGCGTAACAAATTTGATGTTGCGGCGACCGTCGAGCGGATCGAATATGACCCGAACCGGACCGCATTCATCGCGCTGATCAAATACGAAGATGGCGAACAGAACTATATCTTGGCTCCACAGCGTCTTGCTGTTGGTGATCAGGTTATTGCGTCTGCAAAGGCCGACATCAAGCCGGGCAACACAATGCCATTCTCGGGCATGCCAATCGGTACCATCATTCACAACATCGAAATGAAGCCAGGCAAAGGCGGCCAGATCGCCCGTGCAGCTGGTACATATGCTCAGTTCGTTGGTCGTGACGGTGGCTACGCTCAGATCCGTTTGTCTTCGGGCGAACTGCGTCTGGTGCGTCAGGAATGTCTGGCAACAGTTGGTGCGGTTTCCAACCCCGACAACTCGAACCAGAACTTTGGTAAAGCTGGCCGTATGCGTCACAAGGGCATTCGTCCCTCTGTGCGTGGTGTGGTCATGAACCCGGTAGATCACCCACACGGTGGTGGTGAAGGCCGGACCTCGGGTGGTCGTCACCCGGTGACCCCATGGGGTAAGCCTACCAAAGGTGCTCGGACCCGTAACAAGAACAAAGCGTCAAGCAAGCTGATCATCCGCTCGCGTCACGCCAAGAAGAAGGGACGTTAATCTATGTCTCGCTCTGTATGGAAAGGCCCTTTTGTTGACGCTTATGTTCTCAAAAAGGCCGAAGCTGCTCGTGACTCGAGCCGCAAAGAAGTGATCAAGATCTGGTCGCGTCGCTCCACTATTCTGCCCCAGTTCGTGGGTCTGACTTTTGGCGTGTACAACGGCAAGAAACACATCCCTGTCAACGTCACAGAAGAAATGATCGGTCAGAAGTTTGGTGAGTATTCGCCAACTCGTACCTATTATGGTCACGCTGCTGACAAAAAAGCGAAGCGGAAATAAGTCATGGGTAAGGAAAAAAATCCCCGCCGCGTGGCAGACAACGAAGCAATGGCAAAACTGCGCATGCTCCGTACTAGCCCTCAGAAACTGAATCTGGTTGCTGGTCTGATCCGTGGTAAGAAAGTTGATAAGGCTCTGACCGAACTGACTTTCTCGAACAAGCGTGTTGCTCAGGACGTGAAAAAATGTCTTCAGTCGGCAATTGCCAATGCTGAAAACAACCACAACCTGGACGTAGACGAGCTGATCGTTGCTGAAGCCTATGTAGGCAAGAACATGACCCTGAAGCGCGGTCGTCCGCGGGCTCGTGGTCGTTTCGGCAAGATCTTGAAGCCGTTTGCTGAGATCACCATCAAGGTGCGTCAAGTTGAGGAACAGTCCTAATGGGTAACAAAGTAAATCCAATTGGCATGCGCCTCCAGGTCAACCGTACCTGGGACAGCCGCTGGTACGCTGACACCAAAGATTTTGGCGATCTTCTTCTGGAAGACATCAAGATCCGCGACTTCGTCAAAGAAGAGTGTAAGCAAGCTGGTATCTCGCGTATCATCATCGAACGTCCGCACAAAAAGTGCCGTGTTACGATCCACACAGCGCGCCCTGGCGTCATCATCGGCAAGAAAGGTGCAGACATCGAAACTCTGCGCAAGAAAATTGCCAGCATGACCGATAGCGAGCTGCACCTGAACATCGTTGAGGTTCGCAAGCCGGAACTCGATGCTGCTCTGGTTGGTGAGTCCATCGCACAGCAGCTGGAGCGCCGGGTGTCTTTCCGTCGCGCCATGAAGCGTTCGGTACAGAACGCGATGCGCATGGGCGCCCTGGGTATCCGGGTCAACCTTGCGGGTCGTTTGGGTGGTGCTGAGATCGCGCGTACCGAATGGTACCGTGAGGGCCGCGTGCCCTTGCACACACTGCGTGCCGACATCGATTACGCACACGTCGAAGCAAAGACTGCTTATGGTATCATCGGGATCAAGACTTGGATCTTCAAAGGTGAGATCATGGAGCACGATCCGCAGGCACGTGACCGTAAAGCACAGGAACTCCAGGACGGCCCAGCACCTCGCGGTGCAGGCGGTCGTCGCTAAGGGGGACATGACTAATGCTTCAACCAAAGCGCACTAAATTCCGCAAGATGCACAAAGGCCGGATCAAGGGTGAAACCAAAGGTGGATCCGATCTGAACTTTGGCACTTTCGGTCTCAAGGCACTCCAGCCCGAGCGTGTGACTGCACGTCAAATCGAAGCGGCTCGCCGCGCGATGACACGTCACATGAAACGTCAGGGCCGTGTTTGGATCCGTATCTTCCCGGACACTCCAGTGACCTCAAAACCTACCGAAGTCCGTATGGGTAAAGGTAAAGGTTCTGTGGACTTCTGGGCAGCCAAGGTTCGCCCTGGCCGCGTAATGTTCGAGATTGATGGTGTCGATGACGTCGTTGCACGTGAGGCCCTGCGCCTGGCTGCGATGAAGTTGCCAATCAAGACTCGCGTCGTGGTTCGCGAAGACTGGTAAGATCTTACCAATCTGAAAGAATTAGGCCCCCGCTGAGAAGTCAGCGGGGGCTTTCTTTGTATAGCACTGTTCAGTAAATGACCTAAGCTCTGCTAGGATTTACTGATGTTACAATTGTGCAACTCAATTAGCTTAGCCCAATAGTCCTTATTCTTTAGAGACAATACCAATCCATAGTGTGTTCGGGAGAAAGTTTCCGCCAATGGCTGTTTGGCTTCGGGCGAGCGCGTTCTTAGTTTGTATTTTGCGTCGCCAATTTGCCTTGTTGTCGAGTTGAGTGTCATGCGAACTCCGTTTGAGTTGGTGTAGGTCTCGGTGCATTTCCCAACTATTCCATAACAACTGAATGGTTCACGGCGCTCCCATTGTTTGTTCGGCCAAACCCGTTGAACAAACAGTCCTTGTTGATTGTATTCGTCTGTAGAAATTGGTCTTTTGTCGCCGTACTTCATCCGTGTCTTGACGATATAGTTTCCGTTGCGGGAGCCGGAAAAAGTGCTATCGACGATTTTGCCATCAGACGTTTCTACAGTCCACGTGCACCCTTTAGGCATTTCCCAAAAACGGATTCCATCTGTGTGTCCCGCTGTTGCGACGATTGACAGGCAGCCGGCCAACACGAGGGCGCCTAAGGTGCTGTTGAAGGGTTGATATAGATTACTCAAAGTCAGCTCCAGAAAATGTCAGACAAAAATAGTCTCTTAGAACGTTGGATCAGTTTCGGACTAGTCGCAATATGTATCCGCCTGGTGGAAGCTGGTCCAACGCTGCGTGACAACCCTCGTTTGGTGGCAGCGGAAGCGACCGGGTCGAGGTGGTGTTGAATGCAGGGGGCGTAGAGCCGACGAGCGACCTCGAGTCCGTTGGTGCCCATCTGGTTGGAGCGAATACTTATCGTTTTGATGCATTTGAGCGGCCGGATTTTGAACCGGCGTGGATACTCTGGTTCCTGAGCCAAGCGAGTCGAACGAAGAATACTCAGTATCCTCAATTCGCATGGAGCAGGTGTCGGGTGACGGTGGCGCGCGTACCGAGATCATTCTGTCCTATGACAGTGAAATATCCTTTACCCGCGAAGTGGTGGTGAGTGTTGAGGTTGTGGGTATGGATTGGAGTGATGTGGAGCTTGAGAGTGTTGATCGGTCGCTCCTGATGCCGCTTGCATAGGGCTTTGCTGGCACAGCTTGAACACCAGAAAGTTTCACAACGCAGAGTTCATAAGGGTGGGGGCCGCTTCTGCAAACAGCCCAGCCTTGTGAAACTTAGGGCGTTTGATTTTGGTTTTCATCGTAAAGTCCTAGTAGAAAAGAGCGCTTAGATAGTGAAATACCTCTAAATTAGTCTAGCTCGGCTCAAACAAGCGGTGTTTCACCGCGCCCTGGTTGGGTGTCTTTTCACAATAGCTAAATGCCATCGGCTGGCGTTTCGCCAGCCTTCGAATGCTCTATGTGTTTAGGGCGTGCACCTTCTTGTGCCAAGGGCGCAGTAAGCGTTTCAGGATGGAGGGTCCTAAGTTCCGATTGATTGCACCTGTTGCCTTGATGAGCGGCCTTGCGGCGTGCGGCGTGCGGCGGGGCTACATTTGATGGTAATGATATGTCTGCAGTTTTTGGCCTGTCCACAAATCTCAACAATCCAGTCGGTGGTCAGGCTACGGTTAGACCGTTTTCAGAGAGTGGACAAATACACTACGGCCCGTTGGTCAGGTTTGGACATCTCCGCAGGGCTGTACCTATTCGCGGACCCAGGGGCCGGGTGCGGCCCCCGTTTGGTATCTCGTGCTGAATCCTCATCATGTCGGCATGCCAAATACGCATGCCGGTTGCCCAAATACAGTGTTCTGACTACAGGCCGGGATGCCCTGGCAAGGGATGAAAATGCAGCAACTGTGCAACTGACATCCAGCTAGGGCTCCTTCGCAAAATTATGAGCGTCGATATCGGTATGTCCACGTCTAATCATCCCTTCAATCTAACTGTTCATGATATGGACATGTTTTGTGCTCATAAAGTTCTAATCACCCCGTTGGCTTGTTGTCAGAGTGAGATTGTTCGTAACGGGGCCTGTTTGTTTAACAAGTGGAGTTTCCCATGTTTCGAATGATTGTACCTGTTGTGCTGGTGTCCAGCCTTGCGGCCTGTGGCGGCGGCAACCGTGGTGTGGAATATGACAATAATGATATTTCAGCGATATTTGGTCCATCGACCAATCCCAAAAACCTAACTGTTGAGTCGTCGGCTGCCCTGGCCTTTGCGCAGAATGGTAGCCGTATTGGGCGTCCAAGCGGGCAGCATTGGACCTCGCCCAATGGCTGTACTTACTCGCGTACCCAAGGCCCAGGTGCTGCTCGGTCTGGTATCTGGTTCTAAATCCACATCACGTTGGGATGCCCAACGCCCATGCGGGTTGCGCGCTGACCATGTACTGACCGCATAGCGCGGAAAGGTGTTGAAACGCGGATCGATTAAGGGCACCTGCTGTGTAGAGTGAACCAACACAGCAGGAAATATGCCATGATCGAACGTATCGAAACAGGGGTCCGATCCTCTAAAATCGTCAAGCACAATGGCGTTGCCTATATCACTGGCCAAGTGGGCGAGGGTGAAACCATTCAAGAACAGACCGAAGAGTGTCTTCGTCGTCTGGAGGTTCTACTGATCCAAGCAGGGTCCTCACGTAAGCAGATGCTGCGGGCGACAATCTGGTTGGCAGATATGAGCGACTTTGCTGGCTTGAACGAAGTCTGGAACGCTTGGGTGCCCGAAGGCTTTGCACCAGCGCGCGCCTGTGGTGAGGCTAAACTTGCCCGGACAGAGCTGAAAGTCGAAATTATCGTAGATGCAGCCTACGACTAGTCAGTTCTCAGGTCGCTCACGTCTGACCTGGTGCAGTTAATAAGCTGGGCGCGGCAAGTCATTTGCCGCGCCCTCTCATTTTAAGATCAATCCTGATCAAACCGATCCGCGTGCATCACTTTTGACCAGGCTGTTACAAAGTCCATGACAAACGTGCCCCTGGAATCGTCTTGGGCATAGACTTCGGCAAGGGCGCGCAGCTGCGAGTTCGACCCAAACGCAAGATCTACACGTGTGGCTGTCCAGTTCAGATCTCCGGTCGCGCGGTCCCGCCCTTCATAGACGCCTCCATCAACGGGCGTCCACTTGGTGCCCATATCCAGCAGGTTCACAAAGAAGTCGGTCGATAGGGTGTCAGATGCATTGGTGAACACACCGTGTTTAGAGCCGCCATGATTGGCCCCCAGCACCCGTAGGCCGCCAACCAGAACAGTCATTTCAGGTGCAGTCAGTCCCAGCAGCTGACTCTTGTCCAGCAGCATCTCTTCAGGCGAGACGCTATAGGCCTGCTTTTGATAGTTGCGGAACCCATCCGCCTCGGGCTCCAGCACGGCAAAGCTGTCGACATCGGTCTGGTCCTGACTGGCATCCGTACGGCCCGGCGCAAACGGCACGTCCACCTCGTAGCCAGCATTCTTCGCCGCCTGTTCCGCCCCGGCTGACCCAGCCAATACAATCAGATCCGCCATCGACACCTTTTTGCCGCCAGACTGCGCTGCGTTGAACTTCGATTGAATGCCCTCAAGCGCAGACAATACCTTGGCCAATTGCGCGGGTTGATTGGCCTCCCAGTCCTTTTGCGGAGCCAGACGGATACGCGCACCATTGGCGCCACCCCGTTTGTCCGACCCACGGAAGGTTGAGGCCGAAGCCCAGGCGGTTGATACCAGCTCTGACACAGACAAGCCCAAGCTAAGAACATCAGCCTTTAGCGCCGCAATGTCATCGCTATTTACAAGAGGGTGATCCACAGCAGGTACATTGTCCTGCCACAACAGCTCTTCCTCGGGCGCTTCGTCGCCAAGATACAGCGACCGTGGTCCCATGTCCCGGTGAGTCAGCTTGAACCAAGCACGGGCAAAAGCGTCGGCAAACTCTTCTGGGTTTTCGTGGAACCGCTTGGCAATCGGCGCCAGCTCGGGGTGTTCACGCAGTGACAGGTCAGCTGTGGTCATCATAATCGGCACGGTCTTGTCCGATCCATCCACCTCTGGTGCATGGTTGTCCTGGGCCAGATCCTTGGCATGCCAGATAATAGCCCCCGACGGGGCCTCGACCTGTTCCCATTCATAGTTGAACAGCATGTCGAAATAGGTGTGGTCCCAGGTAGTTGGGGTAGGGGTCCAGGCGCCTTCAAAGCCCGAGGTCGTGGTGTGTACGCCTTTGCCGCTTTCAAAGCCATTGGTCCAGCCCAGACCCATTTCTTCAACATCGGCCCCTTCTGGCTCCACGCCAACCAGTTCGGGATCACCGGCGCCATGGCCCTTGCCAAAGGTATGGCCGCCTGCAACCAGCGCCACGGTTTCCTCGGGTGTCATCGCCATGCGGCCAAAGGTGTCGATCACGTCAAAGCCGGATTTCACCGGATCAGGCTCGCCATTTGGCCCCTGCGGGTTCACATATATCAACCCCATCTCAACCGCCGCCAGTGGGTTCTCCAGATCCCGCTCGCCACTATAGCGTTTGTCGGTCAGCCATTCGCCTTCAGATCCCCAATAAATGTCTTCTTCGGGCTCCCAAACATCAGCGCGGCCACCAGCAAAACCAAAGGTCTTGCCGCCCATGGATTCGATGGCGCAGTTGCCAGCCAGGATCATCAGATCCGCCCAGGAAATCTGGTTTCCGTATTTCTGTTTGATCGGCCACAACAGGCGGCGCGCCTTGTCCAGGTTGCCATTGTCTGGCCAGCTGTTCAGCGGTGCAAAGCGCTGGGTGCCGGTGGATCCGCCGCCGCGACCATCCGACATGCGATAGGTGCCGGCACTGTGCCAGGCCATGCGAATGAACAGTGGGCCATAGTGGCCATAATCGGCGGGCCACCAGTCCTGACTATCTGTCATCAACGCATAAAGATCCTGTTTTAGGGCCTTTAGGTCCAGCTTCTGAAACTCTTCAGCATAGTCAAAATCAGCGCCCATTGGGTCAGACTTCGCCGAGTGCTGGTGCAGGATTTTTAGGTTTAGCTGGTTGGGCCACCAGTCCTTGTTCGACTGTACACCAACCGAGGCGCTCATGGCGCCGCTGTGCATCACCGGGCAACCGCCTGTTTTTGAGGTGTCATTTCCGTCCATGTCAATCTCCTAGCTTTTTGAAATACGTCGGCTTGGGCTGCGCATGCCAATTGGGTGGCAAGCCACAGTGTTGATCGGAGGCTAGCAATGTGGTTCGATAGATGGAAATTGTAAGTTTGTATTGCTTCGATAAGGGAAAATTATGATGCAAGCCTGAATCCGTGCGTGGTGATGGGCTGCTTGACAGTGCCACATGGTCAGCGCTTTGCTGGTGGTTGTTGATGTGTTGGATCCGCGGGGCAAGCTCGTGGTGAGTGTGTAGCGAGTGAGGGTTTTGTGATGACTTTATTTGTAACGAGTTGGCGTGTGATTTGTCTTGTGGCGTTGGGCCTATTCAGTGCCAACATTGGGCTGGCCAGTGACCCCAAAATTGACCCGGCCGCGGCCAGCCGCACGATGTTGCTGCAGTTCTTTGAGCCTGATGCCGACCATGTTGCGTTAACTGCTGCCCTCAAGCCAAGTGCCGAGGATGTCCGGGCCGTTTACGCCGAGCCCCTGGCAAGTGAGATGATCAAGACCTACAACGAGATGTTTCAGCCCGGCATCGCGATCCGACCCAAACCCGACCAAAAAGAGCTGCTGACATTCTCGTCCACAACGGGCGCGCTGCAGTCGGGTGATCCGATGCTTGCGGAGTTTCCCGGTGGATACAAAGAGGTCTTGCCGCATATGATTTCAGATGTGCCCATCGTGCGTTTCAAGTTTGTCAAAACTGGCGAAAGCCTTGGTTTGGCTTTTGATGGATTGATCTATGTGAATGATCGCTGGGTATTCATGCCCAAGCCCTGGCGCAGCCTGCCATAAAGGGCGAAACCGTCGAACGTCGCATTGCGCGCTGTTTACCCCGTGTTGCGGCGATCCTGACTGCGGGCTTCGATCCGCTTGTCAAAAACCACCCGAATGTCGTCGCGGTTCTCGGTTGCCCAATCATGCAGCAACGCCAGGGGTTCAACAAACCTCTCGCCCAGCGGGGTCAGCGCATACTCCACATGGGGCGGCACCACATCGTAGACAGTGCGCTGGACCACGCCCCAATGCTCAAGATTGCGCAGCGTTTGGGTGAGCATCTTTTTCGAGATCCCCTCCATGCGGCGGGCGAGGGCACCGGGGCGCTGAGGTCCATGCGACAGGCTATAGATCAGCCCGGGCACCCACTTCTCTGACATCATCTCTAGCAACTGCCGGGTCGAACATTTCTTGTCGTAGTCTTCCTTGCTGATAGGGGTCATAAGCGATTTTCTTTCGTGGTTACCAAATGGTGCCTAGTTGAACTTTGGTTCTCGATGGTCAGATCTTAGTCACAACGCAAGCCAAAGCAAAGAAAGGGGCCCAACATGCCCGCCTATATGCTCTCCTTTGTTCGTGTCGACGATGTCGAGGCCCACGCCAAAGACTACATGCCCTATGCCCACCCCATTCTTGTACGTCACGGTGGCAAACCCTTGGCGGTAACCGATCACTATGCCGTGCCCGAGGGAGAGCTGCCCAAGGGGCGGTTGGTACTGGTTGAATTCCCCAGCACTGCAGCGGCCAACGGGTTCTACAATGACCCGGAATACCAGCCCTACAAAAAATTGCGGCACCAGATCTCGTCCAGCGACTTTGCCATCTTCGACGGTTTGCCTATGGCCTAAGGTTCATGCGCGGTGCCGGGCTAATCCCCTCGCACCGCCTCTCTTACTGCGGTAGACAGGCCTCATGTCACAGATTGAATCGCTCTTCGCCACCCGCCTGTACCGCGCTCCGCTGTCTGAACACGGCCCCAAGATTGACGCGGATGAATTGGAAAACTCTTGCCTTGTTATCGCCGAAGATGATGAGGCCGGCCAGGACTGGTGTGAGGAGAACGCCTATCCCGGTTATACTTCTTATGCCTCGCTGACCGATCTGCCTTGGCGGTTCCCGATCTTTGCTGACTTGGTGAAGTCGCTGGATCTACATGTGGCCGAGTTCGCCAAGGACGTGCAGTTTGATCTCGATGGCCGCGCTCTGGTGCTTGAGGATCTGTGGATCAACATCCTGCCCGAAGGCGGCATGCACGCCAGCCACATCCACCCGCATTCCGTGATCAGCGGCACCACCTATGTTGCCATGCCCAAAGACACCAGCGCGCTGAAGCTTGAGGATCCGCGGTCGGCAATGATGATGGCATCCCCCATCCGCACCAAAGACGCCCGTCGCGAATTGCAGCCCTTTATCTACATGAAGCCAGATGTGGGCGATGTATTGCTATGGGAAAGCTGGCTGCGCCACGAGGTGCCGATGAACATGTCCGAAGACGATCGCATTTCAGTCAGCTTCAATTATCGATGGGAGTGAGCGCCTGTCCACGAAGTGGCAATCGTTCCGGGGGAACGATTGAGGCGCGAACGGTCGGAGACCTAAAGCTTCCTGGAAACGCTCTGGGAGAGCGTTTCGGTTGCGAACTGGCGGAACACGAGGTTCGCGCCTGAACTTACAGTGGTGCAAAACGCATTCCCGTGGGAAGGGGCAAGCGCTAACGGGGTTTTAACCAGTGGCAGTTTCACGGTACCAATCGAAGAAAATCGCTGGGGAGAGATGTCATCGAATACGCAGAATTGACCCAATTGGCTGAAACGGTCCGAACAGAAAGGCTACTCCTTGTTGAGGTGCTTCTTTACGATGCTGATTTTCGTGACGGGGGGCGGCAAGAGTTGCCCCCATTAGCAAGAGAATTCTTGTCGCGTGTGGGGCGGGACAAAGTAAATCAGCTACTCCAAATTTTGGACGATTTGGCAAATATGCAATGGCGTTATTGCAATCCTAGAAGAGTGCTCAGCATGCACCACTCTGAGCCAAGCATGCTCGAGGAAACAAGATTGGCACGTGAGGTGTTGCGAGTTTTCGTTCCCGATATTCCAGATGAGGTTGCGCAGCGCCTTTCTAGTCAATTTATGCACGACGTAAGGTGATGGTGCGAACGGGCAGAACCAAGCCCCTTCACATCGCCCCAAACTCAGCTCTGAACGAACACAATGTCATCAAGCGTCAGCCCGGTTACGCTATCTAGCTGTATTGACGTGATGACTTCTGGCTCAGTTTCAGTCCCGGCAAAACTCATAACCAGAGTTGTGTAGGGGATAAGCTCACCGTCAATGTTGTAGGCCCTTGGCACCAACTCGGCCGAGGTCATCTCGCGGCCTTCGGTTTCCTCTGTGCGTTCAATTTGAACTGTCAGCGAATCCTCGTCAGGATCAAAATCGGTGATCCGAACCCCGGAAGAGGGTTCAATACTGCCGTCTGCGGGCCCATCATAATCAACCGTCGGGACCAACTCCAAGGTGACGTGGAATTCATCCTGGCCTTCGCCACCGGCCAAACCAACGGAAGAGTAGGAGGGCCACGGATCGCCGATTTCTGATCTAACTTCGAGACGGTCATCCCCTTCGCCGCCTCGTGCGTGGGTGTAGCTGTCATGTAGATCTGCCGTTAAATCGACCACGATCGTATCATTGCCCACCCCTCCGTCCGAAGTGTTGCCCGGTCCTACAAACAGCGTGTCATCGCCTTCGTCACCATAAATCGTATTGCTCGGGAAAGAACTTGTGATCTGGTCTTTCCCGCTGCCGCCGTGAACAGTGACGGTATCGAAGTTAATCTCGGCGGTGTCATGCCCACCCCCTAGATCGATTTCCTCGGTTTGAAAAATCAGGTCAGTTTCTTCGCGGTCCAATTCGTCAAAGTTAACAGCCGCAAGCGTGTCATCGCCCTGGGTCCCACTCAAGAGAGTATCCCCGTTGTAGGTTAAATCCTCGCCGGATGCCTCTTCGGCGCTGTCATCGGGTTGGTCGTCTTCGTTATCGAAAAGTGTCATCAGGACGCCAGCCCCAATAACTGCAGCAAAAAGGCTTAAAAACATAACGCACCCTTGGATTGAAGTTCTTAAATAAATTCTGCTTATAGAGTATTTGCAAACCATTAGGTGGTCAACTTGCCGAAACCTATGGGGCGGGTGTGAGTTTAAGAGGTGCAAGTTGATTGCCGACGTTGGTTGCTGCCAGTGGTTTGGTTACTCAGAACTGCACTGGCCGCCTCTAATGTTGAGGACTTCAGCTATTCGTGGCAAGGGTCATGCGCAAGAGGCCCGTCGTAAGGAAGCCAAGTTTATGAAAGAAGTGATTTTCATTTTTGCGGTTCCGTTGATGATCAACATAACGCTCAGCGTGCTTGCCGGCGTCACAAGTTTCTCAGTAATGGCGGCTACATATCTCGTAGGTGAAAATGTATGGGTTCTGTTGGCGATGGCGGTAGTCTTGCACCTGTGCGGGTTGCTGGTCGCGTCGCAAATCGCAGCCAGGCTTGTGCAGAGCGTGGTTTTGCCACAGGCCGCGTACACGCGCTGGTCCTTCTGGATCACTCGAATAGGATGCGCGATCGCCTTTGTCGCGCCTGTTTGTACGGGCTCGGTGTTAGTCTATACAGGCTGGCTCACGCCACGAGAGACCTTATCGGTTTCTGCCGCGCTAGCTTGCTGCCTGGCATATGGGGTTTTGGTGGTGGCGGGTTCTAGATCAGGTGCGCGTGTAAATAAACGATAGCCGTTTCTATTGATCGACTGGGAAAGGTATGTTTTAGACCGCTACATACGAAGCTATGAAAGACATTGATTATGAAGTGTAAACTAGTAATTTCAGCCATGCTGGTTGCTGCAATTTCAGCATGTAGCGTAGATCCACAAGCTGCCTACGAACGTCGCCAAGCGCTGATGACGCAGGTATTTCCTGTATCCTCTGATCGGGTAGGGCTGCACCTTGTGTTTCCTGTCGACTCGGTGCTGGAAGTGGTCTTTTTCCCGGAGCAGGTTGGACAAACCGAAGTCGATCGTCGTGTCGCAGGCTATTGCCAGCGCCTAGGCAAGCCGACGGTCAAGATCTCCAAGGCTCCGGAGTCTAGTAGCGCGACACTTGCAGACGGTACTGTGAGAGCCGCCACTCAGGTTTGGTACGACTGCGATTGATCGATTTTTGCTGGGGGCGAGGAGATCTCGCTGTGTTCAAACTAACGTGGCCAACCTTTCCCTTGCCCCCACACCCACACTCCCCTATAGGGACCCATCGCTAACCCCTATTCCGCATGGAATCAGGGCTAGGTGATTCTTTTGCTGCGCATCTCGTGCAGCGTGACATAACCCACCAGGTGCGAGGTTACCCAACAGGGGCCTTCTGGTGCTTTGGAAAGGACTGAGGCTATGAACGCCAAGGATCTTCGCGAAAAATCCGCGGATGAACTCCGCGATGAACTCGCAAACCTGAAGAAAGAAAGCTTTAACCTGCGCTTTCAACAGGCCACCGGTCAGCTGGAAAACACATCAGGCATCAAAGCGGCTCGCCGTAACGCTGCCCGCGTGAAGACCATTTTGAACCAAAAAGCTGCAGCAGCAGCTGAATAAGGAGCGACACGATGCCCAAACGTATTCTCACTGGCACCGTGACCAGCGACGCCAACGCCCAGACCGTAACTGTCTCGGTTGAACGCCGCTTCACGCACCCTGTTCTGAAGAAAACCATCCGTAAGTCCAAAAAATATCGGGCCCACGATGAAAAGAACGTTTTCAAAGTAGGTGACTCTGTACGCATCATCGAATGCGCACCTAAGTCGAAAACGAAACGCTGGGAAGTTCTGGAAGCTTAAGAGCCTTTAGAACCCTTAACCGACAGACATCCCAGTTTGTCGAAACCCTGGAAACGCCACGGCACGCATCGCCAGTTTCCATAGGTCGGGAGAAACCAAATGATCCAGATGCAAACTAACCTGGATGTTGCTGATAACTCAGGCGCTCGCCGAGTCCAGTGCATCAAGGTTCTGGGTGGTTCTAAGCGTAAGTACGCTTCCGTAGGTGACATCATTGTCGTCTCGGTTAAAGAAGCCATCCCACGTGGTCGCGTTAAGAAAGGTGATGTCCGTAAGGCTGTCGTCGTTCGCACCGCCAAAGAAGTTCGTCGCGCTGACGGCACTGCTATTCGTTTTGATGGCAACGCCGCTGTGATCCTGAACAACGCCAACGAGCCAGTAGGTACTCGTATCTTTGGCCCAGTTGTTCGTGAACTGCGTGCCAAGAACTTCATGAAAATCATCTCGCTTGCTCCGGAGGTGCTGTAACTATGGCTGCTAAACTCCGCAAAGGTGACAAGGTCATCGTGCTGGCTGGCAAGGACAAGGGCAAAGAAGGCGTTATCGCTTCCGTTGACCCAACTGCTGGCAAGGCTGTTGTTGAAGGCGTAAACATCGCCATCCGCGCAACACGTCAGACACAGACCGAGCAGGGCGGCCGTCTGCCCAAAGCTCTGCCAATCCAGCTGTCGAATCTGGCACTGCTGGACGCAAATGGCAAAGCAACCCGCGTTGGCTTCCGCATGGAAGGCGACAAGAAGGTTCGCTTCGCAAAAACCACAGGGGACGTAATCGATGCTTGATACTGTTGCTTACACCCCGCGCCTGAAGACCTTCTACAAAGAGAGCGTTCGCGCCACTCTGAAAGAGGAATTCGGCTACAAGAACGACATGCAGATCCCTCAGCTGGACAAAATCGTTCTGAACATCGGTTGTGGTCGTGCTGCTGTAAAAGACAGCAAGAAGGCAAAGTCGGCTCAAGCTGATCTGACCCTGATTTCTGGCCAGAAAGCACTGACAACTGTCGCTAAGCAATCCATCGCTGGCTTCCGCGTTCGCGAAGGCATGCCAATGGGTTCCAAGGTGACACTGCGCGGCGACCGGATGTATGACTTCCTGGACCGTCTGATCACCATCGCAATGCCTCGTATCCGCGACTTTCGCGGCGTATCTGGCAAATCTTTTGATGGTCGTGGCAACTACGCCATGGGCCTGAAAGAGCACCTCGTGTTCCCAGAAATCGATTTTGATAAAATCGACGAAAACTGGGGCATGGATATTGTGATCGCTACGACCGCGGATAACGACGCGGAAGCCAAGGCGCTGTTGAAAGCTCTCAACATGCCCTTCAATTCGTAAGCGCGGGAAGGAATAGACATGGCTAAGAAAAGCATGATCGAACGCGAGAAAAAGCGGGAGCGTCTGGTAGCAAAGTATGCTGCAAAACGCGCCGAGCTGAAAGAAATCGCGAATGACCAGTCCAAACCAATGGAAGAGCGCTTTGCTGCGCGTCTGAAATTGGCAAAATTGCCGCGCAACAGCTCGGCTACACGTTTGCACAACCGTTGCCAGCTGACCGGTCGTCCTCACGCTTACTATCGTAAGCTGAAGATCAGCCGGATCGCGCTGCGGGACCTTGGCTCAGCAGGCCAGATCCCCGGCATGGTGAAGTCGAGCTGGTAAGGGAGAGACAGATATGAACGATCCTATCGCAGATATGCTCACCCGGATCCGTAACTCTTCGTTGCGCGGCAAATCCACAGTCCTGACACCAGCTTCCAAGCTGCGTGCATGGGTTCTGGACGTGCTGACAGACGAAGGTTACATCCGTGGCTATGAGAAAACCACTGGTGCAGATGGCCACCCGGCTATCGAAATCAGCCTGAAGTATTACGATGGCGAACCTGTCATTCGCGAACTGAAGCGGGTCTCTAAGCCCGGTCGTCGCGTTTACATGGGCGTCAGTGACATCCCATCCGTCCGTCAGGGCCTGGGTGTGTCGATTGTCTCCACTCCTCGGGGTGTGATGTCGGACGCAAAAGCACGTGCAGCCAATGTTGGCGGCGAAGTGCTCTGCACCGTCTTCTAAGGAGGTCAATCAATGTCTCGTATTGGTAAAAAACCGGTTGAGCTGCCCGCAGGTGTTTCGGCATCTGTGTCCGGCCAGACCATCGAAGTTAAGGGTCCGAAAGGGACTCGTAGCTTTTCAGCCTCCGACGACGTGACCCTGGCGGTCGAAGATAACGTTGTCTCCATCACACCACGTGGCATGTCCAAGCGGGCACGTCAGCAGTGGGGCATGTCCCGCACCATGGTTGCCAACTTGGTAACCGGCGTGACCTCCGGCTTCAAAAAAGAGCTGGAGATCCAGGGTGTTGGTTACCGGGCACAGATGCAGGGCAACACCCTGAAGCTGAACCTGGGCCTGTCTCACGATGTGGAATACGTAGCACCCGAGGGTGTCACTGTGACGTCTCCTAAGCCAACTATCATCATTGTCGAAGGCATTGATGATCAGGCTGTAGGCCAAGTCGCAGCGAACATCCGCGCGTGGCGTAAGCCCGAGCCCTATAAGGGCAAAGGCATTCGCTACAAAGGTGAATTCGTCTTCCGCAAAGAAGGCAAGAAGAAGTAAGGACCAGCATCATGGCAAACAGCAAAAGAACCCTGTTTCTGAAGCGCCGCCTGCGCGTCCGGAACAAACTGCGCAAAGTGAACGCTGGACGTCTTCGTCTTTCTGTTCACCGTTCGAACAAGAACATCAGCGTTCAGCTGATCGACGACGTTCGTGGCGTTACTCTGGCTTCGGCTTCGACCCTGGAAAAAGATCTGGGCTTCGTAGGCAAGAACAACATCGAAGCAGCTACCAAAGTGGGTTCGGCAATTGCCGAGCGTGCTAAGAAAGCTGGTGTTGAAGAAGCATATTTTGATCGCGGTGGCTTCCTGTACCACGGTAAAGTGAAGGCCCTGGCCGACGCTGCCCGTGAAGGTGGTCTCAAGATCTAATCAATGCGGGCGGTGCCTTGGTGCCGCCCCGATGATCCGGGGGTTCCCTGCAAGGGGAACTCACCAGGATTGGAAATTTAGGCGCATAGCGCCGGATGAAAGGAATGCCTCATGGCAAGAGAAGATAACCGCCGCGGCGGCCGTCGTGATCGCGACGAAGCTCCGGAATTTGCAGATCGCTTGGTCGCGATCAACCGCGTTTCCAAAACCGTAAAAGGTGGTAAGCGCTTTGGTTTTGCAGCTCTCGTAGTTGTAGGCGACCAAAAAGGCCGCGTTGGCTTTGGTAAAGGTAAAGCGAAAGAGGTCCCTGAGGCCATTCGTAAAGCCACCGAGCAAGCCAAGCGTCAGATGATCCGCGTTCAGCTGCGTGAAGGTCGTACTCTGCACCACGATATGGAAGGCCGTCACGGCGCCGGTAAAGTGGTCATGCGTACAGCACCTGAAGGTACTGGTATCATCGCCGGTGGTCCAATGCGTGCCGTTTTCGAAATGCTTGGCGTCAAAGACGTTGTTTCGAAGTCGATTGGTTCGCAGAACCCTTACAACATGATCCGTGCAACCATGGATGGCCTCCGCAAAGAGTCCAGCCCACGTTCGGTTGCTCAGCGTCGTGGTAAGAAAGTTGCCGACATCCTGCCCAAGCGGGACGAAGCACCAGCAGCGGCACCTGCCGAAGCTGAAGCTTAAGGAGACCGGAAGATGGCTAAAACTATCGTAGTTAAGCAGATCGGTTCCCCGATCCGTCGTCCCGCCAAACAGCGTCAGACGCTGATCGGCCTGGGTCTGAACAAGATGCACAAGACACGTGAACTGGAAGACACTCCTTCGGTTCGCGGCATGGTGAACAAAATTTCACACATGGTCGAGATCATCGAAGAAAAAGGCTAAGTCCTTTTCCTTGAAGACATCGAAAACGCCTCCGGTTCCGCCGGGGGCGTTTTTTATGGAATGCAGTAGTTATACATGGACGATACCGTGTGTTTTCATTCCTAAACTCTATGCTGCTGGCCAGGTGCGGCTCGGACAGGAAGGTTCATCTCTGTAGGCCTTGATTGCAGCAGTGATTTCAGTTCTCAAATCTCTGGGCAGCTTGGTGTATTCTAGATCTGAGCAGTTGACTGTTCTGTCTGCGATGTCATGAAACATTTTGCCGTGGACATGGTTTAAAAGATAAGGTCCACACTTTTGCTCAAGTGACTCTGCAAGATTCCTGAATCTGTATGCTCTAAGGGTAATTGGGTTAGAGTGACGGCTTATGTGATCCAGCATCTCAGCTTTTACGTCAGGTTTTTCTTTAGCAATCATGTCCCATATTTTTCCCAAGTGGAATTTCATAGCGACGGTCCTGTAGTGTTGCCTTGCCTTGAATAGATCATCTTGAGGAAGCTCCCAATGCTCGGCCCACACCCCGTTAATCAAACGAATTTCTTCGGTGCATTGTAAATTATTTGCTCTGTTGATGTACTTCTGCTGGTCAACAAGCTGCTGTCTGATAGACGAAGGGATCTCCATTGCTTGAAGCATGTGGGAAACAACGCCTTCTTTTGAACGTTTGGCGTTGTCGTATGATAAGACAGCTAACTCATCAAATTCCGTTGTTCGAAGGTTTCGTAATACAAGTTCCATACGTGTTTCGAAACGATTGACGCTCGTGTTGAGCATGCCTGAAACGAATTTTCCAAATGGCATTGTATCTCGAACGCGGCTGTTATGTTGCCAGCGAGAGGGGAAAAATCCGACCCAATGGCGAAAACAGACGATCAACTTTGTTTGGTGACCACATAGGGCGTGCAATAGGAGAGAGGCTTGAGAAGAACTGATGGTGGAAATGGCCTCACTTGACACGATCAGGGTATGATAGCCCAATTTTTCTTTTGCCTGTAGCTCGCGGGAAAATTCATCTAGCGCACCGGGTGTCGAAACCTTGGTGTTCAAGCGGCGATCATGTACAGAAATCAGGATGCCGACCTTATTTAGCTGATCACTATTTCGCTTCAACAGGGCCTGAACAGACGTAGTTGCTGTTTTATGCATACCAGCATGGATAATGACTTTCATGAAAAATACCCGGGTTGGAGAGGGACTTGGGTTTGAATGCTGATACTCTGAAATAACAAACATTGACAGAACCCTTCTCAGTGAGGGCAGATGTTCTATGGAGAGGAACCGGTGGAACCCACGGAGTACGCCCTTGCAAAGAGATCGGGTTGACCGGGCAGAGCTGAAGTGTTCTTTATTTAACCATATGATTAATTAGAGGAAGCCTATAATGCCCGACCTTATTACCGCCTATTCCACTGCCCTTATCTCACTGCTGGTCTTTGTCCTAATTGTCCTTCTGCAATCCGCGCTGGTCGGCGCGGCCAAGGCCAAGGCGAACATGACGCCGGGCAGTGAACCTAATGCGGATTATGACAACCCGGTTTACCGTCTGAACCGCAGTCACCAAAACGGCATCGAGATCATGCCCGCAGCCGCCATCGCGGTGTTTGCCAGCATTCTGACCGGCGTATCGGCCTGGTGGGTCAACCTGCTGATGGTGCTGTTTTTGGTGCTACGGCTGATCTACGTCGTGATCTATGCGCAGAATGTGGGCAAGCCGACCCAGGGCATTCGCACCTTTGCCTTTGTCGCAGGCTGGGCGATGATTGTGGCCCTGTGCATCCTGTCTATTCTGGCGCTGCTCTGACGGCTTGTTGTCATGCCAAGGCTGCATAGCGGCTTGGCAGACTCGGCAATTGTTGGATAGCCGCCTCACTCCTATCTTTGTCTCATCCAAGATGAACCCCGCCAGCCAATTCGGGCTGGCCTGACAAGATGGAAGATAAAAATGACCAATGTACTCTCTTTTGATCTCGGCAACCGCCTGCGCGGTGCAATGGCCGACCTGCGGGCCTCACGCGCGCGTCAGACAGCGTTCAACCGCACCTATGCCGAGCTACAAAGCCTGTCGGCGGACGAGCTGATCGAATTTGGTATGCACCGTTCCGACCTGGCGGAGATCGCACGCCAACACGTTGAGGCCGCCTGACACGGCGACAGTTACGGTGCGTGCAAGCACACACCCTACACAAGACCACACGCCCACGGGAAACCGGGGGCGTTTTGCGTTGCTGAGTCTTTAGAGTGGGTTAACAACTGCATGCGCTCAGCGCATAGCGGCTTGGCCGAACCAGCATTTGTTCTATGACCGCACAATCATGTATCCATAGGGCAGCAAAAGACACGACGATCTAAGCCAACAAATGGCAAGTTAAAAGGACAAGAACAATGGCACATGCAGTAAACACCGTATCGACTGGCTTCAACCTGACCGCACGCATCCAAGCCTTTTTCGAAGGCGCTGCTCTGTCCTGGAAGCAAGCGACCGAATACAAGCGCACCTACGCCGAGCTGGACAAGCTGACCAGCCGTGACCTTGCTGACATCGGCGTGCGCCGCTGCGACATCGCAGAAATCTCCCGTATCCACGTATACGGCAAGTAATTCAGATTTCATTCGTCCCTTTTCCTCCTCCCTGGGGGATGAATGATCGCAGACGCCTCCGCCAAGCCGGGGGCGTTTTGCGTTTGAGGTGTTGCGCACCCAGCGTACGCCCTGGTTGGGGGATCTTAAGCGATACATGGCATTGTGCCCCTGATCGCGATCTTTGCCGGGTTTGGCACCCCGGCGCATATGGAGCCTGGCCCTCGTAAAGAAGGGGGCGCAACTGAACCGTTCCTTGCACGGGGGCAGCCCCCGTCTGCATCCATCCCGGCGGCGCCGCCATTCTTAACCGGCCCATCCGTTAGATACAGAATGACACCGCAGAAACCGACAGGGCAGGGGCCTTGGCGGGATGAAAGGATTCGTGTGTTAAAGGTCCGTTGACCCGCGCGCGTTCAAGTGGTCTGTGATGCGTCATGAAATCGGGACTAGAATACACCAAGCTTGCGCTCGCCGAGTATGATGGCAGTTGCCGTGACATTAATTTTGTCGCGCCCGATCCTTCGAGACTGCTGAAGCTGTTAGAAGGTCTGCAGTCGCGATTTGAAGAGGTTTCCGGAAGGACTTGGGAAGGTGATGAGTTTTCTGACGTAGGTCCTGACGGCGCCTATGGCTACTATCAATCAACAGGGGATATTAGTTTGAGGCTGAGCAAGGGCAGCGATCTAATTTCGGAAATGCAAGTCTTCTTGTTTCGAGAAAAAGACGGGTCGTTGTTTATTGAACTGACATTTTTCCCCGACGATATTTCTACTGAAAGACCCGTTGAACGATTTGTCGAACTGGTTTCAAAGTGGAAGAGCATTCTTAGGGCTGAAAAGGTCTTTTGTAGGTATGAAAATGCGTCATGGGCTTTAGACACTGGCGATACCGACGATGTATTTTGGGTCGGCTGATGGCTTGCAGAATGGGGGAGGTTCTTTTTCTTAGGTTTTGCATAGCAAACCCGCGCCTGACCTTCCCGTCAAACCGCAGGTTTGCCTCCGGCAAAACGGAGAAGGCGCTTTGCACCTCCCCAAGGTCAGGCGCTGATGCGTTTTCAGATTGTCTTGCAATCCAGTTCTCATAAACATGCTTGCCAATGTTATGGGAACGGGTCTCCTAAGTGGAGCGCAATTAACTGAAGCGAGTGATTGAAATGTATACGAGCCAAACAATTAAAACCTACGTTAGTTGGCTCACCTATCTTATACTATCGACTTGTATCGGAGGGGTGTTTGGCTCTGCTGCTACGGCTGATGGAGCGGGCGAGGTATTCAAGCCACATGTCGTTTTTTGGTACAACCAGGACTACTATGTTACGCCACCGCAATTTGTCGAACCTTTAGACGATACTCTGGGCGTTTTGTCTAAAGAAGTGCCTGACGAAAACACTATTCCCAACATTTGGGTCCTGCTTTTGGATGGGATGGAAACTATCAAGAGCTTTCCGAGGGCAGAGGAATTTGGGTTGGATGTAGATGAATTGTCTAGAAAACCAAGTTCCACAGTTGTCGATATACAAGTCCATTATCCGTTTTATGATGGCCTTAACCCTGAAGCCGCCTGGATTCGGTTCATAGTTGTCGACATCAAGTTTTTTGAGAGAGTTTTATCCCCAGAATGCTTGGATGACCTAATTTACAGAACAATAATTCATGAGTTTGGGACTCTCGCTGATTTTCAGGATTGCAAGCGAGACGAAACTTAGTTTTTGCATGGGCATTAGAATTTGCGCAGGTTTGCCAAAAACTTTGATCCTCACAGTCTGGGCGGTAACTGGACCCATGTTAGGATTAGTGCGAAGCAAGTCACTTGATCCCCGATCCCAACAGGTCTATAGGCACCCGGTGGCCATCCGGGCCACAAGAATCAAAATCACTGTACGCCGTGGTTGGCCCGAATACGCTTCGTGGGTCACATCCGGCAAGGAGAAGCGACATGAAACTTCACGAACTTAGCGACAATCCTGGCGCAACCAAAAAACGCAAGCGCGTTGGCCGTGGTCCGGGTTCCGGCACCGGTAAAATGGGTGGCCGTGGTATCAAAGGTCAGAAATCCCGTTCAGGTGTAGCCATCAAAGGCTTCGAAGGCGGTCAGATGCCTTTGTACCAGCGTCTGCCAAAGCGTGGCTTCAGCAAGCCAAACCGCAAGGCATTTGCTGTCATCAACCTGGGCCTGATCCAGAAATTCATCGACCTGGGCAAACTTGATGCCAAGTCGATCACTGAAGACGCTCTGGTCGAATCAGGTGTTGTTCGTCGCAAGCTGGACGGTATCCGCGTTCTGGCCAAAGGCGAAATCACTGCCAAAGCTAACATCTCTGTGACCGGTGCCTCAAAAGCAGCTGTTGAAGCAGTAGAAAAGGCAGGCGGTGCCCTGACTGTAGTGGCAAAAGAAGCCGCAGCTGAGTAAGCACTTGTGAGCGGCTGAAATGCCGCTTACATAGTCACCAGTTTTCCAATTGACGCCGCCCGAGCCGGAAAACGGCTCCGGGCGGCGTTTTCGCAATAAAGAGACCTTTTTCATGGTATCAGCAGCAGAACAAATGGCGGCGAACACCAGCTGGTCCGCGCTTGGCAAAGCGACAGACCTGCGTAATCGCATCCTGTTCACCCTCGGCCTTTTGATCGTCTACCGTCTGGGCACATTCATTCCGGTTCCCGGTATCGATGCAGCCGAGCTGCGCAACGTCATGGAGGAAGTCGGCCAAGGCATTGGCGGCATGATCTCCATGTTCACCGGTGGTGCGCTTGGCCGAATGGGCATTTTTGCTCTTGGCATTATGCCTTATATTTCGGCTTCGATCATTATTCAGCTGCTGACCTCGATGGTTCCATCGCTGGAGCAGTTGAAGAAAGAGGGCGAGCAAGGCCGCAAAAAGATCAACCAGTACACCCGCTACGGTACCGT
Source organism: Parasedimentitalea nitratireducens (assembly GCF_057444295.1). NCBI lineage: Bacteria > Pseudomonadati > Pseudomonadota > Alphaproteobacteria > Rhodobacterales > Paracoccaceae > Parasedimentitalea > Parasedimentitalea nitratireducens. The sequence continues at coordinate 70,052 of NZ_JBYAXC010000011.1, read as the reverse complement.
GGCACTGGCAACCGCACAGGCCTATGGTCTGGCTGTTTCGCTTGAGGCTGGTGGGTTGGCAACCGATCCTGGCATGTATTTCCGTCTTGCCTGCATGATTACTCTTGTTGGCGGTACCATGTTCTTGATGTGGTTGGGCGAGCAGATCACCCAGCGTGGCCTGGGTAACGGTATTTCGCTGATCATCTTTGTTGGCATCATCGCCGAAGTTCCTGCCGCTCTGGCTCAGTTCTTTGCCTCGGGTCGTTCCGGTGCAATTAGCCCGGCTGTGATCGTTCTGGTTCTCTTGATGGTGATAAGCATCATTATGTTTGTGGTCTTCATGGAGCGTGCCCTGCGCAAGATCCATATCCAGTACCCGCGTCGTCAGGTTGGTATGAAGGTCTATGATGGTGGCTCATCGCATTTGCCGGTCAAGGTAAACCCAGCGGGCGTTATCCCGGCAATCTTTGCCAGCTCATTGTTGATGCTGCCGGCCACGATTTCTGCCTTCTCGTCTGAAGCTACCAGTGGTCCTGTGATGTCCTGGCTGTTGGCGAACTTCGGCCCCGGCCAGCCGCTGTACCTGTTGTTCTTCATCTCGATGATCGTGTTCTTTGCGTATTTCTATACGTTCAACGTTTCGTTCAAACCGGATGATGTCGCTGACAACTTGAAGAACCAGAACGGCTTTGTTCCGGGCATCCGCCCAGGTAAGAAAACCGCCGAGTATCTTGAGTACGTGGTCAACCGCGTGCTGGTGTTGGGCGCCGCCTATCTGGCTGCGGTCTGTGTTCTGCCGGAAATCCTGCGCGGTCAGTTTGCGATCCCGTTCTACTTTGGCGGCACCTCGGTTCTGATTGTTGTGTCGGTGACCATGGACACCATTCAGCAGGCTCAGAGCCATCTGTTGGCGCATCAGTACGAAGGTCTGATCGAAAAGAGCCAACTGCGTGGCAAGGGTAAGAAGCGCGGTAAGCGGGGACCATCACGCCGATGAACATTATTCTGCTTGGACCCCCAGGTGCCGGTAAAGGCACCCAAGCCCGCCATCTGGTTGAAACCCGTGGCATGGTACAGCTGAGCACCGGCGATATGCTACGCGAAGCCAAAACCAGCGGCACTGAGATGGGCAAAAAAGTTGCCGCGATCATGGATGCAGGCAAGCTGGTCACCGATGAGATCGTGATTGGTTTGATCGAAGAGAAGCTGACCGCTGAATCCGGCGCTGGTTTCATCTTTGACGGCTTCCCACGGACCTTGGCTCAAGCCGATGCCCTGGCTGCATTGCTGGCTAAGCTGGGCCAGTCGCTGCACACGGTTATTGAAATGCGTGTGGATGACGAGGCCTTGGTCAAACGCATCACCGGTCGTTTCACTTGCGGTGGTTGTGGAGAGGTTTATCACGACGAGACCAAGCCTACAGCCGAGGCTGGCAAATGTGATCATTGTGGCAGCACCGATATGGTGCGGCGTGCAGATGATAACGAAGACAGCCTGCGCACCCGTCTGATGGAATACTACAAAAAGACCTCGCCGCTGATTGGCTACTACTATGCCAAAGGCGACCTGCGCCCGGTCAACGGTCTGGCCGAAATCACCGAGGTGCAGAATTCGATCAAGGCCATTCTGGGCTGAACGATTTGATGACTTGATAACGAATTAGGGCTAGGGTTTTCCTAGCCCTTTTTTGATTTTAGGACATTGAATTATGATACCCCGCCTTTTTTCTAAATACCTATTGGCTGGTTGCTTTGTCACTTTGTTCACCTCTCAGCTACCGGCAGAGATAAGCGTCAAGGGCGTTCAAATAACTGGCATCGAGCTTCGCTATGAACTGAAGAACGGTCCAGATAGATTTTGCTTCTTGATAGCTGAATCCGTCAAAGACACCCCTTGGCTTCTAACCAATGTGGATTATTGGTTTGTTCCTGACGGCGATGAGAGTTCTGTGCCGCCATTGTATTGGGCGGTGTATTCAGCAGACAAGTATGTAATTCATGAGATACCACCTTTGAGTGTGTCCAGCGGCCGAATTACGATATCCGAAGAAGGCTCGCCCACAGGAGATAGCGCAAGGTTGCTGCTATTTAAACGTGGTTTCGACTGTACCCAAGTACCTGACCTTCAAGCGGTCTATGCAAAACAGGACATCGATACTCGTTTGCGTATGCCGATCGGGCTTTCCGAGGACGCAATGTTGACCTTGAAATCTGAAGTTTTTGAGGTGGAGTTTCGTAGGCAGAACTGAATTCACTGCCAATGCCAAGCCTTATCTACCAAACACTTCCCATGACCACAAAGGACACTGATCTATAATGTCTCGCCAACTCTTCTACGTTGTTGCCCTTCACCTTGCCGCAACAACAGCATCTGCCCAAGTCCTTGTCGATGACACCCGCGCCTGCGCCATGATGGAGGAAGAGCACGGGCTGCTTGATTTCGCGAGCGATGGCGGGCTGATCCTGGATCAATACGGCTACAGCTCGATGGAAATGTTCTGCCAGTTTTCACCCGAGCTGACCTTCAACTGGGACAACTACCAAGTCTCAACTCATATGGGGCAATGTGAATTTCCCGGCCCGGATTATGAGCCGCGATTGTTCACCTTTGTGATGAGCAACGAAGAGCCCGGCGTGGTGAAACTGTATAACGGTCAAGACGAACCACTGCCGTTCTATTCGTGTCCACACTAATTTTTTGGCAGTGCAACGCTGAGCAGATAGGTTGACTGTGCAAGCGACGTTCCACTTGGTCGAGGACTTTACTGATGTCTGCTGCGAAGAGTTGCTTTGAAAGCTTTGTCGAGTTTTTGCTTGGCCAAGGTCTCTTGGATAGAGCAAGCATCGAGACTGCATTGGCGCACCTTGACGGTTTGGATGGGGTCATTGCAGATCAGGCGTTCACCATAGGCTATGAGGCAATTGCATGGGAGGTGCGGCGACGCATGCATTTCTCCCAGCTTGTCGACTTTGTAAGGCAGAATAAGGCGGAGCTAGCGGAAGATCCTGGTGCTAGGTATTTCTTTGCCCAAGCGCTGCTTGATGATCCTGAGATGAGCGACGAAGAGCGCCAATTGTTGATTGGCTTGATGCCGGAACGGTATCAGAGCTTCTTGTCGAGGAGGTTTTTGGGCGACTAATTGTGGAGCCGCTATCGAATATAGGTAGGTAATTTTTTTGAGAGGTCATATATGAAAGTCATTCTCTCCTTTCTGGTGTTATTGGCGCTATCCGCATGTAACGATCAGAAGGGTTTCGACGCTTATATTTCGTTGGCTGCTATGAAGCTTCAGCCAGGAATGTCGCATGCTACAGTTGTTGAGGAAGTAGGTCGTTACGAGCAAGAAAGCGAGGGTCGCTCCGACGGAGGGAGTTATTCTGTGAATGGGGAAACTTTTGTTCTTCCCCTCAGTGACCGCTTCCATTTTCCTCGGCGGGATCTCGGACAAGAAGACCTGAAGGCATGTTCGAGGTCGGGCAGATGCTGGCCATCGACGTTCTTTGAAGAACTGGCGACGGGTTTGAAGGATGTTCAGGACTACGAACAGATAACCTTCATCAACGATGGAAGTATGCGCCTACGCCCTGTGCTTCGTGGCATTATTGACCGTTCGACAGATGAACTTGTTGGCATAATATCGAAAGCCCAGCTAGAGACCTGGCCCCAATAGTGGAAACATCAACCGATCAGGTCGAACCGGCCATGATCACAAAGAACCATCGCGTCAACCAAAAGGTGGGTTGACGATCTGTAAAATACCTCATACCCAAGCCCATCCCTTTAGGGAATCAATTCCTGTGGATGGGCTTAGCCTATTTGCAAGACTACCTCGAAATACTGGACCAAATGGCGTTACTGCCGGGGTCGAGTGTTGTGAAAAAAGGTTCCGGAGCTACGGAATCGCAACAAAAGGAACGTATCACGTGGCACGTATTGCCGGCGTAAACATCCCGACTGCAAAGCGGGTTCCAATCGCCCTCACATATATCACCGGTATCGGTAACACCACGGCTCAGGCCATTTGCGAAGCCGTAGGCATCGAAATGACCCGTCGTGTGAATGAACTGTCCGACGCCGAAGTTCTGAAAATCCGCGAGCACATCGACGCCAACGTCGAAGTCGAAGGCGACCTTCGCCGCGAAGTGACTATGAACATCAAACGTTTGATGGATCTGGGTTGCTACCGTGGTCTGCGTCACCGTCGCAACCTCCCCGTACGCGGTCAGCGTACTCACACTAACGCTCGCACCCGCAAAGGCCCTGCAAAGGCCATCGCTGGTAAGAAGAAGTAAGGGAGGGTTTGATCAATGGCACGCGAAAAGACTCGTACGAAGAAAAAAGAGCGTAAGAACATCGCCTCCGGCGTTGCTCACGTTAACAGCTCGTTCAACAACACCAAGATCCTTATCTCGGATGTTCAGGGCAACGCAATTGCATGGTCGTCGGCTGGAACCATGGGCTTCAAAGGCTCGCGGAAATCCACACCCTACGCTGCGCAGTTGGCTGCAGAAGATGCAGGCAAAAAAGCTCAGGACCATGGTGTTAAAACTCTGGAAGTCGAAGTTCAGGGCCCAGGTGGCGGTCGTGAATCCGCTCTGCGCGCTCTGGCCGCAATCGGCTTCAACATCACATCGATCCGTGATGTAACTCCGATGGCACACAATGGCTGCCGTCCGCCTAAGCGCCGCCGCGTCTAAGCGATATTAAATACCGCTGGGGTCCCGTGTTTTTTGCATGGGCCCCAGTTTGTCATTAGAAACCTCGGGCGCCTGAACCTACCGGACATGGGGTACAGGCAGGAATGGAGGGAACGCATGATCCATAAGAATTGGGCTGAACTGATCAAGCCGACACAGCTTGAAGTTAAGCCGGGCAACGACCCAGCGCGTCAGGCGACAGTCATCGCCGAACCACTGGAACGTGGCTTTGGTCTGACCCTGGGCAACGCCCTGCGTCGGATTCTGATGAGCTCGCTGCAAGGCGCCGCCATCACTTCTGTACAGATCGACAACGTCCTGCACGAGTTCTCGAGCGTTGCTGGTGTACGTGAAGACGTCACCGACATCATTCTGAACCTCAAAGGTGTTTGCCTGCGCATGGAAGTCGAAGGCCCTAAGCGTCTTTCGATCAATGCCAAAGGTCCAGCTGTTGTGACTGCTGGCGACATCGCCGAGTCCGCAGGTATCGAGATCCTGAACCGCGACCACGTGATCTGTCACTTGGACGATGGCGCTGATCTGTTCATGGAGCTGACCGTGAACACTGGCAATGGTTATGTTTCGGCTGAAAAGAACAAGCCGGAAGATGCACCCATCGGCCTGATCCCGATCGACGCAATCTACTCGCCGGTTAAGAAGGTTTCGTATGACGTTCAGCCGACCCGTGAAGGTCAGGTTCTGGACTATGACAAACTGACCATGAAAATCGACACCGACGGTTCGATCACGCCGGACGACGCCGTAGCTTTTGCTGCGCGTATCCTGCAGGACCAACTGTCGATCTTCGTGAACTTTGATGAGCCTGAGTCTGCTTCCCGTGCAGACGAAGACGATGGTCTCGAGTTCAACCCACTTCTGTTGAAGAAAGTGGACGAGCTGGAACTGTCTGTTCGTTCAGCAAACTGCCTGAAGAACGACAACATCGTTTACATCGGCGATCTGATCCAGAAAACCGAAGCCGAAATGCTGCGCACGCCGAACTTCGGCCGCAAGTCGCTTAACGAGATCAAAGAAGTGCTTTCGGGCATGGGTCTGCATCTCGGCATGGACGTTGAGGACTGGCCACCGGACAACATCGAAGATCTGGCGAAAAAGTTTGAAGACTCGTTCTAATAGGACTGGTCAAAAGATTGGAGAGGGCGTAAGGCCCTCTCCGAAATGCCCACATTGGTGGGGAAGTCTGGGCGATAATGCCCCAAGGAGAGTAGCCGACCCGCATCGGTTGCCAGACAAAGCATAAACCTTACGAAGGAATACGAAAATGCGTCACGCACGTGGTTACCGCCGCCTGAACCGTACACATGAGCACCGTAAAGCTCTGTTTGCTAACATGGCTGGCTCGCTCATCGAGCACGAGCAGATCAAAACAACTCTGCCAAAAGCAAAAGAACTGCGCCCAATCATCGAAAAGATGATCACGCTGGCAAAACGCGGCGACATTCACGCCCGTCGTCAGGCCTCGGCCAAGCTGAAAGAAGAGCAGTACGTTGCAAAACTGTTCGACATCCTGGGCCCACGCTACAAAGACCGTCAGGGTGGCTATGTCCGCGTCCTGAAAGCTGGCTTCCGTTATGGTGACATGGCTCCGATGGCGATCATCGAATTCGTTGACCGCGACCGCGATGCCAAAGGCGCAGCTGACAAAGCCCGCGTTGCAGCTGAAGAAGTTACTGCTGAAGAATAAGACCTTTGGATCCTAAGATCCCAAGCGTCGAAAGCCCTCGTTCCAACCGGAGCGAGGGCTTTTTTGGGAACTTGGAACGACATTTGAAACGGTCATTGCTAAGCTAACTCTGTCGACTATTCGACAAGCCCAATGTTGGGAAGTTTCCACGACTTATCCCAGAAGGGTTCAGTTGGTCCAAAGAAGCGAAAATAGGAGAACCAAGCACGCCCAGGTATGGTCTCGATCCAGTTATCCATTTTTCCTGCAGGTGCAGTCGGGCCGAAATAGACATCCACAGAACCATCAGAATTGGTTGCATATTTTGGCTCTTGTGACCCAATCATAGTGTTTTCATTACCCTCAATGAATGTGCGCGTGCCCTCGTCATATGCGACGACACTCCAGAACAAGGCAGCGGGAACGTTAGCAGGGATGTGTAGCATGTAGGACCTTCCCCCATCCAGCAGCTCGCCATTATTGTCCCAATGTGTGACTGCGTATTTTGATCCGGTGCCTGGCCCCGTAGACTGAATGCCAATGCCGAAGATCTCCCAATACAGGAGCGCCCGTTCTTCGAAGTGGTCAAAGTGTTCTTCCCGTTGACTGGGCGGATAAACGAACAGCTCTTTCCACTGTGTCCCGTCCCAATAGGGTGTGGTGACACGTCTTCGGGCGGTTGCCGCCCTAAGGGTAAGCTCACCCAATAGAGCGGCTTCGGTCAGAATTCGCTTTTGCCTTTCGTCAGGGGCAAAGGGCTTACCGACCTCGATGCCCAAAGACCTGAGTTTGGCCATCATGAAACGATCCCGCTCTGCAACAGGTTCGTTTTGAAGAATCTGCGAGAGACGCTCAAAATAGGCAAGGCCGGTGGGAGGGTTCTGGGTCCACACTCTATCGTCTGCCAGTATGAGTGGATAATCCGGTGGGCTTTCTCGTTTTGAGTACGGGTAGCCTCGAAACTTTGGTCCCAATTCTCGAACAGCTTTGGCTTTGTCATCGTCCAGCAAACGAGTGCCCAAAAAGACATTGTTCGTTGTCGAGTGAATGATCTGTAAGCCTTCGGAGTCAGCAGGTACTGTCTGCCCCGGGCCGACAATAAGGAATTTGCCGCCGGTCCCATCAAAGGGCCCCGGATTGCCCACCTCGGCAAGAAGGCGGTGCCAAAGGTCGGTAATAATACCTGAGTGATTTCCTGAAAAATCCTCAAAAATGAATGGACCGGTTTCCGACAGGTCAACCATTGCCATAACATAGGTCGCTGTCGTCGTCGGAGTCAGCGTGCCGCGACGATCTTGGTTTGAGGGGAGTGCGACAGGCTGGCCCCATTCGGCACCAAAGAAATCCCTCCAGGAATAGATATATCCGGCCTGATTAACCGCAGGCATTGCCCAGACATAGGCGAGATATGCGCTTGAAAAATCCAGCTCATCATACAGCCGGTCGATGGCGTCACTTGTGGGCACTCCGAGTTCGAGTTCGACATTTCCAATGTGGGTTTCTACGTTCTCGGTTGGGGTGTCCAGCTCAGCTAGGACAGTTGTCGCACAGATAGAAATCGCAACAACAAGGCCGCCGATCCCGGCTCGATTAAAGGCCTTCATGCATGTTCTCCCGCAAAACTCGCAACAAAACGCTGGCGAGGAAGTTAACCAAATTCTGCCTACAAACTTCAATTTGATTGTAAATGGCCAAGACACGCAGAATGGGTAAGGTTCCTTGATGTTAAGGACAACTCGCGTAAAAGGCTGGGAAACTGTTCATGGCTCGCTCAAATTTCAGCAGCCCTCTCTCCATCGGAGCGGGGCTTTTTTGCCAAGTAATGTCAAACTCTTTGACCGCCCCAGTTTAACCATCTGGCATCCTCAGGCGACAGCAGTTCAGCGCAGCGCTCTGAATACCGTCTGAGATCATCATCATTAAGACGGCTCTCCCACTTGTTGGATGTTCCTGAATCAAAGAACTTTGCGTGATCCACGAAGGGGGAGTCTTCGTGAAACCGACGTTCGCTCGTTTCGATAACCTTACGCATGCTGGAAAACGTGTTTGCCTCTGTTAGCGCATTGTGCGTTTCCGCTGGCAGATCAATTTTCAAAATATTAGCAAGTCGCGCTATCTCACCGTGCAGGTCTTTGCTCAGATCTGCATAGTGGAAGAAATGTACGTTTCCCTGGTCTTGACGCGATTTGGCCTGTTGGAAATGATGGGCGATGGAAGGCAGGCTTAGATCATCAGTACCCGTATTTGTCAGCGGTGCATCGAGAAACCGGTTGAAGCCTTCTCGGATATCCTCAGGGAATAACTCAGCCAGTTTGCCGGGATCTTTCATATTTGCAACATGACTTCGAAACGAGAAGTGGGCATCCACTGGGTGGCGATACACCACGATGTAGGTTGGCTCCGCTCCGTATGCGATGCCGTCCATTGGGGTATGGCTCTTTAGACAACGTCGTCGCGTCAGGCTTTCTTGTTTCCTTGCGATTGCCTCTCGGTCGCGAAACCCACAATCAAGCCACGGTGCGTCGTCTCGGTTGCCTGCATCTGGAACAACGCGACCATGGATTAGCATCATCACGATGTTCAATGTCCATGTGGTTCCGCATTTCGGCGGCGTGCTAACAATCACGTCATTGGGTCGTAGCTGAAAACTGTTCCATATATCTGTGTTCGTATTTGGGCCGCAATAATCGCGTTGACGTTGGGTGAGTACTGTTTGCATTGTAGTCCCCTGGCTGCGGAGGTGGGTCTAGAAACGGTAAGTCATGCCAAGTATCGGGCCAGATTGTTTGAATTCGTAGCTGTTTGTACCGCCATCATTGCTGACGCTGATGTGCCGAAAACCAACTCGTCCCACCCAATTGTCGCTAAAGGCATAGTCTGCGGTTAGCAAAACCTGCCAGGTCTCACGATCCTCCCAACCACCAACATCGGCGACGACTGTCCCGGCCCATTTTTCATTCAGGCTGAAACGGTGACGTAGTCCGATCACTGCATCGGTCCAATCATCCCCAAAACTACGGCTGTTGGTAGGCGATGTTCCCGCCTGTAGTGTCATGGTGGTGTCGGTATCGTACCAGCGTGCGCCGGCCAACAGGTCGGTGCTTGAGCTAGCGCTTTCATTGAGACGGTAAGACAGATATCCGGTCAAGATCCGGGTTTTGATTGATGTGTTTAACCCACTATAGGCCGGGCCCGGTGTTGCCGTGCCAAAACTGATGTCGGTCATCATGTAGTCCAGCGCAACGCCCCACTGCCCATTCTCGGCGGTGAATGTGCCCATAAATGTGCCGTCAAGGTTTTCCAAAGCGTCCGAGAAGCTGAGCGTTGCGCTGCGATCGCCGATGCTCGTCTCGGTTTCAGCTGCATACAAATACAACGAGGCAGAATAGCTCCAGTCCTGTGCCTGAACAGGTGAATGAGCAAGGACTGCTGCTGCCGCGAGCGTTGGAGTAATTATTCGTATCATAGCAAAACCCCTTAAAAACTAAGCTCAGGGTTGCGCGGGGAAGGGTGGATATCAAGGAATATCTGCAGTCGAAGTGATTTGGGCGGTTTGCCGACACCAGCCAAAGCGCCGCAAATAAGCTCAACTTTGGTCACCATGGCCCCATAGTCTGGCGGCATAAAAAGTTAACTTTTAGCCAAGGCGGTCACAGGATGTTGGTATTGCGCTCAAGAGCCGTCAAGGTTTCTGCGGGGATGGTTGCTGCCGTCTGCGCAGCTGCGCGACCGGTTCTTGAAGCGAAATTACCGCCGCCTCACTCTTGTTGTCGGAATACTGGAGGCCTGAACAATGGCCTCGATTGATATTGTCCGGCTGGATGAGGATCCGCACGAAAGCAATTACCAAATCCGCGAGGACACCTCGTCGCGCGGGGTTGATCTGGAGGGGGCGCAGATCAAGGCCACCTATGCGGATGGCACCACCGAGGTTCTGACATGGAAAGCTTTGGATCCGTGGACAAACGGTGGGGCAACCGGCTCTGACATCGATATGTCCTTTGGCTACAGCTGGCACGAGTTGTCGACTACCAAGCTGCTAACTTCGCTTGAGTTTGATCTGGCCCCGGCCAATTCGGTTTTTGATACCACACTGTCCATGGACGATGACCCGGGTGGAGATTCTACGCCAGGCTCGTTGAATGGCTTTCCGTTCAAGCTGTCTCCGGACTACGAAGATATGGCTGGCGACATCACCGCGACCTATACAGGCATCGTGAATCTGGCTGGCAGCCCGGCCGTTGGTGATCTCTATACCACCATGACCATCGACTTCTCAGGCCTGCCCGGGGGCGGGTTGTTGGGGGATCTGGTCTGGAACTCGGACATCGACACAATGACCGGGCCGTTTGAACCAAGCCTGGTTGCAACAGATGACGACCTAGAGATTTCAGGCGACGGCTCCGAGACTCTGAATGTGCTGGACAATGACCTCCACGCCGAGGGCGCTGATCTGACAATCACCCATATTGATGGTCTGGCGGTGGAGGCTGAGGATACAGTTACGCTGTCCTCTGGCGAGGTTGTAACGCTGAACGCGGATGGCACGCTCTCTATCAGCAATGACAGCGACGTAGATGAGACAAATTCGTTCACCTACACCGTCGAAGATGATGACGGGAACAGCGATACCGGATCTGTGGATGTCACCACTACGGTGGTATCCCCTGCTTGCTTTGTGGCGGGCACACTCATCGACACCGTAGACGGGCCTGTCGCTGTTGAGACGCTAGACATTGGGACCCTGATCAACACCCGCGATCACGGCGCCCAGCCGTTGCGCTGGATCGGTCGCAGTCCGCGTCGCGCTGTGGGCCGGGATGCGCCGGTGGTCTTCTCGGCGAATGCACTGGGCGATCACGGGTGCATTGCTGTCTCCCCCAACCACCGGGTCCTGATCACCTCGGAAATGGCCGAGCTGCTGTTTGGCTCTTCCGAGGTCTTGGTCAAAGCCAAGTATCTGGTCAACGACAGCTCGATCCGGGTTCAGGCGGATGGTCAGCCGTTGGTTTATGTCCACCTGCTGTTTGACCAGCATGAAATTATTTGTGGCAATGGATTGGAAAGCGAGAGCTACCACCCCGGTGCGGAAACACTGGACGGCTTTGATGCAGAAACCCGTGCCGAGGTGTTTGATCTGATGCCTGACCTAAACAGCTATGGCCCAACAGCACGTCTAGCGTTGAAATCACATGAAAGCAGGCTGCTTGCAGGGGCGGAGCACTAGATTTAATCCCGCCTACCCAGTCTAACGATTTTGTTAGCCAACGTTCACTTCAAAAGAATCCCGGAAGTTTCATCTTTTAACACTACCTATACCGGTAATTTTTTCCGTAGTTGGGTTTGGCGCTCCGAATGCCCATTTGTGTTTCTTCAAGTGACTTGGATTTCGCTGCGGTGATTGAGGCTGCGGCTGAAAGTATCTTAATCACAACTGCTGATCTGGATGCTCCTGGTCCGTCGATCGTCTATGTTAATTCAGCTTTTGAAAAAATGACGGGCTGGTCCAGTTCTGAGGTTATCGGAAAATCACCAAGGATCATGCAAGGCCCAAAAACCGATCTGAGTGTTTTTCGCAATATGCGTGATGCCTTACAGCTAAAAGGGTTTTGGGAAGGACGGACAACTAACTACCGAAAGAATGGAACAGCATTTTGGATGGAATGGACGGTCGTTCCGTTGGTAGGCGATGAGGGGCAAGTTTATCGCTATGTCGCGGTTCAACGTGACGTGACCGAGCGGTTCGAAGCTGAAAAGCGCCTTTGGGCTGCGCGGTCCGCAGCCAGTAAAGCAGAAAGGGCCAAGGCGAATCTCTCGCGATATTTTTCGCCGAAACTGGCTGAAGCGCTTTCAAAAAAAGATCAGCCTCTTGGGGCGGTGAAGCGTCAAAAATTGGCAGTTCTTTTTGCCGATATTGTTGGATTTACCGCAATATCTGAAACTATGAAGCCAGAAGAGGTTCTACACCTGTTGCGCGATGTGCATCGACTATTTGAGACATCAATCTTCAAATGGCACGGTTCCATTGAAGGCTACGTTGGTGATGAGGTCCTGGCCATCTTTGGCTTCCCAGATGATACTTCTCAAAACGCGACGAACGCCCTTTGTTGTGCATTTGACCTTCTTACAGCCACTCAGATCTTTAACATTCCAAGGATAAAGGCAGGGTTGCCAGCGGTTAACATTGGTATTGGGCTTCAATTTGGCCCGGTGGTTTTGGGGGATGTCGGGACCGAAAACTTTGTGGAGTTTACGGTGATTGGCGACACTGTAAACACAGCGAGTCGCTTGCAGGAAGCAACGCGCACCCTTGGTTGCGATTTGGTTGTTGGGGAAGAGTTGATAAACGCAGTCAAAGCTGAAGGGGTGAAAAACGTAACATCAGAGGTATTGGCTCGGATGACACCGCAAGGTGAATTATCTATTCGGGGAAAGGCTAGAACGGTCAATATTTGGAACGCGATCATAAGTCTTTGATAAGTGGCGTCTTCGATTGATGCTCACAGGGTAGCCGCCAGCGGTACTCCTATTCGAGAGTTTGGGCAAAAATAGCAGTCTATCTCGTTGGTACTTACATACATCGCAATAGTTTATTCGATAATCGCTCAGGTTAACCACTTTCAACCTAACACTGCCCCTCGCTGGCTTCATAAGCCACCAGATCCTTGCCGTCCTCATCTTCGAAATACGTGTCACACAACTCTAGCGAGCGCATGCGGTCTAGGCGGAAATGGCGAAAGTCGTTCCGCGTCTCACACCAAGCCGCCAACACCCAGACCGGGCTGAAGAACACCAATGCTATTGGGCGCAGGGTGCGCGATGTGCTGTGTTTTTCGGCATCCGCATACTCAATGCGTACAAAACGTCTGGCGCGGATACTCTCGCGCAGGTCCGAAAAACTGACAGTCCAGGGGATCATGGATTCGCTGGGTCTGGAGTAGGTGGTGATCTGTTGCATCTCACCTTGCAAGTTGGTGGGCAGCACCGCCAGAATACGCTCAAAGGCGCTGTTGGCCTTGTCGGCAAAGCGCTCATCCGTCCATTGGCGGACCATGTTGATGCCCAGGCCAATCGCCTCCAACTCGTCCGGGTCAAACGCAATCGGTGGCAGGTAATAGCTTTTGTCGATGATGTAACCAACACCGGCCTCGCCACTGATGGGGGCACCCGAATTCATCAACTCCTGAATATCGCGATAGACGGTGCGCATGCTGATATCGAATTCTTCGGCAATCCGCTCGGCGGTGACGGCACGGCGACGACCGCGCAGAAAGTGGACGATTTTCATAAGACGGTCTGCACGTGACATTCGGTGATGATCCTTGGCTTAGGTAAAATCAGTTTGCCGCAACCTTACTGACACAAACTGTCAGCAGGGGGCTTCTAAGCAGAAATCCCAAACACAAATCAAGACAAATACCGGAATAAGGAAACCCTGTTCATGAAGCGTACACCTGTCAATCCCTGGCCCTGGTCCCTGCAACTGGGATATCACCAAGCAGAAATCATCGAAGACACGACGCGTCAGCTGGTCTGCGCGGGACAGACCGCTGTTGATGGCGAAGGCAACCCGCAGCATCCTGATGATATGCGTAAACAGATCGCACTGGCGCTGGATAACCTTGAGGCAGTGTTAAGTGCCGCAGACATGGATCTGACCAATATCACCCGGCTTAGCATTTTCACCACAGATGTCGACGAAGCCATGAAGAACTTCGATCAATTGGGCGCCCGATTTGGACCGGTCAATGCAGCGCCTCCGATGACCCTGGTGGGTGTCACCCGGTTGGCGCTGCCGGGGCTGATGTTCGAGATCGAGGCCACTGCGGCAGACTGAACCGTAGAGCTAAGCCCTGACCGTTCTTTCGGTCAGGGCTGGGTTTGCAACGGTAACACTGCTGACGACTAGAGCTTGCGAGGCAAACCCACAGCCAACCATCACCCCTGGTTTTGCGTAGATGCGGTCAAATCAGCGTATAACTCCTTCAAAACCCGCGTGCCTTCACGTGAGGTGGATATCAAACAAGGATCATCCCGTTCGTTCTGAAATACAAAACGGCTGCCTGCGAAAAAATACTCGGTGCATATAATATGCGGCTTTTCTTCCGGGATGCCATATCGAACAGCAATTGTTGCGGCGACGGTTGGAATGTCCGCCGTCTCAAACTCCAACGAGAATTCGCCATCTTTGATGTCCAGCAATCTGTAGCCCATGCATCTTGGATAGGTGGGCTGCATCGCAGGGTCAACAAATCACACAACTTTGTCGGATGTCTCAAACGAGGCAATGCCCCTGCCTCTCTTTCCCCGGAGCTGCGCTTGCAATTGCAGCAGCCCCCCCGCATATCCTAGGGACAATTCAAGTTGGAGCCAAAATGATCCGCGCAGCCCTTATTGCCCTTGTCGTTGCAACCGCATCGCCACTCACTGCCGAGACCCGCGTGCCGAGCTCGCAGGCTGAAATCAGCCTTGGCTTTGCGCCGCTGGTAAAGGAAGCATCCCCGGCGGTGGTGAACATCTACACAAAAACCGTCACCGAAGCGCGGCAGCGCTCGCCGTTTTCCAATGACCCGTTCTTTGACGATTTCTTTCGCGGGCTCAGCAAGCCGCAGCCCCGGGTGCAGAACTCGTTGGGGTCCGGAGTGATCCTGTCGGCGGATGGTATCGTGGTGTCGAACTATCACGTGGTGGGTATGGCCACCGAAATCAGTGTGGTGACAACAGATCGGCGCGAATACAATGCGCGGGTTATTTTGGCGGACCAGGCCAGCGACTTGGCGATTCTACAGCTGGATGACGCCGCCGATCTGCCGTTTCTGGAACTGCGCAACAGCGATCAGGTTGAGGTGGGCGAATTGACCCTGGCCATCGGCAATCCATTTGGTGTGGGGCAAACCGTCAGCAGTGGCATCATTTCCGGGCTGGCGCGTACGGGCACCGCAACTGGAGAAGGCTTTGGCTATTACTTGCAAACCGATGCAGCGATTAACCCCGGTAACTCAGGCGGGGCTTTGATTGATGTGAATGGGGATCTGATTGGTATCAACACCCGCATCCTTAGCCGTTCGGGCGGATCCAACGGTATTGGCTTTGCCATTCCGGCCAATCTGGTTCGTGAGTTTGTACATCAGGCCGAACGCGGTGCCGAAGCCTTTGAGCGCCCTTGGGCTGGTATGTCTGGTCAGCCGGTAGATGCCGATATGGCAGCATCGCTGGGTATGGACCGTCCCGAAGGCATGCTGATTTCCGACCTCCACACCGAAAGCCCGTTTGTTGCAGCTGGTTTCAAAGTTGGCGATGTGGTGACGTCGGTAGATGGCGAACTGGTCAATTCCCCTTCGGAAATGGCGTTTCGCATGGCTGTGTCCGGGATGGGCGGCAAAGCGCAGATTGCGCGGCTGCGAGGAACCGCGGTTGAGGTTCTGGACGTGCTGATGATGCAGGCCCCTGACAGTCCACCTGCTGCGCCAATCCAATTGAACGAACAGTCGGCACTGCCTGGTTTGACCATCGCCCGTATCAACCCTGCCGTGATCACCCACATGGGGCTGCCGCTGAACGCCGAGGGTGTGGTGGTTACTGATCCAGGTCGCTATGGCGCGCGCGCAGGACTGCGGCCGGGGGATGTGCTGGAAGAGATCAATGGAAGCGCCGTTTCCACAACCACCGATGTGCCCGAGTTCCTGGCCGAGTCTGGCCGACGGGTAAAGATGAACCTGCTGCGCGGTGGCCAGCGCATCAACCTTCGGTTCCGGCTGTAACCATGGCAGATCTGTTCGACAGCGGCATAGCGCAACCTGATCAACCTGAACCGAACCGGCCCCTGGCGGACCGGATGCGGCCCAAGTCATTGGGTGAGGTGATTGGCCAGGCGCAGGTGCTGGGGCCGGATGCACCTCTGGGTGTGATGCTGGCCTCGGGGTCGCTGTCGTCGCTGATTTTCTGGGGTCCGCCGGGCGTGGGGAAAACCACCATCGCCCGGCTATTGGCGGATGAAACCCATCTGCATTTTGTCCAGATCAGTGCGATCTTCAGCGGCGTTGCAGATCTGAAAAAGGTATTTCAGGCCGCCAAGATCCGGCGGCAAAACGGGCAGGGGACGCTGCTGTTCGTGGACGAGGTTCATCGTTTTAACAAAGCGCAGCAAGATGGGTTCCTGCCATATATGGAAGACGGTACCATCTTGCTGGTCGGTGCCACCACTGAAAACCCGAGTTTCGAGCTGAACGCTGCGGTGCTCAGCCGGTCGCAGGTGCTGGTGCTGGAACGCCTGTCGTTGGTAGATCTGGAGTTGATGACCCAGCGCGCCGAGAAAGAGCTGGGTCGCGCGCTGCCTCTGGATGGCGAAGCGCGGGATGCGTTGCATGAGATGGCTGATGGCGATGGTCGCGCCCTGTTGAACCTGATTGAACAGGTCGCCGCTTGGAAGGTGGAAACGCCGTTGAACCAGGACGCACTGGCCACTCGGCTGATGCGGCGCGCGGCCAAGTTCGATAAATCTGGGGATGAGCATTACAACCTGATTTCGGCCCTGCACAAATCCATTCGCGGATCAGACCCAGATGCGGCGTTGTATTGGTTGGGACGGATGTTGGAAGGCGGCGAGGATCCGCGGTTCCTTGCTCGTCGACTGACAATGATGTCGACCGAAGATATCGGCATGGCGGATCCGCAGGCCAACACAGTCTGCCTGAATGCCTGGCAGACCTATGAACGCCTTGGCAGCCCAGAAGGGGAGTTGGCACTGGCCAATGCCGCCGTCTATCTGGCTTTGGCGCCAAAATCGAATGCGGTTTATGTGGGCATCAAGGCGGCGCGGCGATTGGCCAAACAAACCGGCAGTGCGCCACCCCCCAAACACATCCTGAACGCGCCGACATCGTTGATGAAGGATCAGGGCTACGGTGATGGTTATGCCTATGATCACGATGCCGAGGATGGCTTTTCGGGCCAGAACTACTTCCCGGATGGCGTCAAACACCCCGTCTTGTACAAGCCGGTCGAGCGCGGCTTTGAGCGTGAGTTGAAGAGGCGGGTCGACTATTTCGCCAAACTTAGGGCGCAACGCAATTCCTAAGGAGACAGCGTGACATTCTATCCATCTCTTTTCCGACTTTTTCTTCTTTCCCTAACTTTTTTGTTCCCTCTCTCCGGCCCAGGTCCTGCACTTGCCGACATCTATGATGATGCCCGTGAAATTTTGCGCACCAAGGAGGGCAACACGCGAAAGTGGGACTACACGCCGACCATTGCTGTTGTGCATAGTGGCGAATTTGATTTCGACGTGTTGGATGAAATGTTGCGCGACTTACGAACAGCGACCGCCTTGGATTTGCGTTCTCCGTCAACTGCGCGCGTAATAAACCTCTCGGGGGCCTTGGACAGTTACCCGGGCACGATCAAAATGCGCTGGAGAAAGAAACTAAACGATAATCCAGAAGACATCACGGGGCGAATGACCTGGGAGGAGAGGGCCCAGCCGGTGTTTGGAGATATTTTCATTTTTTCGTTGCCGACAAAGGACCTGACCTACTTTGGGGCACTTAGCCATCCAATGTTCAAATCCGGAATCTTGATGCGGCAGTTAGCCGAAGGAGCAGGGCCATGTTTTTTCCTGATGAGATCCAAGCATGACCGGCTGCAACAGGTTCATATATATCTACGTGACGACATCGGACCTGAGGATTTTCGCATCTGTCTGTGGGAGGAGTTGAGCCAGTCAATGGGTTTGCTCAGAGATGCCGAGGGCACTGAATATTTTACCTATGATGACAGAGCAGATGAAAAAGACATAACCAATGATCTGCTGTTGCTGAGAGCGCTTTACGATCCTGACTTACCATCAGGCACCGATGTTGAAACCGTGGTGGGTCGGTTCCAAGAGTTACATCAGACGCAATAGCCCAGAGACCCTGCTACGCTTGACATCCGGCCCCCTACACGCAAAAGACCGCCAATGTTTTATACAGTCCTATATGTTGCCCTAGGGGGCGCGATCGGCGCGACGGGTCGGTATCTGGCAGGTTTGGGGATTATCCGCCTGCTGGGGCACCACCCGTTTCCAGTGGCGGTGCTGACGGTGAATGTTGTTGGCTCGTTCCTGATGGGGGCCTTTGTGATTTTGGCAGCCCATCGTGGGCTGACCCACCTTAGCCCCTTTGTGATGACCGGGATGCTGGGTGGGTTCACCACGTTTTCAGCGTTTTCGCTGGAAACCGTCACCTTGATGGAGCGCGGGGCCTTTGGGTCTGCGGCGCTATATGTGGCGATGTCGGTGATCCTGTCGATTGCTGGACTGTTTCTTGGCCTGATGGCCGCAAAAGGGGTGCTGACATGAGTGGCGTTCAAAAGATTATCGTAGCAGACGACGACACGGACCAGCGCCTGGATCGCTGGCTACGGCGGCTGTTCCCACATGTCAGCCAGGGCCGCATCGAGAAGATGTGCCGCAAGGGTGACCTGCGTGTGGATAGTGGCCGGGTGAAACCCTCGACCCGTGTTATAGCCGGGCAAACTGTGCGGGTGCCGCCATTGCCAGCCAGTGACCACCGTCCCAACGAGACCCAGCGACGGATCTCGGATGCGGATATCAAGATGATCCAGTCCTGTGTGATCTATCGCGACGATCATGTAATTGCGCTGAACAAGCCGCATGGGCTGGCAGTGCAGGGTGGCAGTGGCCAGAGCCGTCATGTGGACGGATTGGCCGAGGCGCTGTGCTTTGAGCTGGATGAGAAGCCTAAGCTGGTGCACCGGTTGGACAAGGATACCTCGGGTGTGCTGCTGCTGGCGCGGACCCGACTGGCGGCCAAGTCGCTGACAGCGGCGTTCCGTCACCGCGAAACCCGCAAGATTTACTGGGCCGTTGTTGCCGGGGTGCCGCATCCCAAGTCTGGTATGATCAAGACCGGGCTTGTTAAGGCACATGGCCACGGACCGGGTGGCGAGGGTGAGAAGATGTACAACATTCACCCGCGCGACATCGACGACACGCCGGGAGCCAAGAAAGCAATAACTGATTACTCGCTGTTGGAGGCCGCCGGTAAACGTGCGGCTTGGATGGCGTTGAGCCCTGTTACAGGGCGCACCCATCAGTTGCGGGCGCATATGGGGGAACTGGGCCATCCAATTGTTGGCGACGGCAAGTACGGTGGCTCCGGTCAGGAAAACCTTGGCGATGGCTGGGGCTCGCAACTCGGCGATGAGATTTCCAAGAAGCTGCACCTGCACGCGCGCAGCATCAAGATTGAGCACCCCGAGAACAAGTCGGTTCTAAACATCACCGCGCCGCTACCCAAGCATATGCAGGATACCTGGGATTATTTCCAGTGGGACCCAAGGGATGTACCCGAAGATCCGTTTGAGGAGCTGGAATGAGCGCAGACCTGCGGCTGATTCTGTTCGATATGGATGGCACCCTGGTGGACAGCCAGGGCGCCATCACGGGTGCCATGGCCGAGGCTTTTGCAAAAGTTGGTCATGTCGCGCCGTCGCGGGACGCTGTCCTGTCGATTATCGGACTCTCGCTGGATCTGGCAATGGCCGAGCTGGCCCCCGATGCGGATGCCGACACACGAGACGCCTTAGTTGAAGGCTACAAGTCTTCTTACATGGTGTCGCGGCAGGCTGCGGGTAAGGCGCATTCACCTCTGTATCCGGGAACACTCGAGATGTTGTTGGCACTGCATGCGGTGCCTGAATATTTGCTGGGTGTCGCCACTGGCAAATCGCAGCGCGGGCTGGATGCGGTGATCGCATCCCATGGCCTGAGCTGTTTTGTGACCCGGCAATCGGCTGACTATCACCCGTCAAAACCACATCCTTCGATGATCCATACCGCAATGGCCGAGACTGGAGTGGCACCAGAACATACGGTGATGATTGGCGATACCTGCTATGACATCGATATGGGGCGAACGGCAGGCGTCAGGACCATTGCGGTGGACTGGGGATACCATCCCGCAGACCAGTTGAACGCGGATCATACCCTCAACAATTTTGCTGAATTGGCACCTTTGTTGCGTGAAATTTGGAAGGCTTGAGACAATGAGCACATGGAAGAATAAACGATTCTGGGAACAGGTCTCGGTGACCGAATCAGATGAGCGATTCGCGGTGGAACTGGACGGTCGGCAGGTCAAAACACCTGCCAAAACGCAGCTGATTCTCCCAACACGTGCCATGGCCGAGGCGATAGCGACGGAATGGCGGGCTCAGGAAGAAATTGTTAATCCAAATACGATGCCCTGCACACGCTCGGCTAATGCCGCTTTGGACAAGGTCCAAACGCAGCACGCCGAGGTGGCTGATATGCTGGCGGACTACGGCGATTCCGACCTGCTGTGCTATCGGGCTGAGACCCCCCGCGAGCTGGTGGCACGTCAGGATGAGCAGTGGGATCCTGCCTTGGATTGGGCCGAATCGGCCCTAGGTGTGCGACTGCATAAACGGCAGGGGCTATTGCATAAGCGGCAGGAGCCTGAAGCGCTGGAAGCTCTGCGCACAAAAGTTCATGCGCTGACGGCGTTCCAATTGGCAGCTTTTCATGACCTAGTCAGCATGTCGGGCTCTCTGATCCTTGGATTTGCGTCCGCCGCCGGTTGGCGTGGTGCTGACGAGATCTGGACCCTCTCGCGTTTGGACGAACTGTGGCAGGAAGAGCAGTGGGGGCCGGATGACGAGGCCCAATCCGAAGCTGAGATCAAAAGGCAGGCCTTTCTGCATGCCAAGCGATTTTATGATTTTTGCTGACCGAAAAAAATCATTGTTTGCAACGCTGGTTGTTGGGCCCTGAAATCGGCTTGCAAGGACTAAGTTCGCATTCCGACCATCGAATTTCATGATCCTGCACTTGACGTCTGCTGATGAATTAGCACAAACTTAGCGACGAATTAGGGATATACCCTTTTTCACTCTCATTTCCGACATTGCTGGTGTCGGGAAAAAAACCGCCATCTAAGGCGGGAATATCAGGAAGAGGTAAAAATGAAAAAAACTGTATTTATGGGCGCGCTCACAGTAGCCGGTCTGGCTGCTGGCGTTGCCGCTGCTGGTACACTTGACGACGTCAAGGCCCGCGGCAAACTGAACTGTGGCGTGACAACTGGTCTGGTTGGTTTTGCTGCTCCCGACGCAAACGGCGAATGGGCTGGCTTTGACGTTTCTGTCTGTCGTGCTGTCGCAGCTGCTGTTCTGGGTGACCCAACGGCTGTTGAGTTTGTTCCGACAACCGGTAAGACACGCTTCACCGCGCTGGCCTCTGGCGAAATCGACATGCTGGCTCGTAACACCACATGGACCTTCTCGCGCGACGTTGACCTGAAGTTCACCTTTGTTGGTGTGAACTACTATGATGGTCAGGGCTTCATGGTTCCAAAAGACCTGGGTGTTTCCTCGGCTAAAGAACTGGACGGCGCGACTGTTTGTATCCAAACCGGTACAACAACCGAGCTGAACCTGGCGGACTTCTTCCGCTCGAACAACATCAGCTACGAGCCGGTTCCAATCGAAACCAATGCTGAAGCTCAGCAGCAGTATCTGGCTGGCGCTTGCGACGTGTACACCACTGACGCATCCGGCTTGGCTGCGACACGTGCAACTTTCGAAGCACCTGCTGACCACGTTCTGCTGCCAGAAATCATCTCCAAAGAGCCTCTGGGCCCATTGGTACGTCATGGCGACAACGAGTGGGGTGACGTTGTTCGCTGGACTCTGAACGCAATGGTTACAGCTGAAGAGCTGGGTGTGACTTCGGCAAACATCGGTGAGATGTCTGCTGGCACAGACAACCCAGAAATCAACCGTCTGCTGGGTACCGAAGGTACTCTGGGCGAGATGCTGGGTCTGTCTGCTGACTGGGGCAAGAACGCCATCATGGCTGGCGGCAACTACGGTGAAGTCTTTGCCAAGAACATTGGTGAAGAAACACCAATCGGTCTGGCCCGTGGTCTGAACGCACAGTGGACTAACGGCGGCCTGCTGTACTCGCCACCGTTCCGCTAAGAACCGCAAGGTTAAGGGCGCAGGTAACCCCTGCGCCCTTTTCCTATCTGCAATGCAAACTCGATCACAGGAAGCAGGGACAAACCTTGCTCAGATAAGATCGAGGGAGTCACGGGGATCATTAAATTATGACCACTATAACCGACCCACCGCAGGGGTCGTTCCGGCTGTCGATGCTGTTGAGCGACACGCGCTACCGGTCTCTGACGCTTCAGGCCATCGCGGCCCTCTGTTTGGCGCTGGCGATCTTGTACCTTGGCAACAACGTTGCTACGAACCTAGCGAAACTAGGTCTGAACATTGACTTTGGGTTCTTAGGCGTACCTGCCGGGTACGACATTAACCAACGACTAATCGAATACAGCAGCCAATCCACCAACTTACGCGCAGCGTTTGTGGGTATTCTGAATACATTGCTGGTGGCTTTCCTTGCTTGTATTCTGGCTACAATATTTGGCGTTCTCGCCGGTGTTTTGCGTCTGTCCAACAACTGGATCGTCTCAAAATTAATGGCGATCTACGTCGAGATCTTCCGCAATATCCCAGTGCTCATCTGGATCGTCATCATCTTTACGATCATGACTGCCGTGTTGCCTGGTCCACGTGCATTCCGCGGCGACGAAGCTACGGCAAGCATGCTGTTTGACTCATTCGCCTTTACCAACCGCGGTATCTATCTGCCTGCTCCGGTTTGGGGTTCCGGGTCGATGGTTGTGGTTGTGACTTTCCTGCTCTCCATCGTTGGCGTCATTGGCTACCGTCGTTACGCGACCAAGCTGCTTTACGATACAGGCCGGTTGCTACCAACTTTCCTGCCAAGCCTCGCGATCTTCTTCCTGCCAACAATCCTGATGTTCTTCATCATGGGCATGCCAATCGGCTTGGAATATCCAGAGCTAAAGGGCTTCAACTTCAAGGGTGGCATCAAGATTGGTGGTCCTCTGATCGCAATCTGGTTTGCTTTGTCTATCTACACCGGCGCTTTCATCGCAGAAAACGTGCGTGCGGGTATTCAGGCTGTATCCAAGGGTCAGACCGAAGCTGCTGCAGCCTTGGGTCTTCGCTCTGGACGGATCATGAGCCTTGTTGTGCTGCCACAGGCACTGCGCGTGATCATTCCGCCGTTGATCTCTAACTATCTGAACATCACCAAGAACTCGTCTCTGGCGATTTTGGTGGGCTATGCCGACGTTACGGCCACGCTGGGCGGGATTACCCTGAACCAGACAGGTCGCGCAATCGAATGTGTTCTGCTGCTGATGTTGTTCTATCTCGTCATCTCGCTGAGCATCTCTGCTGTGATCAACGTCTACAACAATGCAATTAAGTTGAAGGAGCGGTGAGCATGTCTGATCAGACAAATAACTCTATCGCCTTCGTGCGCACCGAAGAAGTGCCTGCTATGCCACCGCCTTATACGGCGTCTGGCCCGGTAAAGTGGGCGCGCGATAACCTGTTCTCGACACCGGCTAACGCGGTTCTGACCCTTGTCGCGGTCTACGTGATCTATGTGATCCTAAGCGGTACGATGCCTTGGATCCTGAACGGGGTTTGGGATTCACCAAGCCTGGCTGTTTGCCGCGAAATTCTTGATGGCAAATCAGCCGCATGTTTCGCGGTGCTCACTGAGCGGTGGAACCAGCTGCTGTTTGGGTTCAAGTACCCCACAGATCTGTACTGGCGCCCGGGGCTTGCCTTTGTGCTGTTTTTCTTTGCAGCTGCACCGGTGTTGTTCTTCGATCTGCCACGCAAGTTGCTGATTTTTACAGGACTGTTCCCGTTCATTGCCTTCTGGCTGATCTGGGGTGGCTCAATCATGACACCATTGCTTGCCTTGGTCGGCATCGTAGCAGGGTATACTGTCTACAGTCGTTTGGTTGCGAGCAATTTTGCCCTTGGCTTCTTTGGTGGCATCATTACAGCCCTAATCATCTGGTGGCTGGGCGGAGCAATCCTGCCTAGTGGAACGATCGAAGAAGGGGCCATGCGGTCTGTGCCATCCCGTGATCTTGGCGGCTTTATGCTGAACATGATGCTGGGTGTAACCTGTGTGTCTTTGTCGGTGCCAATCGGCATTGCGCTGGCGCTTGGACGTCAATCGGACATGCCGCTGATCAAATACATCTGCGTTGTATTCATTGAATTCATTCGCGGTGTGCCCTTGATCACCTTGCTGTTCGTGGCAAGTGTTATGCTGGCGTATTTCTTCCCGCCAGAGGCCACGGTTGATCTGTTCCTGCGTGTGGTGATCATGATCACATTGTTCTCGGCGGCCTATATCGCCGAGGTGGTCCGTGGTGGTTTGGCGGCATTGCCCAAAGGCCAGTACGAAGCGGCTGACTCTCTTGGGTTGGACTATGCTCAAAGCATCCGGCTTATCATTCTGCCACAGGCGCTGAAAATCTCCATTCCTGGCATCGTGAATGTGGCTGTTGGCCTGTTCAAGGATACAACGCTGGTTTCGGTCATTTCGATGTTCGATCTGGTGGGTATGATCCGTGGTCCGATCCTGGCGTCTACCGACTGGAATGGCGTCTACTGGGAGCTCTTTGGCTTCGCCGCACTTCTCTTCTTTGTCGTCTGTTACGGCATCTCACAATATTCGCAGTGGCTGGAACGCCGTCTTGCGACAGATCACCGATAAGGGGGCCGCACCATGGCTGAACAATCAAAATTGAAGGTGCACGACGAAGTCGCGATCACCATTCAAAACATGAACAAGTGGTACGGCTCATTTCATGTGCTACGTGACATCAACCTGACCGTTAATCGGGGTGAGCGGATCGTAGTATGTGGGCCGTCGGGATCTGGTAAGTCGACGCTGATCCGCTGCGTCAATGCGTTGGAAGAGCATCAGCAGGGTAGTATCGAAGTTGACGGTACCCTGTTGTCATCTGATCTAAAGAACATCGACAAGATCCGATCTGAGGTTGGCATGTGCTTCCAGCACTTCAACCTGTTCCCGCATCTTTCGATCCTGGAAAACTGTACACTGGCTCCGATCTGGGTTCGTAAGACACCTAAGAAAGAAGCCGAAGAGCGTGCGATGCACTTCCTGGAGAAGGTGAAAATCCCTGATCAGGCCAATAAGTACCCTGGTCAGCTTTCCGGTGGTCAGCAGCAGCGTGTGGCGATTGCCCGTAGCTTGTGCATGATGCCTCGTATCATGTTGTTTGATGAGCCGACCTCGGCGCTGGACCCTGAGATGATCAAAGAGGTGCTCGACACCATGATCGAACTCGCGGAAGAGGGCATGACCATGATCTGCGTAACCCACGAGATGGGCTTTGCCCGTCAGGTGGCGAACCGCGTGATCTTTATGGATGCGGGCCAGATTGTGGAGCAGAACGAACCAGAAGAGTTCTTCAACAACCCACAAAGCGAACGTACTCAGCTGTTCCTGAGCCAGATCCTGGGTCACTGATCCAAGTTTTGCAGGAATAAGAATTGGCCCCCGGAATTCCGGGGGCCTTTTTCGTTTTAGGGTGTGAAACTTAACTCTAGTACCGGGTGCCCAAAGAAGGGATCCATTTTCTCGATCCCCTCAACGAAGCCATAAGAATTATAAAACTTGCGACCGATGGAATTATCAGTGAAGACCTCGAGGCTCAGAGATCCTTTGGCTTTGACTGCGCGGTCCATCAGGGCTGTTCCAATGCCACGACCATGCAAGGATGGCCGTAGAAACAGCCCGCCAACCTGGTTACCAATTAGAGCAACAAACCCAACCGGCTCGTCGTGTAGTTCTGCAACGTAGATTTCAGCCATATCCAGGAACTGGTCCCGGATCATGGCTTCGGCCTGATCCAATTGCTCGGCTGTGAGAAAGGGATGTGCCAGTTCACTGGCATCGCGCCAGATAGATAAAACAGCCTGTTTGTCTGTTGAAGTATAAGGTCTGATCATTGTCAGGAGATCCTGTGTGTGCCGCACACATGCGGCGAGTTGTCTGTATAGAATGGTCACGCCGATCAAATCACCTGCCTAGTGAGCTAGACGGTGTTAGGTAGATGCGGGGTGAAGGAGCCAAGGGACGGCTCCGCTCTTAACGGGACATAAAATCTCCAGATCAGTCACGCGCAGCCTATCCATGACCGGTTAGATTGGCAATCGAAGAGCCGTTAAAGGAGGAGGCTGATTGACAAGCCCAGAAAGTTTAGTCGACCAGTAATTCCCTCGGAACAATGAAATCAACAAGTTTCCCACTGCCCCATTGTAGGTCTCGCCAGCGGGCAATGTCGAATTCAAGCACCAGTGTGGCTCCGGTTGGATAGTTGAAGAAACGTGGATTATCTGGCGTTTTGGCGGCGATCGCCCGGGCAAATGTACCGATGCCAGGGTTATGGCCAAGGATCATGGTGCGTGGCTGTTCTGCCTCGCTGAGCACCTGGAAAATGATGTCTGCATGGGCGTGGTACAGCCGTTCGACAAACACAGCCGGGGCCGCAAGGTTCATACGTTCATAGGTTTCACGTGTGCGCTGGGACGGGGACGAGATTACCTGGTCGGGCAGGTGGTCTCGTTCTCGTAACCAGTGCCCCAGAGCGGTGGCCGAATGGCGGCCGCGCCTGTTCAAAGGGCGTGCATGGTCGCTGGGTGCATTGCTGTCCCAAGCGGATTTGGCGTGGCGGGTCAGAATCAATGTGTGGGTCATGGGGAATGAAAATAGTGCATATGATGCGAAGATTGAGATTTTTTTCGATTAGCCCCCGCACTAAGCGGACAAGCGCGCCTTGCTTTGCAGCCTGCCTCCATACAATTGGCGCCGTCTGGCGTATCCAAGAAATCGTGACAGGCGTTTAAATCGTAGGGGTTAGCCGCCGTTAGGGCCGCAACCGGACAGGCGGTCAGGCAGGGTTTATCTGGGCATATCTCACAGGGAGATTTTTTACGGTAAAGGGAGGGAATGTCGATTTCCTGGTCGAAATGCAGTGCCCCGCGGAACGAAATCATCAATCCCACCTGATCATGTACCATCATGCCCGATGGTGATGAAAACGCCCGCCCCGAAGCCAGTGCCCAATTGATAAACGGCGCATAGGGCGGGCCGCCAAAGGGAAAATAGGGGGATGCCGAGAGGTGTTCGGCCAAGGCGCCAACTACGCGTATCGACCAGCGATCTATTGGATCATGATTGCCGTCATTGGCCTCGGGCGAGGCCTTGAAAACCGGCCAAAATGCCCCGGTGGTGCCTAGCAGGACCAGTGTGCCGTTGTTCACCTCCTTAACAGGTGTGAGGCGGGGATGCAGTGTGCCCTGTACCTCAAGCCCCTGTGCCTGCACCGCTGTTGCGATCTGATCCAGTGTCATTGTCGTCTAAATGGCAGCAGCAGGCTCCATCCCAGTTTGCTTGGGCGTTTATCCTGCCAGCGCAGACCGACGGTCATGTCGTCGTGGCCTAGGCTGGGCTGAGCGACATAGGTTCCAAACAGACGGTCCCAGATCGCCAGGGCAAAGCCATAGTTGCTGTCATGCTCTTCACGCAAGGTAGAATGGTGGACACGGTGCATGTCAGGCGTGACCAGCACCAAACGAATGATGCGATCCACCTTGGCTGGGATACGCAGGTTGGCGTGGTTGAACAGGGCGGTGCCGTTCAACAGCACCTCGAACAGAACCACAGCCACAGCTGAGGGGCCGAGCAGATAGACAAGCCCGATTTTCAACAGCATCGACAAGGCCACTTCGAAGGGGTGGAACCGCACGGCGGTGGTGACATCCATGTCGCGATCGGCGTGATGCACCCGGTGCAGACGCCATAGGATCGGAATTTTGTGGGTCAGCATATGTTGCAGCCAGATGGCAAAGTCGAGCACCAACACCGCCATTACCAGTTCGACCCAGCTAGGCAGGGTGACGGCGTTCAACAGCCCCCAGCCCGTGGCTTGGGCATCCAGTGCCGCGCCAACAGCCAGCAGAGGCAAGCCAATGGCCATAGCGCGCAGGGTCAGGGTGTTGAGCACCGTGATAGCCATATTGGTGGTCCAGCGCCGTGGGCGGGACAAGCGGCGCGCCCGGCGCGGGGCTAGATGCTCGACAACGGCGAACAGGGCAAACAGGCCAAGGAAGATGGTCAGGCGGAGGAGGGCTTCGTGTTCCATGCATTCAGAAATGCGCATGTGAAAGGCAAACGCAAGTCTGTTGGCAACAGGATTAAGGCTGAAAACGGCAGATGGCGGGAAAATCCCCGCCAGTTCCACTTAATCGGGTCGGATCATCGAACCGGCACCGTGATCGGTGAACAGCTCCAGCAGGACCGAGTTCTGCACCCGACCGTCGACGATGGTACAGGCCCGCACACCACTACGCACCGCCTGCAGCGCGGTTTCGGTCTTGGGAATCATACCGCCAGCAATCACGCCTGTACGGGTCATCTCTTCGACATCTGCGGCCTTTAGCTCGGTCACCACTTCGCCGCTGTCGTTCTTGACCCCGGCTACATCCGTCAGCAACAGCAGGCGGTCGGCCTGAAGGGCCGAGGCTATGGCACCGGCGGCGGTGTCACCGTTGATGTTGAAGGTCTCGCCGTTGCGGCCTGACCCGATGGGGGCAATCACCGGGATGATATCCTTGGCGAACAGATCGTGCAGCACGGCTGGGTCCATATCGGCAGGGGTGCCGACAAAGCCCAGTTCCGGGTTGGTCTGGTCACAGGTGATCAGGTTAGCGTCTTTGCCCGACAGGCCAACGCTGCGCCCGCCCTGGCGGTTGATTGCCTGTACGATGCGTTTGTTCACAACACCCGACAGCACCATTTCCACCACTTCCATGGTGGCCTGATCGGTGACGCGTTTGCCATTCACAAACTCGGATTGGATGGCCAGCTTGTCCAGCATGGCGTTGATCATCGGGCCGCCGCCATGCACGATCACCGGGTTTACGCCGACTTGTCGCATCAGAACCATGTCTCGGGCAAAGGTATCCATGGCCTCGTCGCTGCCCATGGCGTGACCGCCAAGTTTGATGACAACAATGGCCCCATCATAGCGCTGCAAATACGGCAGTGCGCTCGACAGGGTGGCGGCAGTGGCAATCCAATCGCGGTTCATGTTCTGTTTCTTCATCGCTGGTCCCTCTGTCTGCCCGTGTTACGCGGTTATCGGCGTGGTGCCAAGAGTGCCATTGCAGCCAGCGGTGCTGGTGATAGGGTCGGGCCAAAGAAACCTGATGAGGGCAGAAAAATGAGCCAGAAAACCCTGTTGCTGACTGGCGCTAGCCGCGGCATTGGCCATGCAACTGTTCGGCGGTTTCATGAGGAAGGCTGGCGGGTCATCACCTGTTCGCGCAATCCTTTGCCGGAAGGCTGCCCATGGGGAGGTGAAGACCATGTGGAATTGGATCTGTCTGACCCGTCTGACACCATCAATGCGGTTGGAGCGATCCAGGAAAAACTGGGTGGCAAGCTGGATGCGCTGGTCAATAACGCAGGAGTTTCGCCCAAAGGCCCCGATGGCGAGCGGCTCAGCACGCTGAACACGGATCTGATGCAGTGGGGCAAGGTGTTCCATGTCAACTTTTTTGCTTCGGTGGTGCTGGCGCGTGGGCTTAAGGATGAACTGGCGGCTGCCAAAGGCTCAGTTGTCAACGTGACGTCGATTGCGGGCAGTCGGGTGCATCCATTTGCCGGGGCGGCTTATGCCACCTCTAAGGCTGCCCTGGCGGCGCTGACGCGTGAAATGGCGCATGACTTTGGCCCTTTGGGGGTGCGGGTCAACGCGATTGCGCCGGGAGAGGTGGAAACCGCGATTCTGAGCCCCGGAACGGACAAGATTGTCGAGAAGTTGCCGATGCAGCGTTTGGGCCAGCCCGAAGAAGTCGCAGCTGCAATCTATTTCCTATGCTCAGGGGACAGCTCGTACATCTCGGGGGCCGAGATCGAGGTCAATGGCGCGCAGCACGTTTAGTGCGGCATGCCTGAAAATGGTGTGTGCCGCACAGTGGACGCATAGCGCCACACACCTTGGGCCCCGGAAATGTAGGAAAACCGGGGCCCAATTCTGCGCTTATGAAAGCGCGCGTTTGATGACTGGGATGTTGCCCAAGATCAGCACGTCAAAGGCCAGCACGGCCAGCAGAGTCAGCCCAACCAGCGGGAAGGCCAGCGAAGTCAGCACGCAGATTAGCGCAGCGCCTTTCCACAGCGGTTGATCCTGGATCACTGGCGGGGCGGCCAGACGTAGCGAACCCGCGGGGCGGCGCTTGAGCCATATCACGGCACCGGACACACACACAAAGATCACCGCCAGGCAGAACACCAGGTTCAGGATAAAGCTCCAGGTGCCCATCAGGCCCATGTGGAAGGGGATACCAACAGCCATGGCCTTACCCATCCACGAGTAGTCATCATATTTGACGTCCGCCAAAATCTTGCCGGTGTATTGGTCCACGTGAATGGTGCGGTCGACAAACGGGTCATTGCTGTCGCCACTCATGCTGTCACGATTGATGGTCCAGACACCGTCTTCTCCACGTGGGAAGGCAACACGGAAACGGCCGTCCATACCCAGCACACGGCCCAGGATCACAACGCTGTGCAGGTTGATTGCGGTGTCACCGGGAATGCCGTTCACGCCGGCATCCGAACCGGAGGCTGGCATTGGGGTCTGCTCCAGCGCCCAGGGCACATCGTTGGTGTGGCCGTGGTTCATGCTGGCATGGGTTTTGTCCGACAGAGGGACGTTGTCCCATTTCTCCGCCGGGAAACTGGACCAAGGCTGGACGATCTTACCGCCCCAGACACCAGCCCAGGACAGACCGGAAATCAGGAAGACAACCAGCAGGGCTGAGATCCAGAAACCGGTGACGGCATGCAGGCTCTTCCACAGGGCGCGGCCGCGGGCTTTGAAGTTGGGGATCAACATGCCCAGGCTGTTGCCACGCGGCCACCACAGGTAGACGCCGGTCAGCACCAGAACCAGCCCAAGGCCAGCGGCGATCTCTAGAATTCGGTCGCCGGTATCACCGATCAGCAAGGTGGAGTGTATGTTGTCGGCAAAGTCGTACCAGCCTGCGCGACGGTCCCAGCTTTCGATCACTTCGCCGGTGTACTGGTTCAGTGCGACCAGGCGCTGGCCTTCTTCGGTTTTGATACGGAACACTGTGGCCAGATCTGGCGCCTTGGGGCCGATCCATTCAACCAGAGTACCGGGCACAGTGTCTAACGCGGCTTGGGATTGTTCGGTGATTGTCAGGGCGCTGTCCTGCATGGTTACAGGGATCTTTTCCCCATCACGACCATCGGTCTGGGCGATCAGCATCATCATGAGGCCGGTGACGGCCAGAATAATCAGGAACGGAATCACAAATAGTCCGGCATAAAAATGCCAGCGCCATACGGCGAAATAGAATTTCTCAGATAGCGAGCGGGAAACACCCGCAGTTTGGCTGTCGGTGGCCATTGTTCTCTCCATATCGGAACAGGTCCGGACGCAGGAGCGCCGGTGTCAAAAGTTTGGGAATGTTCAGAAAGTCAGGAGAGTGCGGGCGGGCCGCGAGCATCATAGCGCCAGTGGAAGCCGGCAGTATGATGGGTAAAAGCCTCTTGGTCCCAGCGGGCGGTCATCGAGGCATCAAGGGGCAGGGTGGTGAATGATCCTGCCAGCAAAGCAACGGTCGCCACCGCTGCAAAGGGGCAGCTGCGATCATTCATTTGTTCAACTGGGGCAGTGTCTCCGCCCATGTCGACCCACTGTTCCTGCAGGCCTTCGGTGGTACAGATCACCAGCAGCACCTTGCCATCTGCATTGGTCGCAGGCATCCAACCCGCCGGGATCAACCCGGCCAGCACAATGGCCAGCAGCACCAGATATGAGGCAACGTGTCTGATCATTAAGTCAGATTGCAGATGATCGAACGCAGGGTTGCAATACCATCGCCCTTTTCAGACGAGGTCAGCACCATTTCGGGATAGGCCGCAGGGTGGTTGGCCAGTTTGCTGCGCACCTGATCCAGCATCCGGGCCATGTCTTTTTCTTTGACCTTGTCGGCCTTAGTCAGCACGCACTGAAAGGTCACAGCAGAGCTGTCGAGTAGTGACATGATTTCCTCGTCGACGGGTTTTACCCCGTGGCGCGCGTCAATCAGCACAAAGGCCCGGCGCAGGGTCTGGCGACCGGACAGGTATTGTTTCAGCAGGCGTTGCCATTTTTCCACCACCGGCAGCGGCGCGTTGGCAAAGCCATAGCCCGGAAGGTCGACCAGATAGTGATCGGGACCTTGGGTGAAATAGTTGATTTCCTGGGTGCGGCCCGGTGTGTTCGATGCCCGCGCCAGACCTTTGGTGCCGGTCAGCGCGTTGATCAGGCTGGACTTGCCGACGTTGGACCGACCCGCAAAGCAGACTTCCATTCGGTCAGCAGGTGGCAGGCCAGACATCGCCACCACACCTTTGACAAACTCGGACTGGCCGGCAAACATTTTGCGGCCTTTCTCGGTTGAGAAGTCATCAGGCGTTTCCGCCAAGGTAAATTGCATTTGCATCAGAGCACCTCGAGTGTGTCGCCAACAGCGACATCACCATCATTTTGGACAACGGCCAGAATGCCGAAATCGGTGTGGCCCCAATGGTCACGCAGGGCCTTGAGCGTGTTTGCGTCGCGTTCGCCGGTGTCCGGGTTGGCCTCGGTGGCGCGGCAGCGGGTGATCCGGTCGATCACCTTTAGGCGCACGTCACCAATTTGCAGCTCGCGGTCAATCCAGTTGAACTCTTCGAACGAAGTACCGCCATCGATCCAGAGGTTGCCTCGGAAACGGCGTGGGTCAAGGGATTGTCCCAGTTTTTCACCCAGTGCATCAAGCGAGCTGAGCGACATGATTGAGATAGCAGAAGTCTCAGCATCGGCCATGCCGCCCTCGGGCGACTTGATCAGTGTATGTGGCGCCGGACGTTCGGCAGGATAGATAGCGCTGATCCAGTCTACCAGCTTGGCGCTGTCAGATGCTGGATCAATGGTGATTGGGTCCTGCTTGGGATGCTTCAGCGTGATTAGCCCGTCATTGGTGCTAGCAGTCACACCCATCAGTTCGGGGCCAAAACAGCCACGGGCAAAATTGCGGCAATGCTGCCATTCACCAGTGTCAGTCGACTTGCCTGTCAGCAAGGCCCAGGCGCGGTCCAACGGCAAAGGCCCGCCTGCATTCAGGCGGACCTCTGTTAGTGGCTCGGCCCCGATCGCTTTGATCGGGTGCCGCCATATTTGTTTAACTTGGTTGGTCATTCTTTGTCCGTTTTCGGGGTCTTCTTGAAACCGGATTTGATGTTGCCAAACACGTCAGGTTTATAGCCCTGACTGCGCATGATCAGATACTGCTGAGTGAATGTGATCGTGTTGTTGGCGATCCAGTACACCACCAGTCCCGAGGCAAAGCCGCCCAGCATGAACATGAACACCCAAGGCATCCAGGCAAAGATCATCTGCTGGGTTGGATCTGTCGGTGCCGGGTTCAGCTTTTGCTGCAAGAACATCGAGATGCCCAACAACAGCGGCAGAATACCGATGAAGACCAGTGCCATCATTGATCCTGCTTCAGGGCCAGCCCAAGGCAGGGCGCCAAACAGGTTCATGATCGAGGTTGGATCAGGCAGGCTGAGATCCTGGAACGGGCCAAAGAACGGAGCCTGACGCAGTTCGAAGCTAACAAAAATCACCTTGTACAGCGAGAAGAAGATCGGGATCTGCATCAAGATTGGCAAACAGCCCGCGGCGGGGTTCACCTTTTCCTTCTTGTACAGCTCCATCATGCCCTTTTGCATCGCTTGACGGTCTTCGCCGGCCTTTTTCTTCAGCTCTTCCATCTGCGGCTGCAGTTCCTTCATCTTGGCCATCGAGACGTAGGATTTATAAGCCAGAGGGAACAACACCGCCTTGATGATCAACGTCAGAGCGATGATCGCAACGCCCATGTTGCCGATCAACTGGTTGATATGGTGCAGTAGCCAGAAAATTGGCTTGGTCAAAATTTCGAACCAACCCCAATCGATACTGTCGATAAAGCCGTCGACGCCTGCCGCTTCGTAGGCGCGTAGTGTTTCCCATTCCTTGGCACCCGCAAATAGCTGAGTTGTGACCTCGGAGGTCTGGCCTGGGGCAACGTCCATGGTCGGCAGTACGATGTCGGTTTGATAGATGTCACGACGCTCGTCATATTTGGCGCTGGAGCGGAAGGGGTGACCGTTCGCCGGGATCAGTGCCGACATCCAATAGTGGTCGGTGAAGCCGATCCAGCCAGTTTTCTCTGCCTCATAGACCTCGGCTGGTACGCGCTCACGTTCGTGAACATCCAGATCAGGCATTTTGCTGTACTTGATCTGGTCCAAGATGCCGTCGGTCTTGCTGATGGCGCCTTCGTGCAGGATGAAGAAGTTCTTGAGGTCTGCGGGTTCACCATGGCGGGCAAGGGTGCCGTAGGGCGCCAGTGAAACAGTTTCCCCAGTGGTGTTCTCGACAGACTGTGTGACCTCGAACATATAGTTGTCGTCCACCGCGATGGTACGGGTGAAGATCAAACCGTTGCCGTTGTCCCAAGTCATCGAAACCGGTGTTTCCGGTGTCAGAATGCCACTCCCCTGCGCCTGCCAGATGGTATTTGCTCCGGGAACCTGCTCGGGGGCGACACCCGCACTGGGCGCCCAGCCATATAGGGCGTAATAGGCGCCGTTGTCTCCGACAGGAGACAGCATTTTGACGATCTCGGCCTCAGGATCAATCGAAACCCGATAATCTTTCAGCGAGAGGTCGTCGATCCGGCCACCCTGCAGCGAGATGCTGCCGGTCAAACGGGGCGAGTCGATTTCAACGCGTGCGGCCTGCGGGACCTCGGCCTCGGCGGCCTGAGCAGTTGCGGTTGCATCTGCTGTGGCTCCGGCGGCCGATGGGGCAGAGGCGGAATCGCCTTCAACCACGGCTTCAGCTACCGCGGGATCGACCTCGGGCAGCGGCTCTGGCTGCGGGACCAAGGCATACCAACCGATGATCACCAGGAAGCTGAGTACGGTTGCGAGTATTAAATTTTTGTTCTGATCGTCCATTTGGGACTGCCACCTTGTGCATGGAATGACAGGGTGTGGTTCAACAGAGGTGTGCCCCAAAGGTCAAGTGGAATCGGGACACTTGGGGCGGCAATACGCCCTAAGTGGTAAATTCGCGTGTGCTTAGTGTCGCTGAGTGCCGATCTTTGGAGCGTCTTGCAGTTTGGCCAGATGCGCGGTGATCCAGTCCAGTGTCTGGTCAAATGGCATTGGGCGGCCAATTCCAAAGCCCTGCACGTGGTCACAGCCTAGCTGTGCCAACAGCGCGTGTTCGCCTACGGTTTCTACGCCTTCGGCCAATGTTTCCAGATCCAGCCGTTCAGCCATGGTCAAAATGGCACCTATCAGTTTCTGTTGTTCCGGGTCACGATCAGCCTTCATCACAAAAGATCGGTCGATCTTGATGCGCGAAATATTAAAGCGGCGGACCGAGGCGATAGAGGCATGACCTGTGCCAAAGTCATCCAGGTCGACCTGACATCCCAACGCGCCAAGTCCAAAGATGTTCCGGGTGATAACGTCATCCGGAGAATCGCTGACAACAGTTTCCAGGATTTCGACCGAAAGACGTTCGGGGGGCAATTCGAACCGTTCCATTTCCCATTTGATGCGGTCGACCAAGCCTGGGTTTTGCAACTCGTCCGTCGCAAAGTTTACTCCAACGGTTGGGACTTCGACACCGGCGGCATCCCATGCCTTAAGTGCCGTCAGCGCGTGATAGAGCATCACCTGGCTGAGTTGTTCCATCAAGCCAGCCTCTTCGAGGGCGGGCAGGAAAGTTGCAGGCGGGATCATTCCATGTACAGGGTGGGACCAACGGGCCAAAGCTTCGAAGCCGGTGACCTTGCCGGTGTCAGTTGAAATCTGCGGTTGGAACCAGGGTTGGATTTGTCCCGCTTCCAATGCCGCTGCTGCGTCTTCGCGCAGATCACAGCGGGCCTTGGTACGGCGGTGAATGTCGTTTGAGTAAGCGCGGATACCGGATGGGCCGTTGTGCTGTGCTTCGCCTAAAGCGGCATTGGCTGCAGTCAGCCAGTCGGCCGCACTTTGACCAGGGGAACGACTACGCATGCAGAAGCCGACCGAGCAGGACTGATAGACCGAAGCCCCATCGAGAGAAATTGGTTCTTCGATTGCGGATTGCAGTCGTCCTGCAAGTTGTACAGTTAGCTCAAGATCCAGTTGTTGAACTGGCGTCAGGCAAATTGCAAATTTACTGTCACCGATTCGGGCAACTGTGTCCTTGTCACGCAGAGTCGCGACGATCCGTTCGCCACATCGCTGCATTACAGTGTCACCGGCGGACTGACCATGCCGTGTAACAAGCTCTTTGTAGTCGTCGACTTCTAGGATGAGTGCCGCTGATCGCAGGCCGGTATCGTCGGTTTCGTCGTAAACGCTTTCCAGCACCATTTCGAAACCTTCGCGCAGCAACATGCCTGTTACACTATCGCGTGGCACATAGGACATCTTGGAATTACCAAAGGCACCCATGGCGGCAAACAGCACTGGCAGGCCCAAGGCAATTGTGAGCAACGCAACCTCGCCACCCAACCAGAAGGTTGCAAGTGTCAGCGCAGGCAAAAAGGCAAGGATCGGCGGCCCAAGCAGGACCGGAGTGACCTTGTTTCGAATTCGCATCAGCAGATCTGAATTCGGTTTGAGCATGAAATGACCTTTCGCCTAGACGCACCTAACGCGCTGACGTGAGAATAAGGTCGTGGGTCTGACTCGAGAGTTAACGCAGAACGGGAATCTTGTCAGAATCTGGCTCGGATTTCATTTTTTTACGCTCTAGCCCTGAAAAATCGAACAGTTTCGGGTCCAGCAGGTGCGAAGGACGGGCATTCATCAGCGCGCGGAACATGACTTGGCGTCGTCCTGGGCTGTTTGATTCCCACCCGTCGAGAATCTGTTTTACCTGCTGACGTTGTAATCCGTCTTGGCTGCCACATAAATCGCAGGGGATGATTGGATAGTTCATCGCCTTGGCGAATTTCTCGCAGTCGGCCTCGGCCACATGGGCAAGGGGGCGATACACAAAAAGATCGCCTTCTTCGTTCACCAGCTTGGGTGGCATGGTGGCCAAACGCCCACCATGGAACAGGTTCATAAAGAAGGTTTCCAAGATATCGTCACGGTGATGGCCCAGCACCACAGCCGAGCAGCCTTCTTCGCGAGCGACGCGATAGAGGTTGCCACGGCGCAGGCGGGAACAGAGTGCACAGAAGGTGCGGCCTTCTGGCACCTTATCCATCACGATGCTGTAGGTGTCCTGATATTCGATCCGGTGGGGAACGCCCATTTTCTCCAGGAATTCTGGTAAGACAGTCGCGGGAAACCCGGGTTGCCCTTGATCCAAGTTGCAAGCCAACAGATCTACCGGCAGCAATCCGCGCCACTTGAGTTCGTACAGGACCGCAAGCAGGGTGTAGCTATCCTTGCCTCCGGACAGGCACACCAGCCATTTCTGGGGTTTTGCATCAGGACCACGTGCCCCTTGCTCGATCATGCCGTATTGCTCGATCGCTTCACGGGTGTAGCGCACAATACGCTTGCGCAGCTTTTTGAACTCGGTGGTCGAGGGCGCGCCGGCAAACAGCGGATGGATATCGTCAAGGTCTGTATCAAGCATGTCGGCCCACTAGCGGCTGTCGCGCAATTTGCCAAGGAAAAACGGCGGGGGACCGGAGTGTCAGCCTTGCTATATTGGCGCAGGGGGCCGTCTATAGCTGAATCGTGTTGCCCGTGATTTAGGTGTTCGGTGAATCTTCATTGTCGGGCACTGGATCGTAACCGTCCCTGCCAAGCGGATGACAACGACCTATACGTTTGGCAGCCAGCCAACTGCCTTTGATCGCGCCGTGTTTTTCAAGCGCTTCCAGGGCATAAGCCGAGCACGTTGGCTGATAGCGACAGTTGAACCCGACCCAGGGACTGAAGATCAGCCGGTAGGCGCGCACGGGTAGAGCAACGATATGTGCCAGTGGGTTCATATTTGGCTAGATAGGGCGCCGGGCGAAGGTCTGCAACAATCGCCTCAGGTATGGTGGGAGTGAAGCTGGCGAAGTGATCCGGAATTTTCGAAAATTCTGGTCCGTAAGATTTGTACTTTCCAGCTATAGCGACTTAGGGTTTTGCGTGGATCTTTTTCAGCGCGTAGATCAGGTCGCTTTGCAATTGATCAAACGGGCGTTGCGCCGTTTCATTGGCACGGCCGATCAGAACGTAATCCCAGCCGGGTTTCCCGTGGAGGGCCAGAACGATCCGCGCCACTTCGCGCAGGCGGCGTTTGGCACGGTTGCGGGCCACGGCATTGCCGACTTTCTTGGAACAGGTGAAGCCAACACGGACGCCGCCGTCGTCCTGACGGTTGCGTCCCTGAATCATCATGGCCTTGGTGCCCTGCCTGCGGGCGCGGGCTGCGGCCAGAAATTCGCTGCGCTTGGAAAGAACTTGCATTTTGACCTGTTGATACAATCAAGGGCTACGCAAACGGAAACCGCCGGAGGTATGTCCCCAAGGCGGCAATGCCATCCATGGGGGCCTCCGGCGGTGTCAAATCCGTCAGAAAACTGAGTGCGCTCTTATGCGCTCAGTTCTTTGCGGCCGTGTGCACGACGTGCATTCAGGATCTTGCGGCCTGCCTTGGTGGCCATGCGCGCACGGAAGCCGTGGCGACGTTTACGAACCAGGTTCGAAGGCTGAAAGGTGCGTTTCATCGCTCCGGTCTCCATCTATTTGTGTCGAAGGCATACACAAGCCCTCGAAGTGTCTATCTCGAAGCCCGGTCATTAGAAGGGATTTGCAACCGAGTCAAACCCTGTAGGGCTGGTTTTCGGCCAGAATACAAAATTTTTCGCAACTAATTCCAGTTGCGCGTCGTCATAGGTTGCCAGACTAGACCCGTTGTGGCGGATTTGAAACCAATCTCACGATTAGGCTCCAGCTGATCAAGGCAACGTGATCTGTATGGGGCATGTCTCGCCTAAATCATATTTTCTGCGTAGCAAAGGGAACCAGACAAAGACAGAAGCGACATGACAGAAACACCAGATTCCCCGAAACATCCTGTGCTTAGGCATCTTCCATTGCTTGTCGTGTTGTGTGTAGCGCTGATAGGGACCTTCACGCTGCGCGATTATCTGAGTTTTGAAACCCTGCGAGACAATCGCGAATCGCTTTTGGAGTTTCGAGACCAGAATTTCATCGGCATCGCCTCACTGTTTATCGGGATCTATATCGTCATTGTGGCCTTTTCGCTGCCAGGCGCTGCGGTGGCCTCGGTTACTGGCGGGTTCTTGTTCGGGTTGGTTGCAGGTACGCTGTTCAACATTACGGCAGCCACCATTGGTGCGGCGGCGATATTCTTGGCGGCGCGTTGGGGGCTGGGAGAGATGCTGACAGTCAAGCTGGAGGCCTCTGAAGGGCGGATGCAGGCCTTTAAGAACGGTCTGCGCGAAAACGAAGTGTCGGTGCTGCTGTTGATGCGACTGGTGCCTGCGGTGCCGTTCTTTGTTGCGAACCTGCTGCCTGCGCTGGTGGGCGTTAAATTCCGTACATTTTTGTGGACCACGGCGCTGGGCATCATTCCGGGCGGCATTGTGTTTACCTGGATTGGCGTCGGGTTGGGCGAAGTGTTTGATCGGGGGGAAGACCCGGATCTGTCACTGTTATGGGAACCACATATCATCGGCCCGATTTTGGCGCTGTGTGCCCTTGCAACACTACCGATCATCCTTAATTCAGTTCGAAGCAGGAAAGAGGCGCGGGAATGAGTGACATTAAATGTGACTTGCTGGTCATTGGCGCTGGGTCCGGTGGGTTGTCGGTGGCCGCTGGGGCAAGCCAGATGGGCGCCGATGTTGTGCTGCTCGAAGGGCACAAAATGGGCGGCGACTGCCTGAACTATGGCTGTGTGCCCTCCAAGGCTTTGCTTGCCAGTGCCAAGGCTGCACATGCGAAACAGCACACAGGCGATTTTGGCGTGGCCAATGCCGAGCCTGACATTGATTACGCGGCAGCGATGGATCACGTGCGTGATGTCATTGCAAGCATTGAACCGATGGACAGCCAAGGCCGGTTCGAAGGTTTTGGTGTGCGGGTGATCCGCGAGTTTGGCAGTTTTATTTCCCCGACACAGGTGAAGGCAGGTGAGCATCTGATCACGGCGCGCCGGGTTGTTGTTGCAACCGGGTCCTCCCCCTTGGTGCCTGCGATCCCCGGCCTGAACACGGCGCCCTATGTCACCAACGAAACCCTGTTTGATCAGCGCGAAAGGCCGGATCACCTGTTGATCATAGGCGGTGGGCCCATTGGCATGGAGATGGCGCAAGCCCATGTACGGCTGGGCAGCAAAGTGACGGTGATCGAAGGACTACGGGCGTTGGGCCAGGATGACCCTGAGCTGGCGTCGGTTGTACTGGGCAGCCTGCGGGATGAAGGCGTGGAGATTGCCGAAGGCGCCATGGTCAGCGCGGTGCGTGGACATGCCGGGGCTATCGAAGTCGAGACCACGGATGGCAGTATATTTAAAGGCTCTCATCT
This sequence comes from Parasedimentitalea nitratireducens, assembly GCF_057444295.1. NCBI lineage: Bacteria > Pseudomonadati > Pseudomonadota > Alphaproteobacteria > Rhodobacterales > Paracoccaceae > Parasedimentitalea > Parasedimentitalea nitratireducens. Next base: position 29,113 of record NZ_JBYAXC010000011.1, on the reverse strand, counting down.
GTTGATGGCGGTGGGGCGTAAGGCGAATACGGGGCGGTTGAACCTGGATGCCGCCGGTATTGCCACCCATCGGGCCGGTATTCAGGTGGACGACAGTCTGCGCACCAGCAACAAACAGGTTTATGCCATTGGCGATGTGGCCGGGGGCATGCAGTTCACACATGTGGCGGGGTATCAGGCTGGCGTGATCATCAAGTCTGCTCTGTTTGGACTGCCTTCTAAAGCCAAGAGTAACCACATCCCCTGGACGACTTATACCGATCCCGAGCTGGCACAGGTGGGGATGACCGAGCTTCAGGCGCGCGATATCTACGGCGCCAAGTTAGAGGTGGTGCGGTTTGACTATCACCACAACGACCGTGCGTTGGCGGAACGTAAAACCAAAGGGTTTATCAAGGTTATGGTGGTCAAGGGCCGCCCGGTTGGGGCCTCGATTGTGGGGCATCAAGCCGGTGAGCTGATCAGCACATGGTCACTGGCGCTGGCCAATGGGCTGAAAATGGGCCAGATTGCAGCCATGGTCGCGCCTTACCCAACCATTGGCGAGATCAATAAACGTGTGGCCGGGGCCTATTTCTCGCCTCGGCTTTTTGATAGTCAATTTGTTAAACGCACAGTGCGGCTTGTGCAGCGCTGGACCCCCTGAGCCGGAAAGGGCGTAATGCTAAACTCGCTTTCAGGCCGTTTCCTGATCCTGACCACGGTGTTCGTGATGTTGGCCGAAGTTCTGATCTTTGTGCCGTCGATTGCGCGTTTCCGCGAGGATTACCTGCTGGCGCGGCTGGAGCGGGCGCAGATCGCATCGCTGGTGCTGTTGGCCGATGACATGCTGGAGACCGAGCTGGAAGCAGAGCTGCTAGAGAATGCAGGGGTGTTCAACGTGGTGCTGCGGCGGGACGAGATGCGCCAGTTGATGCTGTCGTCACCGATCCCAAGCCCGATTGAAAACACCTATGATCTACGTGACGCAAGCGCCTTTGTGTTGATTGCAGATGCGATGCGGCGGTTTGTGACGCCGGGCAATCAGATCATCCGGGTGATTGGCGCACCTGTGCGGGAAGCCGGATTGCTGATCGAGGTCACAATGGAAACCGCGCCGTTGCGGATGGCGATGATCGACTATGGATTGCGCATTCTGGTGCTATCGGCGGTGATCTCGATTTTCACCGCTGTTTTATTGTTTGTGGCTGTACGGGCGTTTCTGGTGAAGCCGATCAAAGGTGTGGTGGGCTATATGCAGCGCTATGCCACAGCACCGGAAGACGCTCGAGGCATCATTCACCCCAGTGCAGGCGTGACCGAGCTGCGCGAGGCCGAAGAGGCCTTGTTTCAGTTGCAGACTGAATTGACACAGGCGTTGAAACAGAAGCAACGATTGGCACAACTGGGTGAGGCGGTGGCCAAGGTGAGCCATGATCTGCGCAATATCCTGACCTCTGCCCAGCTGTTCACCGACCGGATCGAGATGAGCGAAGACCCGGTGGTGCGCCGACTGGCACCCAAGCTGGTGAATTCGATGACCCGTGCGATTTCTCTTTGTGAGGGAACACTGGCCTTTGGCCGTGCAGAAGAGCCCGCACCAACTCTGACCATGATGAATTTGGCTGAGGTGGTAGAGGATCTGATTTCTGCCGAGCAGATTGCAGACAGCAATGATCTGGTCAAGTTTGTCAGCGATGTACCCGCCGAACTGATGCTGCGGGCTGATCCCGAGCAGATTTATCGTATTGTTATGAACCTTGCACGCAACGCCCGACAAGCTGTTGCAGGGGCGGGCCAAGAGGGCAGGGTGACGATTTCCTCGCACGAGGATGCCGAGGCCTGGTGGATTTCAGTCAGCGACACAGGTCCAGGCTTGCCGAAGCGAGCGCAAGAGAACCTGTTCACCCCGTTTCAGGGTGGCGCACGTAAGGGCGGCTCGGGTCTGGGGCTGGCGATTGCCGCCGAACTGGCACGTGGCCACGGCGGATCAGTCAACCTGCGCAGCACCGGCTCTGAGGGTACAGTTTTTGACGTCTGCCTGCCCAAAGGCGATGGTACGATTTAAATGCGTTTTTGGGGTTGCGACTCTTCGGTCTTAGGCTTACATCCCGCCCTCAGTGGACCGATAGCTCAGCTGGATAGAGTACCTGACTACGAATCAGGGGGTCGGGGGTTCGAATCCTCCTCGGTCCGCCACTTCCATACATAAAGTGTTGAAATCACACCCTAATATCTTGACGTGAATTTTCTGCCCGCCAAACAACCAGCCTAAAATCAAGTGTTGTTTTTTTGGCGGGGTTGCCCTGTCCCTTAAGTGGTCAAAACATTGCTTTGCAGTGCAAAAATCGTGGTATGTTTCGATTCATCAAGCACAGGGAGAACCTTTGCATGTCGGATATTGCTATCAAAGCTCGGATCACAGGACGTGTACAGCGTGTGGCGTTCCGTGCATGGACGCAATCAGAAGCGCAACGACGTGGTCTTACGGGTTGGGTCCGCAACGAGCCTGATGGGTCTGTCCTTGCTTTGCTCATTGGGCCAGCTAACGGTGTAACGGAAATGGTGCGAGTCTTGAACCAAGGTCCTCCTGTCGCATGTGTCTCCGATGTCATCACTGAGGTGGTCGAACCTGTTTCCGAACTGACTGATTTTCAGATCATCCGATAGCAGCTCAACACTTCAGGGCGATTGAATTTGTCGTCGTTGCGACGGGCATAACCGTGCAGGATTGCTCGGGAAGGATGGTTGCTCGGATTGGCCAGCGGTTTTGGCCAAGCCCTATCTTGTTCAAGAAGTGAAAGTCGATATCCACCATCTGTCTGACAACCCGCCTAAACGTAACGGTATCATAGCGAATTAGGCTTAGGTTTGGTTGCTGGTCCAGCGTATATGCCCTTAACCCTAGTGCGCCTTCAAGTGCACGAAGATCTGATCCGATTAAAATTCGAACGGCATCAACATATTCAGCGGGGTAAACGGCGCGATAAGTGGCTTCATCAGGTTTCTGGTGCGTGGCAACCATATAGCCGGCCCCGTCTCCCCACAGCCTTGAACCAAGAGTGCCATCGCCCAAATTGCGCCAAACACCTGTATTCTTTGTGGAAGACCATCCAAGACTAAAATCTGCCGTATTCCGATAACCTAGTTTGTGTAAGTTTTGTAGGTGGGCTGCCAACATTACACCGGTCATGTACTTCTTCTCATCCAGGTGCGGATAGTTGTCCATTTTTGTCCAAGTTAAATCCCCCTTAAGAGCCCGCATCGCCCAATTTCGCACGATAATCAGGTTCACAGCATCTGTAGGGTTCTCTGAAAATCCTTGCTCCTTGGCCAAGTCCTCGAGGAAACGCTCCGTTTCGGGGGAAGGGCGTCTTGTTCCAGTGCCCGTGAAGAACGCAATGTCTGTCACGACTGGGTTTCCAGGCGAACTCGTCGAAGGGCGTGAAGTCCTTTGGTCAAAGAACCCGGGGGCAATATTAGCGAGGGCTATGAAGCTAAAGAAAAATATTGGCCACACTATGCCCCAGTTTATCCCTGACTTTGTTTGCGCCGGTGGTGGCGACATGCGCCGTTTTCCCATGAAAGTGGCAGCAAAAAGGAACCGGTCAAAACCGAGAAAGCGGTTCTGCATGCGCACTTGGTCTGACATCCAACCGAACGCATCATCCAGTTTGTCGATCAGCTCGGGCAAGCGCGGCGAGTCTGGTGGGTTTCTTGCGGCCCCGGTTGTTCCGCGCAGGAAAAAACCAGGGTAGTCGCAATCTTCGTCTTCAATCCGCTCAAACAGAAAATAGTAGATTTCCTGCTCGATGGCTTCTGCGGTCATGGGATCAGATACAAGCGGGTCCTCTAGGATGGAAATCAACCGATCAACATCTGATTCTGGAGAACTAAGCTTCGTTACTCTTTCCAAAAGCTTACTTGCTGACTGCGTTAAGTGGTGGTGATCGGCATCAAACTCTTGATTGGTCAATGCATCTTTGACCAGTTCACTATCGATATCCGCATATGGTTGGTTGAATTCGGCATTGAATTGGTCCGCGGTATCCGCTTCTTGAGCGCTCAAATGTGGGGCATCACATATTGTTAATGCCATTTCATAGGCTTGGCGCAGACGCTGGAATCCTTCACGATCGTTGTTTTGGTCGATCTTTTTCAACGCCTTGGCGTAGGTCCTTTTGATTTCAGCCTTGGTGGCTTTCGAGTCTGCTATGCCAAGTACACCGTAGGGCCAATCAGTACTATCGGACATAACTGTTCTCAAAATGATCCAGTTGCTCAGTGACCTGGGTAGAAAGGGCTTCAATTTCGCTGAGGTTCTGTCGATCCAGCGCAACTTGGAACGTCAGCAGAAGGTCCTGGATGTGGCTCCGGTCTTCGGCCAGGGCCATCGCATAACACCGTTCAAGCCTTGCGATCGTCGCTATGTTCTTCTCTTGATCTTTGGGATGCACTTTTAACGCTGCCAGCGCCTTCTTTCTGGACGCAATATCTTTCTTCGTCAGTCCGCCTGTCAGGTCGGTTATGACAACCGATTTTGTCTGCTGCGTGGAAAGTACGGTTGTATCAATTTCCAAAAGCCCCGATGTATCGTAGCTGAGGCGTACCGCGATTGCCTCGTACTCTTTGGTGTTTCTAGGTACCTGTACAGCCATCGTCCCAAGTTTGACATTGTCTAGAACGCGCGGCGATTCCCCCTGGTAGAGTTCAAACACAACTTCTGTCTGACCAAGTTCCATCGTTGAGAAAATGTGTTCTCTGGAGGCCGGAATAACGGTGTTGCGCTCGATCACGGGCTCAAAGAATCCATGTTCAGCTCGATTCCCGAATTGTCGACTAATGGCAAACCCAAGAGAGAAGGCTGACACATCGGTCATCACCACGTCTTCGAGGGCGGCGTCATTTGCGGTGAGGGCAGCCTGAATTGAGGCTCCCAAGGCAACAACATGATCTGGATCGATGCCCGACTCTGGAAGCTTGCCAATCATCCGCGAAATTTGACTGCGCACAAGCGGCATTCGGGTCGCGCCTCCCACCAGAACCACTCTGTCAATCTGTTCGCGGGTCAGCCCAGAATCATAAAGAGCGCGTTCAACTGGCAGACGCAGTTTCCGTACAAGGGAGGCGGTAATCTCGGCAAATTTGTCGCGCGTTACAGAGAGTTTGGCAGTCTGGTCTGACCAGGCAAAGTCGCACTCGGCTTCATGCGAAGACGAAAGGCGCAGTTTTAGCGCTTCGGCTGCGGTCCAAAGTCTGGCCTTGATGTCTGGAATATCGGGCGGAGTTCCATGTTCCTTGGCTAGATGATCGAATAGGGCCTGCGTAAAGTCCTCTCCGCCCAAGAATGCGTCGCCACTGGTTGCCTTGACTTCCAATACCCCCTCGAACACCTCGATAATCGAAACGTCAAAGGTCCCGCCTCCGAGGTCGAAAACCAGAATGTGACCTTGCTCGTCTATGTCCTGAAGACCATAAGCAATTGCCGCGGCTGTGGGTTCGTTGATCAAACGCAGTGGATTCAAATCTGCAGCCAGCGCAGCGGCTTTGACAGCATCTCTCTGCAACTGATTAAAATAGGCGGGCACCGAAATGACCACGTCGGACACATCAGCGCCAGTTTCCTCCTGCGCCATGGTCTTCAAGTGAGACAGCACCATCGCCGACAGATCAATGACCGACAAGCGCTTTCGGCCCAGTACAAAAGTCTTTTCGGCCCCCATTGCGCGTTTGAACGCCGCTACAGTATCCTTGGGATGGGTTGTACGTCTGTCACGGGCAATATTGCCAACTACAGGTGATCCCCCCAATAAAGATACTACAGAGGGAACCAGCGGCTCTCTTCCTATGAGTTGAGCTTTTCCATCCTTAAAGACGCTGATTAGGGAGTTGGTTGTTCCTAAATCGATTCCAAAATGCACTTTTATTCCAATCGTTTAACTATCAGTAGTCTTGGTAAGGATAAATCGGAAATATTCTCAACATAAATAAGCACTTGCACATATAGTTCGCTACTGGATTCTAACAAAATTGTCGAGCTATCAACAAACTCTAGCCAGATCATTGCTCCAAATCGTCAATAAGTTCAGTGCTCTGGGGGAAATGTAGTTGAGCGGAGGCTTGGCGTCAGCAATCATTTTCCGCTCGAAAAGCTTACGGGGAGGCTGAAATCTCTAAAGGCTAATTTTCCCACGACATTCATTCATCTGGAAATGGCGTCGGGTGAGCGTATTCTCCAAGAAGAAAATCTCCGGACATCGGGATTCTCGATGAAGCCTAGAAATGGTACGTTACAGATTTGCACGCAAAGAAGGCACTGATTTGTGCGGGCCTTGGCCGGGGGTGGCGTCCGCATCACTTTGCCGAGCCGGAAATATCCAATGGAAAACTCGCGGAGCTTAGCACCTCGGGTGTGATCCCTGTCCGCACACACTGATTAACCGCGTTGCAAAGAGCGGGGCTTGACATGTGGAATAATTATATCCTATTTAGTTATTACCATTATGGATATAAGATATGAATGAACTCGAGAAATATTCCGAGCCTAGCGTCGCCGTTGATCTTGCAATCATGACCATCATCAACGGCCAGCTGAAAGTCTTGCTGATCAAGCGCGCGGTGGGTGACATCCCTGGTTGGGCCTTGCCTGGTGGGTTTGTACACATCGACGCCACGCTTGAGGCAGCGGTTGAACGGGTGCTGATAGAAAAAGTCGGATTGAGCAACGTGCATTTCGAACAACTCGCAACCTATGGTGCGCTGGATCGAGACCCCCGTGGGCGGGTCATAAGCGTTGTGTACTTGGCGCTTTGTCCGGCAGAAGTTCTGGCTGACATTCCGCTCGCAAGCGTGGTCGTGGACTGGCCCGGTGAGACAGGGGGTAGTGCAGTGGCTGTGCAAAACGACGAACCCTTGCCGCTTGCTTTTGATCACGCCGCGATCCTTGGAGATGTGGTTAAGCGGTTACGGGGCAAGTTGGACTATTCCCGCCTGGCGTTTGCGTTTCTTCCCGACCGTTTCACCCTTCGCGAAGTGCAAGAGGTGCATGAAGCGATCCTTGGTCGACCGCTGAAAAAGCCGCCGTTCCGGCGCAAGTTGCTGGATCGTGGAATGATTGCCCCAACAGGTGAATTTGAAACCGGGGGCGCATACCGTCCCGCTGAATTATATCAATTAAAGCCAGAGGAAAGGACATGGCACAGATCAAAAAATATTTAGTCCTCAATCAATTGCGGGCTGAGGCATCGCAGCACATTCATTACTTTCGCAAAGGAACCCTTGCAAAGTCGGGTCGTGGTTTGTCGTTCTGGTTTGATCCAAATGGCGCCTCGTTGACTGAGATCCCAATGAACGACCGCGAATTGATTTTTATGATCAAGGGGCAGTCTGCGGATTTTCAGGACCTTGCAGTCCAAGGCTCTGTCATCTGGCGGGTCGGCGATGCGGATCGTCTTGGGGAGCGCGTGGACTTTGGGATAGACGTCAAAAAAGGCGTTCAGTTGGGGAAACCTGAAGAACAAATCAAATCTGTCCTGACTGGCCTCGTTCGTGAGTTCGCCGACGTCTACTTGAAAGACAAAGGCGTGCTTGAACTGTTGGAGGCAGGTTTGTCGCCAATACAGGCTGCTATTTCGACTGGTTTCGGCGCTGATCCGACTTTGGAGGCAATGGGGCTTGAGGTTGTGAGCATTCGTGTGTCTGCCCTTTCCCCTAGTTCCGAATTGTACCGCGCTTTGCAGGCGCCAACTTTCGAAAGCTTGCAGCAAAAGGCGGATGAGGCGACATTCTCGCGCCGCGCTTTGGCGGTGGATAAGGAAAGGGCGATTGCAGAAAATGAGTTGCAGAACCAGATCGAGTTGGCCTCCCGGCGGAAGGATCTGATTGCGCGGGATGATGCAAACGCCCGGTCTGAGGCTGAAGCCAAGGCCGCAGCGAAGCGGATCATGGTAGAAGCTGACAGTGAGGACAAAATCATTGGAGCCGAAGCGGAAGCCAAGCGTATCCGTTCGGTTGAGCAGGCCGCGGCGGATATGGAAAAGGCCCGGATGGCTGCAATCGCGGATGTGCCACCTGCTGTGATGTTTGCGTTGGCCGCGCAGGAGTTTGCCGGCAAATTGGAAAAGATCGATAGCTTGAATGTCAGCCCTGACATGCTGGCCGGTATTGTGCAGCAAGCCAAGTTGCTGATGGCTCCACAGGCGATGGAAAAGTAATATGAGCTTGAACCCGCGTGTCGTCTTGGTCAGTCGTGAAACTGAGTTTGCCACCCTTTTGGCCAAGCATGGCACGCGGGGGCAGGCTGAGTTCTTCCTGTCGACACGCGGCCAATACATTGCAGACCTAGAGGTCAGGGATGCTTTGCAGGCCCAAGCCTTAGCTGCCGCAAAAGTGGCGGTTCCTGGCGAATGGTCGTTTGTGCATGTCATGCGCGAAGATCTGAACAGGTTCTTGTTTGGTCCTGAAGATATCGTTGTGGCCATTGGGCAAGATGGATTGGTCGCAAACCTAGCGAAGTATCTTAGTGGGCAGCCGGTGATCGGTGTCTCCCCAGACTTGGCATCGTCCGAAGGTGTGCTGACCCGGCATGGCGTTAATCACTTGCCTGGTTTGCTCAGGGCTGCCGCCAGCGGAGAGGCCGACTTGCAAGGGCGCGCAATGGTCGAAGCCACTGCTGGCGAAGGGCTGTCTTTGCTCGCACTCAACGAGCTTTTTATTGGCCATCGGTCACACCAATCGGCTCGCTATGTTGTTCAAGCTGGCGGAGTGGAGGAGTATCAATCGTCCAGCGGGATGATTGTTACCACGGGCACTGGTATGACAGGCTGGGCCAAGTCGATTATGGCGGCGACGCATCGAAATTTTGACATCCCACCTGAAAGTAGGAGGGCGGCGTTCTTTGCCCGTGAGCCTTGGCCGAGTCGAACATCGGGGTGCGAAATTGCGGCCGGAGAGATTGCACAGGATTCCAGCATCACGCTTTTGTCGCGGATCAACGAGGGTGGGGTGATCTTCGCTGATGGTATCGAGCAGGATTTTCTGCCCTTCGACTGGGGCGTCTCGGCAGAGATTAGAGTTGCCAAAACGCGGCTGTCTCTGGTGGTCTAGGAGCCAGTAGTCATACCGAGGCAAACTGGTTCATAGGGGCAGCGTAGCGCTGGCTCGCTTAGTTTTGGTCGTGCAGGAAAAGTGGCGCGTGTTCCCGCGCCACTGATTTTAGTTTGGAAATGGGGCCAAACTTGCGATTGTCTGCCAGGGCTTTCTAAGCCAGCAAATCAAACACATCGCCACCGATCTTCAGATTGATCTCATCCTGACCGCCGCCATCCACCAGGGCCCAGATGATTTGCCCTGTGGGGCGGTAGATCACAAAAGCCTCGATCACATCATCGTCGCCCGATCGTTCACCGGCATCATTTGCCGTGTGCGCGAAGTTGACCTGGAAATCATCAGCGCTGGCCGCGCTGTTGCCAAACAGCAGTACATCACCCTCAGCCGCATTATAATCCTGGATCCAGTCCGAGCCGTGATCAAAGATGCCGAGGTGATAGAACTTGTCGGCACCCGAGCCGCCATTGATGCGGTCATGGCCAAAGCCGCCGTTGACAAAGTCACTACCCGCACCGCCAAACACCAGATCTGATAGGGCGGACCCGGTGATCACATCATCGCCGCCTTGCCCCTGCAGCTCATCGGAGCCAAAGCCGCCGGCGATGTGATCATGACCCTCTTGGCCATAGACCAGATCATTGCCGCCCGCTGCATTGATGGTGTCATTGCCCGCGCCGCCAAAAATCACGTCGCGCAGATCACCTTCTTCGGGGCCGCCATTCAGACTGTCATTGCCAGCGCCACCATTCAGGGTGTCATTGCCCAGCCCCCCCAACAGGGTGTCATCACCCTGATTGCCCACCAGCCGGTCATTACCCGCCAAGGCGTCCAGGATATCCGCCGCTGCGCCGCCTTGTAGGACATCATCTCCGGGGGTTCCGGTCAGATGCAGCCCGCCATCCCCAGGATCAAAGATCTGCGCTCGGATCGCCGCCCCCGAAAGATCACTGCCGCTTTGGCTTTGATCCTGCCAGGAAATGACAAAGCGCCCATCGCTCAGGGCTGTGATCGAGGGGCGTTCCTGCGATCCCAGAGTGGTGGAGTTCACCAGAAACGCCTCGCCAACCGCGCTGCCATCCGTTGTGAAGACCTGAGCCTTGACCGCCCCCTGGGCGCTGTCACTGCCAATCGCATTATGATCCGCCCAGACCACCACAAAGCGGCCGCCGGTCAGGCCAGCGATGGCAAGCTGATCCTGTTCATGCAGCAGAGAAGAGACCGAGACCTCGGCCCCTGACCGGCTGCCATCGGCATTGAACACCTGCGCCTTGAGCAGCAACCCAAGGGTGGCGCTTTCGCCGCTGTCCTGCCAGGCCACCACAAACCGCCCATCAGACAGCGCGGTGATTACCGGCAGGGTCTGGCTGCCTGCGGTGGCGGTGTTCACCAGCCGCTCGGCCCCGGATTTGCTGCCATCCGCGTTGAACATCTGGGCGCGGACCGCCCATTCGGAACTATCCCCACCTGTTGCGCTTGAATCATACCAGGTCACCACAAACCGCCCATCGGCCAGGGCCGTGACATCCGCGCCAAGCTGATCGCCGATGGTGGTGGTATTGACCAGCAGTTCAGCGCCGGATTTGCTGCCATCTGCCTGAAAGACCTGTGCCCGAACCGCATTGGGAACCCCGTCCCCTGCTAGACCACTGCCATCACTCCAGGCTACCACAAACCGCCCATCAGACAGGGCTGTGATTGCCGGGGTGCCCTGGCTGCCCGACGTGGTGCTGTTGACCAGAAACTCTGGTCCGGATTTACTGCCATCTGAGGCAAAGATCTGCGCCCGGACTGCGGAACCCGAAGCGTCATCAGCACTTTGGCTGCCATCATTCCAGGCAATGACAAAGCTGCCATCCGTCAGCCCAGCACTGACTGGTGCTACCTGGTCACTGTGCTCGGTTGTGTTAACAACAAATTCCGCCCCGGATTTGCTGCCATCCGCGTTAAAAATCTGCGCCCGGATTTCCGGACTGCCCGGATCCGCGCCCAAGGGGCTGTGATCTTCCCAGGTGACCAAGAAACGGCCATCCGACAAGGCAGACACCGAGGGTGCCAATTGGTCATTCAAGATGGTTGTATTGACAAGAAATTCTACGCCAACGGGGAGGGGCGCTCCACTTGCGATAACCATGTCACTCTCCATAAAACACTTACATAGGAGCAGGGGGTAGGTTGAAACATAGGGCGATCCGGTGGTGCCTCAATTGCCACCGAGGTCAGACCTCGGCTTGAAATTTGTATTCACTGCCCTCTTGAAACAGAGACAACCCCGGCCAACTGGCCGGGGTTGTCTCTGTACCGCTCTCAAGATCCCAGGTCAGGCCAGCAGGTCAAACACCTCGCCACCGATCCGCAGGTTGATCTCATCCTGGCCAGCGCCATCTATCAGCGCCCAGATGATCTGACCCGTGGGCTGATAGACCACAAAGGCCTCGTCTGTGGCTGCGTCGCCAGCGTTATCTGTGTTGGCAAAAATGACCTGGAAATCATCCACGCTGGCACTGGAGTTGCCAAATAGCAGTACATCGCCTTCGGATGCTGTGTAGTCCTGGATCCAGTCTGAACCGTGGCCTTCGACGCCAGTATGGAAAAACCTGTCGGCGCCGCTGCCACCGTTGATACGGTCGTGACCAAATCCGCCGTTGATGAAGTCATCACCCTGGCCGCCATAAATGAGGTCGGAAAAGGAACCGCCAGATATCACATCGTTGCCGCCCTGGCCAACAAGATGATCCACCCCGTCACCGCCTAAAATGGTGTCATCACCGCCCTGGCCATAGACAAGATCATTGCCTTCACCCGCATAGATTTCGTCATTTCCGGTGCCGCCGGTGATTTCATCACGCTGGGCGCCACCAGCAATCAGGTCGTTTCCAGCTCCGCCGTGCAGCTTGTTGTAACCGTCGCCGCCCCAAATCCTGTCATCGCCATCCTGACCAAACAGGATGTCGTTGCCAGCCCCGCCTTGCAAGGTGTCGTGACCGTCGCCGCCCTGGATCACATCGTTACCGCCCAGTCCCACAACCAAGTCGTCTGTCGCCTGGCCGAGGAATTCGTCGCCATCTTCGGTGCCAACATGGCGATACTCGGTTTCATAACTCTGCAGCAACAGATGAGTCCATTGGGTGACCTCGCCACCCGGCCACCAATAGTCGCGGTCTTGAACTTCCAGGGTAGTCAAGGTGCCATCGGTCAGGCCGATCGTAGAATAGTCGTCTGGTCGATAGTGGCTATCAAGTATTGTCTGTGGTCCGAGCACAGATCCATCTTGGTCAAACAGCCGTCCCATGATCTGGAAGTCTCCTGTTCGGCCAGCCTCTCTGCTTGCCCAAATAACGGCAAGTTCGCCACTGGCCAGATACACCAAACTGGCATCAGTTTGGGTGCCCGAAGGGTCATCATGGGCCAGAGTGGCGTCAGTGCGAGGGCTGCCATCTGCGTTATAAATCCGGACATAAACCCCACGGCCATCAGCGTCTGGGCCGCTCCAACTGACGGCAAAGCCGCCGGCGGGTAAGGCCACAACATCCGCTAGGCCTCCGGCCTCGCCGGTAACGGTGCTGCTGATGACGATCTTTTCGCTGGGGTTTGTGCCGTCCTCGTTATAAATGACGGCTTGCAGGGTGCCGCCAGCGGATTGCACCGCTACGACGCGTCCATCGGACAGTGACGCGGTTTCCTGTCCATCCCATATTGTTGGTGGCGGGGTGGGCACAAAGCTAACAGCATCTCCGATCGCTGTTCCGGAGATATCAAATGTCTGAGAGAAGTAACCATTTATTGCTCCGGGAGAGAGCCTGAAACCTGTCCCCTCGGTGTCGTGCTCGGTCCAGCTGATCGAAAAGGAGCCGTTATCTGAAAATGAAAAGTCGTGCAGCTGAGGCCAATGCGCAGCATCCGTGTTAACTTGCATCAACGTGGTTTCTGCACTTCCCAACGCGTCAAACAGCTGTACTTGGATGTGGTAGTCTTCCTTAAATTCTTTGAATGAAAAGCCGTCCCAGGCTGAGGTCGTATCAAGCAAAAGCAGGTAGCCACCGTCTGGACGGGCGGCAATTTCAACGTCATCCGGGAGCGCGTTTGTGTAATAGCTGATGACATTTTCGTCGGTGTGCGGAGAAAGTGTAACGTGGGTAGTGAACATGAATAATCTCAATTTTGTGCAGCTCAAATACTAGCTTACTCTAGCATTTCGCTACGATGGCGCAACTACCTTGGGTTGTTTGGTTGCGTCCAGATCATCCTGGGTGAGCAGCGTGCTTGAGTGTATATTATGAAGGGGGTGCAACGCTGTCCCTTAAGTACCTGAGGGGTAACTTCTATAAATCAACGCTTAGGAGAGGGCGTTGACTAGATAAGCACGTGACGTGATTGATTATGTTACTTCAGTTGAGTAACTAAATTGGCAGGGGGCGAGTTGCGCCCCCCCCATATTTAGCTTAGTGCAAACCTCACGCCAGCAGATCAAACACCTCACTGCCAATCTTAATGTTAATCTCATCCTGACCCCCCCCATCCACAAGAGCCCAGACAATCTGGCCGGTTGGTCGATAAGTCACAAAGGCCTCTTCGATGGAACTGTCGCCAGCGCCCGAGTGAACCAGGTTGACCTGGAAGTCATCCGCCGTGGCGCCAGAATTGCCAAACAGCAGTACATCGCCCTCGGCAGCGTTATAGTCCTGGATCCAGTCAGAGCCGTGATCCGCAATGCCCAAATGATAAAACCTGTCGGCGCCTGAGCCGCCGTTGATGCGGTCATGGCCAAAACCGCCGTTGACAAAATCATTGCCCGCACCGCCATAGACCAGATCTGACAGGGCGGACCCGGTGATCACATCATCGCCGTCTTGCCCCTGCAGCTCATCGGCGCCAAAGCCGCCGGCGATGCTGTCATTGCCGTCCATGCCATAGATCAGGTCGTTGCCATGGCCCCCGTCGATGCTGTCGTTGCCCGCGCCGGCATAGATGATATCGCGCAGATCAGCCGAAGTTGCACCGCCAAAAATAAAGTCGTCTCCGTCACCGCCATTAATAGTATCGTACCCGTCTCCGCCGTACAGGCTGTCAGCCCCATCTTCACCGCGCAGAATGTCATTACCAGCGCCTGCATCAATGAGATTGTCGGCGGAGTTTCCTGTGATCGTGTCGTTTCCAGAACTGGTAAAGAGATTTTCGAGCACGGTGCCGCGAGCGATACCGACGTTGCCGATCAGGCCAGCAACGTCGGAGAAGCTGTCATCGTGCATGTCGATCCGGTTATTAGTATTAAACGTAGTCAGGTTCAGGGTGTCGATGCCACCTTGATCGTAGATTGTGAACGCAATGTCGCCACCGTTATAAGTGCTTGAAGAGCTTGTAAAACTATCAAACAGCTGGCCAAGCGAACCTCCGAGATTGGAGTTCACTCCCCAAACGGTGTCACCGGCGGTTTCACTGCTGGCATCTGCAACGCCGTACAGGTTATGGATGGCAACAATGTCGGCCATCATTGGCGTCAGCAACGCAGCCAGGCTGGCATTGACCGAGGTGTTTTGGGTCTGGTTGAAATAGGACATGACCGACATTTGCCAACTGTCGTTGATAAATGTGTTGTCGGTACCATAAGCTCCACCGCCGTTGTAGTTCCCTTGGTGCCCCAAGCCCAGAGCGTGGCCAATTTCATGGATATAGGTCGACATCGAATAGCTTTCGATGGACGTGCCATAGTTGTTAATCCAGGCCGTGGACACATTGACAATAGAATAGTCGATGGTGCCGCCAGTGAGATAGCCACCACCGGAGTTGTGAGAGCTTGAATAGGCTCCTGAATCGTGGTCCTGGAACCGCATATCAGCGCTGCCGCTGCTGGTTTCCTGGAAATTGATATCAGCAACGGCTTCCCAGGCTTCCAGCGCCCAGCGGGCTAGCTGCTGACCTTCGGCGGTCAGGCCTGTCAGGTTTACTGTGATGGTGTTGTCTGTGGATGTGTCAAAGCTACGACGATACCGGCTGGTGTCTGTCCAATACCCGTCAGTCAGGTAATTCGCCAGGTCATCAAGTGTGCCCATTACCGCGTCACTAGGAGGTGGTGGCGGCGGTGGTGGAGGGGGGCCGTTAGAGGTTACTGACAATGAGTATGTGCCGCTATACCTGTCGTTCCAGCTGCCTGCTGCAAGATAGTAGGTGCCGCTGGTGGTGACAGAGCCGGTTAGAAGAGAATCAAGACCGGGGCCACTGTCGTCATTGCTGGCGATCAATGTGCCTGAAGGATTATAGAGCCTAAGATAAGTGTCGCGAAGCGACCCGCCACCACCACCGCTACCGCTCAGGCTGAAGGAATGGACCTGCCCAGCGGTCAGCTCGATGGCGACCCAGTCTCGATCACCAGCATAGGACAGTCGGCCTGCAAAGGTATCGCCTGCGGACATGGTATAGCGGGTGCTAGTGGATGCAGACGCGTCTGACGTTTCGACAATCCGAGCTGACGAAGATACTGAGTCGGAACCAATGGGTTGGATTGAGGTCGTAATAAAAGGCGTAAGAATACTCATTTGGTCTTTCCGGTTCAATTCGATTGGCTCTAACGCGTTGGAGCTGTGTGAAAGTTCCGTCCTGAGCACAAACTCTTTTCAAATTCACTTCGAAGGGCAGGTCAAAAACGCGACACCGTTAACAGTTCCTTAACAATCGTGGCACTGTTAACAGTCTCACTCATTTTGACAACCCGGTTTTCCCTACCTTGCACGGGTGCAGTGGGGGCGGTACGGCGCAAATCCGTTCGCGACATGATTCGACATACGTGGTGGCCATCCTGCTGGTTTGGTCGTTACGATGGGGGCGTGGTTTCTCTCTGACCGGACCGATCTCTGATGTTGCGTATACTAATCCTGATTTCTTTGGTGCTGACTTTTGCCAGCGCATCGACTGCACAAGATCGCGGGGCGGTGGAAGCGCAGTTTCAGGTCTGGCTGAAGCAGACCGTTTGGCCGCAAGCCAAGGCCAAGGGGGTTTCGCGCAAAACGTTCAAGAACGCGTTTTCTGGTGTGACGCTGAACTGGAAACTGCCAGATCTGGTACCTCCTGGAACCACCCCACAAACACCGAAGGCGCAGCGCCAGGCCGAATTTGGATCGCCGGGCAAGTACTTTGCGCGGGGGAGTGTGGATGGTGCGACCTCGGTAGGGCAGAAAATGGCCAAGAGCCACGCTCAGGCACTTGCGGCAGTTGAGCGGCGCACGGGTGTCCCGGGGCGGATTATTTTGGCGGTTTGGGGACGTGAAAGCGCCTATGGCCGCGCCGCTATCCCTCACGATGTGTTCCAAGTTCTGGGCACCAAAGGGTTCATGAGCACGCGCGCTGAGTATTTCACTAAGGAGCTGATTGCTGCATTGCAGATTGCTCAGGCGGGACATGCGTCACAGGGCGCGATGAAAAGCAGCTGGGCGGGCGCGCTGGGGCAGCCGCAGTTCATGCCCACAAGTTTTCTGAAATACGCCGCCGATGGCAATGGCGACGGCAAGGCCGATATCTGGGGCTCCGAAGCCGACACCATCGCGTCCATTGGCAATTATCTGGCGCTACATGGTTGGGTGGCAGGCCGCGATTGGGGGTTTGAGGTCAAAGTGCCAAGCTCGGTGTCCTGCGCGTTGGAGGGGCCGGATCAAGGGCGGCTGGTTTCTGCCTGGGAGGACATGGGGATAACACGCGTTTCCCGTCGGGCGTTCCCTGCACAGGAGCGAGGGCAAGAAGGCTTCTTGTTGATGCCTGCTGGACGCAATGGTCCGGCCTTTATCGTGACGCCGAATTTCTATGTGCTCAAGGATTACAACATGAGCGATTTATACGCCTTGTTTGTCGGGCATGTGGGGGATCGCATTCAGTTTGGCGTTGGCGATTTCTCGGCCCAATGGGGCAAAGTTGGCGGGCTGTATCGGTCAGATGTTGCCGCCATGCAGCGCGCCCTCGAAGGCATGGGTCATGATGTTGGCGGGGCGGATGGATTGGTGGGCTTTAAGACTCGAAGGTCAATCGGTCGCTGGCAAGAGTCCACAGGACAGGCCCCAACCTGTTTCCCGGATGCGGGTATGAAGACGCGTTTGGCCAGGTAGTTGGCGGGTTTTGCACAAAACCGGTTCCTGTTTGGGCTACCCTGATGAAAATAAGTTTTGACCGTGTTTTGGGGCGTATCAGCATTGAAAACCAGCAGTCTGACGGATCTTGATCAACAGCATGTGGATGTGGCCATCATTGGCGCAGGCATCAATGGGGCCAGTGCGGCGCAGCACCTGAGTGCGGCGGGCTACCGGGTGCTGGTTGTGGATCAGGGCGATTTTGCCAATGGGGCCACCAGCCGGTCAAGCCGTCTGTTGCATTGTGGCCTACGGCATTTGGCCAGCGGATCCAGCTTTTGGAAGACCCTGATGCACCCAGGCCGGATTGCCATGTCGATGCGCACGGCGCGGGCGGATATGCTGGCGCGCGATGAAATCGTGCGCAGTATTCCGAACCGGGTGAAGCCGATCAATTTCTGCCTGCCGATCTATTCAGATGATCAGTACGCGCCTTGGCAGTTGGACGCGGCCTTTGCCGCCCTGCGGATGACCAGCCCGACTGGCGAGTCTCTCGATTATCGTCGCTATAGCGCGAAGCAATTTGACCAAGTGCCAGTTCAGGGCTGGCTGCGTGACCCTGACAAACTGCGCAGTGTCGCCGTGTTTCGCGAGTATGTTTTTGACTGGCCCGAACGGATCGCGCTGGATGCACTGTTTGATGCCCGGCGCATGGGGGCGATGGTCCGCAACTACACGCGGGTTGAAGGGCTGACGCGACGCAATGGCGAGAAGGGGTGGCGATTGTCATTGTCGCCCCAAGGTTCAGGTGGGGACGGTGACAGTGAAATCGCTAACGTGACTGCAGACCTGGTGCTGAACCTGGCGGGGGCCTGGGTCGATGATGTCATTCAAACTTCAGGTTCAAACATCGCACCCAAATGTACGGGAATGAAAGGCATCCACATTGCGCTGCGCCTGCCCGAAGCGTTCGCCGACTGGGGGGTATTTAACTATAATAGTCTGGGAGAGCCACTGTATTGCCTGCCGTTCCGGGGCATTCACTACATCGGTCTGACCCGCACCCCGTTCGAAGGTGACATCGCAGGGGTTTCTGCCAGCGATCAGGAGATTGACTGGATGATAGCTGAGACCAATCGCTGCCTGCCGAAACTTGCGGTGACACGGGATGATATCCTTTTCACCTGGGCCGGGGTGAACCCTTTGACCCGTGATCCCAAAGAGCCATTGGGTAGTCGGGACATAAAGATCTATGATCTGGAAGACTGTGGAGTTCCCGACATGATGGCGCTGACCGGCGGGCCGATTATGACCCACCGATGGGTGGCGCGATCTCTGGTGGAAAAGGTGTCGGCTCGGCTACCCGCCAGTAGAGAGCGGCAGGAACTGTGGTATGGTTCCGATGTGGTGGGCACTAGTGAAGCCGTGTTGACAGGTGCCAAAGTCCTGCATTCAGTCCGCCATGAGATGCCAGGTGGTTTGACCGATCTAATGACCCGGCGGCTGGGGTTGGGATGGGAACCGGATCAAGGGCTGGATCAGGTGCAAAGAGTGGCCGGGATTGCGGCCAAGGAGCTGGGCTGGTCAGCCGATCGAGTTGAGGCCGAGGTGGGTCAGTACGCCGAATTTTTAGGCGCTAAACGTCGCAAGCCCGGATGCTAGCGGTTCAATAAAG
This sequence comes from Parasedimentitalea nitratireducens, assembly GCF_057444295.1. Classification (NCBI taxonomy): domain Bacteria; kingdom Pseudomonadati; phylum Pseudomonadota; class Alphaproteobacteria; order Rhodobacterales; family Paracoccaceae; genus Parasedimentitalea; species Parasedimentitalea nitratireducens. The sequence continues at coordinate 10,303 of NZ_JBYAXC010000011.1, read as the reverse complement.
CTTCAAGCCCAGCAGAACGACTTCGGTATAAAGATGATCGATGTCCTCGGGCGGCATGCGGCCCGGTGTATAGAAGCGCGGGATGGCAAAATCTTCGACAGCATCTGGCTCAGCAGAAGAGGGCAGCAGTCGACGGTCGACTGACAAGATGGCGCGATCAGCTGGCAGTAGGCTGTCGGCAATGGCCCGGGCATGGTGCGCAAAGAGATCGCGATTACCGAGATACATCACCTCGTGGGTGACATATTGGTCGTGCTTTTGCTTGATTGACAGGATCACTACAACGGGGCCGTCGGGGGTCTTAATGGCCAGCGGTGTCAGGGGCAGGTTTGCGTGATCCTGCAGAACTTGACGGTCCCTGGCGCTGATCCGATTGCCTAGTTCCAGCGGGTTATCGTGGACCGGCAGGATTTGTGTCGGAGATGTGCGGGGTTTCCAGATCAGCCGCTGGGTGTCGAGCTCAACCAAGCCTGCGCGTTTAACTGCATGGACCGCGCCCGGGGAGCTGGTGAAATCAGTTACGGTGATGCTGGGGTCTGCGGTGGCCAGCTCAATCATTTTCCGACCAACACCAGTCCCGCGATAAGGTTTCAGCAGATACCACGAGGTCATGTTGGCGGTGACACAGGGGCCATTGTCGGTGGGGCGCTGGGCGGTGACCAGTCCCAATACACCAACCAGCTTGCCTTGATCGCGAACGGTGATGGCGTAACTGTCATCTGGGCGGGCCCAGCGGCCATCAAGGATCGCGCGCCAGCCCTCCATGGACCACTTGGCCCGAGGAAAAACCTCGGCCATAAACTGGGCGATCTCTTCGCGCTCGGATGGCTGGGCGTGGCTGATCTCTACCATGTGGTTTTCCTTTAGAGCAATGAGGCCAGGCGAACCCATTCGGTGGCGCCCTTGTGGGTGAGCCGTTCCAGCAGTTGATCGACAAAGTCCCAGACAATTCCCTCAGTTTGAAGGTGGTGAGTGGACAGGCCGGTAGGTTACGATGGGTCCACCACCCCAAGCCTTCGCTGTTCCAGATGCTCTACGACCCCGGCCAGCGTTGCCTCGGTGCCTCGGAATTGTGGGCCCTGTTTCCAGCGGATTGGGTCGAAGTGGATGTTGACCTGGGTAACGCCGGGCACCGGATGGGCGGACTTGCGGGCGTGGCAGGCCGAAACCAGTCGGTAGCCAAGGTTTGGGAACTGGGCGATGGTCTTATCTGCGATGCGATTCCACGGGGCCGCAAATCCGGGCAAGAGATTGGGCAACTTTGCCTGCTGCAGACACCGCCAGCCGGCACGAAGGTCTTGCAGCTGCAGGCCAATGTCGCGGTTTTCGCCAACTTCAGAGGCGCGCGCCCCGGCGGGCTCGTTGTTCACATGTGCAAACCCATGTTGCAGCACATAGGCATCTGGCGATCTCGCCAGTCGCGGAGCCAAACCACGGCAGATGTTTTGGGGGATAACAGCCAGGTGAATTGGCAGGTGGTGCTTTTCTGCCAGCGACAGAAGCTGATCCAGAGCAGGCGTCGGGGATTCGGTGTCGTCGTCGCGCCACCAAAACGTGGGAGTGACCCCGGTAGCGTGCCAAAGTTTGAGCTCGTTATCTAAATCGGACCATGTTGCCATGGATAGAATTCATTTCCTATTTGCCGCCTGATCGCAACCACATAGGTGCGGTCATCCAGATCGGCGAGGTGTGATTTAGTGACCGGAATTTGGATGAATTTAAAATTGCCCGATTTGGGGGTTGCGCCTTGGAGCGGGTAGCACTAAACCCCGCCCTCAGTGGACCGATAGCTCAGCTGGATAGAGTACCTGACTACGAATCAGGGGGTCGGGGGTTCGAATCCTCCTCGGTCCGCCACTTCCCTAAAAACACGTCGCAGGCAGCTTTGACACTGTAGTGTAGGCATGGTCGATGGCTTGAATTTGCATGCTAATAGGCGGGGCCGCCAGATCTGGATTTTTACAGAAAAATCCGGTACACTGTTGGGGTCATGTTTCCAGGTTCTACCAAAAAACAAAAGGGCGGCGTTTCGATTGCGTTTCCGGATGTCTGCAAAGTTCCGGCACCTCCAGCCCCGTTTGTCCCGGTCCCATTCCCCAACATCGCGCTTGCGTCGAAAAACCTGAAAACAGCGTCGGTCAAGATAAAGAAGTTCGACATAGAGTTTAAGAAATCATCGGGGGATAAAGCGGGCACTTTAAAGGGCGTGACTGCTTCTATTGCCAAGATGGCGGGTATTTTCTCGAAGCATTCTGCCACGGTTAAGGCCACCGGAAAGAAAGCGTCAAAGCTGATGTTGCCAAACCAGGCGGCCAAGGTCTTTCAGCAGGCGCAGAAGCAGCAGAAAACCTTTGAAACCCAGATTAAAAAGGAATGCGATAAGCTGCTGAAGGTCTGCAAGGACGATAAAGAGCAGCAGAAGCTTGCAAAAACGCTGGTTTCGATCGTGGGGAGCGCCGCACGCGGCCATCCTGTATAGTCAGTATTCGCTGCAGTTTGTACGGCATTCGAACTCTTCTCTAGCAATCCCGTGATCTGCCCATTTGTCGCCGTTTCCCGTGTTGACACTGCGGGTGTTGCATCGCAACGCTGGCACTGAACGATGGGGGTGCAGATGAGCGATCAGGGGCTACCGAAATTTCCGGTGATACGGACGGCTGGCTTGCAGGGGATGCTGGTCACCTTTGCAGATGCGCTAAGCGAGGCATCCAACCGGGCGACGCTGGCTTTTAAGGGCGCGCTGGAGCTGCAAGCAATAGCAGGGGTGATTGAAATCTCGCCGTCACTGGCGTCGGTCTTTGTTCGATTTGATCCTGACCAGATGTCGCATGATGCGCTGCGGGCCAAGCTGGAAGAGTTGCTGGAACGGCGCGACTGGTACGCGGCCGACTTGCCCAAAGGGCGTCGGTTTTGGCGGGTTCCGACTGTTTACGGCACGGAATTGGCGCCACAACTGGGTGAGGCGGCGGATGCGGCTGGGATGACCGAGGCGCAGGCGGTCGAAAGCTTGGGTTCAGCGCGGGTGCGGGTTTTGACCATCGGTTTTGCGGCCTCGCAGCCCTATTTGGGAACATTGGGCGAGGAATGGGACCTGCCACGGCAGACAGCGCTGACGCCAATGGTGCCGTCAGGTGCCTTGGTGCAGGCGATCCGGCAGTTTGTGTTGTTCACCGCTCCGGCGCCCACAGGATGGCGGCATGTTGGACAGACGGGTATACGGTTGTTTCGGCCAGAAATGGATGCCCCCTTTGCGCTGCGGGCAGGGGACGAGATGATATTTGAGCCGGTTGCTAAGGCCGATTTCCTACGCCTGCGGGAAGGTGATCCGAACAATGGCGGCGCGGTTGTGACGGAGATCACTCCATGAGTGGGTTAAAGGTGTTGCGCGCGGGGCCTGTGATGTCTGTGCAGGACATGGGGCGGCCAGGATTGCTGGAGCGTGGCATTTCGCAGGGCGGAGCGGCGGATACGCTGGCCTTGGCCGAAGGGGCAGCGCTGTTACGGCAGGATGCTGGGCTGGCAGCCCTGGAGATGGGTGGCCTTGGTGGTTTGTTTGAGGCGGTCGGGCAGGTGCGCATTGCTCTGACGGGCGCGCCGATGATGGTGACTTTGGATGGAGATTCGCTGGCCTGGAATGCGTCGCATTTGGTTGAAGCAGGGCAGAAACTAGAGATCGGTGCCGCGCGTAAAGGGGTTTACGGCTATCTGCATCTCGGCGGTGGCGTAAATACCGAATGCCTGCTGGGATCCCGTGCGGCGCATCTGATGGGCGGGATCGGGCAAGCAATACGGGCGGGGGATATTCTGTCTGCGGGGCCGGATGGCAACAGTGAGACAGGTTTGGGGCTGGAGGCCGAAGACCGGTTTTCTGGTGGAGCCCTGCGTATCGTTGCGAGTTTTCAGTCAGCTTTGTTCCCGGACGAAGTGCGGGTGCGGTTTGGTGAAACGGAATTCACGCGTGGCAGTCGCGCCAACCGGATGGGCATTGAAATGGTCTCGGATGGTGAGGGGTTTTCGGCTGCGGGGCAGTTGAATATCTTGTCCGAGGTGATTGTGCCCGGTGATGTGCAGATGACCGGAGACGGTAAGCCGTTTGTGTTGCTGCGTGAGTGCCAGACGACGGGTGGCTATCCGCGAATTGGCACAGTACTGCCCTGTGATCTGGCACGAATTGCGCAGGCGCCCGCTAGGGCGTCAGTCCGGTTTGACTGGGTGACGCTGGAGCAAGGGCTGGAAATTCAGTCCAAGTATGATGCCGCCGTGCGGTCGCTGCCGTCACGCTGTGCCCCGTTGATCCGTGATCCGGCGGATATGGCGGATCTATTATCTTTTCAATTGATCGGCGGAGCCATCTCGGCAGAAGCTGACCCCTTTGACAGTGGAGACTATGCATGACGAAATCGGTCGATCTGAACGCCGACATGGGTGAAAGCTTTGGCCCGTGGACTATGGGCGATGATGCCTCGCTGCTGGATATCGTGTCTTCGGCCAATATTGCCTGTGGGTTTCATGGTGGTGATCCAGACGTGATGGCGGCAACAATGACACAGGCAATGGAGTGCAACGTTGGGATTGGCTCGCACCCCGGATTTGCTGACTTGCAGGGGTTTGGCCGTCGCAAGATGCAGCTGCCCAATGAGAGCCTGAAAAACCTGGTACGTTACCAGTTAGGCGCGTCACGCGGGATGGCTTCGGCGCTGGGCGGTCAGGTGCGACACCTCAAACTGCACGGGGCGTTGTCTAATATGTGCAGCGTGGACGCCGACATGGCGCGTACCTGCTACGAGGCGGCGCTGGATGTGGATCCGGATATCATCATAATGGTGTTGGCGGCGACCGCGATGGAAGACGTGGTGCGCGATTTGGGTTGCAATTGGGCGGGCGAGATCTTTGCCGACCGGGCCTATAACGATGATGCCACGCTGGTGGATCGGTCATTACCCGGAGCGGTGATCCATGACCCGGCAGTGGCAGGGCCGCGCATTTTGCAGATGGTGCAAGAGGGGGCAATCATCACCGAAAGTGGCAAACGCATCCCAACGGCCATTGATACCATTTGCCTGCATGGGGATACACCAACGGCTGTGGCTCTGGCTGGGTCGGTGCGCGACAGTCTGACTGGCGGTGGAATCCAAATAGCGCAGTTTACGGGTCGAAAAGGCTGATGTGTTCAATATTGTCTGGTTTAAAAACAGTGATATAGGATGTTAATGAAAATATTGTATATTGGATGCTATTCAGGTGATTGCTTTGTGTAGTACAAGGCTGGAGTTCAGTAACTCATCGCCAGGATACCCAGTATGACTTTCCAGCTTTTCTCGGATAAGAAACGCCCTGTTCATTTGGGGCCTTATCCGTTGGAGCGGCTGGCGCGTGGGCCGATGCCGGATCTGCGGGCCGTACCGGGATTTCAGCCGCTGAATTTTCGTCGACCTGGCCTGCCGGCCTCGATCGTCAACGCGATGGGCGAATATCAGGCGATGATGGACGCAATTCGTGACGGGATGGTAAATAAGGCGCGAGCAGAATGTCCCAGCGATCCGCAAGAACGGGCGGAGCATATCAAGGGCTTTGGCTATTTCTCAGATGCGGCGATGGTTGGCATCGGGCCGATGCCTGCCTCGGCGCGGTTGGATGAACCTTATCGCAACCCTGATATTGACCGGCTGTCAGAGGATCTCAAGACACGGCAGACCAAGACGCTGGCGGCCGGGATCGACTTGATCATGGCGGACCTGAAAGAGGCGATGATCGCACCGCCGACCACAATTGGCGATCATTCGCGGGCAATTGTGTTTCTGTACGACATGCAGCGCGATCCCAAGGCGGATGAGGATGGCTGCGAGTGGCTGACGGATGCGCAAGAGCATCGTGCCTGTCTGCGCGCCAGTGAAACGGCGGTCGTGCTAGCGAACTACATCCGGTTGTTGGGCTGGGATGCCAAGGCGCATACCGGCACTTCGTCGGATGTGGATCTGAACCAACTGGTGATCGCAGCAGGTCTCGCTACGGTCGAGGATGGCCAGTTGGTGAACCCTTATCTGGGTAGTCGCTTTGGAGTTGCGGTTGTCACAACCGATTTTGACTTGGCTATGGACCGGCCACTATTGCCGCAAAGCCAGCAGCCGATGTTCAAGGTAAAAGGTCCACGTTGGTGGGTTGGGCTGGGCTCGCAGAAATCTGCGTTGAACATTGATCCGTTCCGCAAGCGAGATTTCAAGGATGGCCCGCATCCGTTTGAGACCCTGAAGCGGGTGGATGATCCGACAACATATATAGATGAGGCCCATGTGGCGCGGGTGCCCAAGCGGGCCGACATGTTTGCCCGAGCGCAGTTTGGCGACATGGGTAAGACCAACCAGCAGGCCGCCACCGGTGGGTTCTATGTGCGCAAGGCTGCGCCTTCGATGGCGCAACGGCGGATGCTTGGGGCCTTTGTTCTGTTGCAGGACGGAGAAGCCGTCAGCGGTCCGCGCCCAAGTGATGCGGAGCGCAATGCTGCCAATATCAAAGCGGCAAGCTATTGGCTGGGGATTGATGCGGTGGGGATCAGCCGTTGCCCGGACTGGACGTGGTACAGCCATGACGCTACCGGAGCCGAGATCCACCCCGAGCATGATCAGGCGATCAGCATGATCGTAGATCAGGGTTTTGAAACCACCGATGGGACCTCGGGCGATGATTGGATCGCAGTGGCGCAGTCGATGCGCGCCTATCTGCGGTTCTCTCTGCTGGGGGGCGTGATCGCGCGGCAGATTCGCAATCTGGGGTATAAGGCCAAGGCGCATACAGTGATGGATGGCGAGGTGTTGCAGCCGCCGTTGTTGCTGTTGGCGGGACTGGGAGAGGTGAGCCGGATTGGTGAGGTGATCTTGAACCCCTTCTTAGGTCCGCGCCTGAAATCAGGTGTTGTGACCACCGATATGCCACTGGCCCATGACAAGCCGATTGATTTTGGCCTACAGAAGTTTTGCGAGAGCTGCAACAAATGTGCACGGGAATGTCCGTCGGGGGCAATTACAGCCGGCCCTAAGAAGATGTTCAACGGCTATGAAATCTGGAAGAGCGACAGTCAGAAATGCACCACCTACCGGATCACCACGCCAGGTGGCGCGATGTGTGGCCGCTGCATGAAGACCTGCCCCTGGAACCTCGAAGGCTTGTTCCGCGAAAAGCCGTTCCGCCATGCAGCGATGAACTGGCCCACGGCTGCGCCTGCGCTGGCTAAGCTGGATGACTTTGTGGGCAATGGTGAAATGAACCCGGTCAAGAAGTGGTGGTGGGATCTGGAGATGGAAGAGGACGGCGGATACCGCCCAACCCGCCATCCGGTGAATGCCCGTGCGCTGCAAAAAGACTTGAAGTTGAAGCATGAGGACCAGACGCTGGCGGTTTACCCGGCCAATCTGGCGCCGCATCCCTGGCCCTATCCATTCCCCATGGATCGCGAGGCGGGGATTGAGGCTTATCAGGCGATGGTCACGGCGGAGGAATATAGAGAACGCCGCGCCAAGGGGGAGACTGGTGACTGGGATCACGTCTACACCAGTGATGCCGATAGTCCTGTATTACAGGTCGTCGTTTCCAACGCCGAGGCTATGAGTCCGGATGTGACCAAGTATGAGTTCCGTAGCGCTGACGGGACGGACTTGCCGGAATGGACCGCCGGCGCCCATTTGGACATCGTTGTAGCACCAGAGTATCTGCGGCAATATTCTATGTCCGGTGATCCTGCAGACCGTAGCAGGTACCAGATCGGAGTGCTGCGCGAGGATCAGGGCAGGGGGGGCTCAGCCCTGTTGCACCGGATCTTTGCCGAAGGGCGCAAGATCTTCATCTCAAAACCGATCAATCATTTTCCGCTGGATGAGAGTGCCAGTAAGAGCTTCTTGATGGGCGGCGGAATCGGAGTGACACCGATGATCGCTATGGCACATCAGCTCCATGCGCTGGGCAAGGAGTTTGAGCTGCACTATTCGGTTTCAAGCCGTGATGGTGCGGGCTATTTGCCCGATCTGGCGGCAATGCCTTGGGCAGATCGGGTCACGGTGCATGTTTCGGATGAAGGAACACGAGCAGATCTGGATGTGGTGCTAAGCGATTATCGTGACGGTTGGCACGTCTATACCTGTGGGCCGGATCGTTTCATGGATGGCGTGATGCAGGCGGCTGAGCGGCAGGGGTTCACCGAACAGGCGCGCCATCTGGAATATTTCTCGGTTCCGGAGGTGCCTGAGTATGAGAACCACGATTTTACCGTGAGGTTGGCAAAATCAGGTCGTGAAATATTTGTTCCCGCAGATCAGACCGCGACAGATGTGCTAGCTCAAAACGGCGTGCATGTAGATGTCAAATGTTCGGACGGTATTTGCGGAGTTTGCAAATGTGATTTGATTTCAGGTGAGGTCGAGCACCGCGACTTTGTACTGTCCAAGGCGCAGCGGCAGAAGTCTGTGATCCTTTGCCAGTCCCGTGCAGCTGAAAAAGGTGGGGTGGTTGTCGTTGATCTCTAGTCCGGCGGACCTAGGAGTAAAAGTGGCGGTTTATCAGACTTGACAGGTTCGGTGCGAGCAATAATGGTTGATCAAATGAATTTTCGTTTGAGTTAGAACCGTAACCTGTTTTTTGAGAGTATCATGGATTTATTTTTGGCCGGTTCACGCCCTGGCACAAAAGGTGACCCCAATTGGTTTACGGGGCAGGTCTGGATTGAGCCGATCAATACCCCACCTTCCCCAGCGCGTAGCCGTTCCATTCGGGTCATGTTCGAACCCGGAGCACGTACCGCCTGGCACAGTCATCCGTTGGGGCAAACCCTGTATGTGATTTCGGGTGTTGGTATGGTTGGCACCCGTAACGCGCCACCTCGGGTGATGCGGGTCGGCGATACGGTCTGGATCGGACCGGGCGAAGAGCATTGGCACGGAGCTGTCCCGGATAGCGAGATGGAACATATTGCTATTCAGGAAGCTGAAAGCGGTTTTGTCACCACTTGGATGGAACATGTCTCAGATGAAGACTGTTTGCTGTCGGTTGACTAACCAAAAAGGCAGTTTTGAACGGATGTGGAGCCAACTAGGGTTGGGGTGACTTAAGCTCGAAGCGGGGAGTCGTGGCCATTGACCAATTGTCTGGCCTCATGCGCATTCTTTCGAACCTCGTTCCAGCGTTCGTTTCTGAGCATTTCGGCGAATGCCATCCAGTTGCCGCCAATGCAGGCCACATTTGAAAGCGAAAGATAGTCTTGGGCGGTGGTCTGGGAAATTCCACCCACCGGGCAAAAATGTACATGTGGGAACGGAGCGCTAAGGGAGCGTAGGGCCTGCACGCCACCAGATGCCTCGGCGGGAAAGAACTTTATCAGATCAAACCCACGGCCCAGAAGGGCAATGATTTCGGTGGCTGTGACGGCGCCTGGCAACAAGGGTAGTCCCAGATCTTCGCAGCAATCAATCAGTGAATGGGATGTTCCTGGCGACGCAGCAAAGACAGCGCCTGCGTCTTGAGCAGCTTTGGCGTGTTTTGGGCTAAGTACGGTTCCGGCACCAATGGTTGCACCTGGCACTCGGGCCATCAGCGAAATCGCTTGTAAGGCAACGGGGGTCCGCAACGTGACCTCAAGCACCGGCAGTCCCCCAGCGATGAGTGCCTCGGCAAGTGGTACGGCGTGAGCAAGGTCTTCAACCGTTAGCATTGGAATCACCGGCGCCTGGCGGCAAAGCATGTGCATAGAAGGACTGTTTTCCTGGAGAGCGGGAAAAGAAGGCTGTGGTTGTCCTGATGGCGTACGGGTGCTCATGGTGAACCTCGAAGTCGCGCAATAGGCTCGTGAGGGAGCCGTGAGGTAGTGCTTGGGTGGGACCCTATCAAAGTTGCAGTTTTTGTTGTCATGCTTCTACCCGCCTTGAAACAGAAATTAGGGCTTGGTGGCAAAAGGCAAATGATTGGAACTTGAGCCGAGACGAACAGGTTGATGATTTGCTCCTGTGGAGCGCGGAGGCTGTGACCGGGGACATTAGGAGGCAAGCCGGGCAGTTGGTGTTCTGTTGCGAGGGCAGCATTTTACATGATGTGCCTCCACCTACCGACGCTACCAGATGTGGTGACTCGGTGTTGATCTGTTGTTGGTTGATGGTTGTTAACTGTGTTTTGGGCTGGTGTTTGGGTCGGGACCCTTCGGTATTCGATTGATTTTGCAGGCTTTTCGAAGTTTCTTCACAAAAAGTTGGATTTATTGAATTTAGGTGTTGCGGACCTTGAGAGGTAACACTAGAACCCCCCTTACCGGCGGCGCTGAGGCGCT
>NZ_JBYAXC010000010.1:0-113070 GCF_057444295.1 Parasedimentitalea nitratireducens | reverse complement strand
GTTTTACCGTGGTCAACGTGGCCGATGGTGCCGATGTTGACGTGTGGTTTGTTACGTTCGAACTTTTCCTTAGCCATTCTCAAGGCGCCCTTTTTGGTAAATGGGGTCGGCAATCGACCCACTTGTATCATCGCGCGCGACATATTGCCTTTACGCACAAATATCAAGCAATTCGTAATCTAATATTTACTGAAGCTTTGGAACGCGCATCAGCTTGGGGCAGCCGGATCCGCCTCCACGTCGTTTAAGCGTTCACTGAACCAGCCGTTTTCCAGATGCTGTTCAGCAATCCATTCCTCGACCGCATCCACAATGTTGAGAGAAAGCCCGGCAATCTGTTCTTCCTTGGTCCGCGCATGACCCGATCCGAGCAGGGCACTTTCACTGGTGGTGCTTTCGAAGATCTCCATCTGGTGCTTTTTGGCCAGGTATTCCTGCCCGGCAACATCATAAACAAATACGTTCACCACAGCGACACTTTTGGGAGAAACCAGAATCGGCACACCCGGAGGGGCAAGCATGAACCCTTCTAGGCTGATGGCGATGTCGTATTCTTGCGCACCTTCATAGCGGCGCAAACGCGTATCAAGGGCATTCTGCAACTCGGCGGTCCAGTCTGAACCTTGTGCATTGCGTGACAAGGGCCATTTCAGCGCCTTGTCGGTGTATATGTATCCCACACGCATTTTGAATGCGCCCAGATCCTCGGGGGCCTCATCCATAAGGGTTTCACCACAGGCAGCAAGCAGCGAAAACGAAGTCAGGAAAGCTATAAGTCGGATCATATCGGGTCTCTTTTTACGAACGGTCCCAACCTGATAAACTGCGAACATACACTCGGTAAAGCGCCACCCGCATCACATTGGACGCGGGTGGCGCTGGGGTCACAGAGGACTCCTTGGAATTAATCGAATTTGTAAGACCGCGGGAAGCCATAGGGTGGACGCTTGCCAACACCAGCCCGCTTGCCCAGCCACTGGCTGAGATCCTGTTCGTGACGGGTTTTGCCACCGCCCATTTCCCAAGTCAGACCATCGTCCCAATTGAACGTGGTGATATCGCTCAGGCCGCCATCCAACTCCAACGACCCCTGCTTACCCCGCGCCATATTGTACTTCTGCAAGCGCACGCCCTTGCCGCGGGTCAGATCTGGCAGTTCCTCAACTGAAAAGACCAGGAACTTGCCGTTTTCGGACACCACGGCAACGTGATCCCCTGCCACTGGGACACAGATCTTGGCCCGGTCATCATCTTTGACGTTTAGAACCTGTTTGCCGCTACGCGTCTGTGCAACAATTTCTTTTTCAGCGCAGATGAAGCCATTGCCCGCAGAGGACGCCACCAACAGTTTTCCATCCGGGTTGTGAATGAACAAGTCGACGATCTCGACCTCATTCGGAAGGTCCACAATCAAACGCAGGGGTTCACCCATGCCGCGCCCACCCGGCAGATTGGCGGCACTGACGGTGTAGAAGCGACCATTACTACCAAAAGCCAACAAGCGATCGGTGGTTTCTGCATGGAAAATGAAACGCGGGCCATCGCCGTCCTTGAACTTGAGCTCTCGCTTGAGATCGATGTGACCCGTCATTGCCCGGATCCAGCCCATCTGGCTGCAGACAATCGTCACCGGCTCGCGGTCGATCATCGCCTCCAGCGGCACTTCTTCGACTTCACCAGCCTCGGCAAATTGGGTACGACGTGCGCCGCCCTCGTAATTCTTACCAAACTGTTTTTTGGTTGCCTTCAACTGGTCAGAAATGTTGCTCCATTGCAGCTCTTCCGAGGCCAGCAATGCAACCAGACCAGCGCGTTCTTCGCGCAGCGCGTCACGCTCGCGGACCAGCTCCATCTCTTCCAGGCGGCGCAGTGAGCGCAACCGCATGTTCAAAATCGCTTCGGCCTGAACTTCGGACAGCTCCCCCTGCCCTGCGACCGGCGAAACATATTCAGCCTCGGTCAGCGCGCGTGGGTATTCCCGGCTCCAGTCCTCACGAATTAGCGCAGCCTTGGGGTCATCGTCGTAGCGGATAATTTCAATCACCCGGTCCAGATTCAGGAAGGCGATGATAAAGCCCGCCAGCACCTCTAGCCGATGGTCAATCTTTTCCATCCGGTGTTGCGAACGCCGCTGCAATACATCACGACGGTGATCCAAAAAGGCGCGCAGCACCTCTTTCATCGAGCAGACCTTGGGTGTCACGCCGTCAATCAACACGTTCATATTGAGTGAGAATCGCACCTCGAGATCCGAACTGCGGTACATCATGTTCATCAGAACTTCGGGATCGACGTTTTTAGACCGAGGTTCGAGGATAACTCGAATATCTTCGGCCGATTCATCACGGACATCGCCCAAGATCGGAACTTTCTTGGTCTGGATGACTTCCGCTATTTTCTCGATCAGCTTGGACTTTTGCACCTGATAGGGAATTTCAGTGACGACAATTTGCCACTGGCCACGGCCCAGATCCTCGACCTCATACTTACAGCGCAGACGGAACGATCCGCGCCCAGTGCTGTAGGCTTGCGCGATATTCTCTTTTGGCTCAACAATAATGCCGCCAGTGGGGAAATCGGGGCCCGGCACATGGTTCAGCAAGGTATCGTCGCGTGCATCTGGCGTTTTGATCAGATGCAAACAGGCGTCGATCAGCTCGGCAATATTGTGCGGAGGGATATTGGTGGCCATGCCAACCGCAATACCTGCGGCACCATTAGCCAGGATATTCGGGAAAGTGGCAGGAAGAACCGCAGGTTCTGTCAAACGACCATCATAGTTGTCGCGGAAATCTACCGCGTTTTCATTCAACCCCTCCAGCATCGCCTCGGCGATGAAAGTCATCCGCGCTTCGGTGTATCGCGAGGCCGCCGGGTTATCGCCGTCGATGTTGCCAAAGTTACCCTGACCATCCACCAGCGGATAGCGGACGTTGAAATCCTGTGCCAAACGCGCCATCGCGTCATAGATCGCGGCATCACCGTGCGGATGGAAATCCCCCATGGTATCGCCCGAGATCTTCGCCGACTTCAGAAAACCGCCTGCAGAGGTCAATCGCAGACGACTCATTGCATAAAGGATTCGCCGGTGCACCGGCTTCAACCCATCACGCGCGTCTGGCAGCGCCCGGTGCATGATCGTACTAAGCGCATAGGTCAGATAGCGCTCGCCAATCGCTCGGCGCAGGGGTTCAAGGATCTCTCCTCCATCAGGAGAAGAGGGCAAGTCGGTGTGGTCTACCAAGTCGGTCATGGAATGGTGATACTTGCCCGACTGTATTTGGTAAAGCGGCAGCGTTGAAATTCATGCGTTTTGACACACTTCCGGCGAACCCGCTTACCTTTGGGGGAGAAACAGGATGACTCTCCCCTATTTTCCTATAGAGGATCCGCACTACCATTAAAGCTCCGGCAACCTGCTGTCGGTACTGTTAAACTGCCGCCGGATTATTCTAACAGATTTTCTCTGCCCGTATTTTCTCCGTCTACAAATTAATTGGGGGTTAGCGCCATGTCGCGCTTTGTAATGCTATCATTCGCGTTCATGGGTTGGGCGTTTTATGAACTGAGTGGAGGGAGCGATTTCGCCCCACCTGAAAGGCCGCAGCCCGCCCTTGTCTCCCAAACCGAAACGTCAGCAGAATATCAGGTTACTGCGGCCTCTTTGGTGTCGCAGCCAGTCATGCAGCCGGTAAAAAAGCCCGTCTTGAAGCCACGTGTTGCCAACAACACCCGATTACGACCAGATCGACCACTGGCAAATCCTAATCTACGGTCCGAAGTGGCCCTGGCGCAAATTACGGCGCTTGGCAACGATATGAAATTTGGCCTGAACCCGCTTGAAGAGCAGAGCGACGACTCTGGTATTCAGCTGGCTTCACTGTCAGGTGGGCTGGCTACGTTGACTGAAGGACGCGCGAATCCAATTATTGAAACGCCGCAAGCAGATCAGGCGCCAACCACTGCTGACATTCGGCACGTTACAGCTAGCCGAGTGAATATGCGTAGCGGTCCGGGCACCAGCTACCCCGTGATAACACAACTCAAGCAAGACGTCGCAGTCGAAGTGGTCGGCGATAAGAATACAGGATGGTTGCACCTGCGTGTCGTTGAAGGCGAAACAATTGGCTGGATTGCCGCTTCCCTGATCAGCAAGAAACGCCCATAACTCTGCCAGGGTACATTAGGTACAGCAGAGCAAAGAGGCGTTGATGCAAAAATCCATTCTGATTACAGGCTGCTCCTCGGGAATCGGCTTGGACGCTGCGCGAGGCATGCGGGATCGCGGCTGGCAGGTCTTTGCCTCGTGCCGCCAGCAGCGTGACTGTGACCGGCTGAAAGACGAAGGATTTGACAGCCCGCTGATTGACTACACCAACTCCGGAACCATCGCCTCGGGATTACAACAGGTACTAACTGCAACAGGCGGCACCCTGGACGCCCTGTTCAACAATGGCGCACATGGATTGCCTGGCGCTGTTGAGGACCTCCCCACAGAAGCTTTGCGAACTATTTTCGAAGCAAACTTTTTTGGCTGGCACGAACTGACCCGGCAGGTCATCCCGGTGATGCGCGAACAGGGACATGGTCGGATTATACAGAACTCATCGATTCTGGGGTTTGTCTCGTTTCCATGGCGCGGGGCCTATGTCGCCACCAAATATGCCGTCGAAGGCCTGACCGACACGCTTCGCATTGAATTGCGTGACACCGGCATCAACGTGGTCCTGATTGAACCCGGGCCCGTCACCTCCAAAATCCGGGAAAATTCGATCCCCCATTTCGAACGCTTTATTGACTGGAAAAATTCAGCGCTGCGGGATCTATATGAAAAGAGCCTCCTCAAGCGCCTGTACGAAAGTTCGGGCCCCGACACGTTTGAACTCCCCGCCTCGGCCGTTACATCCAAGCTGATTCACGCCTGCGAATCCCGTCGCCCAAGGCCGAGATATTATGTCACGACGCCGACCCATATCGGCGGCCTTCTTAAGCGCATGCTGACTACCCGCGCCACCGATCGAATTCTCGCAAAGCTGCGCTGAAAATCGAGGTCGCTTTCCCGCTCGGCCCGCGATAGACCAATGCACAGAATTTCATAGTCACGAGGGCGTAATGGCTGATTCACTTTTCTATCTGGTTGTTGCTGCAATGGCTTCTGTTGTTGTGGTGTTGGTCATCGGCATTGCGGGCTACGGCAAGGGCGGGGAATTCAACAAGAAACACGGTAACAAGATGATGCGGCTGCGGCTGCTGTTTCAATTTATTGCCGTCTTGCTGATTGTTGCCTACGTTTACCTGCGGAGCCAGGGAGGCCAGTAACATGGTTGTTCTGAACAAGATCTACACCCGCACCGGTGACAGGGGCGACACCGCGCTTGGTAACGGCGAGCGCGTCGCCAAACATGCCGCGCGGGTCAATGCCTATGGCACGTCAGACGAGTTGAACGCCTTTGTCGGCGTTGCCCGACTTGCCGCCAAAGATGATATGGACCAGGCTTTGGCACGCATCCAAAACGATCTGTTCGATCTTGGCGCCGATCTATGCCGCCCTGAAATGGATCTGGATGCCAAGGCCGAGTACCCACCTTTGCGCGTTGTCGCATCACAGATTGACCGGCTTGAAGCCGAAATCGACGAGATGAATAAAGACCTGGCACCCCTTCGCAGTTTTGTACTGCCCGGTGGTTCCCCCCTGTCTGCGCATCTGCATGTCTGCCGCACCGTGGCCCGCCGTGCAGAACGACTGGCGACCGAGCTCGCCACCAGCGAAGACATCAATCCCGCAGCCGTGAAATACCTGAACCGGCTGTCAGATTGGTTTTTTGTTGCATCGCGCGTGGCAAATCAAAATGGCGCAGATGATGTTCTGTGGGTTCCTGGAGCCAACCGGTAACAACAGTCCGGCTATCAGCCCTTCAACTATCGGTATAAATACTTTCGCTGCGCAATATTCTTGCAATGAAGTTGTCCCAAATCAATAAACGCGACGTCGATGATGGAAAACATGACGATTTTGCGCTGTTGTGCTGTGCTATGAGCCGATATCAACATCGCGAGAGCATGAAGGGGAGTCGTTTGCGCGGCTTGCCATTTGTTAAGGAGAGAACGCAAAATGAAGGTACTCGTGCCTGTCAAGCGCGTGATTGATTACAACGTGAAGGTCCGTGTTAAAGCGGATGGAAGCGGTGTCGATCTCGCCAATGTTAAGATGTCGATGAACCCATTTGACGAGATTGCCGTCGAAGAGGCTATCCGCCTGAAAGAGGCTGGTAAGGCAGACGAAATCGTTGCCGTGTCGATCGGTGTTAAACAGGCTCAGGAAACCCTGCGCACGGCGCTTGCCATGGGTGCGGACCGCGCCATTTTGGTTGTCGCTGCAGAAGACGTGCAGACCGACATCGAGCCGCTGGCCGTTGCCAAGATCCTTGCCAAAATTGTTGAAGAAGAGCAGCCCGGTCTGGTTCTGGCCGGCAAGCAAGCCATCGATAACGACATGAACGCCACCGGTCAGATGCTGTCAGCGCTGCTGGGCTGGTCTCAGGGTACGTTCGCATCCGAGCTGGACATCGACGGCGACAGCGCCGTTGTGACCCGCGAAGTCGACGGCGGCTTGCAGACCATCAAAGTTGCAATGCCTGCCATCGTCACTGTTGACCTGCGCCTGAACGAGCCGCGCTATGCGAGCCTTCCAAATATCATGAAGGCCAAGAAAAAGCCGATGGATGCCAAAACTGCCGAAGATTACGGCGTTGATGTCACCCCACGTCTGGAAATTGTGTCGACCACCGAACCTGACACCCGCGCCGCTGGTATCATCGTTGGGTCGGTTGACGAACTGGTTGAGAAACTCAAAGAAGCGGGGGCCGTGTAATGGCTGTTCTTCTCCTTGCTGAAGTAACCGACGGCACGCTGGCGCTGGATGCCACTGCCAAAGCGGTGACTGCTGCCGGTTCGCTGGGCGATATCACTGTGCTTTGTGCTGGCGCAGCTGCAGCTGCCGCCGGTGACGAGGCCGCCAAGATTGCAGGCGTTTCCAAGGTTCTGGTTGCCGAAGACGCATCCTTGGGCCACCGCTTGGCGGAACCCACCGCAGCGCTGATCGCAGGCTTGGCTGGCGATTACGAGCATATCGTTGCCCCAGCCACCACCGATGCCAAAAACGTTCTCCCTCGCGTCGCTGCGCTGCTGGACGTGATGGTGCTGTCCGACGTCTCTGGCGTTGTCGATGGCAACACATTCGAGCGCCCGATCTACGCCGGTAACGCCATCCAGACTGTCAAGTCGTCGGATGCCAAGAAGGTTGTTTCCTTTCGGACTTCAACCTTTGACGCAGCCACTGACGGCGGCT
Source organism: Parasedimentitalea nitratireducens (assembly GCF_057444295.1). Classification (NCBI taxonomy): domain Bacteria; kingdom Pseudomonadati; phylum Pseudomonadota; class Alphaproteobacteria; order Rhodobacterales; family Paracoccaceae; genus Parasedimentitalea; species Parasedimentitalea nitratireducens. The sequence continues at coordinate 105,722 of NZ_JBYAXC010000010.1, read as the reverse complement.
CGGCTTCTGTTGAAACCATTGGCGCTGCTGAAAACCCCGGCCTGTCCGAATGGGTTGAAGACAAGGTTGCAGCAAGCGATCGCCCTGAACTGACGTCGGCTGGCGTGGTTGTGTCCGGTGGTCGTGGAGTTGGCTCCGAAGAAGACTTCAAACTGATCGAAGGCTTGGCTGATAAGCTGGGTGCTGCCGTTGGCGCATCTCGCGCTGCAGTGGATTCTGGTTATGCCCCAAACGACTGGCAGGTTGGCCAGACCGGCAAGGTGGTTGCACCGGACCTGTATGTTGCTGTTGGCATATCAGGCGCGATCCAGCACCTCGCGGGCATGAAAGACTCAAAGGTCATCGTAGCCATCAACAAAGACGAAGAAGCGCCTATTTTCCAGGTTGCTGATTTTGGTTTGGTGGCTGACCTGTTCCAGGCCGTACCGGAGCTGACCGAGAAGCTGGGCTAAACACAAACGGTGCGTGCAAGCACACACCCTACACCAATAGACAACGGCCCGCTGTTTTGCAGCAGGCCGTTTTTTGTAGGCGCTGGCTATCAGCCCTTATCGAGTATCTTGCGCAACTTTGCGGTTGCTTCGTCGGCAATACGCATGTGCTCCATTGGCCCAATCACGTGCCCAGCCGTTGGCAGATCCATCTGCCCCAACACCATTCCGTCAGTATCATCAGCGCTGGCTGCAGTCTGAACCGGAAGTTCAATCACGCCCTTCACCTGCGATCTAAGCGCTTCGACCATTGATCTGTCTACCAGTGTCGGTTCTTGGTCCAGCATTGAGCCTTTGGTGTCCTCGTTGCCCAGGTTGTAGCGCAACCAGAGCAGCACCACCTTTCCATCCAGGCTTTCGATCATACTGCACATACGCGCCACCCAAGCGGTCTGCACTTCATCACGAACCGCACCAAAGCGCTCATCACAGCAACTTTCCAAGCCGGTCAGCATATGTTTGTTGAAATGATACTCTGTGAAGTCCACATCGCTATACAGCTCGCTCAGCGGCGCGCTTGCCTGAAGAAAACGATCATTGCGCCGTGGATGCACGCGATACAGCCGATTCGAGATATTCTGCGCCCCAAGCACCTGCAAAACGGTCAGATCGGCCTCGCTGCCAATCTTCTTTAAAACGCGATCTTGCTCAAAGCTGTCCAGTCCAGCATTCACGCTGCCAAGATTGATACAGCGGTGATCCAGCTGTTCTTCGATCCGCGACACAAAAGGACGCGCAACAAATCGTCCGTAGACTTCGGTCCCGCCCATAAACGCAACATAAGGCGCATCCAGGCCCCTTGCCGGGCCCCTGACCAAAAGTTTAGATTCGCCATAGCGGCATGGTTCGTCCGAAAGCGCTGACGCGCCCGTCAGTTCATAACTCATATTTCCCACCAATTTTTCACCCAAGACCCACTGTGAACTGAGTCTGTTGCCAAAATACTAATGTTAAAATTCGCTTAAATGAGTTGCGAACGGGCTTGTACCCGACGGGCGCTGCTCGGTAAGGTCGCGTCGCAGAAAACCCGAAAGGCCAATCCATGAGCATTCAAAAAATCGGCATTATCGGAGCAGGACAGATGGGTAACGGAATTGCCCATGTGATGGCTCTGGCAGATTACGAAGTCGTGCTGAACGATGTAAGCCAGCAGGCCCTGGACGGTGCCCTAGCCAATATTACCAAGAACTTAGAACGTCAGGTCAGCCGCGAGAAAATATCGGCTGATGCAATGACAGATGCTCTTGCCCGTATCACTCCAACACTGTCTCTGGCTGATGTCGGCGCCACCGATCTTGTAATCGAGGCTGCCACCGAGCGTGAGGAAGTGAAGCAAGCTATTTTCGATCAGCTGCAGCCACATCTCTTGCCACACACCATACTGACCTCGAACACGTCGTCTATTTCTATTACCCGGCTTGCCTCACGCACGGATCGACCCGAGCGCTTTATGGGGTTCCACTTCATGAACCCGGTTCCGGTCATGCAATTGGTCGAACTGATTCGCGGTATTGCAACGGATAAGGAAACCTATAGCGCCTGCCACGCAGTTGTAGAGCGCTTGGGTAAGACCGCAGCCAGTGCCGAAGATTTCCCAGCCTTCATCGTCAATCGAATTCTGATGCCGATGATCAACGAGGCCGTCTATACCCTGTACGAAGGTGTGGGCTCTGTGCAGTCAATCGACCAGTCCATGAAGCTGGGTGCCAATCACCCTATGGGGCCGCTTGAGTTGGCCGACTTCATCGGTCTGGATACCTGTCTTGCCATCATGAACGTGCTGCACGACGGATTGGCCGATACCAAGTACCGACCCTGCCCACTGCTTACTAAATACGTCGAGGCCGGATGGCTTGGTCGCAAGACACAACGCGGGTTCTATGATTACCGGGGGGAAACTCCCGTCCCTACTCGCTAAGACTTAGACAGGAACGCATTTCGCCCAGCACTTTGCGGGGCGAAATCCTGCGCGTCGTGCCTATCCGATTTAGGAAGCGTGTAAAACGCTTTAGGAGTTTTTGCCCAGCGACAAGGTATGCTCGCGAAGCCACGCCATGAAGCCACGAGGATCGCTGCTAAGCCGCTCCATCTGCTCATCGTTCAACACTTCGCCGACAACAGGGGCCTGCGGCTTGTTACAAGAGCGCACAATTTCATGCAGCAACAAACCCTGACGCAAGATTGCGGATATTTTGTTGGCAATCTGATAGGCGCGAGAGTTGCTGCCTGGAAAATACAAAGGCACCACTTTGGCACCAGAGCGTCGAATCAGCTGTGCAGTAAATACATTCCATTCGGCCTCTTGTGCCGGTCCAAACCAAGTTTCAGACGACATCACGACGCCCGAAGGGAACAGCGCCACGACGCCCCCTTCTTTTAGGTGCGCCATCGTCTTGGCCCGCATTTCAACCATCTTGCGCTGCGCTTCGGGATCATGCGGGAATGGGACGGGGATCATGAAAGACGTCGCGGCCTCGTCCAGACCGGTCAACACCGAACGGGTAAGAATGCGATAGTCCTGTCGGACCCGTCCGATGAGATCCGCAAAAATCATCCCGTCGACCATGCCATGTGGATGATTGGCAACCACTACTACAGGGCCGTCTGTGGGAATGTTACGCAGCTGTTCCTGAGGGGTTTTCAGCTCAATTCCCATGACGTCCAACGCACCACGCCAGAACGCCTGCCCACGAAACTTGGCATTTTGCTTCTCGAATTTGTTGACCATACGAAGAATGGTCAGTTTTCCCGTGAACCATTCGATGCTGCGGATTGCCAATGAAGTCCACCGGTCGTCAAAAGAATTGGCATAGGTCAGGGTACGGCGGTCATAGACCTCGCCGTTGCCCTGCCCCGCCTGCTCCAAGCGGTCGCTGTCATTGTCCTGAGCGGTATCCGCCACTGTTCAATTCCCGTTCTATTCAAACGCCGTTCGCGTTTAATACCCTTCGCCAAACTTGTCGGCGACCAAGGTCTCCAACGCATGCGCCAAGGCATCGCAGTCTGGACCCGAAGTTTCGACGTCAATAGTCGTTCCCTTCGAGGCTGCCAACATTAAAAGTCCCATGATGCTATCGCCCGACGCAGACAATCCATCCTTAGATACCTCTGCACTGGCGTCAAAGCCTTCTACAACTTCTACAAGTTTGGCTGAAGCACGGGCATGGAGCCCTTTTTCATTCACAATTTTGAGCGTTTTTTGCGTCATCTAAATCGATTGCTCCCCTTCGGGGCTGATATTCTGAGAGTTGATGTATTTCTTACCCGCTTCCAAAGCTTGACGCACAGCGTCTGCAACAGGCAGGTGACGTGTTTTTGCCAGTTTGATCAGCAGTGGCAAATTGGCTCCGTAAAGAATTCGACGATTGGTGGGTGCGCAAGCTCTTAAACTAAGATTCGAGGGAGAGCCGCCAAACAAATCGGTCACCACAACCACACCAGAACCGCTATCGACTTCATCCGCAGCAGCGCATATTTCCTGCTGCTTGGCTTCCCGGTCATCCTCGGGACTGATAGATATGGCTTTTAGCGATGGCTGTTCACCTACAACATGCTCGACCGCGGCCAGGTATTCACCAGCCAGCCCGCCGTGCGCAACAATCACAATCCCGATCAATCCGGCCTCTCCGTTCTACTGCTGGCCTTGCAGCTCGCGATGTCTAATTGACACCTGCTGGCCATCTTCTGCAAGGGCTTTAGCAAGGGTTTCTGCCAATGTTACCGACCTATGTTGCCCACCAGTACAACCAAAGGCGATTGTCAGGTGCGATTTGCCCTCTTCGCGGTAGGCCGGAAGCAACATCTGCGTCAAATCCGACACACGATCAAAGAACTCCTGGTATCGAGGATCAGCCATGACATAAGACTGCACTTCCTGATCCTGCCCATTCAGAGACCTCAGTTCTTTTTGCCAATAGGGATTCGTCAGGAAACGACAGTCAAAAACCATGTCTACGCTATGTGGAATCCCGCGTTTGTAGGAAAAACTCTGTATCGATAGGGTCAGTGAACGTCCATCCGGTGCAAACCAGTGCTCTATCTCGGCCTTCAGCTGATGCACATTCAAATCAGAGGTATCTAACAACATGTCCGCGCGATCGCGAATTGGTCGCATCAGATCCAGTTCACGGCGAACGCCAATCTCTGGTGTTTCAGCCGGTGCTAATGGATGTCGACGGCGGGTTTCTGAATAACGTCGCAACAATACTTCTGGCCTGGCATCCAGGTACAGCACCGTTAAAGCCGCGTGCTGATATCCCTCTAGGATTGCAATCAGATCCAGTAGAGATTCAGTGGAAAAATCGCGATTTCGACTATCCAGCCCTAATGCCATTGGCGACTTCATCTCATCTGTCAGGACCAGACGCGGCAGTAGCCGCAGCGGTAGATTATCTATCGCCTCGAACCCCAAGTCCTCAAGCACATTGATTGCACTAGATCGGCCGGCGCCTGATGGCCCCGTCACCAGCACCAAAGGCATCAAAGTTTCACTACGTCCTTGCATCGGGATCCTGCCGTCCAACCTTGAGGTATTGTAGCAGAGCTGGTGCAAAATAGGCAGCATCAAGTCGATGCAGCAACGTCACCTTCTGGCCTAGAATTTCGACATGACGGACTGGTGGCAGTCGCTCAGTTTCTGGCGTATCCAAGTCAACTTTTGCGCATATATCGGTCTGGCGGTACACTTCGGCCCGCAGCAAGCCCAGACCACGGGCCTCGATCAATCCGACAGTTGGCTCAGGTGCACGTGCAACCAGCACACCTCGCTGTAGGGAGATAAGCACTCTGTCATCTGCGACCAGCGTTGCGCCCATAGACATAAGCGACAGTGCCAGGGTCGACTTACCACTTCCAGAGGCCCCGCTAATAAGCAAGCCACGATTGTTCAGGGTTATACAGGTGGCATGTAGGCACAGATCTTTGCTGCCAACGCTCATGACTACACCGGCAGGCCTACCACAAACCGAGCCCCAAGAGGTTCTGACATCAGATCAACCTCGGTTGGGCGAATGTTCTCAGCCCAGACCACACCGCCGTGAGCTTCAACAATTTGCTTCGAAATCGCCAAGCCCAAGCCAGAGTTGTTGCCAAAGTGCTCTTCTGGTCGTTGCGAATAGAACCTTTTAAAGATCTTGCTCAGGGCTTGGTCAGGTATACCCGGACCAGTGTCCTCGACCACAATCAGCACCCGGTTGGCCCGGCGTCGCGCCCAAACCCGAATGGCGTCACCTTCATCACAGAAGGAAATTGCATTGGTAATCAGGTTGACAAACACCTGCGCCAGTCGCGCTTCGAGTCCGGTAATCATGATCGGCCCCTCGGCCAGATCAGTGATATAGTCGATCCCTTTGGCACGGGCATCTTCACCAAGATACTGATTCAGATTGCTCATCATCTGCAGTAGATCAAAACTCTCTTCTTCTTCTTTGACCAACTCGGCATCCAACCGTGAAGCATTTGAAATATCGCTCACCAGACGATCCAGTCGACGCACATCGTGCTCGATCACTTCCAGAAGTTTCTCCCGCTGATCGTCACGCTTGACAATGCGCATTGTACCAACCGCTGACTGCAAGCTAGCCAATGGGTTTTTGATCTCATGGGCAACATCAGCTGCAAATTGTTCGTTACTGTCGATACGACTGTACAGAGCTTTGACCATCCCGCGCAAAGCGCGGCTCAATCGACCAATTTCATCAGGTCGCGCGGATAGGTCTGGAATGCGAATACGGCCAGGTTGTACTTTGCGTGAATCCCGATCGCGACCAAGTTCCGCTGCTTCAGCCAAATCCGCCAGAGGGTTAGCTATGGTCGAGGCCAAAACCAAGGACAGGCCAACAGAGACCAGCAGCGCGATAACAAACATCTGCAGAACCCGCTCTCGCTCACTGCGGACAAAAGCATCAACTTCACCGGTAGGTGATGCAACGGCGACCACACCAATGGGCTGGCCATGTTGCAAAATTGGGGTGGCAGCCGAGAACACGGTGCCTCCGGCAGTATCGACAACGGATTCAACCTTGGTGCCATCCAACAAAGCCTGGGCCACCAGGTTACGCAGTTGATTTTCCAGAGTGTCAGGTTCAGTTGTTCGCTCTGATGGCAGAATCCGTTCTACGGCTGCCCACATGGCTGATAGTCCGTCACTAATCAGCGTCGGACCAGATTGGCTACCATTCAGATGGTCCAGAGCTTCAACGTCCGAATCGCCTTTGGTCTGACCAATGAGGTTTTCTTCTGCATCAAAGACAAGAACTTCAACACCTGTGCGCAGGCTCAGTCCAGACAATGTGTTGTCGACGTCTATACCATCACCTGTCGCCAGACTCACCGGACCACTGACGGGTAGCTGAGCTTCAAAGACATCTGCGATCAGGCGAGCTTCTCCAACCAAAGCACCAGCGCGTTGCAGCACAAGACTTTGACGCGAAGAGTTCAGATAGAGAATACCCGCAACCAAGATGATCAGTGCGATCAGATTGAAGGTGATGATTTTCCGGGTCAGCGGTGACCCTTTAAGTGAAAACAGGCCCCGACGAGCCCGCTTTGCTTGCATTTCCTGCGCAACGGTATTCTCTGGGGCGACCCAATCATCGCCCAGAACAACATCACCGTCGTGCTGGTTCTGTATCATGCCAGTGTCGCGCATTTGCGCCCTTCCACCAAGACCCACTAGGGTCGCTTATTCTTCGTTATACCGATACCCGATACCATACAGTGTCTCGATAGCCGAAAAATCAGCGTCTGCACTGCGCATCTTTTTGCGTAACCGCTTGATATGGCTATCTATTGTGCGATCATCTACATAGACTTGGTCATCATAAGCGACATCCATCAGCTGGTCACGGCTTTTAACAAAGCCCGGACGCTGGGCCAGCGCTTGCAACAGCAGGAACTCGGTCACTGTTAGCGAGACATCTTTGCCCTTCCAGCTGACCGAATGGCGCAATGGATCCATGCGCAGCTCACCACGTTCCATCACTTTGGTTTCTGTCGCAGGCGTAGTCCCCTCGGCATCACCGTTGATGGCTTCCTGACGGCGCAACAAAGAGCGAATACGCTCTACCAGCAAGCGTTGAGAGAAAGGTTTTTTGACATAGTCATCCGCGCCCATGCGCAGGCCTAAAACCTCGTCAATCTCATCATCCTTGGAGGTGAGGAAGATCACTGGCATTTGTGATTTCTGCCGCAACCGCTGCAGCAGGTCCATGCCGTCCATACGCGGCATCTTGATGTCCAGCACTGCCATATCCGGCAGTTTTTTGTTGAAGGCGTCTAACGCCGCCTGGCCATCGTTATATGTTTCAACTTCAAAACCTTCGGCTTCGAGTGTCATTGAGACGGATGTCAGGATATTCCGATCATCGTCAACCAACGCAATTTTTGACATCTTTAAGTGCCCCTAATCTGCTCTGAACTGCTTATTTTTTGCCCTATTCATCGCGGTTCTGCCGGTCCGAATCAATCCCCATTAACGAATCGCGGCAATGCTGCGTCCTAATTGAGACAAAAATGCCTTAATAACGGTTAACTGACCGCCTTGGATTTGGGCAGCTAAGCAATGGTTGCGCTAAAAGTTGGTGTGATGGCGCTAACTGCGTCAAACCTTCCTGTTCATGCCCCAAAACACCGTGTTAAGACCCCGGCCAACGGCCAAGCGGTCGTTACCATTGCCCCACGGCGGGATCACATTTGCCAGTGACCCTCGCCGCCAAAGGAGAGAGAACACATGACATCTGGACGGGTTAACCCGAACTTCCGCCTCGAAAATCAGGGCATCGAGGGACTGGGAAATGTCTATTATAACTTCTTAGAGCCTGCGCTGGTCGAAACAGCGCTGCAGCGTGGTGAGGGTACTTTGGGTAAAGGCGGCGCGTTTCTCGTCACCACCGGAAAATTCACTGGCCGTTCGCCCAAGGACAAACATGTCGTCAAGACAGACAGCGTAAAAGACACCATCTGGTGGGAAAATAACGCTGCGATGTCGCCCGAAGGGTTCGATGCGCTTTATACGGACATGCTGGAGCACATGAAGGGCAAGGACTACTTTGTTCAGGATCTGGTGGGCGGTGCGGATCCCAAACACTCGATCAATGTCCGCATGGTCACCGAGCTTGCCTGGCACGGTCTATTCATCCGCACCATGTTGCGCCGTCCCGATCGCGAAGACCTGAACGACTTCATTTCAGATTTTACCGTCATCAATTGCCCAAGCTTCCAGGCTGATCCGGCCAAGCACAACTGCCGTTCGGAAACCGTGATCGCGATGAATTTTGATCGCAAGATGATCCTGATCGGTGGTACCGAATATGCCGGTGAAAACAAGAAGTCGGTCTTCTCGCTGCTGAACTACCTGCTGCCCGAAAAAGGCATCATGCCGATGCACTGCTCGGCCAACCACGCCACAGGCAACCCGGTTGATACTGCGGTCTTCTTTGGTCTGTCCGGCACCGGCAAAACCACCCTGTCCGCTGACCCGGCCCGCACACTGATCGGCGATGACGAACACGGCTGGTCCGACAACGGCACCTTCAACTTTGAAGGCGGCTGCTATGCCAAAACCATCAACCTCAACCCCGAGGCTGAGCCCGAGATCTATGCCACAACATCCAAGTTTGGCACGGTCATCGAGAACATGGTGTTCGATCCGGAAACCAAAGAGCTGGATTTCAACGACGACAGCCTGACAGCCAACATGCGCTGCGCCTACCCGCTGCACTACATTTCCAACGCATCTGAAAGCGCAACCGGCGGCCACCCCAAAAACATCATCATGTTGACCTGTGATGCCTTTGGGGTACTGCCTCCGATTGCCCGCCTGACCCCAGCGCAGGCGATGTATCACTTCTTGTCCGGCTTCACCTCGAAGGTTGCTGGAACAGAGCGTGGCGTAACCGAGCCAGAACCAACATTCTCAACCTGCTTTGGTGCACCGTTCATGCCACGTCGCCCCGAGGTTTACGGCAACCTGCTACGTGAAAAAATCGCTGAGCATGGCGCGACCTGCTGGCTGGTGAACACCGGCTGGACCGGTGGAGCCTACGGTATCGGCTCGCGTATGCCTATCCGCGCGACCCGCGCTCTGCTAACCGCAGCTCTGAACGGATCGCTGGCTGAAACTGAGTTCCGCAAGGATAGCAACTTCGGCTTTGACGTGCCGGTATCTGCGCCTGGTGTAGCTGAGGTCCTGCTGGATCCACGTCGCACCTGGGATGATCAGGCCGCCTATGACACTCAGGCCGCTAAGCTGGTTCAGATGTTCTCAGATAACTTCAAGCAGTATCTCCCGCATATCGATGACGATGTGAAAGCCGCTGCAATCGGCTGATTCCGTCCAATCACACACAAAAGGCCCCGAATATTCGGGGCCTCTTCGTTTCTGCCACAAATCCTACTCAGGCACGGTATCACCACTGCCGCCCAACTCGGCGGGAAAGTCGCGGAGCTTGGGCAATCCGTCTTTGATCGGCAAAACCGTTTCAGCATAGTTGACATGCAGCCCCGGCTCAAATTTCTGGGTCGGGATGGTGGCGGCATAAACATCAACCAGCCCAAACCCCTTGTGACCCGTCATCACATGGCCACCGCATAGGGCACAGAACTGGCGCTGGCTGCTTTCATTCTTTTCAAACATGGTTAGATGCTCGGCGCCCTTGGTCACCGACACCGCTTCGGGCTTCCACAGAGTAAAAGCGTTCACCGGACCAGCCGACCACGACCGGCAGGATTCGCAATGGCAATAGCCCATTGCCTCGGGGGCGCCCTTTACTTCGATTGCAACAGCCCCGCAAAAACATTGCCCTTGTTGAACATCAGACATCTGTCACCTCATGAACTCATTACTGACACCCACCAATCTGTTTCAAACACAGATCAGTGGTACAATTCGATGTAGCGCTGTTTTGAGGATTGGTTCGTGCAAACACACTCCCTGCACAGAAAGTGACTGTTATGCCCTTATTCGACCTGAAACCGAACGTTCTACCGTAGCGTCCTCAGCCAAACACACCACGCCGGACTAGGTTCAACCCGGCCACAGCCAAGATCACCAACGTCGCTTTTTTGAACGTCGCCTGATCAATCCGGTCGTGCCAGCGCACCCCAGCCCACATGCCCACTAACGCTGGTGGAAGCAGCGCCAGCGACAATGGTAGCGTTTCAGCCCGCAGCACACCAGATCCGGTATGTGCAAACAGCAACGCAACTGCGCCCAAACCATAGATCACCCCCTGTACCCGGACATGTTCGCCCTTGGGCGTATCCAAAGCTGTCAGATAGGCCACAGTTGGCGGCCCCCAGACCCCAGACAGACCACCGATAAACCCTGCAAAGGCCCCAACCCCTGCCTCGACCCGAACCGAAGGTTTGGACAAGTGGAACCGAACCCCAAAAAGCTGCAAACAGGCAAAGAAGGTGATCGGCACGCCAAGGATCAGGAGGAAAGTCTGCGGCGACAACATACGTACCATCTGCGCACTGCTCAGCAGGAACACCAGCCCGACCAGCAGAAACACCCGAAACCGTTTTATCGAGCCCCAAGCTGCGCGCCAGCCTTGCCGCAAGGCCTGCAGCCCATTGGTAGCGACCGTGGCCATGATCAGCCCCGCCAGTGCCAATTCGGGGCTCAGAAACATACTCAGGCCAGAAATCAGGATCATCGGCATGCCGAATCCAACCATCCCCTTGATCACACCGGCCACCAGGGCAACGGCGAAAGCGGCGGTCAATTGTGAGGGGGAAAGCAGCAAAAACAATGTATCCATAATCCCCTGTAGCACATCCAATATGCTCTGCACTGCCTATTTCACCACGCAAGAATCGAACGCAATGCCGCAGTGCGGCGTATTTTTGTTGCGCTGAAAATGCAAACTGCTTACCACCTAACGGCAACACCTATGTGATTCATCGCTTCGACGGACAGGACCTGACTATGACACCGACACTTCTTCCCGACCTGCTGGCGCTGACCGCAGCTTCCCTGGCTCCGGTAGAGCTGGTTTTCGAGGCTGCACGCAGCGCCGTCAAAGACATGGTCACGCAAGATGGGCGCGTGTCGGGGCAGCTGGTTGAACAAAACCAAACCGCCGCACACGGGTTATCTTGGCTGGCAACCTATCAGCAGAGTCTGGTGCAAATGCAAAAATGGGCCGAGCGGCTGCAAGAGGATGGGAAGTTCGGCGAGATCGAACAGTTGATCCATCAAATCGCCTTTGGTGAATACCTTTGGCAGATCTACGGCGGTATTCAGATGAACCAGGGCGAGGTTGTCCGCCTTCAGGACATGGGTCTGCAACAGGACGACATGCGCGCGCTGATGGAACCCGCTGTCATGGCGCTGACCCAAGGCGGCAACACCCAAGCTGCTCGCACTCGACTGGTGGAGCTCATGCAAGAGCAATCGGCCAACCTCACCACTGGTGCCACAGGTTTGGATGACGAGCTGGAAATGATCCGCGAACAGTTCCGTCGCTTTTCCGTGGATCGGGTCGAACCGCATGCCCACGACTGGCATCTCAAGGACGAATTGATCCCGATGGAGATCATCGATGAACTGGCCGAGATGGGTGTCTTTGGCCTGACTATCCCCGAAGAGTTCGGCGGTTTTGGCCTATCCAAGGCCTCGATGGTTGTGGTCTCGGAAGAATTGTCACGTGGTTACATTGGTGTAGGATCATTGGGCACCCGCAGCGAGATCGCGGCCGAGCTGATCATCTGTGGCGGCACGGATGAACAAAAGCAAAACTGGCTGCCAAAGATCGCCAGCGCCGAAATCCTGCCTACAGCAGTTTTTACCGAGCCCAACACTGGATCAGACCTTGGCAGATTGCGCACCCGCGCGGTCAAGGATGCCAATGGCAATTACACCGTCACTGGCAACAAGACATGGATCACCCACGCCGCGCGTACCCATGTAATGACCCTACTGGCCCGAACCGATCCAGAAACCACTGACCATCGGGGTCTTTCCATGTTCCTGGCTGAAAAGACCCCGGGCAGCGAAGACAACCCCTTCCCCACCGAAGGCATGACCGGCGGCGAGATCGAGGTGCTGGGCTATCGCGGCATGAAGGAATACGAGCTGGGCTTTGATGGCTTCCAGGTCAAAGGTGAAAACCTGTTGGGTGGCGAAGAAGGCAAAGGCTTCAAGCAGTTGATGGAGACCTTTGAGAGCGCCCGCATCCAAACCGCCGCTCGTGCGATTGGCGTTGCGCAGTCAGCGCTGGATATCGCCACACAATATGCGCAGGACCGCAAACAGTTTGGAAAATCGCTGATCGAGTTCCCCCGCGTGTCAGGCAAGCTGGCAATGATGGCGGTGGAGATCATGATCGCCCGCCAACTGACCTATTTTTCGGCTTGGGAAAAGGACAACGGGCATCGCTGCGATCTTGAGGCCGGTATGGCCAAATTGCTTGGTGCCCGTGTTGCCTGGGCTGCGGCTGACAATGGCTTGCAGATCCACGGTGGCAACGGCTTTGCCACTGAATACAAGATCTCTCGCGTCTTGTGCGACGCCCGTATTCTCAACATCTTTGAGGGCGCCGCCGAGATTCAGGCGCAGGTCATTGCGCGCCGTTTGCTAAGCTAAGCCAGATCACTTTACAGCAACCGATTGCCCGGCCAATGTGCTGGGCTTTCTTGCGCGCGGGTGTCGCCATTGCCCAAACATCATCACCGCAGGAATGCCGGTAAAGATAATCCACTGCGGCATCGGCCACAGGGTTCCAAGCAGGGTCAGACCGTAAAGGATGAACAGGGCCGAGAAGCCCAACTGTGTAGCAATGACCATGGCATTTAGCGCCGGGTTATTGTTTCGGCTCAACCAGCCAATCGCAATCGCAAGCAGGATTAGGATCCAGGTGATTGCGTGCCAAATCACTGCCCCAACCCCACGGACAACAGGTGACAGCTCGCTGGCCTGAATAGGCGCGTGCACCTCGGGGCCTCCGGCAAAAACGTGGATCAAAACCGTCAACCACATAAGCCCAGCCGCAACGACATAATAGTAGTTAGTTCGCATGATGTTTCTCCGATTCCATACGGTAGCGTATGGAAATCAGAATCCCTTGCCAATGTCCATACGGCTCCGTATGTTTTCTTTATGACAAAACCACGCCTTACCCCTGTTGACTGGATATTTGCCGGGTTCAATGCCCTAGGCCAAGCAGGCCCCTCGGCGCTCAAGGCCGAGGTGTTGGCGCGCCGGCTGGGCACTTCCAAGGGCTCGTTCTACTGGCACTTTGCCGATGTCCCCACCTATCACGCATCAATGATGGACCTGTGGGAACAACGCGCTGTCACCGATATCATTAAAGATCTCGAGAGCATTACTGATCCAAGAGAGCGGCTCCGCGCCTTGGCCAAAGTTGCGACCTACACGCCCGAAGGGCTGGAGCCACACCATCAGGTCGAGGCCGCAATTCGCGCCTGGGCACGCTCGGCCCCTTTGGTGCAGGAAACGGTACAACGGGTCGATAGCCAACGCATGGACTATCTGAATGCACTGTTTGCCGAGGCAGGTATCCCCGCGGATCCATATGCGCGGATCACCTATGCAACCTATGTCGGGCTTGAAGAACTGCCAAAGCCCGATCAGCAATCAAAAGACGACATGAGCGAGTTGATCGAGCTCATCTTGGAGAAGTTTCCAGCACCTCGCTCATAAGCTCAGGAAAGACACTGTTTCTACCCGCAGGTGTTCTCAGCTGAACCGAATCCCGCTATGAAGCCTCATGTCTTTTGTTGTCCGTCTTTTCGCCATGATGGCCCTGCTATCCGGCTGCGTCGCCTCCGCTCCCAGTAATACCACCCCACGTATTTTGACGATGGGGGATTCCCTGTTGGCCTGGCACTCTCTCAGCGGAAAGTCCGTGTCCGACGCGGTTGCGCGCAACCTAAATGAACCTATCGTTGACCGCTCGGTCTCGGCCGCGCGCATCATCTATCGCCTGCCAATTTCGGGCAGTGCAGGGCTAAACATCCGCAAGCAATATAAACCCGGTGACTGGGATTGGATCATCATCAATGGCGGCGGCAATGATCTTTGGCTCGGCTGCGGCTGTGTGGCCTGTGACCGAAAGCTGGACAAAATGATCAGCGCTGATGGCCACAAGGGCGCGATCCCCGGCATGCTGGCAGAGCTGCGCCAAACCGGTGCCAAGATCATTTATGTCGGATATCTGCGCAGCCCGGGTGTTGGCTCCCCTATCGAAAACTGCCGTGATGAAGGCGACACGCTGGAGCAGCGCGTGACCAAACTGGCTGACACAGACGATGGCATCTACTTCCTGTCGCTCGCTGATCTAGTTCCCCATGGCGACCGCAGCTATCACGCTCTGGACATGATCCACCCATCGATCAAGGCAAGCTCAGCCATCGGCAACAGGATCGCCGAAGTTATCCGCAGCGAATAACAACGGATGGATCCGAGGCTTACATCATGAGCGCAGCACGCCCCCTCAGCCTATTAGCGCTGGCCAGCCTCAGCCTCATCTCCTGTCGCGGCGATGAAACAGTCACGGCCTATGGGGCTGCCGAAATTGAATGGACGCTGCAAGAAATTGATGGATCGCCCTTTGGCGCTGATGCATCCCTGCATTTCCCAGAGCCGGGTAAGATCGTAGGGCAAGCCCCCTGCAACCGCTTTAGCGCCACCATGGATGCCCCCTACCCCTGGTTCGAGATCCAGGACCTGATCCTCACCCGCATGACCTGTCAGGCGCAAAATGCTGAAAAATTATTCTTACGTACTCTGCAAGACATGACCCTCTCAGAGGTCTCCGGCCAAATCATGATCTTAAGCAATACCGATGGTCATGAGATGTTGTTCAAAGCCGCCGACTAAAGGCATCAACAAAGCGCCCCCGCGCCTCGGGAAGCGGGCGATGTCCAAGCGAGGGCGCCAGCCGCGCCTCAAGGAAGAAACCGGTTGTACGCAGTCCTTGCGCTATTTCGCCGTCGTCGGCTTCTCCCTCGCTACGTAGAACTGGCGGCAATGGCAACAGGCGGCTTGACCACTCACCTGCACCTTCAGCACAAACCGCACGCCCTGATTTTGGCGAAACATAGACCAAGCCCTCGGTCGCCCCAGTCACGGCACAGGCGCTAAGGTCCAAGCCAAACCCCATCTCTTCGAGCAGCGCCATTTCCCAGTGCAGATAGGCCAGTGGCCACAGCTCCTCTTGCTCCAGCAAATCCAGCAGCCGTTCAGACCTGGTATAGAGATCCGCATGTGGCTCTCTCTCAGGCAGGCAGAACGACAACAGCGCAGTGACCGCGTTTAATCCGGCCAGCGCCAGTCGGCCCGACATAGCCGCCGCCGCACGGCTGCGCAGGGGTTCGGCCTGATAGTGCCCCAAGTGATCTTCTAGCCGCGCCCGCCAGATCAAATCTAGCTGCGCCCCAGGCTGCAAAACAGGCGCCAGCTTACGACTGGTGCCCCCACGCACCACACCTGCATGACGACCGTGCTCTTCGGTGAATACATCTATGATCGCCGAACTTTCACCATGGCGGCGCAGGCTCAACAAAATGCCGTGATCACGCCATTCCACTGGCTGCCCTCCCTGGTTGATTGGTAGTGTTGCGCCAACAGACCGCAAGCATCGGCAAATCACAAGACACCTCTTGAATGCGGCCCTCTGCTGCCTATTTAAAATTAACATCTTTGTTAATTAGGAAAATCCAAAATGCGCGGCATCACCATTACCTATAAATACACCGGCGGCGAAACAGTCTGGCAGGCAGCCATGTCCGACTTCATTGACGCAATCAACACTGACCCCGAGGTCGCGGGGAAATTCACCTATCAGGTTGCTGTAGCCGACGACAAGGAAACCCGGTTTCACTGGGGCCGCTGGGACAGCGCCGAAACACTGGCCCATGTCCAGTCACAGGATTACTTCAAAACCTTTGCAGGCAAGGTGCGCGAATTTGCAGATGGAGCCCCCTCCGCCACGGGTCATGACATCTGCCTAAAAACCGACGGCTGGTAACTACTCCAGCCCCGGCTCATCCAACAGATGACGCCCTAAACGGTCCTCGACCTCGATCACCCATAGATCGGGGTCGAACTCCCGCTGTTTGCGGATTGAGGCATCAACTTCGCGCTCGTCGCCTTTGGTCAACTCGACCCACTTGCGATCACCGCTCATCAGATCAAACGAGCGCTGAAACACCACCGCCTGACCATCCAGCGTGTTCAGCTTGATCAGCACAGCCCCCGCCGTGTCATCCCCATGGGACACCACAAAGGCAGGGATCTCCTGAAACCGGAGCCGGGCAAGATAGGCATGGACCCAGAACTCAGCCGTAAGACGGGTCATGCAGCCAATACCCGCACGGCCTTCCACCACCCACAGAAAGCGCTGCCGATCGGCACCGCCGGGTACGGATGGGTGCCCCTAGGCGCAACAGTCCACCCGGCGGCCACCGAAGGGGCTAGGCCCAAGTCAAGCACAGGATCAATTCCCGTCTTTAAAGTCCAGGCCCATTTCCGAATAGCGTTCGGACTCGTCCTGCCAGTTGGGTCGCACTTTGACCTGCAGGAACAGGTGCACTTTGCGGTCCAAAAACTCAGTCAGTTCGGTGCGGGATGCCTGACCAATGGATTTGATCGTTTCGCCACTTTTACCCAGCACAATGCCTTTGTGCCCATCACGCACGACATAGACCACCTGATCGATCTTAACCGATCCATCCTTGCGATCTTCCCAGCCTTCGGTCTCGACCGTCATCTGGTAGGGCAGCTCCTGATGCAACCGTAGCGTCAGCTTTTCGCGGGTCATCTCGGCGGCGATCATTCGCAGCGGCAGGTCAGCAATTTGATCTTCGGGATACAACCAAGGACCTTCGGGCAGCTTACCGCCCAACCAGCTACGCAGATCCTCGACCCCATGGCCCCGCTCCGCTGAGATCATAAAGGTTTCAGCAAAGGCATAGCGTTCATTCAGTTTCTGGGCCAAGCCCAACAGAACTTCCGTTTCGACCTTGTCGATCTTGTTGATGGCCAAAGTCACCGTGCGCCCCTCACCAATCTCGGCCAGACCTTCCAGAATCTTCTCAACACCTTCGGTGATGCCCCGGTGGGCCTCGACCATCAGCACAATTACATCCGCATCCGCAGCACCGCCCCATGCGGCGGCAACCATGGCGCGATCCAACCGGCGACGTGGTGCAAACAGGCCAGGCGTGTCAACAAACACGATCTGGTTTTGGCCATCCATCGCCACACCGCGAATACGCGCACGTGTGGTTTGGACCTTGTGTGTCACGATCGAGACCTTGGCCCCAACCATGCGATTCAACAGTGTTGATTTACCAGCGTTTGGCTCACCAATCAGGGCCACGAATCCGGCGCGTGTGGTCATTGTTTTTGCTCCAGTTTGCTAAGCAGCGCAGTTGCTGCGGCCTGCTCGGCCTGTCGTTTTGATCCCGCAGTCGCCTGCGCTTTGGCTCCATCAGCGAGCTTCACCGCGATGGTGAAAACCGGCTGATGATCCGGACCGGTGCGTGAGACCAGCTCATATGCTGGGGGTTTCTCCCCCTTGGCCTGCACCAATTCCTGCAACGACGTTTTGGCATCACGCGCATCAGCGTCGACGGTGGATATGCGATCCCCCCAAAGACGTAGGATCATTGCCTGAGAGGCCTCGAACCCTGCATCCTTGTAAACAGCGGCGATCACGGCTTCCATCGCATCCCCCAACAGGGCAAGCTTGCGCCGCCCACCCGACATCATTTCTGAGCGGCCAAGCTTCAGCACCTCACCCAGATTGATCTCGCGTGCGACATCTGCACAGGCTTCTTTGCGGACCAGCGCGTTGAAACGTGGTGCCAACAGGCCTTCAGCGGCGGTTTTATCATTCTCCAGCAACGCAGTTGCCATCACCAGCCCCAACACCCGGTCGCCCAAGAATTCCAGCCGCTGGTTGTCGCTACGGGTCGGAGACGAGATCGATGGGTGGGTCAGCGCACGCACCAAAAGCTCGGGTCGGGCAAACTGATGCCCGATCCGCTCCTGAAAGCCACGCATTTCTGTCGACAGTTTCACTTGATCCCCTTGAAGAAACGATCACTGCGCCAAGTCCAGAAGAACAGCATAGAACGCCCGGCAGAAGAGAACATAATGCGATCCGCGCGGCCGATCAGGTTTTCAAACGGTACATACCCAACACCGCCAGCGACCTGCTTGAAACGACTGTCCGTCGAGTTGTCCCGATTATCTCCCATAAAGAAGAAATGTCCTTCGGGAACATGGAATACAGAAGTGTTGTCCGAGGTCTTGGTCACAATATTCAAGACCGGATACTCGGCACCATTTGGCAGTGTCTCAATCTTGCGCGACTTTTTACAAATGCCGCCCTCGCCGATTGCAGCATTATTCTCACAGCGTGGATAAGATCCCTGCGGCCCCTGGCGTTCCAGTATCTCTTCAAAGTCACCCGCATCTTTTTGTTCAACTGCAGTGCCATTAATAAAAATCACACCGTCTGTGATCTGGATCTTGTCACCAGGCAGGCCAATGACCCGCTTGATGAAATCGACACCACTCACTGGATGGCGAAATACGACGACGTCACCACGCTCGGGCTCATTGCCCAAAATTCTGGTGTTATCACCATCAAGAAATCCACAGATGTCTTCTGCGTCCACACCTGCAAAAGGCAAACTGGGGCAAGAAGAATAGGAATAGCCATAGGCCATCTTGTTGACGAACAGGAAATCGCCAATCAACAGAGTTTCCTTCATCGATCCTGACGGGATCCAGAAAGGTTGAAAAAACAGGGTGCGAAAAACACCGGCAATCAACAGGGCGTATACAATGGTTTTGATCGTTTCAACGATCGAACTTCCGGCTTTAACTTTGGTCGCCATCAGGCTCTCCGGTTCTGCAATAGGTCCGAGGCTACATGCGTCCCGGATGCAGGTAAGTCAAGCTTGGCTGTTTTGTTGATCTGCAGAACCAGCGGTTGGCCGCGCCTCAATCACCACGAAGGCCTGCGCCCAGGGGTGATCATCGGTCAGCGTCACATGAATCACCGCTTCATGTCCTGGTGGCGTCATGTCCTGCAACCGCTTTGCCGCCCAGCCAGTCACATGCATCACCGGCTGACCACTGCGCAGATTACTGACGGCCATGTCTTTCCAGGCAATTCCCATCCGCAACCCAGTGCCCAACGCTTTGGAACAGGCCTCTTTTGCCGCCCATCGCTTGGCATAGGTGCCTGCCACATCCAGGCGGCGTTCGGCTTTTTGCTGTTCAATGGTAGTGAAGACCCGATTTTTGAAACGGTCACCAAACCGATCCAACGTACGTTGAATGCGCTCAATGTTTGCCAGATCGGTTCCGATACCAAGGATCATACAAACAGCCTACCGTTGAGAGTTCACTCGTTTGGCAGCAGCCTTCAGTTCATTTTTCGCCCCCATCGAGACAAAAAACCTATTTCCAAAATACATTAAGGCAACCAAGAAAACGGTGATTCCGATCATCGGAACCATGCTTCCACCAATGTACGCAGCGGCGGTAGCTTTAAAAAACTCAGGCCCGACCAGCAGTACTCCCCAGAATGCCGATGCAGCAACCTCGACCACGACCCCAATCAGAGTTGCCCTGAGTGCAAAACTACTAACATCATCGGCCGGAACAGTCTGCCCATTATCTCTTGCAAACCGTTGTCCCATGAATAACGCGGCCATCATCGTTGGTAAAATCGACGTTACCGAAGAGGATAGATCCACGCCTACGGCAATCATAATCGCAATAAACGCTACTGGTAAAAGCATCCGCCAACCGATGAGCCACATTGAATAGCGAAGTAAACTAATTTTTTTCATCTAATATTCCTAAGTGCATCGCTCCAAAAAGCGTATTTCACAAGACAAATATATACATCAACAACCGTTAAGAGCGCGAACTGCAAGACAACCTTGATGATCAAATACTAGACACTGTTTGCTGAGGGCCGTCACTGGCGCGCTTCATCCATCAAACGCCGCATCTCTTGCACGGCAGGGACGAGTCCACGGAACACCGCCTCCCCAATCAGGAAATGGCCGATATTCAATTCACACACCTCAGGGAATGCAGCAATCGGCTTGACGCAATCATAGGTAAGCCCATGACCTGCATGGACCTCAAGTCCCAGGGAATGCGCATGGACCGACATCTCGCGTAGGCGTTCAAACTCGGCATCCCGCTCGTCAAACCGCTCTTCGGCGTGAAAATCGCAATAGGCCCCAACGTGCAATTCGATTATATCTGCACCTACCCGATGCGCAGCTTCAACCTGTCGCTGATCAGCCGCAATGAACAGTGAAATACGGCTACCGGCATCGCGCAGTGGTGCAATAAAGTCAGCCAGTTTGTTATGCTCGCGCGCAACTTCCAACCCACCCTCGGTAGTACGCTCTTCGCGTTTCTCGGGCACGATGCAAACCGCGTGGGGTTTATGGCGTAGTGCGATCTTTTGCATTTCATCGGTCGCAGCCATCTCAAAATTCAGCGGCAGCGTCAGCGCATCCATTAGCTTTTCGATATCGGCATCCACGATATGACGGCGATCTTCGCGCAGATGGGCCGTGATGCCATCAACACCTGCCTCCTCTGCCAGCTTTGCAGCGCGCACAGGATCCGGATACGCGCCACCACGCGCATTGCGCAGAGTCGCCACATGATCGATATTCAAACCCAATCTCAGAGAGTTATCAGCCATACATACAAATCCTAGCAAAGTGTATTTTTGGCGACAGTAGCCTTAAGCGTAAGAAGAGCAAACCATAAATGGCCTTACTGTGCTTTGCGCAGCGACCGCTTACGCCCGACCGATGGACCCACAATTCCATTTTCCACATGTGCCCGCGCCTTGATCGCACGGAACTTGGCCTTGATCTTAGAGCGGCGGCGATGCTGATACGCCCGGATCAATGGGACACTCAGGACATAACACACCACACCAGCCAGCAAGCCAGGGCCGATGCCGCCAATCAGATACGGCAGGAATACCTCGTTGTAGAACAGATAAACCCCGTCCCAATCCGCCTCACGATCGGAAACCAGCGCCACCAGATTTTCCCAAACGTCCTTGCTGACCCCAAAGAACTTGCCAATCAGGGAATGGTCGACCTCGGTGTCGAACTCGGTGCCCAGCAGCCAGTGCCCGCTTTGCAGCGAGACAACTCCAATAGGAACATAAGTCAGCGGGTTGCCAATAAAGGTACCGCTGAGGGCCGCAAGAATATTGCCGTGGCACAGGCGTGCGAACAATGCAGCTGCGACAAAGTGCAATCCATAGAAAGGGGTAAAGGCTGCAAAGACTCCCGCCGCAATCCCACGGGCAATACGTTCAGGTGAATCGGGCAAGCGACGTACGCGGTGCTTTACGTAATGAAACGCACGGGTCCAACCGCCACGAGGCCACAGAAAATCCGTAGTCGCACGTAACAAAGAACGTCGATCACGGCGCCTGAATACCAACGATTGCGTCCTTCTCAGTTGTGGCCCGGTTAAGGTCCTGTTTTTGGCTCCATCGCCTCGTTTGCAGCTATCGGCTCGCGCCGTGCTTTGCAGGCCAGTCGCGAATGCGCTCAACCGCAGCGACGTCGTTCTCTGCTTCCAGCATCAAGATCAACGAATGCAACTGCTCAACATCTCTCAATTCGACGTTTATCACCAAACGGTAAAAGTCTGGTTTCCGGTCGACAAATTCCAAGTCCGAGATATTGGCCTTTTTCTCGCCAATCAATGTGCAAATTCGTCCCAGTACCCCTGCATCGTTGCCAATGGTAAGCGCCAGAGTGATCCCGTAAACCGCTGGATGA
Source organism: Parasedimentitalea nitratireducens (assembly GCF_057444295.1). Classification (NCBI taxonomy): domain Bacteria; kingdom Pseudomonadati; phylum Pseudomonadota; class Alphaproteobacteria; order Rhodobacterales; family Paracoccaceae; genus Parasedimentitalea; species Parasedimentitalea nitratireducens. The sequence goes on along the minus strand of NZ_JBYAXC010000010.1, from coordinate 83,409 downwards.
GTGCCGTCGTGCCAATGCACGTCAACCCAGCGTTCAGGCTGATCTTCATAGTTGCCCAGATTGTCACAATCTGCCGCATGCACCACCACACCGCGACCGCGATACGTGATGCCGATGATACGTTCACTAGGCAGTGGCTGGCAGCATGGGGCACGTTCGAAACTCTGACCAGGCTCTAGTCCTATGACCGCACGTCGCGGCGAGATTTCGTCGCCATTATCGGGGGCTAGATCTGGGTAAACGGCTTGCACGACATCGTGACTAGTGATTTCAGCCGCGCCCAGTCGCGCCAACAGTTCGCGTTCATTGCCCAAACGCAGGGCGCGTGCGGCAGTTTCCAACGCCTTATCCGTTGCCTTACGCCCAACGTGATCAAACGCCGCGCGCGCCAATTCGCGCCCCAACTTCACAAAACGCTCGCGATCCGCATCACGCAAGGCCCGGCGAATAGCAGTACGCGCCTTACCCGTTGTCGCGATCTCAAGCCAGCTAATCTGCGGTGTCTGCCCTTCGGCGGTGATAATGTCGACCGACTGACCGTTGCGTAGCCGTGTCCACAATGGAACCCGTATGGCATCCACCTTGGCACCAACACAGGCATGCCCAATCCGCGTGTGAATGGCATAGGCATAGTCAATCGGCGTGGCCCCTTTGGGCAGCTTGATCACGTCCCCCTTGGGCGTAAAGCAAAACACCTGGTCCGAATACATCTCCAGCTTAACCGCTTCGAGGAACTCATCATGGTCCTCTTCAGCGTCAAACTGTTCGGTCAGCGAGGCAATCCATTTCACCGGATCCACGGCAAAGGGGTTCTGGGTTCGAACACCGTCGCGATACGACCAATGCGCGGCCACCCCGGTTTCGGCGACATCATGCATCTGCCGGGTACGGATCTGCACCTCTACTCGCTTACCATCCCGCCCTGACACTGTTGTGTGGATCGAACGATAGCCGTTGGATTTCGGCTGCGAGATGTAATCCTTGAACCGACCAGGCACCGCCCGCCAGCGTTGATGGATCGCGCCCAAAGTACGATAGGCATCCTCTTCACTGGCGGTAATAATGCGGAAACCATAGATGTCGGACAGACGCGAGAACCCCTGCTCCTTTTCCTGCATCTTGCGCCAGATCGAATAGGGTTTCTTGGCGCGGCCAAAGACCTCGGCTTCGATGTCGGCCTTTTCCAGTTCGCTGCGCATGTCGCCGGTGATCCGGTGGATCACATCGCCAGTTTCGCGTTGCAACGTGATAAAGCGACGAATGATCGACTGACGTCCTTCGGGATTTAGCACCCGAAACGCCAAGTCCTCCAACTCTTCGCGCATCCACTGCATACCCATGCGACCGGCCAAGGGTGCATAGATATCCATTGTCTCGCGGGCCTTTTGGGCCTGCTTATCCGGACGCATCGCCTTGATGGTACGCATATTGTGCAGCCGGTCAGCCAGCTTGACCAAAATGACTCGCAGGTCCTTGGACATCGCCATGAACAGCTTGCGAAAATTCTCGGCCTGCTTGGTTTCGCGGCTGGACAGCTGCAGATTGGTCAGCTTGGTGACCCCATCGACCAGCTCGGCAACTTCTGCACCAAACTTCTCGGCGACTTCTTCATAAGACGCTTTGGTGTCTTCAATGGTGTCATGCAGAAGTGCGGTGATGATGGTCGCATCATCCAGGCGCTGTTCGGTCAGAATAGCAGCAACAGCAACTGGATGGGTAAAATAGGGCTCTCCCGAATGCCGGGTCTGCCCTTCGTGCATCAGCTCACCAAAGTCATAGGCTTCGGTGAGACGCTCTGCATTGGTCTTGGGATTGTAGTTGCGGACCAGTGCAATCAGATCTTCAGTTGCAATCATACCCGGTCCGCAGCCTCAAATGTTTGTGCGGTTCAGCCCTGGCCTTGGGCTTCCATCAACGCACGCAAAAGTTTTTCTTCCGACATGTCGTCGTCAGCAGGTTTGTCAGCTTCGCCGCCCATCAGCAGAGCCATTGAATCTTCTTCAGGCTCATCAACTTCGATTTGGGTCTGGTTGCTTTCGATCAGACGTTCACGCAGCGAATCAGCGCTCTGCGTTTCGTCAGCGATTTCACGCAGTGACACAACGGGGTTCTTATCGTTGTCACGTTCAACAGTGAGCGGCGCACCAGCTGAAATTTCACGGGCGCGGTGAGCTGCCAGCATGACCAACTCAAAGCGGTTGGGAACTTTATCTACGCAGTCTTCAACCGTTACGCGGGCCATCGGCGACTCTCCAAATGAGTAAGGATCCAGAAAGCGTTTATGTAAGCCCGATTCTTTTCCTTGACAAGCGTTGAATGCCGCCGATTTGCCGCATCACAACGGTTGAACCTCTAAGACTTCGGATTTTGGTAAGGCCGCAAGCATTTCTGACACCGTTAGGCCCAACACCGGATGCACCCAATCCGGAGCAATGTCACTCAATGGCTGTAAAACAAATCCACGGTCCTGCAGCCTGGGATGAGGCAATATCAGCATTTCTGGCGCCCGGCGCATCTGCTCCTCAACAGGAAGGTTTTGCCAAAGCTCATAGGTCTCACGATCTGGTAATACCTGATCAGCGACAGCAACAAGATCCAAGTCCAGTGTTCGCATGCCCCAACGCTGGTCACGCACACGTGCAAACTGCGCTTCGACATCGTGCAAAATTGGCAAAATATCTGTGGCGGAGTCGGTACACAAAACTTCAATTGCTGCGTTTACGTAGTTAGGCCCAGCCCCGGCAGGAAAGCACGGGGTATGATAAAATCGCGACACGGATTTAATCCGCAGCCCCCTAATTGCGAGCGCAGAAATTGCAGCAACAAGTGTTTGTTGCGGGCTTCCAACACCGGAAGGAAGGTTCCCCCCAAGAGCAATTAACGCATTTGACCGGAATTCGGTCATTTTTGACCCCATTTCATATAACCGACACACTTGCAGCTCTTCGCAAATAACTTACATTAGATCTACCTGTTTCGCACAATTTAAGCATTCACTCACGGAACACTCAGTGCGGGGCGGTTTATACCGGAAGGACATTATTATGTTTTACAAAGACGAACGGCTAGCGCTGTTCATCGACGGGTCGAATCTCTATGCCGCTGCCAAAGCGCTGGGATTTGATATCGACTACAAGTTATTGCGTCAGGAATTCATGCGTCGTGGCAAAATGCTACGTGCATTTTACTACACTGCGCTGCTTGAGAACGATGAATATTCGCCGATCCGCCCACTCGTAGACTGGTTGCACTACAATGGATTTACCATGGTGACCAAACCAGCCAAAGAATACACCGACAGCATGGGGCGTCGGAAAGTCAAAGGCAATATGGATATCGAACTTGCTGTGGACGCCATGGAACTGGCTCCGCGCGTAGATCACATTGTGCTGTTTTCCGGGGATGGGGATTTCCGGCCGCTGGTTGCCAGCTTACAGCGTCAAGGTGTCCGCGTTTCGGTTGTCTCGACCATCCGTAGTCAGCCACCGATGATTTCTGATGAACTGCGCCGCCAAGCAGACAACTTCATCGAGCTGGAGGAACTGAAAGACGTCATCGGGCGTCCTCCACGCGAAGTATCTGCAGAAGAGCGCAACGTAGCCTATGCTGGCTAACCTAGCTTTTCTCTAAATTGCTTGTCAGGCGTCGGATCTATATCTGGCGCCTGATTTGTTTCTAATAACTCAATGTCAGCCTTCGACCTTGCTGTTGATCTGGTTGTGACGCTCAATCACCTCAGCAGGCCAGGTGCTCTTGATATAAGCCAGCACGGCGAGCATTTCCTCTTCGCTCAGAATGTCTTCGTACCCCTGCATCTGGCTGACATAGCCATTGCCGACCAACGCAGCCGTGCCCTTCCGAGTGATCATCAACAGCTGCGAATCGGGATGGTGCCAGGTGTGGCCACTTGCGTCATGTGGAGGCGCTGGCAGGTATCCCTCGCTGTCCCGCTCACGCCAGTTTGCCTGACCTTCAAGCTGGGTACCATGACAGCTGGCGCAATAATCCTGATACAACTCAGCCCCCTGCGCGACGGCAGTCTCGTCCTGATAGGGAAACACACCTGCCGCACTGACCTGTGCAGGCTGGCTCCAAATCGCCGCCGCTACTGCAGCCACACCCAGTGCAGCTCCACCCCAAAGATACTTCATCTCAAACCCTTCTGACTTCTCTCGAACCCGCTGTGCAGCCTTCCCCCACAGGAAACTCCAATCACATCGCTGTGATACATGCGGTCTATGGACCTAGCGCTTCAAAACCCTTACCTCTGCCAGGCAAGGAGACGCCAATGACCAAGCCCGCACTCACCCTGTATCTCGCTGCACCACGCGGTTTCTGCGCTGGTGTCGACCGCGCCATCAAGATCGTCGAAATGGCGATCGAGAAATGGGGCGCCCCGGTCTATGTGCGCCATGAGATTGTGCACAACAAATTTGTGGTCGACGGGCTTCGCGACAAGGGTGCGGTCTTTGTTGAAGAGCTGGAAGACTGCCCCGACGACCGGCCCGTTATCTTTTCGGCCCACGGCGTACCCAAATCGGTCCCAGCCGCTGCGACAGCCCGCCAGATGGTCTATGTCGATGCCACCTGCCCACTGGTCTCCAAAGTGCATATCGAAGCAAAGCGCCACGCCGAAGCCGGATTGCAAATGATCATGATCGGCCACAAGGGCCACCCCGAAACCATTGGCACCATGGGCCAGCTCCCGGATGGTGAGGTCTTATTGGTTGAAACCACCGAAGACGTCGCAACAGTCGAAGTGCGTAATCCTGAGCAATTGGCCTTTGTCACCCAAACAACTCTATCGGTTGATGACACCAAAGACATTGTTGCGGCCCTTAATGCTCGCTTCCCTGCAATCGTCGGCCCGCACAAAGAAGACATCTGTTACGCCACCACCAATCGACAGGACGCTGTAAAAACCGTTGCCCCCAAAAGTGACGCGCTTTTGGTGGTTGGTGCACCAAACTCCTCCAACTCACGCCGCTTGGTCGAAGTCGGAGCCAAAGCAGGCTGCGACTACGCCCAGCTGGTACAACGCGCCGAAAATATTGACTGGCGCGCTCTGAGTGGCATCAAAAGTATTGCAATCACTGCTGGAGCCTCGGCCCCGGAGTTGCTGGTCAACGAGGTGATCGACGCCTTCCGCGCCCGCTATGATGTTACGGTCGAAGTGGTGGAAACTGCGATCGAAGACATCGAATTCAAAGTTCCTCGGGTGCTGCGTCAATCGGCCTAGGGTCGCCTTCATCATCATTCAAGACTGTGCCAATTGCGCGGCTCCGTGTTAGGCCTAGACTATTGTTTCGCCTAGCCTGGAGCCATTTGATGATTTCCCTACATTTTCTACTCACTGCTTTTGTCGTCGTTCTGGCCCCCGGCACCGGGGTGATCTACACACTCGCACTTGGCCTGGGTCAGGGGCGTCAGGCCGCATTTTGGGCCGCTTTGGGCTGCACTGTTGGCATCGTTCCACATCTGGCTGCTGCCACTCTGGGTCTGGCCGCTGTCCTACACAGCTCGGCCGTGATGTTCCAAATCGTCAAAATCGCAGGTGTGTTGTATCTGCTTTATCTCGCTTGGCAGGCCGTCAAGTCCGGCGGAGCCCTGTCGATTACCTCCAAAACCACCAGCCAGTCCGGTCTCAAAATCGCCCAACGCGGCGCACTGATTAACATTTTGAACCCCAAACTATCGATCTTCTTCCTCGCCCTGCTCCCTCCATTCCTCAGCGGCAACGCCAGTTCGGCCACTCTGGAGATGACCCTACTTGGTTCGGTCTTCATGGCGCTGACATTTGTGATTTTTGTACTCTACGGATTGTTTGCCGCCACCGCCCGTGACTACGTTCTGGGGTCCGAGCGTGTGCTGGCGTGGCTGAACCGAGGCTTTGCCGCCATCTTTGCCGGTCTGGCCGCACGCCTTGCGATGGAACGCGCCTAACATCACCCCAGGGGGCCAATATGTCCGACCAAGAAACAATGATGGCCTATGCCAAGTCCGCGAGTGAATACGCGGATAAATTCGCCGACTCAGACGGCGAAAACCAAGATGCCGACTTTGACGCCTTTCTAAACAGCATTCCAGCAGGTGGCCGGGTTCTGGATCTGGGATGCGGCCCCGGACACTGGGCCGCCAAACTGCAAAACGCGGGACTAACCGTCGACGCCATGGATGCCTCTCCCGAAATGGCGCAACTGGCGAAATCCCGGTTTAACCTCGACGTCACAGTTGGAGCCTTCCAAGATCTGACAGCCGAATACCACTATCACGGTATCTGGGCCAACTTCAGCCTGCTGCACGCGCCACGATCAGACTTTCCCGACCATCTAACCAGAGTTCACCGCGCCCTGCGCCCCGGTGGCACACTCAGCATCGGCATGAAGCTCGGCACAGGGGAGCGTCGCGACCACCTTGGCCGGTTTTACAGCTATTACGGTGAGCAGGAATTACGCGACCTGCTGGCCAAGGCTGGGTTCAACGTAGCTCGAGTTAGACAGGGAGAGGGTGCAGGATTGGCTGGCAGTGTCGAGACCTTCGTAGTAATGACCGCGCATGTCTGAATTATATGCATATACCGACGGAGCTTGCTCCGGTAATCCCGGCCCCGGTGGCTGGGGCGTCCTGCTGCGCGCAATCGACGACGATGGCAACATCGTCAAAGAGCGCGAACTCAAGGACGGTGAACCCGACACTACTAACAACCGGATGGAGCTGCTGGCCGCGATCAACGCGCTAGAGTGCCTAAGCCACCCATCAACGCTAACTGTAGTAACTGATTCCGCCTACGTGAAGAACGGCGTCACCGGCTGGATTTTTGGCTGGAAGAAGAACGGCTGGAAAACTTCTGCCAAGAAGCCGGTCAAAAATGTTGATCTGTGGAAGCGTCTGGACGAAGCACAGATCCGCCATCAGGTGACATGGAAGTGGATCAAGGGCCACGCCGGCCACGAAGAGAACGAGCGCGCCGACGAACTGGCCCGTGCGGGTATGGCGCCGTTCAAGCCGAAAAAATCCAAATCGTGAAACGACCAAGGGGCAGACTGTCATGAGCCTTCTGTCCCTGCTGGATTACGCGTCCGTTCTGGTCTTTGCCCTAACCGGCGCGCTGGTCGCCAGCCGCGCCCAGCTGGATATCGTCGGTTTTGCCTTTGTTGCCTGCTTGACTGCTGTGGGTGGCGGCACCATCCGCGACCTGCTTTTGGACCGGCACCCTGTGTTTTGGGTCGGAGAACCCACTTATATCCTTCTGGCCACCGCCGCAGCGATCCTTGTGTTCTTTACGGCCCACCGCATGGAAAGCCGCCAAACATGGCTGATCTGGCTGGATAGTTTCGCCCTCGCCATCGCTGTATCTGCGGGGACTGGGGCAGCGCTGGCACTGGACAAATCACCTGTCATTGTCGTGCTGATGGGCATGGCCACTGGCTCACTTGGCGGCTTGATGCGCGATGTAGTCTGCAACGAGGTACCCTTGGTCCTGAAACAGGGCGAGCTTTACGTCACCTGCGCCATGGCAGGGGCTATCACAGCAGTAGGCATCGAAGCCCTCGGAGTTGCTGAAGATCATGGCCTTCCTGACCTCACAGCCCTAACCGCCTGTGCCGTAGTTTGTTGGGCCCTGCGTGCCGGATCCATCCAGTTCGGCTGGCACCTGCCCGTCTACAAAAGCCGCCCGCCGCGCAGCTAGACTATCTCTGGAAGTAATTCTGCCACAGCCAGATTAGCAGCAACGCCCCCAGCACCGCGCCAACAAATCCGGCCATCATGCCCATCACGGTTAGCAAGAACCGTAGCATCAGCCCACCAATCAGCGCTCCGGCCATGCCGATCACCACAGTGGTCACAACATTTGCATCAATCCGCATCAGCCGCGTTGCCAGAAATCCAGCCGCAGCGCCGATAATAATAAGCGCAACAATGGGCATCTCGATCACCTCTTCCAGTGAAAGGGCACAATAATCAGCGCCCCAATGGATGACACAATGGCATTCCAGCCCGCTGCATTAAAGCCCACGCCAAACATCAGCCGCACAAAATAGAACAAAAACGCGCCACCAATGCAAATGATGATCGACGACAGATATCCATTATGGGTGAACCCCGACCGCTCGGCTGCGTAGCCAACAATTCCGGCAATCACCACCGTACCCATCAAGGTCAAAAACATCCGGTTCTCCGTTTAAAAACTGTCGCCCGGCGATACTGGGAACCCGCGCAAAAAGACTTCGCGATCTTGCGCACCCTTGCCTGCCCGTTGCAAGCGCAGCAGCTCTACTGCGCCTGATCCACAGGCAACTATGAGGTTTTCAGCCAACACTTCCCCCGGCGTCCCCAGCCCCTCGGCCAGACGCGAGGCCAACACCTTGACCCGTTGCCCGCCAATCTCGCTCCAGCCCCCAGGAAAAGGCGACAACCCTCGGATCTGCCGATCCACTTCAACAGCCGGGCGGGCCCAGTCTATCCGCGCCTCTGCCTTGTCAATCTTCGAGGCATAGGTCACGCCGTCTTCGGGCTGTTCCTCGGCCTGCAAACTCGGCAACTGGCGCAACGCCTCGACAATCAGCTTAGCCCCCATGTCAGATAACCGGTCATGCAGCGCCGCCGTGGTTTCCTCGGTGCCAATCTGAGTGGCCTCACGCAACAACACAGGCCCGGTGTCCAGCCCGGCCTCCATCTGCATGATGCAAATGCCGGTTTCGGCATCGCCCGCCATGATCGCCCGGTGAATAGGCGCCGCCCCGCGCCAGCGCGGCAACAGGCTGGCATGAATGTTCAGGCAGCCCTTGGTCGGCGCATCCAGAATGACCTGTGGCAGAATCAGCCCATAGGCCACCACCACTGCGATATCAGCGCCCAGCGCAGCAAATTCTTCCTGCGCATCGGGCGTTTTCAACGACACCGGATGGCGAACTTCTAACCCCAGCTCAACAGCGCGGGCATGCACAGGTGTCGGCCGATCTTTCTTGCCCCGCCCCGCCGGGCGCGGAGGCTGGCAATAGACCGCAACAATCTCATGCCCGGCGTCCACTAGGGCATCTAGTACCGGAACCGAAAACTCGGGCGTTCCCATGAATATGACGCGCATTGCTCTGCTTTCTGCTTGGGGCGGACTGGTTGGCTCTTAGCCGTTCAACTTCTTGGCCTTGCGCAACAGCATGTCGCGTTTGACCTTGCTCAGGTTGTCAAAAAACATCTTGCCGTTCAGATGGTCGATCTGGTGCTGCACACTTGTCGCCTCGATGCCGACAAAATCCCGCTCTTCGACCTCGCCCGCCTGGTTCAAAAACCGCACTGTCACCGCGCGCGGGCGTTTGATCTTGGCGGATACGCCCGGCAAGTTCGGGCTGGCCTCCTCATGCTCGCGCAGCTCGATCGAGGCATGCAGCACCTCGGGGTTGGCCATCTTCACCGCCCTGCCCCGCTCTTTGGAGCCATCCACAACAGCCAGCCGCAGCATCACCCCGATCTGAGGCGCACCAAGCCCAACACCGGGCATCGCCTCCATGGTATCGACCATGTCATTCCAGATAGAGCGAATCTCATCGGTGATCTCTGTCACCTCTTCCGCCTTGGTGCGCAGGCGCTTGTCAGGCCAAGGCAGGCAAATACGAGCAGTCATGATTGTCTCTCCAGAAATTCGGCCTCAGCCTTGGCACGCTCCGCAGCCGGTAAATGATCCAAGGTCACAACGCCATTCAGATGATCAAACTCATGCTGAATGCAGCGCGCCTCGAACCCGTCAAAGTCAGCCATGTGAATATCGCCTTCGGGCGCGGTCCACTGCACTGTCACCGCCTTGGGCCGTTCCACATGCACCAATATACCGGGGATCGACAGGCAGCCCTCTTCGAACACCTCAGGAATGCGCTCTGCTGCCATGATGGTTGGGTTGATCATCGCCATCGGCGACTTCGCCCCCTCTTTCCAGGTGCAATCCATTACAAACAGCCGTTTCATCACGCCCACCTGCGGGGCCGCTAGCCCACGGCCCTCGGCTGCATACATCGTCTCGAACATGTCTGCGATTAGCGCGTCCAGCCCTTCGATGTCTTCACCCTGCACGGACTCACACTTCTGCGTCAGGTGGGCATCCGGCCAGATCAGGATCGGCAAAATGCTCACTTGCGCGCCATTTCTCGTTTCAGCTTTTGCATCTTGCGCGTAATCATCTGGCGACGCAGCGGCTTTAGATAGTCGATGAACAGCTTGCCCTGCAGGTGGTCGATCTCGTGCTGCACACAGGTCGCCCACAGGTCATCAAACGTCTCACGTTGCGCATTGCCGTCGCGATCCATCCATTCCACATCCACCACTTTGGGGCGGGTCACCTCACCGTATTGTTCGGGGATCGACAGGCAGCCTTCCTCATACACATTGGTCTCATCCGACGAAGCCACGATAACCGGGTTGAACATCACCAAGGGGCGCGGCGTCTCGCCCTCTTCCTTGACACAGTCGAGCGCGATCACCCGATCCAGAATACCAATCTGAGGCGCGGCCAGGCCAATGCCCGGCGCGTCATACATGGTTTCCAGCATGTCATCAGCCAGCTTGCGCAACTCGTCAGTGATATCAGTCACTGGCGCACAAACCTTCTTTAGACGAGGGTCGGGATGGATCAGTATATTACGTTTCATGCCCCCGATTTAGGGTATTGCCCCAGCCACCGCAACGCCCCCCTTGCACACATCGCATTTCCGAGTAGCTTCACGCCAAGCAAAGGAGTGACTTGAATGAGTTTTGACGACCCTATCGACCGCCGTGGCACCAACAGCACCAAGTGGGACAAGATGGAGATGCTCTATGGCGTGTCCCCTGACGACGGCTTGGCAATGTGGACGGCAGATTCGGACTACGCCACCGCGCCCTGCGTGGTCGAGGCCATCCGCAAAGCAGCCGATCACGGCGTCTTTGGTTACTCATGGGAGCACCCAGACTATCTATCCGCAGTCCAGTGGTGGATGAAGACTCGCCACAACTGGGAGATCAGGCAAAACTGGATCCTGACATCCCAGGGCTTGGGCAACGCCATCGCCCTGTGTCTGGATGTCTGGAGCGAACCCGAAGACGGCGTGGTGACATTCTCACCCGTCTATCATGAGTTTGCCCACAAGATCGCCAAAACCGGGCGCAAGCTGACTGAATGCCCCCTCAAGCGTGAAGGTGACACCTATGTTCTGGATCTGGAGGACGCCCAAAGCCGTCTGACCGGCAAGGAAAAACTGCTGCTGTGGTGTTCGCCACAAAATCCATCAGGCCGCGTCTGGTCGCCCGAGGAACTGCGCGCGGTTGCAGAGTTTGCAACCCGCAACGATCTGATCCTTGTGGCCGACGAAATCCACCACGATCTGGTCTACCCCGGTAACACCTTTGTGCCGATGGATGTCGCCGCACCTGACGCTCGCAACCGGACGGTAACGCTGACCGCTTCGTCCAAGACCTTCAACATCGCCGGCCAACGTACCGGTAACATGATCATCCCCGACGACACCCTGCGCGCTGCGATGAAACATCGCCTGAACACCTTGGACTACGGCCCCGGCAGCCTGGCGGTCAACATGATCACCGCTGCCTATTCGCCTGAAGGCGCTGAATGGGTAGATGCGCAACTCGCCCACCTTGCAGGCAACCGAGAAATTTTCGACAAGGCGATCAATGCCATTCCCGGCCTGAAATCCCTGCCCCTGCAATCCACCTATCTGGCTTGGGTCGATTTTTCCGGCACCGGCATGACTCACGACGAAGTCGCCGCCCGCATCCGCGACGTTGCCAAAATCGCGGTGTCCCAGGGCCCAAGCTTTGGCGCAGGTGGTGAGACCTTCCAGCGCTTCAACCTCGCCACCCAGCGCAGCCGTGTTGTCGAGGCCTGCGAGCGTATGGCGCATGCGTTTGCAGACCTGCAGTAAGTGCTGCGCCTTCTAACAATACTACTCACGCTGATCACCCTGATCGGCGTGGGATGGCTGGTCTGGCAAAAATACGGCCCCCGGCCCGAGTCTCCACCTCTGGCCATTCCTGTTGATCGTATTGATCATATCCTCGTCGAGAAATCCGCCAAACTTCTTACTGCCAGTCGCAATGGTGCCGTCGTGATGCAAATCCCGATCAGCCTCGGCTTCACTCCAACCGGCGACAAGCAGCAAGAAGGCGACGGCAAAACACCCGAGGGCCTGTTCCACATAGACCGCCGCAACCCGCGCAGTTCATTTTATCTTTCACTGGGCCTTGATTATCCTAGGCCCGAAGACATCGCCCGCGCTCAGGCCCAAGATGTCGACCCCGGCAGCGATATCTTCATCCATGGCCAACCCAATGCACTGGGGCATTTCAAAACACTTAGCGGCGACTGGACAGACGGCTGCATCGCCGTCACCAACGTGCAAATGGCAAAGCTGTGGCGTCTTGTCCCCATAGGTACGCCCGTTGAAATCCGGCCCTAATTAAGGTCGTGACCGACGAACCAAAGGATCTTGGTGCAAAACAATCGCCAGACCCATGGCAATAAGCCCCGCGACCTTCTGCTCCGACGTTGTGTCTCTGACAATAACAAGCGAGAGCGCATAGCCCGCTATAACTCTCCCTTGCAGCATACGAAACACCAGAAAGGTCCAGAAATCGTTAGCGAGTACGCAGACCAGCGAAGCTGGCTGAACAAAGAAGTACGTGGCCACGACCAATACGATCAGATAATGGCCCGACAACAAGCTGGACCACTGCTGTAACAGCCAGATATCGCGCAATCACAAAGCTTATCGTCGTATACGTGTGTCTCCAGATCCGCTGCAATGTTGGAGAGCGACGGCAAGAACATGTTCAACGACAGGGTCGAAAGCGCCGTCAACAGGATCAACGTTACAAGTGCGGGCGGGGTCTGAGCTTTATACATTTGGTCTAATCTCTGTCTTGAAACAAAAAAGCCCCCGAACTTGGTTCAGGGGCGCATGGATACAGATATGGAAACCGCTATCGGACCATGCACCTCTCGGATACCACAACTAGGATGTTAGCCAGTTTCATTAGAATTCTCACTTTCCACAAAGGCTAGTCAGGATCCGACGGCTAGGCAATAGCTGCGTCAGCACAACAATACGCGCTGTCTTCTATTCCAGAGGTTAGAGAGCAAACTGAATATCCGCAGCGCAGGCCGTCCCGTTTGACAGCTTGCCAAATAGAAAAAGGCCCCGCAAACCGGAGCCTTTCTGGTCAATAACCTAAACGCATTATACGGTGTCATGCCCAATCAGGCCAACCGGTGCATCCGGCGCGCGGTAGAAATCCAATGGGGCCTTGTCCGCTGCAGCCGTGGATCGCTTGAAGTCATACCGCATTTCACCCGATTCGGCGTCCGCAGCAATGATCAGACACTGATACAGATGATTTGTACCATCATAGAGATCCACCAGCCCACGCAGTTTCGGCGTGATCCGCTCTTCAACGGCGAACCCGTCTTTCCACATCCGCAACACACGATACACGTCATCCCCGACGCGCACCCGTAGGCGGCTCGACTTTTTCAGCCCGGCCAAACGGGCGGCATCCAATCCATCTTGAACTTCTTTTGGCAGGTATGTCGACATATGGCTAACCCTTGCTTTGATGAGTCTAAGGGTGCCTTTAAAAAAGATAAAATCAAGTGAACTTTTTACGAAAATCCAATTCTCTGGCGTGACGCTTGGTCGCTGAGACCACATAGCAACAGCCCCCTGTGCGCGGATGCAGAGACTCTGCGCGCTCAGGCCAATAGGCCGCATATTCGTTTCGCTCTATCTTGCCTTAACACACCTAAAGGAGCTGCATGATGGGCCTGTTGATCGACGGAAAATGGCATGACCAATGGTACGATACCGAATCGACCGGTGGCGCCTTCAAACGCACCGAGTCGCAGTTTCGCAATTGGATTACATCCGACGGCAGCGCAGGAATTTCCGGTGGCGACGGGTTCAAAGCTGAAAGTGGCCGCTACCATCTTTATGTCTCGCTGGCCTGCCCCTGGGCTCATCGCACTTTGATCTTTCGCCAGCTCAAATCCCTGCAAAACCATATCAGCGTTTCGGTTGTGCATCCTGACATGCTGGACCAAGGCTGGACCTTTGAAACAGATGATCATGGTGCCACCGGCGACACCCTTTTCGGATCCACCCATGCCCATCAGATCTACACGCGTGCCGAACCCGAAATCACCACACGCGTCACTGTTCCAATCCTGTGGGACAAGCAGCGCGAAACCATTGTGTCCAACGAAAGCTCTGAAATCATCCGCATGATGAACTCTGCTTTTAATGACATCACCGGCAACACAGCTGACTACTGGCCCGAAGAGTTGCGTGAACCGATCGAGGCGGTCAACGCCCGCATCTACAGCACCCTGAATAACGGTGTCTACAAATGCGGTTTTGCCACCACGCAAGAGGCCTATGACGCTGCCGTTGTACCGCTGTTTGAAACAATGGACTGGCTCGAAGATCTACTGTCACAGCACCGCTACCTTCTGGGCGATCAAATCACCGAAGCAGATTGGCGGCTGTTCACCACATTGGCGCGGTTTGATTCCGTTTATCACACCCACTTCAAGTGCAACCGCAAGCGTCTGATCGACTACCCCAATCTCTGGGCCTATATGCGCGAGCTGTATCAATGGCCCGACGTGGCTGAAACAGTGGGCATGCATCACATCGTGCGCCACTATTACTACAGCCATGACAGCATCAATCCGCACCGGATCATTCCGATCAATCCAGAACTCGATTGGTATGCTCCGCATGGGCGCGGCTGAAACCTAGCGCATAGCTGCGTAATGCTCGACCATCGCCGCCAGATCCTCTGGCGGCGTTCCGCTTTGCACATAGGCGCAGGCGTTTGGACTGTGGGCAAAGATAGACCCATCGGAAAAGAAGCTGGTGTTGGTGACAAAGATCACCCGTGCCTCGGGCCGTCGATAACTGGCAAAATCCGCAACAGCCAAGGCGCTACCTTGTTCGATCACCAGATCCAGAACAATGATATCAAAGGTACTGTCATGTAACGCCGCAATAGCGGTCTCTTGACTCTGCACCAAAGTGACAACGCCGCCTTGACGCTCAAGGTGTCTTTTCCAAATTAGCCCAAGCTCAGGACTGCTCTCAACAATTAAAACATTCATTCACTAACCGGGCACACTCTTAAATCCGGTGCCTCTCCCCAACTCCGGTAACTGATCCAAAGTTGTTAGCAAATTCCGCTTGTTTCACCAAGTATAGTTGCTTCGTGAACTAAATTATCCCGTAGGCAATTGCCCGGCCATATAGTAACTGGCGTTAGTCCTTTTCCGGCAGGTGCAGCATGTCCCAACGAATCGATAAACTTCCGCAAACTCAACGGGATCACGGCGGTGGCTTGGATACCGCAATGGCGCTGTATGGTGGCACACGGTCCGAATGGTTGGATCTGTCAACGGGGATCAATCCGCTACCTTTCCCCGTAGCCGACTTTCAACCTCAGGTTTGGGGGGCACTGCCGGACCACAACGCGAGCCAGAAACTGATCGAATCCGCCCGATCTTTCTGGCGAATTCCAGATGGCGCAGCCGTATTGCCAGCTCCCGGCGCATCCGCTCTGATCGCCACCTTACCTGCCTTGAAGGCTCCGCACACAGTCGAGATCACGCCACCCACATACAACGAACACGCCGCCGGGTTTCAGGCTCATGGCTGGACCGTTACAGATCAAAGCCCAGCGCAGGCGCGGGTGCTGGTTCACCCCAACAACCCCGACGGTCGGTTGTGGAGCGAGCGGGACGTCACAGCCCCGTTCACCGTGATTGACGAAAGCTTTTGTGATATCTGCCCAGAGCAGAGCCTGATTTCGCTGGCCGATCGCACTGATGTTCTGGTGCTCAAAAGCTTTGGCAAATTCTGGGGGCTGGCTGGCCTGCGACTGGGTTTTGCAATCGGGCATCCTGACCTGATCTCCAGGTTGGCTACATGGCAGGGCCCATGGGCTGTATCTGGCCCCGCTCTGGAGATCGGAGCCCAGGCCTTGCAGGATCAAGACTGGGCTACCAGCACACGAACCCGCCTGACACAGGACGCTGCCCGACTAGACGAGCTTGTTCTGGCCAAGGGTGGCAGCTTGGTCGGAGGCACGCCGCTGTTCCGCCTTTACGAGGTCGATGACGCTGCCGTCTGGCACGACCGTCTTGCCCGTGCGCATATTCTCAGCCGCATCTTCCCCTATTCCAAAACCTATCTGCGCTTGGGCCTGCCGCTCGCAGATGGATGGGATCGGATCGAGGCCGCCCTATGACCACCGCCGCCATGCTGGTTGTGGCACTGCTGCTTGATGCGGCGCTAGGGGAGCCAAATTGGCTCTGGTCGCGCCTGCCACACCCGGCGGTACTGATGGGAAAAGTGGTCAAGTCCCTTGATCAGAGCCTGAACCAAGGCGCCTCCCTCCGAATCAAAGGTGGCATCTCTGTTGTCGCTCTAATCACCTTGGCCTTAGTGCTGGGGTTCCTGCTGTCTTTGATCGGCCCTGTCGTTGAAATTGCCTGCGCCGCCATCCTGATCGCACAGCGTTCTCTGGTCGATCACGTCAATGCTGTCGCCTCGGGTTTGCGCAGTTCCTTGGCTCAGGGCCGCGCTGCGGTCGCCATGATCGTCAGCCGCGACACCGCTACAATGACCGGCCCACAAGTCGCCCGCTCCGCCATTGAAAGCGGATCTGAAAACTTCTCAGACGGGGTCATCGCGCCCGCGTTCTGGTTTCTGATTGCTGGGCTACCGGGCTTGTTGGCCTATAAGATGATCAACACCGCCGACAGCATGATCGGCTATCGCAACGACCGCTACGAGGAGTTCGGCAAGGCCGCCGCCCGTATGGATGACCTGCTGAACCTGATCCCTGCCCGGCTCACTGGTCTGCTCATCGCACTGACCAGCGGCCAACTGCGCAACTGGCGCGCCATCATCCAAGACGCCCGGCAACATCGCTCCCCCAATGCCGGCTGGCCCGAGGCCGCAATGTCGCGCGCCATCGGTGTGGCGCTGGCCGGGCCCCGCTCCTACGACGGTGAAATGCGCGACTTTCCTTGGGTGAATGATGCTCGAAACAAGGCCAGCAGCGCCCATGACATTGACCACTGCACCACCAAACTCTGGCAAGTCTGGGCTGTGGCGCTCGCCATAACGGTTGCCTTGGCCCTGATGTTCTAGCTAACAAGGGGCAACTTTACATAACGGATTGCCAGTTTTATGCGCCTATTGCCCCTTGCCCTTGCCGCCAGCCTATTGCCCGCCACCGTCTTTGCCCAATGCGGCGGTAGTTTCTCGGGGTTCGTAAAAGACCTAAGGGCCGAGGCCATTTCTGCTGGCCACGACCGCTCCACGACCAAAGCGTTTTTCAAAGGTGTGCAGCAAGACCCCAAAGTTCTGCGCGCTGACCGGGCACAGGGCGTTTTCCAGAAACCCTTTATCGAATTTACCCGCCACCTAATTTCGCAAAACCGGGTGGACCGTGGACGGTCTATGGCCAAGAAATACAACAGCACCTTTGATCGGATCGAAAGCACCTATGGCATCGACCGCAGTGTTTTGTTGGCCTTCTGGGCCTTTGAAACCGACTATGGATCGTTCCAAGGCAACTTCAACACCCTGAACGCCCTGGTGACCCTGTCACACGATTGCCGTCGGCCCGAGCTGTTCCGCCCCCAAATTTTTTCCGCGCTCAAACTCTATGAACAGGGTGATTTCGACCCACGCAATACCACTGGTGCCTGGGCGGGTGAGATTGGCATGGTGCAAATGCTGCCGGGCGATATTCTTGAGAATGGTGTCGATGGAGATGGTGACGGCAAGGTTAGCCTGAAAACCTCGGCCCCGGATGCGCTGATGTCAGGCGGCAAGATGCTGTCTCATCTCGGCTGGACCCCCAACCAGCCCTGGCTGCAAGAAGTTACAATTCCCAAAGGCCTGGATCTGACCAAAACCGGCCCCTCACAGAAAAATACGGTCTCTAACTGGGCGCAAATGGGCGTTCAACCCCGCTCAGGCTCGCTTGCCGATGGCAATCTGCAAGCATCGCTATTGCTGCCACAGGGGCACAAAGGTCCGGCCTTCCTCGCCTACCCCAACTTCGACGTCTATTTTGAATGGAACCAAAGCTTCACCTATGTGCTGACGGCCGCCTATTTCGCTACCCGGCTCGAAGGTGCGAATGTCTATAAGGCAGGCAAACCCGATCAGGGCCTGAGCGGTGCGCAGATGAAGCAGCTGCAGAAAAAGTTACAGGCGCGCGGCCATGATGTTGGCAAGGTTGATGGCATTTTGGGTTCTAAGACACGTATCGCCGTTCAAAAGGAACAGCAGCGCCTGGGCCTGCCGGCTGATGCTTGGCCAACACCCGCCTTACTGAACAAACTCTGACAAGATAGTGGCGGGGGAGCGATCCCCCGCCCAATCAAATCACCACTCGATAAAAGTTTCGAATTCGGTTTGTGCAGAGACCCATTTGCTAACCATGGCTGCAAAATCGTCCGCATCCATGCCTGTGTTGCCCAAATACAGATCGTGTTCGATCCGGGCCGATCCCCCGTCAGAAATATAGCCACGCGAATAGCGGTTTTCTGCATTCCAGTCGTTTATCTTGGCCTTACGCACACGTCCGTTAGTTTGATAGCCCGAGAAAAACTGAACGGACTTACAGTTTGCGTTGTCGCTACACCCATAGAAGTAGAGCGTGAAATCGGTGCCGTAATAGCTGACATTCAGCTCCGGATCGCCGGTGTTATCCACTGTACTTTCGACATCCGCACCTTCTTCCACAAAAAACTGCACGATACTGTCCGGATTGCTCGCAATCACCATTTCGGCAGAAGCCAGAGAGGGCAGTGAAATAGCGGCAGATGCCGCCAATAAAGCAATTTTGTTCATAGGTATTTCCTCTTATTTCGAATTCTTTGCAAATCCAGTCGCCGCTTATTCTACAAGATTTTTTGCTACTTAAGCCACCATTGCTTCGGCTTTTTTCAGGTCTACCGAAACAAGCTGGCTGACCCCTTGTTCCTGCATTGTAACACCAAACAGTCGATCCATGCGCGCCATGGTCACCGCATGGTGCGTGATGATCAGGAACCGGGTGTCGGTCTGGCGGCACATCTCGTCCAGCAGGTCACAGAACCGGGTCACATTGGCATCATCCAGCGGCGCGTCGACCTCGTCCAGCACACAAATCGGTGCTGGGTTGGCCAGGAACACCGCAAAGATCAGCGCCAACGCGGTCAGCGTTTGCTCACCGCCCGACAACAGCGACAGGGTCGACAGTTTCTTGCCAGGCGGCTGGCACATGATTTCCAGCCCCGCATCCAGCGGGTCGTCGCTTTCAACCATCACCAGGCTGGCTTCACCACCGCCGAACAGATGTCGGAACAAGGATGAGAAGCTGCCGTTGACCTGTTCAAAGGCGGTCAGCAGGCGTTCACGCCCTTCGCGGTTGAGGCTGGCAATCCCGTTACGCAGGGTCTTGATTGCCTCTTCCAGATCCGCCTTCTCGCTAACCAGTGTCGTGTGTTCTTCATTGATCTCGCGCGCGTCTTCCTCGGCGCGCAGGTTCACCGCGCCAAGGGCATCGCGCTGTCGCTTGTGCCGGTTGACCTCATTTTCCAACGTCTCGGCGTCGGGCATGTCGTCGGAATCAGAATCCAGCTGCTCCAGCAATTGTTGCGGCGTCAGCTGCTGCTCTTCCTCAATACGCTCCGCCGCGTGCAAAACAGTCTCGCGCGCGGCTTCACTCAGGGCTTCAGCACGGGCACGGGCTTCGCGGGCCTCCGATGCCAGACGCTCGGCTTCGCGCTCGGTCTGCACCTTGTCCCGCAGCATCGTTTCAGCCCCAACCAGCGCATCACTGGCCACCGCCTTGCGCGCCTCGGCGTCTTCGATCGACTCGGTCAGTTCCTCGCGCGTTTCGGCAATTTCAAACGGCAGCGCATTGGCCTCTTCCAGCTCTTCTTGCGACGCTTCGCGCCGTTCCGCCAATTCCGCAATCCGCCGGTCGGCACTATCCAACCGATGTTTCCAGCCACTGATTTCCTTGGTCACTTGCTGCGACCGCTTGGTCCGGGCCTCGCCCTCGCGACGCAACTCGTCATAAGAAGACCGGTGGGTCATCATGGTAATCCGGGCTGCTTCTACCGCCTGTTTGACATCCTCAACCCCGGCACGCGCGGTCTCCAGATCACCCAGTTCCTCCACCGCTTCCCGGGCCTCGCACAGCTGTTCCTGCGCCGCCTCTGCGTCCTCGTCATGACGCGCCACCGCAATGCCCAGTGTTTCTAGCTTACCCTCAGCCAGGTTCCTGTTGGCCTCGGCTCGGCTCAAGGCACGGGCATTGTCAGCCACCCGCTGATCCGCCGCACGCCGCGCCTGACGCGCGTCTTGGTCAGCCTGCGCCAATTGCTGCAACTTGCGCACCAGCAACTCATGTGCGGCCCGCGCCCCGTCCGCACGAGAGCCAACCCGCTCCAGATCCTGCTTCAGGGCCTCCAGCCGGTTCAGCTGCTCCAAACGCAATGCCGCCGTGCTGGGCGCATCTTCAGCCCAGGCGCGGAAGCCATCCCAGCGCCACAGATCGCCTTCGAGTGAAACCAACCGCTGCCCTGGCTGCAACTGAGCCTGAAGGCGCGAACCGGTATCTCCGTCAACCAACCCAATCTGAGCAATCCTTCGCCCCAAAGCTTCGGGTCCCGACACATGCCGTGCCAGTGGCATTGCCCCCTCGGGCATCGGCAGATCCCGCGCATAGGCTGGCAGGTCGACCCAGCCGGTGGGGCCATCAGCATCCACCAAGGGCACCCGCAGGTCATCCGCCAGCGCCGCGCCCAGCGCCTTCTCATAGCCCGGTTCCACATGCAGTTCGTCCAGCACCTGGCCGCCCTCGGCAGTGTCACGCTCCACCAACTTGGCCAGCGCCGTCACCTCGGCGCGCAGCGCGCCCATCTCTCCCTCGGCCTCGGACCGCAGTGCTCGGGCATCAGATTCCCGCGCCTGTGTCTCACTGCGCATCTCATCTGTGGCAGCCAGCGCCTCTTCGGCCAGATCTGCAGCCTCACGGGCCTCTTCCTCGGCCTCCACCGCAGCTTCAAACTCCGCCTCAGCCCGCCCCAAGGCCACTTTTGCCTCGGCCACGGCAGCCCTTGCAGTATCGCCTTCCCCCGTCGCCCGCAACAGGGCGCGGTTGTAATCTTCAACCAAGCGCTGCGCCGACTGATGCCGGGCCGCAAGGCGCGCCACGTCTTCGGTCAACTGCGCCAAATGGTCTTCGTGACCTTCCAGAATGCCCGAAGCCTCGCGTGAGTGTTCAGACGCTTGGCTCAATCGTTCGTCATACCCTTCACTCGCCTTGGCCAGTTCGCGGGCTTCCCATTCAAGCTGTTCAATCGTCTCGCCGGCATCGCGGTTTAGCCCGCTTTCGCGGTCGATATCCCGCCCCAGCTGCAACACACGGTTACTAAGGGTCTCAATCGCTTGGCGCGCCTTCGCCTCTTGGTCGGACAACGCATCGCGCTGCACCACCAGCCGCTGCAAAACCGCCGCAGCAATGGCTTCCTCTTCGCGCAAGGGAGGCAGCTTGCTCTCGGCCTCGGCCCGTTGTTCTGTGGACATCCGCGCCATCGCTTCGGCCTTGACCGCCTGCATCACCCGCGTGCGATCTTCCTCTTCAGCGCTTAGCCGAACATCATCCGCCTCGCGCCAACGGCGGTACAGCAACATGCCTTCGGCCCGGCGCAATTGCTCGCCAATGTCCCGATACCGCTGCGCTTGACGGGCTTGTCTCGCCAATTGCGACAGTTGCGCTGCCAGCTGCTCTACGACGTCATCCACACGTAGCAGGTTGGCCTCAGCCCCCTTCAACTTCAGCTCAGCCTCATGCCGCCGCTGATACAGGCCCGAAATCCCCGCCGCTTCCTCCAGTATGCGCCGCCGCGCTTTGGGCTTGGCGTTGATCAACACCGCAATCTGCCCCTGGCTCACCAGCGCCGGACTGTGCGCCCCGGTGGACGCATCGGCAAACAGCATCTGCACATCGCGTGCGCGCACATCCTTGGTATTGGCCTTGTAGGCACTGCCCACGTCGCGGGTAATCCGCCGCACAATTTCCAGCTGATCACTTTCATTGAATCCCGATGGCGCTAGCCGCTCGGTGTTATCGATCTGCAGGCTCACTTCGGCAAAATTGCGCGCGCCTCGCGAATTGGCACCGGCAAAGATCACGTCCTCCATGCCACCGCCACGCATCGACTTGGGTCGGTTCTCGCCCATCACCCAGCGCAAGGCTTCCAAAAGGTTGGATTTT
The DNA here is from genome assembly GCF_057444295.1 of Parasedimentitalea nitratireducens. Taxonomy (NCBI): domain Bacteria; kingdom Pseudomonadati; phylum Pseudomonadota; class Alphaproteobacteria; order Rhodobacterales; family Paracoccaceae; genus Parasedimentitalea; species Parasedimentitalea nitratireducens. Next base: position 61,083 of record NZ_JBYAXC010000010.1, on the reverse strand, counting down.
CCACAGCCATTTGGCCCGACAACGCCGGTCAAACCATCCGAAATAATCAGGTCGGTCGGGTCTACAAAACTTTTGAAGCCCGTTAGTCTGAGTTTGGAAAAGCGCAAAACCGCCCCTTATGATTCCGTCTGACGGAAATCTGAGCGGTTCCAATCACCTGAGTCAACAATACAGCCACCAAACCCGGCATTTGAGGGCCGCTAATCCACCATATGTTGCGAATTTCACCGCTTTTTCAGGCATCGGGCGCACATTGATAGGTCGAATAGGCCCCTTTGCGCCCTTGTTGCAACCACTGCTGCACATCCTGACAGTCGTATCTAGGTTTTACGGTAGTTTCACGGGAACGCTCACACTCCAAAACACCCGTCATCACCGCTTGGTCCCCCAGCACACCCGACACACGGCAGCCACTCACTTGCTCCATGGCCAAGCCTGCCTGTGCCCGTAACGGTCCCAACCTTGGTGCATATTGCGCATTTATTCGCACCGCCTCGGCCAGATTTCCCCGCACCCTGACGTCAAAGCTGCTAACGTCCACAACAACGCGCAGCGGCTCAACACCCCGAAAGTGGCGGCTCTCATTGGCGCATCCAGCCAACAGGACAAAACTCAAAAACACACAAAGACGCATAACAAGATCCTTCACCTACAGGATCTCGCGCCTTGGTTAACAAATCCTTCCCGTCATGCACCATTATGCCTATCGCAACACCTTCGCCAACCGGCGCACGCCCTCAACGATTTCGTCAGTATCATTCAAAGAGAAGCTGAGCCGGATGGTGTTTGCACCACTCCCATCCGCAAAGAACGCGCTGCCGGGCACAAAGGCCACGCCAACCGTTTCCACCGCTTGCGCCAACAACGCAGCACCATCCAGTCCCGCCGGCAGGGTGATCCAGACAAACATACCGCCCTCGGGCCGGGTCCAGGTCACGCCCACGGGCATGTGCTCTTGCAATGCAGCCAACATCACATCCCGCCTCTGCCGATACGCACTGCGCACCGTTTCAACATGGCTGTCAAAGATGCCCAAGGCCACATCATGCACCGCAATCTGGTTCAGGCTTGGCGTATGCAGGTCCGCCGCCTGCTTGATCAACACCATCTGCGAAATCACCGGCTTGGCCGCAACAACCCAGCCCACCCGCAAACCCGGTGACAGTGTTTTCGAAAATGACCCACAGTAAATCGTCCGACAGTGTTCAATCGATCCCTTCTGGGCAATCTCGGTGGCCAAAACGGGCTGCACTGGCTCGCCATCATACCGCAACGATTGATAGGCGGCATCTTCGATCACCGCACAACCCAACTCGTCCCCCAGTGCCAGCAGGTCTTCGCGCCCCTGCTGCCCCAGCGTCTCACCCGTCGGGTTGGCGAAATCCGCCGAAAGATAGGCAAACTTCACCGAGCTGTCATCCGCCTTGGCCCCTTCGGCATAGCTGGCTGCTGTCCGGTTACCACTCACATTCAACTGGTCATAACGCGGTTCATAGGCATTGAACGCCGCCAGCGCGCCCAGATAGGTCGGATAGCCCACCAGCGCCGTATCCCCGGGCGACAGGAACAGCTTGCCCAGATAATCCAGCGCTTGCTGCGACCCTGACGTGATCAGCACATTGTCAGCATCACAAGGCACGCCAATCTTGGCCATTTCCCCCACGATCCACTCCCGCAGCGGCAGATACCCTTCGCTCACCGAATACTGCAACGACTGCGCCTGTTGATCAGGCCCCAACCCACGGGCGAAAGCCTCGGCAAAGGCTTCAGCCGGAAACAGCGCCGGATCGGGAATGCCGCCCGCAAAGGAAATCAGTCCTGGCTTGTCCAACAGTTTCAGCAGCTCTCGAATTTCCGAGGCCGTCATCCGCGATGCGCGGCTGGCAAAGTTCTCTGGTAGGGACGACATGCTGGCTCCTGTTCTCTGGCTAGACCTTCGACGCTAAGCAATGCCAAATAAAAGTCAACAATACTGACCTAATGTTTCAACATCGTGATCGCGCGCGCAACATTCGTTCCCTTGCAGCCCCCGCCCCCTCGTGGTCAAATGAATTGACCAATTCGAGACTACGAGCCGCAAGATGCCCTTTCAAAAAGTCCAGCCCGAGAAAATTTCTGCCTCTGTTGTGCGTCAGATCGAGCAGCTAATCCTGCGCGGCATCCTCTCCCCCGGTGAACGCCTGCCTTCTGAGCGCGAGCTGGCCGAACGGCTCGGCGTCTCGCGCCCGTCACTGCGCGACGCCATATCGGAACTGCAAGACCGTGGCTTACTCGCGTCCCGTGCCGGGTCTGGCGTGTTTGTGGCCGATGTCCTTGGCTCGGCCTTCTCTCCCGCGCTGATCCAACTGTTTGCCAGCCACCACGAGGCGGTGTTCGACTACCTCTCCTTCCGCCGCGATATGGAGGGCCTTGCCGCCGAACGTGCTGCCCGTCTGGGGTCAGACTATGACCTGCAAGTGATCCAGGCCTGTTTCGACAAGATGGAGGCCACCCATACCCCGTCGCCCTCGCCCACCATGTCCGAAGAAGACGCCAATCTGGACGCCCAGTTTCATTCCGCCATCATCGACGCCAGCCACAACGTGGTGATGCTGCACATGATGCGCTCTATGTTCGACCTGCTGCGCGAAGGCGTGTTCTACAATCGCAAGATCATGTTCCACCAGCACACCTCGCGCAGTGTTTTGCTGGAACAACACCGCGCCATCAACGCCGCCCTACAGGCCCGCGACCCCATCGCTGCCCGCGCTGCGGTTGAAACCCATCTGGACTATGTCCAACAGGCGCTGAGTGACCACCAAAAAGCCGAAGCCAACGCCGCCGTCGCGCAACTACGGCTTCAACATGAGGCTGAGAAGGGGTGAGGTGACCGCGAGCCACTGCGCCTTTTCAATCGCCTATTTTCGAGGACGTCGTTTTCACGTTGCTATCGCCCCGAGCCTTGCTTTGCTTGAACTTAAGTCCACCTCAAGCTTGGGAGATGCAAAATGCCGGACAACCAAGCACAAGCAGATTACTGGAACTCCGAAAGCGGACTTAAATGGATAGAGTTCAAAAAGGAACTCGATCTCATTTTCGGAGCTGTTGACCGGAAGCTACTAGAATTGTCAGATCCAGTACCGGGTGAACGGGTTCTGGATATTGGTTGCGGTACAGGCGCTACGACCAGGGAGTTTTCGAAACACATTGGCCCCAATGGAACATGTAGTGCAGTTGATATTTCGTCGCCGTTGATCGACCATGCACTGGGCCAATCGAGCCAATCCACGTCTGAGATTCTGTATCATTTGGCCGATGCTCAAAGTGACGAAATTCCCGGCGGACCATTTGATCTCGTTTTTTCAAGATTTGGTTCAATGTTCTTTGCTAATCCAATAGCGGCATTCAACAATATCCGGCAAAGCATGAAGCAAGACGGACGCATTGTTCTTGCGGCTTGGGCTAAAGCAAAGGGGAACCTTTGGTTTGAGGTCCCTCAAAAAGGTGCCGAGGTAAGACTTGGACCACTGGATCAATCTGACCCAAATACACCTGGCCCCCTTGGATTTCAGAACAAGGCCTTTGTTGTAAGTATCCTTAAGAAGGCCGGTTTCGATAGTATTACAAGTGAAACCATTAGCGTGGACTTGGTTCACCCCGGCCCGGTTGAACGAGTCGCAGCACTGGCATCGAACATTGGTCCAGCGGCAAGGGTTATAAAGAAATACAAAGGGACCACTACAGATATAGATGAAATTGCCAGATACGTCACAGCCAGATATCAAAAATTCATGGATGAAACAGGTGTTCGCATCCCAGCGAATCTAAACTTCTTCAGAGCAAGAAACCCACCCAAACCCGGTCCGAAAAAGGAAGAACCATCAGAGCTGCTCTAGTCTCAGAACATACCGACAAAACACCATTCAAGAAAAATGACTCAGGCTCAGGCCCGGGTCTCTAAAATTTCCAAGCGTTCCGAAAGCAGTTTAGTGCAGCTTGGCGTCCACATCTGCGATGGACGCGTCGATCAGCTTGAAGGCTGCGGTCACAGTCACATTCCTGAGGGCCCCACCCCCCTCTATCAACACCCCTCATTCTGCAATCTGACCAACACCTGCATCGCCTGCTCGCTCTTTTCAGCGGGCACAAATACATGGTCATGGTGATAGGCTGCCACCATGTTGCAGGGGATGCCGTGTTCTCCCAACGCAGTGGAAACCGCCGCGGTCAAACCAACGCCCTGCAACGACGAATAAACGTTCAGCGTGATACAGCACATTTGGTCCTCAATACTGATCCCAGCCTCTGCGGCCTCCTCCACGGGCAGGATCAGCGAGAAACCTTCCCGCTCTTTGAAAACAGAGAGTGCCAGCGGTATTAATGCGTCAGGGCTCTCACCATCAGGAGACGTCGCAAAGACAAAGCAGCCAGGGTGAAGTTCCGGGGTCATATTGGAAATCATGTCTGACTTGGTTTCTGCAATGGCACTCATGAACACCTCCCTAAAATAACAAACCGAACCCTAAAATCAGTGTAGGGTGTGTGCTTGCACGCACCACCCCCAAAACAAAAGACCCAAGCCAAGGCTCGGGTCTCTTTGATCTCGTCACTGTGGCGCGCAGCTTAGTGCAGCTTGGCGTCCACGTCTGTGATAGCCGCGTCGATCAGCTTGTTGGCTTTGGTCGCGGTTGTCTGCTTGGCGACAACCTGATCCACTGTCATCGCTGTAAACTGAGGCTGCAACACGAGCCAGAGAAACGATGATCGGCTGTGCGTATCAATTTCCCTACACTACAGCCCGCACTTCAGACGACTGGCCTATTGCCACTCCAGTAGTTGGGCTTCTTGCTCTGCACTCATTCCGCCCTTAAGCGGAACGTCCCGTCGAGACCTGTCCCAATCGACCAGCGGCTTCAACGTTTCGCCAATCGGTCGACATACAAGACCTGCTGCTTGCGCCTTATCCGTGCTCACCTCCATAAAGTGCCGAAAATCGGGGCCGGATGGTGTCATCATCGGAATGTCGACCCATGGGATAATCCCTGCCTCTATGATCGCTGTTTCAGGCACCCAAACTGCTTCGGCAGCCGACCCGGTCGCCTCACCAATCGCAGCAATCACATCCGCAAATGGCTGCGGTTTTCCGGTCACGTTCCAAACACCCGCAAGCCCATCTTCTGCGCATCGAACAGCAAATCTTGCCACGTCTCTGACGTCGATCATTTGAACAGGCCGACTGCGTGGTGCCGGGGCAGGAAACTCACCTTGGGATTCGTCGATCCGCCGTACCCACCAAGTGAGCCTGTCGGTATAGTCACCCGCACCGACCAGAAGCCCAACGCGCAGCGATGTCGCACGGTCTCCAAGACTGCGCTGAGCTTCCATTTCACAGGCACGCTTCAACGGACCATACGACGCCCCGTAGGCATATGCTGAGGAGCGTTCTTCTGCGGGAAGATCGGCAGCGATTGCATAGTCCTCATCCGTTGCGACTGGCACCTCATCAGTCTCGTTAATACCGTATTTTGCAAACGTCCCATAAGCCGAGATAGAGGATATCAAACAGTATCGTCCGACACCCTCGCCAATCATGCTTAAGAGCAATTGAACAGCGTCGGGAGAGTAGGCACAGGTATCAAAAACCCAATCAAAGTTCCGCTCCCTAAGCACTTCCAGTGATCCATGCCGGTCCGCTTGTATCACGTCGACCTGTGGGTGAGACAACCGAGATGTGCTGCCGCGCGACAAAATTGCGACCGAGTGCCCGCCCTCAACAAGTGCATCCGCAATCGCACCACCAAGAAACCCGGTTCCTCCAACCACAAGACATCGCATCTGAATCACTCCCCAAAACTTCTCAAATCTCTCCGGCATCTCAAATAACAAACCAGACATCTATGCCAGTGTAGGGTGTGTGCTTGCACGCACCACCCAAAAAGCAAAAGACCCAAGCCAGGGCCCAGGTCTCTTTAATCGTATCAGATTGGCCCGCAGTTCAGGCGTCCAAGTCTTTGATGGCCACGGCGATCTGCCTGTTGGCAGGAAGGCAAGACCAAGTCCCGCCCTCCCACAGTCGCTTAAGGCAGCGTCAGGATCAGATGCACCAGCGCGGTCAGCACCGCACAGACACGCGGTGACCGACCAAAGGCGGACCACAGCGCCAAAACGGCAAACACTGTGTTCAAGCCCGTGTCTTGCGCCAGCAGTGTGCCAGCCCAATCAATCAATAGTTGCAAGTACCACATCATAGGATAATCTCCTTTTATGCGGCGAGGCCCCGCCTGGGTTTCAGACGTTGTCCGGACACTAGAATTATGGAGGATGGAAGGCTGAGGCGCAGTCGCTCAAAGATGACTTCAAAAGCAACAAATCGCCTTATCTTTCCTTGGATTGACAGAACTTGCCTAAAATTGCCCCGGACATTCTAAAAGACTTCGGCAGAGCCGTGAAACGCGCCCGTACCCTCAAGGGATGGGACCAGCCGACCTTGGGCGGAAAGATCGAACCACCCGTCGGACCCTCCTTCATTTCCAAGGTCGAGAAGGGTCGCAAAGAAGCGCTGGATGCCCGCACCGTGGGGCGGTTCCGCATTGCGCTCGACCTTGATGAATCTTGGATCGATAAATTTCTCGACGCCGAAGACGCTGCCGAAAGTCTTGAAACCAAGTCCGAACGGGACGCCGATCTTGTCATTGATCGCCTGCGTCGCGAGGGCAAGGCAGAGGGCACCTCGGATGACTTGCTGATCCAACTGGCCAACAACTTCACCGAAGGCGACCACAAGGATCGCGAGACCGCCTATCGCAGTGTCGAAGCCGCCTTGGAAAGATTGAAGGCCAGCGAGCATATCGCCCTACTGGCAGGCAATGCTGACGCACAGTTCGCTGCGCTGATGAAAGAGGTCGATGATCTGAACAACGAGGGCGAGTTTGATCAGGCGCATGATGTGCTTGCTCGGCAAGCCGTGTGGTTGCGTGAAGAAAAAGACCGACTGGCGCGCTTATCACAGCTACAGTTAGAAAAAGAGCTCAGCCAAGATCGCCTGCGCAACCGCTCAGATCTGGCCGCTGAGAGGATCGTCGGAAACCTACTTGAATTCCCGCAAGGCAAGCTGTTTTGGGCCGTGGATGCCAAGGCCAATTATTGGAGAGAAGAAGGCGATAGGGTCGGGGATATTTTTGCCTTGCAAGTTGCGCTGGCGCTGGCAGAGGGCAATTATGCTAGGGTAAAGACCAAAAAGCCCTTGGCCGCAAGCGCGCTCCGAACCCTTGGCTGGTGTCATTTACGTTTGGCGGAGCGAGCCACTGGGGTTAGGCATCTTAACGAAGCCCGGCGCGCCCTAGAAGCGGCTGTTAAGAAAACCAGCAGGGTAAAAGAGCCAGAGAATTGGTCCGCCCGTCAAAGTAGCCTCGGCTCGGCTTTACGAGAAATGGGCGAACGTCAGAAAGACACGGCACAGTTGGAGCAAGCGGTGGCCGCCCATCACGCTGCGCTGAGGGTTCGCAAGCAGACGAATTCAGCCAGTCTAAAGGACATGTGGAACAACTTAGGCACAGCACTTCGAGCACTGGGCGAGCTGACCAAAGACGCAGACATACTGAGCAAGGCAGAAGAGGCATTCATTGAAGCCCTTGACCTTAAAAACAAAGAAACCGATCCGCTCGACTGGGAAACGTCCCAAAGCAACCTGGCTCTTGCTCAGCGTTGGTTGGGCGCGTTAACCAGCGACCCGGACAAACTGCAAGAGGCCCGCGATGGCTATGCCGCCTGCGAGGATATGGACTTTAAAAAGGACGCTCCGTTCGAGTGGGCGCGGCTCCAATGGAACATCGCCGATTTGGCCCTGGCACGCTATCAGCTTGATCCCGATCCGGCCCTGCTGGCCGAGACTCGAGCGTATGTAACCCGCGCGCGTGCCTTTTTTGTGGATGGCTCAGACTATCAAACAGAACGCTGTGATGAACTCGTGGCCCAGATCGACGCGGCCGAGGCTGGTTCATAGTGTCAGCACACACCACCACCCAAAAAACAAAAGACCCAGGCCAATAGCCCGGGTCTCTTTAATCTCGTCACTGTAGCGCACAGATTAGTGCAGCTTGGCGTCCACGTCTGTGATAGCCGCGTCGATCAGCTTGTTGGCTTCGGTTGCGGTCATCTGCTTGGCGATAACCTGATCCGCTGCCGCAATGGCAATGGTGATTGCCTGATCGCGAACGTCCTTGACCGCAGCATCTTTGGCCGAGGTGATCTGATCTTCGGCAGCGGCCAGACGGCGCGCAATCGAAGTTTCCAGATCAGCCTTGGCCTGATCAGCCGCAGCAGAGGCATCGTCACGGGCGGCCGCAACGATGCGGTCTGCCTGTTCCTGAACCTCTTTGTGCTTACGCTCATAAGACGCCAGAAGGGTCTGGGCCTCTTCACGCAGAGCACGGGCTTCGTCCAGTTCGGACTGAATGCCTTTGGCCCGGTTGTCCAACTGACCACCCAGCATGCTAGGCACTTTGACCAGCAGCAGGATGCCAACAAACAGCAGGAACGCCAGCCACACAACAAAGTTGGTGTTGGCCATCGAAAAGAACGGTCCCGATGCAGCCAGCGCCGGGCTCGCAGCGCCAAATGTCAGGGCAAGAGCGATTACATTACGCATGATCTTATCCTTTCATCCGGTTGGAAACAGCCGCAGCGATTGCCTTGGCGTCAGCTTTGCCGCCCAGAGCAGCCACAACTTCTGCCGCAGTGTCGTTGGCAACAGCAGTGATGCTGTCCAGCGCGCCTGCTTTGATTTCTGCAATGGCTTTCTCAGACACAGCCGCCTTGGCCGCAATGTCCACATCCGCCTGAGCAATCGCTTCGTCCAGACCGGCCTGAATTTCGGCACGGGTTTCAGCAGCGATACGCTGAGCTTCGGCACGGGCATCCGCCAGCGCCTTGTTATAGATGTTTTCAGCCTCAACCGCCTTGGCTTTGAGATCCTCAGCCGCTGCGATGTCATTGGTGATAGTCCCCTGACGCTCGGCCAGAACTGCCGCAATACGGGGCAGCGCAACGCGCGACAGGATAAGGTAGATCACGACAAGCGTGACCGCGAGCCAGAAAATCTGGTTCCCAAAAGTAGAGAAGTCCAGCTGCGGCATCGAAGATCCGCCATCGTGGGCGGCCTCGGCTGCACCGTGACTAGCCTCTTGCGTAGTAGATGCCATGTCGTCCTCCAAAGGAACTTGCCGTTACATCGGGCAGTATGATGGTCACACTGCCCGACCGTAAGGATTTAGGTTCCGAAGAGTCTTAGACAGCGAACATCAGCAGCAGAGCAACCAGGAACGAGAAGATGCCCAGGGCTTCTGCAAAGGCGATGCCGATGAACAGAGTAGCAGTTTGGCCAGCAGCGGCCGAAGGGTTGCGCAGTGCGCCTGCCAGGAAGTTACCAGCTACGTGGCCAACACCGATTGCGGCTGCGCCGGAACCGATTGCTGCCAGGCCTGCGCCGATGAACTGACCCATTTGTGCGATATCGCCTTCCATGTGTATTCTCCTTACGATGGAATTAGTGATTTAGGTTCAAGTGAACGGAATGCTCACCCGGTAAACTTTCAGATCCTGCCTTAGTGGCTCGGGTGCAGTGCATCCTTCAGGTACACACAAGTCAGGATGGTGAAGACATAGGCCTGGATAAAGGCCACCAGGACCTCCAGGGCGTAAACTGCGGTGATCGCAAAGATCGGCAGGAAGCTGAACAAACCCAATGCGCCAGCAAAGCCTGCGAACACTTTCAGAACTGCGTGGCCCGCCATGATGTTGCCGCCCAAACGAATGGAGTGGCTCACGGGGCGCACAAAGTACGAGATCAGCTCGATGACGGCCAGGATCGGGCGCAGGGCCAGAGGGGCGCTGGACACCCAGAATAGACCCAGGAAGCTAGCGCCGTTTTTGACAAAACCAACGATGGTCACGGTCAGGAACACCAGCATCGCCAGAACTGCGGTGACTGCGATGTGCGACGTTGTTGCAAAACTCTGTGGGATCAGACCCAGAGCGTTGGACATCACGATGAACATGAACAGGGTCATGATATATGGGAAGAACTTGATGGCGTCCTTGCCAGCAACATCTTCAACCATCTTGTAAACAAAACCATAGGCCAGTTCAGCAATCGACTGACCGCGTGAAGGAACGATTGCGCGGCGCGACGACCCCATCACCATCAGTGCAAATACGGCGGCTACAGCCAGCAGCAACCACAGGGTGGCGTTTGTTGGGGTGTACCAGGAAATCTCACCGTGACCGAACAGCGGCTGAACAACGAATTGCTCCATTGGGTGAATTTGCAGGCCAGCTTCCTGTGGCGCGAAAATCAGGCCGGAAACAACGGCCAGTGCCAAAGCCACGTAAAAGAAAATCTTGCCCATCAGTCCGCTTCTCCTGTCGCCGGGGGGTCGCCCCGGTCTTTCGCATTTTTTTCGGCCTGTTCGGCCATTGTCTTTTCCTGGATCTCCTGCGCGCTGCGAAGCATTGTCTTCACCCCGGCCGCAAGACCCAGCATTATAAACAGCACCATGAAGATCGGGAGTGTCCCGAACAGGCTATCCAGCCCATATCCGATGCCAAAGCCGATCCCAAGACCGGCTACTAATTCTATCACCATCCGCCAGGCCATATTGGCCATCGAGTAGTGTTCATCCGCGCGCGGCTTGGGCTCTTGTGCCTTACGCGCCGCTGCCAGCTTGTCCTCCAGCTGCGCCATACGCTGCTTTTGGTCGTCATCTGTCACGGCGCCATCCTCACGCGAAATCTGTCTGTGGTGCTAAGGGCGTAGGAGCGCAGAGTCAATTAATCAATTGCTAGCGACGCGATTTCATCAAGCCGTTGTTATATTGTGTGTTTTTAGCAAAAAGAAACACGGGCGCGCACCGCAAACCGCTACGTGCGCGCCAAAATGGAGGTAAATCCGTTATTCAACCGTTGGGTTGATTTTGCTTTCTACAGGGGTTGGTCGCAATGCGCGCGCAATGCGGCCATCGATCAACAGTAGCCCCGCCAAGATCGCCGCCATGCCAATCAAATGTGCGGGCAGCAAAGTTTCACCCAAAATCCAGCTTCCCAGAATTAGGGCTGAAATCGGCGCAATAAATGTAACCATGGTGATATTGGTTGGCCCCACTCTGGGCAATGCCCAGTAGAACAGGATGAAGGCCGCCGAGGTTAAGATAAACCCGATAACAGCCAGCGAGGCCCAAGTCTCCACCTTAGTGATCACCGGCACCCCTTCGCTCCACAGTGTCAACGGTATGATCGCAATCGTTGCCCCTGTCAGGGCCAAGGCAACCAGCACAACCGGTTCCATATCACGAAAGGCGCGCGCCAGATTGACCGAGAATGCATAGCAAAGAGGCGCACATAGAGTCAGCAACACAGCCCAGAGCGCCGAAGTCTGACCAGATTGCAGTACAGGAAGCGACAAGACCACAATGCCGCCAATGCCGCAGAGCACGCCGAATGACTTAAGCACGGTGGCGCGCTCGCCGCCGGGCCAGAAATGGGAGACTATAACGGCAAATGCAGGGGTAATTGCGTTGATAATACCTGCAACTCCACTGGCGATATGCTGCTGGCCCAGCGCGTAAAAGGCAAAGGGCGCGGCATAGCTCAGCACGCCAAATCCCAGCAACGCCACCGCACGGCGCAAAGTGATCTTTACCGGTTTTCGCGCAGCCAGTACATAGATCCAGCAGCCCAGCGCACCCAGCCCAACCCGGCCCATCGATACCGACAATGGACCAAGTTCGCGCAGCAGTATGGCGTTGAACATGAACGACATGCCCCAGCCGATGCCCAAAACAAAAATCACCGCCCAATATTTGAGTGCCATTGCGCCTACCCCTCGTGCCGCTTTGCGCCCTTATGACCGCAGACCCGTGGGATTGTCGATCCAGAACTTGCGGTTTAGGTAGGGCTGTATGAGCGATCACCTAGATACCGTTTTTGCCGCACTGGCCGACCCCACTCGACGGGCAATTCTGACCATGTTGTTAGAAGACGATATGGCAGTGACAGATGTGGCCGAGCCGTTCGAGATTTCCCTGGCCGCGATTTCCAAACATCTGATGATCCTTGGCCGGGCCGGACTGATTGCGCAGGAAAAACGTGGCCGGGTGAAATGGTGCAAGCTGCAACCCGACGCCATGCGCAACGCCAGTATCTGGATGCAGGGGTTTGGCCAGTTTGAACCGGTTCACCTAGATGCGTTCGAGCGGTTTCTGGCGGCCGAGCTACCGGATACCGCGCAAGATTAAGATCAGGCTTTAACCTGCTTAGTCTTTGTATGATCCTCAAGTAACATCACAAGTGCGATCACTGTCATCACAATCCCCACCAGAACCATTCCCGCCGGGGCAGAACGCCCCTGTGCAATTTCCCAAATGATAACCCAACTAGGGGTCAGATAGGTATAGGCCATCACCTTGGCCGACGGCAGATACAGTGTGGCAAACTGCAATAACACAAAAGTGGCTGAGCTGGCGCAGATCGCCAGATAGCCAAGCCCGATCCAGACAATCCCCGGCAGGTTCATCCAATCCGTGGCCCGAATTTCTGACCAACCAAACACCAACAGGATTGCCCCCCCTGCCACCAGCATACCAAATGTAAACACCACCGGCGGTTCACCCCGGTTCAGCTTGCGCACCATTGGCGTATAGACTGCATGCGCCACGCAGCCCCAGAAATAGATCGCCTCGCCTTTGCCCAGCTGAAACGCACCAAGCGCCGCCCAGTCTGCGTCAAATATCACCCACAGGGCCCCGGCCCCACCGATGGCCAGCGCCAGCGCCATACGCGGCGTGGTGACCTGACGCAGCAGGAACCAGCCCGCGATGGCGCTTAACACTGGCGTCAGAGTGAACACCGCCGCCGCGCTAACCGGCGCAGCGGTCTTGAGCCCATAGAACATCAATACAAAATAAGCTGCAAACATGCCGCCCAGCAGCACATATCGCCACGGCGCGCGGAATTGTTCCACCCGTAACCCGTGGGTGACGCTGGCCACCGTGCCAATCACCATGGCCGCAATGACAAACCGGGCTGCATTCAACGCTGCGGGTGTGATCTCGTTGGCAATCATCGATCCCAGCGAAAACGACCCCGCCACCAGCGCCGAAAACGCCAGCATCGCCAAATGCCCCCGCATTACATTGCTCATTTACACCAATCCTTGGCGTGATCTTTCAGGAAGGTCAGAAAGCTCTGCACTTTGGTGGTGCGATGCAGGTCCACATGGGTCACCAGCCACAATCGGCCCTCCCATTCCGACAGATGGTCCATCATTTGCACCAAATTCGGATGGCGGTCGGCTTCCCAGACAGACATAAAGCCGATCCCCGCTCCGGCCAGCACCGCCTCTTGCATGGTCACGCTATTCGTACACCGAAATGCGATGGCTTCGTCCGACGCATGCTCGCGCAGCCAGCGGGAAAACGGCGCGCGCGAGTTTTCATCGTCGCTGCCAATGAATTTGTGATTGTCAAAATCATCCAACCCTTTCAGTGGGCCGTACTGATCCACATAAGCCTGCGTGGCATAGAGCCCGATCCGTTGCGGCATAAAGGGCTGCACCACATTGTCAGGCTGATCCGGCGCCGATCCAGCCCGGATGGCCACATGTGCCTCTCCGTATTCCAACCGGAACAAACGATCCCCTGTCAGATAGCGGATGATCAAACCGGGATGCAGGTCCTGGAATTCTTTGAGTACCGGCACCAACAGGGGCGCAAAAGACGCCAGCGAAGTCACCACCAGCTCCCCCGAGACATCATCTCCCTGCCCCTTGAGCCGCCCTACCAGCTGGCTGAACTGATCATCGGTGGCCTGCGCTACACGCAGCAGATCCGTGCCTGCCTCGGTGGCCGTGTAACCGCGCGCATGGCGTTGGAACAGTTTCACTCCCAGCCGCGCTTCAATAGCGTCGATATGGCGAATGACCGTAGCATGGTGCACGCCCAGAACCTCAGCAGCGCCACTGACAGTACCCATTCGGGCCACTTGATACGCAGTGCGAACTTCGTCCCAATTTTCCATTCCAGCGCTCCCTCTTCACATCTTTGAATGTGCAAATACGCACAATTTGTGTGAGATATCCGGCATTGCGTTCAAATTTGCAATAGTCCATTTCTGTACTCAACAAACCAATACACAGGACCAGCGACATGACCAAGACCGTACTCCACATCGACTCCTCTGCCCGCACCCAGGGCTCAACCTCGCGCGATCTCACCGCCAAGATCGTAGACCGCCTTGGCGCTGATCAGGTGATCCGCCGCGATCTGGCAGCGCCCCTTCCTCAGCTGAGCGGCGATTGGATCGGCGCCAACTTCACACCTGCCGATGACCGCAACGCTGATCAGCGGGATCTGCTAGCGCAATCCGACCAACTGGTCGCCGAGTTGCAAGAGGCTGATACCGTGGTGATTGGCGTGCCAATCTACAACTTCGCCGTCCCCTCCAGCCTCAAAGCCTGGATTGATCTGGTTGCCCGCGTTGGCGTGACCTTCTCCTACTCCGAAACCGGTCCCAAGGGCCTGCTCGAAGGCAAGCGCGCCATCATCGCCGTGGCCTCGGGCGGCACTCAAGTGGGATCAGACATCGACTTTGCCACCGGATACCTGCGCCATGTGCTTGGCTTCATCGGCATCACCGATGTTGAGTTCGTTGCCGCCGACGCATTGATGGCCGATGCCGATGCCGCCCTGACACGCGCCAACACCGCGATTGACGCCCTGGCGGCCTAAACCGCCACCTGCCGCCGGTCAGCCCTTGGTCGGCGGCACCCCACTTGCACCCAGCCCCACCTTAGGACAGGCTGCACCTATTGCAGCAACAGGTGGATAATTTCGATGAAGAAGATTGGCATTCTTGGCGGCGTTGGCTGGGCCTCAACCGTGGATTACTACCGCGCCATTGCCCAAGGCTCTGGTGCCTTCTTCGCCGCCCGTGGCGCCACCTCGCCGCTGCCCGTGCCCCCCATCACAATCGAATCCGTCACCCAAGCCCACACCCGCAGCCTGCGCGGCGCGCCGGGAAATGAAGCCAGCTGGGAGGCGTTCGACGCCGTCTTTCGCATCGCGATGCTGACGCTTGAAAAGGCAGGGTGTGACTTTGCCCTAATGGCCAGCAATACGCCTCATGCCCGGTTGCACTCCATCCGTCGTGGGGTAAACATTCCGATCATCAGCATTCTGGACGAAACCGCCAAAGCCACCGCCACCACAGGTGCAACCTCGGCCTTGGTTTTGGGCACCGCCGTCACCATGCAGGCCAGCAACTATGCCGAGGCCCTAACCGCTCATGGGATCACTGCAAACAGCCGCCTCCCCGATGGCGAGATCGCAGAAATGCAGGCCATGATCGACGAGGATTTCTATTCCGGCGGATCCGATGCAGCCCGCGAACGCCTGCTGCGTTTTTGCAAACGCCACGCCAAACCCGACACCGCCATCCTACTGGCCTGCACCGAGCTGCCACTGGCCTTTCCCGATCACATCGATGACGTCAGCTTCCACGCCGAAGGGTTTCTGTTCATCAACCCCTCAGCCGCCCATGTCGCCGCCGCCCTAGATCTGGCGCTGAGTGACGAAAAGGTTCTGTGACATCTGGCAGGCCTCCTTGCAGAACAGAGGACATGAGACTGCCAGGGCTGGCGCGAATGCGCCTGCCAAGGGGGCAGGCAGGCGCATGTCCGGACAACCTGCTGCTACCAGATGCATTTTCCGCCATACAGTTCGGGTGTTGCGCACCCACCGTACGGTCAGGTTACGAGATATTCTGAATTCACTGAGATAGTGCCTGTCGATCGCGATCACCGACCGGTTTAGCAAGCCCGGCAAAGGAACAGGGCCCCCTTGTGGAAGGGGTGCTTTTGGGAATGCATTTACGCTCGAGGGATATTAAAGGGCAAGTTACTCATCGTTGCCACGTCGTCTAATAACTTTTTTCAAAATTTGAACCAGTGGATACAAAAACAATGGAACCACAATAAGTAGAAAAGTTACCGCTCCCAGCCTTTCTGAAACACTATTTTCGGCATTTAGCGCCACGTGCAGCGCCCTTGAAATGAATGCACATATAATTAGCGAGCCAATTATATATTGAAGAATGGATTTCAACTTTTCTTGTCCCAACACTAGTAAGAACCTAAAACGTTTAGTGAGCAGTAAACAACCGAAACGGCGCCTTGGCGTTGAAAAGTCACCGACCAAATCCGCTTTTGGCGGCGTCGCCACATGTAACAACATCGGTCAAGAACAGGACCACACAACTCAACGGCAATTAACCCGGCAAGGCAAACACCCTGTCGGGCCAAAAGGTTGACTTAAACCCAGCTCACCTCGCACCCAACGCGATCAAAAAACGCCATCAAATCGGTGCGCTTCATTGCGATTGTGCGGGTGTTCACCAGCGGGTGCATATAGATGACATCGGCATCCTTGCCCGTCGCATCCATGAAAAACCGCACGTTGTTCGACACACCATTGATCATCGCCAGTGGCGTCACCGCACCGGGCAGCACCCCAAGGTTCTGCATCAACCGATCTGCCGAGCCAAAGGACAACCCGCCCACGCCCAGCTCACCGCCCAGCGCTTTCAGATCAATGGCGCGGTCCTGCTCCAGCGTCACCAGATAGTTCCGCTTCTTCTTGTCACGCAGGTACAGGTTCTTGACCCGCAGCGCGTTTTCCCCCGGCACCGCGATATCCGCCTCAACCTGTTTGGCATCCTCGACCGTGCGCAGCGCCACGTGTTCGTGCAGCACATAATCCAGCCCCCAATCATCCAGCTGTGCTAACAGCGCATCTGAAGAAAGTGGCATCTGATCCAGATCCTGAGGAGAAGCGTTCATAACAACCGTCCGAGTGTGAGATTTCAGTCGGCGCAGATCACGTGGAATGTATGGGAAATGCAATACGGAAAACGCCCGGCCATGTTCAGCCGGGCGTTTCCCAAGTTCAATCAAGCATCGGCAAAATCCGCCCGCCGCGCCTCTTGGTAGTGATCGAAATCAGTGCTGAACCACCCGGTGCCACGGGTGACGCTGGCCAGAGAATTGCACAGCTCATCCTGAACCGCCATCGGCAGCAAGGTTTCAAACACATCCCAGCCAGCCGCATCCGGGTTGTTTTCAAACCCCAGGATCTGCCCTTTCATACCGCTGACCACCGGCACCAACCCACCTGTGAACACGGTCGGCACATGGATATGCACCCGCATGATCGGCTGCAACAGCACCGGCCCAGCTTCCTTCAGTGCCTCGCGCACGGCGTTCTTGCCAGCTGTCCGAAAGGCAAAGTCTGAGCTGTCCACCGCGTGGTGCTTGCCATCCTTCAAGATCACACAAAGATCATCCACCGGATGCCCGTTCAACCCTTGCATCAATGCATCTCGCGCCCCCGCCTCGACCGAGGGGATATAGTTCTTGGGGACAGCGCCGCCTTTGATGGTCTCTTCAAACCGAAACCCACTGCCACGCGGTTCAGGGCGCAGCTCGATCTTGATATCGGCAAACTGCCCGGCTCCACCGGATTGCTTGCGATGTCGATGATGGATTTCCACCGACCGTGTGATGGTTTCACGCAATTCCGGCGGCACTCTGGACTCTTCGACCTTGATGCCAAATCCCTGCCTCAGCGTTTCCAGTACCCGACGCATATGCAAGGGCCCCTGCACATTCAGCACCGCATGACCGGTCTGTGCGTGTTGCTCGACCACCAGCGCCGGGTCAATTTCACCCAGCCGTTCCAGTGCCACCGACAGTCGCGCATCATCGCGGTCCCGTACCGGAGTCACCACCCGGCGAAAGGTTGACGGATGCGGCTGCGCCCAACTCGGCAACTCGGCACTGCCGTCGCGCAAATAGGCATAGCCCATGTTCAAGTGATCAGACTTTACCGCCTGCCCCATATCCCCCGAGGACAACCCATCGCCATTTGATCCCTTGGCCAGCCCGGTCAACGATCCCAGCGTCGCACCCGCTACAGGTACACCGTTGCCCATGTCGCCATCCATCGCGCGCA
This sequence comes from Parasedimentitalea nitratireducens, assembly GCF_057444295.1. Lineage (NCBI taxonomy): Bacteria > Pseudomonadati > Pseudomonadota > Alphaproteobacteria > Rhodobacterales > Paracoccaceae > Parasedimentitalea > Parasedimentitalea nitratireducens. Next base: position 43,045 of record NZ_JBYAXC010000010.1, on the reverse strand, counting down.
CGGTTATCGTCTTGCCCAGGTGTTTGACCAAATCCGCCAAACAACCAACCGCAACAACCTCGCCACCCTTTTGCGAATTCTGCGATAATCTTTCTAGCGTCACGCTGACATCAGGCGCCTCATGGCGCAGTGATTTCATCAGCCGCATTACACCATTACAATGGCTGGCCGCCCCCAGCAGCACCGGCAGTAGATCATTGTGCTGCAACACTTTGGTGGCAACATCATAAACTTCTGCCGTCAGAATCTTATGATCCTCGATCAGCTCTTCCATCAGGTGATCATCAAAATCAGCCAGTGTCTCCAGCATCTCGCCGCGCGCCTCTTGCTCGCGATGCATCATGTCGCGGGGCAGTTTGATCAGCGCCGAGGGTCTACCCTCGTTATATTTCCAGGCCCGTTCCGAGATCAGATCAACCGCGCCGACAACCTCGCCATGTTCGCGCATTGGTACCTGCCGCAACACCAGATTATGCCGACAATAGGTTTGCAAGGATTCGACAATCCGGGCCACCCGGTGGGGGGCCACATCCATGCGATTAATAAAAAGAAAGGCGGGGATGCCCGCCTCTTCGATCAGCCTGATATACGGCGCGCTCAGCACCGCCGCCTCGGCATCAGCCGGGACCACCAATACCGCAGCGTCACTGGCCGCCAGTGCCGGACCGGCCTGAGACAGGTTCTCCGGACCACCGGCAATATCAATCGCTGTCCAGTCTTCTTTCATAAATTGGAACGGCTGCAACGCCGCCACATGCGCCACGTCCTGACGCTTGCCCGCCGTGCCCTCCAGCGCGGCCAAAGCTGCCGCAAGTGTCGATTTACCCGACTGCGACGGCCCCAAAATCGTAAATACCCTCATACTCTCATCCTTCCTCGGCGTCCAAATGGCTGCACGAAAAGGAAGCGCGGATGTATATGGCCGCGTTGACTGTCTGAATATGAGCTCTGCCTCGCCCCGTCTGGTCGCTTGGTGACCCCCCGGTTCGGGAGTCGGGCCATGGCGGTATGGTTCCAAGTGTTTGCCAAGGGCAGGCTGGGGTCAAGAGGCAATTGCCACTAAGCCACTAAGCCACTAAGCCACTAAGCCACTAAGCCACTAAGCCACTAAGCCACTAAGCCACTAAGCCACTAAGCCACTAAGCCACTAAGCCACTAAGCCACTAAGCCACTAAGCCACATGATAACCTGCCCTTGTGCTTGCGGTCCATTCTTATTGCGGGTCACATTATGTCCGTGATCGTACAAGATTGATTTTAGGCGATGAACTAACAAACAGTCGTAGATGGTTCAAAACTACTGCGGAGACATTTTCCGGCTAAGAATACCCAGGCTTGAAAGGCTTCTTTTTAGTTGCATCATAGTGGCGTAAACAAAGTCGAATTCGGTATCGCTGACTAATCCGCAGTCGTATTTTTTAAAGGCGCTGAAGTAATGTACACCGTGATTTATCTCCTACTGACGATTTCTATTGTTGGCCTATTCGTGACAATTTTTCACTTTGTCAGGTTCATGGCCTCTTTCGTGGGCCTGATCCTTATGGCGAACAACACAGGTCGAGACCGCCCTTGGGAATCTGTGTTAACTGGTGGTTTCGGCCCCATGTGGCGTGTCCTGCGTCACAATGAGGGCGCACATCCACTAAGGATGCTTGTAAAATACATGGCTCTCTTCTGCGCGTCGTTTGCTGTAACGATGGGTGCGGCGATGCTAATGCTACACCTGAACACAGAACACTGCGTCTTCAATATGACCGAGACTTCCTCCGACGGGATTACAACAGTAAATTGCAAACCCTCCTCAACGACAACTGGTAATAAAGTTACTGAGGAAAAACGGTAACGGAAGCTTCCTCAACGCTGAAATGTCGTCCAATCAGGACACAAGTCAAACTCCAGCTGCTCTCTGCAAACCCACAGTATCACTCCCCCCAAAAACCCACTACCCTACCCCCATCATGAAAGTCATCCGCAACACACCTCAGCAACTGATCCTCGCCAACAAGCCTTGGCTGATTGGGATTGCTTTGCTCCTGTTTATTCTGGTCTTTGTCGGCGCCGGACTGATGGTTGCAACCGAAGAGCCTATGTTTGGCATTCCTTTTGGATTGTTTGGAGGCGGCATCGGGGCGGTCTGTTTTGTCGTCTTTGTGCGCCGGGTGCAGGTGATATTTGACTGCACCAGCAACCTCATCACCATCCGCACACAATCACTCTATGCCTATAGCGAAGACACCCACCCCCTGTCACAGCTGAACAAGGCAGTGTTGGAAACCACGGTTTCGTCCATGAACAATGGCAATGCCAGCACCATGTACCGCCCCTCGCTGGATATCGGCGGCACGCTGCATCCCATAGTCATCAGCTATACCAACACCCGCGGCCCGGCCCGTCTGGTCAACGCTGTAAACAAGTGGATCGAGACCGCCCCGCTTGACTCTGCGCGCGATCAGGCGTAACGCCTCCCTCAACATCCGGAAGAACCAGAATCTTCCGGTCCCTGCTCGTACCAGGGATCGCCCCCCACCAGCGTGTTACGCCCGTGGGGGCAATTGTGTATGGACCACTTGCTCCCTATCTATAGGGGCGCCACGACAGAAACCGGCAAAGGAGCCCAAGAGGCATGTTTGAAAATCTATCCGAACGCCTATCAGGTGTCTTTGACCGGCTGACAAAACAGGGCGCGCTTTCTGAGGAAGACGTCAAAACCGCCCTGCGCGAAGTCCGCGTTGCGCTGCTTGAGGCCGATGTCTCGCTGCCGGTTGCGCGGGATTTTGTCAAAAAGGTTCAGACCGAAGCCACCGGTCAGGCGGTTACCAAATCGGTGACCCCCGGTCAGCAGGTTGTCAAAATCGTTCACGACGCGCTGATTGCCACCCTGCAGGGTGAAGGCGATCCCGGTCAGCTCAAGGTCGACAACCCACCTGCCCCAATCCTGATGGTTGGTCTGCAGGGTTCGGGTAAGACCACCACCACCGGTAAGCTGGCCAAACGCCTGAAAGACAAAGAAGGCAAAAAGGTCCTGATGGCCTCGCTTGACGTCTATCGTCCGGCGGCGATGGATCAGTTGGCGGTGCTGGGCACCCAGATCGGTGTCGACACCCTGCCAATCGTCAAAGGCCAGAACCCGGTTGATATCGCCAAGCGGGCCAAGCAGCAGGCGATGCTGGGTGGCTATGACGTCTATATGCTCGACACTGCCGGTCGTCTGCACATTGATGAGACCCTGATGCAAGAGGTCGAGGACGTCCGCAATGTGGTCGAGCCTCGGGAAACTCTGCTGGTGGTCGATGGCCTGACAGGTCAGGTCGCCGTCGAGGTTGCACAGGAATTCGACGACAAGATTGGTGTGTCGGGCGTAGTCCTGACCCGGATGGACGGTGATGGACGCGGCGGTGCGGCCCTGTCCATGCGTGCCGTCACTGGCAAGCCCATTCGCTTTGTCGGCCTTGGCGAAAAGATGGACGCGCTCGAAACGTTTGAGCCTGACCGTATTGCTGGCCGTATCCTTGGCATGGGCGACATCGTAGCGCTGGTTGAAAAGGCGCAGGAAACCATCGAGGCCGAACAGGCCGAGCGCATGATGAAGCGCATGATGAAGGGTCAGTTCAACATGAACGACCTGCGCACTCAGCTGGAACAGATGCAGCAAATGGGTGGCATGGAAGGCATGATGTCGATGATGCCCGGCATGGGCAAAATGGCCAAGCAGGTCGAAGAAGCCGGGTTTGACGATAAGATCCTGAAACGCCAGATCGCGCTGATCCAGTCGATGACCAAGAAAGAACGCGCCAACCCCAAGATCTTGCAGGCCAACCGCAAAAAGCGGATTGCGCGCGGTGCGGGCATGGAAGTCTCCGACCTGAACAAGCTTCTGAAAATGCACCGCCAGATGGGCGACATGATGAAGAAGATGGGCAAAATGGGCAAAGGCGGCATGCTCAAGCAAGCCATGAAGGGCATGATGGGCAAAGGTGGCGGCATGCCCGGCGCTGGCGACATGGGCGGTATGGATCAAGCGGCTTTGGAAGCAGCAGCCAAACAGATGGGCGGTAAGCTACCCGGTCTGGGCGGCGGCATGGGCCTGCCCCCTGGTCTAAGCGGGTTTGGCAAAAAGAAATGATCACCTGCACCCTGCGATATGAAATTGACCCCAATCAGGTCGACGTCTTTGAGGCGTACAGCCGGGTATGGATCGGGCTGGTCAACCGCATGGGCGGCACCCACCATGGCTATTGGCTGCCCCACGAGGGCGCCAATGATATCGCCTATGCCCATTTCTCGTTTCCATCACTGGCCGCTTACGAAGCCTATCGCATCGCATCGGTAGATGACGCTGACTGTCAAAAGGCCTTTGCCTTTGCGAAAACCACCGATTGCATTCGCCGCTATGACCGCAGCTTCACCCGCCCGGTGCTGGACGCCCTACCTATTGAAGCGCTCGAGGATCTGGCCTGATGCTGATCCCCACAATCTCGACCCCACGCCTGACGCTACGTGCGCCCGAAGCCGGTGATTTCCCCGACTTCGCCGCCTTCTACGCGTCTGAGCGGTCGAAATTTGTGGGTGGTCCCGCAACCGAAGAACAAAGCTGGCGCATGCTGGCAACCGAGCTAGGCCATTGGCCTCTGCGTGGTTATGGCCGTTGGGCGGTTGAAGAAACTGCAACTGGCAAGCTGGCCGGTATCATCGGGTTGTGGTTCCCCTTTGGCTGGCCCGAGCCCGAGCTGGGTTGGGATCTTATGAACGGGTTCGAGGGCAAAGGCTACGCAACCGAAGCCGCCTTGGCAGCCCGTGAATACGCCTATGGGACCCTGGGCTGGACCACCACCATCAGTCTGGTTGCCCCGGCCAACGATGGCTCGCGCGGTGTGGCCAAACGCATGGGTGCGACCTTTGATGGTATGTTCGACCACGAGCGCCACGGCACCCTGGAAATCTGGCGCCACCCGTCATCCGAAACTCTGGAAACAGACGGCAGCCCGGAGGCCTATGCATGACCTCTGTAACGCTGAATATTCCTGTTGTGGAAACCGAACGCCTGATCCTGCGCGGCCACCGCATGGAAGATCTTGACGCGATGGTCGATTTCTTTGCCACGGATCGCAGCAAGTTTGTTGGCGGTCCGATGGACCGTAGCGATTGCTGGCGTGGCACTTTGCGCGGCTTGGGCCACTGGGCCATGCGCGGTTACGGCATCTGGCATGTCGAAGAAAAAGCAACCGGCAAAGTCGTCGGCTGGGCCGGTATTCTGCACCACATCGAATGGCCCGAACCCGAACTGGCCTATACCCTGTTCAACGGGTTCGAAGGCAAAGGTTTTGCATTCGAGGCCGCCAGCGCAGCACGCGACTACGTGGCGCGCGAGTTTGGTCTTGACCGCGTGATCAGTCTGATCGCTCACGAAAACACCCGCTCTCAGGCCTTGGCCAAGCGGATGGGTGCTGTTTGCGAAAAAGACACCGTGGTGATGGACTATCCCTGCCAGATCTGGCGTCACCCAAGTGTTTTGACAGATGGGGGAGCAGCCTGATGCCTGCAGCAAACATCCCCACGATTGAGACCAACCGCCTGATCCTGCGCGGCCCCGAAGCCTCGGACTACCCGAATTTCAAGGCCACTTTCAGCTCCTACCGTGCGCGTTTCATGGGTGGCCCGCTGAACCAGTATGAGTCCTGGATGCTCTATGCGGCTGAAATCGGTCACTGGCAGATCCACGGTTTTGGCATGTGGATGATCCACGACAAGGTAACAGATGAGACCTATGGCATGGCCGGCGGCTGGATGCCTGCTGGCTGGCCCGAGCGTGAGATCGCCTGGATCATCTGGCCCGATGCCGCTGGCCGTGGTTACGCGCTCGAAGCAACACATGCTGCGCGCAACTACTTCTACACCCAGCAGGGTTGGGACGGCGCAGTCAGCTATATCGACCCCAAAAACCTGGATTCCATCCGCCTGGCCGAACGTCTGGGCGCGACCAAAGACAAAGATGCCAAGACCATCGACGGCAATGACGCGGTCTATCGCCACCCTTCGCCCTATGTGCTGAAGGATAGCCAAGTCAAACACGGTATCGAGATGGAAATCAGCCACTACGCCGACCCGCTGTTCAAACCAAAAGGATGGGCCCTTGACTGACAACGTGACACGCGCTGCGGAGATCCTCAAAGGACACCGCGAAAGCATCGACCGTCTGGATGCGATCCTCGTCTATACTTTAGGCGAGCGGTTCAAGCACACCCAGGCGGTGGGCCGTCTCAAGGCGGAACACGATCTGCCGCCGTCGGATCCAACCCGCGAGTCCAGCCAAATTGCCCGTCTCGAAGATCTGGCCGATCGCGCCGACCTGGACCCCGAATTCGCCAAGAATTTCCTGAACTTCATCATCACCGAGGTGATCCATCACCACAAGAAGCATCAGGAATAACCAACAGGGCACGCATCTGCAAACCCCACCAGAACAACCAAGAATGCCGGTGGAGATACCACCGACAAAGCCACTTAAAGGAGAAACTCTCATGGCTATGAAAATTCGTCTCGCCCGCGGCGGTTCCAAAAAACGTCCTTTCTATCGCATCGTTGCGGCTGACAGCCGTATGCCACGCGATGGTCGCTTCATCGAAAAGCTGGGCACATATAACCCGCTGCTGCCGAAAGACAGCGAAGAGCGTGTAAAAATGGACATCGAGCGCGTTCAGTACTGGATCTCCAAAGGCGCCCAGCCAACTGACCGTATCGCACGTATGCTGGAAGCAGCTGGCGTTCGCGAAAAGGCAGAGCGCAACAACCCTAAAAAGGGTACTCCAGGCAAAAAAGCCGTTGAGCGCGCTGAAGAAAAAGCTGCCAAGTCTGCTGAAGCAGCCGACGCGGAATAATCAGGTGAGGCTGCGGGACTCTGAGTTTTCCGAGGATTTTCGCAGCCAGCTTGATCTGCTGATGCGGCTCCGGCGCGATGTGCGCCGGTTCCGCAAAGATCCGATGGACGAGACGGTGCTGACGCGCTGTCTCGACGCCATCCGCCTGGCCCCCTCTGTGGGCCTCAGCGAACCCTGGCGCATCTTGCGCGTTGAGAGCGAGACGGCCCGCGCCGCCGCTTTGAAAAATTTCCAAGCCGCGAATTCAGATGCTCTGGCGGGTTACTCAGGTGACCGGGCCAAGACCTATTCGCAGCTTAAACTGACTGGCATGCAGGACGCGCCGGTGCAGCTGGCGATTTACTGTGATGACTCGACCTCCAAAGGCCACGGTCTGGGCGCAGGCACCATGCCGGAAATGCGCCGCTATTCCGTCGTCACCGCCATCACCCTGTTCTGGCTAGCCCTACGCGCCGAGGGTCTCGGGCTGGGCTGGGTGTCGATCCTAGATCCCGACCAGCTGAACCGCGATCTGAATGTACCAGATGATTGGCAGCTGATTGGCTACTTCTGTCTGGGCCATCCCGAAGAGGTTTCCGAAACCCCTGAGCTGGAACAGAAAGGCTGGGAAGCCCGACAGGACCGGCTAAAGATTGAAACCCGATGAGCCTGCTGCTACGTCCCATTCGAACAGTGATGATGTTTGCCCTGGCCTTTGCGCTTGGCATTGGCTTTGACCGGATGAAACACACCGAACGGTGTCATCTGGCAGGCGGATCGGTAAAGGCCGGATTGTGCACAGGAGAAAACAATGAGTGATCTGATCTGCATTGGCGCAGTTGCTGGCTCTTTTGGTGTGCGCGGCGAAGTTCGCCTCAAAAGTTTTTGTGCGGTCCCCGAAGATATCGAGAGCTATTCACCGCTGCAATGCGAGGATGGCAGCCAGAGCTTCACAGTCTCGTTGACCCGTGTCACCAACAATGGGTTTGTTGCCATTTTGGGCGGTATCGACACTAAGGAACAGGCCGACGCCATCAAGGGCCTGCGCCTATTTACAACGCGCGACGCCCTGCCCAACCTGCCAGATGATGAATACTACTACTCCGATCTGACCGGGCTGGATGTGTTTGATACCGGCGGCACCTTACTGGGCCAGGTGAAGTCGGTGGTGAACCATGGCGCCGGAGATCTGCTGGAAATCCACGGACCAGGATTGAAGGACACCGTATTGCTGCCGTTTACACAGGACGCGGTGCCAACTGTAGACATGGACCAAGGCCGTATCATCGCTGATCCACCTGACGGATTATTCTAGGCCCCTTTCTCCCCCTATCGACTAAAATGGAAGCCATCTTGTGACCGAGGACAAAAAAGCAAAATCTCACGGTCGTAAGGCCATCCGCCCAACATTCAAGCCGCGCGAACTGATGACACCAACACCGGATCTGGTTGGCGTGTGGAAAGCCAAGATCCTGACCCTGTTCCCAACCGCCTTTCCCGGTGTGCTGGGTGAGAGCCTGACCGGCAAGGCCCTACAAGAGGGGTTGTGGCAGTTGGAGACCATCGACCTGCGTCAGTTTGGGCTGACCAAGCACCGCAATGTTGATGACACTCCGGCCGGTGGCGGTGCGGGCATGGTGCTGCGCCCTGATGTGCTGGGCAATGCGATCGAACACGCGATGGAAGGCGTCACGGGCAATCACCCGCTGATCTATTTGACCCCACGCGGCAAGCCGATGGATCAGGCGATGATGCAGAACCTTGCCCGGGCTGATGGCGTTACCCTGCTCTGTGGCCGGTTCGAAGGTGTCGATGAGCGGGTACTGGAGCACTACAACATCCAAGAGGTCTCGCTCGGGGACTTTGTGATGACCGGCGGAGAGCTGGCGGCGCAGGCGATGATTGATGCCACGGTGCGACTGATCCCCGGCGTACTGGGCAACCAGGCCTCAGCCGAGGAAGAGAGCTTTTCTTCGGGCCTGCTAGAGCATCCGCAATATACCCGCCCGGCCGAGTGGAACGGTCGCAAGATCCCCGATGTGCTGATGTCTGGCCATCACGGCAATGTCGCCAAGTGGCGGCACGAACTGAGCGAAGAAATCACCAAGCAACGTCGCCCCGACCTGTGGGAAGCATACTGCCGCAAGAAAGACGAAGACCGCTAATCTGGCGACCCTTACAGCCCTCCCACCGCAATGGTTGAACCAAATCGTTGCTGTCTTGGCCTAGCCGTGTTTTAGTCGCCTCATATTTATTGAGAAATAGGAGACAGCAGCGTGGCTGGGAAATTCGAACTCTACACCGACAAAGCAGGTGAATTCCGGTTCCGTTTGAAAGCGGGCAACGGCGAGAATATTCTGGCCAGCGAGGGCTACAAACAGAAATCCAGCGCCGAAAACGGCATCGCATCGGTTCAGAAAAACGCCGGTGATGATGCACGTTATGAGCGCAAGGAAACTGCATCGGGCAAGCATATGTTCAACCTGAAAGCCACCAATGGCCAGGTGATCGGCACATCGCAGAGCTATACCAGTGCTTCGGGCCGCGACAACGGAATCGAGTCGGTGATGCGCAATGCACCAGAAGCTAAGATTGACGATCAGACCGACTGATACCTCAGGATCTCTGCCACAAGTGGCGGCAGATCAACCTGAGCCTTGGTCCTTACTGTTATCAAGGTTCCCAGGCCCAACGGATATCCACTGGCCAGCGCGGCCATGCCTGCTGCCAGATCCGCTGGGTCCCGTTCCTGATCTAGATGTCCTGGATGCCGGGTTCGGTTCAAAAATCGAGTGGTCGCCACATCTGGCGGACACTCACAATAAACCTCGATTGTCCGGGGGAAGGCCTGTGACAGCCAGTCCGTCGGCGTCCCGGTGTTTTGTGGACCACCTAATGGCCGCCAGTGGGACACCAAAACCACCGCATCCAGATCCAACGCGCTTTGTTGAAAATGCCGGTCACTGATCTGGCTCAGCTCACGCCGTTCAGCCTGCGACTTGGGGAACTTCGCCTCATACAGCTCTTCCAGAAAATCGTCCTTGTCCAATAAAGGGAGATTCAAGTTTTGGGCGAGGTGTCTGGCCACGGTGGTTTTACCGCTGGCGGGGAGGCCGGTGACGATAATCGCTTGTTTCATGGACAGTCCTCCCTCCTCAGATCAACGCATTATGCGCCCATTGCAGCAGGGCTTGCCGTTGTCGCGGACGGCAAAAGGGATCGCCGGGATCACAGTTGGCCCTGACCTGCCCCGCATGACGGCGAAAGGCTTTCCAACGTTTGATCTGGATCGCATCAATCTCTGGCAGGCGACGTCCAAGGTAATAACGGCAGTACCACTGAAACCATTCGCGTGGGTCGGGCCCATAGATCCACCCCTTGTCCTTCCAAACCGACAGCGGCTGACGGCTTTTGATACCAAAGTAATTGAGGCTGGGGTCAGGTGTGTCTGACAGCTTAGCCTCCGCAAACCACTCGGCGGGGAATTCATCGGTGCAGTCATTGCAATACTTTCCCTCGAACACGCCCATGTGCAGCATCTGTTGCGGCGTGTAATAGGGGGTAAACTCCGCAGCAAACTCAGCCCCTGTGGGGGCCTCGAGGTCATACTGGTAGTTGGATTGCATTGTGTCCGAGACAATGATGGTTTTCGCGTGCTTCAACGTGGAGGCCTTAAATACTTTGTCGCTATGTTTTCAGTTGTCACCCGTCGGATACGCAGCGCCCTCATCCTGAGATCCCGCCGCAGCCGAGGCATGGCGGTGGACCCATTTCCAATCGGTGCCGATTTTGACCAAAGAAACGGTCCACCTGACCGGAACCGTCAGGCTCTCACCGTCGATGTCCAGATGAATGTCCAGTGTCACCGCTGCAGTGGCCGCCGTATCGTGAACGGCGATGTCCTTCCATTTCCACGCAAACTGCTTGGCAGTCGCATCACGGAAATTGCGTTCAAACACAGCTGCCACTTGCGCCCGCCCCGAACACAGCTCATCCGCGCCGGTACCGATCAGCGAGATACCCTCGCCATCGACAAAGATCGCCATCAAACGATCCAGATCCTTGGCGCAATAGGCTGCGGCGTATTCGTCCAGTGTTGCGAATATCTTGTCTGTCTCGGTCATTCCGGTTTCGCTTTCTGCGTTTAACGATCTGAATGGGTTAATTGCTACATCAGCTTCGCCCCACTTGCACATTTTATTAGCTTTCAAAAAGACGAGATTGGCAAAGACAATTGTTCGAACAAAGCCGCCATCCACCTTTTGGCCGGACTACCTAACACCCGGGCACCCCGTCTTGCTTGGCGGTAATAGAAATCAGGTCGCGTCTGTGATACGACTAGTGAGTGATGTGTAGGCTGAAATGATCAGTTGCGTGGGCATTATCAATTTGGGGATAGTACAGTGGGATCGAACTCATCAGATTTTTCGGCTTCCAGTGGCGATGGCTATGAGTTGCAAATGGGGCGTTTTAGCCGCTTGCTAGCACCAAAGTTTTTGGATCTCATAAAGCTTGAGGATAGCAGCAACATTCTCGACGCCGGATGCGGTACAGGCGCACTGACGTCAGAGATATTGGGCCGCACCGAAACCGCAGACATTACCGGTGTCGACATCTCTAATGCTTATGTTGAATATGCTTCACAACAAATTTCAGACCCACGCGTTTCGTTCGAAGTTGCTGACCTGAATGCTCTTCCAATGCCGGATGAAACATTCGATCATGTTGTATCCCAACTTGTCTTAAATTTTGTTCCAAACACAAGCGTCGCGATCTCTGAGATCTCGCGCACTTTGAAGATGGGTGGCCGTTTTTCGGTAGCCATTTGGGATGTAAGAGGAGGCCTCGTGTTCAATCGCTTCTTTCTGGACACAGCTTCAATGCTGGACCCTGAGGCTAGCGAACTCCGAAAAAAGAACTTCACTCGACCGCTTACGCGACCGGGACATCTGGAAAATGCTTTGAAGTCAGCGGGCTTTGCCCAGGTTCAGATCAGTGAGATCCACATCCGAACTGAATTCGCCTCCTTCGAAGACTATTGGAAACCGTTCGACGGGAAGGACGGCCCAATTCCATCCTACCTTTCGAAGAGACCCGCCGAACTGAAAAAACAGATAAAAGATGCCGTGCGAGATGCCTATCTAGATGGCGAAGCTGACGGACATCGTTCTTATGTTGCAACAGCATGGGTAGCAACGGGGCGACGACAATAGCGAACTTCATAGTCTGATCTGGACCCGGACCGAACTTTGCGAGATCGACTTCCCCCAACAATTGCCCCTTGCCACATAGTCCCAGCAGGCCTAAAAGGCGCTGTCTGGATTCGCATTTGTGGCTCCGGGCCGTTTGGTTTGGAGCCTACATACTGTCTGATCTTCTTCGATCACTGGCAGTGGGCGGAAAATCAGCACACAGGAATGGACGGATCGAACTCTGGCGGGCGCTTCTGCGGACCCGGTGAAGACCAAGAGCTCTCGGACTGCATAAATCGTCGTGGGATAACCCACGATCTAAAAATTAGGAGTTTGCGATGAACCTGATCGCACAGTTGGAGGCGGAACAAATTGCCGCCCTGGGGCACGACATCCCCGATTTCAAAGCCGGCGACACCATCCGCGTTGGCTTTAAAGTGACCGAAGGGTCGCGCACCCGTGTTCAGAACTACGAAGGCGTCTGCATTGCGCGCAACAACGGCCGCGGCATCGCCGGCTCGTTCACCGTGCGTAAGATTTCCTTTGGTGAAGGCGTAGAGCGCGTATTCCCTCTGCACTCGACCAACATCGACGCAATCACAGTAGTCCGTCGTGGCCGCGTTCGTCGCGCCAAGCTGTACTATCTGCGCAGCCGTCGCGGTAAGTCTGCTCGTATCGCCGAAGATACGAACTACAAAGCCAAAAAAGCGTAAGGAGTGGTATCATGAAAAAAGACATCCATCCCGAGTACCACACCATCAACGTCAAAATGACCGATGGCACCATTCTGGAAATGCGCTCGACCTGGGGCAAAGAAGGCGACCAAATGGCGCTGGACATCGACCCTTCGGTTCACCCTGCCTGGACCGGTGGTAACACCCGTCTGATGGACGCCGGTGGCCGTGTATCCAAATTCAAAAAGAAATACGAAGGTCTGGGCTTCTAGGCTTAGCACCATTTCGGTTTTCGAAAACGCCGCTCCATCGGGGGCGGCGTTTTTTGTTTGAGCGGATAACCGTCAAAATGCGTAAAAACAGGCCCTAATAAAGGGATTTGAGCGCTTTTCATCAAATCCAAGCGCTTCTATAGTCTCGCCAACCAACGCGCTGGATCGCGCGGTAACGAAGGGACTATTGATGGCGCATATCATTGTCGTCGGGAACGAAAAGGGTGGCGCAGGCAAGTCCACCGTATCGATGCATCTGGCAACAGCACTGGCCCGCCATGGCCACAAGATTGCTGCGCTGGATCTGGATTTGCGGCAGCGTTCGATGGGCCGCTATCTGGAAAACCGTCAGGAATTCATGGACAAAGCCGAGCTGGAGCTGGCGACTGTTCAATGCCATGATCTGCCCGAGATTGATCCTGCAACCCTGCAACCAGGTGAGAATATCTATGACCATCGTCTGTCCGCGGCGGTGGCTGCGCTAGAGCCAGACAATGATTTCATCCTGATCGACTGCCCCGGATCGCACACCCGCCTTAGCCAGGTGGCGCATTCGCTGGCGGATACCCTGATCACGCCTCTGAATGACAGCTTTGTTGATTTCGACCTGCTGGCGCATATCGACCAAAAGGGCGAAAAGATCCTTGGGCCATCGGTTTATTCCGAGATGGTTTGGAACGCCCGTCAGCTGCGCGCACAGGCCGGGTTGAAACCCATCGACTGGGTGGTGATCCGCAACCGTGTGGGTACTCAGCGAATGGTCAACAAGGAAAAGATGGAGCGCGCCATTGCGATGCTGTCCAAGCGCATCGGGTTCCGGGTTGCCCCCGGTTTTTCCGAGCGGGTGATCTTCCGCGAGCTGTTCCCGCGCGGCCTAACGTTGCTGGATCTGAAAGACATCGGCGTCAAACAGATGAACATCTCGAACATTGCCGCCCGGCAAGAGCTGCGCGATATGATGAAGGCTGTCAATCTGCCGGGTGTCGAGATCGACATCTAAGCATTCCAGCCCGCCCCCAACCGGTGCGGGTTATTTTTTGCCTTCGTAAATGGTGTACAACTCGACCGGGGCAGACACACCGCGCAGCATATAGCGGCCCAATGATACCAGATCATGTGGCGATGATTGCGCGGCGCGCTGGACCACCTCGGACACAATAATGCTCTGCCCGACCTCTCGGTGAAGACCGGAAATCCGCGAGGTCAGGTTTACAGTTGGGCCGATCACGGTGAAATCCAGCCGGTTTTCAGCCCCGATGTTCCCATACAGAATTTCCCCAGCATGAAGCGCCAGGGTAAAGTCAGCAATTGGCAGGCCTGCAGCAGCCCGCTCGCTATTGCGAACGGCAATCTTGGCACGCAATTCGCTGGCCGCATCCAGCGCTGCAATCGCGTCTGCCTCGATACTGCCAAGGTCAAACATGGTCAGGATGCCATCCCCCATGAACTTGAGGATATTGCCGCCGTGGCACTGGATCGTTGCAACGGCCAAGGCGAAATAATCGTTCAACATATCGATCAGATCAGAGCCGGGCAGCTGCTCGGCAAGGCGGGTGAACCCTTTGAGGTCAAAGTAGCAGATCACAGCGTCAATCTGCTGAGATGATCCGCGCTGAATTTCGCCCGACAGCACCCGGCGACCGGCATCGCGCCCCAGATAAACCTGCAACAGGTCACTCGCCATTTGCCGATGCGACGAGGATTTCAAAGCCAGGCCCAGATGCGGTAACAGCCGACGGAACAAGTTCAGGTTATCGTCCGAAAACCCACCCTCTTGGTCTGAGGTCCAGGACACCATCATCCCCTCGGAAGGTTCATTCGGATTGATCGGCACATCCATTGGCTCACCAAACATTTGCCGTGTGGCAAAATAATCTGTCGCGCCGGTTGCGGCCAGCTCTTTCAGCACCGGGAAATCAGTGACATCATCAGTGCCAAAGGAAGAGCGGAACTCTTCATTGTCCATTTGCAGCATCCGGTAGAATGGGCTGCGCAACCAGGCCTCAATCGGAGTTTCTTGGCGCTGAAAATGTTGGTGTGTCAGGCCCTCGGCGCTGGTCCAGCTGAAGCCGATGCCGCCGAACTTGGGGTGGTAAGCACGCTGTGCCAGATGAAAGCGCAACAAGGGAACACCCGCCTGAACCAGACGCTCGCAGTACCCGCGCAGAATATCCTCACGGCTGAGCCCCTGTAATCCTTGCTCGGTGATCCAAGCGATTAGCGGTGCTGCGATTTTGTCAATTTCAGTCATTCAGGCCTCGATAGGTTTGCCCCATGTGGGCATGCCTTTGGGAATTTTCTATTCTTGGATACCGGATAATTTCCGCAACATGCGTCGCAGGGTTTCCACCTCGTCTGCACTGAACTGAGCCGTCAGCTTGTCGTCATAGTTCTTGGCAACCGAGCGGAGGTCTCGATAGGCCGCTTCGCCAGCGGATGTCAAACTCAGATGTTCTGCCCGACGGTCATTTTCATCACGATCCCGTGCAACAAACCGACGCTCAGCCAGTTTGGCCACTGCCCGGCTGATCTTGGTCTTGTGGATCTTAGCGCGCAGGCCAATCTCCTTGGCGGTCATACTGCCATAATTCCCAAGGTGAAACAGCACCCGCCACTCGGTGCGCAGCATCCCATAGCGGTCTTTATACTGGGCCTGAAACTCCAGCGAACTGTCCTCGGCGGCGCGGTTCAGCAGGAAGGGCAGGAAATCTTGCAGGGCGAAGTCATCTTTTTGTGTCATGAGGGCCTTCTATCCCTTGTTAGTTACAAAAACAACTATTACCGAAACAGGCAGACATGGAAGGAAACGCGCGATGACACACCCTGTTGATCCCATCGAGATGATCCAGGCGCCCTCGCTTGAGGGTCCGCACACCGGCTATATGCCCGGTTTTGGCAATGACTATGAGACCGAGGCCCTGCCCGGTGCTTTGCCACAGGGCATGAACTCGCCGCAGAAATGTGAATATGGGCTGTACGGCGAGCAGCTGTCTGGCACGGCATTCACTGCGCCCAGCCATCAGAACGAACGCACCTGGTGCTACCGCATTCGCCCATCGGTCAAGCATAGCCATCGCTATGAAAAGATTGATCTGCCGCAGTGGAAATCTGCGCCGAATGTGGATCCAGATGTGATCAGCCTGGGCCAGTACCGCTGGGACCCGCTGCCCCACAGCGACACCGGCCTGACCTGGCTGACCGGCATGCACACAATGACCACCGCCGGTGATGTGAACACCCAGGTCGGCATGGCCACCCATATCTATCTGGTCACCGAAAGCATGGTCGATAGCTATTTCTTCTCAGCCGACAGCGAGATGCTGGTGGTGCCACAAGAGGGTCGCCTGCGGTTCAGTACCGAATTGGGCATTATCGACGTTGAACCGCAAGAGATCGCCATCATCCCGCGTGGTTTGCTGTACCGCGTAGAGGTGCTGGAAGGTCCTTGCCGTGGCTTTGTCTGCGAAAACTACGGCCAGAAATTTGAATTGCCGGGTCGTGGTCCGATTGGCGCCAACTGCATGGCCAACCCACGGGACTTCAAAGCGCCGGTTGCTGCGTTTGAAGACCGTGAAGTTGAATCCACTGTCACCATCAAGTGGTGCGGCCAGTTCCACGAAACCAAGATCGGCCAGTCACCGCTGGACGTGGTGGCTTGGCACGGCAACTATGCGCCGGTGAAATACGACCTGCGCACCTATTGCCCAGTTGGGGCAATCCTGTTTGATCACCCAGATCCGTCGATCTTTACCGTGTTAACTGCGCCCTCGGGCCAGCCCGGCACCGCCAATATCGACTTTGTCCTGTTCCGCGAGCGTTGGATGGTGGCCGAAAACACCTTCCGTCCGCCATGGTACCACAAGAACATCATGTCTGAGCTGATGGGCAACATCTATGGCCAGTATGACGCCAAGCCCAAAGGCTTCATCCCCGGCGGCATGAGCCTGCACAACATGATGATCCCACATGGTCCGGACAAAAACGCCTTTGAAGGCGCGTCGAATTCGAACCTTGGGCCTGAAAAGCTGGACAATACTATGTCGTTCATGTTCGAGACCCGCTTCCCGCAGCACCTTACAGCATTTGCAGCCAAGGACGCGCCGTTGCAGGATGACTATATCGACTGCTGGTCGGATATTGAGAAGAAGTTCGACGGCACCCCCGGCAAGAAATAGAACCAGAGGTGCGTGTAAACACGCACCCTACACCAACAGTACACGTAGGGTGTGTGCTTGCACGCACCGCCCAACAAAGGACCCGCGCATGACATTGATGAAAAGCTGGGTGGCCTCGGCCAACGATGCAAACCACCCCTTCCCGCTGAACAACCTGCCCTATGGCGTTTTTTCCACTGAAGACGGTGATCCCCGCTGTGGTGTTGCCATTGGAGATATGATCCTGGACATGCAGGCCGCCGAAGAAAGTGGACTGATTGCCCTGACCGACGAGCCGCTGTTCGAGGTTCCTTATTGGAATGACCTGATGGATGAAGGCCCCGCCGTCTGGGCCGCACTGCGTGAACGACTGGCCGCGCTGTTGGCCAAGGGGTCTGCGGATCAGGACAAGGTAGAGCCACTGCTGGTACCCATGGCGGATGCCGAAATGCATATGCCAATGGCCGTCAGTGAATACACCGATTTCTATGCCGGTCGTCACCATGCCACCAATGTGGGCACCATGTTCCGCGGCGCCGAAAACGCGCTTCCGCCGAACTGGCTGCATATCCCAATCGGTTACAACGGCCGGGCCTCGTCTGTTGTGGTATCGGGCACCGAAGTGCGCCGTCCTTGGGGTCAGTTGAAGGGACCAAATGACGCTGCTCCACGCTGGGCTCCCTGCGCACGGTTCGATATTGAGCTGGAGATGGGCGCCATTGTGGGCACCTCGTCCGATGGGCCGATCACCGTGCAAGAGGCGGATGACAACATCTTTGGCTATGTGCTGCTGAACGATTGGTCGGCGCGTGACATTCAGGCCTGGGAATACCAGCCGCTGGGCCCGTTTCAGGCCAAGGCCACCGCGACATCCATCAGCCCGTGGATTGTCACCAAGGCTGCGCTGGAACCGTTTCGCTGTGACACGCCAGAGCGCGAGGTTGAGCTGCTGGACCACATCAAGGACTGTGGTCCGATGCTGTACAACATCGACCTTGAGGTCATGATGGCGCCTGAGGGCAAAGACGCCACCACGATTGCCCGCACCAACTATAACCAAATGTATTACTCGGCTGCGCAACAGCTGGCGCATCACTCCACATCTGGCTGCCCGATGAATTCGGGCGATCTGTTGGGCTCGGGCACCATTTCCGGCCCAACCAAGCCCGAACGTGGATCACTGCTGGAACTGAGCTGGGGTGGCAAAGAGCCGCTGACGCTGGACACTGGCGAAGAACGCTCGTTCATCGCAGATGGCGACACGCTGACATTGAAAGGCGCGGCCAAGGGCAAGGGTTACACCATCGGCTTTGGCGACTGCACCGGCACCGTGATTGCCGCGCTTGACGATCCATATGCGCGTTAAGTGATGCTGACGCTCGACCATATCCAGATTGCGATCCCCAAAGGGGGCGAGGACCTGTGCCGCGCCTTCTGGGGCGATCTAATCGGTCTGCGCGAAATCCCTAAGCCTGACGCGCTACAAGCGCGCGGTGGGTTGTGGTTTGCGCTGGCTGGCAGTGAATTGCATCTGGGTGTGGAAGAGCCGTTTGCTCCGGCGAAGAAAGCCCATCCGGGGTTACGCGCAACAGATATTTCCGCGCTGGCGGCGCGGTTTGAAACAGCAGGCCATGACATGGTCTGGGACACCACAATTGAGGGGCGCAAACGGTTCTTTGCAAATGATCCGTTTGGAAACCGCCTCGAATTCCTGCAAGAGGATTAAGACCATGGCCAAGGCATTTGCGTCCCAAGGGGACATGACGGAAAAGAAAATCACCTTCGACGAAATCGGCGAAGGGCTCTATGCCTTTACCGCTGAGGGCGACCCAAACTCGGGGGTGATCATCGGCGATGATAGCGTGATGATTGTCGAGGCGCAGGCGACACCACGTCTGGCCAACAAGGTGATCGAATGTGTGCGCTCGGTCACCGAAAAACCGATCAGCCATGTTGTGCTGACCCACTACCACGCGGTGCGCGTGCTGGGGGCTTCGGCCTTTGGTGCCAGTCAGATCATCATGGGCGACACCGCCCGTTCGATGGTAGTTGAGCGCGGCCAAGAGGACTGGGACAGCGAATTCCAACGCTTCCCTCGCCTGTTCGAAGGCCACGAGTCGATCCCCGGCCTGACATGGCCCACCACCACGTTCAGCGAAGATATGACCGTTTATCTGGGCAACCGCCGTGTTGACCTGATGCATCTGGGTCGTGCGCATACGGCGGGTGATATCGTCATTCATGTCCCAGATCAGAATGTCATGTTCACTGGTGATATCGTCGAAGATCATTCCGCCTGTTACTGTGGCGATGGTCACTTTGCCGACTGGGGCGACACGCTGGACAACATCGCCGCCTTTGACGTCGACGCAATTGCGCCGGGTCGCGGCGGCGCATTGATCGGCAAAGAGGCCGTGGCCCGTGCCATTGAAAGCACCCGTGACTTTGTCGAGAGCACCTATCGCCCAGCCGCCAAAGTTGCTGCCCGCAATGGTACATTGAAAGAGGCTTGGGACGCTGTGCGCGAAGCCTGTGACCCGAAGTTCAAGGATTACGCCATCTACGAGCATTGCCTGCCGTTCAACGTCGCCCGCGCCTATGACGAAGCCCGTGGTATCGACACCCCCCGCATCTGGACCGCCCAGCGCGATCTGGAAATGTGGGAGGCGCTGCAAGGATAAGCGCGGAAAAGGCCAATAAAATCAGGTGAAACGCATTGATCCAGATCGTGTCGCCTTGGTCTGAATAATGAGAAAATAAGCCAATAGTCCCGGCGGGTGCCGCCGGGAAACGATCGAACTGTGCCCATGGCACACCCATCCTGGGAGGAGACCAGATGAACAAGATCTTTGAAGTTCCCATGTACCCGTATGAACGCCATGCGGATCAGGATGCGCCTGCGCCTGTGCGGCACAAGGTCATCGTTATCGGAGCCGGCCCAATTGGGCTGGGCGCTGCGATTGACCTTGCCCAGCAGGGCATCGAGGTTGTGGTACTGGATGACAACGACAAGGTCAGTTTTGGCTCGCGTGCCATCTGTTTCGCGAAACGCCCACTAGAAATCCTCGACCGGCTGGGATGTGGCCAGCCTATGGTCGACAAAGGGGTGCAGTGGAATGTCGGCAAGGTGTTCTTTGATGACCGCGAGGTCTATGAGTTCAACCTGCTGGATCAGGAAGGCCACAAGCGCCCGGCCTTTATCAACCTGCAACAGTATTATTTCGAAGAGTACATGGTGCACCGGGTCCGCGAATTGCAGGCCCAGGGGGCGCCAATCGAAATTCGCGGTCGCAACAAGGTCTCGGCGATTGGCACACATCCGGATCATGCAACCATTGAAATCGATACGCCTGAAGGGTCCTACAACCTTGAGGCCGACTGGTTGATTGCCTGTGACGGCGCCGGATCACCTACGCGGTCGATGCTGGGGTTGGATTTTGTCGGCCGGGTGTTCGAAGATAACTTCCTGATTGCCGATGTGGTGATGGAGGCTGATTTCCCAACCGAGCGTTGGTTCTGGTTCGATCCGCCGTTCAACAAGGGCCAGTCGGCGCTGTTGCACAAACAACCCGATGGCGTTTGGCGCATCGACTTGCAGCTGGGCTGGGACATCGACAAAGAGCGTGAGAAACGCCCTGAAAACGTGATCCCCCGCCTCAAGGCGATGCTGGGGGATGATGTGGAGTTTGAGCTGGAGTGGGTATCAATCTATACCTTCCAGTGCCGTCGCATGGAGCAGTTCCGCCATGGTCGGGTGTTGTTTGCTGGCGACGCCGCGCATCAGGTTTCACCCTTTGGTGCCCGTGGGGCCAACTCGGGCCTGCAGGATACCGACAACCTGTGCTGGAAGCTGAAGCTAGTGCTCGAGGGCAAGGCCCCCGAAAGCCTGCTGGCCAGCTATGATGATGAGCGGATCTTTGGTGCCGATGAAAATATCCTGAATTCCAGCCGGTCGACCGACTTTATCACCCCTAAATCTGAGACATCACGGCTGTTCCGTGATGCGGTTCTGGATTTGGCCGAGCAGTATGAGTTTGCCCGACCCTTGGTGAACTCTGGCCGCCTGTCGGTGCCCTGCACCTATGACGGATCGCCGCTGAATTCAGCCGATGCATTGGCAGGGCCTGCTGCAACGCGCCCCGGTTCGGCCTGCCCGGACGCACCGCTGGGAGATGAGTTCCTGCTGCCAAAACTGGCCGACAGGTTCACTCTTCTAACCATCGACGCCGATGCCCCGGATATCATCGAGGAGGCCGGGATCACGGTTGAGCGGTTGGCGCTGTCGGTCAAGGACGACAAGACCTTGGCGTTGAAAGAGCGTTACCTTGGCGATCTGGATAGTGGCGTTTACCTGATCCGGCCGGATCAGCATGTCGCGGCCCGTCGCCCATCTTATGATGAAAACCTGTTCCGCGCTGCCATTCGCCGCGTCACAGGCCAGGAGTGATATCATGACCGACCAACTGACACTGACCCCGAACATTGATGGAGGCGACGATTTCTATGCTGAACTCCTCGCCTCCCACGAGGGCCTGAGCAAGCCGGACAGCGATGCGTTGAACGCACGGCTGATTCTGGTGCTGGCCAACCAAATTGGAAACCGCGCGATCCTGACACAGGCGTTGGCTGCTGCCGCGCTGAAACCGGAGGTTTAACCATATGAAAATCGAACAAATCCACCACGTGGCCTATCGCTGCAAGGATGCCAAGCAGACCGTGGAATGGTACAACAAGATGCTGAAGATGGACTTTGTTCTGGCGATTGCCGAGGACCACGTTCCTTCAACGCACGAGCCCGACCCCTACATGCATATCTTTATGGATGCAGGCAACGGCAATGTGCTGGCGTTCTTTGAGTTGCCAACAAAGCCAGACATGGACCGAGACCGCAACACGCCGATCTGGGTGCAGCACATCGCGTTCAAGGTCAAAGATCGCAACGTGCTATTGGAGTTCAGGGATCACCTTGAGGCCAATGGGGTTGAGGTTTTGGGTGTAACCGATCACTCGATCTTCCACTCGATCTATTTCTTTGATCCCAACGGCCACCGAGTTGAGCTGGCCTGCCCCGATCCGGCCGAAGAGGCCATGTTGGCCAAGCTGGATGCGGTGAAATGGGAGATGCTGGAAGAATGGTCGAAGACCAAAAAGGCGCCCAAACATGCGGAATGGATGCATTCCAAAGAACTGAGCAACGTTTAAACTGGACAGCGGTGCGTGCAAGCACGCACCCTACACAGACAGCATCCGAGCTGTAGGGGGACAGGGATGAGTGAAACGGTTCTGTATGATTATTGGCGCTCGTCCGCCAGTTACCGGCTGCGTATTGCGTTGAACCTGGCGGGGATTGCGTACCAGGCGGTTTCGATTGATCTGGTTAAGGGCGAGCAGAAGTCGCCAGAGCATCTGGAGCGCAACCCGCAAGGGTTGGTGCCGGTGCTGGAGATCGACGGGCTGCGGATGACGCAGTCGCTGGCGATTTTGGAATATCTGGACACAACCCGCGAGATGGGACTACTGCCCAGTGACCCCGCACAGCGCGCGCGGGTGCATGCGCTGGCGCATTCGATTGCTGTGGATATTCACCCTGTTTGCAACCTGCAGGTGGTGGCCTATGCGGCCTCTAAATCTGACACGCCAGCCGAGGCGCGCGTGGACTGGATGAAGCACTTTATTCGTCCCGGTCTGCAGGCCTTTGAAACGCTATTGGGTGATTTTGAACAGAGCCCCTATTGCACGGGTGACACGCCGGGGTTGGCCGACATTTGCCTGATGCCGCAGATCTATAATGCGCGGCGGTGGGATGTGGATATTTCTGACCTGCCCCTCCTGTTGGCGGTTGAGGCTGCCTGTGCCGAGCACCCGGCCTTTGCCGCGGCCTACCCGGATCAGGTTCAGCCGTAACGCTGTTTCGTTCGGCGGCACGCCGGGCAGCACCCGCCCGCCCCCACGGCGGGTGCTTTTGCACCCACCTCGGACGGGCACTGCCCTTAGTTCTAATTGGATGAGTTCTCGCCTTAAAACCGCAGGGACAGGCAGGACATGCCGCCATCAAGCTTGGCGCATTCGGTGTTGCTGATCTGAACCACGTCAAACCCTTCACGGCCCAGCATTTCGGCGGTGCGTGGAAAGCCAGCCGCCATCAGCACCAGGTTGTTAAAGCGGATCGCATTGGCGGCGGCTTCTTCGCCCTCGGCAACATGCAGCACGCGGTAACCTTCGAAACAGCCCGAGGCATCAAGACGTTTGGTGGACAGGATGGTTTCACCATCCATCAGCGAGCAATCGGTTTTGAAGTGCAGCACACCCGGAGGAGTAAAGACCTCTCGCAGGCTGTGCCCCCATTCGCCGGTGATCTCGGCCAGTTCGGCCACGCCCGCCTCGTCGGTGCGATCAGAGCGACCCACCAGAATTTCCTTAGCCGTCACCAGAATATCGCCGCCTTCGATATGGCCCGGTCCCTTGATCTCGCGCACGTCGTCGTAACAGGCGCGGATTGCAGGTGCCATTTCAGCAACCTCACCTAAGCGCGACGGCGCACCGGGGCGCATCAGGATTGCGCCCTGTGGCAGGCACAGAGTTGTATCCTCGACAAAAACCGCATCGGGGTAGGCCTCCAGCGGGTCCAGCTCGATCACCTCGGCCCCGGTGCTTTTCAGCGCTGCGACATAGTCCGCATGGGCGGCGAGCATCTTGTCCAGATCCGGGGTGCCGATGTCTTCGGCCCGTAGCCCGTCAACAATGCTGCCTGCCGGACGCCTTGTGATGGCGCGGGTGAATTCAAAACTTGGGTTGGTCATTTGCTCTTGTCCTGGTTTGGCACAAACTGCGGTGCCTCGATTTCAATCATGCTGGGGCCTGTAGCGCGGGCCAGATCAGCCAACCCCAAGGCCACGTCCTGAGGTGTGGTACTGCAGCGCCAATAGGGGATGCCAAAGGATTTGGCCGTTGCCTTGAAATCCGGTGGGGTTGGGTCGCAACCCACAACCGTTACATCCACGGCCTCCATCGAGGTGGCGATTTCGCGATAGCCGTGGTTGTTCCACACCACAAAGGTGATCGGCAGGTTTTCATCCACTGCGGCCATTACTTCGGGCAGGCTGAACTGCGCGCCACCATCGCCAACAATGCAGATGACACGGGCATCGGGATCAGCAATGGAAGCGCCTATTGCTGCGGGAATGCCATAGCCAAGGGCACCATAGCCGGTAGCAGCGTTGAACCAGCCGCCTGCACGATCATGGTCGTAGTACAAGTTACCCGCGTAAATGGGCTGAGCTGAATCGCCAACCATAACGGAGTTCGGCAAGGCGTCCCGCATTGCATCAAGGACCAGAACTTGCGAGCGGTAGTCTTCGCCTAGTTCCTGCCAGGCTGCAGATCGTACCTGATTGGCACGTAGCGCACCACCACCGGTTTTTCTGTTCTTAGCTCCCACTTCAGAGCATAGCGCTGACAGCACCTGGCCAGCGTCGGCTTGCAGTGTCAGCTCGGCCTCGTGACGGCCCAACTGTTCGGCGCAAACGTCCACCCGGATCAGGCTCTGCATCTGCGCCATGTGACCGGTGGCATACATGTCATAGTCGGTTGGCCCTAACTCGGTGCCTATTGCGAGCACCACGTCGGCCTCTTCGATCAGATTACGCACGGCCTGCAGGCTGGGGCTGGCAGGCACAGACAGATCATGGCCAAACATCACGCCGCGGGCATTTACGGTTTGCACCACCGGAGCGTCCAGCTTCTCGGCGAGCTTACGCAGAGCTTCGCCGCTCTGCTTGGCTCCACCACCGGCCAAAATCACCGGACGTTGTGCGGATTGCAGCATCTCGGCGGCGCGCGCCAAGTCCTGAGGGTGCGGTGCGGGATGAGCCACATCGGAGGGATCAGAGACTGTTTCAGCCTGCGGAATACCGGCGACATCCAATGGGATTTCAATATGCGTGGGTCCGGGGCGTCCATTTGAAAAGGGCATAAAGGCTTTATTTAGAGCCTGCTCCAGCTCTTCTGGAGCCTTCACCTGTTCGGACATCAATGCCAGTGTTGCCATCATAGCCTGCTGATTTGGCAGTTCGTGCAGATGGCCCATTCCCTTACCTAAGGTTGGCAGAGCGTTGACCCCAGACAGCACCAGCATGGGTACGGAATCGGCCCGCGCCTGTGCCATTGGGGTCAATGTGTTGGTTAGCCCCGGCCCGGTGATGACAAAGGCCACACCAGGCTTGCGCGACACGCGCGCATAGCCGTCGGCCATAAACCCGGCACCTTGTTCGTGACGTGGGGTAACATGACGAATGCCCGAGGCTGCCAAGCCGCGGTACAGCTCGACAGTATGCACGCCAGGAATGCCAAACACGGTATCAACACCACGCGCAGCCAGCTGCGCCACCAGCGCCTCGCCCACACTGGTCATGCGACGGCCTGCTTTAATGCGTTGGCATGAGCCACGATCCGCTGGATCCCGGTTTCAAAAGCATCATCGTCAATAGTAAGTGCCACCCGCACCCAGTTTTTCAAACTGTCGCCAAAGGACGCCCCTGGCATTACGGCGACGCCAGTGGTTTCCAGTAGATCCAATGCGTAGGCTTCGCCGTCCATCCCGGTTGACGACACATCGACAATGGCGAACATGCCGGCCTCGGGCTGATGAACTGTCAGCTCGGTTTCGGAGGTCAGGCGTTCACAGATGATCGCCGCACGGCGGGCGAAGCGCTGGCACATACCTGGGGCCACTTCGGAGCCTTCGCGCACCGCAACCTCGGTCATGTCGGCAATGAAAGGCTGGTTGCCGAACAGCATCGACTCGGACAGGGGCAACAGGGCATCGCAGAACGATGTAGAGCCCACGCACCAGCCGCTGCGAAAGCCGGGTGCTGCGTGGGATTTGGAGATTGAGGACACTGCAACCACACGGTCGGCAATATCGGGAATTGCCAAAGGGGAGACAAAAGTGGAGCCTTCGAACACAAGTTGCTCGTAGACCTCGTCCGAGATGATCCAGAGGTCGTTTTCAACGGCCAGCTTGCCGATGGCGTCGATATCCTCGGCCGTCAGAATAGCCCCGGTGGGGTTGTGCGGCGTGGTCAGCAGGATGGCGCGGGTGCGGGGTGTGATGCGTTCGGCCAGATCTGCCGCCTGCATGCGAAACCCATGTTCGGGGCGCAGGGGGACCGTCACCAGATCAGCACCTGTTGCCCGCACCACACCTTCGTAGGTGGCATACATCGGGTCGCCCACCAGCACTTCGTCACCCTGTTCGGCCACGCCCATCATCACATTGAACAAGGAGGTTTGAGTGCCCGGAAAGCAAAGGAAGTTGTCGGGGGTAAACTCGCGTCCAGTGGTTTGGCTATAGCGCTCGGCCAAGGCCTGGCGCAGGTTCAACTCACCGCGTCCGTCTGAATAAGCTGTGCGCCCAGCACGCATGGCTGAATCGGCCACATCCATCAGCGCAGTGGGAGCTGGGACATCCGGCTCACCAATGGTCATCAACACAATGTCAGCCCCTGCTGCCATCATGTCCTTGGCCTTCAGGTGGACCTCCCACTTGGCCGCGCCCATGCCGGCCACCCGTTTGGTGATCGCAGTTGTCTTCATGGCTGTTTTGCCTTCTGTTCCAAATTCAATCCAATGATGGCACCGACGGATTCCAATCCGATGCTTGGCAGCTCTCCCGACTCAAATGCATCGGGCAATGCGCCGCCCTCCATCCACAATCCATCGATCACGCCGTTACAGGCGGTTGCTAGATGGTGCAGCCGTTTGGGGCTCGCCTCTTGCCCGGCTTCGTTGAGCGCGGCGCGGATCAGGTCACGCAGCTGGTCGCGAAAATAGGCATAGGTACGCTCATGTGTCGCCTTCATCTGCGGGTCGGTCTGCACCTTGTTCAAGAAGCTGGCCCACAGGGCAACCGCACGGGGATCTGCAACCGGTGGTTCCAGCGAGGCGCGGACCAAAGCGGCCAGCTTGTCACGCGCCGATGTGTCGACCTCGGCTGCAAAGGCAAAAGTCTGATCGGTCATTGTGGTCATGTGATGTTCATAGGCTGCGATGATCAGGTCCTCTTTGGAACTGAAGTAATGCCGGATCAAACCCTGGGTCACGTCGGCCCGCTGTGCGATGCCACGCACCGTGGCACCGCGCACGCCATTTTCGGCCACCAGCGCCAAAGTAGCCCGTATTAGAGCCTCTTTTCGCTGCTCGGCAGTCTCGCGTTTGAACTTGCGGCGCTCTTCGCTCACAGGGCTTCCTCTCGGCACGTCAGTAATTATACACTTGCATAATTACGAAGCTTGCGCATTACTACAAGCACAAATGTGAGGAAGCCGGAAATGCCGACAGCTGCATCTGCAGACCCATCACCTGTGCCCGACACGCGGGAAGAGGCCATTCATGTAGAGGATTTGCACAAGTCCTTTGGCAATCTGGAAGTGTTGAAAGGCGTGTCGCTGAGCGCCAGGAAAGGCGATGTGGTTGCCATCATTGGCGGGTCCGGGTCCGGCAAATCTACGATGCTGCGCTGCATCAATTTTCTGGAAACCCCTTCATCAGGGCGTATCGTCATTGATAGCGAAGAGGTTGAGATGAACGCCGATGGCAGCCCGGCCAACAAACGCCAGATCGAGCGCATTCGCACCCGGCTGGCCATGGTGTTTCAGCAATTCAATCTGTGGACCCACCGCACCCTGCTGGAAAACGTGATCGAAGTACCGGTCCATGTGTTGAAAGTCCCCCGTGCCGAGGCCATTGCACAGGCCAAGGTCCTGCTAGATCGGGTGGGGCTGGGCGAAAAAGCTGATACATTCCCAGCTTACTTGTCTGGTGGTCAACAGCAACGCGCTGCAATTGCGCGGGCGCTGGCCGTTGATCCCAATGTGATGCTGTTTGATGAACCGACATCAGCGCTAGATCCGGAATTGGTGGGCGAGGTTTTGACGGTGATCCGCGACCTTGCCGCCGAAGGACGCACCATGCTGCTGGTCACTCATGAAATGAAGTTCGCACGCGAGGTCGCCAACCACGTCGTGTATTTATTTGAAGGCCGCATTGAAGAGCAGGGACCACCTGCCGAGGTCTTCGGCAACCCTCAGTCGGCCCGGCTGAAACAGTTCCTCAGCTCGGTCGCCTAACGGGAAACAGACTCTAAATATGACAATTCAGGGAGAAACGTCATGAAACTGAAGACCATTCTTGCCGCCACAGTTGCTGCGGCCACCCTTGTTGCTGGTGCGGCCAGCGCCGAACAGGTCAAGATCGGCATCGCTGCCGAAGCCTATCCTCCGTTTGCGTCGGTTGATTCTTCGGGCAAGTGGGTTGGCTGGGAAATCGAAGTCATCGACGCGGTGTGCGCCGCTGCCGAGCTGGATTGCGTGATCACCCCAGTAGCTTGGGATGGCATCATCCCGTCGTTGACCGGCCAGCAGATCGACGCGATCATGGCGTCGATGTCGATCACCGAAGAGCGGTCAAAAACCATCGACTTCTCGAACCCCTATTACAACACGCCGGCTGTGATCGTGGCTGACAAGTCCATGGACATCGAGCCAACACCGGAATCTCTGGCTGGTAAGATCATCGGCATTCAGGCCTCGACCATCCACCAGGCCTATGCGCAGGCGTATTTTAAAGATTCCGAAATCCGCGTGTATCAGACACAGGATGAAGCCAATCAAGATCTGTTCGCAGGCCGTATTGACGCCACCCAGGCTGATAGCATTGCCATGGCAGATTTCGTTGGTTCAGACGCTGGCGGTTGCTGCGAAATCAAAGGCCCAGTGGCCAATGACGTCTCTATTCTGGGCAAAGGCGTTGGCGCTGGCACCCGTCAGGGGGATGAAGCTCTGCAGGCCGCGTTAAACGCTGGCATCGCGGCCATTCTGGCTGATGGCACGCACGAGAAAATCACCGCGCGCTATTTCAACGCCAGCATCTACAGCGAATAAGGTCTCGCTTTGGAATTGATCCTCGAAACGCTTGGTCTGGCCGAGAGCGCGCAGCTTTTGTCGCTCTCGGCCCCTGGCTGGGGTGCCAACCTGCTGCGTGGGCTGGCGAACTCTTTGAAAATCGCGTTCGGAGCCTTTGGCTTTGGATTGCTGATTGGGCTTTTCGGGGCCTATGGAAAACTCTATGGCGGGCCGGTCCTTCGCGACCTGTTGGCCATATACACCACTGTAATCAGGGCGGTGCCCGAGCTGGTTCTGATCCTGATCCTGTATTACGTCGGCACCGACCTGATCAACCAACTTGCCAGCGCCATGGGCTATGGCCGGGTTGAGATCAGCGGTGTGGTGGCCGGCATCTGGGTTCTTGGTATTGTGCAGGGCGCCTATTCTACCGAAGTCTTGCGTGGAGCCATTCAGGCGGTGCCACCTGGCCAGATCGAAGCCGCGCGGGCCTTTGGCATGCCCGCCTTTATGACCATGCGCCGGGTAACGATCCCGGCGATGATGGCCTTTGCCACGCCGGGGCTGGCAAACCTGTGGCTAATCGCCACCAAGGACACCGCCCTGCTGGCCATTGTTGGCTTTTCCGAGCTGACGTTGGAAACCCGCCAGGCCGCCAGCAGCACCCGCGCCTACTTCACCTTCTTTCTTGCCGCCGGGGCGCTCTACCTGATGGTGACGCTGTGTTCCGGGGTTGTGTTTGCCTGGATTGAAAAATGGGCACGTCGAGGTCAACCATCACTGCGGGAGGGTCGATCATGACAACATTGAAATCCCTCATGGTTCCGCACCGTATCGTCATGATGGTGCTGTTTGCAGCACTGGTTCTGTGGTGTGCTGTTTTCCTGCGCTGGGACTGGATCCCGAAATACGCGCCACTGGCGCTAGAAGGTCTGTGGGCCACGATTTGGATCTTGGTAGTCACCACGGTTTTGGGTTTTCTGCTGGCCGTGCCTCTGGGGCTCGCCCAGGCGATCGGGCCCTGGTACCTTGCCGCCCCGGCCCGCGGGTTCTGCACCATCATTCGCGGCACGCCCCTGCTGTTGCAGATTTGGCTTCTTTACTACGGTTTAGGGTCTCTTTTCCCGCAATTCCCGTGGATCCGCAGCAGTGAGCTGTGGCCCTACTTACGCCAAGCCTGGCCCTATGCCGTACTGGCGCTGACCCTGTCATATGCTGGGTACGAGGGCGAGGTTATGCGCGGTGCATTTTCAAGTGTCGCCAAGGGGCAGCTTGAGGCCGCCAAAAGCTTTGGCATGCCGCGTTTCACCATGTTCCGCCGGATCTGGTTGCCACAGGCAATCCGCAACGTGTTGCCCACCCTAGGCGGTGAAACCATCCTGCAGTTGAAGGCAACGCCACTGGTGGCAACGATCACCGTGGTCGAGATTTACGCGGTATCATCGCGCGTGCGGTCCGATACCTTTATTGTGTACGAACCACTGCTGTTGTTGGCACTGGCCTATATGGCCATTGCCGGGGTTATCGCACTGGCATTCCGGAAATTTGAAAATCAGGTTCCTCGATAGCCAAACAAAATGGCCTCGCGATCAACGAGGCCATTCCCACTTTTGACCCTAATAGGGGCTTAGTGGCTATTTCCCCTTCCAGACCGGGTCACGCTTTTCGGCAAAGGCACGGGCTCCCTCCAGCTGATCGTCGGACCGATAAAGCATATCAACCGAGGCCAACTGGCTTTTGGTGATGCGGTTCATGGCATCCTGAAACTTGCTATCCTCAGCATCGCGCACGATCTCTTTGATTGCGGCGTAAACCAGCGGCGGGCCACTTGCCAACAGGCGCGCCAGCTCCCAGGAGCGATCCATCAGTTGGTCGGCGGCAACGATCTCGTTTACCAGCCCCCAACGGTGCGCCTCGTCCACGTCGAACCAACGCCCAGTCAGCAGCAGCTCCATGGCGATGTGATATGGGATGCGCTTGGGCAGCTTGATGCTGGCGGCATCGGCAACGGTGCCGGACCGGATTTCCGGCAGCGCAAAAGAGGCATGATCGGCGGCCAAGATCATGTCGGCCGACAGCGCGAGCTCTAGCCCGCCGCCACAACAAATGCCGTTCACGGCGGCGATCACCGGTTTGTTCATGTCACGCATTTCCTGCAGGCCACCAAAGCCGCCAACGCCGTAATCGCCATCCACAGCGTCACCATCGGCGGCGGCTTTGAGATCCCACCCGGGGCAAAAGAACTTGTCCCCACCGCCGGTCACGATGGCCACCCGCAGGTCCGGGTCATCCCGGAAATCGCGAAAGACCTCTCCCATAATCTTGCTGGTTTTCAAGTCGATGGCGTTGGCCTTGGGACGGTCCAGTATGACCTCAAGAATGGCGCCTTCGCGTTTGGTTTTAATCGGAGACATGTCTTAGGCCTTTCGAATAAGAGCATCTACTGCCACGGCCCGGTCAGGCGTGCAGAGCAAGGGGTTGATTTCAACTTCGCTAACCGTGTCAGCGTTGGCAAGGACGTAGGATTGTACTCCCAACACCGCCTCAACAATTGAATGCAAATTGGCGGCGGGTTTGCCACGATAGCCTACCAACAGAGGGGCACAGTTTAGTCGGGTTAGGGCGGCTTCGATATCAGCGGCCTGAACCGGCAACAGCATTGATACCGTATCGCGCAGAACCTCGGTCAGCACGCCCCCTGCCCCGATAGTTAGTACAAAGCCATGCGCCGGGTCGCGGGTGACGCCAACCAGCAGTTCCACCACTGTTCCCGTGACCATCTCTTCGATCAGGATCTCATCTGTCCCGATTTCGGATGCAACGGCAGGGGCATCGTCGGGCGAGATTTCCAGTCTCACCGCAGCGTGCTCAGATTTATGGGCCAATCCCACGCCTTTGATGGCAAAAGGCGGACGCAGTTCTGCAACAACCCTGGCAACATCATCCGCACCGCGTGCGGTTCTGTTCTGGGGAGTGACAACGCCATGGTCCGAGAACACCTGTTTGGATGCAGCCTCGGTCAGAGTGATGATGGCCAAGGCCCTGCCCGGAAGGCACACCGGTTCCGATTGTGGGGTACGCAAGCTTGCAGCCGCTTCGGTGGCGGCCAGTGCTTCGCGTAGCCCCAGAAACGGCACCACGCCTCCGGCCATCAGTTCAATTGCCACATCTGGCGGCATCAACTCTGGCAAAGTGGCGACGACGGCGAAGTTTGCCCGGGTTTCTGCGCGCACCTGAAGTGCAGCCCGCGTTGCGCAACTCCAGTCTGTCGAATCCGTGGTCGGGTAATCCACTATGGAAAAAGTCATGGCGATGTCGTCGCCGGTCATGCCTGACCAGGCCCGTGCCATCGCGGGTTCGTCGCGCCAGATATAGGTGTGGTAGTCGAGTGGGTTGTTCAGCGCCACCATTGGGCCCAACGCGTCGCGCAGCTGTGTTTGCTGGCGGTCGGTCAGGGGCGGGAAGTTCAGGTCCGTCCCAACGGCCATATCCGCGATCAAGCTGGCCTCACCGCCGGAACAGCTGATCGAAGCGATGTTGCCGTTGGGCAATGGGCCATAACAATGCAGCAGCTTTAGAGTTTCCAATAGATCCGGCAAAGCCCGCAGTCGAGGGATACCAAGCCGATCCAGAAACGCCTGCGCCCCTGCATCGCTGCCCGCCAATGATGCTGTATGTGACACGGTGGCTTGCTGCGCTTGCTCGGATGCGCCGACTTTGAGCGCGACCAGCGGTACGCCCTTGTCGTGCGCTTTCTTAGCCAAAGCCTCCCAATCGCGTAGTTTGCCAAAGCCTTCGATATGCAGACCCACGGCGGAAACCCTGGGGTCATCCAACAGCGCCGAGGCGATCTGCGCCTGCGATGTTTGCGCCATGTTTCCGCAGGTCACAACATAGGCAACCGGCAAGGCGCGCTGCTGCATGGTCAGGTTGATCGCAATGTTCGAGCTTTGCGTCAGGATCGCAACGCCACGGCCCACCGGTAGGCAGCCATGCTGATCCGGCCAGAGCAGGGCCCCGTCCAGCGCGTTGACAAAGCCATAGCAGTTGGGCCCCAGGATCGGCATGTCACCAGCCGCCGCGACCAACTGCGCTTGCAGATCATTTCCGGTGGCATCCTCGGCCACCGCCTCGGAGAAGCCTGAGGCAAAGCAGACCGCGCCGCCTGCCCCCATTTTTGACAACTCGCCAACAAGTTCGATTGTGGTGTGGCGATTGACCCCGATGAAGACTGCATCGGGCGCACTGGGCAGATCTGCCAGACCTGGGTAAGTCTGGCACCCGGCGATCTCTTTGGCCTTGGGATGAACCGGCCAGATTTCACCGGAAAAGCCCATGGCCTGAGATTGTTTGAGAACCTGTTCACACCAAGCCCCGCCACCAATAACGGCAATGGATTTGGGCTGGAACAGGCGGCTAAGCGTTTTGGTCATGGCTTGGCACCTTACGCGCCAAGCGGGCGCAATAGATCGCGGGAGATAATGTGACGCTGGATTTCCGAGGTGCCATCCCAGATCCGCTCGACCCGGGCGTCGCGCCAGAAACGTTCGATTGGGAAGTCATCCATCAGCCCCATGCCACCAAAGATCTGTAGCGTGGTGTCTGTGACCCGCGCAAGTGCTTCGGATGCATAGAGCTTGGCAGAGGCAATTTCACGGTTGGAGGGTAGCCCCTGATCCAGACGCCAGGCTGCCGCAAGGGTCAGCCAGTCGGCAGCGTCGATTTCAGTGATCATATCCGCGATCTGAAAGCCAATGCCCTGAAACTTGCCGATGGGCTGGCCGAACTGCTTACGCTCGGCGGCATAGTTCAGGGCATAGTCAAAACAGCGACGTGCCCGACCCACGGAAGAGGCCGCAACGGTGATACGGGTGGCATAGAGCCATTCGTTCATCACGGCAAAACCGCCGTCGACCTCGCCCAGCACCTGCGCATCTGGCAGACGGCAGTCATCAAATGTCAGGATGCAGTTCTTGTAACCCTTGTGGCTGACCGAGTTATAGCCATCGCGCACCTCGAAACCAGGTGTGCCGCGATCCACCAGGAACGTGGTGATCCGTTTTTTCGGACCTTTGGGTGTTTCATCTACGCCGGTTGCAACGAACACGATAAAGAAGTCAGCGTGTTCAGCG
Organism: Parasedimentitalea nitratireducens; assembly: GCF_057444295.1. Taxonomy (NCBI): domain Bacteria; kingdom Pseudomonadati; phylum Pseudomonadota; class Alphaproteobacteria; order Rhodobacterales; family Paracoccaceae; genus Parasedimentitalea; species Parasedimentitalea nitratireducens. The sequence continues at coordinate 8,868 of NZ_JBYAXC010000010.1, read as the reverse complement.
CCGGAGATAAAGTGTTTGGAGCCGTTGATGACCCAATCGCCACCTTCACGTACTGCCTGACATTTCATGCCGCGCACATCTGACCCGGCGTCTGGCTCGGTCATCGCCAAGGCATCCATCCGTTCACCGCGTACTGCGGGAAGGAGATAGCGTTCGCGCTGCTCCGCGTTACAGGCCATCAGGATATTCTGCGGGCGGCCAAAGAAATGGGTCAGCGCCATGGAACCGCGACCAAGCTCGCGCTCAACCAGCGTAAAATCAACATGGCTGAGGCCCGCACCACCAACTTCCTCGGGGAAGTTGCAGGCATAGAATCCTAGGTCGATGCACTTTTGCTTGATCGCCTCGCCCAGTTCATGCGGCACCTGTCCGGTACGCTCGACCTCGGCCTCGTGCGGGTAGATTTCTTTCTCAACAAAACTGCGAACGGTTGAGACGATCATCTCTTGTTCTTCGGACAGGCCAAACTGCATCGCGCAGGCTCCTTTAACTCGGTGACTGCAGAAATTAGATCGCGCATTGCGTTGGACTGGCGTGCAGAGTTAGGCTTTGATCATGCAGAGTTCCCCAAAAAACACATCTAGAAGGCAGAGTTTTGACATCCTACTGTTCGATCAATTCTCGAACCATTGTTTGGCCAATACGATCGAACCCCTGCGTGCCGCCAATACACTGGCGCGGCAACCGCTATATGACTGGCGATTTCTGACGATGACGGGTGATCCAGCATCAAGCTCAAGCGGTATGCAGGTCGCCCCACATGACGCGCTGATGGATGCCGCAGGTGAGATGCTGATGGTCATGCCGTCCTATGGCTATCGTGCGTGGGACAACTGGGACACCATAAGAGGGTTAAGGCGCGCGGCCAAGCGATATGACACCTTAGCTGGGCTGGACACCGGCAGTTGGCTGCTGGCCAGCGCTGGCTTGCTGGACGGGTATCGCGCCACCATTCACTGGGAAGAGCTGGCCGGGTTTGCCGAGGCCTTTCCGCTGGTTGATAGCTTGCGCGAGCGCTTTGTCATCGACCGGGACCGCATTACCTGCTCGGGCGCCATGGCGGCGTTTGATCTAATCATGCATCTGATCGGCGAGGGTAATGGCCAAATGCTGGCAATGGAGGTGGCGCAGCTGTTCATGACACGCGATTCTGCTCGGTCACACCGATCGCAAGCCAGCACCAGTAGCAAGCTGGTAGATCGCGCGCTGGCGATCATGCAGGAGAACCTGGAAAGCCCATGGGCTATTGGTCGTATTGCGCAGCAAGCAGGGTGCACCCAAAAGTCGTTGGAAATTCGGATGAAACAGGAGCTCAAGGCAACGCCACAAGCCGTGTACCGGCGGCTAAGGCTAAATCTAGCGCGTAAGCTGGTGTGTGAAACAGATCAGCCTGTTTCGGAAATTGCCAGTCGCTGTGGCTATGACAATGCCAGCGCGATGACCCGTGCGCTTAAGGCAGAGTTCGGCCAGACACCTCGTATGTTGCGCAATCCAGCCTAGCACCGGCGGGCCAACAAAAAAGGGCAGACCTTAGCGGTCTGCCCTTGAATTTGATTACGATGTTTGATCACACCCGAAACTTAGAAGTCTTTCCAGACAACCTGATGATCTGTGCCAGTTGCTGCTTCCTCGGGCCACGCGTCGTCCTCGACATCCCAGCCTTCTGGCGCATCCATTGGCATGCTTGCTGGGGCGGCAGGCGCCACAGTTGCGTGTGAAGCGTTGCCATTGCCGATTTCGAAATGGTTCATCAATTCGGACAGCTTGGCAGCATCCGTCTTGAGCAAGTGCCCCGCTGCTGTAGCCTCTTCAACCATCGCCGCGTTCTGTTGCGTCACTTGATCCAACTGGGTCATACCGGTGTTGATCTCGTTCAGACCGATTGACTGTTCGCTGGCCCCTTCGGCGATACCTGACACAAGATCAGTGATGTGGCTAACCTGGCCGACAATGCCCTGCAGGGCTTCACCCGCCCGACCAACAAGGTCCACACCCCGTTCAACCTGCTTAGAGCTGTCATCAATCAGCGTCTTGATCTCCATCGCAGCGTCCGAGGACCGTTGCGCCAAAGCCCGGACTTCGCTTGCCACAACAGCAAATCCACGGCCCGCTTCACCCGCCCGGGCTGCTTCGACCCCAGCATTCAAGGCCAACAGGTTGGTCTGGAATGCGATATCGTCAATCACCGAGATGATTTGTGAGATCTGGTTTGAAGACTGTTCGATTTCAGTCATGGCGGTTACTGCGCTTTGAACAACCTCTCCGCTGGCTTTAGCCTCGCCTCCGGCTTCCTTCATGGTGCCCTCAACACTGCGCGCACCGTCAGCGGCAGAATTCACCGATGCAGTCAGTTCATCCAGTGCCGCAGCGGTTTGTTCCAGCGTAGCGGCCTGGCTTTCGGTTCGGTGAGACAGATCATCCGAGGCCTGGCTGATCTCATCGGCGCCATTGCGAATGCTGCTCGAGGTGTCGACAACCTGCCCCACAATTTGATGCAGTGTCGTCACCGTTGTGTTGAAGTCCTGACGAAGCTGTTCGTAGTCTTCCGGGAAGACCTCGTTGATCTGGACTGTCAGTTTCCCTTGGGACAATTGCGCCAAACGGTTGCTCAATTTTTGTACAACCGCGTTTTGCTCGGCATCTCGTCCTTCGGCTTTTTGCTTCTCGGCGTCCTGCATCTTCGACAGCTCATCTCGGAACACCTCAAGCGCGCGGGCCATTTCGCCCACTTCATCGCCGCGGCGCTGCCCCTTGATGCGAACCAAATTATCACCTTCGGCCAGTTTGCCCATCGCAACGGTAATGAGTTTTACGGCATTCGAGAGGTTGGTGCCAATCCACAATGCCAGCGCAGCACCCAGGATAAGGGCAACAGCAATCGCAGCCGGAATCATGGTTTTGGTCGAGGCCGAGGTTTGCTCATTCGCGGCCTGACGCACGTCCATCAAAGCCTGTTCTTCGGCCTCGAAAGCTGCCATGACAGACCGGAATCCATCGAAATAGGTTTTACCCCGACCCTCTTTCACCAAGTCCGCCATGTCATCCATGGTTGCGGCATCGCCAATCACGCGGCGCATCTCCAAAATCGGTTCAACAACTTTGCCCTGCCATTCTGAAATGATCTCAGCGGCTCGGTCCAAGCGTTCGACTTGGGATGGATTTTCGCTGACTGTTTTGGTCAGTTCTGCAATCAGTTTTTCAAACTGCACGGCCCCATTCTCAAAGGGCACCAGAAAAATTGGATCACCCGCCAACAAGAACCCACGCATGCCCGTTTCCATATCAACGGCGGCCGCAAGAATATCCTTGGCAACGCTGATCACCCGATAAGTGTGCTCGACGTGTTTCATCCCTTCGTCGATAGCGACTGCGTTGATAAAGGGGCTGTTCATGATGGTGGCGAGCTTTTCCTTACGCTGTCCCAGCAGCGCTTGCTCGGCCTCGATGAAGGCCGCAATTTCGACACGAAACTTGTCAAAATAAACACTGCCCTTGGCCCTTTTCACTTCTTCCGCCATGTCGTTCATCGTCAAGGCTTCGCCAATGTCGCGACGCAACTGAATGGCGCCTTCGGCTACATCAGTCTGCCAACCGCGCAGGGCTTGCTCGGCCTCCTGCAAACGCGCCACCTGAGGCGCATTGTCACTGACCGTTGCGCGCAGGCTTTCCAAGGCCTGATAGGCCCGTTCCTGCCCACCGAAATAGGGATTCAGATACTCGTCCTGACCGGCCAGCAAATAGCCCCGGAGGCCAGTTTCCATATCAACGGCTGATGCAATGATCCCCCGCGATTCACCCAGGACATTCTGAGTATGTTCTACCAAGGCCGTGGTTTTTTCCATGTGATTCAAGTTCACCATCGTGAAGACGCCGACCCCCAGCATCAACAGCAATGGAAATAGCGCAACCGATATAACCTTCGGTTTTGTCTTGAGATTTGCGAGTGATAAGCGCCGTTTCTTGGGCAGTTTACTCTCAGTCACAGCAGTGTCCTTTTCCTAATGTTGCCGGCACATAGAACACAGTGAAATGAAGATAGGGTTTAACTTCACGAGCTTGTTAAGATGTTCGCTATTTTACGTTGCAAAAGAACGGCGCCGACAAAGTATCGGCTGACGTGAGATCGCCACAAAGACAAAGCCGCTTTTACTGCAGAACCGAGTTTTCAAAAAGCTGCCTGGAACGAGACGTTCCACCCGCCATAATCTTCTGTCAGCTTCAGCGTCCGTTTGTTATCAGATCCTACGTAACCAAATCTCGTTAGAGCGGCCACAATTAGCCAATTCACGTGTTCCTTGGCTCCACATGGAGCAGGAATGCCAAGCAGCCTTCTATTTTAGGTTCAATAGCTTGACAGACAAAGAGTACTTCCACGTTTGACGCTCTGCTCGACATTTGTATGTGAGGATATTTGTTCGAAATCGGTACCAAATGTGGTTGTGACCGTGGTGTCTTCATACCGGTCGCGATAACCGTTACATCGATCATCGTCGTCATAAAAAACCCGATTTGAATTCGCGACTGTGAGTTTGTAGCCTTCAAGTGTTTCAAGATAATCAGAGGTTACCGGCTCTGGACGTTCGAGCCCCTCGGGAAAGCGCGGCCACAGAACAACCCGAGTTTCTCCCCTGTCAGGGCAATCAAACCTAAGTGTTTTTGCGATCTCCAGTGACGTTGGGTCCAACAAATCGACCCTTTCGTCTTCGCAAGAAATCTCGGCATGCAAATAGCGCCCCGCCAGCAAATCATGTTCCCAATAGTCAACCTCCCGAACGTGTTCTCCATCCCAAGTGGCAATCCGTTTAATGTCGTCAGAAATTCTTTCAGATCTATACAGGGTTTCAGTAGGTCTCTCGTCGACCCATTGCTGATAGGCGGTAGCCTCGGCGTCATAGGCACTTTCGTCCGGGATCAGTTCGACCAAAATCTGTTCGGTTTGGGTGGAAATATCATCGCGCTCTGCCTGGTAATCTTGTACCTTGTCCGCTGGCACATATCGGGCTGGTATCCCATCCCTGAGCTTCTGGGCCGCAGCCTCTACCTGTTGCCGAATTTCAGCAATCTCAGCAGCTGATCTGGCGGCGTATAGCATCGAGGTCAGGCGATCGAATTCGGATATTGCATCATCAACAGGCAACCCCAACGTCTCGCTCAGAACTGCTAGCTGACGTTGTGATCCAGTGATCATTTCTGTAACGGATCTCTTGTCAAAACTCTTATGAATCCACCGCAAGGCTTCGCCCAGGGCAATTTTCCCTGTGACTTTCAGGTCGTCAACATCCCCACACAGGTTCGGTGTGGTCATTACTGACTTGGCGGTATCCTTGGACAGTGGCACACCTTGGAAATCGGTCATGAACTCAGCCCAGTTGGGTGATCCGGTGACGTTGTAACTCCATTTGTCGCCCGGCTTGGCCGGGGCGCCTGCATCAAACGTTACATAACCTTCGGCCACCACAGAGACCGCATAGAGAGACGAGCAATCATATCCGGCTGGCCTCCCCCGAAACCCCATCGGAATTTTCACATCATACAGTCGGATGTTGTCCTGAATGTCCGGTGGCAGGTTCTTGACCAAAAAATTCGCCGGCGCCCCCTCATACGCGGGGTCATTGGGCAGACGTATCGCGGCAAATCTTGGCAGTCGCCAGCGAATTTTCAGGTTTCGAGTCGGCTCGCCCATCAAAGAGCTGAGCTTCCACTTCACATCATAATCAACCGCAATTGATGCACCGTGGATGCTTTCAGCAATCAGTTTCAAGTCCCTTTGCTCACCTTCAAAAGCCGCAGCAGTCAGCGGACAAGCCAAGGCAAATGCGGCTGCGATCAGTTTTCGAACAGCCATGTGCCGAACTCCTCTTTAAACTCTTCTTCCCGGTTGAAGACCGACAGTATGACGTTTTGATGATTGTTGCCCCACCATTGCAGACGATTTTCAGGCCGATGTGACGTCTCAGCCGGTTCACCGTCAGGGGCAAGAACGATCTCCATCTCCACTTTGGCGCTTTCGCCCGGGTAAATCGGTGGTTCAGGCTTAATGGTTTTCCATATGCCGGATCGGAATGGGTCAACCTGCAGCGAGTTCAACACCCCATCTGTGTTGTTAGTGAGCGTCAGGGTCAGGACACCCTTGCCGTTGTCGACCTGCCAATCCCTACCATCCACGGTCACACCATTTATCCGGTCGGTCGATGATCTAAATTTGTCACCAGAGGTTGGCCGGGTGGAAACGCGGTAGGTCGAGAATTCAGCATCCAATCGTTTGACAATGTTCAGGAAGGTATTGGCCTGAGCTGTTGGAAACTCTAAGGCGATGGACTGCACTTGGGACATGTCGGGCGAGAACAGATATTTCTCAAAAAACGTATTGGCACCACGCTGGCCGCTCAGAAGGAACCAGTCTGCCCCCACTTGGCTGCGCTTCAACTGCTCGTGGCGGCCGTGGCTTAAAAGCTGTGATTTATAGTCCTGAACGTTACGAATGAGGGTTAGGCCGCCGGTAATTGCCAGAACAGATCTTGCGTCAGTGCTTCGAAAAATCCGTACCGAAGAGCTGTTGGTCTCTGTGGTCGCATACAATACATTCGCCGGATAGCTGACCGTCCAACCTGCTGCCGTATTCTGATACTGACGCCAGTCCGTCTCCTGCGGTCCTGTTACACGGTCAATAATCTTTTGCGCCGCAGAAATCGCCCGATTTCTGCGGTCCTCCTCAGATTCCCAATTGGATCCTACATAGGTAAAATTGGCGGCCATCTGTTCGGCGATTGGTTCATAGGTCGCGCTTTGGTTCTGATCATATTCCAATAGAAAAGCGCGGGCGAAGTGGCGTTTCTTGTCAAAAACGTATTTTGCAAAATATCTGGTTGAATTGCGCTGGCCAGCCAAGGCAAACCAACCGTCGCCCTGGGTGTGCATGGCACCGCGAAACTGCACATCACGCAACAGGTCTTGCTGGAAAGCCTGGTAGTCAGCCGCCGATCTGACTGCGCTGAAAATAACCAGTTTGGCGGCTTGGTTTCGACTGACATAGGTCTTACCAAGTCCGCTTGGCCCAGAAACAGCCGACATCAAACCTGCGGGATATTCGATTTGCCAGCCTAACTCGTGAACATAGTTCCGCCAGCCAGGATCCTGTTGCGCAGCACTACCGTTGGCCACACTCAACATTGCAAGAGACAGACAAGTGGCTTGCCCAAATTGCTTGGCGCGCATCAAGACAGAGGAAGCAAAAGTGTATTGTGACAGACGTCTCAACCACATTGGCAAAATGCTCCCAATGCAGCCTGACTTCCCCGGCCAAAAGCTCCATCAATTGGTCCGTTGTAGTACCCTCGACTTTTCAGCTGCCGTTGCAGATCTCTAGCGATATCCTTGTTCGCGAATAGTTTCCCCATAAGGTCCCTGGCCTGCCTATCCCCCTGCGCGGCGGCTGTACGAAACAGGATTGCCGCCTCCATGACATTCCTGCTGACACCACGACCATCGCGGTAAATGCGACCAGCTGCTGTCAATGCCCTAACTTCCCCCTTACCTGAAGCTCGGAAATACAGAGCCAGGGCTTCGTTGCTGTCCTGAGAGACCCCTAGCCCACCTTCGTACAAGGTCCCTAATCGATACATCGCCGAGGCATGACCTCTGTGAGTGGCGTTTGAATACATTTCGGCCGCCCGCTGATAGTTTTGCGGAACACCCCGGCCTTTTTCGTACATCCAACCGAGGTTGTACTCGCCGTTCCGATACTCCTGATCAGCCGAGAGCTGATACCAATACACGGCCTCGGTATCGCTTTGTGGCACCCCTCGTCCTTTTTCATACATTAGGCCCAAATTGAACTGCGCAGGTGCATACCCTTGGATAGCAGCAGCCCGGAACAGGCTGGCGGCGTCCTTACTCCGGTCAGGAGAGTTCTTTCTATCGCGGTAGATGGTGCCAAGATTGAACAAGGCAGCGCGATAGCCCATGTTCGCTGCCTTGAAATACTCTCGCAGCGCCATTTGCTTTTGCCCAACGGCATCCAATGCGCGGCCCAACTGGAAGTACATCCGAGGTTCGTTCGGGTATTTCAGAGAGGCTCTCTTGCATGCAGGGATGGCTTGGCTTGCATTAATCTCCGAAAACTTGACACCTGAAACTCCAGCCGGGTTATCTGGGTTAAGTGGGTTGGCGGCAAGCGTGTCACATTGGCCCAGAATAGATGCACGGCTTTCGTTTGCCATACCAGAGACCGGGGAGAGTCCCCACAAAACAGCGAGCATCAACGCACCAAATTTGGTAGAGTGTTGTATTGTTAGGTAGCGCTTCCTGTGTTCATCCATTCTCGGCTGATTAAGGGAATTCAGGTCATTGCTTTTGAGTTGCATTGGCAACCCGGCCCACTGGCCAGATCTCAGCCAAATTACCTGCAAGTATCTCTTCATCCATCGGCCTTCTTCAGTCATTAACAACATACCATGCAATTGTCTGCCGGTGATAAGACTGCCATCATTTTGTGAGCGCACCAAGCGCTCAATTGTTGCAACTTTTAGAGCGCCTTCACCATGGTCATATTTTCAAGTCGTGGTACAGGTTCAGTCTTCGATCTGTGTTGCAATTCGAATGATCGAAGAGCAGACTTTACTGGTTGTGGCAGCAAATGTCCGGTTTCCACCGGTGGTTTCGATAGGCCTTGTCAGCTTAAGGCAGAGAGAGGTCATTGACGAAAAATGCAGCATGGTCGGCTTTGGGCTGTTCATTCCCTAACACCCGTGTTCCTGTGTTGCGCGACCGCAACGCCCAGTTTCCTCGAGTATGGACCTGTCGCGATTGTGTGCCGCCCCAAGTGCTCGTTCAGGCCACTTTCCGTTCGAAAGTGACCGGGCTTTTCCA
>NZ_JBYAXC010000009.1:0-125021 GCF_057444295.1 Parasedimentitalea nitratireducens | reverse complement strand
ATCTTTGCCGCTGGTAGCCATACAGTGACGGTGGACAGTGAAGACAGCGCCGGGAACGCAGCCAGCCAGGTCAGCTTCAAGGTTGTGGTCAGCGATGTGAACCCTCCCGCTGCGCCAACCCTAGCTGTTGTTGAGAACCCCGATGGCAGTGTCATCGCGACTGGCACTGCTGAGCCTGACGCGACAATTCTGGTCTCGTACCCTGATGGAACAACGGCAACAACCGTGGCGGATGCATCCGGTATCTATGCGGTCACATCCTCGGCAGCAAACCAACCCAGTGGCACGATCAGTGTGACCGCGACGGATTCTGCGGGCAATAGTTCCGCGCCGATCTCCGCCACCTACGTCGATACCATCGCACCAGAAGTGCCGTTAGTTACAGTCGTGACTGTTAATGCCGACTCTAGAGTTACTGTATCCGGCACCGCCGAGGCAGGATCGACGATTACAATTACCTTCCCGGATGGCACCATCGTGACTGTAGTCGTCAGTACTCCCACTACGCACCAAAGCCTTGCGGCGAGTATCGCAACCACAAGCACATCAGTTGTCGGCAGTTACTCGGTCACCTCGGCGGCTCCTCAGCAGAGTGGCAACGTCGCAATCACTTCGACGGATGCTGCTGGCAACGTTTCGGAAAGCACAACAGTGACGTTTGTGGCGGATGTGACTGCGCCTACAGTCAATATTGCCGCCTTGTCGGGGCCAAGCAGCGGAGTTTACACAGCCAGCATAATCTTGTCTGAAACCAGCACCGATTTTACAGCCAGCGATCTGTCGTTAAGTAATGCCACTGCCACTTTGACCGGGTCTGGAACCGCATACACCGCGACCCTCACGCCAAATTCCGATGGCGAGGTCAAACTATGGATCGAAGCTGCAACCTTCACCGATGCCGCTGGCAACGACAATACAGCATCCAACGAGGTTTCGACGACTTTCGACAGCACCGCGCCAACCGTTACGATCAGCGGTGTGCCGACCAACTCTGCGGGATCCACACCATTTGATATGACAGTGATCTTTTCGGAAACAGTGATTGGTTTTGTCGCAAGAGATGTTGGAACGACAAATGCCACCGCCACCTCGGTAACCGGGTCGGGTAGAAGCTACATAGTAACGATCACGCCCACGGGGAGTGGCGACATTACGATCTGGATACCGGACTCAGCTGCCACCGACGCAGCAGGCAATGGGAACGTTGCCTCTTCGGTTGCAGCCGTGGCCGACAAAACCGTCGATGTGACCCAAGAGCTGATAACCGGCTTTCTTAGTGCACGCTCGACCAATTTACTGGCAAGCCAGCCCGACCTAAAACGCTTGTTTCTGTCCCAAACCGGTGGTGGGCTTAACGCGAATGTCACCAAAGGGCTCGCATCGTTCGATGGCGACTACCACGCTGGGAATGGCACTTGGTTTCGCTTCAAGGGCGCTTGGTCCGACGACAATTCAAGCGAAAGCACTTATGTCCATGGTGCCGTCGGCAGTCACTATCGGTTCAGCGAAAACCTAATTTTGGGTGCAATGTTGCAAGCAGATTACGCGGTGACTGATGATGCTACTGCATCCACCAAGGGCTACGGTTGGCTGGTTGGCCCTTACATTGCAGGGCGGCTTGCGGCACAGCCGCTGTTTTTCGACAGTAGTATTCTTTATGGGAAATCCAGCAATACGATTTCTCCATTCGGTACCTACACAGATGATTTCGAAAGTACGCGTTTTCTTGCAACGGCTAGCGTTACCGGAGAGATTGAGACGGAAGTCATGACCTTCTATCCCAACTTCGGTTTATCTCATGTTAGTGATGATCAGGCGACCTATACCGACAGTCTTGGCAATTCCATCGCGGCTCAGAGTATTGCAACAACAGAGATTTCCGCTGGGCTGGATGTCGCCGTGCCATTTAGGACACGAAGCGGCATTGGTGAGTTTACCGGCGGTCTAACTGGGATTTGGTCAAAAAGTGAGGGCTCTGGTGTCGCAACGGGGCTCGTAGCCGTTACAGAAGGTGGCCGCGTTCGTGTTGATCTTGGTTTGGAACATACGGCGAATTCTGGGCTGATCTCCAAGATTTCCGGCTTTTACGATGGGATTGGCGCAAAGAACTATGACTCCTTTGGGTTGGAGTTTAGCATCAATCTCGAGTTCTAGATTAAAACTCACCCAAGGAAGTGACGTGACTTGCGGTCCCTGTCTTCCTTTGTTTGTTTTGCCACTAGCCCTCTACGGAGGGCGTGATCAATCACGTGTAGGCGATGCAGGATTGCATTGCGGATGCTGATCCGCGTGGTCGCACAGGGGGATGAGGCAAGCGAGGCGGTAGTCGGGGCCGAGTAATTCGGCCAAGGTGTGGTTTTGGATATGGCACCCAATCTATATAAAACGCCTCTTCCCCAATCCATTTACCAGCATCTCGGAGCACGCTTTTCAGAATTCGAGCTGTTAGAGGGCACTACAACAGTGCTGGAACGGGTCACAAAATCGGACCGACACGAAATTCAGCTCAATTGCTCTGCTGCTTGGTCCTTCAGATGGGCAAGATACTACTCTATCAACGAACATCCGCTATGGGATAGCAGTCTTGCAGCTTGGACGATCGTATGAGTAGCCGCTTCGGGCCGTACGCGCCTCAACTTGGCTTTGAGTGTTCCCAATTTTGCAAATGTCGCTATCTGCGCATACCTGCCGTTGGAGATTACCGCAGCGGAGGGCGGCTAAGCGCCCTTACTGTCGAAATGTGCTTGATGCAGCATTCGTTAGGTTGGGTTTGAATCCAGATTTCCCTGCCATACCCCTGGCCCGTGGTAGGCTGTTGTGTCAACGTCAGGTTGTCGATGCGGATGGGCGTGGTGGGCAGGAAATACCGTCATGCAACTACCAAATTTGCCTGCCATTCGTGCTTGCCGCCCGGCATGGAACAAGGGGCGCATTGTTGGACAAAAGCGACCGTTGCTGCCCAAACACGTTTGGGCGATCCGCGTTCGCCTGGAAATCGCGGACAAACATCGTGACCTGGCGCTATTCAACCTGGCCATCGACAGCAAACTTCGAGGCTGTGATCTGGTTTGCCTGAAAGTCGCGGACGTACTTGCGGCCGGACACGTCAAAGAGCGTGCGTCAATTATTCAGAGGAAAACCTAAAAGCCAGTCCGACTTGAGATCACGGAGGGAACACGAAAGTCGCTCCTACGCTGGATAGGCAAACCATTGATGACAGGGTCTGAGCATTTGTGGCCGGGGCGGTTCCACGCGCGCTTGCACATCTCGACACGCCAATATGCGCGGCTGGTTGGTGAATGGGTCAACTCCATTGGGCTTGAGCCAAGCGCTTATGGCACGCATTCTATGCGCCGAACCAAGGTTGCGCAGATCTACAAGAAGACCGGCAATCTACGTGCGATTCAACTCTTGCTTGGCCACACAAAAATGGACAGCACAGTCCGATACCTCGGTGTTGAATTAGAAGATGCTCTGGCAATCTCTGAATCAGTAGAAATCTAGTAAGTTGGGCCGATCTCATGGTCGGCCCGCATTGGGCCATCATTTAAGCCGCAGCGAACTACCGGGTTGAGCTACGTTTGAGGTCAATACTGCACCATGCACATTTCGACAATTGGGGCGGGTTCCGGACCTTCGCTGCGGTCGGCTCCAATGGCGGCTATGCGCAAAAGTGACCTTTGCAAAGTCGTGGCCAGAGGGAAGCCGTTAAAGTTATGAACGGCCCATTGCCGACATTGGTGCAAAACTCGCCTAAGGGCCGTTCTCAGCCCTTCTGTGACACTGGAGCGCAGTGCAGCATGGTGGGCGTATGAAACGGGAAAGGGCGGAGAACGGCCGTTCGCCGTGATTTGCTCGAACGACCGCTGTGCGGAAAGGAAGACCTTGCCGCAGCGCGGTGGGCCACTTAGCCATGACAGCAGCCCCAGTTACTTGGGGGAAATCGGTTAAGAGGTGTTGCAAATGGGCTTGAAGAAACGATTGTCCAATAGGGGCACAAAATGCCAAAATCAGCCCGTCCCCGCGACTTGTATCAAGATCCCTCAAGCGCGTTAGGCGACTATCGCAGAACAAGCGTCTAGCAGACCCTAGATCAGTAAGAGATGCACAGAAGCGGAGACCGACGGCACTAGGAAATCAGTTTTCCCAGACCGTTGGTTGAATGGGCAGATTTCATCCGTCGGCATCCTACTTTGGAAACGGCAGTGTTTGGGAAGCTGCCAGTCGTGGAAACTTAAACAATTTCTCGTTGGTGCTTTGTCTGAATGATCTAGGAGCGACTATTATGCCAAAGACATTTTTTTAGTTCCATCTATCTTGCTCGGGATATCGAGAAGCTCACTGAACTTGTCGATCGCGTAGTCAGAGGAGACGCAATCTGAATCGGCGTTGAAGCGCACTGTTGTTAGTCCAAGCCTTTTCGCCCCGTCGATTTCCACCTGAGCATGACCGACAAAAATGGCGTTTTCTGGTTTTACGCCGATTGGTTTCAGAGCCGCCAAATAAATACCGGGTTCCGGTTTGATCACACCCAACTCGCAGGAATCTGCATAGGAATCCCAGATCCCATCAATTCCAATGGTTTTGAACCATTCGTTCTTTTCTGCAGGTGGGTTGAAGGTATTTGTCACGATCCCCAGTTTTATGCCACGCTGCTTCAAAGTGTGTAGGGTTTCGGCAACCTCCGGGAAGAACGTCACATCGCGTTGCTGCGAAAGGAGCAGCTCGATGCCGTCCTGAACATCCTGCGGATCGGTGACGCCATAGTGCCCCATCAGCCAAGTCATGAAATCACGAACACCGATCGCACCAGCATGGGCCTTTAACCGCATTTGTCGCTCAACCGGATCCTTGGCCATGGGCTCACTATAGCCTCGATCCGTGAGAAACTTTGTGACAACCGCCTTCCGGCGTGGCTTACTATACAGGATATCGCCTGCGTCAAATAGAATTGTGGAGATACTCACAAAAAGTCCTTTCCGGTCACCCAGAGATTTAGAAGAAGAATTGGAAACGCTCCGGCAAAGCTTCTCTTAGCCGGAGCGTAACAGGTTTAACCAAGCGCCAAGTACAGCGCGAGGAAGCCGTATTTGGTGAAGTAGATTTCTTCAGGGTTGATTGGCCACAAATTGAGATCGTCGAATTTGGGCAGGTTAAAGTCTTCGACCTGAGTTGCTTCGATACTGCTGCGCGCGGCATAGTCTCCGGGTTCGTTCCAAGGTTTGAACCCGTCTTCTTCCATCATGTATCTAATGAGCAGTTTGGCCGCGTTGGGATGAGGGGCCTCGTTGGCCATAACCAACGCGGTTGGGTAGCTGACACCAAACACTGGATCAAGGTCGTAAATCGGCGCGGCAGCATAAATCCCCTCTTTATTTTTGCGCATCTTTGAGAAAGTTGTAATGCCCAACGGTGGGTTATCCTGCTGCACGTCACCTACGTTTTTAAAGATTTTTGTTGTTGACCCCTGAAACACAGGCTCGTTGCCCAAGAAGCGGAATAGCCACTCCATCCCGGCATCCGGCTCAGTGATTGTGGCGTTGTCTTCAACCGCTTCCAGAACGCCTTCTGAATAGGTGATAGGTTCACCAAATTCTCGTTCATAGGCCGCCGCCATTTCTTCTGCATTGTGAAGCACGGTTTGAATGAAGTTGGCGGATAGGCTGTCTTCCAGAGGGCTGGGCAACAAGGTGCGGCCCTTCCATTCGTCACGGGTCAAGTCCCAAAGAGAGTCAATTGGGGCGCCACCGGGGTTGAGAGCCGTGTTATAATAGACCACCCTGCTGCTGTGGCGTTGGATCAAGAACGGCTCTGTTTCACCGGTGTCCAGATCATCGGTCATTCCGTCGGGAATGAAGTTCCACACCAGCTCATCTGGTAGGGCTTCGTTAAGCAAAAGTGCTGCTTCGGCGTTGAACAAGACGTCCACCGCGTGAACCCCAGCATTGTTTTCACGGCGGAGCTTTTCGATTTGAAGGTCGGACGGCATGTCATGGCCGATAATATCGATACCATATTTTTCTTTGAAACCATCAACCAGCTTGGCAATCCGTGAGGACACGGAATAAATCACGACCTGGCCTTCTTCGCGGGCTGCGGCCTCGATAGCGACCCAGTCTTGCGCTTCGCCCGCATAAGCACCAACACCGGCTGACTTTTGCCAGGCGTCATCCGCTGTGGCAAAGTTGCCCAACATCAGGCCCAATGCGGCCGTCGTGGCCAATAGCTTCAGATTTATTTTGGTTGTCATTTCACTTTCCTCCCTAAAATTTCGCAGAATTCCTTCTCAGCCCGCCTTGGCCACCTCTATGTCAGGCGGCGTGACAAGAACGCCGGTTTGAGCGTCGTAGATGTTGAGCGATTGACGTTTGAACGAGAGTTTGACCGTCTGGTTGGTTGCAAACTCGGTGTCGTGGCCCACCCGGACGATCATTACGGTTTGTCCGCGCATCAGTTGGATGATGGTTTCCGGGCCATTGGGCAGCACCGCTGAAATCTGGTAGTCTTCACCCGGTGTATTGAGATCAGCCGACAGGGTGATGTCTTCGGGGCGGGCACCAATGATCACCTTTTGCACCCCTGGCGCCCATCCGGTTTCGATCTGGATGTCTCCGTTTGAAAAACAAGTGCCGCGCCCATCAACGGTATCAAGTTCGACCAGATTGATCCGCGGCATGCCAATGAAGTCAGCAACAAAAGTGTTCTCCGGCTGACGATACAGCTGATCTGGGGGCGAAATTTGCTGGATTTCACCATCCTTCATCACCACCACGCGGGTCGACATGGTCATGGCTTCGGTTTGATCATGGGTGACATAAACTGTGGTGGCTCCGGTGTCAGATTGGAACCGTTTCAACTCAACTCGCATGTCCATGCGCAGCCGTGCGTCAAGGTTGGATAAGGGTTCATCCATCAAAAACACAGGCGGTTGTGTAGCCAGTAATCGGGCAAGGGCCACGCGTTGCTGTTGCCCACCGGACAATTCCGAAGGGTAGCGCCCATCCAAGTGTGCCAACCCAACATCGTCCAGTACCTGGTCAAGCCGTTCGTCGGCCACACCTTTTGGGGTCTTAAGCACATCAAGGCCAAATTTCACATTGTCCCGCACGCTCATGTGTGGCCATAGCGCATAGCTTTGAAACACCATGCCAAGGTTGCGTTTTCCGGGTGGCACCATAGTGTTGTTTTTGGAGGAAAACACTACGTGATCCCCTATAATGATCTCACCTTCGTCCGGGGTTTCCAAACCGGCAAGACAGCGCAAGAGGGTGGTTTTTCCGCAACCCGAAGGCCCAAGAAGTACCAAAAACTCTCCAGATTCGATTTCAAGTGACACATTGTTCAGAGCAGTTGCTGACCCATAACGTTTGGTCAGATTGCGAACGGTTATCTTAGCCATAGTCTTCTGCTCCTCCTTAGGATTGCTTGTCGCGCAGGCGCGCCATCTTGCCCTTGCCGATCCACATCAAGATCAGCTCGCCGATGATTGTCAGCACGGCCACGATCAAGACCAGCGCGTTTGAAAGTTGGGACAGACCTTCTTCGGCATAGCCAAAGCCAACGGTCATCAGCACCCGTGTTGATGGTGTGATCAGTAGGATGATCAGCGACAATTCCCGCATCACTCCGACAAAGCTGACCATCATGCCTGACAAGACCCCCGAACTGGCCAGCGGCATGATGATGCGGCGAAACCGCATACCCCAACCTGCACCTGCCAGTTCGGCTGCCTCTTCCAGCTCTTTGCCGATCTGGGTGACCGCAGTTACGCCGGTCTTCACCGAATAGGGCAGACGAGACACAACCGAGATCAGTACCAGCAGGGTAAATGTGCCATAGAGCGCTGGGATCGGGCCAACCGGCTCGGCAAACAGAGTCAGATACATGGCGCCAAAGGCGATTGTCGGGAACAGGAACGGAATGAACGAAATCTGGTCCAGAGCCCGGGCCAGCGGATTGTCAGCGCGGCGTACTGAAATATAGGCAATCACCAAGCCAACTACCGAGGCAATCACAGCAGAGATGAAAGCCAGTTTCAGCGTGTTCCATGTGGCCCCCAAAATGATGTCATTGTGCAATACGCCAGGTTCACCAAACGCAATTTCGGGATTTGAGGTGCCGAACCAGAAATGGCTGGTCAGGTTTTCAAGCCCATAGAACCCGTCGATCAGCATCACTGACTGCACGCCAAGCAGGATCAAAGGCAGAATACCGACGGTGAAGCTGAACAATGCTACTGCGGTGAAAACCGGCCATCTCCAAGCTCCCAGTGCGATTGTGCGGCTACGAAATCCTTTGCCACTGATGGTTTCAAATCGGCGCGACTTTTTGCCGACAAAGCGATTGGAGAACCAGATTGCCACCAATGACATGGCAATCAGCACGATGGCCAACACAAACGCCATGGAATCCAGCCCTAACGCCAAGTTGGCATACACCATCGTGGCGACGGTATGATATTGGGTTGGCGCACCCAACAGGAACGGAAGCGCAAATTGGCCAATGGTCTTGCCAAAGGTCAGGATAAAGGCAGCTGCAAAGGCGGGCGCTACCACTGGGAAAGTGATCCGACGCAGGATCATCAACCGACCTGCCCCAGAAATCAGCGCGCCTTCTTCCATTTGAGAGTCAATTGTGGCCAACGCGCCGGCCACCAATAGGTAGGCAAACGGGAAATAGTGGATCGCGAGTGTAATAGAAATCGGTACCGCGCCATAAGATAACCACTCAGGTGGTGCAGTCCCCAAAAGCGCTTCGAACAATCCAGGCTGTCCTCCCACCTTTGGGCTGCGGAATACAGTTTCCCAAGCTAGAGCAATGGCGAAGCTCGGCAGGATATAAGGCAATGTCAGGATTGGTTGCAGCCAACGTTTGCCCGGCATGTCTGATCGCACGACGCACCAAGCCAACACACCGCCAGCAAGGAGAGCGAGAATAGTTGACACGATGCCGGTAATCATCGTGTTGATCAGCGGCCCATACAGAACCTTGGTCGAAAGTGGCCCGGTGGTGGCCTGCAGCCAGTGAAACCAGGTAAACTCGCCTGGCACTGCATCGCGCGATAGGCGGCGATCTCCTTGGCTCCAAGTCAGTGTTTCAATTGTAAGTTGGATAAATGGCCACAACACAAGGTAGGCCAATACCGCCAGCAGTAGCAGCATCAGGATATTGACGGGATCCGTTGCACTCCTGTGCAGGCGGGATCGCAATCCGTGGGCTGGAACGGAAATGTCGCTCATTCTCAGTCCTTATCATTCAGTAAGTTGGTGCGCAGAATTTCGAGGGCTTCAAGCCCATCAACTGCGCGTTCTGGGTTCTTGTGAGCCAATGTCATTGCAAGAGCTTCACACAGAACCATCGGGCCAGTGCGAAGCTGCATAACACCCTCGTCCGGTCGATTGACCATCAATGTGATGTCAGGGCGCGGTCGTGCTGTCAGCCCGGTTGAATCGCAAATGAGAATGGAATGCGCACCAATTCGTGCGGTGTGTGCGATCAGCCCTGCATATCCAGCAGGTAGCGATTCCGGCGCCTGGAAGGCAAAAAAGATAACGGCGTCGCCCTTGCGCAGCCCCATGAATTTTTCTGCCAAATCACGTCGCTGCATATTTAAGGCAACGTTGGTAGTATACCCGTTGCGGCGTAGGCGACGATCAAGGTGTACTGTCAAAGGCGCAGCCCCACCGCGGCCGACAATATGGATCGTGTTGGCGTTGGCAAGGCGTTCAGCGGCGGCGTTGATTTGCGTTTGCGAGATCGATTTTTGCAATGCGTGCAGTGCTTCAATTTCGCTTTCGATCAAGGCGGATAGGTTTGAGCCTTGCTCAATGGACACCATTCGTTGCTGGCTGCGTTGGCTCAATGCCACACCCGGTTTGACCTCGGTTCGCAGCCGGTCGCGCAATTCGGGATAACCTTGAAAACCTAACTTGCGTGCAAGCCGGACAACAGTGGACGCATGCACCTGCGCCTCTTCTGCCAGCTGTGTGGCCGAAAGGAAAACGGATTGCTCTGGATCATTCAGAATAACCGACAAGATTGATCGATCTGATCCAGTCAACTTGCCGTCAAAGGCCTTAACGACCTCACTCAACGGAGAGGTATCTACGTCCTTCATAATGCCCTCCAGCAGCTTCTTTGCAATTCATGTGGCATAAAAATGATTCGTGCAACAACTATTGCAGAAGTTAATGCATGTACTTCCAGAAGTTAACCGGAACGGTAACTGCGAGTACCTTTGCAGCCTTGGCCAGAACCCATCATGGGCTTACACGAGCATCGCAGGAGGAGGGGCCATTCGCCGCGATTGGTCTCTAGGTCGGCTTTGGGGCGGTCGCACCTGTTGCCCTGGCGTACCACACTGACTTTGCAAAGGTCGCTACCTGCGCATTGCTGCCGTTGGGACGGCTTGCAGCGAAGAGCTGCTGTCCGCCCGTTCCTGCGTGAACTGCCTCGCGTGTCTAGCGTCAAAACGAATGTCGAGTTTGGACTGAATGTGTGAATTCGCTGCGTCGAGCTCCAGCGTCAGCTATGCGCAGGAAGCGAGCTTTGCAAAGTCAGGATCACTCCAAGCCCGGGTCGGGTAAGAACGGCCCATTGCCGACCTTGAGCACGGGCTCCGAATGCTGCAGTCGCAGCCTGCATTGCGAACATTCGGAACTATTGGCGACGCGCAGATGGTTGACGACTGGAAATTTGAAATATGACGCAATTACTCTAGCGGAAATACCGATATTTTCGCCTCAAACCATCTCTCTCGATCACCCCCTCCAAAGCGATTTATTGCCCGCGGGGACGGGTGTCCTGTTACGAGAAATCCGACTCTAGGGTGGTATGGTTTCAGTTTTCGGATAGCTCTCATGGGGCCGCTATCGCGGCCCTTGATACTTAAATAAGCATCGTTGATCGGGCGTCCCAGGCCAATGACGACCCTGGCTCGAACAGCTTGAAGTTGCCGCGACAAACGGAGGAGGTTGTCTGCAGATTCGACTTCAACCATCCGAGGTGTAGACCGCCCGTCTCGCGCAGGCCACTTGGGGACGGGGTGAGCATTCATGAGTGTATAATCATCAATGTTTTGGGAGCGGAAATCACCACGTCTAAGGCCATACATCTCCCTTCCGGCAAGTCTATCGAGCACTGCCAACAGGTTGCGGAGATTTATCCCGGATTGCCCTGCGAACGGACGCTGTGGCCTAGCCGCCCATTCCTCCTGTCCAGGGCAGGCACCAAGTAAAACCAACTGTGGACTTGTGTTTCCTCTGCGGAAATCTACTGAATTTTGGCACATGATTAAAAACTGTCGGCCCCGTAACTTTTGATCCGGCATCTTCTGCCGATCGCACTTGTCGCGTCAAGGCTCGACCCAGACTGGCCTCTCATCTCCACCTTAAGTTGCTGCAGTGCGGCCCGTCAGACTGGACTTTCGCCGCTCGCGCACAACTAGCGATGGCCGAACTCACAGTTCGCAGACTTGGCACCTCTCGCCTGAAGTTGTTTTATCCGTCTGATGAAAGGTTCAAAGAGGGAGAGATCTTCGTGTATTTTCTGCCCACAACGAACTCTGACCCTTCAAGCTCTGGTGCTATTTTCGAGGTAGTGAATATGATCTGGTGTTCATTTGGCGTCGATTTCGACAATCCAACCAACAGTCGTTGGAAGTTCCAAGACCGCTCCTGAACCATTCCCTTATCCTCGATGTTATCAAACATCATCCACCTTGGTAGATTGAACAAAGGATCTTGGAACGACGCTTGTAGCATGGCAGCGGCGACGCTGTTTTTGAGAACAACCATCCCACTCGCACTGCCGCCTCGGTTTTTCTCGCCATTGATAGCAACCCAGTCACCTGAGAAGTCAAACCCGACATGATCGATTTTCCCGAAGTCACTGTGCTCTTCAAGGTCTTTATCCAGCAGATTCTTCGCGCAATCAGATATGCGTGAATAAGCCACCGTCTTGCGCTTATTTTGGTCTTGTTCGATACGCTTGATCTCATCCTTTAGACGCGTGATCCGATTGTTTAGCTCTTCCTTTGTTCGTGACGCTGCATCAATGCGTGCCGCGATCTCCAGGCGTTTTTGCAACCCTTCTAACTCACTATCAAGGAATCCAACTTTACGGCTGAGCTCGGCAACAGCAGTCTCGCGACCAGTGGCCCCTTCCACACTTGCCATATCAGCAGAGGCGGACGCTTTTCTGAGTTCGCTACGCGCAACGCGCAAGCGCGACGACTTGGCTTTTTTCTCATCAGAGCGCTCTTTCTGAATGACCAAAGACTCCCGCAGTTGCATCTGCAAATCAAGCTTGACTGCCAGAGTTCTGGATCCACCATCACCTTGCGCATCAGGCTCGTCGCATAACTGGCAATGACCTGAAGCCTTGCCCTTCACCTTTGAAAAGCAGGCCGGACAGAACTCAAATTCTAAATGCCCCAAAGCCGCAAAAGTATCCGCCGCAGCCTCGAAATCATGTAAGGCATGCCTAAGATGACTGATGAACGCATCAGCATCATCGATTTCATACCCCAAAACTTCAATTTCCGACTGAAGGCGCTGCACTTCTGAACGCTTTGCATGCAACTTCTTTATTGCTTCTTTGCGCACTTCTTTCAGCGAATTCGAGGTCTCATCTGTCTCGGTTGCCTCAACCAATTGTTTGAGATCACGCAGATTGTCATCTCGCGCCTTCTGCGCCTGATTTATCGCGGTTTGAATGTGTTCAAGTAGAATGTTCTCACCGTAACCTGTGGCAACAGACACCAGGCTACGAAACGTCGCGTTTGCGGTCTCATAGAGCTTGTTCGTGTCACGCAACTCGATTTGGCGATCAAACAGTTCATAGCCACCCACACCTGCAAGCAAATCCCCCACGGCCTGTCTCGTTTGCCACGTATCAAAGCTTTCCACACGAAAGAGCCGCTGAACGGGGGTCATCTGATCGACATACAGCAGCCTGAGCAGTTGATGCATTGTGATATTGCTTGCGCCATCACTGATGGACTCTGGCAGTCCAAGGGAATCAAAAATGATCTGACTGAAACTGAATCCATGCTCGGCTCGGCGGTATGGATGTACCTGCCAACCCTCCACTGGTGTGGCCAGGGCATCTGCGATGGTGCCAAAGAAGATCGCCATCGGCCGACCACTTTTCACAGACACATCTCGTTTCAATGTCAAGACGCCGGACGGCGTTGTGATTTGTAGATAAACCGTCTCTGCCTTCGCAGCGTCAGGTTTCCACTTGGTCAGATCTCCACCCAGGCCAAAAAAGATAAAATCAGCAATCGTCGACTTCCCAGACCCGTTAGATCCATGAATGATGTTGACGCCCGCATTGAAAGGTTCGTCGAAAAATACATGCGATCCCTTTGTGACGAGTAGCCGATCAATTTTCAAAGCCGCTGTCATAGAACAGGCCCCCGCGCAGGAATTCCCGAACGACGAATGAGACCTGCTGGCCCGCCCATTGAAAGGACACTCATCCCCTCAACCAGCAGCGATATCAGCTTGCTGTCTTCAGCGTTCTCAACGCCAACACGCTCAGCAAGCTCGGTTGGAAGATTGTCACCAAGCAAACGCGCGACCTTGTTTTGAAAGGCCGACTGATCTAGGAGACCTCGCCCGACCAGTTGCTTAAGGCTCGCGGATTGATACACTTGCAAACCTTGCCAGACCGAGGCGTTACTGGGCAGCTTCACAAAGGTCGCCTTTGGGTTCTCAATTTTGAGCTCACGGAATTTTTCCTTTATCGCCGCAGGCAACGATAGACGGTGAAGCAACGGCGGATACAGCAGATACATGTCCAAAATGCGAAGCCGCTCCAAAGACAGTCCCTCCTGGGTTGCCGTCAACAACCGGAGCATCCGAAAGACACAATGATACGGATCCCGTGAGGAGTGCCAGATGCGTAACTCAGTCATTGTCCCACGCAATGTGGCAATTGCCAGCCAAATAGTAGAGTGCACCGTCTACAGCATTTGCAGAAATTGGTTGATCCGTTGTTGAATGAACCTCGATGCAGGGATCCAGAACATAATCCTGGATTGCACAATCTACATCAGAAAGTTCACCTCCATCAGCAATGACACGCGCAACATGGCGATTGAAACGCGATTCCACATCTGCCATCAATTTCACATAGCGCGTGACAGCAGACGGCTGCCCAATATGACGCCTGAGATCCATGTGAAAGCGCTCTTTCTTGCGCTTGGCAGCTCGCACCAGATAGTCGCGATCGGCAACGCTCAACTTAGTTTCCAAGTCACGCCTGTCATCTTCCGACATTTGCGTGAAAATCTCGAAATCTGATAGCAGATCCAAATGCGGGGAAGACCCTGTCTCACCACCTGCAACCGCGTCCTCCAGACTTTTGTTTTCCTCATCCCCAGCTGGACCACCGGCGCCAGTGGTCTTTTTGGCGAGATGATCCCGAATGAACTTACAAATGGACCTGTGAACAGGGGCGTCGCTCGTCTCTGGCTTACAGATACCGATGTGGTCTGCCTCAACCGGGATAGGATCACTTCCGTAAACGCCTGGGTTCGCGCTCACCTTGTCGACGATCTGTACACCCCACGTCTTTTCCGTTTCGTAGAATGACTTCACTGCAATATCTTTTTGGCCAACATGTGCGCGGAAGTACTCATTCAGGCTAATGAGTTCTTCTTCACTGTCGGTCAGTTGAGACAGTTGCTTGCTCGCCCCGTTTGAAAAGATAGTGTTGAGCGTTGAGGCGAATTTGGCCCCCTGGTGCGGCGTGGCAAGGAACGCGACCCCGACGCATGATCGGCCAAGCTCATTGAAGTCTCTATCCGCTGAATCGCTGCATTTACGAAGCATCTGTTTGACCACAAGACCTCCAAGGCTGTGACAGATGAACAGCGTCTTGGGTGCTAGGGTCTCGCGACAAATCAAACCATCTGCAACAAGGCTCCCCAGATCCATGATTGAGGTTCCCTCCCCGGCCTTTATACCCGCCGTTCGGGACGATTTGAAGCCACAGGTATAGACACGGCAGGTCGTGAATGTATCTGCGATTAGTCGCGGCCATAGTTCCTCGGCCGCGTTGGTCCACGTGCTAAAGCGGTCTCCCGCAAGCCCATGTAGAAAGATAATGTCCAGTTCAGGATTGTCGCTCAGCGCGGCTGAATCTGTTGGAGTAACTAGTGTCGGAGCTTCTTCAGCCATGAAATAAATCTTCGTAATTTTTTTGCATTTAAATCATGGGCTGTATTTTTTAGCAACAACGCACGCCGGAAATTGATCAATCCTAGGTCATGTTGACAAAAGACGCAGCCAGAGCCGGATGGACGCGATGTCGATGAATCCGAGGAAGCTTTCGGCGGTCTTGTCATAACGGGTGGCGACGCGCCGGGCATTCTTGAGCTTGTTGAAACACCGTTCGACCAAGTTGCGCAAGCTATACAGCGAGTGATCCACGCCGACGCGCATCTTGCGGGACTTTCGCATAGGGGTTTGGGTGAGCATGTTCCGTTCAGCCATGGTTTCGCGTATTCTGTCTGCGTCATAGCCCCGATCTGCCAGCAGAACACCCGGTGCGGGCAAGTTGTCTGCCATGACCATATCAAAACCCAGGTAGTCGGAGGTCTGGCCCGGCGTAATCTCAGTTCTCATTGGCAGGCCTGCGGCATTGACGCGGAGGTGGATTTTGGTCGCGAAGCCACCCTTTGAGCGGCCA
Organism: Parasedimentitalea nitratireducens; assembly: GCF_057444295.1. Lineage (NCBI taxonomy): Bacteria > Pseudomonadati > Pseudomonadota > Alphaproteobacteria > Rhodobacterales > Paracoccaceae > Parasedimentitalea > Parasedimentitalea nitratireducens. The sequence goes on along the minus strand of NZ_JBYAXC010000009.1, from coordinate 109,322 downwards.
AAACCTTGTTGCGGAGTCCCCCTTTAGCCCCCGCTGCCTGATGATGCGCGCGGATTACAGTACTATCGACCATGTGCAGGGCATCCGGCACCGCCCCACTATGGTTAAGAGCCTCCATGATGTTTTCCCAAAGCCCCGTCAGCGTCCAGCGTCGAAATTGACGGTATACGCTTGACCACCTCCCGAACTCTTCGGGCAGATCCCGCAACGGCACGCCTGTTCTAGCGATCCAGAATATTCCATCCAGAACAAGGCGATGGTTGGTAGGTTTGCGCCCATTCGGAGCGCAGGCTTCCAGAATGAACCGTTCAAAGAACGCCCATTCCTCGTCCGACATAAGATCTCGCGCCAAGTGGGTCTCCATTGCAGATACCCGCCTGAATCACGGTGAGGCCAAGATGTGAATCCCTTTTGTCAACACGACCTAGTTGATTGAGGAACATTCGAAATGCATGCTGACTGATAGCCGTATTTGTTGTCTTTGCCATTTGCCCTCCATGGATAATGCAGAGGTCTATATTGGCCGAATTCCTCAAAACAAAATCGACCAACACAATTTAGCGACATGGCTCATAAAAATAAGGGGAATTACCGCAGATGGTCGATGTATTTCGAAATCAAAAAATGGGTGATGGTCGCCTCAGTTGGCATATCGCCCAGAATGACGTGCGCAGGTGCCGGTGCTTGCGTTATGCCCGCTTCGCAAGAGCGGCAAGCATATTTGGGGCGACGCGTGACAATCACCCGGAGTTGCAGCGGGATGACATCCAAAAGCTCGCTCACATCTTCTCCGATCTCGTGACGCTCGGACCCGCAATAACTGACCGTGCTGTCTGGCGCGATGACCTCTTCGAAGCGCGGTAAGTGCTTTGGCAATGATCCACGGTTTGTATTGCGCGGCTTGGCAGTCTGGGCCGGTGTGACCTGTGGGTTGGCATCGCCCTCCGCTACGACCTGAGCGATGCCAGCCTCGATATCCTCAAGCGTCAGCTCAAATAGATCCGGTTCGACCTTCTCAGATTTGCGACCAAACATCGCCTGCCGCAGAGCTGCGATCAGTGTCTCCAGGCGCGCGTTTTGCGCGCGCTGTGCCACAACCACGGCCTTGAGCGCATTCATGTCTTCAGGAAGACCCGTCGCCGCAATCATGGGCAGAATCTATCAAAATCAATCCCCAAATGCCCGCACAAACGCCTCCTTGATTCACTCTGCCGCAGTCGGCGCGCGAACTGCGAGTGCTTTAAGCTTGCGCCAGTCTAACCCCGAGAACAGTCCCTCAAACTACTTGATTGAGTGAAGTGGTTGCGATTACGCGCCCATGCATGCGCTACAAGAGGAAACAATTTGGAGGATTACCGCTTCACGAGAAGATCCGAGCACTGCAGCACGTGAAAGCACGGGCGGATGCAAAAATTTAGACGTGTTCTCTGTAGTCCTATGTCGGTGACTTGGTCCACCATGTACTTATCCGTGAGCCGTAAAAAGTCGAAGACAGGAAGCTGTAGCACAAGGCTGAGGTTAAACAAGTCCGTTAGAGAGGAGCTAAGGTGTACACATGGGTGGACTGAAATTAAGTATTACAGTTCACATCGTTGAAAAAAATAAATTTTAGTCAGAAAAATGGTGCCCCCACACGGACTCGAACCGCGGACCTACTGATTACAAATCAGTTGCTCTACCAGCTGAGCTATAGGGGCCGTTGGAGGACGAATTAGCCTCTCTTGAAAAAACCTGCAAGCGGCAAAATCGCGATTTTTACTCTTTTCGGTGATTTTTTTCCATGCCCCCTGCTAAGGCCAAGTTATTTGACCTGACGAGCCACTCGCATTACTCAATGTATGCTGTTGCAAACCTTGGAGATGTAACTTTCAAATGCAGGTAATTGTTCACACAGGTGCCCATGCCACCGAAGAAGACCGCCTGCTGAAAAGCCTGCTGCGTAACAAAGAAGATTTTTCAAAACGTGGTGTGGCCGTGCCTGGCCCAGGTAAGTATCGCAGCCTGCTGAAAGAGTGTTTTGCAGCGCTTGAAGCTGGCACCCCGGCTTCAGATTCGCGTGATGTTCTCTGGGACGCCATTCTGGACGAGGAAGAGGCTGACCGGGTGGTGCTCTCTAATCCCCATTTCTTTGGCTCGCAGCGCGCCGCGCTGCAAGACAACGAGTTGTACCCCGAAGCCGTTAAGCGCATGCAGTTTTTACAGCAACTCTTTCCCTATGATCAGATTGAAATCTTCATGGGACTGCGTAATCCGGCTGGGTTCCTGCCTGCTCTGCTTGAAAAAGCAACTCCGCGACGTCTGCGTCAGGTCAAAAAACAAACAGACCCACGGCAATTGCGCTGGTCGGAAATGATGACCCGCTTGCGCCAGGATGTTCCGGAAATTTCAATCACGGTCTGGTGTTACGAAGATATGCCTCTGATATGGGGACAGATCTTGCGTGATATGGCAGGGCTTGAACCCAATGAGGCCCTGCTTGGGGATCTGGATTTACTCACCACCATCATGTCCGATGAAGGCATGACACGCCTACGCGAATATCTACAGGCTCATGACAACCTGAGTGAAATGCAAAGGCGCCGGGTTTATGCTGCGTTTCTGGACAAGTTTGCGCTGGATGACGCCATAGAAGAAGAGCTTGATTTGTCCGGCTGGACAGACGAGTTGGTAGAGGATCTCACTGAAATTTACGACGAAGACATCTATCAATTACAACGCGTTCCAGGCGTCACTTTGATTGCTCCGTGACCGTCATGCGAAACTTGATCCGCCGCTCGCTCCGCATCAGCACCGCGCTGGCCGTCTGCATTCAATTGTTGCCCGGTGCTGTAACCGCCGGTGAAGTGACACTTTTTGCAGCCGCTAGCCTTAAGTCTGCCTTAGATGAATTGGCCCAGGACTATCCCGGTGGTCAGCTACAGATCGCTTATGGCGGCAGCTCTGCACTGGCCCGGCAAATCACACAGGGCGCCCCGGCGCAGGTGTTTCTCTCGGCAAACATTGCTTGGATGAATATCCTGGAGCAAGACGGCCTGTTGGCCCGCGATAGCCGCGTTGACTTATTGGGCAACCGGCTGGCTCTGATCGCAGCTCCAGACAGCAAAATAGGACTCCCCCCTGCCCCCGGCGTCGCCCTTGCAGATGCTCTGGATGACCGCGTGCTGGCAATGGCTATTGTGAAGGCCGTGCCCGCTGGTATCTACGGTCGCGAAGCGCTGGAAACGCTTGGTGTTTGGGAGGATGTAAAGAGCAAAGTGGTGCAAACCGACAATGTCCGCGCCGCACTGCGCTTGGTGTCTACGGGTGAAGCCGACTTGGGTATTGTCTATGAAACTGATCTGGGCGCTGACCCTCGGGTGCGTTTGCTCGGCCTGTTTCCCGCTGAGAGCCACAGCCCCATTCGCTACCCCTTGGCGCTTGTAGAGCCCGTCACCCCTGAATCCCGCGCCGTTTATGACTATCTGCAAAGTCCTACTGCCCAAGAGGTGTTTACCAGACATGGGTTCAACAGCTTAAAGGCGGCAGAATGACCAACTGGCTGGGCCCCGAGGAATGGCAGGCGGTTGCGTTGTCGCTCCAGGTTTCGCTGTGGGCCACCCTGATCAACTTGCCGTTTGCAGTGCTCGTTTCCCACGCCTTGGCGCGATGGGCCTTTCCGGGTAAACAGCTTTTGAACGCCATTGTACATTTGCCGCTGTTCTTACCCCCGGTTGTTACTGGTTATCTGTTGTTGATCACCTTTGGACGCCGCGCGCCTGTTGGAGCCTGGTTAGAACAGACCTTTGGTCTTGTGCTCGCGTTTCGCTGGACCGGGGCGGTTCTGGCCGCCGCAATCATGGGGTTTCCTCTTATGGTGCGTGCGATCCGGCTTGCCATTGAATCGGTTGATCCAAAGCTGGAACAGGCAGCTGCCACCCTTGGCGCTTCCCGGCTTTGGGTATTCGCAACTGTCACGCTTCCGCTGATCCTGCCGGGTTTAATCGCCGGAGCCGTTCTGGGCTTTGCCAAGGCCATGGGCGAATTTGGCGCCACCATCACCTTTGTGGCCAACATCCCCGGCCAGACACAAACCTTGCCCTCGGCCGTTTATAGCTTTTTGCAAATTCCGGGTGGAGAAAACTCGGCGCTGAAACTTGTCGCGGTCTCGTTGGTTGTGGCTATGGGAGCGCTGATTGCCTCTGAATACCTGGCGCGCCGCGCTGCAAAGCGTGTGAGCGGCCGATGAGCCTGTCTGTCAACATATCCCACACCTTGGGCGATATGGACGTTGACGTGGCCTTTGAAACAAGCGCCGGGATCACGGCGCTGTTTGGGCAGTCAGGGTCAGGCAAAACAACTGTGGTCAATGCGGTTGCTGGGCTGCTCACGCCGCGCGCGGGCCATGTCGCGCTGAACTCCGAGGTCTTGTTCAGTAGCAAGGAAAACATAAACCAGCCGCCGCACCGCCGCCGATTAGGGTATGTGTTTCAGGATGCGCGGCTGTTTCCGCATCTGACTGTGCTGGGAAACCTTAACTATGGCGCACGGTTTGCACCCAAAGGCAGTAAAGGACCCAGCCTTGATGATGTAACAAAACTGCTTGGTATCTCGGCACTGCTGAGCCGCCATCCCGGTACCTTGTCAGGTGGAGAAAAGCAGCGGGTTGCGATTGGCCGTGCGCTGCTGTCCAACCCTCGGATGCTGCTGATGGATGAACCCCTTGCAGCTCTGGATAGTGCCCGCAAGGATGAGATACTGCCCTATCTGGAACACCTGCGGGATTTCACCAAACTCCCCATTTTGTATGTGAGCCATTCCGTGGCCGAAGTTGCCCGGCTTGCTGCAACTGTGGTGTTACTTGACCACGGCAAAGTCGCCCAGATTGGAACAGCTGAACAGGTTTTCTCGGACCCCGCGATGGTACGCCAACTGGGACTGCGCGAGGCCGGGTCCATCCTGCCTGCCCGCATCAAGGAGCATCACCCAGACGGCCTGACCGAACTGGCCGTATCCGGTGGCAAACTGTTCCTACCCAAAGTTGACCTGCCCCTCGCGTCTCAAACCCGCGTCAGAGTGTTGGCACAGGATGTGATGCTGTCACGCAAAGCTCCTGAGGGCCTCTCGGCACTGAACATCCTTTCAGGCACAATCACTGATGTACGCACAGGTGACGGACCGGGCGCCTTGGTGCAAATGCGCTGTGGCGAAGATCTTTTGTTGGCGCGGATCACCCGCCGTTCGGCCCAAGCGCTGGATCTGGCCCCAGATGTGAAATGTCATGCCATCATCAAGTCCGTTTCTGTTGCGCGCCACGATGTAGGCCAAAGCTGACAGACATATTGGTGCTGACCCGCGTGCCGATGATATTCGCCAATCGTTATGCGGTATCAGAGAAAACATCTTGACGAACAGCGATATTTTAAGCTCAAAATATAAACACGTGAATTTTCTGAGATCACAAGGGCGGCGCAGATCCCCCAGGTCTCTGGTTAGCAAGCGGACGCGGGAATCTCCTTTCTCGCACCGCTTTGCTGCGTAAACTCGCCAAAAACAACAATGATTCTATCAGGGAGACATTCGATGAAACTGGACATCCGCTCATTTGCCAAGGGTACAGCTGTTGCCGTCACCGCCATTCTGGCTGCTGGTGTGGCACAAGCCAAGGACTTCCGTCTTGGCCTGATTACCCCTCCGCCCCACGTCTGGACCAAAGCTGCCGAGGCTTTTGGCGCTGAACTGGCCGAGAAATCCGGTGGTGAGCACAGCGTCACTGTCTTCCCTGCCCGCCAGTTGGGCAACGAAGCGCAGATGTTGCAGCAACTGCAAACCGGCGCGCTTGATATGGCCTTTATGACTGTGGCCGAAGTGTCGAACCGCGTGCCCAACATGGGTGCATTCTATGCACCATACCTGGCCAATGACATCACCCACGCCGCTGCCATTCTGCGTTCGGACACCGCCAAGAGCATGCTGGATGTGCTACCACAAGAGGCCGGTGTTGTTGGTGTTGGCTACGGCTCGGCTGGTATGCGCCAGATCCTGACCCGTGGTGAGGTTGGTTCGGTCGACGACCTGAAAGGTCAGAAACTCCGGATCACTCCGTTTGATCCAATTCTGGATTTCTACAATCTGGTTGGCGCCGCTCCGACCCCAATGCCTCTGCCCGCCGTGTATGATGCGCTTGCCAACGGCCAAGTGGATGCCATCGACATGGATGTTGAGCTGATCAACGTGCTGAAATACTACGAGCACGCCGACACGCTGCTGATCTCCAACCACATGATGTTCCCGATGGTGGGTCTGGTTTCAGCCCGTGTCTATGCGGGGATGTCCGACGACGACAAGAAAATGGTCTCTGAACTGATGGCAAAACACGTGGACAGCACCCTGGACGCCTATGTTGCCAAGTCCCCAGCCTGGACCGAAAGTCTGAACGGCGTTGGCATCAACGTTATGACCGTGGATGCTGAGTTCTTTGGCCCGGTCATGGGTGAGTGGGAAGCGATCTGGGCGGCCAAGGCCCCGTCGCTGCCAGACCTGCGTGCTGCTGCTGACGCAGCCAAGTAAGCCCAACAAACGCCTGCTGCCCGGCAACACCGGGCAGCGCTTGCCTCTGGCAAACACCACTTCAATCAAGACAACAAGGCAGCCACATGCTGTACCAGGCCTCCAAGACCTGGGCGCGGGTCGAGATTTTCTGCGCCGCCACCCTTGCCGCTTCTGTATCCGGACTGATCCTGCTGAACGTGGTCACCCGCGCGATGGGTAACTCCATTTACTGGGTCGACGAGGCCGCAATTTATTCCATGGTTTGGATGTGTTTCCTGGCCGCCTCGGCTGCGGTGCATCACCGCAGCTCCATCGCCGTCACCTTGATCGCGGACTTGACACCAGCGCGGGTGGGCTACTGGCTCAGCCGGGTTGTTGATGTTGTCATCTTTGTTTTTGCCTTGCTGCTGATCTGGATCTGCTGGCGCTGGTTCATGCCACTGGAACTGGCCAAACAAGGCTTTGACGTCAAAGCCTTTCAGGGCGCGACTTTCAACTTTGTCTATGCCGAACCGACCAACACGCTTGGCATACAAAAGGTCTGGGTCTGGCTGGTGGTGCCCCTCTTTGCCTTTGGTGCCCTACTGCATGCCACCGCCAACCTGTTCCGCCCCGCTCCGATCGAGGAAAAACAATGACACCTGTTGTATTTCTGGTCCTACTGTTTGTTTCGGTCCCAATTGCACTGGTGCTGTCGCTGACAGCTCTGTGGTACATCTATGAAAGCGGCAATACGGTTCTGTATGACAGTTTTTCCCAGCAAATGTTCTCGGGTGTCGAAAACTACGGCCTACTGGCAATCCCACTATTCATCCTGACCGGTGAGCTGATGAACGAAGGCGGCATGACGCAGCGGCTTGTCCACGCAGCCCGCGTGTTTGTTGGCGGGTTTCGCGGCGGTCTGGCCTATATCAACCTACTGGCCAATATGTTCATGGCCGCCATCATCGGCTCCGCCGCCAGTCAGATCGCAGTGATGAGCCGCGCCATGGTGCCCGCCATGACCAAAGAGGGTTATGATCCAGGTTTCGCCGCAGCCACCACGGCGGCAGGCGGACTTCTAGCGCCCGTCATTCCACCATCGATGCTATTCGTGATCTATGGCGTGTTGGCACAGCTCCCGATCGGGGATCTGTTCATCGCTGGTATCATCCCCGGCCTGATCATGGCCGGATCCTTCTTTCTGGTCGTGGCGTTGATTGGTCTGAAGCAGCAATTCCCACGCGGCACTTGGATGACCCGTCCGCAAGCCATACGTGCCCTCGGCGACGCAGCCCCCGCCTTTCTAATCCCACTGGCCATTGTCGGCGGCATCCTGTTTGGCATTGCCACTCCAACCGAAAGCGCAGCCGTGGCGTCTTTGATCGCTTTTGGCGTGGGCTGGGTGATTTATCGCGAGATTACTCCCCGCGATCTCGGCAAGCTCTTTGTCCGCACCGCCACCAATTCATCGCTGGTGATCTTCATGATCGCTGCCGCCAATGTCTTTGGCTGGGTGGTAATCTATGAAGAGCTACCACAGAAACTGGCGCAGTTCATTTCCTCCGTCACCTCAGACCCGTTTGTGTTCCTGCTGATCGTCAACGCCTGCCTGCTGTTTGTCGGCATGTTGATTGATGGCATCGCCGCACTAATCCTGGTGACGCCAATCCTGTTGCCGATTGCCATGAACAACTATGACATCGACCCGTTTCAGTTTGGTGTGGTGATCAGTCTGAACTTGGTTCTAGGCCTTTTAACCCCACCGGTTGGCGTGGGCCTATATATCGCCTCGGCCATGTCGGGGGTACGCCCCTTCACGATCTTCGTCGCCCTGTGGCCGTTCCTGGTGGCGGTGACGCTGATCCTGATCCTTCTCAGCTATTTCCCAATCCTGAGTACAGCACTGATCTAAGGTTGGCGCAGCACTGCGCCAACCTGCCCCTGCCTGCTAGTTCTGTGGTTGACCCATCCGGTTGAAAACCACCTGCTCTTCGGACAGGTCGTCATAGGTCAGATGCACCTCGATTTGATTGATCGATCCCAGCTCATAGTTGCGATACGGCAACCCATCTGCCTCGGTAATCGCATTGGGCGCGCCCTGATCCAGGTGACACTCAGGCAAAGGCCAGATTTCCGGAGTTGCACCATTCACCCCAAGCCTCATCTGCACCAGGCCACAACGCCAGGCCCAGATGTGCGTGACGTACAATAAATCCTGCCCGTCAAATTCCCGTACTGAAATCCAATTAGCTTTGGTCATTCCCAAAATCGGTTTGACCTCTGTCGCTGTGGTAAACTGACCCGAAGGGACCTGTGGTTCGGCCACCAATACAGCCTCAGCCACAGGCGGGACCACAACCGATCCGGTAGAAACCCCATCTCCGCCGGATTGGATCGCACCAGCAACAATGGCAACAAGCAGATCAAACATCTTGAAAACTCCCAAAAGCCACGCCGGGCCAGAAAATGTGTTCAGTATCAAATTGTAGGCTGTTGGACCAATAGCGCCACACCTATAGTTGCCGCAACAGGCATCCAGCTCCGGTAAATGAGGGCAGACGGGAACACCATGGGCAAAACACCCTTCAATATCATGATCGTTGGTCAGTCTGGGCGACTGCAATACGAAGCACTATTGTTTGCGGCCTCACTGCGTCATTGCTCGCCTGATTATAACGGACGGCTATTTGTGGCAGTGCCCCAGCCCAGCCCTAAATGGCAGAACGACCCCAGCATCCGCAATAACGAGGTGCTGGCCGCGCTGGAGCAGCTAGGCGCCGAGATCCTGCCCTTTGAGAACAAAGTCTTTGGACAAGACTATCCCTATGGCAACAAGATCGAGGCCCTACAGGCCATGCCCAAGGGCGAACCGTTTGTTTTCTTTGACACCGACACGCTGATCACTGGTGACCTAATGTCGGTCCCATTTGATTTCTCGCGCCCTTCGGCCTCGCTACGGCGTGAAGGAACATGGCCCCAGCCAACACTCTATGGCCCCGGATATACCGAGATCTGGCGCTCGCTTTACACTCGCTTTGGGTTGGATTTTGAAAGCAGCCTGGATCTGAAACAGCCCAATGAATACTGGCAACGCTATCTCTATTTCAACGCAGGCTTTTTCTACGGTGCCTGCCCACGCGCCTTTGGCAAGCGGTTCCTTGTTTACGCCCAATCCGTCCGCTACGACCTGCCACCGGAACTGATTGGCCAATCCCTTGATCCTTGGCTGGACCAGATTGTTTTACCCTTGGTCATCCATTCCTTTGGCGGCGGTCGTGACACGCTGCCCGCTGGCTATCTTGACGGTGACGTCAGCTGCCACTACCGCCTGCTGCCGCTGCTATACGCCCGTGAAAGTAACCGGGTGGTCGAGGTGCTGCACGAGATCAGCGCGCCGAACAAAATCAAGAAGGTGCTAAAGGGCTCAGACCCAATCAAACGCATGGTTTTCCAGGGGCGCGGAGAGAAGGTGCGCGCAATGTTTGATCGCGAAAACCTACCCCTGCGCGAACAGGCGATCCGTAATCAGATCAAGAAGGCTGGTTTCTGGATGCGATAGACGCAAAAACGAGGCATCCTGTTCTTTTGCGAATTGCTGTTCCAGGTTCGCGCTTGCGTTGAGTGGGGCAATCGAGTGTTTTAGAGCCCAACAATTAATTGATTTGATCAGGGAGACAGCACGATGACCGACGCCCCCACCTATGGGTTTGATACCTTGCAAATTCACGCCGGAGCCAAGCCTGACCCGGCAACCGGCGCGCGGCAAACGCCGATTTATCAAACCACAGCCTATGTGTTTCGCGATGCAGATCACGCCGCCGCGTTGTTCAACTTGCAAGAAGTCGGCTTTATCTATTCCCGCCTGACCAACCCAACCGTCGCGGTTCTTCAGGAACGGATTGCCACACTCGAAGGTGGTGTGGGCGCAGTTTGCTGTTCTTCTGGGCACGCGGCACAGATCATGGCGCTGTTCCCGCTGATGCAGCCCGGCTGCAATGTGGTAGCTTCAACCCGGCTTTATGGTGGCACTGTCACCCAGCTTAGCCAGACCATCAAGCGTTTTGGCTGGGAAGCCAAATTTGTCGATACCGATGATCTGGACGCTGTCGCTGCGGCAATCGACGAAAACACCCGCGCAGTATTTTGTGAATCCATCGCCAACCCCGGCGGTTATGTCACTGATATCCGTGCGCTAGCCAATGTGTCAGATGCGGCGGGCATTCCGCTGATCGTCGACAACACCTCGGCTACGCCATACCTCTGCCGCCCAATAGAGCAAGGCGCGACGCTGGTTGTGCATTCCACAACCAAATACTTGACCGGCAACGGAACTGTCACCGGTGGCTGCATTGTCGACTCGGGCAGCTTTGACTGGTCCGCCAGCGACAAGTTCCCCTCGCTCAGCGCGCCCGAGCCTGCCTATCACGGGTTGAAGTTCCACGAGACGTTTGGTGGGCTGGCCTTCACCTTCCACGGTATTGCTATTGGTCTGCGCGATCTCGGTATGACTATGAACCCGCAAGCGGCCCATTACACATTGATGGGCGTCGAAACCCTGTCTCTGCGGATGCAGCGCCATGTGGAGAACGCCGAGAGGATCGCAACCTGGCTCGAGAAGGATGATCGGGTCGACTATGTGACCTACGCTGGCCTACCATCATCACCTTACTATGATCGCGCCAAAACCTGCTATCCCAAGGGTGCGGGTGGCTTGTTCACCTTTGCCATCAAAGGCGGCTATGACGCTTGTGTCAAGCTGGTGAACTCGCTTGAGATCTTTAGCCATGTTGCCAACCTGGGCGACGCCCGGTCGCTGATTATCCATTCCGCGTCGACCACGCACCGGCAGTTGTCGCCAGAACAGCAGGAAGCCGCTGGCGCAGGTCCAAATGTAGTTCGCTTGTCCATTGGTATTGAGGATCCAAAAGATCTGATTGCGGATCTGGATCAGGCGCTGACCAAGGCCAGCTCCTAACTTCTTAGCAATAAACGATGAGAAGGCCGCGCAAAACACGCGGCCTTTCTTATTCTGTTACTGGGTCGGCAATACCAAAGACCACCGACACATTATGAGAAAAACTCAACTCTCCGGCTTCGATCGGCATAGCGGATGATCGGGCCATTTCAATCCTCATGGGCTGCCCTCCACTGTTACCACCCCGGTCAGTGATCGTAAGCACCGGCCCCAACGTTAGGCCTGCCGCTGTAGCCAACTGCTCAGCTTTGCGGATCGCATCTTTAACGGCGGCACCCCGAATTTCATCCTGAACCTCGCTGGGGTCTGTAACACCAAACCGAAGCCCCCTGAATTCATTGGCTCCAACCTGCAAAACCTGATCGAGCACTTCTCCCAGGGTATCAAGATCCCGCACACGCAACATCAGTGTATTGCTGGCAATGAACCCCGTGATCTTACGCTCCTTGCCCGAACTCAAAGAACCCGCTGACGCCCAAACTGGATTGACCGAGATCTGCTGGGTTTGCAAATCTTCGGCTGCGATACCAGCCTTGTGGAGCTGATCGATCACCGCAACCATGGTTTTGGACACGTGCCGCATGGCATTTACGGCTTCATCAGCCTGCTCTGTCACCCCCAAAGTTATCGTAGCCACAGTTGGTGAAACCTGAATCCGGGCCTCGCCAGTGACCGAAATCTGCCGTTGGATGGGGGTCTCGGCTGCCCATGCAATTCCCCCAGACAATACAAAGGCTAATGCTGGAACAATAAATCTAGTGGTTTTCATGCTAAAACTCCTTCTCGAATTGCCAAGATGAGAGTGCAAATGGCCACAAACAAGAAGGAATTTGAGTGTTTTCCTTTTCCTCGGCGGAGTCCTGCTCTAAACTTGGGCAGCAAGCCGACTTGGTTGCAACACTATCTTGGCACTAACGAATTGGATGGTCTGACCACAACATGAAACCGGGCTTTGCGCTATCGCTGTCTCCGGATGGTATATCTCTCTTGCACCGGGCCGCCGGAGGATGGCGGTTGGTTGGCAGTGCTGAACTCAGTTCACCTGACCTTGGTGCAGATCTTTCCAAACTGCGGACGCTGGCTGAAAAGCTTGAACCAAAGCCGATCTCCAGCAAGCTGATTATCCCCAACGACCAGATCCGCTACCTGTCGATTGAAACAGGAATAGTCGATGAAGGCACTCGACTGGACATGGCCCGCGCGGCTTTGGATGGTGCTACGCCTTATGGCGTGAACGAGTTGGCCTTTGACCTGTCGCAGGATGGGCCGATGACGCATGTTGCAGCGGTTGCAATCGAAACTCTGGAAGAAGCAGAAACGTTTGCCACCGAATACAAGTTTGGACCCACCAGTTTTGTTGCAGCGCCTGGCGATATGGATTTTCTTGGCGAACCCTTTTTTGGAACAGCGCGCGCGGTACGCGGTCGCAATATTGAACCAGACGGGATCGCTGTGGTTGATATCGGCCCAGCAGTTATTCCCGCCGCAAAGCCGCTCATCCCACCTGCACCAGTTATCGCTAAACCAACTGCATCAAATGGTACATCTGTTTCACTTTCTGAATCAGAGGAATTAGATGAAATAGACTCGAGTCCCATTGCTGGTTTTAGTAGCCGGAGGGGGAAGCCGGGTTCAACGGCCCCATTGTTACAGGGCGCTAGTCGCACAGTTATTCCGGTTACGCCTGTCAAAGGCAAAACGCCACCGCCACCAGAGGCGTTACCTAAATCAGTGCAGCCGACTGGCAAAAAACTGGACGCTGGTGAGGCTGCGACCATCACCTCCCAGCCAACACCTTCGCCAGCAAACGAAGACCCGGCCCCTCCTTCAGTACAAATTTCAGCGCCCTCTCTCGCTGCTGCCAGCGAAGCCACTGCCTCTGAGCAAACCGCATTTTCAAGTCGACGACAACCAAAGCCAGTTGCTGAGTCACCACCGCATTCGGCGCGCCCTGTAGATGACCGTAAGACTGCGCTGGCAAATGCAGCGACCGAGGCCGACTTAAACACCAGTCCTTTTTCCCAGAGTGAACCCATCGATGTTGGTGGCAAACCGCGCTACCTAGGCTTGGTGCTGGTGGTCGGGTTACTACTATTCATGGCGGTTGTAGCTGCTTGGGCTTTTAGAGGGGGAACACTGTTTTCATTTGGCAAAGACCCTGCTGACCTGTTCGACACCCCTCCGGCCACGTCTTCCGACGGCGGCGAGGACTTCGCCGAACCAGAGACCAGTGCCCCTGCGACAATCCCAGTACCCGTGATCGAACCAGCGCCAGAGCAGCTTCCCGAAATCTTGGCGCCACAGGTCAGTGCACTTCCTGAAAACCTTTCAGTTCTATCCGACCCTCCGATCACAGACCCCAGCGAAGTTGCCCTCCTTACTGAAACTGACAACGCTGTTCTTGATGCACTCCGCCAGCCAACACGCTCAGAATTGGACCCCGAGGCGCTCGCCGATGATGTCATTGGTCCAGCCACCAACCCGCTCCCTGAGCTTTCCCAAGCCGCGCAGTATGCTGCCACAGGAGTTTGGCAAGCTTTACCAGATGTACCCGCCCCTCCTGCGGTGATTGGGCTGGACGACCTCTATGTCGCATCGATTGACAACACAGACCTGTCACAAGATGCGGTGGCGCTGCCACCCACCACCAGTTACGCGACCGACTTAGAGTTGGACATTGTGACCTCGCCCACTGCAGCTGGAAGCTCCTTTGAACTGGATGAACGTGGCTTGGTCCGCGCCACGCCAGAAGGCACGCTGAACCCAGATGGCGTTATGGTCTACCTGGGCCGCCCCAGTCGAGTTCCACCACCAACTCCTGATCGCTCGAACCCCGAGGCCGAGGCCGAGGTTGAAGAACAGCAAGCCGTGCTTGCGCGGTTGCGGCCTCGGGCCCGTCCAAATGACCTTGTCGAGCAAGCCGAGCGCGCGAACTTAGGCGGCCTCAGCTTGGCCGAACTCGGCCAAGAACGGCCGCGTTCCCGCCCTGCAAGCGCAAGGCCCGCCAACGAAAATAGTCTCCCCACGACCGAGCAGGCTATTGCGACTTCGGTTATTCCCAGAGCCAGACCCGCAAATTTCGCTAACCTTGTTGATCGCGCCCAACGCAATACCAATAATATCCCTGCATCTGCCGGGGCTTCAACTGCTGGCGTTCTGACTTCGACGCCCACCACCAGCGTGGCTCCAGCCAGCGTGGCTCCAACCAGTGTGGCTCCAGCCACCGTTACGCCATCCATACCAACGTCAGCTTCGGTTGCGCGTCAGGCAACTTTGGAAAACTCGATCAACCTACGCAAAGTCAATTTGATTGGCGTTTACGGCAAACCCTCGAACCGAAGTGCATTGGTTCGCCTGTCATCCGGGCGCTACAAGAAAGTCAAAGTAGGTGACAGAATTGACGGTGGCCAAGTGGTTGCCATTGGCGATTCAGAACTGCGGTATCAAAAGGGTGGCCGTAATCTGACCTTGAAGATGCCCAACGGCTAATTAAACAGTTTCGAAAAGGCCTGACACTACATGAGAAGGCCCTCGAAACGACAAGTTCCAAGGGCCAGCTTGTTTAGTCAACGGCGCCTGCCCTTAAGCAGCTTCTATCTCACCATTTGCAATCTGCTCACGTTCGATCGATTCAAACAGCGCTTTAAAGTTGCCTTCGCCAAATCCATCGTCCCCCTTGCGCTGGATGAACTCAAAGAAAATCGGCCCGATCACAGTTTTTGAGAAGATCTGCAGCAGGATTTTGGTTTCACCGCCATCATCCACACCTTCGCCATCAATCAAGATGCCGTGCTTCATCATCAGTTCTTTGGGCTCATCATGGCCAGTTACCCGGTCATAAGACATGTCATAATAGGTCTCGTTCGGACCCGGCATAAACTTGACACCCTTGTCAGCAATCGCATCAGTCGAGGAATACAGATCATCAGATCCAACCGCGATGTGTTGAATGCCCTCACCGTTGTATTTTTTCAAATAAGCAACGATCTGACCTGTTTCACCAGCATCTTCATTGATTGGAATACGGATCCGACCACAAGGCGACGTCAACGCGCGGCTGCGCAGACCAGTGAACTTGCCTTGAATGTCAAAGAAACGAATTTCCTTGAAGTTGAACAGCTCGCCGTAGAACTTGAACCACTTGTCCATGTTACCCTTGAACACATTGTGGGTCAGGTGATCGAGGTAGAAGAACCCGTCGCCACGCGGTTTGGACTCACACAGCCAGTCAAACTCTTCATTATAGGGCGAGGTGTCCGAGTATTGGTCGATGAAATAAATCAGTGATCCGCCGATGCCTTTGATTGCAGGCACATCCATAGTCTTGTCATCCGCATCATAAGGCTCTGCCCCCTTGGACACCGCATGGTCATACGCCTGTTTGGCATCAACCACCCGCCAACCCATCGATGGGGCACAGGGTCCGTGCTGCTCCACAAATTGGGCCGCAAAGCTGTTTTCTTCAGCGTTCAGGATATATGTCACATCGCCCTGCTGCCAAAGCTCAACATTCTTGGACTTATGACGACCAGTCAGCTCGTATCCCATACGCGCAAACAGCTCACGCAGTTCTTCGGGGTTTGGGCTTGCGAACTCAACAAACTCAAAGCCGTCTGTACCAGCAGGGTTTTCTTCTGAAATAACCGATTTCGGAGCGGTGTGCGGAAATGGACCCATGATTGATCTCCTGATTGCGCGTTTTTGTTGTCGTCAATTTTAGTGTAAAACACATGCTTATTTTGCGCATATTTGGGTGGAAAACTTGCCATTTACGCGTTCTTTGCGCAAAATAGACACGAAACATGTAAAAGGCACGCACATGCTCGACAGCATAGATACAAAGCTTCTCGCGGCGCTTCAAAAAAATGCACATCTGACAGCCCAACAGCTGAGTGAGCTTTTGAACCTGTCCCCCAGCCAGGCAGGACGGCGCAGGCAGAGGTTAGAAAGCGAAGGCTATATCCAAGCCTATGTGGCAAAACTGAATGCCGCAAAGCTGGGTCTTCATGTTCAGGGCTTTGTTCAGGTGCACCTTGGCAGTCACGGCCCCGAGCAGGCCGCCAGTTTTGCCAGTTTGATCAGCACACGTCCCGAAATCACGTCAGCCTGGACCATGACCGGAGAGGCCGATTATCTTCTAAGGGTTTACTGCGCAGACCTGACAGAACTGAACACACTACTGCATCAAGTCATTCTGCCTCATCCCGTGGTAGCTCGGGTGCAAAGCCAGATTGTTATGGACCAATTCAAACACGATGGCCCCCTGCCCACTTAACGGCTTGATGCATCTTGTTTGCGTTAATTTTACGGAAATGTTCGAAGGCTAATAACTTGCCTAATACATTTTCAATTACACTGGTACCGATATGTCCTATCACGAATCTCCTGCTAAAATCCGCCCTGCATCTGGCGCTGCCCCCTTTCATCTGAACGAAGCCTTTTATTCCCGCACGGATGATCGTGGACTGATCCAATTCGGCAATGACATTTTTCACCGTGTTGCTAATTACGATTCTGGAGACTTGAATGGCACGCCGCACAATGTGATCCGGCACCCGGATATGCCACGGGGGGTGTTTTGGTTATTCTGGGACACGATCAAACGTGGTCGCAGCATGGGTGCCTATGTAAAGAACAAGGCAAAAGACGGCCTGTACTACTGGGTGTATGCAATCGTAGTTCCCTGTGGAGATGGCTATCTCTCGGCTCGCATAAAGCCAAGCAGCCCGATGTTCGAAGACATCAAAGATATCTATGCAGAACTACACGCAGCCGAGGAAACAGAGGGCTTCAGCCCTGAAGACAGTGCAAAAAGGCTGCTGGAAAAACTGAACGCAATGGGCTTTGACAACTATCACAGTTTTGCCGCCCATGCGCTTGCTGAAGAATTGGCCGCAAGAGATGCGGGATTGGGTAAGACAACCAATTTAAACATTCAAAGTTACCGTTCTAAGCTTGCAAACGCCAAAGAACTGGCCAAAGAGACCGAGGCCTTGGTGCAAGAATTTGAAGCAATGCGAACAATTCCGCACAACCTGCGAGTCATTGCTTCTCGAATTGAACCAGCCGGTGGGCCAGTAACCGTATTGTCACAAAACTACGGAACTATGTCGCGTGACATGTCAGATTGGTTCGCAACCCATGTGCTCGGGGAAAATAGCAACTTTTCTGCTATTAAGGGCATCGTCAATCACGGCATGTTCATCGAATGCATGCTTCGCATTCTGGATGAATGCAACGCGTTGCTGGAAAAGGAACACAAATCAGTTGGCGGCAACACCCTTGACAGCGAACGTGAACTTCTAAGCAATTTGGTTCAGGAACAACGTAACCAGGCCCAGCAAGGGCTGAAGAATGTAAGCATAGAAGCCGAGCGTATTCTAAAAGCATGTAGTGTGATGCACCGACACTTTCTTGGGCTCAGTTCTACCCGCGTCCTTTGTAAGATCGAAAGCGCTCGCCTGACCAACGAAGGCGAAGCGTTGACAGCGATCATTGATCAACTTGGGGTCTTCCAGGCGCGAATTTCAGCGCAGTTGGATCGAATTGCTGTGCTTGGCGCGGAAATCCAGTCGACCGAAGGATAGGACCCTCTGCGCCTTTTCTGCATATTGTTTGCTCGAACGAAGGCCGCATTAATCCTCCCACAAGATTCTGTTGTTAGGAAAAGGAGAGAGATCAGCTTAACAATTACTGGAATCGCACAGTGTCCTTTATCGACCGCAACGTCAAAATCCGCCCTTCCCGTGGCGAAGCTCCTTTTTCGCTAGAAGAAGTTTTCTTTTCACGAACCGATGACCGAGGTGTCATCGAGGCTGGCAATGCCGTCTTTAGTCGAGTCGCACATTACGACTGGGACGAAATGCAGGGTGCGCCTCATAAACTCATTCGCCACCCGGATATGCCCAAGGGCGTCTTCTGGCTGCTGTGGGATACATTGAAGCAAGGAAAGAGTATTGGTGCCTACGTCAAAAACCAGGCCAAAGACGGATTGTACTATTGGGTGTTTGCGGTCGTAACCCCTTGCGAAGGTGGTTATCTTTCAGCACGTATCAAGCCTACCAGCTCGCTGCTGGCAACAATCCAAGCCGAATATGCTGCTCTGCGGACTGCAGAAACCGAGGATGACCTTAGCCCCGAGGATAGTGCTAAACAATTGCTGGCACGATTGGCTGACCTGGGGTTCGACGAATATGAAAAGTTCTCGTCTCATGCGCTAAGTGAAGAGCTCATCGCCCGTGATGCTGGGCTGGGCCTAAGCCCCGATCCAAAAATCAACAAGTTCCGCACCATGCTCGCCAACTCGGATGAGCTGACCAAAGAAACCGAATCTCTGGTGCAAGAATTCGAAGCCATGCGCACGATCCCGCATAACCTGCGCGTTATTGCATCGCGGATTGAACCAGCTGGTGGGCCTGTAACCGTGCTTTCCCAAAACTATGGCACCATGTCGCGTGACATGTCCGAATGGTTTGAAAAGCATGTATTGGGCGAAAACAGTAACTTTTCCGCAATCAAAAGCACTGTCAATCTCAGCATGTTTGTCGAGTGCCTGGCTCGTATTCTCAACGAATGTGACACTCAGCTTGCCAAAGAGTCTAAAGAACAAGACTGCAACAGCGTTGATACAGCAAAAGAACATCAGCTTCTTGCAGATTTGACTACGCGGCAAACCAAAAAAGCCGAAGCCGGACTACGAGATGTCAACATCGAAGCGGATCGCATTCTAAATGCCTGTACAGTCATGCATCGCCATTTCCTTGGCCTGAGCTCCACGCGCGTTCTGTGTAAGATTGAAAGCGCCCGCCTATCGCGTGATGGCGAAACACTCACGACCATCATCGACCAACTTGGTGTGTTTCAGGGGCGGATTTCAAAACAACTTGGACGCATCGAACATCTGAGCACTTCAATCCGCGCGCAGGACAATGAATAAACCCCAGCGTCTAGGTCAGTGTTCTTGGGCTCACCAAAGCCTCTGAGCAAAACTTTTCAAACCTACCTCGTCAGATCTGCCGAGGTAGGTTTTATCTTTTGCCCGTCTCAAAACGAAAACGACCTTACTGCCTCAGCCAGATCAACATAACAACATGAAGCCTTACTGTAATTTAATTTAGCAGTTAAGCTTATGGGAAGAATAATTAGGTAAGTTTCAGATATACCAAACTACAAGACCGGAATACAAAATTGTCCCATATCGATCGCCGCATTGAACCCGCCACCCTCCGTGGTGAAGCACAGTTCAACCTGGAAGAGGTGTTTTTTTCCCGCACCGATGACAGTGGCGTAATACACGCTGGCAACCACGTGTTTGCACGCGTAGCAAATTATGAATGGGCAGAAATGCAGGGGGCGCCACACAAGATAATTCGGCATCCCGATATGCCCAAAGGGGTTTTTCACCTCTTCTGGGACACCTTGAAGCGCGGCAAAAGCATTGGTGCCTATGTCAAAAATCGCTCAAAAGACGGGCTCTATTACTGGGTTTATGCCGTTGCAATGCCCTGCGACGGTGGTTTTCTATCCGCCTGGATCAAACCTACGAGCTCGGTGTTAGCGACAATCGAAGCCGAATATGCTGCTCTGCGCAAAGCTGAACAAGAACAGAACCTATCCGCCGAAGATAGCGCAGCCCAACTGCTGGTCCGTCTTAAGGAATTGGGATTTGACGACTACCCCGCTTTCGCCTCCCATGCGCTAAGCGAAGAGCTCGTGGCCCGGGATAAGGGGTTGAACAATGTTGTTGATGAAAAAATCAGCGACTATCTCACAATGCAGTCCAATGCTGCCGATCTGCTCAAGGAAACCGACGCACTGGTTCAGGAATTCGAAGCCATGCGTACCATTCCACACAATCTGCGCGTCATTGCTTCTAGGATTGAACCGGCCGGTGGCCCAGTAACAGTCCTGTCACAAAACTACGGCACCATGTCGCGTGAAATGTCGGAATGGTTCGAGAAGAATGTTTTGGGCGAAAACAGCAACTTCTCGGCGATCAAGGGCACCATCAGCCACAGCATGTTTGTCCAAGGCGTTGCCCGTATTCTGAACGAATGTGACCAGCACATTAAGTCAGACACCAACCATGTTGAAGGTGTCGACATGGATCATGAACAAGCCGTTCTGAACAGGCTGATTCTCAGGCAAAATATCCAGGCAGCCTCTGGCCTAAAAGAGGTCTGCGCTGAAGCCGACCGCATTCTCACTGCCTGCGATGTCATGCACCGTCACTTCCTTGGCCTAAGCTCGACACGTGTTTTGTGCAAAATTGAGAGCGCGCGTCTTTCAACTGAAGGGGAAGCCTTGACTGCGATCATCGACCAGTTGGGCGTATTCCAAGAGCGTATTTCGGCGCAGCTTGGGCGAATTGGCCATCTCAGTTCTGAAATTCGTACCGTCGAACACTAATCCCTCTGCTGCTCTGGGCAAATTGGTTCAGAGCGGCAAGCCCATTGCCAATATCGTACCACCTTGCGATACCAAAGGCATGGAATCCTTTTTATACCAAGCCTCAATTTACCTTGCCGCCGCAGTTATCGCTGTGCCTTTTGCCGCCAGGCTAGGCCTTGGTTCAGTGCTGGGATACCTTGCTGCCGGGATCATAATAGGCCCGGTGCTTGGTCTTGTAGGCTCTGAAGCCCAGGATCTGCAACATTTCGCAGAATTTGGCGTGGTTATGATGCTGTTCCTGATTGGTCTCGAACTCGAGCCTCAAGCCTTATGGGCCATGCGCCACAAACTGGTTGGTCTGGGTGGATTGCAGGTCCTACTCAGCACACTCGCCCTTATGGCCGCCGCCATGGTGGCAGGCCAGGATTGGCAAGTTGCATTGGCTATCGGCCTGGCGTTGTCGCTGTCTTCAACCGCTATCGTACTTCAAACCCTTTCTGAGAAAGGACTGATGCAAACCGGCGGCGGGCGCGCCAGCTTCTCGGTTTTGCTGACCCAGGACATCGCGGTTATCCCGATCCTCGCCTTCCTGCCCCTGCTGGCAGCCCAGGCCTCGCTTCAAATAGCCCAGGATGGCTCGATTGAACGGGCCGCCGTTACTGTTGTAGACGACCACGGTGGTTTGTCCTTGGTCGAAGGCCTGCCAGGCTGGGCGGTCACGCTGGTCACAATAGGTGCCATTGGCCTGATTATTCTGGCGGGCATCTACCTGACCCGCCCCGTGTTCCGCTATATCCACGCCGCCAACCTGCGCGAGATGTACACCGCATTGGCGTTGCTGATCGTCGTTGGGATTTCCTTTTTGATGACACTCGTTGGCCTGTCACCTGCACTTGGCGCCTTTTTGGCGGGCGTGGTTCTGGCCAACTCCGAATTCCGCCACGAACTCGAAAGCGATCTTACCCCCTTCAAGGGCCTGCTGCTGGGGCTATTCTTCATCACTGTTGGCGCAGGTATCAATTACCGGCTGTTCCTGTCCGAGCCTGGCGATTTGATTGGCCTGGCACTGCTGGTGATCGTAGCCAAAGGCACCATCCTGTATTTTGTCGGACGTGCCTTTGGGCTGAAGCGACGCAATCGCTGGCTGTTCACCTTGGGTCTGGCTCAGGCAGGTGAGTTCGGCTTTGTCCTGCTCTCGTTCTCGCGCCAGCTGAATGTTATTCCCGCCGCATTGACCGAAAAGCTGTTGCTGATTGTCGCCCTGTCGATGCTGATCACGCCTTTGCTATTCATCATCTACGACCTGCTATCCAAACGGCTTGGCGATCCCAAAACCGAATTTGAACCCGACGAGATTGATGAAGAAGGACCAGTCATCATTGCTGGCATTGGTCGCTTTGGTCAAATCGTCAACCGGCTGATCCGCGCCAGCGGGATCAAAACCGTGGTGCTGGACTACGACATGAAAGCCATCCAGCTCATGCGCCGTTTTGGCGTCAAAGGCTTTCTTGGCGATCCAACCCGCCCCGAGTTGCTCAAGGCTGCGGGTCTGGCCAAAGCCCGCGTACTGGTTGTGGCTTTGGATGACCCCAAGAAAACAGTCCAGATGATCGTACAGGTACGCAAGGTCAGGCCCGACTTGCATATCGTTGCGCGTGCCCGTGATCGCACTCATGTTTTCGAACTTTATCAAGCGGGCGCCAATGATATCGTGCGCGAGGTCTTTGACAGCTCGCTTCGCGCCGGTCGCTATGTGCTGGAAAACATCGGTCTCAGCGAATATGAGGCCGCCCAAGCTGAACAAACGTTCTATGCACACGACCGGATGACAGTGCGCGATCTAGCCGACTATTGGAAACCCGGTGTGCCCTCCAGTCAGAACGAGGCCTATATTGACCGCGCGCGTGAGCTAGAGAAAGATCTCGAAACCGCACTGCTGGAACTGGCTGAGCAGAAAGAGAAAAAGCAGGCGTAAAAACCGCCTGCTCTCATTTACTTACCATGTCGTCGCCAGCGATCAGCCGTCGCTAACCCCGGCCTCGGCAAAGGTCGCCATTCCACTGTGACAAGCAATAGCCCCTTTCAGGATCTGTATGGCCAGAGCGGCGCCCGACCCTTCGCCCAGTCGCAATCCAAGCGCCAGCAGTGGCTCTTTACCAAGCTTGCTCAACAACGCCTGGTGCGCGCCTTCGGCGCTCTGATGACCTGCCACACAGTGATCAAGCGCACCGTCCGCACTTTGCGCCAAACAGGCAGCCGCCGCACAGCAAATGAACCCATCCAGAATGACCGGAATCCGCAACTGACGCGCAGCTGCAATCGCCCCTGCCATGGCGGCAATCTCGCGCCCGCCCAAACGGCCCAAGGCGTCGACACCATCCTTGATGCCAGCTTGATGCAACGCAACACCCTCGGCTACAACACGTGTTTTATTGGCCAGACCTGCGTCATCCACACCTGTGCCCCGCCCGGTCCAGTCAGCAGCCTCGCCGCCAAACAACACACAGGCCAGCGCCGCCGCCGGGGTAGTATTGCCAATACCCATCTCACCAACCACCATTAGGTCGGCCTCAGGATCAACAGACGTCCAGCCCGCCTGCAACGCCGCCAGCAGCTCTGCCTCATCCATTGCTGGGCTTTGGGTGAAATCCTTGGTAGGACGCTCCAGATCCAACGCCAACACGTCCATATTGGCGCCAGCCAGTTTGGCGAGCTGATTGATCGCTGCGCCGCCGTGTTCAAAGTTGATCACCATCTGCGCCGTAACCTCAGCCGGGAACGCCGATACGCCCTGGGCTGTGACTCCGTGATTGCCCGCGAAAATAACCACCTGAGGTTTCTGGATGTCCGGACGGTCTGTACCGCGCCATCCCCCATACCAGATCGCCAGTTCCTCTAGCCGAGCCAGGGCACCCGGTGGCTTGGTCAGCTGCCCATTGCGCTCGGCCGCTGCGGACTGCGCCACAAGGTCGGTGGCGGGCGCCTGCGACAGCAGGGTACGAAAGTGATCTAGGTCGGTCAGCGCTGGCAGCATAAAAAGCCTCGTTGCATCAAGGGGGGGGACGCGGGTAAAGCGGTGCAGACTGTTTAACCGCTGTACATTCATCCGCAAGTCCCGCAAGAGGCCCGCCAATGCGAAAAAACGACATACTGCGTGATATCGCTCTGTCTCTGGTCCTACTGACCCGCCTGCCACTGCCCGCATTGCCCAAACCTTGGTTTCAACATCAGGCGCGGGCTTCTTGGGCCTTCCCCTTGGCTGGGCTTGCGGTGTCACTACCTGCCTGTGCCATCGCCATGCTCGCCCTTTGGCTTGGCCTGCCCGCCAGTATCGCTGCCGGGCTACTGCTAGGTATGCAGATCCTGTTGACCGGCGCCATGCACGAAGACGGATTGGCGGATACAGCTGACGGTTTTTGGGGTGGATTTGCCCCGGAACGACGGTTGGAAATCATGAAAGACAGCCAGATCGGCAGTTATGGCGTATTGGCCCTGTTCCTGACCATCGGCCTGCGCTGGCTCGCCCTGTCGATCTTGCTCACTCAAGCTGGAATAGGACCGGTAATCGTACTGGCACTCTTCAGCCGGGCCGCAATGCCAGCTCTGATGGTATCCCTGCCACATGCGCGCTCATACGGCCTCTCGCAATCCGTCGGCCGCCCCCCCTATGCATCCTGCGCCCTAGGGATATGCCTGGCACTCACAGCTTCGCTCCTCATTATTGGGACCGCCACTTTTGCCTTGGTCGCAGCACTAGCCATGGTCAGCCTTGGCCTCGCGCTCGTTGCACGTGCTAAAATTGGCGGCCAAACAGGCGATGTCCTGGGGGCAACCCAACAGCTATGTGAAACGGTCGGCCTCTTGGCACTGCTGATAGTCTGACCGCCTCGGGCTTCATCTGGCCAAAAAAAACCAGGCGTGAATTGGCCAAACAGCCAAGAGGGGGCAGCGCCCCCTCCCCTGCATCAATTTCATCAGCCCCGTAACGAAAAAGGCCGCACCAAACAGGCACGGCCTTCTAATCTGTTTGTAAGTGTTGCTTACGCAGCAGCAGCTGTGCGCGATGACAACACATCACCAACCTGCTTGGCCGCCAGAAGCTCGTCGCCGCCGGCAACCGCAGCAACTTCACGGGTCAAACGCTCCAGAGCCGCTTCATACAGCTGACGCTCAGAATAGCTCTGCTCGCGCTGGTCATCGGTGCGGTGAAGATCGCGAACCACCTCGGCAATAGCGATAAGATCGCCCGAGTTAATTTTCTGTTCATATTCCTGCGCGCGACGCGACCACATGGCGCGCTTGACCTTGGCTTTGCCCTTCAAAGTCTTCATCGCATGGGCGATCACATCCGGCGAGCTCAGCGAGCGCATGCCCACTTCGACTGCCTTATTTGTTGGCACCCGCAGGGTCATCTTGTCCTTTTCAAAGGTGATCACGAACAGCTCCAGCGCAAAGCCGGCAACTTCCTGCTCTTCGACCGAGATGATTTGGCCAACGCCATGGGCCGGATAGACCACAAACTCGTTCGGGCGGAAGTCGAGCTTTTTCGATTTACTCATTCAGATCTTTCCTTGCTGTATACCGGCCTAGTTGGCCAAGAACCGGAGCATAACCAAGCACGCAAGCGATTCGAGACACAAAAGTGACCCGCTGATCAAAGGCATGGCGTGGCTAAACCACCCAAATGCGTGCATAATAACAGCACACGATCAGGATAGAGGCCGGTCGGTGAGTATGTTTGTCCCATCAGTATAACACAAAAAACGCCTAACCAAAAGCCAAGCGTCAGAAAAGGATAGCGAAAACTTGCGCCTTCAGTCCGCATGTAACTTTTGACTGCTAAGGTGCTGCTGCAGCGATAACAGGTCGCAGACCCTGCTTTAGCCGCCCTCACCTGGTGCTTCCGAGAAATACTTCTCCAGCTTTCCGGTCTCGCCGTCTTTGTCTTCGGCCCCCGGCAGCGGATCTTTCTTGGAAATGATCACCGGCCACAACTCGGCATACTTGCGATTGAACTCAACCCACTTGTCCATGTCAGGCTCGGTATCAGGGCGAATTGCATCAGCGGGACATTCAGGCTCACAAACGCCGCAATCGATACATTCATCGGGATGGATGACCAGAGTGTTTTCGCCTTCATAAAAACAATCCACCGGGCAAACTTCGACACAGTCGGTGTATTTGCAGGCGATGCAGTTGTCCGTAACGATGTAGGTCATTGGCCAGGTCCAGGTTGTCTCACGTGGCCTAGCTAAATCACCGCCCGCATGACTTCAAGATGTCAAAACACGTCTGATTGCCGCTTAAGGTCAAGCTGTCGGCGTTCTTTCTTGTTTGGGCGGCCTTTTCCCTCAAACCGGGGGCTGCGCGGAACATCTTCCTGCTTTTCGGTCATATCAAAGTACAGGGCTTGCGCCTCAGGGGCCGGTCCGCGCCGTGTGCCGATGGTCATAATGCGCACCACTCGGGTCTGGCGCCCCTGGGCAAAGGTCAACACATCGTCCGGCGCAACCATCTGCGCCGGTTTGGAAATCTTGTTGCCATTCAAACGGACATGACCCGCACTGATCTGTTTGCTGGCCAGGCTGCGGGTCTTGAAGAACCGCGCCTGCCACAGCCATTTATCAATGCGGATCTTGTCTGCCGTTTGCGACATCAGATCACTTACCCTGCTTCAACCCCATCAGCGCTGCGGCAAAGGGGTTGTCGGGATCGATCTTCTTTTCGGGCTTAGGTGGACGAGACGAGAAGGTTTTGGCCCCTTGCTGAGGACGACCACCCTTCTTGCCCGGGGCACCTTTGCCCTGCGGCTTGCCACCACGGCCTTTGCCTTGAGGTTTACCACGGCCTGCACCACCAGCATTTTGCTCGCGTCGTTGACCGCGCTGGCCGCCGCCCTGACGGGTGCGACCCCAAGTAAAGGTATAGAACTGCTCCATCTCTGGCTCAGCTTCAACAGCTTCGTCCTTGGCAGGTGCTTCTACTTCAGTGGCCTCGGCTGCCGCCTCGGTGCTTTCGGTAGCCTCGGCGGCTGTGGCCGTTTCTTCAGCCTGTGCAGGCTCCGTAGCCGTTTCGCCCTCGGCAGTCTCAGACCCGCTCGCCTTCTCGGCCTCAGGCTTAGGGTCTGCCGCTGGCTTGACCTTAGCGCGCTCGCCTTTTTCAGCTTTATAGCCCAAACCGCTCATCAGATCAGCGAATTGTTCCAGCGTCATGCCCGTGATCGACAACATATCAGGCTTGGCTTCGAACCCACCGCGGCTGTCTTCACCACGCAGCATGTCTGCCAGACGCTCCAGCATGTCGATGCGAATCGAACGCTCACCCGCGGCGCGATAGCCACACATGGTGTCATAGCCCTTGGGCGCAGCGGCGTCGGTTGGCACCGTGACCAATCCCGGAGGCGGTGCTTCGGGGAATTCCTGCAGATCCTGCGCCAACGACCACAACACCAGACGCAGACGCGTAGGTGCAGGCTTCAGCAGCAGCGGCATGAAAATGGTGAACTGACCAAAACGAATACCGTGCTTGCGCAGAGCGCCGCGCGAATCCTGATCCAGGTCTTTGACTTCTTGCGCCACATCGGCGCGTGGCAGGATACCCAGTGCTTCGACCATGCGGAAGGCAAAGCCCCGCGCCAGTCCGGTCAGCTCTTCGTCCTTTTGCAAGGCGATCAGCGGCTCAAACAACGCCGCAATCTTGCGACTGATAAAGTGCTGCAGGCGGCGTTCAACCTTTTGGGCAACGTCTGCACCGGCAGCATCATCAACAAAAACGGTAATGCCCGGAGTCAGGGGATCAGCACTGGCCGTCAATTTGCCAACTGCATGTTCGCCCCACATCAATCCACCCTGTTCGGTGAAATCAATCTCGGTATCGGGTGCGTTGTAAAACCGGTCGGCACGCAGATGGAACTGCGGTGCCAGGGCCTGCATCGAGGCAGCCTTGAGGGTCTTTGCCTCGGCTCCCTGAGCGCCTTTATCCGGTGAGAACCGGAATCCTTCCAGTCGACCAACGAATTCACCTTCGACGGTCACTTCACCCTTATCATTCACTTCGGCCAAGAGGGCCTCCTTCTGTTTGAGCCGGCGCAAGAGCACGGATGTGCGCCGGTCCACAAATCTCTGAGTCAAACGCTCGTGCAACGCATCCGACAACCTGTCTTCTACAGCGCGTGTTTCACTTCGCCAATGGCTTTCGTCACGAACCCAGCCTTTCCTTTGTGCGACATAGGTCCACGTACGGATAAAGGCCAACCGCTTGGACAGAGTATCAATATTGCCGTCGGTGCGGTCAATCAGCTTGATCTGACGTGCCAACCAGTCGTCTGGCACCACGCCCCGTTCGACCAAGTGGTCAAAAACAAGCCCTAGCAAGTTAGTATGTTCGGCATGTGACACACCCCGAAAATCCGGGATCCGACAAATATCCCACAGCAGCTTCACCCCCTGCCCGGTACTGGCGCGGGCTGAAATCAGCGAATCTTGCGACAGCGCCTTCAGCGTCCGCAGGTCATCGGCCTCGCGTGCTTTGAGCAGGTTTTCGCCGACCGGCGCCACTTCCAGCGAGCGGATCAGCGCTTCGGGTGAACCAAATTGCAAGTCGGATGAACGCCAGTTCAGTTTTTTAAGCGGGGTAAACTGGTGATTCATAATGGCCGAGGCCACGTAATCATCCAGCGGAGGCGCATCACCGGTGACCCCAAAACTACCATGGCTCATGCCACGCCCAGCGCGCCCAGCGATCTGCCCCAGCTCGTTCGGGGCCAAGGGACGCATGCGCTGTCCGTCAAACTTGTTCAGCGCTGAAAACGCCACGTGGTTGATGTCCAGATTCAGCCCCATACCAATGGCATCGGTGGCCACCAAATAGTCGACCTCGCCATTCTGATACATCTCAACCTGCGCGTTGCGGGTCCGGGGCGACAAGGCCCCCATCACCACCGCAGCGCCGCCTTTTTGGCGACGGATCAGCTCGGCGATGGCATAGACGTTATCAACCGAGAACCCAACAATGGCGCTGCGCGCTGGCATTCGGCTGATTTTCTTGGATCCACCATAGGCCAGTTCCGACATCCGTTCACGGTGCATGAACTGTGCCTCGGGCACCAGGGCCGAAATCGGCCCGCGCATGGTATCGGCGCCTAGGAACAGCGTTTCATTGGTGCCGCGCGCACGCAACAACCGGTCGGTGAACACATGGCCGCGTTCGGGATCGGCACAAAGCTGGATCTCGTCAATCGCCAGAAAATCGCAGCCCATACCCTCGGGCATGGCCTCGACGGTGCAGACCCAATACTTGGTGCGCGGCGGCACAATGCGCTCTTCTCCGGTGACCAAAGCCACCACCGAAGGCCCGCGAATGGCGACAATCTTATCGTAGACCTCGCGCGCCAACAGCCGCAGCGGCAGGCCAATAACCCCAGTGCGGTAGCCCAGCATTCGTTCGATTGCGTAGTGGGTTTTGCCAGTATTGGTCGGGCCTAATACGGCCACAACCCGAGATGCGCTCGTCATTGCATCAACCTTAATTACAGTTCTTTGCCCACAACAGAGGAGCGTAGTCGTTCCAAAGCAGTGGATACGTCCTTGTGGTGAGGATGTATAGCCTGTGCGCGCAGGTAAGCCTGAAAGGCGCGTTCAGGATCCCGGAAATGTTCGAATACACTGCCCAGCGCATAAATAGCGTTATAGTCACTGGGGTTCAGATACAGTGCCCGCTCAAGATCTGCGACGGCTGGCCCAAAACGATCACTCAGGAAATAAGCGTGCGCGCGCTGAAGCCAGCCATGGGAAAACTCAGGTGCGTGATCGGTCAAGGCCGTCAGATGCTCAATCGCAGCCTCCAGATCTCCACGCTCGATCGCATCCACGCCGCGTTTCAACAGAAGATCCATCGCAGCCGAGCCGCTCTTGCTCCACAAAGCCTGCAATTCGCGATCCAAATTGATCGCTGTGGACGAATCCGCCTCGGCCAACTCAGCCAATAGCGCTGTTTCATCTGCGGAATCCTGCGCATTTGCGCAAAATGGCAGAAAAAGACTGGCTGACAACAATGTTGCCGCCACGATAGCTTTGAGGTTCACAGAAGAAATGATCATGATACTGGCCAGTGTAACAACGCATACGACAAATTCCAGTGTTGACGGATAAGCTGTCACACAGTTGTGTGCGATCCAAGAAAGCAACAAGGACACCAAATGAGCGATATACTTGCCAAAGCCGCAGAAGCACTGAACGAAAAACTCTCCGGCGGAGATTTTTCAGCCTCGGCAAAATTTGAAATCGCCGATCTGGGCGCCATCGTTCTGGATGCCTCGGGTGCGCGGGTCAGTGACGATGACGCAGATGTCACCCTATCAGCCGACGCCGAAACATTCGAAGAGATCCTGAGCGGCGAGCTGAACCCAACCAGCGCCTTTATGTCCGGAAAACTGACTATCGATGGCGACATGGGCACAGCCATGCAACTTGCATCGGCGCTTGCCTGATGGACGCGCGCCCAAACGACCTGCAGCCCGCCCCGTTCTTTGCCGATATCGCCAAGGGACCTGCTGGCGGACAGGCGCATTGGGCGCAAACCAGCGATGGCCTGCGTATCCGCGTGGGCCATTGGCACCCCGAGAACGCCGACAAGGGAACGGTTCTCCTGTTTCCCGGGCGCACGGAATATATCGAAAAATATGGACCCGCAGCTCAGGACTTTGCGGATCGCGGCTATGCAACGCTGACCATCGACTGGCGCGGTCAGGGACTGGCTGACCGGATTCTGGATGATCCGCGACTGGGCCATATCGACCAGTTCACCAACTTTCAGCACGATGTCACAGCCGCCTTAGATCTTGCTGACCGTCTGGCGCTGCCCAAACCCTACTTCTTGCTTGGCCATTCTATGGGCGGCGCAATTGGATTGCGCGCGCTGATCAACGGCCTACCGGTTAAAGCCTGCGCCTTTACGGGCCCCATGTGGGATATCTATATCGCACCGGCCTTGAAACCGTTTGGAAAGCTGATGGGCAAGCTTGGCCCTGCTATCGGGCTGGGCGGTAAACTGGTCCCAACTCTATCGCTGCAAACCTATGTCATGGCACAAGACTTCCAAGGCAACAGCCTCACAACTGATCCAGACATGTACCAGTTCATGCGCGATCAACTACAGGCGCAGCCCGATCTGGCCTTGGGTGGCCCAACAATCAACTGGCTGGGCCAAGGTCTAAAAGACTGCGCCGAACTCGCGGCAATGGATTCTCCCATGCTGCCCTGCATCACCTTTTTGGGTGCTGACGAACAGATTGTGGATTGCCCCGCCATCCATGACCGAATGGCCCGCTGGCCTGGCGGCGAACTCGAAGTGGTGCCCAGCGCCCAGCACGAGGTGGTGATGGAAGTTCCCGCGATCCGCGCCCATGTATTTGACCGCATGTGCCGCCTGTTTGACCAATACCGCTAAGCAAACCCTTGCCGTTCTACAATAAAATCACCGTTTCAAGCGCTTCGTTGCGCTTGTGATCCCCCTGCCCGCGCCTTAGATGTTCTTGTAAACCCAAGACATAGAGGTGCACCATGTTCCAACTCCCCTTCCCCGTTCGCGACGCCAATGCCTCCTCTGGCTCTGATGAATTTGGCAATCTGCCCGAATGGGATCTTTCGGATCTCTACACCAGTGATGATGCACCCGAGCTAAAGCGCGACCTCGACTGGCTGGAAGACGAGTGTTCCTCCTTTGCTAAGGCTTATGAAGGCAAGCTGGCCATTCTGGACGATGCGGGCCTGTTGAACTGCGTGATGCGCAATGAAAAGATCAACAACAAGGCCGGCCGCATTATGTCCTACGCCGGTCTGCGCTACTATCAACTGACCACTGACTCTGACCGCGCCAAGTTCATGTCTGACATGCAAGAGGCGATCACCGTTTTCACCACCCCACTGGTCTTCTTCACGCTGGAACTGAACCGCATCGAAGACGAAACACTCAACGCGCATTTTAAGGCCAACGCCGATCTGGCCCGCTACAAGCCGGTCTTTGACCGCATCCGCGCCATGAAACCCTATCAGCTGTCGGATGAGCTGGAGAAATTTCTGCATGATCTCAGCGTTGTGGGTGATGCCTGGGAAAAACTGTTCGATGAAACCATCGCCGGGCTGACCTTTACCGTCGACGGTGAAGAGCTGAACATCGAAGGCACCCTGAACCTGCTCACCGAACAGGACCGTGCCAAACGCGAGGCCGCCACCCGCGAGCTTGCCAATGTGTTTCAGGACAACATCAAGATCTTTGCCCGCGTTCACAACACCCAGGCCAAGGAAAAAGAAATCGTCGACCGCTGGCGCGAAATGCCCTCGCCGCAGATGGGCCGCCACCTGTCCAACGATGTCGAGCCCGAGGTGGTCGAAGCCCTGCGCAGCGCCGTGGTTGCCGCCTACCCTAAGCTGTCGCACCGTTACTATGACCTGAAACGCAAATGGCTGGGTCTGGACCGCATGCAGGTCTGGGACCGCAACGCGCCCCTACCGATGGAAGACACCCGCACCGTCAATTGGGATGAAGCGGAATCCATCGTGATGGAGGCCTATAACGCCTTTGATCCGCGCATGGGTGAGCTGGCCAAACCCTTCTTCTCGGATGGCTGGATTGATGCAGCTGTTAAACCCGGCAAAGCCCCCGGTGCCTTTGCTCACCCCACCGTCACCGACGTGCACCCCTATGTGATGCTGAACTATCTGGGCAAACCGCGCGACGTGATGACATTGGCACACGAACTGGGCCACGGCGTACACCAGGTGCTGGCCGCCGCTCAGGGTGAAATGCTCTCATCCACCCCGCTGACCCTGGCCGAGACGGCATCCGTGTTTGGTGAAATGCTCACCTTCCGCAAGATGCTGGACAAGGCCGAAACCAAAGAACAGCGCAAGGTGCTGCTGGCGGGTAAGGTCGAAGACATGATCAACACCGTGGTTCGCCAAATTGCGTTCTACGACTTTGAATGCAAACTCCACGCCGCCCGCGCCGAAGGCGAACTCACCCCAGACGCCATCAACGCCCTGTGGATGTCGGTTCAGGCCGAAAGCCTGGGCGATTGCTTTGACTTCGTCGACGGCTACGAGACCTTCTGGGCCTATATCCCCCACTTCGTCCACTCGCCCTTCTACGTCTACGCCTATGCCTTTGGCGACGGACTGGTGAACGCGCTTTACTCGGTCTACGCCGAGGGCGACGAAGGCTTTGAGGATAAGTATTTCGAGATGCTCAAAGCCGGTGGTTCCAAACACCACAAAGAGCTGCTTGCCCCATTTGGCCTAGACGCTTCGGACCCCAAGTTCTGGGAAAAAGGCCTATCGATGATCTCTGGCTTCATTGACGAACTGGAAGCGATGGAGGAATGAAACCGCTTTTTCTAGCCTTAGGAATGCTGGCCAGTTCACCTGCACATGCAGAAACACTGGTCGGCAATTGGACATGCTCCGAAGAACACGAGCAAGGGCGCATGACTGCTGATATGAGCGTTTCAAAGTTCGGCCATTTTGAGGGAGTAGTGCAGCTTTCCTACACTAAAAACGGAGTTGTATTTGCAACGGCTCGGGCCAAGTATCATGCGAACTACAAAATTTCTGATGGCTATTTTGAAGACAATCCGATCTCAGCCAGAATTCTCTCGTTTACCTCAGGTGGAGTAGATATTCGCAATGGTCAGGAAGCCAAAACACTACTTAGTAGAATGCTGAAGGAGGGCGAAAGAAGCAAAGTCACTTTTCGCTCGCCTGACAACGTAGACTTTGTTCGCAAAGACGGATCTGCCGTATTTTGTGTCAGAAAAGCATCCGAACCTCCGATGTCTTAGACCAAAAGCTGGCAAGATGTGAACTGAAGCAAGAAAGCTTGTTTGGCCCGGCAACGCCAGGCCGCGCCTGACCTTCCCCCCGGGAAGGCGCTTTGCATCTCCCCAAGGTCAGACACGTCGTCTTTGTTCAACAGTTTTCGCCCAAATTCTTTACGCAGATCCAAGGACAGGCCATGAAAACCCAGTGCCATTGCGGACAGGTATCAATCAAACTGCCGTCCCTTCCCGACAAACTAAATCGATGTGGCTGCTCCATTTGCCGACGATACGGCGCGCTTTGGGGTTACTATGCACCGGAACAAATCAGCATTTCTGGAACAACCGACACTTACGTGTGGGGAGATCGGATGATAACATTCCATCGCTGCCAAAATTGTGGGGTTCTGACCCATTGGGCGGACATCGACAGCGGGATGAAACGATGCGGCATCAACATGCAGAATACAGAGCTTCGTGAACTCAACGGCATTCCAGAATATGACAGTCACGCGGCAGAAACCTAACAGCATTGTCTCCGGTCGCTGGGGCAGGCAAACTACATTTCATTAGCAATACATTTTCTAAGGTCTTCCATTGAGCTACACAGTTTTCCTCACTGACTTACTCCAAAACGAAGCCCTCCACAGCCTCCCCGCTATCTACCACCGAGTGCGCAACATCCCCTATGGCTCCACCGGCACCCGCGACCCACGCATGGTGGCCGAACTGAATGAGGGGTCCTGCTCGGCAAACACATCCTGCTGCGCGACCTTTTGCGTACCGCCGGATATCAGGCTGAAATCATTACGATGTTCACCTACTTCAACGAAAGCACGCCAACACACGAGAGCTTTCCCGCCGAGCTGAAAGAACTCTCAGCCAACAATCGCATTCCCGACTTTCACCACTACGTGCGCGTGCATACCCCGAATGGCCCGCTCAATCTGGATGCAACCTGGCATGACCAAATGATCCCACTTGGGTTTCCGGTGAACAACACCTGGCAGGGCAACGGTGACACCCAACTCGCCTCGATCTCGGAACGTGAATACCCCAATCAGGAAAATCTCATCGACTTCAAAAAGCAGTTGATTGAGACGCTCCCCGACAAAGACCGCATCATTCGGGCGCGGTACTTCTCTCTCGTCACCAATTGGATCGCAGCCCTGCCCTAACCATGTGCACAGGCTGGACCTACGCGCGCGATCCGCTGGCCCTACTCTCGCTAAATTTGGCTCCTACGCTGGCTAATACCAAAAGGAGCTAACATGACACGTTGGGTGGTACTCTTTGATGACATGCCGCAGATGCTCGATATTCGGGAAAGGCAAAACCTGCGCGACGCGCATGTTGCCTATGCAAAAGCCCACCCAGAACTGCTGATCGGTGGCGGACTAAAACCCGAGGTCGGTGGTGACTTCTGTGGCGCACTTTGGGTAGTCGAGACAGAAACCAAGGCCGAGGTCGAAACTCTGATTACCAAGGATCCATTTTATTTCCCCGAACTTCGGACCTATAAGATTTTCACCTGGGGCAAACTGCTCGAAGACCAGACTGCTGTTTTGTGAGGGGCAA
Source organism: Parasedimentitalea nitratireducens (assembly GCF_057444295.1). NCBI lineage: Bacteria > Pseudomonadati > Pseudomonadota > Alphaproteobacteria > Rhodobacterales > Paracoccaceae > Parasedimentitalea > Parasedimentitalea nitratireducens. The sequence continues at coordinate 74,058 of NZ_JBYAXC010000009.1, read as the reverse complement.
CCTGGATAATTGCCAGCCCAGACGAGTCAGATAACTGTCTCGTGTCTCTGAGACGAAGACCTTGAATTACTCTCCCGGTTCATTTGTTATGCCGTTCAAAGAGCGCAACACCCGCGTCTGACGCATATTTTCCCGGAGCATCAATGCCTTTCGTCGAACTACGTCCAGTATCACAGCAAGAATTCGACTTGGTCCGCCACATCCAAGTCACGGCTGATCAGGTGCTCTATTCCGGCACCATACTCCAAGCCTTCAATTCCCAAGAACCAGAGGTCGACTTCCACGCTGCTTTTGCTAGGGATTACGCCGTTGGCTTCTTCAAGATCGACCGGGGGTTTAGTGCCAAGAATGGCTTTGCCCATGACGGTGAGCTTGGTCTGCGCGCCTTCATGATCGACACCCTGCAACAGGGCAAAGGCTACGGCGTCACCACTGCACGCGCCCTGCGCAACTACCTGCCACGCCACTACTCCACTGCCCCGGCGATTGTGCTAACAGTCAATTTGGCCAATCCGGCCGCCTATGCTTGCTACAAAAAGGCTGGGTTCGTAGATACCGGCGAATTGTACACCAGCGGCATCGCAGGCCCGCAACACGTCATGCGGATGCCACTGGCATAACTCATCCAGACAATTTAAAAACTCGGAAACTTTACAATGACGTCCTTTTCAAAACGATACGCGGCAGGCGAACACCAAGAAGTCTGGCAGGAAATGGATAGCCAATGGGCTTCTTATGGCGAAACAATGGGCAGCGGAATCGATTGGGAGCGCCATTACAACGTTGATCGCAATGATGCCGAGGATGTCCTACAGCAAACATTCGAACGCGTTGCTCGCAATGCCGACCTACTTATCCAACGTTTACGGGAAACAGGCTACCGGTTTGAATGTGAAGCTGGACGCGACGGTGCCCCCTATGCCCCCCGCCGCAACGCAACCCAAGACGTGGCAACCTGCAAATCCGCGCTCGAAGCTGAATTTGGTGATCTAACCGTGTTTGATAAAAGCCTCTCCCCATTTCCGCTAGCACTCGAACGATTTGGTCAGATCGTCGGGTCGCTAGATCTGCGGCAACGATATCCGGCAACAGAGGCAACAGACCTGGCAGCCCTCGCACAAGACCTCAGATCTCAGCAATCCAGCCCCACTTCAGGCCTGGAATTCCTGTCTAATCCTGAGCTCCAACAAGCTGCGGAGGCCATGCTCAAATCCATCGAAGCTGCGACGCCTGCGAAAACGGAGCAAGAAGTCCAGCGAGAGCAACAAGTAGAAACTGAAGACCGTATCCCCCACCCGCACGCAGATGATGCTGTTCTATCTCGCTTGGGCGATTGGGATCCGCTTTGCGTCAACTTTGAGTATCTGGCCTATGATCTGACGGACGAAGAATCCGAACCCCATATTCTGGAACAGGGTGGCATTGCCTACTTCCCGGAATTTGCCCCCAGCTTTGAGCACAAGGCGGATGTGAGCGGTGGAAACAACCCGATGTTCAGATTCTCCAGCATCGCGCTCGACCCGATTATCTATGCTGAAGGCATCCAAATGCCCTTTACCACCTACCTGCGCAAAACCTTTGCGCGAGGCGGGTTCTTTGGTGTTCCTAGGCCGGCAAGGCGATTTGAAGGAGCATTGCAAGAAGTGGGAAGCGGCATACATCTGCCAGATCATCCGGTCTTCGAAAGCTTGAATAAGGACTTTCTGCCATTCTGACTAACCTGTTGCCTGCCCCTGTTGACTCATCTGTCAAATGAAACGCTTTGACGCCATCAAAACCCGGTTCCAACCCTTTATGTCTTGGGTGCGTCGGCGCGTGCCGCGCGGGTTGCGGCTGGTGCTTGGCATTCTGTTGATCACCGGTGGCTTTCTGGGATTCCTACCCATCCTCGGCTTTTGGATGATCCCATTGGGGATCATGGTCGCGGCCTTGGATGTGAAGCTCTACCGCCGTTGGCGCAAAGCCCGCCAGAACCGCACGGACACCTAAGTTTGCCTCCAATGCAAAAGGGCCTGCCCGGCCTTACGACCGGACAGCCCCCTTACTTGTTAAACGCCATCTGCCTAGTGCGACAGGAACACAAACCGGATCACAAACAGCCCAGCCACAATCCAGGTTGCCATGTGGACTTCTTTGCCTTTGCCGGTCAGCAGCTTCAGTGCCGCATAGCTGATGAAACCAAAGGCCAGACCGTTGGCGATCGAATAGGTAAAGGGCATGATCAGCGCCGTCAGCGCCGCAGGGGCTGCCTCGGTCACGTCGTCCCAGTCCACCTCGACCAGCTCGCGACACATCAGGGCCGCCACATAGAGCAGCGCCGGTGCAGTCGCCACGGCAGGAACCGAACCCGCCAGTGGGGCAAAGAACAGCGCCAACAGGAACAACCCTGCAATGACAACAGCCGTCAAACCGGTGCGACCACCCGCCTGCACACCCGACGCACTTTCGACATAGGCGGTGGTAGACGAGGTGCCCAGCAAGGAACCCGCCGCAATCGCGGTTGAATCTGCCATCAATGCCCGGCCCAGATTCTCATTCTTATGCGTTGGCCCCTCTTGCATCAGGCCTGCACGTTTGGCGACACCAATCAGCGTGCCAGTGGCGTCAAAAACCTCGACCAGAACAAACACCAGAACCACCTGAAAAATACCGGCACCCAGTGCGCCCCAGACATCCAGCTGCATAAAGGTCGGCGCAAAAGACGGCGGCATGGACATGACACCACCAAAGTCGGAATGCCCAACCAAAACCGATGTCACCGTCACCGCCAGAATACCAATCAGGATCGATCCACGCACGTTCAGCGCATCCAGCGCCGCGATCAGAAAGAACCCGCCAATGGCCAGCAGTGGCCCAGTCGCCGTCACATCACCCAGAGTCACAAAGGTCGCCGGGCTCGCCACGACGATACCGGATGATTTCAGCGCAATAATCGCCAGAAACATCCCGATCCCAGCTGCAATCGCATTGCGCATCGAGGCGGGAATTCCGGATATCAGCCAGCGCCGCACACCTGTCAGGGTCAACACCAGAAAAATCATCCCCGAGATGAACACCGCCCCCAATGCCTGTTGCCAGGTAAAGCCCATGGCTCCAACAACGGTAAAGGCAAAGAAAGCATTGAGCCCCATGCCGGGCGCCATGCCAATCGGCCAACGGGCCCAGACACCCATGATCAACGTGCCCAGTGACGCTGCCAAACAGGTGGCCACAAACACTGCGTCGCGATCCATGCCAGTTGACGACAGGATCTCCGGATTCACAAAGACGATATAGGCCATCGTTAAAAATGTGGTGATCCCCGCCACCACCTCGGTTTTGACGGATGTGCCGTGTTTTTTCAGTTCAAAATAGCTCTCAAGCAGACCTTGTTGCTCAATCTCTTGCGTTCTCTCGACCATAGTTCCTCCAGGTACAGGTCAGCCCACCCCAGCCGCTTCAAGCGCGGTGGACCTGATCTTGATCTGCCGATGTGGCGTTAAACCCGCTCCTTGGCCAAACTCTCCCTTATGGATTGGCCCGGGTCATGGGCAACTGATAGTGCGTCCAAGTCTTTCAAAACAGAAGCGACAGCACCAAAGCAGTTTCAAAGGAAAATTGAAAAAAGGTTTCGCCCTGCGAAATTGGCGCAAGTAGCGGCAGAAAACTGAACTATTTCAGCTGACTATCCTTTGAACCTCGGCGGTTTATCCCGCCCCGTTGTTGCCGGGCACCATCGCGTTCCTGCATGCATTCGATGCACAATTTGACGCCGGGCACAGCATTGCGGCGGGCTTCCGGAATGGGTTCTTCGCAGTCGGCACAATAAGTCAGGCTTTCCCCGACAGGATTTTTCCGAGCCTTCATCCGCGCCAACTCGTCACTGATCGAAGCCTCAATCTGCTCATTCACAGCGCCATCACGCGCCCAACCACCTGCCATAGCCCGGCCTCCAGTATTGTTGCGAACCTACCCGTTCAAGGGTCGCGCTACCTCAAACACCCGGTCAATCATATCCTGCGTTCCGCGAGAAAATTCCAGCGGGCAAGGATAATCAACCCCATCACGAACCGAACGCCCAAAAGCTTCGACCTGCAGCTTGTAGTGATCATCGGCCGGAAACCGTGTGACCTGAACCTCCAGTCCAGCGCGGTGCAATTCAACCCGTGCCTCGCCAAAGACACGCGCGTTAAACGGTGCCGTCAGCCGGATCACCCCCTTCTCGCCATGGAACAACATCTCCTGATAGGGATGCATACGAATGCTGACATAGGCGGAATAGGAAAATCCGGGGAACTGCGCCTGTACCTCGGCCAGCGCATCAACCCCATTCTCCCAGCGAATTTGCGCCGAGATTTCCTCGGGCTCCTGGCGCGTTGCATAGCGTGCGGCACCGAAAACATAGACACCAATGTCCCGCAAACCACCGCCGCCGGTTTCAGCCTTGTTACGGATGTTGTTGGTGTCCTCGCGGTTGTCGAATGAAAATTTACCACTTACATGTGCCAGCCTGCCAATCGCGCCGTCGTCAATCAGCCGACGCACCATCTGCCATTGTGGATGGTGTACGATCATATAGGCCTCGGCCGCCAACAGACCTGTCTCATCGCGCCTGGCGATAAGCTGATCAAACTCTTCAGCTTTCAGCGTCATCGGTTTTTCACACAAGACATGTTTGCCCGCCTCCATTGCCTTGAGGCTCCACTCCACATGCATATGATTGGGCAATGGCACGTATACGGCGTCTATGTCAGGATCAGCCAGCAGAGCGTCGTAGTCATCATAGATTTTCAGGTCGGGGCAAAACGCCTGAAATGGCTCTGCTTTGGCCGGATCAGACGTTGCCAGCGCCACCAAATGCGCGCCTTCGGCAGCATGAATGGCGGGCCCCATATACTGTCGAGCAAACTTGGCAGCCCCTAGTATTCCCCATCTGACAGGTTTTTGCATCCATATCACTCCTGATTGAAGCACCAGTTTACTTCGGCCACCACCGTCGGCAAGAGCTGTTGACCTAATGTTTTCATTGCACCTACGGCCCCCTGCCCTAGGCTGCGCAAAATGAATTTCAGGGAGTAACTAGGAATGAGAACATTCGGAAAATGGCTGGGACGGTTGCTTGTGCTCGCAATTATCGCCTTAGTGCCCGTATTGGTCTTTGTGCCCGCTTATATCGAGGAATCCCGCAATGTGGTGGCCGAACATGAGCCCTATCCGGTCTCACCCGAAGCCGCAGCCCTGCACGAAAGCCTGCTGATCGGAGATTGGCACGCTGATCCATTGTTGTGGAACCGTGATCTAAGCAAACGCGGTGACCGGGGGCAGATGGATATCCCACGTCTGATCGAAGGCAATGTGGCCCTGCAGATGTTCACCGCCGTGACCAAATCCCCAGCCGGTCAGAACTATGATCACAACGAAACAGATGCGATGGACAACATCACCCTGCTCGCCGTTGCGCAGATGTGGCCACCACGCACCTGGAACTCGCTCTACCAGCGCGCGCTGTATCAGGCCGAAAAGCTGCACAAAGTCAAAGACCGCTCGGGCCGCAGCCTGCGTATTATCCGCACTGAAGCTGATCTGGATGCTTTAATGGCGCTGAAACTGGCGGGTGAACCGGTGGTTGGTGGCTTGTTGGGAATAGAAGGAGCCCATGCCCTAGATGGAGATCTAAACAACCTCCAGGGCCTACAGGATGCAGGCTTCACGATGGTTGCTCTGCACCACTTTTTTGATAACAGGCTGGGTGGTTCACTGCACGGCAATGGCAACAAAGGGCTCACCGATTTTGGCCGCGAAGTTGTGCAGGCCGTTGCTGATCGTGGTCTCATCTTGGATGTGGCCCACTCCAGCCCGCAGGTTGCACGCGATGTCATCGCAATGACAGATATCCCGCTGGTCGTTTCGCACACCGGTCTCCACAGCAATTGTGAGGTGAAACGCAATTTCCCCGATGACTTGATGAAAGAAATCGCTGCCACAGGTGGGGTTATCGGTATTGGGTATTGGGCAGATGTTACCTGCGATGATAGCCCGGCTGGTATCGCAAAAACCATCAAGGCCGCAATCGAGGTTATTGGCGAAGACGCTGTATCACTGGGGTCCGACTTTGACGGCTCAGTGACCACCGCGTTTGACACATCCGAACTGGCTGCCTTGACGCAGGCCATGATGGACGCAGGACTGACCGAACAGCAGATCCGAAAGGTTGCGGGCGAAAACATGCTACGCGTTCTGCGGGCGCGGCTCGACTAATTCCTTACACAGGTGAAGCACTTCCAAAAAACCGTCCAGCATATCTGGGCGGTTTTTCTATACCCTCAGGAAACACCTACCTTTTTGCTCCGCTTTACAATCCTGATAATTACATTCAATTATTTGATTTATAACAATTATTCTTGACGCCACCGAAGGATTTCCATATCCAATTCTCAAGACAGGCAGCAAGCCAGAAACACCAGGCCGCCAGCATCCAGCTAATCCAGCCAGTCCTACGGGGCATGCCAGACAGCCAGACACGCCAGCTCCCCAGATCAATTTCAGCCAGCCAAGTCCGCTAGGATAGTCCCAGCAAGCCCGTGCAGTGTCTCTTAATCAGCCAGCCCCCCGCCAGCACCGATAGCGACACAGGTCCCTAGGCCCTCTCCAGGTATCGTGCAAGCCATCAAACGCAAAAAGGCGGTGCATCAGCACCGCCTTCTTTCTTATCCAGAGCTCTATGTCGCTGATTAGCTCAGCGCCAACATGCCCTTGGCTTGCGCCAGTTCGCGCATCTTCTTCTGCAGCTTCTCAAACGCGCGTACTTCAATCTGACGGATCCGCTCGCGGCTGACTTCGTACTGACCGCTCAGCTCTTCCAGCGTCTTAGCTTTCTCGGCCAAACGACGCTGTGTCAGAATGTCCTTCTCACGATCGTTCAGCACGTCCAGGGCTTCCCCCAGCAACTCACGACGCGCTTCCAACTCGTTACGCGCCTCATAGTCACCGGCTTGATCGGCATCTTCGTCTTCCAGCCAATCCTGCCACTGCATGGTGCCTTCGCCCTCGGAGCCAACCGTGGCGTTCAGCGATGCATCGCCACCCGACATCCTCCGGTTCATCGAGATCACCTCGGCCTCGGTCACGCCCAGATCAGTTGCGATCCGCTTGACGTTGTCCGGGTGCATGTCGCCATCTTCCAGCGCACCGATACGGGCCTTGGCTTTGCGCAGGTTAAAGAACAGCTTCTTTTGCGCAGAGGTTGTGCCCAGCTTCACCATCGACCAGGACCGCAGGACGTATTCCTGGATCGAGGCGCGGATCCACCACATTGCATAGGTCGCAAGGCGGAAACCCTTTTCAGGATCAAAGCGCTTTACCGCCTGCATCAGGCCAACGTTGGCCTCTGAAATCACTTCGGCCTGGGGCAACCCATAACCGCGATAACCCATGGCAATCTTAGCAGCCAAACGCAGGTGCGAGGTGACCATACGGTGCGCAGCACCTGAGTCTTCCTTTTCCACCCAGGCCTTGGCCAGCATGTATTCTTCTTCCGGTTCCAACAAAGGAAACTTGCGGATTTCCTGCATATAGCGGTTCAGACCGCCCTCAGGTGTTGGTGCTGGTAGGTTCTTAAAGTTCGCCATGTAGTGTGCCCCTCCCTAATGTATAAGGACTTAACATATCATCATATGGGTCAGCACTTTTTCTCTTTCAAGAGGTGCCTTAGCGTTTTGATATACTAACACGCGAAGAGCCGTCTGTGATCTGCTTCACAGGGATGTTCAAAATGTTGCCGAATTCTATGATTTTTGCACATCGGCCATATAAGTAAGGGCCCCGAACGCCCGATTTATCTACCGGCCAGCACAGCTCAGGTAGTCCTAAACAGTGAAAAGGCCTAGGCAGCAACCTGCCGCAGGGTCTCCATCAAGGCCTCCATGTCATCCGGCATCGGTGCTTCGAACCGAATGTTTTCGCCTGAAACCGGGTGCACAAAACCTAAAACCGCCGCATGCAGCGCTTGGCGAGGGAAGGCCCTCAGAGCGTCATGTGCTGCCGGAGCCAGTGACTTGGCCGCCAGCTTGCGCTTGCCGCCATAGGTTGGATCCCCCACCAACCCGTGACCGGCATGGGCCATATGCACGCGGATTTGATGGGTACGGCCGGTTTCCAGCCAACATTCGACCAGCGCAACCACGCCGGGATTGCCAAAGGGCTCAACAATCCGCGCCCGCGTCACCGCATGCCGGCCGCCTTGAAACATCACCGCCTGTTTCTGACGGTCATGCTTGTGCCGCGCCAGTTGCGTGGTCAGTTTCAAAATGTTGCCAGGTTCAAAGCTGGTGCCCTTGATCCCGCGCAGACGCGGATCATTGGCATCCGGCACACCGTAACAGATCGCGCGGTAGTACCGTTCCACCGTGTGTTTCTCGAACTGCGCCGCCAACCCTTGGTGCGCGACATCTGATTTGGCCACCACCAGCAGTCCGCTGGTTTCCTTGTCGATCCTATGCACAATGCCGGGGCGTTTCACCCCGCCAACACCCGACAGGTTGTCCCCACAGTGATGCAACAGCGCATTGACCAAAGTACCCGACGGCGTCCCAGGTGCAGGATGCACTACCGTGCCTACGGGCTTGTTGATTACAATCAGGTCGTCGTCTTCATAGACAACATCCAGCGTGATATCTTCGGGGCCGATATGGCTGTCTTCAGCCTCTTCCACACTAACCACGATCACCGCACCTTCAGCCACCTTGGCCTTGGGATCCGTCACCGCAGCGCCATCCACGCTCACCGCGCCGTCGGCAATCAGCCGCGCCAATCGGGTGCGCGATAGGGTTGCTTCTACTGGCACATCCCGCGAAAGCGCCTTATCAAGCCGCTTAGGCGGATTTTCCGCAATGACAAACTCAATCTGGCGGCTGCCCATGACACGTCCTTCCGAACCTAAAGTCCAAGAACCACCCCAGATAAAATTCCTGCGGCGGCTGGTGACCACGCTTACCGTGGTCATGATTGGCGGGCTTGTAGTGGTTATCAGCCTGCTTGTCATCCGTTTGTCTGATAAAGATGTGGCCCTGCCCGAAACCATCACCCTGCCCGATGGCACAACCCCCACAGCTGTTACCTTTGGACCGGGTTGGATTGCCGTAGTCAGCAATGACAATCGCATCCTGATCATGGATGCCACCAGCGGCGAACTCCGCCAGACAATTGACATCGACTAAAGCAACCCAACAGGGCGCGTCTTTCTTCACTTTTAGGCCTCACCGTGAACACTGCTTGATTCATCGCGCAAATGGACACAACATGTGCAAGTGAGGCCAAAAGCTTCTGTACGAACAAAGCTCCAAGTGATTGAGATGCAGATGATCAACACCAAGCAGCTGTCAGCATTTCTTGCCATAGTTTGCCTCGCATTTCTTGGTAATCCGGCAAAGTCACAGGAGCTCGACTTTGCGACCATGGATCTGGCTCCCTATGCCTTGCGCGATGACTCCAGCGGTCGCCTTGGTCTGATCGTCGAAATCAACAAGATGATAGCCGAACAGGCCAATGTCTCAATCACAGATGAAATCCTACCGATTGCCCGGGCTCTGAAAAATCTGGAACATGGCATCACCGACTGCGCAGTAATTGCTCTTACCCCATGGAGCGAAGAGAACTTTATTCCAATAGCTGAGGTGTTGGACAAATTCGATGCCACGGTTGTCACCCGAGCGGGGCTTCCCATCTCAAAAATCGAAGACCTGCACGGACAGCGGCTCGCAATACCGCGCGGGAGCTTCCGGAAATTCCCCATTTCTACAGACCCGAAAATCGAACGCTTCCTGACAACGGGCTACGAGCAAAGCGTACGCCTATTGAAGGCTGGTCGCGTCGACGCAATTGCTGGTTCCGAAATCAGTCTTTTCTTCTATCTCCACTCCGAAGAAATGGATCGCCAAGATATCGGCGGCATCTTACCCTTCCTGCAGGCCTCACTGTGGCTGCATTGCGCTAAGGGACAAGTCTCGCCCGAGGCAAGAGAGCGGCTTAGACAATCGACAAATTCATTAAGAGAGGAAGGTACTTTCAAGAGGCTGCTGAAATCCTACATCCCTGACGATTTCAGCTAGATCTGTGTCACCCTGAAACTTGGAATTCCGAAGCAATGACCAGTTCAGCCAGCGGATAACCCTGATGTGCCGACGGCGCGACAATGAGCAGATGTAGCATCTTCGAAACTTTAGTTGTGTGAAGGGTGGTACCACCCCCACCGCCGTGACCTTTGGCAAGGGCTGGATCGCGGTGGTGAGCGGTGACAATCAGATCCTGATCTTTGACAAGACCAGTTGCGATCTGCGTCAGACCATCACTATCGAGTAACCCGCAGGTTTCACATCGGACATCGACACGAAGTCCAGCCCGATATCCATCGTCGGCGCGCTGTGGGTGATCCAACCCAGCGCAATCTGATCCACACCTGTGGCGGCAATCTCGGCGGCGGTTCCCGGAGTAATCCCGCCCGAAGCCTCGGTGATGGCACGGCCATCAATCATCTCAACCGCCTGACGCAGCATCGCCGGGGGCATGTTATCCAGCAGAATGGCATCCGCGCCAATCTCCAGCACCTCGGCCAGTTGCTCCAGCGTGTCGACCTCGATCTCAACCTTGACCATGTGCCCCACCCCGGCCTTGGCCCGGCCCAGCGTCGCCGCGATGCCGCCACCAATAGCGATGTGGTTGTCCTTGATCAGCACCGCGTCGGCCAGCGAGTAGCGGTGGTTCATGCCGCCCCCAGCCCGCACCGCATATTTTTCCAGCGCACGCAGCCCCGGCGTGGTCTTGCGGGTGCAAACCACCGCCGCACCTGTGCCAGCCATCGCCTGCACCAGCTCTGCCGTGACCGAGGCTATCCCCGACAGATGCCCCAAAAAGTTCAGCGCTGTTCGTTCAGCTGTTAGAATGCTGGTTGATGGCCCCTCAAACCGGGCAATCCGGGTACCCGGCTCAACTGCGGCGCCATCGTCGACAAACCGGGTGACCTTGATCGCTCGATCCACAAGCTCACAGGCCAGCTCAGCACAATCCAATCCTGCAATCACACCGGGTTTGCGCGCAACCGCCTCGACAACCGAGTGATGCCCCGCCGGGATCACAGCAGCAGATGTAATATCCCCGGCCAGCCCCAGGTCCTCTTCTAGGGTACGGCGCAGCACGGGTTCAATCATCACACGGGGTAAAGGGCTGAGCATCTCTTATGCACTCCGACAAATAGGTTCATTGATAAGCTGTTCTGCATGGGCAAAGACATCGCTTAGCCCCATCCGGCGCGAGGCTGGATGGGGCAGTTCATTTGGATAGTCCGCACGGCAATGACCGCCTCGGGATTCAGTACGAAGATAGGCAAAAACACCCATACTCAGCGCAACAACAGCCGGATCGGCGGTGGCGCCCGAGCCTTGGGCCAAAGGCAACAATTCACCAATGGCCTGACGCAACCCAGCCTCATCGCGGACTACGCCAAGGTGATGAGACACAATCGGGCGCACCAAGGAGGGATCTGCCGCTACGTTCTGCTCGGATACAGAGAATGGGTGAGCCTCTGATGACACCTGCCCCTTCAGGTCCTGCGCCGCGCGCTGTGCCATTACCGCCGCTTCGAGCAGGGAATTACTGGCCAACCGATTGGCCCCGTGCAGCCCAGTTGCCGCACATTCACCCACAGCCCACAGGCCCAACAGGCTGCTGCGCGCGCGGGCATCCGTGGCAATCCCCCCCATATGGTAATGGGCAGCAGGCCGCACCGCGATCAGATCCCGCGCAGGGTCAATCCCGGCCTCTTGGCAGATCTGATGGATTCCGACAAAGGTGCTGGCGAACCGGTCGCCAATCGCCTCTCGCGCATCCAAAAACACACGCCCGCCACGGGCAATCACGGCATGGATCGCACGGGCGACCACATCACGTGGGGCCAGCTCTTGGCCCGGCACATCGGCCATGAACCGTTCGCCCTGCTCATCAACCAGTATCGCGCCTTCACCACGCACCGCTTCGCTGACCAGCCCCAGAGGCGTGCGGGGAATGTCCAGCGCTGTGGGGTGGAACTGGACAAACTCCAAATCCATCAACTGCGCCCCGGCCCGCGCCGCCATCATCACGCCCTGACCATAGTTACCAATCGGGTTGGTAGTCGCGTTAAACAGCCCGCCAACACCACCCGTGGCCATCACCACCTGTGAACAAGGTAAAACCTCGGCTCGGTCGCCCTGTTGCAGCAGCACGCCAGAAACTTCACCATCCCGCACTATCAACCGGCGGGCTTCGACATTGGTCAATTGCAGGATCGACGGACTATCTTCGACCGCTTTTGCCAGCGCCATGGTGATCGCCGCCCCGGCCCCGTCGCCACCAACATGCAAAATACGCCGCCGCGAATGTGCAGCCTCGCGACCAAAGACATACGCGCCGTCTGACCCACGATCAAACGTCACGCCATAGCGTTCCAGCGCCGCAATAGCCGCGGGAGTCTCGGCAAGGATCCCACCCGAAATCTCGGCATCACACAGGCCCGCACCAGCGGCAAGGGTATCAGCCAAATGCAATTCAGCACTGTCATCCGCCCCCAGCGCCGCCGCAATGCCACCCTGCGCCCACAGGCTAGAACTTTGCTGCCCCAGCCCGGCACGGGTGATCAGCACCACGGGCCGCGGCGCAAGCTCTAGCGCCGTCATCATGCCAGCAAGCCCACCGCCAATGATGGCAATGCGCCCCTGTGCCTTGGCCAAGTCTGGCATCAGATCTCTAGCATCCGCTCAACCGACCGGCGCGCATCCGCTTCAATCGCAGCATCAACCGTCACCTCATGATGGCCTTTTTCAAGCGCCTCACGAATATTGCCCAGCGTGATCCGCTTCATGTGTGGGCACAGGTTGCAGGGGCGAATGAACTCTACTTCGGGGTGGTTCACCGCCACGTTGTCGCTCATCGAACATTCGGTCAGCAGGCACACCCGCGCCGGTTTCTTGTCGCCCACAAAATCAGACATCACCGCAGTGGAGCCAGAAAAATCAGCCTCGGCCACCACTTCGGGCGGGCATTCAGGATGGGCCAGAATGGTCACACCGGGATAGGCCTCGCGCATACCGCGCACATCATCCGGCGTGAACAGCTCATGCACCTCGCAGGCGCCATTCCAGGCGATGATTTCAACTTCAGTTTCCTTGGCCACGTTGCGGGCCAGGTATCCATCGGGGATCATCAAGACTTTGGGAACGCCCAGAGATTCCACCACCTTGACCGCATTGCCCGAGGTACAACAAATGTCAGATGCCGCTTTCACATCGGCCGAGGTGTTCACATAGGTGATGATCGGCACACCGGGATGGGCCTCGCGCAGCAGGGCAATATCCGCAGGCGTGATCGAGTCTGCCAGTGAACAGCCCGCCTGCATGTCAGGGATCAGAACCGTCTTTTCCGGATTCAGCAGCTTGGCGGTTTCCGCCATAAAATGCACACCCGCCAGGACGATAACATCGGCCTCAACCGTGATCGCTTCGCGCGCCAGCGCCAGGCTGTCGCCGACAATATCTGCGACGCCATGGAAAATCTCGGGCGTCTGGTAGTTATGCGCCAGGATCACCGCGTTCCTCTCGCGCTTCAGCTTCAGAATCGCTTCGATATCGTCCTCAAACAGCATCCAATCGGGTTGCGGAATGATCTGGCTAACCCGGTCATACAGGTCTGGCATGCGAATAGATGTCATAACGTCTCCATTATACTCAAAGTGAGTACTTTCGGAGCGCTACTTATTCTCGATCTGAGTTTATGTCAACTGCGAGAAACAGAAAGCCGCACGTTGGACAGAACCTGCGCCTCGAGGATGGCGGGGCGATAGCGGAACAGCTTGGCTGGACGCCCGCCTGTACCGCTGGACATCTCGCCGGTTTCCTCGATCAATTCCTGCTGGTCGATCTGACGGCGGAAGTTCGGCTTGTGCAGCCGCAATCCTGACAGCGCTTCGACCGTACGCTGAAGATGCAGCAGTGTGAAACTGTCGGGCATCAATTCAAACACCACCGGGTGGTATTTGATTTTTGACCGCAGCCGGGTGATTCCAGTTGCCAGAATGCGCCGATGATCCCCTACCATAACCCGTCCCAGCTCGGCATTGCCTTGTGCCGCAGCCCAGTCAGCCAGGCCGGACTCAAACAGTAATTCATAGCGTTGCAGGGTCAGATCTTCGTTCCACGACTTGCCATTCAGGCCAAATAGATAGTCCACCCGCTGCTGACGTGAGGCTTCCCCGTTGGACCAATCGCCCAACCCCTTAGCAATGACATCCAACACCTCGGGAGCGCCTTCACGGTGATCTTCCCATGGGAAATACTGATACCAGCTCTGCCAAGAGGATTGCCCGGTTTCAGGCACATCCTGCTCGCGCAGCAGCCCCAGATAGCCAATTGAAATCTGTCTCGGCTCACTGCCCTCTTCATGTTTCAGCGGATCCCGGTCTCGATCAGCAAAGGTATAAAGCTGCTCAAGATAGCCCACCGGATGCCCCGTCTGGCTTTCAATCCAGGCATGCAACCCGGCCTGCAGGCTGCGATGACCCGTTTCAAACGGGCCCGAAGGCAAGGCCTCACCTGCGCGCAACGTCATGACACGCGGCTCGTTATCGGTGACGGCCACCAATACGGCAATCAGTTCAGCTTGGGCAAATCCAGAGGGCAATGAAACACCTATCGTCAAAGTCGGTTTGAAATAACACGAATGATATCGCAGGCAAGGCGCAAGTCAGACAGCACAGCCATTCGGGACTTTGCAGGTAACGCCAGCCAAAGCCCACGCACTTTTGCGGTTATTGCGGCGAAGATCCAGTTCAATGGAGGTTTGGCAGTGTCATCTGCCGCAATATAAAAACATTAGCTGGCCACAATTAATGCATCTTTTTTTAATTAAGGTATACAAATGACCTAGCGAGGTTGCTGTATGGCTGGAATTTACTCTTTCAATGCCGAGACTGGTGAAGTCTACATCCAAGCCCTCCCGGGCGAGGATCTATCAAACTGGTTACTGGTGAGCTATGGGCAATCCGGGAATGGTTCTGCCCCAACACAGACACAACTTGTAGATACGTCATTACCCTATGTCTTCGACCCAGATGATGGCTACTATTATTATCTCCAGGAGTTGGGACCTTTATCTTCCCCATCAGAACAGCGAGATGCCCTTGTACTTGTCGATGACACGCCATCAATTGTGGACGAAGTCGGTTGGGGAAAAGACGAAGAATTTGATTTAATCGGAGGCCCGGGAGACGGGATTAGTATCAGTCCAGGTGATGGAAATTATGCACCCGGTGAAGGCCCTTGGTACACCGACGGACCACCCTGGGATACAAGCCCTCCACCAACTGATCTTGAGCCGCTTCCTCCGCCTTGCTTTGTGGCAGGTACGCTTATCGATACCCCCTATGGTCCGACTGCTATTGAAGATCTCAGGAAAGGGCAGCTGATATCAACGCCCGAAGGTGACAAGCCCGCTCGCTGGATTGGCAGCTCTAGAGTTCGGCTAAATGGCGCGAACACACACCATCTTCGCCCGGTTCGGTTCTCAGCTGGCTGTTTAGGAAATGGAGTGCCAGCCACCGACGTCCTCCTGTCTCAACAGCATCGCATTTACTGCAGCAGTGCCATAAACGAACTTGTGTTTGGGGTATCTGGAGTGCTTGTTTCGGCAAGGCACTTGGTGAACAACCAAAACATAACTATCGAAACCAGTTGGCATGAAGTGGAATACTACCACCTACTCCTAGACAGTCACCACGTTGTACGAACCTGTGGCATGTATGCAGAAACTCTTTTAGCAAGTGAGTGGGTAGCCTCAAAGTCTTCGCTCAGAGCACTCGCTGAATTCCACGAAATCTTCCCAGATGGCCTAGCTGAGACCGCCGAATTAAGCAGCAAAGCAGCCTACCCGATCTTAAAAAGACATGAAGCCGAGCTGCTTCAGTGGAAGTGAAGCCGATTGATCGAACTCCAATCAATTTTGTGCCTGCTTTATCCGTAAAGCTGCCATTGGTACCGATCGCAGCGAGTTCTCATTTTCCGCCCTGTGTGTCCGATACTGCACAGCGCGCCAAGGGCGCGTAAATGCTATAAACTGACGTTGCAGGCACGAGTCCACCTGATCCCGAAGGCATCATCCCGATCGTATTTGCGCAATGGTAGGAAGTGGTACCACCACCCCGGCTCGAACGGGGGACCTCCTGATCCACAATCAGGCGCTCTAACCTACTGAGCTATGGCGGCACTGAGGGCGATTTAGCCAACCCCTCGGGCAATTGCAAGGGGCTTAAAGCATAACACGCCAAGTTTGTTCGATCAAATTTACGCCGTAAGAAAATACCGGTTTGGCCTCGGTCATCTCCCAGCCAAAGGCTTTGTACAGCGAACCGCTAGACCGCTTGCCTTTATGGGTTCTCAGCACCATTTGGCGATACCCGGCCTGCCGCGAAAACCCCATGCAATCGCGCAGCAACCGTTGCCCCAATCGCTGCCCACGTGCCTCGGGCATCAGGAAAAATAGCCGTAACCGGGCGATTTCACTATTTTCTTTGATGCAGAATATACTGCCAACCCGCTGTGTATCTTTGGTGGCAACCCAGCCTTTTTCGCACATCGGATCATGGTCGCTGCAGAAATCATGCAGCACCCCAGCAATCAGCTGACCATAGCTGGAATCAAAACCTTCCTCACGTGCATATAAGTCCTGGTGGCGTGCAGCCAGCCAGTGCATATCGCCTGCAACGAATCGGCGTAAACTCACATCAACCATATGCCATCAAACACCGAACCCACCTTGCGTTTCAATAGTGCGCGAGGTAGCACCTGCATTCAGCCATCAGATCTTCAGGAGTGCAAAATGGGTATCAACAGCGAACGCGATATCGAAGCAAACATGCAAATTGGCCCTACTGATGCCGGTATGGTGCGCCTGTTCATCGAGGCCGATGGTGTTGAAATCCCCATGGATTTTGACCCGGAAGAAGCTGACGAAATTGCCGAAGAAATCCGCGCCGCCGCCCAAGCTGCGCGTTTGGTTAAGGGCTAATTTCCAAAAACGGCTGCTGCAAAAACTTGCAAACAACCTTGCCGAATTTTGGCGCAGAGCGTCTGCGCCAGTTCCCGCATGCGATCTGCTGCAAAGACGACATGTGACAAAATCAAATTGCGCTCTACCATGGTGTCAACGACCGGTAGAGACTGATGGCGGTATCAGACCACATAAACGAGCACTATTCCGGTGCCCTAGCTGGCACAAACATTCTGATCAATAAACCTCTCTGCCAATACCTGAGTTTAGGATTCACCTTAGACGAACAGTCGTTCGACTCCTACCTTACTCACCTGAACGGGCATCGCGAGCCCGGGAAATCCAAACCGCGTAAAGCCAAATCAAAAAAGACACGCACCACCAGATTAAAAAACAGTCTTCTCGCCTCGGTTCAACGTGCTGTCGATCAATCGGGCTGTACTGAGGCTCGGATGGGGCTCACCGGCGGCTTGGACTCCCGGGTGATCTATGCTGCCCTCAGAGAGGTTCTGCCGCCTCAGCGTATATTCACTTTCACATTTGGCTACCCTGGACAATTCGATTACGAGTTCATCCGCCGTTACGGCAGTTTTACCAAAAACCACCGTTTCAAAACAACATCATCAATCATCTGGTCAATCGAAGATGAGATACGCTCCTGTGCGCGATCAAGTGTGGCGCGAGCTTACAGTTCAAAAAAGCACCTGAACGCCGCGCTAAACGAAGAATGGCTCCCCCGCACCAGCTTCCATGGTTTCATGGGCGACGCGACCCTGGGCGGGTCCAAGCCAGACGCCTATAAGCCCATCGAAGACTGGGAGGATGCGACCAATCGTTTCCTTAAGAAAAATAACCGATGGCATTTGCAGGCCTTGTTCCCACCAGATGTAGTAAAGGATCTTTTGCCTGACGAGCCCACGGCACTTCCACCCGGGCTTGATCTGTTTGACACGTTGGATTTCGGGTTGCGCCAGCAGCAACGGATCGGCGCATCTTTAACCAAGCGCCCAAATGTTCTGACCCCGCTAGCAGATCCACAGTGGATCGCCGCACAAATGGCAACCGCTGACCCCTTGGAACGAGAGAAACGGTTTATGAGTTTTTTAGGGGAGTTCGCACCCGATGTGTTCCCGGAGATCGTCTCTGAGAACATCGAAACGCGATCCGAGCACAAGGCATATCGGGTGACTTTTCTCCAAAAAGTAACCTCAAAATACGCTAATGCCCCCCTCATCAATCTCAGAGGAAATGAGTACTGTATGCCACTAACC
Organism: Parasedimentitalea nitratireducens; assembly: GCF_057444295.1. NCBI lineage: Bacteria > Pseudomonadati > Pseudomonadota > Alphaproteobacteria > Rhodobacterales > Paracoccaceae > Parasedimentitalea > Parasedimentitalea nitratireducens. Next base: position 55,741 of record NZ_JBYAXC010000009.1, on the reverse strand, counting down.
ACGCGAAGCGGGACCGTTTTGGCTGGGCGCCAGTTTTGTGAACGCGCGGAATATGAAAACAGCGCCACATTCGAGTTCTTCGTTGATCAGCTGTTTGCATCGTTTCGCAAGCGCAACCTCCTGTCTGCCGATCTGCTTGACTGCGTATGGAAGGGGTTTATTGACCGCCGATTATGGGACAGCGAACGCATAAGAGGCATCATAAATTTGGAGCTCAACATACGCGCCGGAAAATTCAAGGTTTGAAACACCTTACAACCCTTCGACTGCCCCTTTACCGGAGCCTATGGCCAATTCGTCGGCGTCGCCATTTATTAGTAGCTCTCCGTCCTTTCCCACGCGCGGATCACGCAAACTAAGCAACCGTCGCGCAGCATCACGGGCAAACTTCTGGGTCAGCTTCTTGCGCCGCGCCGGGGCCAGTTTGTCCTCATCCGGCATCCGGATGATCTCGGCGTCATAGGCATCCGCGACGATCAACCCGCTCCCCTCCGGCAGCAACTCGGTTGGGAACTCCATATCCACCGCCCAGAAATAGCGATCACACCATTCTAGGTACCCCTGCCATTTTTGGTCGGTCTGAAAATCGGCGCGGCTGGATTTGCATTCAATCACCCACAGCTCCCCCTTGGGGCCAAGTGCAATCACATCTACCCGGAGCCCGCGGGCGGGTACAAATTCTTCCAGAGAGGCATAGCCCAGGCTACGCAAATAGCGCGCCACGCCGCGGGCGAGTTTTTGTCCGGGTTGCAGATCAGGTGTCATTTCTAAAATGTGAACAATACGGGAACAAAATGCAAGGGCGGATTAGAACTTGACATGACACCATTTGGTATCATAACAGATATAACACCAAATGGTTTCACTTCTTTCTGAGGCCCATCATGACCCAACTCACCTTTCGCGCTTTGGCCGATCCGACCCGGCGCGACATTCTGCAAATGCTGACCACCCGCGACATGACCATTGCAGAGGTGTCGGACCAGTTCGACATCACCCGCCCCGCGGTCAAGAAGCATCTAACCATCCTGCAAGAGGGCAACCTGATCCAGGTCCGCACCCAGGGCCGCGAGCGGCTCAATTCTTTAAACCCCACCGGCATGGCGCCAGTTCTCGACTGGCTCAGCTTCTTTGACAGCTTCTGGGACGACCATCTTGGCGCCCTTAAAACCCTTATTGAAAAGGACATCCAATGAGTGACCTGACCCTGAACAAATCCATCTACCTCAAGGCCGAACCTGCTGTGGTTTGGGAGTATCTGACCGAGCCTGACAAACTGGCCAAATGGTTCCACGCCCCGAAAACGCCGCTGAAACAAGGCGAAGAGCTATCGATGTATGGCACTGAAAGCGGCGACAAGCTGATCTGGGGTGAGGTCAAGATTGCCCAACCGCCCGAGTATCTGGAGTATACGTTCACAGTTAAACCCATGGGCGATGCGGTCAGCCTGGTGAAATGGACATTGACGCCAGTGGCCGGTGGCACCCGCCTATCGCTGGAACATTCAGGCCTGCCTCAACACGCCGAGGCCTTTGATCTGATGCTGGCGCTGGACAAAGGCTGGGACGATCATATTTCCCGCATGCGGGCATCTGTACACGAAGTTGCCGCCTGACCCCTTGTCGTAGCCCCCGCCAGCGCCTAAGTAGGGGCGTGGCGGGTTCTGCCCCTCTCGTGACAGGCTAGCATTCCAGTGGCCTTAAGCATTTCCAAGGGAGCTGGCTCTGTTTGGATCCTGGTCCAATTACCTGGCGCCCACCTGTACATACAGGTCCTCGGGAATCAAAAGCCTGACGGTTGAACTCTGGTGGTCCCGCCACACCTATTGTTCCGCATTTCCAATTTGCGCGCGTGAAAAACCACAGGCTTCGAAACTCAAACTCTATCTGCCAGCGTTTTGTGAGCATGTTTAGCAATGAATGCATGCACTTCGTTGAAAAACAGATTGAAGCAGGGCTCCCCCTCTAAAGCCACGTGATTATTACCAGGCAATTGAACAAATTGCGCTTCAGGGATCGCACGGGCCAGTAATATTCCCTCCTCAATCGGCACGACCTGGTCACCTTCGATGTGAAGAACCAATGTTGGGATATCGATCTGTTGCGCCAGTTCAAGAACATCCATTTGACCATTCATCTCTTTGATACGCATCGCATTTTGCGGCGAGCAGCTAATGCGTTGCAGCTCATCGAAACTATCGCGAATGTCCTTTGTGGCATCAGGGGCAAAGCCAGACGCAAAAAATTGGCGGTAGATTGGGTTGGTCGATCCCCAGCCTTCGCGAAACATCACGCGCGCCGTTTGCCAGAAGGCTTCAAATTCCGGGTTGTTGCGCTTTGCTTCTCCGCGGCCAAACCCACCCAACAGAACAAGGCAGGAAACTCTCTCTGGATGCTGTGCTGCATAGCGAATAGAGAACCCAGCCCCCTGACTAACGCCAAATAGTGCAAACCGCTCAAGGCCAGATGCCGCAACAACAGCCTCCATATCTTGAGTCATTGCATCAAAGGAAATTGTATCAATGTCCCAATCCGACAGACCATTTCCGCGCTGATCAAAACGAACCAGCCTATTTGATCGCGCGAACTCGGCCAGAAACGGCCCCCAAATTGGATTGCCCCATTCATATTCAATGTGATTGAGATAGTTGGGAGCCTTAAAAACCGGCGGGCCTTCACCGACATCGGCCCATGCAATTTTTGTTCCGTCTTCTGAACAGCAATATTGCACATGCTGTTGTAGCGCCAGATCTGGCTTCGTGCGCTCTACTGGTGCATCTGGTGTCCACTGCCAAACCCGAATTGGGCGGGAGATATTTTTGACGCGCTGCCCCCCCATATCGCGAAAGAACTTCTGGCCTTGGTCGTTTACGGCCTGATGAACGATATCAGAAATACACACACCGCCCGGCTCTGCCAGACCCTCTAGCCGCGCCGCCACGTTTACTCCATCACCGAAGATGTCATCTCCGTCGAAAACCACATCACCCAGATTGATGCCAACCCTGTATTTAATGCGCTGCTGTTCCTCAACTCCGGTTTCTCGATGGGTCATTTCAGACTGAATATCGAGAGCACAGCGCACTGCATCTTGCGCTGACGAAAACTCTGCCAGCATTCCATCGCCAGTTGTTTTAACTATACGGCCACGATGTTGTGAAATCTCTGGGTCAATCAACTGCATTCGGTGGGCTTTCTGTCGTGCAAGCACCCCACTTTCATCGCGTTCCATCAGTCGTGAATAGCCAACCATATCGGCGACTAAAACAGCAGCTAGACGACGTTCCATAGGAAACCTCCCAATTTCCTCGTAACAATGTGCTTGTTGGCCAAGAAAACAAGGGATGTCTGAACAATAGAAACCGTGACTTGAACGCCACCTCACCCCTCCCAGCCAAACACGTCTTCGACCCCCACAGAAAGCACCCGCGAAATGCGCTTTCGAGGGATGGAGAATAGCGCCCCTGTTCGATCGCTATCACTGCCCGACGGTTGAACTCTGGTGGTCCCGCCACACTTACACTGCTTCGCCAACCTGTTGCGCAGCCTCGGCGAAGTACCAATTGGTCGCAAGTGCTTTGAACATTTGAACTTCGGATGTGCTGAGCTACTTTTAAGCCTACAGTTCGTAGAGAATTACCCCTTTCCACACATGGCTGAACGGACAGATGCACCTCGTGGACTGTTCCGTGAACCGAGGAGATCCAGTTATGCTAAAAGCACTCAGTTCAGGGATGCTATTGGGATTTTCATCTATTCTGCCCAGCTCCCTGACGTCCGACGAACTAGTATTCGCAACGGGAGACTGGAGGCCGTATATCTTCGAAGAAGCTGGCAAAATTAATGCTGAAACCCCCGGTTTTAGTGTGGAGATCGTCAACATAGTATTCGAAAAAATGGGCCACACCATTACGTACAGGTCCGCTCCCTTTCTCAGGCAAATTAAGATGGCCGAGCGAGGAACCGTTGATGCTCTAGTCGGGTTATACCAAGACGAAGCTCCGAGCCTTGTTTTTCCGGCAGAACCTATCGGAACAACGCAAAACTGTTTTTACATCGAAAGCAATACGTCTTGGAATTATGAAAATGTAGAGGACCTGTCAGAAATCGTTCTCGGTACTATTTCGGGTTATACATATGGAGAAATAGACACGTTTATTGCAAGCAAACCTGAAAATGTGTTTTCACTAACTGGAAGTGAAACTGAAATGATGGAACGGCTAATTGGCCTGCTAGATAAGGGGAGAATCGACTCCTTTGTTCAGGACAAATTGATAACTGAATTTTTCTTAAGTAACTTCGAAGGCAATAAAAAATTGGACAATGTAGGCTGTTTAGCGGAAGTGCCCTTCTATGTTGGATTTTCGCCCGAAGGACAATTTTCGAAAGAATACGCTACGAAGTTTGATGAAGTTCTGAACGAAATGAGACGCTCGGGTGAGCTAGGTAAGATCCTTGCCAGGTACAACGTGTTGGATTGGAAATAACGGCAACAGTAAGCGTCGCCATAACCCCAAGCTATTGGAAAATCTTTACTGCTGTCGCCCGCCCACAGTCTTTCGGCTTAAACGCTGCAGAACACCAATTTTGAAACAACAAATCCAGATAGCTCGGCTTATACAAGCGAATTGGCTTTGAACCATAAAACCACTGCGAATGTATTGTACCTCTGCCCTCAACCTTCCCAGCCAAACACGTCTTCGACCCCCACAGAAAACACCCGCGAAATGCGCTTTCAAGGGATGGGGAATAACGACCCTGTTCGATCGCTATAACTGCCTGACGGTTGAACTCTGGTGGTCCCGCCACACTTACACTGCTTCGGAGACCTATTGCTCGGGCACGTTGATACTCCAGAACGTCAGGATTGCGTAACTGATTCAAGCAGCCTCACAAGCACCGTAGGGGATGTCAGGAAGGAGCCCATCTTGTAATTTTCTTTGCAGTGAAGCTAATGTCAATGCTGATGCGAGGACTCCCCCGCTACTGCCGATCAAGAAAGTTGACATGGTTCAAATCCCACATCTTCAAACACAACGACTGTTGCTCCGCGCGCCCAGCGAAAGTGACTTTGACGCCTATTCTGAGTTCTTTGGCGACGGCGAGGCGTCCCATTTCTACGGAGGGCCGGTTAGTGCGCTTGCAGCATGGGGTAGACTTGCCAGAGACTGCGGACATTGGCACCTGCGTGGCTATGGCCAATGGACAATCGTGCAAAAAAATTCAGAAGAGGTTATTGGCAGCGCCGGTTTCGCATGGCCAACCGGTTGGCCCCGCCCCGAATTGACTTGGTGGATTGGTCCTCAGTGGCGCAGACAAGGATTTGCAAAAGAGGCGTCAGTCGCGGCAATCAGGTATGGGCACGACGAACTGAAGTGGAGCCTTGTTCAGACACACATGAATGATGAGAACACAGCAGCAAAAGCTCTTGTGGTGTCGTTGGGTGGTCAGAAAATTGCGCGCGAAGCTTTTCCTGATGGGATAAGCCGCGATATCTATAGTCTTCCCAGGCCATCAAATATCTAATGGTATTGATGGCCAAGTATCCAACGGTAGCATTGTCCATGATCCTCCCCAAGGTCAGGCAGTGCCAACCATGAACAAGTGTTTTGCCGTCATAATTATCTGAGCATTTATGTTTCTATCCCATGGCAAACGCTGGCTTTGAAAACCTAACTCCACTGCTCTTTTGCCTCTTCGATGTAACAGTCGAACGTCTCGACACTCCACAAATAGTGGTGTCTCTTGATACGAAACTCAGGCAAAAAACCGGGTGGGGAGGTCAATTCAAGCGCCCTTTCCGACCAATCGTCATATACATACTGCCCGTCATACTCTGACCGCGTTTCAATAAAACCAGCCGCCGGCAGGAGATCAAAAATACGTTTTAAGGTATCAGGATGCCCAAGCCGCCCATCCTGATCGTAAGTTTTAAAAACGGCAATAAAGGCAGTCCCTACATAAGAAAAATTCGTAAACGGAAGTTTTGGTGTGCTGTTGAATTCGAATTTGTCACTTGAACACAGCAGTTTGCTGGTGTCCATTGTGCCCGCCAAACTCTCGGCGAACCCACAGCTAATTAGAGTTCCGGTGGCATGTTCGTAGGCAGAAACACAGTAGTCATAGAGAAGAACATTTGACGGCACGACACCATTGGCAGGAATGCTGCCTGCATCATCGCGAGCACTGTTTGAATTATACAGCACCTGAGCGCAGTAGCGGCACAGCTCAGCCATCAAAGCACATTCTGATTTAGTCCAAATCTCGCGCTGCATGTAACTACCGACCAATTCAATTCTCCTTCCGAAAAATCACGATGCGGGTTTCACGGCAAGCGATGTATCAAGTCCGCGCTTGCTTCGCAGTTGATCATTTCCAAAACCGTTCGCTCAATGCCCCCTCACCCCTCCCAGCCAAACACGTCCTCAATCCCCAGTGAAAACACCCGCGAAATACGAAACGCGCTTTCAAGGGATGGAGAATAGCGGCCTTGTTCGATCGCTATCACTGTCTGACGGGTGACGCCGATGGCCTTGGCTAGGTCTGCCTGGCTCATCTTGCCATGTTGCTCGCGCAGGGCGCGCAGGCAGTTGGTGATGGGGGGCTTATTGGTCATGATCACACCCGACCGCGCAGATAGACCAAGCCCGAGCTGATCTTGACCGCCTCACCAAAAGCCAGGATCGCCAGCGCGGCATTGGCCACCTCGATTGGTTGCATCGGCGTAAAGGCAAACCACATCAACCCCACAAGTCCACCCATCAGGGCCCAGCCCCCGTTACGCTCAGCTTTGGTTTCAATCAGCCATTCGCGCTCGTCCGGTTCAATCTCGTTTTCAGACATCCGCGCCGCAATCACCGAGGCCGTGATCATTGACAGGATAAGAAATGCGCCGGCGATCATACCAATCCGCAGAAAGAACCCGCCCCGGGTTTGCGGCGCATCCCCTAAATAGCCAAACACGGTGGCAAAATGCCAAAGGATCGGCACAAAGACGAGCAGTGAAAGACCAATTACAAAACGCATATGGGTGGACATGGGGAACTCCTGAGTGTCAAAAATATCTGACATCAATTTGGTCAAAGATTTTTGACATTCAAGACGGCAGGCACAAAAAAAACCGCGCGTTCAAAACAGCGCGGTTTTTGAATTCTAATGTCCGGCTAATCAGCGACGGCGCAGCGGGTGCCTCGGCTTCTCAACCGGAACCGGGATTGGAATAAACTCACGCGCAACCGGAGTACCGCCGCGCGGGCCGCTGTCTTTCTCGGCCAATGCCATCACCGCCCAGCCAAACTGCACACCGGCAAACACGATGCCGTTCATGAACCACAGGATGAATAGGGCCAGCAGGCCACTGTCACTGGTGCTAACCAGATGCCACAGGTTCATCACGTTGAACCACAGCAGCATGCCCACAAAGGCAGCCGCGATCCCAAACCCAATTGCGACGTTGCGAATATAGAGTTTGATCAGCTTTGGCATTGAGTGCTCCCCAGTAAATTCGGCCAGAGGTTAGCATGAACCGCGATCAGGTCCAGAGGATTGAGAAATTTCGGCGGATTTTGTCGCATCCCCCGTTATAGTCAGACCAAGGTGCCGCGGCGCCAGAACAAAAGGGATATTTCTTGCAACGTATTAGCCAGCTTTTGCTCCGCCATCCGCGCCTTATTCCTGTTTTAATTGCCGTTGCCATTCTCGCCCTCCCCCTTGCGGTGTGGCGCGATGTCATGGCGATCACCGATCAAAGCATTCGGCGGCAAACCGCAGCGCTGGATTCGGTGCTCGACAATCTACGTGGATATTACTCTCAGAACGTGGTGACCCGCCTTTCGACCGATAAACCAACCGTTGCGCGACACGACTATCACGAAATCGAAGGCGCCATTCCAATCCCGGCAACGCTATCCATCGAACTCGGGGATCTGATCAGCTCGGACGAGGACCACAAGGGCTTCCGGGTCCAATATCGATTTGTCTCGGACTACCCTTTTCCCAACCGCGTCGCAACGCCTATGATCGAAGGTGAGACCCGCGCACTTGCCATGTTCCGCGAAGGTGGGCCTCGTCACGAGATGTTTCTAAAGGCCGACAACAGCGCCTGGGATCATGCGGTTAGCCTGGTAACCCCCATCGTGATGGAAGAAAGCTGTGTAGCCTGCCACAACAGCCATGTGGACAGCCCCAAGACGGACTGGCAAGTGGGTGACATTCGCGGGCTACAATCCATCACCGTGCGCCAGCCGATTGCGTCAAACCTTTTGTCGTTCAAATACCTGATCCTTTACATGATCGCGGCGGGCACATTTGGCCTGCTGTTTTCGCGTCACCAATTGCGCGTCGCCGCCAAGCTCAAGGCGCAAGGGGAAGAACTGGCCAGTAACAATGAATTTCTGGCTGGCATCTCAATGAAGATCTCGCGCTACCTGTCGCCGCAGGTCTACCGGTCCATTTTTTCCGGCGAGAAAGACGCCGAGCTGTCAACCGAACGCAAAAAGCTGACAGTATTTTTCTCGGATATCAAGGACTTCACCCAGACCACCGAAAGCCTGCAACCCGAAGAGTTGACGGCGCTGCTGAATGAATACTTCAGCGAGATGTCGGCCATTGCCGAAAAGCACGGGGGCACCATCGACAAATTCATTGGCGACGCCATCGTTGCTTTCTTTGGGGATCCAGAAACCAAAGGCACCACAGAGGACGCCCGCGCCTGCGTGGAAATGGCATTGGAAATGCAGAACCGTTTGGGAGAACTGGCCGGTGAGTGGCGGGCCCGTGGGATCGAACACCCGTTTCGCGCCCGCATCGGCATCAACACCGGCTATTGCAACGTCGGCAACTTTGGTTCTCAAACCCGGATGGATTACACCATTATCGGGGCCGAGGCGAACCTGGCCGCCCGGCTCGAAGCCTCGGCCGAGCCCGGTGGTATCGTGATGAGCTATGAAACCTATGCCCATGTGCGCGACATCATCGAAGCCCGCAAGCTGCCGCCGATGCGGTTCAAAGGCATCGCCCGCGAGGTGATCCCCTATGCCGTGGAACCCGGCCGCAACCGTGCACCGCTCAGCGCAACAACCGCCGATGGAACACGTATGACCGTGAACCTAGATCAGTTGGATGATGCGACACGGGCCAAGCTTGAGAAACTGCTGGCAGATCAGCCATAGAACTCATCTGAACCCGACCAAATACCCAGAACTTGCATCGCCCTGTCGGTTACACAGGAATTGCGTCCAGCACATCTTCTGGTGAGTGGCGACCGGGTGGCCACCACCAACCTGACTTGCATTTGGGTAGATCAACAAAGTTCCACCAAGGGCTGTTTCACCCTAATCGTGACACCATTGAAGTAAACATATCCGTATCGATTTATTTACATATTGAGATTTTTTTGTGACCACTATTTTGCGTAAAGATTTAGCCGACGAATTCGCTTTGACCACAATAGAAGCGACAACCGACCAATCGGGGCAGAAAACTGACAGGTTCACTGTCTATGACACTACCCGACATAAGAATTTGCAAACGGCGTGCGGGTGCAAACCAACCAGGAAGACCAATCCGCAGATGGGTCAGCCGCAAGCTGGCAGAACATCGTCACAACTTATGAGGCGACAGGCAATGTCGTGCTTAGAAACAGGCTGGATGACGAAGTTGATCGGTTTGTCTTAGAACATTCCGAAGGCGGTGTGTCTCGAAGCATCATCTTTGATGGTGACGCAAGCGAGGTTTGGCTGATCAGGGTCACAACCCACAACGCCGACACAGGCGTCAATGACGTTGTGACATATGACACCATTGCCGACATACCAAGCAACATACTAGAGTATCATAGTTTCGATTTCGTCTAGTACGCCAACGTGTCAAAATGGCCCTTGTGGATGTCACAAGGGCCCAAGTTTTTCGCAAACAATTTCTAACGAAGTGCGTTAGGCGGCCAGCTTTGAGTTTACCCGCGCCTCCAGCGCTTTCAGGTTTCCGTCCAAAATTTTTCCCATCATCATCTTCATCATGGTCTGCCCCAACAGCCACCCCAGGGGGCCAAATTTGACACGGTAGCTGAACGCCCATGTCACCTTGGCGCGGCCTCCATTGGGGGTGATGCGGATCTTGGCCTGGGCCTCATGCAGCGGCATCGCATCCATCTCTGACAGTTGTACCGTAAACCCCTCGCCCTCTTTCCAATCGACCACTTCCTCTACCAAGGACGTGCCGTTCTTAAAATGGTTCCGGCGTTTTGATCCCACCCCATTGTCACCACTGGTCAGCGCATCAACCGATACGATTTCCGGCGCGATCTCGTCTACATGCATGAACCGGCCAAGTACGGCCCACACTGCGTCTGGGGTAGCGTCGATCACTCGGCTGCGTTGAAATTCGATCATGGGTAACTCCTGATAATCTGCGCACCTGCTGCGCTTGTTTCGTGTTTCTGCACCCTGATTACATTTGCCCTACTGCCACCGTTATGGCAGCAGTGTGGCAGCAGGAGAGAAAAATGCGTCGCACCGAACGTCTGTTTCAGATTATCCAGATCTTACGATCCGCCCGATCACCGATCACAGGGAGAGATCTTGCAGATGAACTGGAAATATCAATTCGCACGCTGTATCGCGACATGGCTGAACTGTCGGCGCAGCGTATCCCCATCACTGGCGAGGCCGGGATGGGATATGTTCTGGACGAGGGCTATGACATGCCCCCGTTGATGCTAACCGCCGATGAACTGGAGGCGGCGGCACTGGGGGCGGCTTGGGTGGCATCAGAGGCAGACCCGACACTGGCCCGCGCGGCGCGGGATCTGGTGTCCAAACTGTCTCAGGCCATTCCCAAGGAACTGCGCCCCATCGTAATGGACGCCAGTTCAAAGCCCATCAAAACCCGATCAACCGTGGCCGAGCAGTTTGACAGCGCTCTGCTCCGCCACGCCATTCGCGAGAAATACCGGCTGCAACTGATCTATACCGACCGCGATGGCAGCACGACCGAGCGTAACGTCTGGCCCCTTCTGATCGCTTTTCTCGATCGGACCCGCTATCTGGTGGGCTGGTGTGAAACGCGGCAAGACTACCGCCACTTCAAAACCGACCGCATTCAAGAGCTGAAAGTGCTGGCTGATAAATACAACGGCCGTCGCGCTGCCATGATCAAGGACTGGGAAGAGGCAACCGCGAGGCCTAGGTAATCCACCAAAGCCGCCTACAGCTTCCCAAATGACGTTCCTACCAATTTAGCACACGTTTAGCTTGTCCAGCCAAAATCTCATCGTGGGTCACGCGGCCTCGGATCAAGGCGATTAGCTGGATCGCATTGGGGTCAAATAGTGCTTTATCCTCGCCGACACCTCAGTTCAGGAGGCGACGCGGACTTGACCTCGGTCATAGCGTATCAACATAATATAAGAGAGCGTCATTTGAAGACCTGTAACTTAGCGATGGAAGGGCTGTAGAATTTACTTTTTGCCAATCTGATAGCGTGTCCAACGACAGCTATTTAAGGTGTGGAATGGAAAAACAAGACGACACAAAAACTGGCAGCGCAGGCTCAGATCAAGACCAACGTGCCGCACATATGGCGGCCCTTTTCGCCGCACTGCCTGACAACTATTTTCGCATCGACAAACAAGGTACTATCCTCGACTATCAAGTCCGCTCTGAGGTTAACTTGATCGATCACCCAACTGCCTATATTGGCAGGAACGTGGCCGATATCCTGCCCCCTGCACCATCCGCTCTGTTCCAAGAACATCTCTACAAACAACAAGATGCGCAGGATGTCGTGTCTTGGGAGTACCACATCGAATTGGATGGCACGACGTGGGACCGCGAGGCCCATCTTTGCCCAATATCTGGATCAGAGGAAATGGTTCTGGTGGTTCGCGATATCACAAGGCGGCGCCAGGCTCAGAGAGAGCGCGCGGACGCTGAGGATCGATTAGAACGCATCATTGCCAATCTACCCGGGGCCGTTATCAGCCGCAGGTTTGATGGTTCAGAATTTCCTTACAACGACACCAATTTCCCAAAAGTTGTCTACGCAAGCCCGCAAACTGCAGAGATTTGGGGGGTTTCAGCAAAAGACATGTGCGACATCAGGGGCCTTACAGAGCCCATGGTGAACACTGACGACATAAAAGATTTCTCCAAGAAAGTACGCAAGGCGCTGGAGAATTTTGAAGCCTACTCATTTCGCTTCAGGATCACTACGTTTGCTGGCGAGCAAAAATGGTTAGAGACCAATACAAAGGCGTACAAAGACAAAGATGGATACACCTATACAGACGGGTTTGTACACGACGTAACCAAAGAGGTCCAAGCGCAAGAGCAACAGGCGCTCGTCCAAGCACGTCTGGAACGTATTGTCGCCAGCCTGCCGGGGGCTGTCGTTAGCCGAAGAATAGTAAACGACACTGACGCAACCGAAGTCTATGTCAGTCCAAAAAGTAAGGAGATTTGGGGGTATAGTCCCGAGGAGATTTATGCCGACAAGCACCTTCTCCGGTCCACGAATGATTTTGAAGACCGTGAAACTCTAGCAAGCCTTCGGTCCAAATCTGCCCAAAATAACGAGACATACACCCATCGTTTTCCGATTACTACGGCTTCTGGTGAACGGAAGTGGCTTGAAACCTACACCAATTGCACGTTGCAGGAAGATGGCAGCATTATGACTGATGGATTTGTCGCTGATGTCACAACTAACGTTCTTGCTCAAAAACAACTCCAAGCGCAAAAAGAGATAGCAGACCGCGCCCAAAAACTCGACAGCATCGGACAGCTCACTGGCGGCGTAGCACATGATTTTAACAACCTGTTGGCGGCAATCATGTTCAGCCTTGAATTGTTGCGCGATGAGGAAATGGACGAGAGACACCTGGCCCTGATAGACAATTGCATAACGGCGGCCCAGCGAGGCGCCGATTTGACACGCAGCATGTTAGCCTTTGCCAGCAAAGCAAGCCTGGACCCCAGCGTGATTGATCTCAACAAGTTGGTGAAAGAAACTCGCAGTTGGGCTGGACGCACCTTGCCATCGAATATTGAAATCAAAACATCGCTGTCGGAAGAGTTAAGCCCCATCATGGTTGATGTCAGTGCAACCGAAAGCGCTCTTTTGAACCTACTGGTGAACGCCCGCGATGCCATGCCCGATGGCGGCAAGCTGACCATTGAAACTCAGAACGTAGAGTTGGATGAGGCCTCGCTGGACGCGCACCACAATAAAGTGGCTCCAGGCCAGTACATTATGCTGGCCGTCAGCGATACCGGGCACGGCATTCCAGCGGAAATATTGGATCGTATCTTTGAGCCGTTTTTCACAACCAAAGCACCCGAGAATGGAACGGGCCTTGGCCTGTCGATGATATTCGGTTTCATGCAGCAGTCTGGTGGTACCGTGCAGGTCTATTCGGAACCAAGTTTTGGCACGACCTTCAAACTCTATTTCAAAGCCCACTTAGACGAGGACGAGAACCCGATCGAAGACACAATTCAAATGAAAAACCTTTTGGGTGATGGACGGGAAATACTGGTTGTCGAAGATGATAAAATGGTGCTGTCAATTCTGGTGCAGACGCTTGAAAAAGCAGGTTACCGGGTGACTGCCGCCAAAACTGGTGACGAGGCTCTTTCGCTGTTTAAGGCTGATCCTCATTTCGACCTTCTTTTGACGGATATCATGATGCCAGGTAGCTTAAAAGGGCGCGCTTTGAGCCGCGCAGTTCGTGAAACTGCTCCCGATCTTCCCGTTATTTTTGTGTCCGGTTACGAAAACGAAGCGACTGACCAAAACAATGAGCCATACTCAAACGATATTCGTCTGACAAAACCAGTCTCGCGAGTTGATCTGTTGACTGCAATTAAGAAGTTTCTAGCAGGTTAACTTTGAGATCAGGTCTGCATGAGACTAAGATTTATTCGCCGTTTTCAAAACGCTTCAGGCTTGGCCTCGTGCGCCATGTGGTCCAGCACCGCGTTGACAAACTTGGGCTCTTTGCCTTCAGGGAAGAAAGCGCGCGCAACATCAACATATTCGGTGATCACCACTTTTGGAGGGGTGTCAGCCTGCGTCAATTCAGCCCCGGCCGCACGGAACAATCCCCGCAGGGTTGGGTCGATCCGGGCAATAGGCCATTTGGCCACCAGCGCGCGGTCGGTCATCTGGTCAATCACAGCCTGATGGTTTACTGCGTCTTCGACCAGTTTACGGAACAGTTTGCTGTTGCCCTCGGCCAGTTCGTCGCCTTCATAAGTGGCGCCAAACCGGTGATCGAGAAACTCGACAATCACCGCATCAAAGGTCTGGCCGCTGTGCTCCATCTGGAACAGCGCCTGCACCGCGTAAAGCCGCGCCGCAGATTTCATCTGACGTTTCTGAAGGCCCTTAGAGGCGGCGCCTTGGCTGTCCGTGGTCATGCGTTTGCGATCCGTTATTTGATTTAGGCCAGTTGAATACTCTCAGAGAGGGGCTTGAATCCAATCCCCTTCGTCTGGGCGCCCCACTTACGCCCGAGTGCGATTAGATGCAAGGCCGCAGCCGCAGCTCCACCACCTTTGTTTTGATCACTAGGATCAGCGCGCACCTCGGCCTGGGGGCGGTTTTCAACTGTCAGGATACCATTGCCGATGCACAGCCCCTGCAGCCCCATCAGCTGGATGGCGCGGCTGCTGTCGTTGCAGACGGTGTCATAATGGGTGGTTTCCCCGCGGATCACACAGCCCAGCGCCACGTAACCATCAAAATTCGAAGTGTTTTCTGCGATGGCAATCGCCGTGGGCACTTCCAGAGCGCCCGGCACTTCGATCAGTTCATATGTGCCGCCTACCGCTTCGATCTCGGCTTTGGCCCCTGCCACCAGATTATCGGCGATGTCCTTGTAGTACGGTGCCACTACAATCAGCAGCTTTACCGGCTTGGGAAACTCAGGCCGCGGCAGGATGTAATGTTGTTCGTTTCCAGCCATGTTCAAACCTCGGATAAAATGGGGCGCGTGCCGGTGATGGACAGCCCATAGGCATCCAAACCAACATAACGCGTTTCAGGAGAATCGGTTAACAGAACCAGCTCGTTCACACCCAGCTTGGACAGGATCTGGGCGCCCAGACCGGTTTGCTTGATGGTGCGCGGGCCTTCGTCTTCGGCAGCGTACAGGGAGTTGCGTGGCTGACGGAACAGACAGACCACACCGCGGCCCTCGTCGGCGATCAGTTTCATCGCTTGCGGCAGTTCGTTGGTAGGTTTTGGACCCAGTCCCAGAACATCCGAAGCCTCGTGCAGCGCATGGGTCCGGCACAGAACCGGCTCGGGGGTGGTGATGTCACCCTTGATCAGCACCACGTGCTCAACGCCATGGGTTTGGTCGGTAAACAGGCGCATGTCCCAGTCGCCACCAAATTCAGACGTGACGGTCTCGCGCGAGGTTTCTACCACCAGATTGTCGTTGCGTGACCGGTAGCTGATCAGGTCGGAAATCGTACCGATTTTCAGATCGTGCTTCTTGGCGTACTCTACCAGATCCGGCAAGCGCGCCATGGTGCCGTCTTCGTTCATGATCTCGCAGATCACAGACGAGGGGTAACAGCCTGCCAAACGGGCGACATCGCAACCAGCCTCGGTATGGCCAGCGCGAACCAGAACGCCACCATTGCGGGCGCGTAGCGGGAACACGTGGCCCGGTGTGGCAATGTCGGCTGCGCCTTGGTCTGGGTTGATTGCAGTGGCCACGGTCAGCGCTCGATCAGCAGCGGAAATGCCGGTGGTCACACCCTCGCGGGCCTCGATCGAGGTGGTAAAGGCCGTCTCATGACGCGACGAGTTATGCATCGCCATCATCGACAGGCCCAGCTCTTCAATTCGTTCAGCTGGCAGCGTCAGGCAGATCAGACCACGCCCATGAGTGGCCATGAAGTTGATCGCAGCCGCATCGGCATGTTGGGCAGGAATGATCAGATCACCCTCGTTCTCGCGATCTTCGTGATCCACCAGAATGAACATGCGGCCTTGGCGCGCATCCTCAATAATTTCTTCGATGGGGCTGATTGCAGCATGTAGGTCGGTTTCGACCGGGCCAGGGGTTTCAAAGCTCATAAGGGCAGCCTTTCGGTGGGCAGGTGTCACAGACACAGTGTTACTTGGCCAGATAGAGCAGATGAAGGGCAAATGCCAGACCCGGCAACGGCATGGCAGGGGCAAAACGCGGCGTTGCACAGGCTCTGTGCGCAGTTGTTAATTATCAAACAGCAACGGCGCGACTGACCTTGGGGAGGTGCAAAGCGCCTTCCCGGGGGGAAGGTCAGGCGCGCCCGGCCTATCGGCCGTGCAATTCGGATCATGCACGCCAATTCCCCGGCAAGGCCACTGCCCTGCCGGTTCATCATCATACTGCTCTGGTATGTCGTGTCGTCAGATTAAAATGGCGACGTCGCCAAAGCGGAGGCGGACGGGGGTATTCCCCCGTGCTTTAATCCAGATCAGACGCGCCCCGGCGCAACCCGGGGCCCTGTTCCTGTGCCGGGGTTGAAAGTCCCGGCGGTAATCGCGATTGGCAGGCACTATGCCATAAACCGGTTAAGCCTGCCTCACCTGAGCGTACGCTGGGTGCGCAACACCGGCTTACTCGATGCCAACACCGCCAAGAACAGCTTCCAGATCCGCGATCAGATCATCGACATGTTCCACGCCAACCGACAGCCGCAGCAGGTTGTCGGTGACCCCCAACATCTCGCGCCGTTCAGGTGGCAGGATCGCATGTGTCATGCTGGCCGGGTGCTGCACCAGACTTTCCACGCCGCCCAAACTAACCGCATAGGCAAACAGCCGCAGCGACTGGGCAATTTTATCGGCACGTTCCTGCCCGCCTTCCATCTCCATCGAGATCATCGCGCCAAAGCTGCTCATCTGCCGTTTGGCCAATTCGTGTTGCGGGTGCGAGGCAAGACCGGGATAGATCAACTTGGAAATGCCAAACCGCTCTTTGTTTTGATCCAGAAACTCGGCAATGGCCTGCGCGTTTGATCCATGACGCTCCATCCGCAGCGGCAGTGTTTTCAGCGAGCGCAGCAGGGTGGAGCAGGCAATCGGATCCATCACTGCTCCGGTGGAGTTCTGCAGGAACCGGATCTTCTCGGCCACTTTGGGGTCTGTGTTGGGCGACACCGCAGCAACTCCGGCCAGCAGATCGGAATGACCATTCAGGAACTTGGTGGCCGAATGCATCACGATATCCACCCCCATCTCCAGCGGGCGCTGGCAATAGGGCGAGCAGAAAGTGTTGTCACAAACAGTCAACGCACCAACTTTGTGGGCCTGTTTGACGACAAATTCAATATCGACCACTTCCAGCAGCGGGTTCGATGGAGTTTCAAACCACAGCATAGCCGTATCGGGCCGCACTGCAGCCTCAACCGCCGTAGAGTCTGCAAAGTTGACAAAGGTGACGTCCAGCCCGGCGCTCCGGCTGCGTACCATCTCCAAAAGGCGGTAGATGCCACCATAGACATCGTGGTGCGCGACCACGTGCGCACCGCTGTCGAGCAATTCCAGAATGGTCGAGGCAGCTGACAGACCTGTTGGACATGCAATCGCCGTCTCCGCGCCTTCAAGATCGGCCAGGCAAGCCTCAAGCACCTGACGGGTCGGGTTGCCTGACCGGGAATACATGAACCCCTTATTTTCACCAATCCCATCCTGCACAAAGGTGCTGGCGGTATAGATCGGCGTCACCACTGCGCCGGTGAGCGGATCAGGTTCCTGCCCCGCATGAATGGCGCGGGTTTCAAAGGCATCTCGGTTGCTGGATCGCTTGGTCAATCTGGTTTCCCCCTAAAGTCGTTGTGCCGTGAGCGACCGGCACTTGACCACATGTGCCTGGGACTAACAATGTGTGAAATGCCTGGGACTAACAATGTGTGAAAGATCGAATTATTCGCTGAATGCACCGGGTAAATTTGGGTCTGAACCAAAACAATAGCACTTGGTATTGGCCAGCCTTGGCACACCTGCGATCAATGTGATCTATTGGGCAATTGAGTATCCATCTACCAGCCTAGCGCTGAACAGAACAAGCTGTGGCACCAGAAGCAGATGTCAGCATGATCCGGAACCGCCGTTTGCCTGTTATTAACCTTGATCGTTCATGGAGAGCTTTAAGAAAATAGCCAAGGTTGACACATGACAGTTCCAGCGCTGTTCAAAAGAGACAATCTCATCGAGCCTGCGGCATCGACGCAGAAATTATTTGCGACGGTGGATCGCCATATTGCCTCTGATCAACACAGACTGGCTCTGTCAGCGCTTATGCCTCTTTTGCAGTCGGGCTGTCTTGACGCACCGGTTTTAGACCGGGCAGCAAGCTGCTATTTGCAACTTGGCGACACCCAAACCGCTGCCTCACTGCTTGAGGTCATTACGCAAACCCAACCGAGTTTGGCATCGTGCTGGGGAAAACTTGCAGCATTGAAAATGACTGTTGGCGACGAACCCGGCGCAATCAAGGGCTTTCGCAAGGTTCTTGAGATCACCCCAAACTCTGGCCATGCGTTGTCTGCCTTGAACCGGCTGGAACCTTATAAACGCAATAGTGCCAAGGTCGCCCGTCTGCGAAAACTGGCCAAATCCAACAAACTGCCTCAGTCCGAACGTGTCGCTGTTCTGAACACGCTTGGTCAGGTCGAGCATAACACGGGCCACTTCAAGTCAGCGTTTCGGTATTTTGCCAAGTCAAAGGCCGCCACCAAGGCCAAGTTTCACCCCGAGGCCATGGATGACTTGGTAGATGGGCAGATTGGGCAGTTCCAGGCCACTGACAACGCAGTTGAGAATTCAGATGGGCCACGCATTGTTTTTATTGTGGGAATGCCACGGTCTGGCACAACGATGTTGGAACAAATTTTAACACGTCACTCTCAGGTACACACCGTCGGCGAAAGCCCGGCCTTGACAAAAACATTGCAAGCCGTCCGTCACCACGTGAGGGAAACACAGGAAAAAGAAAACCTTTGGGATTGGTGTGACAGCTTGTCAGATCAGGAAATCTCAATTTTTCGACGCTACTATTATGCCTGTGCCGGTCAGAGCGCGCCTCTGTCTGGCGAAGTTTTTGTGGACAAAATGCCCTTCAATTCTTTTCACCTTGGCCTAGCTCACTTGTTGCTTCCGGATGCAAAATTCGTCTTCATGTCACGGCACCCGCTAGATGTAGGCCTGTCGAATTTCAGCACAAATTTCCATTCCGGAAACGAGTTTTCCTGCCAACTTGAATGGATTGGTCAGATGACACGCACTGTTTATCGCTCAATGCAGGACTATAAACAGAAACTACACAACCAGCTCCGGGTGCAATCCTATCAGAAATTGGTGAGCCGGCCGGAAGCCCAGATCAAAGAGCTATTGGACCATATCGGTCTGCCCTGGCAACAGGACTGCTTGTCCCCAGGAAACACAGATAGCGCCATCCGAACTGCGTCGGTGCAGCAGGCCCGCAAGAAAATCAACACGGGCGCACTGGACAAATGGAAGCCCTATGAAGAGCAGTTGCAGCCATTGCTTGACGCGCTGGGTGGTCAGGAATGGATACAGAACTGGCAAGAGCTGGACACCGCAGCTGCGGATTGCTGAACGGCGCCGCATGAATGGCACGGGTTTCAAAGGTATCTCGGTTGCTGAATCGCTCGGTCAAATCAGTCATCCCTTGGGTCGTCATGTTCTGAGCAAGCGGCACTTGAGCACAGGTTTGAGGAAGAGACAATCTGTAAGTCGCTGACTTAACAACCCTCAAGCAATATTTGGAAACAATCAAAAGGTATTGTTTTCACGAAACATTTGACTTCTTTGCCACCGGTATTGTTCAGTAACAATTGATTAACTGCCAGGTGAACTAACTAAGGCCTCAGGCCTGATTCACAAGTTCACCAAAATGTTCATGAGTAGCGGAG
The DNA here is from genome assembly GCF_057444295.1 of Parasedimentitalea nitratireducens. Taxonomy (NCBI): domain Bacteria; kingdom Pseudomonadati; phylum Pseudomonadota; class Alphaproteobacteria; order Rhodobacterales; family Paracoccaceae; genus Parasedimentitalea; species Parasedimentitalea nitratireducens. The sequence goes on along the minus strand of NZ_JBYAXC010000009.1, from coordinate 35,808 downwards.
TACGTAATGCCAGATCATTCCAAAGTTTTTACATACGAGATTGAAGGCCTGTCCTACACTGTCACTGTTTATGAAGAAGGCGGGGCGTTTTACGCGGATATCCAAGTGATCGAAGGCGCTATGGATGTAAACGCTATCTATTATGGCGATGATGACTTTTCGGGGCCGAGTGCCTCGCTGGGCGGCCCGCTCAATATGAATGGAGCCCGGCTTGGTGGGGAAAAGGTACAGTGGGACGAGGCCATGGCGCTGAGCGATCCCGGTCTGGGGCCAGAAGGTGAAGACAAGGCAACATATATATCGGATGGCGACGATCCGTTGACGATTTCCCTTGATATCGACAGCCTTGACGAGATTGACGTCTTTGGGGTCCGTGCCACATCGACCACGAATGACGCCGGATCGATCAAGGGAGTTAGTGATACACCAGAAGAGCCAGAAGACCCGGAAGAAGAAACCTATGAAAAGGTGTTCTTTGGTGAAGTGTTCTCGGACACAGGGGAGCCTCTGGGCGGTACGTTCATTTTGGGCGAAGAGCCCGACCCAAATCCATATAGCATCCCTTCGCTGCCAGACGACACAGAGCCAACCTTTGAAAACTATCTGAACTATTTTGTTTCAGACGATATCGGAGGCGATGTCACATCACTTGAAGGTATCGTTTTCTATGAAGCCGATGACGACGGAAATCAGCAAGAACTGTTCCGGATTGATGCACCTGATGGCGGCTTTCAAGATGTCGATGAAGTGCTTGCAGCATATGACGAGGCAACAGACGGTGCTGCGTCAAGCGAGGCTACCTCAGGGGAAGGTCTCATTGCAGCACTTACTCTAGATGAAGGCGTAGACGTAGAGCCAAATGAGACGAGCGGCATGGATGACGAAGAGTTTGACGCCGTCTGAGCCGACCTAAGAAAGCGGGGAGATAGAAAGTCGGGTTGCAAAGGCGAAAACCCGGCGCCAGTTGTAGATCTCCCCGACTGCCCAAACCATAACCACACACGGTTCAGTTTGATCACGCCCTACTCCTCCGCCTCAATCATCGTCCGCACCTTCACCGCCTTTTCAAAATGATCCAGCGCATGGGTTTGGATCCACCAGGTTGCGGCTTCCATCAACAGTTCGGGGTTGTCATTCTTGTTGGCAAAAAAGGCATAGAACGACAGTCCGACACCCTCCCCCTTGGCGGCGATCTTCTTGTTGCAGACCTCAATGGCCTTGGTGCGTAAACTGGCTCGCATCTATGTCGTTTCCTTTGTTTCCCAATCGGATTTCAGCAACCTGAAACACATCCAAGGTGCGGGGCCGTTGCCCAGATCCAGATCTTCTGTGCCCATGTTCACCGCGCCCAATTTGGCGGTGGCTTTTTGTGAGCGAATATTGGTGGGGTCGATGTGAAACCAGACTTCAGTTCGGGATTTGAACACATGGCCCATCATCAGCGATTTCAGCTCGGCGTTGACGGTGCCGCCCCAATAGGCGCGTTCAATAAAGGTGTAACCAATCGATACCTCCTGCCCCGGCGTGGGCGCCACGTAATAGCGCGAGCAGCCGAAGATCTTGCCGGTGTGTTTTTCCAACACAACAACCGTCGTGCCAGCATCCAGCAACATGCTGAAATACGGTTTGAACACCTCGACCTCATGGCGGTCCTTGGCTGGATGGCCCGCCCAAACCAAAGGATCGCTTGCTGCCTGATACAATGCGCCTAAATCATCCGCTTCCAGCGGACGGATAACCAATGTTTCGCCAATGATGTAGGGTTGAAAATCAAAATCCATAACTAAATCCACTCAATAAAAAACTGCAACTGCTGCACAGTTAATCTCTGCGCAGCAGGATCTCATAGGCGCTTATGCGCTTGCGTTGAATTCTCCCAACCGCGCCACGTAGCGAGCCAATGTGTCGATCTCCAGATTGATCTGATCGCCCAGCTTGGCATCGCCCCAGGTAGTGACCTCTTTGGTGTGGGGGATGAAATTGATGTCAAAATCGCAGCCGCGCACATCATTCACTGTCAGCGAAGTGCCATTCAACGCAACGGATCCTTTGGGGGCGATGAACTTGGCCAGGGCATCGGGGGCGCGCAGGGTCACACGGGTGCTGTCGCCGGTTTCAACCATCTCGACAATCTCTGCCACGCCATCAACGTGGCCCGACACGATATGCCCGCCCAACTCGTCGCCGACCTTTAGCGCCCGCTCCAGATTGACGCGCTTTCCATCTGTCCAGGCACCAATATTGGTTTTGGACACCGACTCGGCCGAGATCTGCACGTCATACCAATCACTGCCTAGGGCAATCACGGTCAAGCAAACCCCGTCGCTGGCAATCGAGGCGCCAATATCGATACCAGCTGTGTCATACCCGGTTTGAATACGCGCCCGCAGATCACCTGCTTGCTCAAGCTCGGTGATGGTGCCGACATCGGTGATGATACCTGTAAACATTTCGCGCCCCTTGCTGGCCCTGATGACTGTTGCAAAACAGGTAGACACAGCGCCCCAGCAGTACAAGCCCGGATTACCCCATATGGCTGCCCCGCCCCGGTCTTAGTTTCGCCGCAGTATTGCGTTAACCATTACCTTAAACTACCAGACTAATATGAGCGCTGAGATGTCGAGCAACCCTAAATCCAATCGCGTTTTCTTGTTCCTACAAGGACCACACGGGCCGTTTTTTAACGCCTTGGGTAAAATGCTGCGCGCTGCCGGATGTGATGTCTGGCGGGTTGGGTTCAACGCCGGCGACCGGGCATTCTGGTTTCATCCAGCAAGTTTTATTCCTTTTCGTGGCGCGCCTGACGAATGGGAAACAACCCTACAGGATCTCTTCACCACCCGGAATGTCACCGACATTGTGCTGTACGGCGACACTCGCCCAATCCATGCTCAGGCCGTTGCTCTGGCCAAGGCCCGTGGCATTCAGGTGCATGTGTTTGAAGAAGGCTATATGCGGCCCTATTGGGTGACCTATGAACGCGGCGGATCAAACGGCAATTCCAAACTGATGGATATGTCGATTGCTGAGATGCAAAAGACGCTGGAACTCTCCGATATGGAAGCTCCACTGCCGCCCTCACACTGGGGCGACATGCGCCAGCACGTGTTTTACGGCGCGCTGTATCATTGGTTTGTGATGTTCCGTAACGGTGACTATCGCAATTTCAAACCGCACCGTTCGATCCCGGTCACCAAGGAATTTCAGCTGTATCTGAAACGGCTGTTGCTGATGCCTGTGCTGGCCGTTCAGCGCCGTCTGGCGACCCTACGTATTCGCAACGGCGGTTTCCCTTATCATCTGGCGCTGCTGCAGTTGGAACATGACAGTTCGTTCCAGAAACACTCGCCGTTTTCGACCATGAGCGAGTTTCTGGCTGAGATCATTGAAGGATTTGCAACTGGCGCCCCACAGCATCACCATCTGGTGGTCAAAGCTCACCCGCTAGAGGATGGCCGGGTTCCGGTTCGACACGAGGTCAAGCGTTTGGCCCGTGAGCATGGGATTTCCAAACGTGTGCACTACGTGCGCGGCGGTAAACTTGCCCAACTTTTGAACGAAGCCCGCACAGCCGTCACCGTCAATTCAACCGCAGGTCAACAGGTTTTGTGGCGCGGCATCCCGCTCAAGGTGTTTGGCCGAGCGGTTTATGCCAAGCCCGAGTTTGTTTCGACGCAAAGCCTGCCAGACTTCTTTGCCGCAGCTGCACGGCCAGATAACCGGGCCTACAAAGACTACCGTCGTTATCTGCTGGAAACGTCGCAACTTCCGGGCGGTTTCTATTCCCGCAAGGGACGTCGGCAACTGTTGCGTCAGGTGGTTGATATGATGTTATCAGCGGATGACCCCTATGAGGCGCTGGAATCCGGCACAGCGGCCCCAAGGCAACAGTTGCGAGTGGTGAACTAGGCCTTCGCCGCTGCAGTACTGGATTTTTGTTCAGTATTCCGATACGTTGCCAAAAAAAGACCTGAGGCAGAACAATAATAGGTCGAGGAGACCGAGCAGTGAATTCCGTTCCCTTTCGATGGGCACGCCCCGTCGCTATGCTGGCCGCGCTTGCGTTGGCTGCGTCGTGCAGCCTACCCAAAGTAGGCCCCAACAAGCGTGAAATTTTTGCCGGATCGGTACAAAAAGAAGGCGACGCCTTTATTGTATCGGTCAATGACCGGGTGACCCGCGCCACAGCTGTGGTCCCTGCTCTTGGCTTTTCCCAAGCGTTTCAATCCGCAGGTCAGCTGACCTCGGACACCATCCGCCCCGGCGATGTATTGGGTCTGACGATCTGGGAAAACGTTGACGATGGGCTGTTGGCTGGCGAGGCCACCAATTCGACAATTCTGGAAGAAGTTCAGGTCGACAGTGCTGGCTTTATCTTTGTGCCTTATGCGGGCCGGGTTCGTGCTGCTGGCAACACGCCTGAACAGCTGCGCAAAACCATCACCGCCAAGCTGGACGACCAAACCCCTGATCCACAGATTCAAGTGCGACGCCTGGCCGGTGACGGTTCAACCGTCAGTCTGATTGGTGCGGTTGGTGCACAGGGTGTTTACCCGATTGAGCGCCCAACCCGCACTCTGGCCACCATGCTGGCCAATGCTGGTGGTGTCGCCATTCAACCCGATATTGCACAGGTCACCGTGATCCGCGGCAATGAAAGCGGCAGGATCTGGTTCCAGGACCTGTTTGACCACCCTGAGCTCGACATCGCCCTACGTGGTGGGGATCGCATTCTGGTCGAAGAAGACAGCCGCGCCTTTACCGCATTGGGCGCCACCAGTGCACAGGCGCGGGTCCGCTTTGAAAGCCAGGATCTGTCAGCCCTTGAAGCCATTGCCCAGGTGGGTGGTCTTATCTCAACCGCATCCGATCCCACTGGTGTGTTTGTGTTCCGTAATGAACCAGCTGAAATTGCCGGACAGGTACTGGGACGCGACGATCTGGTTGGCGCACAGCGTATGGTTTACGTGCTGAACCTGACCCAGCCCAATGGCTTGTTCGTTGCCCGTGATTTTGTCATCCGCGATGATGACACATTGTATGTTACCGAGGCCCCATATGCGCAATGGACCAAAACCATATCGCTGCTGGCAGCCCCACTGACACCGCTGGCGAACGTCAACACCTTGTTCGGCGGCTAACACTGATGACCCGTCTTGACGACAGGCACGAGGCCGGGGGCAAACGCTCCCGGCTCTTTGTTTATAACGGGGGCTTTGTCACCCAGAAACGCCTGCGCCGGATCCTGCATCTGGCAGGCTATGACATCCGGCTCGGCCTGCCCGGCCCCGACGATCTGGTTGGCATCTGGGGCAATTCCCCAACTGCGCACCGTGGACGTGCAGTGGCTGAAAAGCGTCAAGTTGGCCTGTTGCGGGTTGAGGATGCCTTTTTGCGCTCGATCCATCCCGGTCGCGCAGGTGAACCGCCGATTGGGCTGCAACTTGATCACTCGGGGGTGCATTTTGATCCGGCCAGCCGGTCTGATCTGGAACAGATGCTGGCCACACATCCCTTGGATGACAGCGCCCTGATGCGGCGCGCCCGTGACGCGGTGGCACGGCTGCGCGAGGTACAATTAAGCAAGTACAACGCCTATGACCCTGCGACCCCGGTGCCCGATCCGGGCTATGTGCTGGTGATTGATCAGGCGCGTGGCGATGCCTCGGTTGTGGCCAGCAAGGCAGATAAGGCGCGGTTCCTGGAAATGCTGTACTACGCGCAAGAGGAAAACCCCGGCGCGCAGATCGTTATCAAGACCCACCCGGAAACCGAACAGGGGTATCGCCCCGGTCACTATGGCCCGGATCAGGTCAACGACCGTATTTCGCTGCTGTCTGATCCGGTGTCCCCATGGGAGCTTCTGGACGGGGCCGTTGCCGTTTACACCGTGTCGTCACAAATGGGGTTCGAAGCCATTCTTGCCGGCCACAAGCCTCGCGTGTTTGGCCAGCCTTTCTATGCTGGCTGGGGGCTGACACAGGATGAATTCCCACTGGCACGCCGCCAACGCCACCTGACCCGTCAGCAGCTTTGTGCGGCCACCATGTTCCTGTACCCCACCTGGTACGATCCGTTTCGGGATCAGCTGTGTGAGCTGGAAACCGTGTTGGATAACCTAGAGGCACAGGTTCATGCCTGGCGGCAAGATCGTAATGGCTGGGCCGCGTCAGGCATGCGGTTGTGGAAGCGCCGCCCGCTGCAACGGATGTTTGGCAGCGAGAAAAAGGTTCTGTTCACCGAAGACCCCCGTAAGGCACAGGCTAGCGGCCGTGACTGGATGATCTGGGCGGGCAAGGCCACGGCTGAATACGCCGGGGCCACACGGGTCGAGGATGGGTTCCTGCGCTCCCGCGGGTTGGGCGCCGAGCTGGTACCACCCCTATCCTTGGTGACAGATCGTCAGGGGATCTACTATGACCCCTCGCAACCCAGCGACTTGGAAGATTGGATCAGCCGCCGCGCAAAACTGACCGAAGCACAGGAGCGCCGTGCCGAAAACCTGCTGCGCAGTCTCATTCAATCCAGCCTGTCGAAATACAATCTGGGAGGCAGTGCCCCCGCCCTGCCCGTTGGCCATCGCATACTAGTGCCCGGTCAGGTCGAGGATGACGCCTCGATCAAAACTGGTGCGGGCAAGGTGAAAACCAATCTGGACCTGCTGCGCACCACCCGTACGGCCAACCCTGATGCCGTGATCATTTACAAACCCCACCCGGATGTTGAAGCAGGCCTGCGTACAGGCGAGATCGAGGACGAAGGGCTGGCGGATGTCATCGCCACCGAGACCGATCCAGCAGCCCTGTTCGACAAGGTGGATGAGCTCTGGACCATGACCTCACTCATGGGGTTCGAGGCCATGTTGCGCGGCGTGAAAGTCACAACCCTTGGTGTCCCGTTTTACGCCGGTTGGGGGCTGACAAAGGACCTGGCCAAGATACCAGAGCGCCGCCAGGCCCGGCCGCAAATGCTGGGATTGGTCCATGCCGCCCTGATCGATTATCCACGCTATTTTGATCCGGTCACTGGCCTGCCCTGCCCGGTTGAGGTCGCCGTACGACGCCTGCAAAGCGGGGAGATCCCGCATCCGGGTGTTGCCAACCGGATGCTATCCAAGCTTCAGGGCCTGCTGGCCACCTATGCGCATCTGTGGCGGTAAAAGCCCTCGTTCGGGCTCAAAACCTTATTGAGCGCGGGCCCATCGGTGTTCAATGTCTTGCCCCACCTGTCGGGTTTCGATCAGTTGAAAGCGCGGAGCTTGTTCCAGTCGACCAAGCCCCAGCGCGCCGATCATTGGCAGGCCTTCGGCACCAATGCCCAGACCGGCGGTAAAGCCAATCAGCTCATCCACCAGATCATTGGCCAGCAACGACGCCGCAAGCGCGCCACCACCTTCGCAAAAGACCCGTGTTAAACCAGCTTGCCCCAACTGTTGAAGAATATCAGATGAGTCCAACTGCGTGCCACGCACGGCGCAGGGGATCAGGCGTGCGCCCAGCCCCTCCCAGGCTTTGAGCCGTTCGGTATCAGCTCCGGGGCCATGACAGAGCCACAGGGGCACCTCAGTCGCAGTCCGCGCCAGCTGACTGAGCAGAGGCAGGTCCAGATGACGCGAGACCACCACCCGCACCGGCTGTCGCTCGATGCCCAGATCGCGCACGGTCAGCGACGGGTCATCCGCGCGCGCGGTGCCTGCGCCAACCATAACAGCATCATGGCGCGCGCGCATGGCATGCACCGACCGGCGCGCCTCGGGGCCAGTGATCCACTTGCTTTGACCTGATCCAGTGGCGATCCGACCATCAAAACTGCTGGCAAGTTTGAGCGTAACAAACGGCCGACCCTGCTCGGTTTTCAGAAAGAAACCAGCGTGATCCCGCGCGGCCTGTTCTGACAGAACACCGGTCTTCACCTCGATCCCAGCCCAACGCAGTTTCTCAAACCCCTGCCCTGAAACGCGTGGATCACTGTCTTCAATCGCGGCAACAACACGGGCAACGCCAGCATCAATTAGTGCCTGCGCACAGGGCGGCGTTTCCCCCTGATGCGAGCAAGGCTCTAGCGTTACATAAGCGGTCGCGCCCTTGGCCTGTGCCCCGGCCTGCGCCAGTGCAACGGGTTCCGCATGGGGGCGGCCACCAGCTTGGGTCCAGCCGCGCCCCACAATCCGGTCGCCCAGCACAATGACACAGCCCACTGCCGGGTTTGGCCAGCACTGCCCCTGACCGCGCCGCCCCAAGCTTAGGGCCAGCGCCATGTATCTTTCGTCAGACTTGCTCACTCTTCTGGCGGCAGATCAGGCCGTAGTTCGTGCACGAAATCCTCAAAATCATCCGCTGCTTGGAAATTCTTATAGACACTGGCAAAGCGCACATAGGCCACGGTGTCGATCCGGGCCAAGGCCTCCATCACGATCTCGCCAATCCGGTTCGACTGGATATCGGTATCGCCCATGCTTTCCAACCGGCGCACAATACCTGAAATCATCTGATCAATCCGCTCGGGATCAACCGGGCGTTTCTGCATCGAGATACGGATCGAACGTTCCAGCTTGTCGCGGTCGAAATCCTCGCGTTTCCCCTTGGATTTGATCACCACCAGATCTCGCAGCTGCACCCGTTCGTAGGTGGTAAAACGTCCACCACATGAGGGGCAAAACCGCCGCCGCCGGATCGCCACGTGATCCTCGGCCGGCCGAGAGTCTTTTACCTGAGTGTCAACATTCCCGCAAAACGGACAGCGCATGAACCGTTCCCCTTATCCCAAACAAGCACAAATTGTACGAAATTACGTACAGTTATCCACAGTTATAGGGGAGCCGCTAGGGTTTGGGTAGAGGGATAATCAAACCCCAACATAGGGATCCCTAGGCCAAATGCGCCACTCCTTTGCGATGATGAGGCGCATTGCGGTGCTCGAATAGGTAGATGCCCTGCCAGGTGCCCAGTGCAAGCTTTCCCTGTCGCACCGGGATCGACAGGCTAACAGGCATCATTGCTGCCTTGATATGGGCTGGCATATCATCCGGGCCCTCATAGGTATGGCGCAGATAGCCCATTGATGGATCGGCACTGGGAGGCACAAGGCGGTGGAAAAAGGCCTGCAGATCATCCTGCACTTCGGGATCCGCGTTTTCCTGGATCAGCAGCGAACAGGAAGTGTGCTGAACAAACAAACTGAGCAGGCCGTCACGCGGCTCTTGCATCGCAAGCCATTGGCGAACTTGATCGGTGAACTCATATAGTCCGGGGCCACGTGTTACGATTTCAAACTGAAATTGTGACATCGGCGCTCGATTAAAATCCAAACCTGTTGAACAGCCAGCGGTCACAATGGTGAAACGCAGCCGTGACAGTGCGTCCATATCCCGGGGTCAGCACATCGCTAACCCAGCTTTTGGTATAGGGTTCGAGACCCACAGCATCGAGATCAAGCGTAAATTTCACGGCCGATTTGGCCCCTGTCGTAACCCCACGCCCGATGCCGCTAACAACATAGATCTTAGTGCTCCAGGGCAGTCTCAACTCTCGCCTCAGGTAATCCCCTGCGGCGCACCAATAATCATCCTTGATGGAACCCGGGCGACCAACGACCTCGAATACGTTTTTGTCGACCTTGTTGACATCCATCCTGCTGACGGCCCGAAACGCAAGTGCAGCGCTGGGTAGAGCCACCGAGATGATTGCAAGAATAGCAAACGGTTTAACAGCCAACTTCATAACATATCTCCGACATCACCTAAACAAATACGGTGCACTCGCTTTTGATCTTCTCACACCCTAGCAAAGACCTGCGTTAATATTGGCAGATCAGAAAAGGCGTGGAAAAGCAGCACACTGGTTATCACCTTGCTGTACCGTCATTGAATCCCCCACGTCAAAGGCGTTGATCCGTCGCAGTGCGCTCGGCGGAACTTCGCTCTCAACCGGGTTAAGCGTAAACAGAACCGTCGACCGGCGCTCCGACGCCTCTCCAGGGGCCATTCCACGGTAGACATAGATGTGGGTTTGCCACCCAGCGCCAAGATAGCGACGCGCGTAGTCCGAAGCAGCGCACCAGTAGTCATAGCCGCCGCCTCTGCCGCCAGTTTGCGGCACCACCTCGAAGACACCTGCTTCAAGCGGGTAGACGCGCGCGCCCGACACCGTGCGTTTAAAATCCGCTGTAGGGGTGGTTTCGGTAACGCACCCGGCAACAAACAAGACGATGAACACCAAACCAGAGCAAAGCTTTTGCATAATCATTCCAAGTATAACTGTGCCATTCTCAGAGGAATGGCCGGACCATATTAGAACACTTACCTCAATGTTCCCCCCAGCCCAAGCCGCAGGTCGATCGATGGTCAAAATTGCGGGTAATACGGCCCGGGCTATTCGTATCCCACATCGTGCCAGGCGTTGGCCAGTGGCGTCATGTTCACCCGCACCGAACCTGCGTCACAGATGAGCCAGGCCAGACGCTCTTCGCCCTCCATAACCGATAGCGACCCCTCGAGCTCACTCTCGCCCTCGGCCATACGGTCTGCAGACACATTCAACAGGTAGGTCACAGATTTGTTGGGAAACTGCACTTCTTCCCAATAGGTGCGGCCAATGCCGGGCCATGGGGTGAAGTGGATCTCAGAAAGACTGCGCTTCAGAAACAGCTCTGGCTTCATGCCGATGCGCCCATAGGCATAGGTGTAATCCACCCCATCCTGGCAGACATGCACCGCCTTTTTGCCTTGGGAAAACGTGCAGGTAAACAGCTCAGGGCCAGTGACGCAGCTCGCCGCAACGGCAGGAGCGAACAGGCACAGGGCCGAAGTTAGGGCAATTGAGCGAAACATGTAGCAATCCTAGCGGGTAACGTTTTGCAACATTTACCCGGCCTCGGATCAAAGAGCCAGTCACGGGCTCTTGGTTACTTTCGGCTTGGGAATGGGACGATAACAGCGCTTTGGCGCGGGGCCAGAACTTGCTCTAGAACTGCGAGTACATCGCTTTGGCCATCATCCTCGCCAAATTTGGTACGCGCAATTTTACGGATGTAGGCGCGTGCGGCTTCGGTATCCAGCGCCTTGAGAACGGTCTCCCGTTCGCGCAGGGTTTCCACAAGAAACTGATTGGCCAGCGTCATGGCCTGCAGCGATTGCAGCTTGTCGCCCAGAACGCCAAGTGCTTCGTCTAGGTTTGTATTTGCAGACATCATTTCCCCCAAGGGATTGGTTATCACCTTTGGGGACAGTCTAAAGCCGCCAGCGCCAAGGGGCAACGCAGGAGGTTAGCAATTGGTTAACGGCTGGGCTTAGCGGAACAGCTGATCGCCCATCTGATCAATCGCAACCTTCGCCTTATGGATCGAGGCCTCGGCGGCCTGATCACTTGAGCTGAAGGTATCCGCCCGGATCAGGTGGTGAATCTTCAACTCACCGCCCACCTCTTTTTCGACCCGCGCCCCAAGACGGTATTGATTACCCTCAGTGATGGGTTCGGGGAAGATGGCGAAACCATTGTACATTTCTGGTTCGGGAGCCTTGGGCTCGGCTGTATCAGATCCGCCAAATAGCTTGTTCCACAGGGACATATCGGGCTCCTTCCGGTCGTTTGCCGCAGAGTGGCATATTGATCCGGGGATTGCACGTGAGGAAAGGCCCGGTATTTGCCCTGAGGGCAGTGCCTGGCCTTGGGGAGGTGCGAAGTGCCTTCCCGGGGGGAAGGTCAGGCGCGGCCAGGCGGTGCCGGGCTCAAAAGATACGGGACAACAAAATTCTAATATTTCAGCCTCTACACCGCGAGCTGTTCTGCACAGTCATAACCCTGCAACGTAACTACCCACTCGAGTTCGCCCGCAATCTGTTCAACTAAAGAGGCACCCAGAAGTTCTTTAACGGCTGCCTCGGTCTCAACAAACTCTTTGTGTGTTTCATCCCCGAAAACCATTCCGCCATCAATATAGAAATAGTTTCCTTCCTCTTCCGCAACTACGCGGAAGATTTTTCACCTTTGCTTTCAGCCATGTTAACCAAAATGTCTGTCGCCAATTCCGACAGGTCTTCAGCAGAAGCCTCGGAAGCTCTATCTGATCTCAACTCAGCCTCAGTTTCCGATTTCAGTTCCTCGTCAACAATTTCACTTCTTACTTCATCAAGTCGCTTAGCTCGATCAATCTTGATCCGTTCTTCTGCCGCCTCTTCATCCGCTGCCCACTGAATCTGGCGGACCCGATGTTCACTCGATGCAACACCTTCCAGATTCCTAAGCCACTTCGTTGGACGAGAAGCTGCCCATGCACCAACGGGTTTAGCCCACGGCAAAATAAGCAACGAAAAGACTAAGCCGAGTCCAATAGGTGCCCAAACAAACCAGCCGGTGTCGTGTTAAGATTAAAATACGCCAACCGGGCGGCTACACTCATGTCAGCAAAGAACAAGAAAAAGATCGTCTGCCAATTCAAAATTAGAACGAACAGGAAAATTGACCCCAGAATTGGGCTGCGTAGGCGTTGGCCAAAAGCTTCAAGAATATCTTTCAAGGACTCTATCAAATACAATACCTAAAATAAAAAGGGCGCCCCGAAGGACGCCCCTAAAATCACTGATCCAAGAAACTCCGCAGCTTGCGGCTGCGGCTTGGGTGCTTCAGCTTGCGCAGCGCCTTGGCCTCGATCTGACGAATACGTTCACGGGTAACCGAGAACTGCTGACCAACCTCTTCCAGCGTATGGTCGGTGTTCATGCCGATACCAAAACGCATCCGCAGAACACGTTCCTCACGCGGGGTAAGCGAGGCCAGAACGCGAGTGGTGGTTTCCTTGAGATTTTCCTGAATGGCGCTGTCCAGTGGCAGCACGGCATTCTTGTCCTCGATGAAATCACCCAGCTGGCTGTCTTCCTCGTCCCCGATCGGGGTTTCAAGGCTGATCGGCTCTTTGGCGATCTTCATCACCTTGCGGACCTTCTCAAGCGGCATTTGCAGCTTTTCGGCCAGCTCTTCCGGGGTTGGCTCGCGGCCAATCTCGTGCAGCATCTGGCGACCGGTGCGGACCAGCTTGTTGATGGTCTCGATCATGTGCACCGGAATACGGATGGTGCGGGCCTGATCGGCAATCGAGCGGGTGATCGCCTGACGGATCCACCAGGTCGCATAGGTCGAGAACTTGTAGCCGCGACGGTATTCGAACTTGTCCACCGCCTTCATCAGGCCGATGTTACCTTCCTGGATCAGATCCAGGAACTGCAGACCACGGTTGGTGTATTTCTTGGCAATCGAGATCACCAGACGCAGGTTGGCCTCGACCATTTCTTTCTTGGCCTGACGGGCTTCTTTTTCACCCTTTTGCACCTGCTGAACGATGCGGCGGAATTCCGAGATATCCAGACCAACATACTGACCCACCTGGGCAATGTCGGCACGCAGGGCTTCGACCTTATCGGTGGAGCGTTCGATGAACATCTTCCAGCCACGGCCCGGCTTTTCGGACATTTCAGTCAGCCAGTTCGGATCCAGCTCGCGGCCACGGTAGGCCTCGACAAACTCGCGACGGTTGATCCGGGCCTGGTCGGCCAGTTTCACCATCGAGCCGTCGATCTGCATGACACGGCGGTTGATGCCGTACAGCTGGTCAATCAGAGCGTCGATACGGTTGTTATGCAGGTGAAGTTCATTCACCAGCTCAACGATTTCAGAACGCAGGGCCTGATACCGGGCTTCATCCTTGGCGCTAAATGAGCCGTCTTCGTTCAGAGTGGCCGAAATCCGGCTATCCTGCATTTCGGACAGTTCAGAATAGTCCGAGGAAATCCGCTCCAGGCTGGTTAGAACCTGATCCTTGAGCGCGGCTTCCATCGCGGCCAAGGATAGGTTGGCCTGTTCATCATCATCGTCGTCGTCGTCGTCGGTGCTGATTGGGTTGCCGTCGGCATCCAGTTCCTGGGTGCTGCCCTCGGTCTTTTCGGTCTTGGTCTCATCAGTTGGCGCAACAACCGTTTCCTGAGGTGTTCCGTCCTCATTCATGGTGTTGCCAAAAGTGGTTTCCAGATCGATGACGTCGCGCAGCAGAATATCTTCGGTCAGAAGTTCGTCATGCCAGATGGTGATCGCCTGAAAGGTCAGCGGGCTTTCACACAGACCAGCGATCATGGTGTTGCGGCCAGCTTCGATCCGCTTGGCGATAGCGATCTCGCCCTCGCGGCTTAGCAGTTCAACCGAGCCCATTTCACGCAGATACATGCGAACCGGATCATCGGTACGATCCAGCTTTTCAGAGGCGGCAGTGGAAACAGCAACTTCGCGGGCACCTTCGGTGGTGACCAGTTCGGTTGCGCCCTTTTGCTCTTCCTCTTCGGCTTCCTCGTCTTCAATGATATTGATGCCCATTTCCGAGAGCATCGACATCACGTCTTCGATCTGTTCCGAGCCCACCTGATCAGGTGGCAGAACCTTGTTCAGCTGATCATAAGTGATGTAGCCCTTCTCGCGGGCCTCGGCGATCATCTTTTTGACGGCAGCCTGACTCATGTCCAGCGAAGTTTCAGGTTCCTGGTCGTCACGTTTGCGGTCGTCGGTGTCTTTGGCGGCCATTCAATGCTCCTGCAGGGGCTAAGGGCGATTCGGTCTGTGCGAATCATTAGCGCGATCTACTGATTCGTCGACCCGTTTACCCGGTTTTTTTAAGGACTTCCTTATGAAAACGACTCAGCTACGTTTTCTTGAGAAGTTGATTCCATCTGTTAGCGAGCTCAAGAGGTCGCGTTCTTCCCTGTTCAGACGCGCGCCATTGTCCGCAATATCGTACTGTGCCCGATCTTCGTTTTCGCTCCGAACCGCCTTGTTTCTGGCTTCTGCCGCCTGCCCCAAGCGCCATGTGACAGCCTCGTCAGCAAGACCGCTCAGGTCTTCTTCGGCCTCGGCAAGTTCGGCATCTAACCCCTGGGCCGCTTCGATCTTGGCAAATTCTTCACCCAGCGTCAGGCTGGCGATTTCAAGGTTTCCAGGTTTTCGCAGACAGGGGCTGATTGCGACATGGCGAAGCGCATGCAGGTTTTCAAGGGCGTAGGGGCCCAAAGCATAGAGAATTTCATCTTGCAAGCGATCGGGCGCGTCCATGCCATACCGCAGGATCAGATCCCGCATCATCGCATGGTCGGGGTCATCACAACTCATGCGCTCAAAGCTGGTTTCAAATTCGATAATCACCGCAGGTGTGGCAATGGCACTTGCCAGGATTACGGCCTCGCGCATGGCAATGGCCGCGCGATCGTCTGCTGCTGCCAAAAGCGAGCTTTTGGTACTGGCCAGCGGTTGCGGCTCAGCCTTTGCACCCGGACGCCATTTGGCACGCGGACCATCTTTGAACCCTGCCCCAGCCTTGAAACTGCCCCCCTGGGACTTGCGCCCCCCGCGGAACAGCGCCCAGCGCATTTCCTTGATGTCTTCGCCATAGTGTTTGCGGATCGACGGATCGCGGATCAGCTTGACCTTTTCACGCAGGCTTTTATCCAACGCGGCCTTGCGTTCGGGGCTGTCGAACACCTTGCCTTCGGTTTCGCGTTGCCACAGCAACTGCACCATTGGCATGGCCTGATCCAATAACGCCTGAACCGCCTGTGGGCCTTGGCTGCGGATCAAGTCATCCGGATCCTTGCCTTCGGGCATCATCGCAAAGCGCAAGGATTTGCCTGCCTCAAGCAGCGGTAGCGCCAGATCAATCAGCCGCATCGCAGCGCGCAGGCCCGCGGTGTCACCGTCCAAGGCGATGATCGGCTCGTCCGCGATCCGCCACATCATCATCAACTGATTTTCGGTCACAGCCGTGCCCAGTGGGGCCACTGTCGCCTCAAACCCGCCATCGGCCAGCGCGATCACATCCATGTAACCCTCGGCCACCAGCAGCGGCTGCCCCTTGCCTGCAGCGGTTCGGGCGGGGGCATGATTGTACAAGCTGCGGCCCTTGTCGAATAGCTCAGTCTCAGGGGAGTTCAGGTATTTGGCGTTGTCATTGGGATCCATCGCGCGGCCACCAAAGGCAATAGCGCGACCACGGGCATCACGGATCGGGAACATGATCCGATTGCGGAACGTATCATAAGGCTTGCCAGCCTTGTTTGATGGTTTGGCCAGACCTGCGGCGATGATCAAATCCTCGGCAACGCCTTTGCCGCGCAAATGGTCCCACAGGTTCTGCCAACCGTCTGGGGCAAACCCGATCTCCCAGCGTTCCAGTGACTGCGCCGACATCCCGCGCCGGTCCAGATAGCCGCGTGCATCATGGGCCCGGCCCGTGTTCAATTGCAGACGGAAAAACTGCACCGCCTGCTCCATAACTTCAGCCAATTGGGTCCGGCGATCCTGCTTCTGCTGAGCCTTGGGATCGCGAGCGGGCATTTCCATCCCCGCCTCGGCAGCGATGATCTGAACCGCTTCCATGAAGCCAACGTTTTCAGACTCTTGCACGAATCCAATGGCATCGCCCTTAGCCTGACAGCCAAAGCAGTAATAAAAGCCCTTGCGATCATCGACGTGAAAACTGGCGGATTTTTCGTGATGGAACGGGCACGGCGCCCACATGTCGCCCTTGCCCATATTGGATTTACGCTGATCCCACATGACTTTGCGCCCGACAACCTGGCTTAGGCTGACGCGGGTGCGCAGTTCATCAAGGAATCCGGGAGGTAGTGACATGGGACCAATGTGCCAGAAAACAGGGACCATTCCAAGCCCATGACGGGCCGGGAGTGGTGTCGTTCCATTAGGTAGAGACGCAGATTATTCGGTAGCGGCCTGAGCCTGGACCTGAGCCAGACATTGTTCTTTCCAAACTGCTCCTAAGTCTTCTCTGCGGATCACTTTCATTTTCTGCTCGTAAATCCACGGTGCAACCAAAGGAATGGCTGCATTGTAATTCTCTGGCCATGTTGGCTCTGCAGCAATCAATGTTTCAGTCAGGTCACGTTCTTTGACCCGGTCCCGACGCGCCTGCTGAACCGCAGCCACCACATCTGCTTGATAACCGCAGCTTTCCTCTACGGTTTCCTCTGCCATCACAGGGGCAGTAACAACGGCGGACAATAGGGCAGCGCCCAGCACAGTGAGGATCTTCATCAGGTAGCTCCGGTGAATCAGTTGGTTCGCGCCAGACTAAAGCGCGCGCAGCCAAGTGGGAACCGGTTTTCACGGCTGGTGGTGCATGATCGCCTAGTGCCGTGCCGCAACCCCTGCCATCGCTACCTTCAAATCATGCACTAATGTCCGTGCCATAGACCGGAACACCATCACCTGAAAGGCATCCGGCCCAACCCGGGTGATCGAGGCCATCATATGTGACAGCTCGGTTCGAACGGTGTGACCCATCTTGAAACAGTGCTGCCGCAAATCCACTGGCACCAATCGCGCCAGCACGTCCTCAGCCCGATCACCCTCTAGCCGCACCACGGCCCAAGCATCGCTTTGATCCGTTATGGCTGCAAATTCTGCCAGTTCAATCGCAGCCACAGGCCCTTGCAGCAACGCCATGCCCTGCCCGAACCAAATGGCCCGCGCGCCCAACTTTTCGGTGCTGCGGTTGTTGTCTGGAAACGCTAACCCATGCGCGGCTTCCATCGCCTTGCTCAGATCGTCCCTTTGCCCTTTGTAAGGCGCAATCGACGTCATCGCCTCTGGCAGGTCCTCAAGTAGCGCGACTGATCCAAGGGTCACAGGCAGCAGCCCATCACAGGGGGTCAGTGCAATCAAATCATCCACGGGCACGGCCTCCTTCGGGATCAAAGAATACGGGGTCCACCACTTCGCAGAGCGCATCAATACCGCGCATGTGATCCACAAGGCGAACCTCGTCTCCAATGCGGTCTGGGCCATTTTTCAGGAATCCCAAGGCAACAGAATGGCCCAGAGTTGGCGAATAGCCAGATGAGGTCACATATCCCTGATCAAAGATACGTTCGACAGGATCTTCTGGATTGAACAGATGCGCGCCTGCGGTCAGTTGCTTGACTGCGCCCACAGGTTTCAAGCCAACCAACCGTTCGCGGTTTTCGTCCATCAAGCCGGGGCGGGTCGACATGGGTTTGCCGATGAAGTCTTTCTTCGTCGACATCATGCCCTGCATACCCAGATCAAAGGCTGTGACTGTTCCATTCAGCTCGGCATGGGTCAGGAAGCCTTTTTCAATGCGCAGCACGTTCAGCGCCTCCATACCATAGGCCCCACCGCCCAGTGCGTTGGCCAGCTCGACCAGTTTGCGGAACAGCGCATCGCCATAGCGTGCGGGCACTGCAATCTCATAGGCCATTTCGCCAGAGAAGGAGATGCGGAACAACCGCCCCTGCACGCCTAGGATGTCGACCGAGCCACAGGCCATGAAGGGCCAGGTCGCATCGTCGATCTGCTCTTTCAGCAGACCATTCAACAGCTCACGCGACTTGGGTCCGGCGACGGCAAACTGCGCCCATTGTTCCGTGACCGAGGTTATCTGCACATCCCATTCGGGCCGCAGCGCCTGACGGACAAATTCCAGATGCGCCATTACCTGCCCGGCTGCGGCGGTGGTGGTGGTCATCACATAGTGGTTCTCGTCCAGCCGTGCGGTGGTGCCATCATCCATGACAAACCCATCCTCGCGCAGCATCAGCCCATAGCGGGTCTTGCCCACGTTCAGCGTACTAAAAGTGTTGGTATAGACAAAATCCAGCAGCTTGGCAGCATCTGGCCCCTGAAGGTCGATCTTACCCAGGGTCGAGACATCGCAAACGCCGACATGATTGCGCACCAACCCAATCTCGCGATCGCAGGCTTGGCGCCAGTTGCTCTCGCCAGCTTTGGGAAAATAGCTGGCACGATACCACAGCCCAACCTCGATTTGTTCGGCTCCAATGTCGTTGCTGGCCCGGTGCGAGGTCAAAAACCGTTTTGGTTTGAACCCCTCGCCCGCAGCTCCTGCCCCCATTGCGGCAATAGACACCGGCGCAAAAGGTGGACGGAAGGTGGTGGTGCCGGTTTCGGGAATTGCCCGACCGGTGGCATCGGCTAGCACTGCCAGTGCTGCCACGTTTGAGTTTTTGCCCTGATCAGTGGCCATGCCTTGGGTGGTATAGCGCTTCATATGCTCGACCGAGCGAAAGTTTTCGGTTGCGGCCTGCTTCACATCCTTGACGGTGACATCGTTCTGAAAATCCAGCCAGGCACGACCCTTGCCCGGAACCGCCCACAGGGCTGTGACACGATATGGATCATCCTCAGTCTGCGGTAGCGCCGTCTCGACCGTCTTTAGCCCCAGCTCTTCGAGTGCAAGCGAAGCAGCCTCAGCCCCCTGACGCAGAGCCCCGGCGGTCGAGAATTCTCCGTTACAAGCCCCGGCACAGATTAGCCCCGGAACGGTATCCGGCGTGGGTACAAACCCGGCTATTTCCCGGTTCCACTGCGGGCGCCCGTTCAAATGACAGGTCAGGTGCAGCGATGGGTTCCAGCCCCCCGACATCGCCAGACAATCGGTCTGGATCTTTTCTTCCCCCGCAACCGAGCGCACCGTGATGCTCTCTACCCGTTTGCGGCCCGAGCTGTTGCAAACCTG
The DNA here is from genome assembly GCF_057444295.1 of Parasedimentitalea nitratireducens. Classification (NCBI taxonomy): domain Bacteria; kingdom Pseudomonadati; phylum Pseudomonadota; class Alphaproteobacteria; order Rhodobacterales; family Paracoccaceae; genus Parasedimentitalea; species Parasedimentitalea nitratireducens. The sequence continues at coordinate 16,263 of NZ_JBYAXC010000009.1, read as the reverse complement.
CGCGCCCTTCATTACCGGGTACAAATTGCTGTCCGGCGCATCATGGCGGCTGTCCACCACCATGGCCACATGCACACCGGCGTCGACCAAATCCCGCGCAGTGCGATGGGCCTGATCGTTATTGGCAAAAACCGTCACGTTCTTCCCCGGCGCCACGCCCCAGCGGTTCAGGTAACTGCGCACCGCACCTGCGGTCATGATGCCGGGCCGGTCGTTGTTGGCAAAGGCAATGGGCCGCTCGATTGAACCAGCCGCCAACACCGCGCGCTTAGCTACAATCCGCCAGAAACACTCCCGCGGCAGACCGGCACGGCGGCTGTGGTGATGCCCGACACGCTCTAGCGCGCCGTATGTGCCCTGATCATAGACTCCGGTCACGGCAGTGCGGGTCATCAGGCGCACGTTGTCCATGTTACGCAGCTCTTCAAGCACCTCAGCTACCCAGACGGACCCGGGCTTGCCATCAATTTCTTCCAGCTCAGACAGCAAACGACCGCCCATCTGCATGTCTTCCTCGGCCAGGATCACATCCGCCCCAGCGCGCCCGGCCACCAAGGCTGCCATCAGCCCGGCTGGCCCCGAGCCAACAACCAAAAGATCACAGAAGGCATAGGCTTTCTCGCTGACATCTGGGTCCGGCTGACCCGACAAGGCCCCCAGCCCGGCGGCGCGGCGAATGATCGGCTCGTATAGTTTTTCCCAAAACGCTGAGGGCCACATGAAGGTCTTGTAATAAAACCCCGCCCCCAAAAACGGCGCGGCAAAGTCATTCACCGCCTGCACATCGTAATCGACCGAGGGCCAGCAGTTCTGGCTGCGTGCCTCCAGCCCATCAAACACCTCTTGCTGGGTGGCGCGAACATTCGGGTCCTGTTGCGCGCCGGTGCCGATCGTCACCAGCGCGTTGGGCTCCTCGCTGCCCGCCGTCAGTATTCCGCGTGGGCGGTGATACTTGAATGACCGCCCCACCAGATGCACCCCATTGGCCAACAGGGCCGAGGCCAGCGTGTCGCCCTCACCCCCCATCATGTGGCGGCCATTGAACGAGAAGGTCACCGGCTTTGCGCCCTGCAACAGCCCCTTGCCTGCGATCCTCATCGCTTGCCCCCCAGATCAGCATCCGCAGCCAGCCGGGTCGATACTACCTCGTGCGTGACAGTGTTCCGGCAGACCTCAATCCAGGCCCCACAACCCATCTCGTGATACCAAAGCTCTTTGGTTTCTCCGGCGGGGTTGTCGCGCAGGTTCACATGATCATGCCAGTCGTCTAGCCCCGCATCTACTTCGGGCCGTGCCAATGCTGCGCCTTTGACAAAGAACTCGCGACGGTCGCGCTCACCGCAATTCGGACAGGTGACTCTCATGCGACAGCCCTTTTCTTGTTCAGATGACTTCGGAGATGAGGCCCATTGGTCGAGGGGGCGGTGCCCTCAATCCGGTTCAAATCCTCAATGCAGGTTATGTTGCGCACCGGTTCCCTCCTCATCCATCAGACCATACCCATCACGGAACCGATCCAGCCTGAATTTGGTCGCCGCCCCATGCGGGCGGTCTGTTGCGATCAGATGTGCATAGGCGTTGCCCGATCCGGGGATCGCCTTGAACCCGCCGTAGCACCAGCCGCAGTTCAGATAGAGACCTTCGATGCCCGAGTGATCAATGATGGGCGAGCCATCCGGGGTCATGTCCATGATGCCACCCCAGCTGCGCAACAATTTGGCTTTGCCCAGCGCCGGGATCATCGCCAGCATGGTCTCCATCGTATGTTCCACCATCGGCAGATTGCCGCGCGCCGCATAGGAGCTGTAGAAATCCAAATAGCTGCCAAACACCAAGCCGCCCTTGTCAGACTGGCTGACGTACAGATGGCCCTCGGCAAAAGACACCACATGGTCCAACACCGGCTTGATGCCTTCGCTGACAAAGGCCTGCAACACGTGGCTTTCGATTGGCAAGCGCATCCCTGCAAGTGCAGCAACCTGCCCGGATCGGCCAGCTGCAGCCAGCGCCACCTTCTTGGCGCGGATAACACCGCGCGTGGTCTGCACGCCCTTTACCTTGCCATTTTCAATATCGATCCCGGTGACTTCGCAGTTCTGGATCAGATCCACCCCGTGCTGGTCGGCGCCACGGGCAAAACCCCAGGCCACCGCGTCATGACGCGCTGTACCGGCGCGACGCTGCAACAAGCCGCCCATAATCGGAAAGCGCGCATTGTCGTAATTGAGGATCGGCACCATTTCTCGCAGGGCATCACGACTAAGCAGCTCCGCATCATCGCCCTGGTTAATGATCGAGTTACCCCGGCGCACCATGGCGTCGCGCTGACCGTCATTGTGGTACACCATGATCTGCCCACGCTGGGACATCATCACGTTGTAATTCAGCTCTTCCTCCAGGCTCTCCCACTGTTTCAGCGAATGCGAGTAAAACTCGGAGTTGCCAGGCAGGTAATAGTTGGCACGCACGATGGTCGTATTACGTCCCACATTGCCGCCGCCTAGATAGCCCTTTTCCAGAACTGCAATATTTCTGAGCCCATGTTCCTTGGCCAGGTAGTAGGCCGTTGCCAGACCGTGGCCACCACCACCGATGATCACCACATCATATTCAGGCTTGGGCTCGGGATCCCGCCAATGGGGTGTCCAGCCTTTGTTGCCTGTCAGCCCTTCCTTGAGCACCCGCCAGCCTGAAAACCGCATGGCCACCTCCAAATTCAAATGCCGGGAAATCCACTGCCAAAATCCCTGCTGTATTGCTAACTGCTTTCGCTCATGGCTCCTACCCCTTTGGGCAAAGCCATGATGCTCTGGCATCTTCTTGCTGGCACAAGCGCATGGACTAGGCACTAATGTCTAGTGCAAAACGACGATTAAGGTCGTTCTTTGGCATTGATCCACTCTCACACCGCCTACTAGCGGGCGCCCCGCTTTAGTATATGGCACATCAAATGGCGTGCCATTTTGCCCCCTTGCGGGACCAAGCCATCATCATTCCGTGCCTTCACCTTATTGCGACCACAATACTCAACAAAACATTAATCCAATTATTAAGCCTTTTAATGTTGGAAAAGTATTATGAAAAATAGCAATCAACCAAGTTTCGTCTGGATTCTCTATGTCATTGGAATCTTCTCGGTACTGACACCATTTATTGGGGTCGGAGTGGCCTATTTCCTAAGGCGTAGAACCGATAACCCAGAGCTGCACGAGCAGTACAACCAGCAAATCAGGTGCTTTTGGCAAGCTTCAGCCGGTTGGGGCATTGCGTTTGCCATGATTGCAGCCGCATTGTATTTCCATATTCAAAATGAACAGGCAACCGGAGTGGCAACCGACAAAAAACCGGTTCTGTTCTCTGCAGCAATTTTGGTCATGTTTTTGACCCAGATTTGGTTCACAATTCGCTCGCTTTGGGGCCTGATCCGCTCGCCCAAGCGGCCAAATACATCCCGCAATGATCCCTTTGCCAAATTGGCTTATTAAGTCGCACAGCCAAGCTGAGATCCTTCTAAGCACCATCTTGCAAGTATTAGGTCTAAAAAAGGCGCGCCAAACTGGCGCGCCTTTATGTGTAGAGCCGTTAAGGCTGGATCTGGTTACAACCCTTTGGCGCGGTAGCTGCTGGCCACTTTGCCGATGGATACCAAATAAGCAGCTGTCCGCAGGTCGGTGACGTCGTCGCGGCTGTGCCAAACATCCCGCATCGACTGATAGGCAACCCGCATGGTGTCATCCAGGCCCGAGCGTACCAGCTCAAGCTCTCCCGCACCACGCAGATATTTCTGCTTAAAATCAGGGGACATTTTCCACTGACCTTCCATCACGTTCTGCAGTTCCTGTAGCTCGTCGATGACCAACTGGTGGCGCGCCTCTTCCTGACGGCGCTGCATCCGGCCAAAGCGGATGTGCGACAGGTTCTTGACCCACTCAAAGTAGGACACTGTCACACCACCAGCGTTGGCATACATGTCTGGAATGATCACAGTGCCCTTTTCGCGCAAGATTTCATCCGCACCAGCTGTGACCGGACCATTCGCAGCTTCGATGATCAGTGGGGCCTGAACACGAGCGGCATTGGATAGATTGATCACCCCTTCCAGCGCGGCGGGGACCAGAATATCACATTCAGCTTCGAGCAATGGCGAGCCATCTTCGGAATAAGTCGCGTCCGGGTAGCCCTTGACGCCGCCGTTTTGGCCGATCCACTGGCGCACCGCTTCGACGTCCAGACCATTGGCATCATATAGGCCACCATCATATTCGATGATCCCGATAATTTTAGCGCCATCTTCTTCGCTCAGGAACTTGGCGGCATGGTAGCCCACGTTACCTAGGCCCTGCACGATAACCCGCTTGCCATCCAGAGAACCGGTCATTCCGGCCTGATCCATATCACGCTGATCGCGGAAGAATTCCTGCAGTGCATACTGTACGCCACGACCAGTTGCCTCAACACGGCCTGCAATACCGCCAGCATTCAGCGGCTTACCTGTGACACAGGCCTTGGCATTGATATCGGTGGTGTTCATCCGGGCATACTGGTCGGCAATCCAGGCCATTTCACGCTCGCCCGTGCCCATATCAGGCGCCGGAACGTTTTGGCTGGGGTGGATCAGGTCGCGTTTGGCCAGCTCATAGGCAAAGCGACGGGTGATCCGCTCCAGCTCGTGCTCTTCGTACTTCCTTGGATCGATGCACAGACCACCTTTGGATCCCCCAAAGGGCGCTTCGACCAGTGCACATTTGTACGTCATCAGCGCCGCCAGCGCCTCAACCTCGTCCTGATTGACGCCCAGCGAGAAGCGAATACCGCCTTTGACCGGCTCCATATGCTCAGAGTGTACCGACCGATAACCGGTAAAAGTCTGGATCTCGCCGCGCAGGCGCACACCAAAGCGCACGGTATAAGTTGCGTTGCAAACACGGATCTTTTCTTCAAGCCCTGGCGGCAGGTCCATCAGGGCAACTGCCCGGCTGAACATCATGTCAACGCTTTCGCGGAAACTGGGTTCGTTGAGATTGCTCATTCTCTGTTCTCCCTGATGATGAGGCGACTCACCTGCATCTGTCATCTCAAGGTTATGCCTACTTATTTACAAAGTGCGACCTTTTTGAGCATTTCCTTTTCAAAAAAGCGCATAGCTGCGAATCAATTCGAATAATTCCCCATCATAGGCAACCTTCGGCACCCTCGTATTGACTACAAGCTGATCGTTAAACATCGACGATATTGCCTTAATTTTATAGTCAATTTGAACGTTAACAACACATCTTTGCCCCAATTCCGCCATCTTCATCAAGCATTAGTAAACCAACCAAATCCAACACTATCCATACGGGCCCAATGCCACTTTTTTGGGCTGGAGAGGATGATAATGCGAAATCGACTACGCGGAACGACTGCCCTATCTCAAGTTGCGGCCCACCGCTGCAAGGTCGCCCTGCGCCGGTTTGCGCAGGAAGAAGATGGTGGTGTCTTAATCAAGCCAACCATTCTTACCTTCCTGTCTATGCTGGCAGTTGGCGGGATGGGTGTTGACCTAATGCGTATGGAGCGGGACCGGACCGAGTTACAGTATACTTTGGACCGGGCCGTGCTTGCCGCCGCAGACCTGGATCAAACGCAAACCCCCGAGGCTGTTGTACTCGACTACCTGACCAAATCTGGTCTTGCTGAATATTATCAGGCTCCGACTTCGGACATCGGCTTGGGGTACCGGCGCGTATCCAGCAACATTAGTTCAAATTTCGACACACAGTTTATGAGCTTCTCAGGCGTTTCAACGATCCCCATCGCCGCAGCCTCGACTGCGGAAGAAAGCATTGATGGTCTAGAGATCTCGCTCGTGTTGGATGTGTCGGGTTCGATGCGGTCAAACAGCCGTCTGACAAACCTGAAAGTTGCTGCGAAACAGTTCGTCGACGAAATGGTGGCCAATACCACCGATGGCAAGATGTCGATCTCGATCATCCCCTACGCCACACAAGTTTCGGTTACCGAAGACTTGTTTTATCAATACAATGTTTCAGATGAACACGACTATTCCCGCTGTGTAAACTTCGGGTCGAATGACTTCTTGACGACGACCCTATCGGCCACATCGCCGCTGCAACGTACAATGCATTTCACCCCTTGGTACACAGTGGACTACCGTCCTAGTGGACAGATAATTGGTGAATATGCAGTCTGCTCGCCCTACTCTCATCGCGAGATTCTGCCGTATCAAAAAGATGCCACGGTCCTAAAATCCTTTATCGACAATCTTTCGGCCTGGGGGAACACTTCGATCGACATTGGCATGAAGTGGGGAACCACTTTGCTGGACCCAACTGCCCAGCCTGCAATCCAGGCGATGACCACCGGTGCGAGCCCGACTGTCCCTGTTGATTTTGCCGCACGACCTTCCGACTATACCGATGTCGATACCATCAAGATTGTGGTGCTCATGACTGATGGCCAGAATACATCACAGTATTATGTCGAGAGCGACCACAGAACTGGCGACTCCGAAGTCTGGTACCACACGGCCGCCAAGCAGTATTCGACCATAAAGCCCTCGACCGGACAATACAGGTGGAAAGGGTATTCATACTGGAAATCAAGCCCTTACGACGGCGCAAACTCTGACAGGCTAAGCTGGGCAAACCTATTCGCGTCAACCTCGTTAAAGTATCTGTACAAGAATATTTACTCGTGGTCGTCCTCGGCCAAGAGCGATTGGTATTATGGTGTTTATGACTACTACGGCACCAGCACCAAAGACGCCCGCACCAAGAACATCTGCGACGCCGCCAAAGCGCAGGGCATTATTGTCTATACGATCGGCTTTGAGGCCCCAAGCGGCGGACGTGCGGTATTGCAGGATTGCGCCAGCTCGGATGCGCATTTCTTTGATGTGGACGGATTGGAAATCGCAGACGCGTTTTCATCAATCGCAACATCAATCCGCCAGCTGAGGTTGACCCAATGATCAAAGAACTTCTTAGCCCCATACGTAAGTTCCGCAGTGAAGAAGATGGCAACAGCACGATTGAATTTGCGATCCTCATTCCAGCTTTCATGATGATCTTATTGTCCACTGTTGAGCTGGGAGTGATCTCGTTCCGGCAAACCATGCTGGAGCGCGCCATGGATCTAACCGTACGGGATCTGCGACTTGGGACCGGCGCAAATCCACAACACGACGATATCCGAGATTCGATCTGCTCGCGGTCGGGGGTCATCGACAGTTGCGCGACTTCCCTGCGCTTAGAGATGGTACAAGTCGACCCGTTTAACTGGACCGCAGTTGATGCAACCCCAGACTGCATCACCTCTGTCGAGGACGTTCAGCCGGTGCGCAGCTTCACCAACGGTCAATCTAACGAGCTAATGTTCCTTAGGGCCTGTATGAAATTCAAGCCCATTTTCCCGCATTGGGGTTTGGGCGAAAATATGAACCAAGACGCAGATGGCCGTGTCAGCCTGTTTGCTTCCTCAGCGTTTGTTCAGGAACCGAGGTAATCATGAAACACTTTATCACATCTCGCCTAAGGGCATTTCGTCAAGAAACCAACGGCACAGTATCGATAGAATTTGCGATCTACGCTCCAGCTCTGTTGATGCTATTCGCGGCGATCTATACCTATTTCGACGCTTTTAGACAAGAAAGTGCCAACCTCAAGGCAGCCTATACAGTTTCGGATCTGATCTCACGCGAGACCACGGCCCTAAACGACAACTACATCGACAGTATGCACAATCTGACCGAACTTCTGATCCGGTCTGACTCTGTAATCTCGCTCAGGGTCTCGGTGGTGCGCTGGGATGATGCGGACAACCGTTATTATGTCGACTGGTCGGTCGTGCGCGGCGCTGGCTTCACGGGCTGGACAGATGCAACTGTCAGCAACGTCGAAGACAATCTTCCCACCATGCCTGATCAGGAACGGGTCATACTTGTAGAAACACAAAACGACGTTGATCCCGCCTTTAATATCGGGCTGCCTCAAATGAACATCTACAACTTTGTGTTCACACGTCCCCGTTTCGCACCACAAATCGTGTATGAAGGCACGGGGTCAACTGGCGGCAGCCATGATGATGGCACCGAAGAGGTCAGTTAAAGCCGACCATCTCCAGGCTGGTTGCGCATGGCAATCATCGCGGCTAGGATTTCGGACATCGCCTTGCTTTGTGATCCAGGCGTTACCCCGCCAATACCAATCCGACGTCCAAATCGCCACCATAGCCCTGGCTGCCAGATCCGGCTGGCCGGGGTTTTGGTTTTGATCAGGAACCCGTTTGAAGGCTTGAAGGCAAAAAATCCGCGATCAATATTTTCGATATCGTCCACCCTTGCAATCACATTGCCATCGGAACAGCGAAGCTCATCTTCGGTCAATTCGATCGTAAACTGGGTTGCCTGCCACATACGGACGGCCAACCACAACGCAGCCAGTCCAACAACCAGCAGAAACGCCAGCCAACCTGCTGAAGGTGGGGTCGACAACGCGACATAAAGCACAATAGCCCCTATAACAAAAAGCATACCGACCCCCGTGTAACGGCGGGCCTCGGATGCCTTTACGGTTGCTACGATATCATCGCTCATGTCTCACTCCCCAACTTGCGCAACCTGTACAGGTGCGCGCCGGGTGTAACGTGAAACGCAGGCAACGAACAGCCCCCCACAATTGGGTAGGCCGCTCACGGCTTTAACGCTTGATCATGACCTCATATCCAGGCTCTTCGGGTTCATCATCGATGAGTTCGGATGGGAAGCCATCGGCCAGGACCTTGAGACCTGTTTCCTCCTCAAGCCGCTCGATAATGCGATCAGATTGCGCCCGTTCACCATACCGCTGCTGCCCATCCTGCATAATGCGGATCACCTCGGGTGACAGTTCCAGCGGCACATTGTTGCGTTCAGCAATTGTCTGGAACAGCCCGATATCCTTGAGTACCAAATCCATGGTGAAGTTTACATCGCGCGCTCCGGACAGGATCAACTGGCTTTCGGTTTCATGGGTGAACGAAGTACCCGAGCTGATCTTAATCGCCTCATAGGTGGTGGCCATATCCAGCCCTGTGGCCTTCATGGTCACCATGGCCTCGGCTAGGGTCAACAGGTTGGCGGTGGCCAGATAGTTGGTCATTACCTTCAGAATGCTGGCCGTGCCCAATTCACCCGTGTGCAGCACCCGACGCCCCATCAGCGTCAGCAACGGCAGCACCCGCTCAAAACTGGCGCGATCACATCCCGCAAAGATCGAGATATTGCCGGTATCGGCCCGGTGACAGCCCCCTGAAACAGGGCATTCAATCGCAGCCCCGCCCCGCTCGATCACCGCCGCGCCCAGCCTGCGCACCTCGGCCTCGTCGGTGGTCGACATCTCCATCCAAGTCTTGCCTGTCGTGACTTCGGGCAGCATGTCTTGCACAACCTCATCGCAGGCCGCCGGAGATGGCAGGCAGGTGATAACGACATCGCAGTCGCGCATCATGGCTGCTGGTGATCCGCCAGCGCGCGCACCACGATCAACAAAGTCTTGAACCAACGCGGCGTCCAGATCATGCACTGTCAGGTCAATTCCATTGCGCAGCAGGCTGCCCGATAGTTTACCTCCAACATTCCCCAGACCAATAAAGCCCACCCTTAGATTGCTTGCCATGTCGCCTCCCTGACTTTCGATGGATCCACGGCTAGCTTGCCTGCCCGACTGCTCAAAACGAAATATTATCCGGCCTGACCCACGAATTTTTTGCCGGTTCGCCAAGTGCTGGAATCTATTGCCCTGCGTTCCTTGCCTCGCTACCGTCCGCCCATGGCATGGCCCCGCAACTCCCCGCCCCAACGTGACGGCGATGCCGCAGCAGGTATCGACGTCACCGATGAATTCGAGGGCTTTGCCCAGCGTAACGACATCTTCACCCGCGCCTTTTGGGATGACCGGGTGATGTCCAAACACAGCGCCAAGTTCTTTGCCTCGTATCGAATGGAAGCCGCGCCGCGCCGTGGGGACGGATTTACCCGCCGTGATTTTGCCCTGCGCAATGCCTCGTGGCTGATCTCGGATATCGTGTCAAACCGCACTGCCGACCAGGGCATGCGTGAAGGGTTTCAGGCCCCGGTGCAGCCCGACACACCGGTGGCAGAGGACTGCGTCGAGGTTGAAGATCCCGCGCAAATGTCGGCCGAGGTGAAACGCATCGCCAAGTTCTTTGGCGCGGATCTATGTGGCATCACCGATATGGATGATCGTTGGATCTATACTGCGCGGGTCGATACCCGCGACATGTCTGGCGCGCCGCACGACCTGCCAAAAGGGTTGAACAGCGTGATCGTACTGGGCCACGAGATGGAACAGGATCTGGTTGCCACCTATCCTTCGGCTCTGGCTGGGGCGGCAACCGGGCGCGAATACAGCCACGAGGCGTCAATCGTGATGCAGCTGGCCGCCTATATCCGTAACCTCGGCTACGAGGCGGTGCCGTCGATGAACGACACCGCGCTGGTGATCCCCTATGCGGTCAAGGCAGGTCTGGGCGAATATGCCCGCAATCAGATGGTCATCACATCCGAATTTGGCCCCCGGCTGCGGTTTTCCAAGATATTCACCAACCTGCCGCTGACTCATGATACGCCCAAACCCCAGGGCGTGCGCGATTTCTGTGACATCTGCACCAAATGCGCCGACGCCTGCCCGGTGAAAGCCCTTCCCTTTGGCCCGCCCGAAGTCGGCGGCGACAATATCTCGGCCATCAAGGGCGTGCGCAAGTGGACCTCGGACGCCGAGAAATGCTTCTCGTTCTGGGCTAAGCTATCGTCAGATTGCGCCATTTGCATGCGGGTCTGCCCGTTCAACCGCGACTACAGCAAGCGCCGTCACCGGCTGTGGCTGCGCCTGGCTTTGTCGCCACTGCGGCAACTGGCGCTAAGGCTTGCCAAAACCCACGGAGCCCGTCAAAAACCGGGGGAATGGTGGGCCCGTAGCAAATCCTGACACGGCCCAGCCAACCAGCACTTGAAAGCCAGATGACAGACACGCCCCGCATCGCCCTGATCACCGCGCACGGCCAACCCTCGGCCCCAGAGCCGCCCGAGGCTGCGCTGGCGCAACTGGCGGCAGACGTGCAGGAGCTCCTGCCCGACTGGGACATTCGCTCAGCCACCCTGTCCGCGCCCGGACGGCTTGAGGCCGAACTTGTCGAAGGCGCCGTGGTCTATCCCTTTTTCATGGCCCAGGGCTGGTTTGTTGGCAAGGTGCTACCCAAGCGGTTGGGTGACATTATCCACCAAATGACCCGCCCCTTTGGGCTGGACCCAGCCCTGCCCCCCTTGGTTGCTGACGCAATCAATAGCAAAGTCGCAGAGCACGGCTGGGGGAACCAGAGCTACGACCTGCTGCTGGCCGCGCACGGATCCGCCCGCGGCCCTAAGGCCGCACAGGCCACCAATGACTTTGCCGCCGCCCTACGCCCGTTGTTGCCACTGGCCAAAATCAGCACCAGCTTTGTCGAACAAGACCCAACCATAGAAAGCGCGGCCCGCGCACTGGGGCGCCGCGCACTGTGCCTGCCCTTTTTCGCACAACTCGGCGACCACAGCCGTAACGACATCCCCAAGGCGCTTGGTGCTGCCAGCTTCACTGGTCATCTGTTGCCCGTCGCAGGCGCATTGCCCAGCGTGGCCAACCTTATTGCAAATGCAATTGCAAACACGCCGACACCCAAAGCCTGATCCACAAAAAATTCCACCTATCCTAGCTCCAAAGGCGATTGCCCCCTTGCGCGTCTGTGAAGCTTATGATTAATCACGGCTCACACCATAGGCGGCGAGTTGGCGGAGTGGTGACGCAGCGGATTGCAAATCCGTGTACACCGGTTCGATTCCGGTACTCGCCTCCATTTATTTTCGGCAACTTAACTAAACCCACCACTCAATACGAGTGCACGCATATGGCGCTAGGGGACACATAGGGGACATTACCAACACGGTAGCTTCGAACTCAGGCAAATTCGGCAATCTCTAAAGTCTCTCAAAATGCCTTCGCAGTGTAATCGCGTACCGCACTCGTCACCGCAAGACCACTAAGGCGACTTGGTCGCCGATGGAACTTCGATTGTACCCCCTCCCGCACGTGAGAGAGCGTCCCTGTGAGCCGTTTTCGTTCGCTGCAATTTCCTGAAGATTGTCAGAACGACAAAACACAGCTAACGCAGCGAACCAAAGAGGGAATTACCAGGACCAGCATTCGTCGTTTGGGGCTCGAAGCCGCCTTGCGGCGACGCAGCGCCCGTTTCGGCCGCCTAGCCAGGACCTGCGTCCCCACAAGTGACCGCAGCCAGCCCAAACACGACGTTCGTGCTGGGTGCAGCATGACGTGGTATATCAAGCACAAAGGGCGGATTGCTGACATTTGCTGCTATCTGTTCCAAAGTCTGCTTTGTGCAAACGTAGACTTTGCAAAGCTGAGCTCCTGTTGCCACTGATCGCCCCCTCCGCAAAGGCTGCTATAGTTAGCTAATCGAAGCGGTAAAGAGATGCTCCAAATTTGCCTGATTGTGAGTTTTTGTGTATAATTAACGTCTGGAGGCGTCAGTTGTTTAGGTTGGTCGTATCGATAGTTCTTGCGTTTATATTGCCTGATAACGCGCGTGCTGAAACACTTTTCGATGCCGCGCGACGTGGAGATGTGGCAACCGTAAAATCGCTCCTGGATTCAGGTGCTTTTGTTGACGAAGCCGGTCGAAATTCTGCGACACCGTTGATCGCAGCAACATTAGAAGGAAAATCGGATGTCGCGTTTCTATTGATTGAAGCAGGAGCAAACGTGATGGCCCGCAATGATGGTGGGTTTACCGCACTTCACGCCGCCAGCTACGCCGGACACACCGACATCGCGCAACGACTTCTGGCAAATGGTGCGAATCTGGAAGACGATGAAAACGTTTCTGGTCAAACCCCCATTTTTATGGCTGGAGAAGAAGGTCATGCCAATCTTACGGAATTTCTCCTTCTGCGTGGGGCAGACGCTTCAGTGATCGACCGTGACGGTTTCAGTGTTCTCACGCAGACTTGGGCAAAGCGCCACTTCCAGATCGTGAGGCTCTTGAAGGAACATGGTGCCGTCTGCCAGTCGGCTGAAATACTGGGTAGCGAAGATTTCCATCGACAGTGTGTTCAAGCAGGTCAGTAAATGGAGATACGAATATGAAAAGATTAGTAAGTTTGTTAGGAGGTCTGACGATTTCCATTCTGACCTGGTCAGCGACGTTAGCGGATCCGGTCAACACTGGTCCATTTGGCGGCGTTGCAATCAAAGGCTACGATACGGTAGCTTATTTCACCAAAGGTCGCGCGATGAAGGGCAGTGAAGATTTCACCTATGAATGGCTTGGTACGCCTTGGCAATTTGCCAATGAGAACCACCGTCGGCTTTTTGTTGAGAACCCAGTCAAATACGCCCCGCAATACGGCGGTTTCTGCACCCTGGGAATAGCCATAGATGGTCATGCGGCAGAAAATATTGACCCTGTAAACTCCTGGCGGATTATCGAAGGAAAGCTGTATTTCGTCTACGATCCGACCTATGTCGAAGTACTTGATGGAGAGTACGGTGACGATATGATCGCTCAGGCTGAAACGAACTGGCCAGAAGCGAAGTTGCAGATCGAAACCCAATCCTTGAATTGAGTTTGCTTCACTCCGGCGAGAAGTTGAATACCATGTTGGCATTCACGAATGTGTAAGAAAACTCCGGAACGTCCGAGATGTAGATAGGACCGCAGAACGAGCGATTAAGTAGTAGAGAATCGTGTTGCAGGCAAAGACGGTTGCCGTCCACTTTGGCCGCTCCTGTTGAAAAAACGGTGTTGGTTCGAAGCGCAACTGTTCCGTTTTCCGATGTTTGCATAACAGCGGGCCCAGTATCGACAAATTCACCTGACCATAGCCTACCGAACGTGAGTGCTTCAATTTCAGCCTTCGCGAGAGATTGGCGGGGGCCTGGGTCAAAACCGTATGGCCATTTGGGCAGCCCGGCGAGACTTAGAGCTTCTAAGATGCGTTCAAGGTCTTCGGAATGTCTGAAATGGTCTAGGGTTATGCGTAAGAGCTCAACACTAAGGTTAGGCCCCACTCGCAAAGCTTCTTCTATTGTCTTGCGCGCGTCATCTGCATTCCCGGCGAGCGCCTGTGCCGCGGCGAGAATTGCGTTGAAATCGTCAACATCGGATGACACCGACCGCGCAACCTCCAGGATTTCCACTGCCTGTTCCGGCTGTCCATCCAGCATGTATGACATACTGGCTGTAAGGCGCACACTTAACGGAAGACGGGGATCAAGGCGTAGAGCTGACTGGAAAGCAGAAATCGCACCTTTATGTTGGCCATCAAACGTCAGGGCCAAACTGAGCGCCGCGTGCGCTGTTGCCTCTCCGGGAGCAATTTCAACTGCGCTCTGCGCCGAGTTGACAGCGGTATCATGCTGACCATCAACAGTTTGTAGTTCAGCTAGAACTGTCAGCGGCAATGCGGCATCTGGGTCAATTTTCAAAGCTTGCCCTGCATGCTCATATGCGAGCGTTCGGGCCATTGGAAATGCTAGAATATCGTCATAACTCTGGCGCATGATGTAGGCTTCCAACTTGGCCTGAGCGGCAAAGGCTCGCGCAAACTTAGGGTCAATTTGGGTCGCCTCTGAATAGTATTTCAACGCCTCTCGAAGTCGTGGTCGAAATCCGCTCCGCACCGCCTCTTCAGCGCGCAGGTACTTATCATAGGCTTCCAGATCCTCGGTGGGAAGTTTTGCAATCCTCGTTCTTTCACCAGAGGTCAGTTCTATTGCAAGGCTTTCTACGATTTTTTGAATGACCGCATCTTGCGCCAAGAACATCTGGGATGTGTTTCGATCCAGCCTGTCCGCCCAGAGATTGCGACCCGAACTTGCATCGACTAGCTGTACATTGATCCGCAGGCTCTCGCCCGCACGCCTGACGCTACCGGTAAGGAGGAATTGCGCACCTAGTTCTTTTCCAATGTTGGCGAGGTTTTCGATCTTACCTCTATATGCAAACGCCGTGTTTCTCGAAATGACCACAAGACCTGAAATACTGGACAAATCCGTGATTAAATCGTCGGTCAGCCCGTTGACAAAGTACTCGTCGTCCAAAGAGGCGCTATTGTTCTCAAACGGCAGTACTGCCAGAGTGGGTATGGACGCCGTTTTCGTCGCTTCGGTGTGCCATAGCGTATGCCATTCGTTAGGAACGATAAACTGCACCAAGAAATAACCGGCAGCGAGTACCACGAAAGCCACTGTCCCAGGCAACAACCACTTTGGGGGGCCACTTTTGATCCTAGCGGCACCCATTCCTGGCTCAATTTCAACACGATAAACCTCTATCGGGTCAGGTATGTTCTTTACAGTTTTTGGGCCAAGCGCCTCAAAATTTTTCCCAATTTTGCCATCGCAATACTCGAAAACGGCGCGAGAAATGTAGATGCCGCCAGGATCTGCCAACGCTTCCAGCCGAGATGCAACATTAACTCCTTCGCCATAGATGTCGTCGTCTTCTAAGATGAGGTCACCGACGTTGATGCCGATGCGGAGTTGTAAGGTGCGATGTGGTTTCGAATTCCGGTTCCCTCTTGAAATTGCCGTTTGCAAGTCGATCGCACATTCAACAGCGTCAATTGCGCTGGCAAACTCAATAAGTGCCCCGTCTCCAAGCAGTTTTACAATGCGACCATTGTGTTTGGAAACACTCGGTTCCACAAGCGTGGTGCGAAGTCTCGACCAGCGCTTGAAGGTCCCGGTCTCGTCCGCGGCCATCATTCGACTATAGCCAACAATGTCTGCAACGAGGATCGCAGTCAGACGACGCTCCAAAACAAATTCCCTTTCATGCAAGCTTGTCAGCAGGTTTTGAAGGAAGCGGTTTTAGTTACCAATATAGGCTTTCAATGTAGGTTCCACACCTTCTGAAACCAGACCATTGAGGTGTTAGCAATCCGACCAAGCAAAAAGCATGGATAGTAAGATTCTGTTGTAACGACCGAATTGAAGGTTCGCAAAATTGGACACAGCGCATCTAACCCCAAATCGGTTATTTGGAGTTTTGCAAAAAACGTCAGCTGAGCACTCTTTATGCTTGAGCGGGCTGATTGCGCTGTTGATAAACAATAAGTCCGTTTTGGGCTTATTCTGTTGAAAAACTCACGGTTTTGGCGGCACTACATCACAGGATGAATGGCTTCCAACTCGATTTCACGGG
>NZ_JBYAXC010000008.1:0-142825 GCF_057444295.1 Parasedimentitalea nitratireducens | reverse complement strand
ATCAAACCAACCAGATGAGCCAAACTTTCTCTTAGTTTAGGCTGCCTTTGGACCCAAAAACTCTGCCGACGCACAGACTGTCGCTGGCGTGAAGCTCGATTTCGTCCCACATCGCGCCGCGCACCTCGCCTGAACGAGCGGCGGTTAGAATGGCAAATTCCAATGCCAGTTTGGCGGATGTCCATGCGCGTGTAACCCTAATCCTCGAAATAGCGTCGGCCACCTCGGAATAGTGTAGAGCCCGGTTTTGCTTTTTCTGAACTTCCAGCTTGGGTAGGGCCAGAGCACCGCCAGTTGCTGGATTGTCGGCTCGCAAGCCCTCAGCCACCGACCATTTGAATACTGCGTAAATTCGATGCTGCACTTTCATTGACAAGTTTGGCACCTTTGCCCGGCAAACGAGCACCGCACGGCGTATTTCAGCCGGAGTTATGTCGGCCACATATGTTCGTCCGAAACTGGGGAAAGCATAGGTGTTCAGACTGGACAGAAAAGCCTTCGGCTCCTTCGGACTTTTCCAGGTTGGGGTCAATTCTTCACAAGCCATGTTTGCGGCCTCTGCGAAGGTGATACGCTTTCTAGATTCGGCCCGCGCTTTGTGTTTTTCGACTAAAGGGTCCTGTCCGGCTCGCGCAGCCCGCTTATTGTCAAGCGCCTGCTCGCGGGCTTCTGCCAACGTGACGATTGGAAACCCGCCTAAACCCAAGTCTCGCCGCTTTCCGTTGATTGTTAGGCGCTGCACCCAATAGCGCGCTCCGGTATTGGCCACCCACAACAGCAAGCCTAGCCCTCCGCCATCCGAGTATTTTCCCGGACCCAGGTTCTCTACGGTTTTTACTGTCAGGGGCTTTCCCATAGTGCATCACCTAATTTTCGCCAACGATGGGCTTCCCACGCTACTTCCCACAAGAAAAGTGGGAAGGCAGTAGAACATGTTGGAACATCCTGGAGCGAGAGCAGTAGGAAATCTCCAATATCGCAATGTATTGTAGGTATTTGTCGGTAAGCACTAGACTTCAACATGGCTGGTACCACCCCAGCCAGTAATTCCCAACATGATGTAGCAGCCTGATTGCAGGCCTTTGTGGCTCAGAATGCCCCTGTTTATGCCCCTCGCATGGATGGTGTGGTTCGGTGTAATAGGGGCTCTCAGTAGCCTGTGTCGGCGCTTTGCTGCTTATCCCGCAGCTTTCTTGATTGGCTGTAAGAAAGCCCCTATCATAACGGTTGAGACTGGTTGCCAAGGCAGCCATTTACGATCTCTGCAGGTGGAGGGCGAGAATGCGCCTACAATTCTCTCTGACCGCACTAACATCGGCCCAACCACTTCTTGTTTGCCCTGCTTTTGCTAAGACTATCATATTAACACCTTCTGACAGCCCACCTAATGTGTGTTACGCCTTATCGAGGGCGTACTGCGCAAAAGAAGGTGAAGTGAGCGGCAGAGGGCAAGTACCGAAAGTATCGCAACCGCTCAGCGCAATTGGTGGGGTGGTCAAACGCTGCAATCCTGCCGGGTTCTGTTGAATTGGTTATGAAAAGCTCGTTGCCACAAAGAATAACCAACAGTCTGTCTTTTAAACAGGCCCGCGCTGCGGTCATTACTGGCTTCATCTTAGGAATTGGATTTAGCTTCATCCAGATCATGATCGATATGCGCAACGAGATTGAGCAGATCGACAAAACATTTGATCAATCTCTTAGGGCTTTTGAAGAGACTGCGTTTCAGGCCGCGTTTGCACTGGACCGCGAACTTGCCAGAACAGTTGTAAATGGCTTGTTCCAACAGTCAGCAATCGTTGAGGCCGTGATCGTTGATAGCTATGGCGATGTGATGTTTTCCAGGAGTCGACCCTCGCAAGAGAAGTCACTTTCTTGGTTGGCCAACGGCCTATTTGGCGACGCAAAATCATATCATGCACAACTTACAGACCCGAAATCAGGCTTCCACGCCGGTGACTTGAGTATCCGGGTCGATACAAATGTGATTGCCAAAGCATTTTTTCGTCGTTCGGGTTTGATCCTGAGTTTTGGAATTTTGAGGAATGTTTCCTTAGCAATAATTCTTACTGTTTTGTTCCACAAGATGTTGACCAGACCGCTTAGGATGCTCTCCCGGTTGATCCGAGAAGGCGCACAGGAACTCCCTGTGTCTTCCGCTCATCAGGACGATGAGCTGGGCGCAATAGCCACCGAATACAATCAACTTTCAAAAAGTCATTCGCAAGCTATCGAGCAGCTAAAACTGGAGGAAGCTCGATTTCGTCGACTTTTTGAAAATAGTGAAGTGTCCCTTTCAAATGCCGACTATTCCGAAGTGTACGATATCCTGGCCAAGCTGCGGCAAAGTGGCGTGACAGACCTTCGTCGTTATCTCGACAGCAATGAGCATGTTACTTTAGAGATTTTTGCAACGATCAACATTCTGAGTGCCAATAGGGCGACTCTACGGCTGTTTGGAGCCTCCTCGGAAAATCAGCTTTTTCGGAAGGCGCACAACACCCTGGGTCCTCTATCAATTGAAATGTTCAAAGATCAGCTATGTGCGATTTGGGAAAAGCGAAGCATTTACAGGGCTGAAACTACCTTTCAAACGCTTACAGGTGTTGAAATTGTCGGTGTGATTTCATTGCCCATTCCGGAAACCGAAGAGGGTTTCCGCAGTATCCCAGTCAGTATTTTAGACATTACTGAATTCAAGAAAGCAGAAACTGAGCTGACATTTCGTGGCGAAATCATTGATGGCATGGGCGAAGGTGTACAGGCATCTCGGCTTTCTGATGGGGCTATTGTGTATACGAACGCGATGCATGACGAGATGTTTGGCTATGACAAAGGCGAGCTTATCGGTAAGTTTGTTGGAATGATATATGCGAAGACAGAGAAAGCGCCAGAAGAGATAGCGGCCGATATTCATTCGGGAATTAAGGCGAAAGGCAGCTGGACCGGCGAGGTCCAGAACGTCAAAAAAGACGGCACGGTATTCTGGTGTGAGGTATCAGCGACCAAATTTGACCACCCCATACATGGGGGTTTGTCAGTGGCTGTGCAAACTGATGTAACTGAGAAGAAAATTACCGAAGACAAACTCAGGCAATCCCAACGATTAGAAGCCATCGGGCAATTAACAGGTGGGGTTGCCCATGATTTTAACAATCTTCTTGCTGTGATCATGGGCAACCAAGAACTGCTACGTGATGAAATCACTGATCCGAACCAGTTGAAGTTAATTGATGCTAGCATTGGCGCAACAAAACGGGGCTCGGAGTTGACACGCAGCATGCTGGCGTTTGCCCGGCAATCGAGATTGGCACCTGAAAGCACGAACTTGAACACTCTTGTTCAGGACACCAAGAATTGGATCCACCGCGTGCTTCCTGATCATATCGAATTTGTTGCATCTCTGAATTCTAATCTATGGGACGTTGAAATTGACCGGAGTGCGGCAGAGAGTGCTGTGTTGAATTTGATAGTGAATGCTCGGGATGCCATGCCCGAAGGAGGAACGCTGAGCGTTGCAACCACCAATGTGGAACTCGACGGGTCATCTGCAGAAGTCTGCTCTGGAGAACTGCGTCCGGGACGATATGTGACGGTTCAAGTCGCTGATACGGGACATGGCATCAACAATGAAAGCCTCTCGAAAATATTTGAACCCTTTTTCACAACCAAACCTGCCGGGTTGGGGTCGGGCCTAGGACTATCAATGATACAAGGATTTATGCGGCAATCCGGCGGCACAGTTCAGGTGGTGTCTGAACTCAACAAAGGGACAGTATTCACCCTCTATTTCAGTGCTGGGAGCGAGGTGGCTTCAAAAACAAAGAAAAAACCAATGCCAGAAATGGTTTCGGCAACGCCAGGGGCCCGCATCATGGTTGTCGAAGATAATCCGGATGTCTTGGATGTCATTACGATGATCCTACGGCGCTCCGGTTACACAGTATCGACCGCAGTGACTGGCGATGTGGCCAAAGCCCAACTTTCAACCAAGTCTGAATATGATTTGCTGATCACGGATATGGTCATGCCCGGGGAGACACAGGGCTCTGACTTAATACGCCATGCAGCTGAGGTACTTCCGGAGTTGCCAGTGATAATGATGTCAGGATATGCCGAGGGTGATAGTCCACACCATCAACGCTCTCATTTGGCTGGACGCCAGTCCTTTCATTTGACCAAGCCAGTACGACGTCGTGACCTACTTTCAGTCATCGAAACGGCTCTGCAGCGCTCAGATTAGCAGACCCTCCTCTTAGAGGGGCCAATCAGCTGGATTTACATAGCGCTGATTATTTCTGCACGCTAAAGGTGTCAGAGATATAGCGCGTGATGAATGCGTCAAAAGCCCCTTCATCTCTAAGTGAATCCGTCGCTTGTTGGAGTTTCATGATGGTTTCGTCAGGCAATTGCCCCTTGGCACATTGCAGCCACATCTGCTGGCTCTCATAGGTGAAAATATCACCAATGTCCTTTCGGCTCAGTCCCTTATCTGTCAATAGAAACAAGGCACTTAGCGCAGTTCCAGCAACCGCGTCGATACGACCGGCTTCCAGCATATTTACACCTTGCTTGGTGTCATTTGTAAAGACAAGCTCAATTTTCGGATCAGATGCGATGGTAGAGCCTTCAAAGCTTCCCCTTGGCAGGCCTAGACGATATTCGTGTAGGTCTTCGACACGCGCAATTTTCAATCCCGGCCGGGTAATGATGACTGTGTCAAACCTGTCCAATATTTTGGCCACTGGAATATAGCTCTCTTTGCTTACAGGCGTTAAGAGAAAGACACCACAGTCAGAAACATTGTGTTCAAGGTTCTTTATCACGCGTGTGATTGGAAGATTGCTGTTGGAATGCGAAAGCTCTGCCCGCTCTGCGATGGCTGTATTGATGTCAACAATAAGGCCAAGGCGCCCATCGGGATCATCGTGAAGCGCGTAAGGGGCGTAATCAATAGTGGCAAAACGCACCGGTTCGGCAAAAGCTGGACAAACAGAAAGCAGCAATGCCAACGATAGTGCGGTCAGAGAGAATTTTGGATGCATTTTCGTCCTCCACTTGCTGAGACCGTAAAAGGCTGGCCTGACGACCAGTTTGAAATGTCATGATAGGGCTTTCTAATGGCCAATCAAGAAAGCTGCGGGATAAGCAGCAAAGCGCCAACACAGGCCACGTGAGAGCACTCGTACCCCCCTCCTGGAATGCATTTCTGGGGTATTCTGGGGCTCAGAGGGCCAGCAATCTGGCTGTTACATCATAGCAGGAAGTACTGGCTGGGGTATAGGAGACCTTGCCGATCGATGAAAACCATGGATTTTTCACCATGGGTGACCAGAACTGCAGCGGTTATTGGGGCCTTTCTGTCTCTCTACCCCCAGTACTGACTGCAGAACTCAGGCGAACCCGTGGCCCAGCCCTACAGCGGCACGAATTCTCTACCCTGAGCGAGGGTGAACTGCCGCTGTTTTATGTCACCGTACTTGGATTGGAAGAGTTCGACCGAGTAGCGAGAGCTCTAGAATCGGATGTCCAGACCTGCCTTTACACTAGACGACGTGTTTTGACCAAAGTCATCCAGTCCAGAGCCCGCCGTTACAGTGCCAAAAATGCGAGATTGGCCATCGTTCCAAGAGTATGCCGCACCAAGGCCAATTTCAGCACTGAAATCTTCGCGGGCGCTCTGCAAAGAAGCCGAAGACACATCAACCGAGGTCCCCGTGGACGCATTGGAGTAGAGGTTGAATACACCAAAAATGTGAGACAGTCCTGCGCCCCTTTTTCCAGTGTCATGGGCCTGTTCGCGATCCACGGTGAACCCGAAGCGAGCCGTTGTTGCGGAGCCATCTGTCAATGAAACTGTGGTCCCGGTTGTTGCCGTGAACTGGTCAAACCGAACCGAGGCGTAAGTTACCTGTGCCTGAGGTGTGATTGCCCAATGATCATCAAGTTTGATCCGCTGACCAATTTCGACGCTTGAGCTATAACCACGCCCTTGATTGTCCTCGACAATGGTCCCTGAATATACGCTGGATAAGTCTGATTTGAACCGGTTCGCTTCAAACTGCCAATCAAAGTAGAAACCTCCATCACCAATCCACGAGGTCGAAAACCCAGCGCCCAGTCCGGTTGTATCAATTGAACCATTACCGGCAGTCGAAGTAACCTCAGCTCTGGCTGTCCCGTAATGCGCTGCAAATCCAAACACCCACCAGCCATTGCCATTGCGATAGGCCGGGGATTTGAAACCGCTTCGCAGGTTCCAATTGTCTAGCGCGTAGCTGGACTGAGTTGTGGATGTCGACGATCCGACCTGAGAATGCGAGGCATCGGTGATTACCCAGCCATATTGTGGCGAGGGCCTGCCGTGGCCAGACCCTACGCCGGGGTCAGAAACAGCCCCTTTGGATACCTTCGCCCAAGGGTCATTACCAAAGCGGTCCCGGAAGGTTAGCGGTTTAGTGAAAGACAACAGGGTCTGGGGATAGCTCTCATAGGCTGACGTGTTGGGATTATAGCCCGTATTGCGCAGATACCAATCGCTGTTGGTCTGCTCGAGCCCAAAGGTAAAGGCTCCTGATATCGTTGTGCCAAGATCAAAATCCGTTGCAGCCGAACTGCCGCCCACGTCGACCAACAGGATATCGGTCGCGTTGCCGTCCGAGGCAAACCCATTCAGGCTGATGGTGGTGGTCCCACCGGTTACATCACCATCAACAACAACAACGTCAGCGGTTTGGCTGGCCTGATCCACATCCAGTTCCAGCCCCCCATCGCCTGTGTAATCGCCACCAACTGTAAAAGTGTCACCGGTGATGCCATCGGCAAGGGACATAACACCATTATTGCTGGTGTTTCCACTCACAGAGAAACTGCCCGTGCCGCCTCCAGCGCCGGAAAACGTGCCGCCTGAAGAGATATCCATATTTCCGGTCAAAGCAAAAGAGCTGCCGCCAGACAGGGTTCCGCCGTTGGTAATGTAAAGGCCACTACCGCTATCTGACCCGGTGTTAAGCGCGTTGTCAGCAAAGCTAACAACACCGCCCGAAATCGATACAGCCTCCCAATTAAGCAAGTTCGCGCCCGTCAGGATGTGCGTCCCTTCAAGATACAACTGGTCAACGAAGCCATCGCCCGTTCCAGCGTCATCACCGCCATCCAAAACGGTTGCTGGATCTGAAATATCTGCTCCGTCTGCCAAAAAGATCGTATCGCTTCCATCGCCCAGGCTGACAGCCCCAATCACAGTGGCACCTGAATTGATATTCAGGCTCAGATCGCCACTGTCATTGCTGATTGCAGAGCCCGATGTCGCACGGACATCGGCTCCGGAGTTCAGCGTTACAACAGTTGAGCTGCTTGAAGCTGTGCTGATACTAATACCAGCGCCGCTGCCGCCCTGCACGGTACCATCAACAGTGATGGTGGTTGAACCGGTGCCAAGGTTGCGTGCATCAATGCCATCGACATCGCCGGAAACATTATTGGCGATGACGGTTAAATTGGTACCTGACGCGCTGTTCGTAGCATAGATGCCATCCACAGTTTGACTGGTGACACTGCCGTTACTTGTTACCGACAGTGTTCCAGAGCCGTGGTTCTGCGCTTGAATGCCGGATTGGTAGCCAGAGACATCACCCTCTGCGACAACCGTTAACGAGGTGCCTGCGGCACTGTTATAGACATCGATACCTTCGTCAGCTGCACCGGTGACTGTGCCGGTCGTCGTGACCGAAGCAGAGCCCGTGCCATAGTTATTTGCCGATATCCCGTCATCGCCGCCTTGGACCGTATTGGCGGTGATGGTCAGGTTGGTGGTGCCAGCTTGATTATCGGCCTGGATCCCATCACCGGCGACGCCCGTTGACGTTCCGTTTGCGGTGATGGTCAGTGAACCGCCGAGGTTATTCACGTCGATACCGTTGATCGCTCCGCTGGTGGTCGTGCCCGCAGCCTGGGTAATCACCATAGAGGACGTGGTGTCATTTGCACTGTTATAAGCGCTGATGCCGTCGTTGGCTTGACTGGTTACATCACCGTTAGCCGTTATCGACAGGCCAGCAGTTCCCAAGTTCACGGCCTGAATTCCGGCCTGGTAGCCAGACACGTTGTCGCCAGCGACAATCGTCAACGAAGTTCCGTTGGCGCTGTTGTAAACGTCGAGACCTTCGTCCGTATCGCCAGTTGCTGTGCCCGTGGTCGTGACCGAAATTGCGCCAGAGCCATAGTTGTTAGCAGAGATACCGTCATCGCCACCCTGAGTGACATTTGAGTTGATCGTCAGATTGGTACCAAGGTTGTCTGCGTGGATGCCATCGCCATTTGTACCATCCGAGGTGCCATAGGCGTTGATCGTTAAAGACCCGCCCAGGTTATTGGCGTGGATGCCGTGACCCAGACCACTTGTGGTGGTCCCTGCAGATTGTGTGATTACCATAGATGACGTGGTGTCATTGGCACTGTTATAGGCAAAAATACCGTCTTCACCATTCCCTGTCACATCGCCGGTCGTCGTGATCGTTAGTCCAGAAGTGCCCTGGTTAATTGCATAAATACCGTGATCCGCACCTGTTACATCGGTCGTCTCAATCGTCAGACTTGTGCCAAAGTTTATGGCTCCAATACCATCAGAGTCGCCCCCCTCAACCAGGCCCGCCGATGTAATGGACAGGGCTCCGCTGCCGTAATTGATACCGTAGATCCCGTGATGCCCACCTGACACTTCGGCTACGTTGATCGTCAGTGCCGTAGGCGTGGCACCGGGGCCTTCCCCAGCCCCATTCACGGCAACAATGCCATCAGAATTGACGCCGGTCACAGTCCCGGTCGAAGTAAGGGAAAGTGCACCCGACCCAGCGTTCCCCGCATAGATCCCAACGTCTCCGCCGGTTACGTCAACGGCGTTGATCGCCAGATCTGACCCGTAGTTAGAAGCATCAATACCGGCAGAGCTTTGCCCCGTGACAGACCCTGTTGTGGTAATCGTCAGGCTGTTTCCGAAATTGGTTGCATAAACGCCGTTGTCTGCCCCCGTGATGGTCGAGACATTGTCATCCACAAGCGTCAGACCGCCATAGCCATATAGGGTCATTGCGTCGCCCGATGCGGTTTCCACACCGAAATCACTCTGTGTGGTCACCTCAAGCGGGCCCCCTCCCAGACTTTGGGTGACATCTGCGCCAGCGGCACCGGAACAGGAATAAACACCTGGCGCGGATGCCGTGCAGTCACCCGCGTAAGATTTCCGTGCCCCATAGCCACCAAGAAAGACAGTGGCGAGTGCCGTTGTAACGGCAAGACGCCCGGACAACGAATTGCGCTGCGCACGAATAAACTGGCTCACTGAAAATCACCTGCAATATTGAAATCACCCATCGAAATTCGAAGTATTAACGAAACGTTAACGGCACAAGTGTCATTTCAAAGCCTGGTTAAAAGCGGACTGGTGTCTGGTAGTTGAGCCACAGTTTTCTAGTGCTGGAAGGTCACAAGATTGGCCGCTTCAGCGGACTGTGGTGGCACCGCCATTGGGCATGTATAGCCTTCGATCAATTCCAGATCGTATAGTTCACCGACGCTGCCATCAATGCGCAGCCAATCAACGCAGGTATTTGTTTTTAAATCGATAATCTGAACACCACACCAAGCATCTGAATCCGCATCCTTCAGCTTTTTGTCTAGGGCCAGCCCCTCAAATCGTTTGTAACGCGGCTTGGACAACCCGACAAAAGCATAGTCGCCGTGAAATGCCAGCCCCCGCAAGAAACCCGGGCAGAACACTCTCGGCTCAAAACGCCCTTTCCCCTGCGCATCTAACGCTACAATCCCGAGTTCTCCGGTGCCGGAATTCAACACCCAAAGCTGGCCATTGTGCAGCCGCGGAGAATGCGGCATCGACAGGCCCTCACATATGATCTCATTTTTCTCAACATCTATGAGGATGCCGCCATCCGCACGCCGGTCGCGCCAACCATCAATTGTATTTGATCGTGACACCGCCGTAACATAGCGCGGCTTACCGTTCTGCATAGCAAGCCCATTCAAGTGGCATCGATCTTCGTCGACCAGTGCCGAAATGAAAGGAGGCTTCCAGAGCATTTCAAAACTATGACGCGACGATGTGGTGGCAATGCAGTTGAAGCGGGTATTGATGAATACGGGCTTTCCATCCACACCTATGCCAACATCGTGGGCATCCAGATTGCCGGTCACATGCACCATGCGTGGTACATAGCAGGCATCAAACCTGTGATTGATTTGTTGATCACGCTCTAGCACATTTTCAAACCGCATGATTTGAAAGCCACCCGTCAGAGTTAACCCGCCACTTTCATCTAGGCAGAGCCCCATTGGCTTGGCCATCGCAGATTGATGAATATTGATACCACCCTGCGCATTTTGGCCAACAAAATACAAAAGCCCGGATTGGTATGACGTAACTGCGACTGAAATGCCCAAATTCGCCAGCCGCGCCGCCAATCCGTTGGACACAGAATATTCCACGGGATGGTCTGCTTTTTGTTCCTGTTGGTTGGTCATCCAGTTTCTCCAGATCTTGGCGCAGAAGGCTTTCGGTGCAAGCTGCTGAAATCCAACAGAAAGTTTGCTATCTTTAATTCTCTAGGGCTCATTTTTTGGAGACTACCACTCATTCATGCGGCATTAAAACTGAGAAGTTCCAAGCATCTATACAAAGAAACCATCATGGAGGTGTATAGATATTTACTTCCTTCCCACTGCTTGTAGCGGGCGGTTTAGCCCTTCAATGCGCTTTGAACTTGGGGCTCACCAAACGCTTTGCCTTTGAGGTCACTGTCCCCTCAGTCCTCGCTGCGGCCCTCAGTGTGCTCCGATTAATTGCCTGCCTCTGGGCCTGTTCGGAGGTGTCGCCCCATATTTACCCAAAAGACCCCACATGCTTGTTCAAACTGTGCGGCCCCGTCGGCAGAGTTTTCAGAACGCTTGGGGGGGATCTTAACGGCGTCTCTGGTTCGTTTCTGCTTGAGGCTAGGGTCCGCGTCTTGGGTCAAAGAACGCCGCTAACCTAAACGCTACCCTGTATCACCTATGTCAGAGTTTTGGCTGATCAATCAGTGTAGCACGGTTGCCATTGGTAAAAACCACTCCAGATTTATCAAACAGAGCAACAATGATAGGTGCCGAAATCCGACGCACACACCGCACCGGAAACCACCATAGAGCGTCAAAATGGCCCGATGAATGGCTTCTCGTGATGAGAAATCAAGGGACGTCCAAACGTGAAGAAAAAGAACAAAACCGTCGCATTTGACCTCAGTACTAAGTCGGCTGGGGTGCGGGTTTTTCGCCTATTCGCATGGTTGGCGTTCTGCTAGCCGGGCTGATTTTGGTTGGCCTCTACATGGCTTACAGTTTTGTCGATGAATCGCGAAGCAACGAAGGTCCGCAATCAAATGTGCGATCCGTTGACGCGTTGCGGACTAATCTCAAGCTCGTCCAGTCTTATGACCGCGCATTGCAAACGTTTCGCGATGCGGTGCTGCACCAAGACTCGGCACTGTTTGACGAATCCGAGCGCTTGTTTGGCGCAGCGAAGAATTTTGCCCACAGCCACTATATATATTTGCCTGCCTTTCGCACTGATGTGCCGCCCGTTTTGGAAAACTCGATCGACATCATCCGTAGTGCTGGGTTGAGCCCTAGTTCCGAACAGTTGGCGCAACTAAGTGCGATGCAATTGCAGCTTTACCGAATAAGTGACGGTTTCGATCAAACCATTTACAACGATGTTGTGATGGAGTTTGCGGAGTCTCGAACTGAAACTCGGCACAATGTCGATAGCCAGAAAATTGCGATCACCACGTTAGGCATTGCTATTGTTCTGGCCGGGCTGGTTTTGATCCTGCTGCGTTCAGAACAGGTCCATACTCGCAAAAGGTTGCAGGCTGAGAACGCCAGTAAAGCCAAATCCGATTTTCTGGCCAATATGAGCCATGAAATTCGCACCCCGATGAATGGTGTGATTGGCTTGGTTGAAATCCTTGAACAATCAGGAATGACCGACGATCAACGCCGCATGCTGGATACGATCAAAGATTCTTCGTTCTATCTGCTGCAGGTGCTGGATGATGTATTGGATGCCTCAAAAATTGAGGCCGACAAAATTAAAATCGAAAAATTGACTTTCCCTTGCTGGAAACGATTGAAAAGTCGGTGGAAACGTTGGCGATCCAACCACAAGAAGCCAACATCAATCTGCAGACCTACCCCAATCACAACCTGCCCGACCGCATTTATGGTGACCCGGTGCGGTTGCGCCAGATTGTCACCAACCGTTTGCCCAACGCGATCAAATTTTCCAAGCGCGACGATGGAGAAAAAGGTGATGTTGAGCTGGAGCTAACCAGACGGACCAACAGCAGCACCTTAACCATCAGTGTGCAGGACAACGGTATCGGTATGACACAGGACACGCTGAAGCAGGTGTTTTTACCGTTCTAACAGGGGGATTTCACCAGCACTCGGCGTTTTGGAGGCACCGGCCTTGGTTTGGTGATCACACGCAATCTGGTGGAGCTGATGGGCGGCGAATTGGTGGTCGACAGCACACCAGGCACTGGATCAAAATTCACCGTGCTTTTGCCCATCAAGGAAGCTCCGGTTAGAACCGCTCGGGCGGATTTTTCCAGCGCCGACCTGACAATTTACGTGGATCTCCAAGGCTTTCATGACAAATATCCGCATTATTATTCCTCACGCGGGGCCAATGCGACCTTTCCAAAATCCGAAGAGGAATTGTTTGAAAGGGCAAATGCCGCTGATAAAAACTCTGTGCTGATCATTGGTTATCGCACACATGAGCAAAACCTGATTGCGGTAGAGAAGCTGCGAGAGATGAACCCAACGGTCAAACTTGTGATCATGGACCCGCAGCGCGAATCGCCCAAAGGGCTGGTAAGCAAAGATATTTACATCTCGTATCGTCTGCCAGCGCATCACAGCGACGTTTTGCGCGGCGTGTCGATCCTGCTAGGTTTGGCGGGCGGTGCGGCGCAAATGGTTGAAATAACTACGCTTTCCGAGCGGGCCGCGGCTCCAGGCCAAGACCCGCTTGGTGCGAACCTGCTGGATGAGCAGTCGCAGCCAATGGTTCTGATTATCGACGACAATCCGCTAAACTTGGCGGTTATGCACAGGCAAATGAAACTTCTGGGCTTTCCTTTTGAAACGGCTACCAATGGAGCCGAAGGTTTTGCCAAGTGGCGTACTCGAAAATTTGCCATGGTGCTCACTGATTGCCAGATGCCCGAAATGGACGACTTAGAGCTAAGCCAGAAAATTAGGTCTTTCGAAACCGCACAACTGCTGCCTGCCACCCCGATCATTGCCATTTCCGCCAGCGCTGTGTCGGAAGAGGCTGAACGTTGCCGCCAGGCAGGCATGAATGACTATCAGTCTAAGCCGCTGCAGCTGAAAGAGCTGGAACAAACCATCATCAAATGGCGTGACAAGGCACCTTCGAATCCACCCGCTCTTCCGGTTTAACAAGAACAGTGCAACTCCCCTCGTGGCCAACAAGGCCAGCCACGTAAACCTTCGACGCTCTCAATGCTCGAACCAGTAACGCAGAGGAACAGATCAACACACCATGTAAATAGGAGGTAGAATAATGTTGAACTTTCTTCGAACAACCACTGTAGGTGCGGTTTTGGTCTTTGGCCTTCTGGCAGGAGCGCCCACAAGTGCTGAGGATAGCAATCAGAAAATCCGACTCTCGGGCGCAGTCGCGGTTGAACAAAAATCGCGTGTTACCATAGCGGATATCGAGAAAATCGGCGTGGTCGAGCTGGACGCCTTTACGCCGCAGAACGAGACCATACACAAGTATTCCGGCGTGTGGCTGGAAGATCTGGTCACGCAATTTGCCGAACCCGGCATCACCGAAGTGACGCTAACGGCAATCGACGATTATCAAATCACCTTTCCGAAAGAGCATTGGGACAAAATCCGGATTTTGCTCGCCACACAGATGGATGGCGAACATATCGGGTTTGATCAAAAAGGCCCGATGCGGGTGATATTCCCGGATTTTGACCCAGAACACGGTACCGAAAGGGATGCGCGACCAAGATGGATCTGGATGATCACAAAAATCGACTTCAAAAAGTAGCGGCTCTTTCCCCAGCGCGACTGTTTGCGGTTATCTTAACTGGCATGCTCATTGTCGGATCCTATGCCTATTATGCCTATCGATCCGAGTTGCGTACGCAGGAGAATGCCGAAGCCACGATCGACGCGATCATTCATATGCGCACAAATTTTAAAGTCTCGCAGATGACGTCGCGGGCAGCTGAGAGCTATCGCTTTGCTCTTGGTAGCCAATCAGAAGACCTTGTCTATGACACATTGGATATGCTGGAGGCCGCGGTTGGCTTTACACTCGGCCCTGATGAACACATTCAAAAATTGGCGGAATTTCAACAGCCTTTGCTGCAGCGCGCCATTGAAATCGTGGAATCTGCGGGATTATCGCCCACTGAAGAGCAATCGAGCGAACTAAACGATGTGTTCACAACCATTTTTCGACAATAGAACAATTATGAACAAGAGGTCTATCAAGCGATAGAAACACAGTTTTACTACTTCCGCATTGAAAACGCCCAATATGAGGCGCAACAGAAAATCATTTTTGCGACGCTCGCCATAGCGATGCTGGTGGCGGGCTTGATTGCGACGTTTCTGCGCTCTGGACAGTTGCATTTTGACAAACGCCTAGAGGCCGAACAAGCAAGCGAAGCAAAATCGGCATTTCTAGCGAACATAAGCCACGAAATCCGCACTCCTTTAAACGGTGTCATTGGCATGATTGAGGTATTGGGCAAAACCGGGCTGAAAGAAGACCAAAGCCAGTACGCGACTCATCGCTATTTCTATTGCGGGTTTTGAACGACGTGCTGGACGCCTCGAAGATCGAAGCGGGTAAAATTCAGTTGGAACGTATTCCTTTTCCATTGCTGGATATCGTGGAGAAATCTGCAGAAACCTTGGTAACATCGTTGCAGGAATATGATGTGGATCTACATATTTTTCCCAATAGTGACCTGCCTGATTGGATTTATGGCGACCCTGTGCGTTTGCGACAAGTCCTGACCAACCTTTTGTCTAACGCGATCAAGTTTTCCCAAAAGCCTGACGGTACCCAGGGCACTGTCGAGTTGCAGATGGTCATGCTGCAAGATCAATCCAGGCTTCAGTTTAGCGTGGTTGACGATGGTATTGGCATGACAGCCGAAATCATCGAAAAAGTGTTTCTACCTTTTCAACAGGGCGATCACTCCACAACTCGCCGTTACGGTGGCACTGGATTGGGGTTGGTCATTGCCCGAAATCTGATCACTGCGATGGACGGCACTCTAACGGTCAAAAGCGTGCTGAATGAGGGGTCAAAATTTACCGTAGATATTCCCATCGAAGAGGCCCCAGCAGAAATCCCTGCACCGGACCTGCGCGGCGTAAGCTTGGTTATCTTGAACGAGATCACAGGCTTTCATCGCAGCCACCCGCTCCTGTATTCAGCGCGCGGCCTTATAGTTATTGAGGTCGATAGCGAGAAGAAGCTGTTGCAAATGGTGGCCAAAAATCCAGCCCGTGCTGTCTTCCTCGTAGCGCGCGCCACGCATGAAAAAAGCATGAAAACAACAGGGCTGATCCGCGCTATGCAACATGATGCAAAGGTTGTGGTGATGGATCAACGGCGCGACACCGCCAAAGGCTTTACCGACGAATACACCTACATTTCGTTTCGCTTGCCGGCCCATCACAGCGATATTTTCCGGGGCATCGCCAAGCTGTTGGA
Source organism: Parasedimentitalea nitratireducens (assembly GCF_057444295.1). Classification (NCBI taxonomy): domain Bacteria; kingdom Pseudomonadati; phylum Pseudomonadota; class Alphaproteobacteria; order Rhodobacterales; family Paracoccaceae; genus Parasedimentitalea; species Parasedimentitalea nitratireducens. The sequence continues at coordinate 126,993 of NZ_JBYAXC010000008.1, read as the reverse complement.
TCCTGCTCAGCAGCACGCCAACTTGCCAAAAATACACGAAAAACCTCTGGTGGTCGCCTCAGAATACAGCCAGCTTCCCATTTTGATCATTGATGATAATCCGCTAAACCTCTCGGTGATGCGGCACCAGATGGAGTTGTTGGGGTATCATTTTGAAACGGCGGTGAACGGCGTCGACGGTTTTGACAAATGGCGCAGCGGGAATTTTGGCATGGTCTTGACCGATTGTCAGATGCCCGAAATGGATGGGTTAGAGATGAGCCGTAAAATTCGCGCTTTTGAGACCGCACAGGTTCTACCGGCCACGCCAATCATAGGGGTCTCTGCCAGCGCATTGGCCGAAGAAGCCGAACGTTGCCGTCAGGCCGGGATGGACGACTATTTGTCCAAACCTTTGCGGCTAAAAGAGTTGGAAAAAACCATTCGAAAATGGCGTGACAGCAAACACAACGAGCCACCTGTGTATCAGGTATAAGTTGCCCTGATCAGACAGGGTTTTGCCAATCAAAGTCTCGTTGCCGCCGAATAGGGGCGTCTAATGCACCAGTGCCGTGCACAGCGGTCTGGAACACAAGGGGCGATGTTAAAAGACTGGGGCAACCCCTTTGGTCAGGACCGGATCATGGCCGCTGGCCGTTATCTGTGGCACCGCCGCACAACTCAGGAAACAGAGACTGACAGAAGGAAATCAAAGGCGTGATAAGTTCATTGACCTCGCGATCTGGACAAGATGCGATCACAATGCGTGTCGGTCCGTAATCCTCAATCAAAGACACCGGCACAACGGATTTTCCCGCATAGGTCTGATTAGATGCAGGTCGCATCGAGAGAATTGAAACACCCAAGCCGTTGGCAACGTAGCTCCGTACCGTTTCAATAGAAGCCGAGCGGCAGGCAATACGAGGTTTGATGCTGTGCTGAGCAAATTGCGCATAATAGAAATCCCGGCTTTGTGGGGCGTCAAAAAGAACGAAGTCTTCGCCATCAATATCGTGAATTGAAACCGCGCCTTGCTCTGCCAATCTGTGCCCTTGCGGAACAATCAGATAGGGGCGCAATTCCGCAAACGGATGCAGGTCAAAAATTCGCGTATCCAGTCCAAGGTCGTAGAGAATTGTGAGATCCAGTTCGTTCTTCTGAAGTGCAGTTGTCAGCTCTTCTTGCAACATCTCGCTGGTGTTCAAGACAATACCGGGTTCTTTGGCCTGATAGCCGCTCAAGATAGGAGCTAGGAAAAAAGGCGCCAATGATTGGAAACACCCCAGGCGCACAGTGCCCTTTCGATGTTGAGAGATGTCATCAATTGCTAGGTCCATTTGATCTGCAAATGCCAAAAGCTGGTCGGCATAGCGTAAAAACTCGCTCCCTTGCGGCGTCAGTTCCATCCCACGCGCATGCAAACGCCGAAACAGGACAAGGCCGGTCATATCCTCGAGCTTTGTGATCGACTGAGCGATGGCAGGTTGCGACACGCCGACAATGTCCGCAGCCGCAGCAATGCCGCCTTTACGAGCGACCGCTTGAAAATAGCTGCATTGCCTTAGTGTTATCCGGGTCATGGTGCTGCTTAAAAGTTTTTCTTATTCAGAAGAGTGATTAATACAGTTTTGCTTATCCCGCAAAGCCCGATAGCCAGATTTGTGACGTTTCCCGCGAATATGGAGAGCCAAATGAGCCTGAACAAAATTGTCGACCTGAGTTCGTTCCCGATTGCCGACCCGCAGTTTCGACAGGCCTGCAAAAAAGAGTTTGACGAAGATGGCGTGTTTATCATGCCGGGTTTTGTTGTGCCCGAAGCAGTCAATTCCATCCGAGACGAAGGCGAGGCAAGCCGCAACAATGTCTACGCAAACACCGAACAGCACACTGTGTACTTAAGCAAGGCAGACCCAGCCTATGCCATAGATCACGCCCGAAACCGGCTTGTCACATCGTCCAAGGGCTGCCTCACCGATGATCAGGTTCCGCTGGGGTCAGCTCTGCGTCAACTCTATGATGATCCGGTTTTCAGGAGCTTTCTGTGCGATGTAATTGGCGAAAAACAACTGCACGAATATGCCGATCCGCTCTCGTCGATCAATTTGCACTTCCATGAAGAAGGTCAGGAGCTTGGATGGCACTTTGACAACTCTTCGTTCTCTATCACGCTGATGGTTCAGGCTCCCGAGGCGGGTGGACAGTTCGAATACGTAACAGCGGTGCGTGATGCCGATAGCGGAGAGATGGGCTTTGGCGACGTCGCAAATATTCTTGACGGCAAGACACAGGTGCAATCCATGGAAGCGCAGGCAGGTACGCTGGTTTTCTTTCGCGGTCGTAACTCTATCCACCGGGTTGCGCCGAATGCGGGCGCTCGGACGCGCATGCTTGCTGTACTGGCCTATAATGCTGAACCAGGAGTATCGCTGTCAGAAACCGCCCGAATGACATTCTACGGCCGCCTCAGCTGAAGGCTCTGTAGCAACAAGCGTGAGGCTATGAGCCGTCAAACACCCGTTTCCATTGTTCAAGCATGTGCAAGTGTGGAGCCGCTAAAGCCTGGTCTTCATTCGTCCGGCACAATGTCGTGGTCATGCCGGTTCTTGCAGGTGTCGAGCCTGCGTGTTGCGCGGGTGCCAGGGGTATACAGCTCTTCCGAGCGGTAATAGGCGCGCATTTCTTCCTTCACGAGACCAAAGTGTTTGCGGATTTCGCCAATGGTACGCGATTGCCATTCTTCAACTTCGAACGGGATCAGGTGGAGATCAGTACCCGCAAGATTATCCATCGAGAACCCGACACCAAGTCGGTAGGACATTATGTGGTCTTCGGTAAAGCGCCAGGGGTCGGGGTAGTCTTGTGTTGAAACACGGATGAATGTCTCGGTGTGGTCCTCGGTCATGTCCGAGGCCGCGCCCATGGTCGCACCAATAACAAAGGCTTCGTCTTGTACGTGCAGGCCACGCCCCAGAATGGCGTGAATGCAATCATGGCGCTCTAACGATATCGCACCCGGCAGGGCTTCAGGGCTTTCGGGGTTTTCATAACGACGGATGATTTCTGGAACATCCTCCGGCGGAGAGGCCGGAAGGGTGGACATGACTTCGCGCATGGTCAAGTGGTCAGTGTCCAGCCCGGGAGACCATTCGTTCCATCTCAAAAGAGAGCGGCTCATTTTGTAATTTCCTCGAAATCTGTGATCGGTTGAAAATCGGTCTGCTCGGCAGATACCTGGGCCAGAGCAGCAGACAGATCGTCGACGTTATTGATCGACACATAGGTGGTTTTGCCGGGCAGGTTCAGGATATGTCCCGGACCAATTCCTAAACCAATGGTGGCAAGTTCAACCGGTGAGTTTGTCAGAATATCGGTCATCATCTTTTCAAGATAGTCTTCATCCGAGGCGGCACCATCAGTGGTGACAACAATCCGATAAGTCCCAAACCCGCGTTGATACGAGGCTTCTTCGCGGATCAACTTGTAAGCCGCTTCCAAGCTGGATCCCAAGGGGGTTTTGCCATCCGGTCGAACGCCCCTGATCGCTCGGGTAATCTGATCTGACGCTTCGTCTGACGCCATAACCGGCAGAATTTCTCCAGCATTCAAGGCCTGTACACCAACGTAATCCGTGTCTTTCAAGCTTTTGACATTTGTAACAACAGCTTCTTTTGCGGCATTGATGCCTTCTCCCATAGATCCGCTGTCATCCAGAATGATGATCGTGGTCGTGCGGTGGGGGTTCGGCTCTGGCTCAGCGTTTTCTGGAATATCACCAGGCCAGGCCGCAATTGCGGCCCAATCAGCAGAGATCCCATTGTCTTGTGCTGCTTCTTCTTCCTTGCAAGCTGCAAGACCGAGTGCGGTCGTTACAACAATCGCGGCTTTAACCCAGGTGTGTTTCAACTTTCATCTCCCAAATATAAGATCCCGCCAGCCTTCAAAATTTGCGACGAGATGGGATTGACTGCACGCCCCCAATTGGCGTGCAGATGTGCTTCGTGGGTGTCCTTAAAGCGGAGAGAATTCGGTGGCTTCGGCCTGGGTTGTCAGAACGCGGAATTTCACCCGCATGTTCTGCCGCCATTGCTCGGCATTTTTGGGCGGATTAAAGGCCGGATCGGTGATGCCCACACCATCAACTGTAAACTGCGCGCGGTTGATCGTGATTGCCTCATCCTGAGCATAGTCTTCCAGGGCGTTCACGACCGACAGGGCGCGGTCCATTGACAGGTTCAGAGCCGAGGTTCGGATGGCCTTCAACTCACGGTCCGATGCTCCAGCTTTTTCCTGCTTAAGATAATGCAGCGGATCGGCATGTCCTTCGACGGTAATGATGGCTCCGGAGTAGGTTGCCGCCAGGCGAATGATTTCCTCAAAGTCATCCGCATACAGCGCGACCGGGAAGTTTTTGGTGTCTGGCTCGAAATAGACCTGAAAATCAATCTTGGTGTTGGCGTCCAACTGGCCGGTCTTGCGCAGTCGTTGTACCGCCGCCGCGGCCGCCTGTGGATCAAACGAGGCAATCTGGCGGTCCGATAGGTTGGATAGACCCGCAGTCATCTGGCTGTAATCCCAGCCAGCAGTTTCCAGCATGATAGGACGGTCGATCATATTGGCGCCCTTCATAGCTTTGTTGACCTCATCCATTAGAATGGCAAACCGGCGTGGGTCTGCTGGATCGCCGAAGTGCTTGGCGTTGCCGGCCCAGCCGTCGGTGATGGCATCTTGCCACAGGAAAACGCCTTCTTCTGCTGGCAGCCCACCCAACATGACATCAGCAATCATGCCGCCGATACGGTTTTTGTCAGCACCACCGCTGCCGCCCATGATGTCTCGTGTTTCTTCCTCAGCACGGAAAAGCGCATGAACCATCTCGCCAATCTGCTCACGATTGGCGTCAAAGAAATCTTTGCGAACGGAAATGTAGTCGCCAATAACAGCCGTGGCTTCCTGGGTCGAAAACAGGATTGTGGCCCCTTTGACAGATCCCTCTGCACCGGTTCCTACAGTGCCATTAGAAGTCAGCGCGCGGGCATCCGGCAGGATCATCGCAGCAGCATCTGCATCGCCATTTGCGATGATTTCGGCAGGGCTGTCACTGGTGCCCGTCAGATCTTTGGTCCAGACGATGCTCACATCATCCAGCGACAATCCAGCGTCATCCAGAATGCGCGACACAAAGTCGAGATGCGGACCATAGGCCTGAACCGCGATGCGTTTCCCCGCGAGATCGCTAACCCTGTTGATACCAGGGCCTGCCACAATGCCATCACCGGCCGACCAGGAGTATTTGAAAATGATGACCTGCTCTGAGCGGGCGTCGGCATTGGTAACCGGAGCAGCTGCGGTCAGCATGCCCAAAGTCCCGCGTAGAAACGGTGAATCGCAGGACAGGTAGTTTTCCAACTGCGTCTTGAAATTGTCTTCCAGTCCTAGATTGACCTGCCAACCGGCATTGGCCAGATGGCTGCCTTTGGAGGTTTTCAACGTGCCGCCGTTGGCCTCGATGGCGATGGCGTCTGCGCCCCAGGCGATAAAGGGCATATCGACGTTACTGGGCGATACGCGACAATCTTCAACACCGTTCTTTACGATTTCATTCAGAGACTCTCCAAGCGCCGCGACCTGCCCGGCGGCGCTGATGGCTACGGCCACGGCTGCGGCGGATGTCAGGGCCTTGTTGTAAAATTTCCTCATGTTCATTTCCTTTTCGGGGATTGAAGTAGGGTTTCTGCGATGCTCGACGAGACGTCGATATCGGAAAGAATTGCGTCTATGCGCCTTTGCTCGGTGTGATCCAGAGCGCCTTGAAGGGCATTTAAAGACTCTATGACTTTGCCCCGAGACTGCAGCATTTCAGGTTCGCTTGCTTTGGTTTTACGAAGGCGTGACTGGCCTTCAGCGGCCTCAACAACGCTTTCGGAGCGGATAATGACCTTTTGATATGTAGGAAGATGTGAGGGTTCATAAAAGAGTAACTTGGCAATATCTTGCAGATTTTCGGTGGTTTCCTGTATCTGCTCGGCCAGTTCCGAGGACAGGTTCTGCTGTGCGGCAAGCAACCGATCGCAAAAATTCTGGATGCGCTTGATCGCCGTCAGGGTCACTTCAGCACGGTCCTCGCTGACTTGATGACGCTGCACAAATGCATGGCGCAACCTGACTTGGGGATCATGCAGAAGCCGGTCGGGAAACATCATATCAGGTAGAATGGACAGCACACCGCCAAGGCCCGCCAGAATAACAACATCCGAATACGGAAAGAAATGAGGCAGGCGAAACATGGCGCCATAGGCAATGGCGATCCCAGCTCCTCCGATCACGGTGAGCCCGGTTGCGATCCGGTGAATTTTCATGGCGCAACCATGGTATCAATCGTAACGCGCGCCAAGGTGCGCTCCCAGGTGCGCTCGCTGACATCTTGATCTCGGGGCAGGGGACTGCCACTGCCAATGCCGCCAGCCCATTGTATCCGCTCCATTGGTATGCCCATGGCTAGAATGATTGCCTCGGCGGCTCTGGCGCGTTTGCCCGACAGTTCAGTGTTGGCTGCGTCGTCCCCCTTGGTGCCGGTATGGCCGGTTATCCGAATAAGAACCCGATCATCCGGAGCAATCGACGCTATGTATCCCTTCAGGCGTTCTTGCTCTCCCGGAGCAAAGGAAACACCGCGTGAGAATTGAAAATCCTCGGCTTTTGGAGACTCAATCGCGCCAAGATTGGCGAATAGGGCAGCAAGCGCGACGATAGCGGCGGTTAAAGCAGCGCCAACGTAGCTACGAAATGGCAGAGGAAGACGCTTGTTGCTTTTGTCTTTCGGCATGATTGGTCTTTGGTCCTAAGTGCGAAAACTGATTGGGTAACATAAATAGGTCAGAAATTGTTCAAAACACAGGGGAAAATCTGGGGGAGAGTGCCGTTTTGCGCCCGCAACCCTCCCAGATGGCCCTGTGTGAAGCGCTCCCAGCTACCCAACTTTGGTGCCGTCATCAGGTGTCATCCGATGAATCGAGGCGTTCCACAGCCTTACCCTTGTCCCATTGAGCCGTCATAACGCGGTTGAGCCATGCCAGGCTGACCAAAGCCAGGCCCAGCCCCATAAAGGAAAACACGCGCGTTAACCCAGACAGTCCGCTCATATCAATCAGGAACACCTTGGCGATTGTTGCGATCACACCCACCATGGCCATCTTTCGCAGCGCATCTGTGCGGGTCCAGAAGGCGACAACCAGGATGATAGCCGATGCAACCAGCAAGGCCAGCGTGTACGAATAAAGCTCGGGGTCGGTTATACCGGAAACAGTCAGATCATTTCCGCGCCACAAGCGCCGGATCTCCAAGCTGACGTACCAGGCAATCAGGAAACTGGCCAATGCCGCAAAGCCGATTTGAACGTAGCGGCCAAAGTGCGCCACTTTCCAGGCCGCGACTGCAAAGACACCGCCCAAAAGCAAATAGGCCGAGGCTAGGGAGTCCAGGATCGGCGGCCCAAAGACAAGCTCATCACTGTTGACCAGCGGGTTTGAAACAACAAACAGCGCAATCAACAATCCGCCTGCAGCTAAGCCATAAACCGCGGCCAACCCTCCGCGCACTAGGCGAGAGAAACGACCGCTACCTTGCATGCGGTACAGCTGATTGACCATAGAGGCCGCCCAAACTGTCGCAACCAAGCCAATGCTTGCGTGTTCACTGCTGGAATCTGGCAGCAGCCTGATTAGTAAGACGCTGATGAAAACGGCCCCAATAGTGGCGATGGCACTTTCCAGGATGAGCCCGGTTTTAGGCCGTGTATCCTGTGCAAGCTTCCAGGCGCCGACCAATGGAAGCAACGTGCCCACATAAGCCAGCAGGACTTGCGATAGCGGTGCGCTTGGTTGCCAGACATCCCCCACATATTCTTGGTGGGTGGCCCAGGGGGCTCCCGGATCAATCACAAGCCGATAGGTGATAACGGCGACACCAACCTGCACAAACAGCCCCAACGCAGGCAGGTCATACTTTCGGTCGATCAGAACCGTCAGCAGAACCATGGCCGCCAGCGCCAGCGTAAGTGCGGTTTTTGCAAGCAGCAGGAAAAAGGCCAGTGAGATAAGCGACAGCGCTGCAATGGCAAACAAGGCCACCCGCAGCGGGCGTTGCTCAGCAACGGGCCCGCGCACGGTGCGTTCTGCGAGCAAGGTCATTAGTGCCGCAACCAGGATGGTCGCCAGTGCCCAGGGATAAGCACCCACAACAGGTGAAGGGGCCCAGAAAAATTCCAACACCATGATGACAGTGGGGGCAAAAACGGCAGCACTCAGAGCCCAGGATACAGGCGTGTCAAAGCGGCTTTTGGGCATCCCGTCAGTCTGTAGCATCCGATAAAAGGCAAGGGCTGAGCCCAAAACACCAATGGCAGCCAGGACCCAAACGGTTGAGGGCGGTGATGTTTCGGGCAGGCGGTCCACTCCGTCCCGGAACGTGCGAAACAGCGAGCCTTGGTGCAGGGCGTCAAACATCAGCACTGCCAAAAAAGCTACTCCAGGAAATAATCCGTGATCAAACAGGGCAGGGCCCCGGCGCATCCAGATTAGGGTGGCAATCATCAACACAACCAAAGCGCTGATACCCAAATAGGCGTTTTCGGGTTTGGGGGCATCGAGTATCACCAGCGTCGCCGCCGCTGTTGCCGCCGCGACAACTGCTATGGAGAGCCGTGTGGTGAACTCGGGGAATAGGCTTTTTCCTACGGGCATGAACATCAAATCCAGCAAAGATGCACCGCCATGTGTGGGCCACAGGCTACGTTGTGGAATGACCATTGCGGCCCCAGCAATCAGAAATGTTGCGAACAGGAAGTGCACGTCCCCCGCACCAGATTGATACAGCATCCAGCAGGCAGGGAGCGTGGCCACCAGGCTAAGCACCGAAACCCAGGCCCAGCGTTTGACTGTGTCAATCGCAAGCCCAACCAACGCAACGAGGGCGAAATAATAGTAGAAGAGCCAAGGTGCATCGGATTGGCCACCGACCAGGAACGGTGATGCGGTTGCGCCAATAATACCAAGCGCGCTTAGAAACGGCCCATAGAACCATCCCAAAACCAATGCCAGCACCGAGACCAAGCACAGAGCGATCAACGTTGTCCCAGGCTCAATCAGGCCATACATGGCCTTTGCGGCCAGCACCCCCGAAAACAGTGCAATCAGCCCAGCCCCGGACAGGGCCGAGGGGAGGTACTGCATACTGCCGTCGGCTTCGTCGCCAAACCGTCGGCGGATGACTTCCCCCCCGGCGATCAGGGCAGCACCAAATAAAAGCGCGGCCATAACCCGCCAGAATGGGGTTAGTAGGCCTTTCTCAGCCCCGTATTGCACCATAAACACCCCGGCCAAAGCCAATGAGGCAGCGCCAGCAGCGAGCACCCAGTTTTCGCGAAGCCAAGCGCTGAGTTTATCAAATGTGTCTTGGCGGAAGACAAAGGCGCGTGGTGGTTTCGGGGCAGGTGCCTCTTTTGCTCTAACTGGTGGGACCGAGGTCGCTGCGCGGTCCTCTTTGGCCGGTTCAGCCTTGTGCGGTATTTGCGATACCTGCGGTGAGGGCTGAGGCGCAGCTTTGGGAGGCTCAGCCTCTTTTGCTTTGCTGCTTGCCCAAGGAGTTTCAGGTTTGATGGCGTCACTTGCAGTAGAGACGGTGCTGTCCGTTTTTGGCAGCCTGTCCTTTGCCAGGTCAATTTCCAAAGCGGCCACACGTGCCTTGAGCCTGGTGTGTGATATCAACAAATAGGGAACGCCGAGCACAATGAGCAAACCCAGCAGGCCAAGCAGTAAGAGACCGAATTCGAGCATAAAGAGATCTTTTCTGTATAATTTGCTAGACGGTATAAGGGATCAAAGCGACTGGCAAGTATGGCAAAACTGACCAGCACAAGTGGTCAGATGCAGGTGCAAATTGTGCGGGTAGGGCCTGTGCCTCGTCAGACCTGGCTCAAGTAAGTTGGCCGCGAGCGTGAAAGAGCCAGCCCTGTTTTGCAAGGCTGGCTTTGGCGTTTGTTAGCTGAGTGGCTTCAGTTAAAAGTCATCCCAGCGATTTGCTTCTTTTGGCATGTCAGAAAATTGGACCTCCAGCTCATTCTCCATCGACCCATGCGCAGTTGGCATCGATGGCTCGTTTGGTTCCATAGGTACTACAGTGGCGCTGCCTTGGCCGGTGTTGAATACCGAAACATGCTGGGCCAGCGCCGAGGCATCGTTGCGGAGCAACTGGCCGGCTGCGGTGGCTTCTTCCACCATGGCGGCGTTTTGTTGGGTCACTTGATCCAACTGAGACACACCAGTGTTGATTTCGGTGAGTGTGATCGCCTGTTCTGCGGCTCCCGCTGCAATTCCGGTGATGTGCTCAGAAATCTCACCAACACGTTCGGTGATCTTCTTCAGTTCCTGGCCTGCACGACCCACCAGATCTACCCCCTGGTTCACCTGATTGGCACTTTCCGAGATCAGGTTCTTGATCTCCATCGCCGCATCAGAGGAACGTTGTGCCAGGGCGCGGACCTCAGATGCAACCACGGCAAACCCACGGCCTGCTTCACCGGCACGGGCAGCCTCTACCCCAGCGTTCAGCGCCAGCAGATTGGTCTGGAACGAGATGTCATCAATTACGGTAATGATCTGCGAGATCTTGCTGGACGACTCTTCGATCTGCGACATTGCATTGACCGCATCTGTCACAACCTGATCACTATTTTCAGCTGTCACCTTGGCATCGTTTGCAATGGATTCGACTTCGCGTGCACCATCAGCCGCAGACTTTACACTTACTGTCAGCTCTTCCATGGCCGCAGCCGTTTCTTCCAGTGTTGCTGCCTGGCTTTCAGTCCGGTGCGACAGATCGTCCGATGACTGGCTGATTTCAGTTGCGCCATCCTGAATGCGGCTTGAACTTTCAACTACGGTGCCAATGATCTCAAGCATCTTGCTGACAGTGGTATTGAAGTTCAAGCGCAGTTCGTCGTAGTTTTCTGCAAACGGCGTATCCAGCGTTCGGGTAAGATCACCCTCTGACAGGCTCTGCAAGCCTTCGCTCAGCTGGACCACAACAGCTTCTTGCTGTTTTTGCTCTTCACGCTGGGATTCTTCGGCGCGTTTGCCCATCTGCAGCTGTTCTTTCAGCTCTTCCAGATGGCGACCGATGTTTCCAATCTCGTCTCCACGTGTCTGATAAATTGGCTCTTCGTCATACTTGCCTTCGGCGATTTCCGTAATGGATTCACCAACGCGGGCCAGTGGAACACCCATCAGGCGGTGCAGCGCAAATGCGGACAATGCGACCAGTGCTAGGAATGCGGCAGACGCAACGCCGAGCGCAATCAGCTTACCCTGACCAAGCGAAGCAAAATCGACCTCAGGTGTCCAAACAAAGGCAACCGAGCCAACATAATTGTCGCCAGAGGTGCCGACTCTGGATGGTGCTGCGGTGATGAATCCCGTTTCCGAGCTTTGCATTTCGCCCGAACTCACTGAAGAGGCGGCAAGACCTTGCAGCACTTTGCGATCTGCTTCGGAAACCGTACCTGCTTCGGCGATAACTTCACCATCTACGCTAAGGGCAACGCCATAGGTGGCGCGTCCTTCAGTTCGTCCCAGAACGCCCGCAAGGCGGTCGGCGAGGGGGCCAGTGTTTTTGAAACGAATAGACCCCCCGCTGGTAGTTGCGACCTCAACTGTCATGTTGCGACCCAGGTTTTGCACTCCATGAACAATGGAGCGCTCCTGCATCTTGTTGTTTGCAACAGTAAGCAGGCATGCAAGTGTCAAAGTGCTCACAACTGTTAGCAGGATGCATTTTACGAATAAGGACATTCTGTTGAACAGTCCGGAGAATTTTGGCTTTTGCATTGTCTGTCTGCCTTCTTGAGGTCTTAGCGTCTATCTTGCGTCATACGGTGTGTTATGCGTCGAGCTGAAATTACTCGACGGGCAGACCGGAAGCTTGCCACTCGGGGAAGCCATCGCGCAGATAGTGGACAGAGGAGTAACCCCAGGAAACAGCCATTTCTGTGGCCTGCGACGAACGCATGCACGAATGGCCATTACAGTAGAAAACAACCGGCTCAGTCTTGGCGACGTGCTCGGCGAGTGTTTCTTCTGACAGAGTTGTTTTGGAATCAAGATGGATGGCGCCAGGAATACGGCCCGCTTCGACATCGGCTGGTTTACGTACGTCAACAAATTTAACGCCATTGCCGAACAGATCCGCTGCGGCTGCAACAGACACTGTGGTTGCACCATCTACACTGGCAGGGGAGACTTCGGCATATGCAACATTTGCGGCAAGCAGAGTTGCGGAGGCTAGACTAGCTAAAACTTTCATTCTGATTCCTTCTGGGTTGTTCGGTACAGGCAAGGGATGCAGTAGCTGTCTTAAAATGTTGTGAAGCTCCCGGCTTTGAAGAAAATCCGACCTATTTTCCGTTAGACCACCGTAAAGCAGCAGTCACAGACTTAGGGGAAGCTAGTGTCTCAACTGGTGTGCTTGGCTGTGTTTTGAGCCAGTTATGGGGTGGCCTCTCAGTAGGGAATGCACGACGTCTGGTGAACTGGCGACGTTTGACCGTCCGTAGTTTTGCTTGGGTACCAGCTGTTTCTTGGCCAAGAATTTGCGCGTAATGCGCACTTATCGACGGAGTGTTCTACACTTCACACGCGACGGTAGATTTCAATAAAGCAAATACTCGTGACTAATTGGTGGAGGTTTTTAAACTGACCTTGTCCGAATTTCAGTCAGATTTATTTGAACATTCACCGAAAGGCCGAAAAATACTCTATAAAAATAACGACTTGCATGTACTGTCGAGACATCCGGTCGCGGCATGGAATAAAACCGGCAGTGTTGGGGGATGTAGCGTTACTACACAGTTTCTTAATTTTGCTCTTGTAGGACAATGCCATCTTTTTCGATCACAGATGTGGAAACCATGAAACTCAAAACCTCCATAAACACCGCGGTTTTGTCGATTGTTGTTCTGGCCGGTTTGGTCATGTTCACGCTCATCGGCATATCCAATTACATGCAAAAACAAAGCGCTGAAATGCAGGACAGTGTTATGCGCGTTGGGGACTTGAATACAACGCTAGACAAGTTGGAAATCGAGTTTCTACTTGCCCGTCGCGCCGAGAAGGATTTTTTGCTTCGTCTTGATGATAAATACGTTCAGCGACATGCCGGGACGATGACACGCCTCTTTGCGGTGCTTGAAGAAGCGAAAACCCGATTGGCGCAAATCGAAGGGCTAGAAGGTGCGGCTGCGGAAATTGACGCGCTGTCTACATCGATCACTGCATACGAGGATCAATTCGCAGCAATTGTAGCAACACATCAGCGGTTAGGGTTGGATGAAAAATCCGGGTTGCAGGGGCAACTGCGCGAAGCCGTACGAACTGTTGAAACTGCGTTGAAAGAAATCGATCAGCCTGTATTGCAGGTAAAGATGTTGATGATGCGTCGGCACGAAAAAGATTTCATCATGCGCCATAACACCAAGTATCTTGACCGTTTGAACGCGCGGGTGACTGAGTTCCGTGAGTTCCCGGACTCGCTCTTCAGAGATGCCAAGCAGCACAAAGAAATCGATGCTCTTCTGACTACCTATCAAGAGACATTCGCCAACTTTGTTCAGGAAACAATGAATGAGGAAGAAATTCGGGGCACCTTGTCCGCCCGGTTTGCTGATGCAGCGCCAATTCTGACAAGTATCCACGACCAAGCCATTGCGCGTCTTGATGAAATTCAGACCAATGCGGCAGCGGCTTCCGCGCAGCTTCAACGCAATTCGAAGATCGGCGGTTGGGCTGGTATGGCACTGTTTGTAATTGTTGCCATCGCGGTAGCGATGAGCATCTCTCGTCCACTGGGGCGTGTAAACAATGCGCTGAAGGAAATGATGGATGGCGACTTCTCACGTAAGTTGTCGAAGTCCCGGATCACCGAGATCATGGCGATCACCAGTGCGGTTGAAGACTTCCGTCGTGACGAGGAGCAAAAGGCGCGCCTCACTCAAGAGATATCCGTTGTTATCAATGCATGTGCCGAGGGTGACTTCTCTAAGCGTATCGATGTGGAAAATGACGAGGGTGCATTTGCTGACATGGGTCGTGGTGTAAACGAGATCGGCGAGGCTGCTGAAAAAGGCTTGGGCGATGTTCTGGTTATTCTTGACGCGCTATCGTGCAGCGATCTTACCAAGCACATGCCCGAAGGGCAAAAAGGTGTATTTGCCGAGATCTCAACCTCGATTGATAGCCTGACCGATAACCTCAATGGTATGGTTCAGCAATTGTCGCAAAGCAGTGATACCCTGAAGAATACTGCTGGTGAAATCTCTGCTGCTGTTGATGATGCCTCTCGCCGCGGTGAAAACTCGGCTGCCTCTCTCGAAGAAACAGCCGGTGCTGTTCAGACCCTGTATGAAACCGTTCGTGGCACGGCAGAAGGGGCTCAGCAGGCCGAGCGCTATGTCAGCGAAGCCCAGAAATGGACCAAGTCGACCGCAGCAGTGGCCGAAAAGACGGTTGGCGCCATCAAGCGTATCGAAGCTTCGTCTGGCGCAATTGCCAAGATCACGGGTTTGATCGAAGATGTTGCCTTCCAAACTAATCTGCTGGCATTGAATGCGGGCGTCGAAGCAGCAAGAGCTGGTGAGGCTGGGCGTGGGTTTGCCGTGGTGGCCTCTGAAGTCGGCGCGCTGGCGCAGCGTTCAGCGGGTGCGGTTAAAGAGATCAACGAACTGATCCGCGCAAGTGAGAAAGACGTTGCCGATGGCGTCAAGTTGGTAACCGAAACCGGAGACGCTTTGACAACGATCCAAGAGTCGGTCGAGCGTGTGGTCGAGAAGGTGAACGACATCGCAGAAACAACGGTTGAGCAATCTAACGGCTTGGCCGAGGTGAACACTGCGGTGACGGTTCTAGATCAAGACTCGCAGAAAAGCGCCGCGATGCTGGAGCAAACCGCAGCCTCTGGTCAGATGTTGCGTGATGAGGCCAGCAATCTCGTGCAGATCGTTTCGGGCTTCAAGCTGAGTGACGATGTCAATTCATCGCCTGGCTTCCAGGCGGAGCTGGATGATTCAGCATCGTCGATGTGGGGTGCCGATGGGGACCCGCTGTATGGCGCAGCCTAACCTTCAGTCAAGCTGACACCTAATGAAAGCCATGGCGGATCAGTATCCGCCATGGCTTTCTCTTTTTCATTGGCCATTTATGTGACAGTCCAGTCTCGTTTGGCTGATCCCCTCCAGAAACTCCGAAGTGAGAAGCCGTGTTTGCGCAGCCATTTTGTCGCGCAGGCAGGTGCGAAAAAAGCTACTTTTGCAGAAGCTTGGGCAGTAAGCGGAGTTGTGTGCGATGGGTGCGGATGCCTAAGGCCTTAGCGCCTTGCGAGTGATGGTCTGCGGATATGCGCTCTGGTCGGTTCGGTGCATCGCGCAGGTTTCGCTACCTGGCTGTGAGCAATGAATATTGCTGCAAGAGCCTGTGTTAATGGCAGTTGCTAGGAGACTTGGCGGCCCGTGTGGCTCTCGAAGAGGATGCGTTTATTCGACGCTAAGGAAGGCCGGGAAGCGATAACAATACGGAATGAGGTTGCCTAGCCCCCAACGGATTGCTCGGCGCAATGACCGAATCTAGACGTTGAAGGGCTGCCGGGGGGTGGTCATCTGAACGCGGGGAAGTTTCGCTGCCCGGATGGTGCGCGACATATACGGGCTCGGCGATGATATGACGGCAATATCATCGAGCCTCTTTTTGAAGTTGCCGACAGTTTGGGGATTTTGTGGCTCCGTGCGATGCACGCTTTGCCAATTTTCAACACAATAAATGAAAGCCAGATCTGTAACTGATTGTTATGACTATTGGGACAGGGGGCGCATGATCAAATTTTCACTAGGACAATGCGTTGGGCGCCGTATGCCTAGAGGCGAGAAAGCCGGTAGTGTTCACTATCCACTACCGGCGTCGCTTTAGGATTAGAAGTCTTGCCAGACCTCGGTTGCACCGGAAGCTGCGTTTGCAGTTTTGGTCTGTGATTGCATCTCTGGTTCGAAATCCCAATCGTCTGCCTGCGCCGGTTTCGGGCTTGGCGTAGTTGCATTGGCAAGTGGTTGGGGATTGTTGCCGCCGACTATGTTGAAATGCGACACCAGTTCCGACAGTTTTGTAGCGTCCGAGTTCAGCAAGTGGCTGGCCGCAGTGGCCTCTTCCACCATGGCGGCGTTCTGTTGGGTCACCTGGTCCAGCTGGGTCACCCCGATGTTGATTTCACCCAGACCGGTGGACTGTTCAGACGATCCAACCGCCATTTCCGACACCAGCTGCGAAATATGGCCAACACGGTTTACGATGCTGTTCAGCGCTTCTCCGGCTTTGCCAACCAGATCCACGCCCTGCTCCACGTGCTTGGAACTGTCGCCGATCAGTGTCTTGATCTCCATCGCTGCGTCCGAAGAACGCTGCGCTAGTGCGCGCACCTCAGAGGCAACAACTGCAAATCCCTTGCCGGCATTACCTGCACGGGCGGCTTCGACACCTGCGTTCAAGGCTAGTAGATTGGTTTGAAAGGCGATGTCGTCGATTACCCCGATGATCTGGCTAATGTGATGAGCAGATTGTTCGATCTCAGTCATCGCTGATACTGCTTGCTGCACCACTTTGTCGCTCTCTTCGGCCTCAACTTTGGCCTCGTTGACGATATCTTCGACACTGTGCGCACCGTCGGCTGCCGACTTAACGCTTGAGGTCATCTCTTCCAGCGCAGCAGCGGTCTGCTCCAATGTGGCGGCCTGACTTTCTGTACGCTGTGAGAGGTCATCCGACGCATGGCTGATCTCGGTGGCGCCACTGCGGATGCTGTTGGCCGAGTTGACGACCTCGGCGATGGTCGAGCTGAGCGTCCGAACGGTGCGATTGTAGTCGCTACGCAGCTGTTCATGGTCTGCAGGGAAGGGATCCTCCAGTGGTTTCGAGAAATCACCTTTGGCCAAGACATCCAGGCCGCGGCTCAACTTCTCGACAACTTCTTCTTGCTCGCGTTGCAGTTCGGCACGTTCATTTTCTGCACGGCTGGCTTGTTCAAGGTCATTGCGCAGGCTGGTCAGGGATTTTCCAATTTGGCCCAGCTCATCATTGCGGGTTGCCGAGCAAATGGGGTCTTCTAAATTGCCACTGGCAACCTGGCCTATGCTTTTGCAAATTTGCTTGATGGGCTGTGTGATGGTCCGGGTGGTGATCAATACGATAAGCATTAGGCAGAGACCCGCCAACGCCACGCCGATCAGTATATTGCGCGTCAGAGCTTGCGAAGCGGCCAGCGGGGCTTGAATGTTTTCGCGCACTTCAAGGACACCGCGCACATCACCAACCTGCCAATCGGCTTTGGGTGTGTCTGGGTGGGCGTTATGGCAAGAAACACAACCCTCGGCCACCATCCGGTCGGCCACAGCAACACGCAGAAATGTTTCGCCATTTTCGACTTCTTGGCGTTTATAAGTTCCTTCGGGGTTTTGGCTCAGATAGTCCCAGGCCTCTTGCATGAAGCTGTCCATCTCACGGTCTGCGCGGCCCGGGAACGGAAACGCGCTGTACAGGGAAAGGCTGAGGTCTTGTTCAGCAAATAGTCTGCTGACGTCATGCACAAATGTCGCTGGCAGGGGGATCACACTGGGGTCGTTCTCATGATTAATCCCAGCCGACATGTCTTCGGACGCTTTGACATCCATGATGACATTCTTGGTGTAATACCCACGGATCTTTTTGATCTGATTGACGACATTGGTTGCAGCAGAAGTGGCAAAAGCGACGGTGTTGTTTTCCAGTACGCGCGGGACAGAGACCCAGGTGATGCCAAGGCACAATATGACGAAAAGTGGGATTGGCATGGTCAGTCTAAAGGCGATGGACTGTATCATCTTCTGCATGTCTGATGCTCCGTAGTTCTCCAAACAGGTGCCGCGCCCATTCTGGGCCTGGGAAAAGAGTTTCCAAGGCGTGCACATATTGGGCTCACATTCCAATTTGTGAAATAAAGCTATCGCAAAATTGTTACCTTGGCCTTAAATATAGCGAATTCAGGCGCAGAACCTGTTAAGGTGCTGCGCCTTATTGAAGTTTTTTGAAAGTAGTCGCGCAGTGGGCCGTTCAAAAATCCTGCCAAACCTCGCCGCGACCCTCGTTCGCGACACGGCGCGGGGGCTCGGCATCGAACTCCGGATCCCAGTCTGAACCGTGTGCTGAGGGTGCAGTTGTCACCACTGCAGTATTGGGTGAAGATGCCCGGCCCGAAGGACCGCCGATGTTGAAGTGGGAAACCAGTTCCGACAGTTTTCCAGCATCGGTGTTCAACAAGTGGCTGGCTGCAGTGGCCTCTTCCACCATGGCGGCATTCTGCTGGGTCACTTGGTCCAGCTGGGTCACACCAATGTTGATTTCACCCAGGCCGGTGGATTGTTCAGAAGCGCCTACCGCGATTTCCGACACCAACTGCGAGATATGGCCCACACGGTTGACGATGCTGTTGAGCGCCTCGCCCGCCTTGCCAACCAGATCAACACCTTGCTCCACTTGCTTGGAACTGTCGCTGATCAGCGTCTTGATCTCCATCGCCGCATCTGACGAACGCTGCGCCAAGGCGCGCACTTCGGAGGCCACAACCGCAAATCCACGACCCGCTTCACCTGCACGGGCAGCTTCAACCCCGGCATTCAACGCCAACAGATTGGTCTGGAAGGCGATGTCGTCAATCACACCGATGATCTGGCTGATGTGGTTGGCAGATTCTTCGATCTCGGTCATGGCCGAAACCGCGTGTTGGACAACCTTGTCACTTTCCTCGGCCTCGATCTTGGCCTCCTTAACAATGATCTCAACACTTTGCGCCCCTTCCGAAGCGGATTTGACGCTAACAGTCATTTCCTCCAACGCAGCTGCAGTCTGCTCCAGGGTGGCCGCCTGACTTTCAGTGCGTTGCGACAGATCATCCGAGGCTTGGCTGATTTCAGTTGCCCCACTACGGATACTTTCTGCCGAGTTGACCACTTCGAAGATGGTAGAGCTGAGCGTATTCAAAGTGCTGTTGAAATCGCTGCGCAATTGTTCATGGTCAGCAGGAAATGGTTCAGCCAAAGGTTTTGAGAAGTCGCCGTTGGCCAAGTTGAGCAGACCACCGCTTAGTTGCTCCACTACATCGCGCTGTTGCTCTTGCTGAATTGCTATTTGTTCTTGCGCAAGTGATGCAGCTTTCAGTTCAGTTTTGAAGCCTTCAAGCGTGCGGGCAATAGTCCCAAACTCATCCCCAGCGTCTGCGTCTGCAACGGGCCGGTCATAGTCCTTTTGTGCAATGTTTTCTACGCTGTTTGCAAGGGATGCAACACGGCGGGAGACTCCGCGCGCGGCGAACCAAGATAAAAGGGCAACGATCATTGAGACTACGAGAACCTGGATCACAGAAGTACGGAGCATTGCGGTTTCAGTGGCAAGCGCTTCTGCGCTGTCGATTTCCAGAACGATGCCCCAAGTTTTCCCTTTGAATGTAAAAGGAATGGATTCAGCTTCAACCAGGCCCCCAGACACCCCTTCAACCTGGGTCAAGGAATGGTGCCCTTCGAGAAAGGATTCAGAAATTTGCACCAAATTGGGCAAAGGATCCAGTATTTTGTGGCCGTCAGGATGAGGTGATGCAGTTAAGGCAGCACCGTCTTCACGTACCAGATAAACCAAGCCTGTTTCGCCCAAAATGCTGGATTGGGACAACACCTCAGACATGTGATCAATCGGGATTTGAAGAACAAACACACCCAGCAGTTCGCCACTGCGGATGACCGGAGTGGAAATGAACATGGCAGGCGCCCCATGGCTGGGTGCATATGCCGCCATCGAAGTCAGATGGACACCGCCTTCAGATAACGATCGAGCCTCGCGAAAGGCCTCTCCCAACCCCGACGTACTGTAGGGACCAGATTGGAAATTGGTTGCAAAGTCATCTTCTTTAAAGACAGAGTAGACCAGATCACCCTGCGGGTTCAGCAGAAATAGATCATAATATTCCAGTTCACGTTGGAACGTTTGAAACCCCTGGTGATATTCTTGATGAAGATTGGACCATTGCGATTGATCTGTCGCCTTATGAAGCTCGTCTTTTTCACCCAAAGGGTTGGGATTGTCAAAAATATAGGCATTTCGCAGGTGTTCACCCGGCGCATCCCCTAATTCTTGCCAAGCGGAATCAAATTCACGCAAGGCTGTTTCAATGCTTTTGCTTGCAGCTAGGGCACGGGTTTCAGTTTCCACCCGCCCCAGCCAATCTTTCAATGCATGGCGGCGCTCAGACAGCAGGGTATTAAACGCAGCTTCTCGATCTGCAGTAAGGGCCATATGAGCCTGCCAAGTGTACATTGCACCTGACGCGACGGTCAGCATGATGGTGGGTAGCGCAATCAGGAGTGGTAACTTTTTACTCAGTCGGAGATTGTTCCACAGTGAGAATAGGCTGGTCATAATAGCGGATCTCTCTTTTAACAGGTGTTACTATTTACAGGGCCGAACGAACAAATGGCCTGCTGTTAGGTTGCGCTTATTATGTTGCGAGGCCGTTAAAGGTGTGTAACTTGATGGAGAATTTTTCAATTATAGATTGCAATCAATTAGTTGTGGAGTGGAAATTGGACGTTGGATTAATTGAAAATTGGACGCATTGACCGACTCACCCTATAGGGAGAGTGGTCCTGGCGTGACGTCTGGTATGTTACCAATAGTTGTTGGTAGAGGTCTGTTGCCAAGAAAAAAGGCGCCCGGTTTCGGACGCCTTCTCTCATTTTTTTAACGTATCGATCTTAGCCGATGATGGCGTTCAGCGCAGCGCTTGGGCGCATTACGGCAGCAGTTTTAGCCGGATCGGTGTGGAAGTAGCCTCCCAAATCGGCAGGCTTGCCTTGCGCGGCGGCCAGTTCACCTGTGATCTGCTCTTCTTTGGCGGCCAGATCTGCTGCGATAGGCGCAAAGTGAGCTGCCAGTTCAGAATCATCCGATTGTGCTGCCAGGGCCTCGGCCCAGTAGCGGGCAAACCAATAGTGGCTGTCGCGGTTGTCAGGCTCACCAACCTTGCGCGATGGCGAGCGGTTGTTGTCCAGAATGCCCTGTGTCGCGGCCTCGGCGGCTACACCCAGTACACCAGCTTTGGCGTTGCCCTGGCTGTCAGACAAAAAGTTCAGGCTTTCACCCAGCGCGCAGAATTCACCCATCGAGTCCCAGCGCAGGTGGTTTTCTTCAACCAACTGCTGAACGTGCTTAGGGGCAGAGCCGCCAGCACCGGTTTCGAACAAGCCGCCACCGTTCATCAGTTTCACGATCGACAACATCTTGGCCGAAGTGCCCAGTTCCAGAATTGGGAACAGGTCGGTCAGATAGTCCCGCAGCACGTTGCCCGAGATAGCGATACTATCGTTACCAGCGGTGATGGTCTTCAGCGATTGAGCTGTTGCCTCACGCGGGGCCATGATCTGGAACTTGTCAGCAACGCCGGCGGCGTCCAGAACAGGTTTCACATACTCGATCAGCTGAGCATCGTGGGCGCGGTTTGCGTCCAGCCAGAAGATCGCCTCGGAGCCTGTCAGGCGCTGACGGTCCATTGCCAGCTCGATCCAGTTCAGGATCGGAGCTTTCTTGGCGGTGCAGGAGCGCCAGATGTCGCCTGCCTCAACGTCGTGGCTGTGCAGCGTGTCGCCATTCGCCAGAACCACACGGATCACACCGTCGGCAGGGGCTTCAAACGTGGTTGGGTGCGAGCCGTACTCTTCGGCTTTTTGCGCCATCAGGCCAACGTTGGCGACGGAGCCTACAGTGGTTACATCCATGGCGCCATTGGCTTTGAAGAAGTTGATGGATTCATCATAGATGGTTGCATAGCAACGATCCGGGATAACACAGTTGGTGTCGCCCTTTTTGCCTTCGCCATCCCAGCCTTTACCGCCAGCGCGGATCACAGCAGGCATAGAAGCGTCGATGATCACATCAGATGGAACGTGCAGGTTGGTGATGCCTTTGTCGCTGTCGACCATGTACATACCAGGGCGGTCGGCGTTTACAGCTTCGATTGCGGCCATGATGTCGGCGTTGCCTGCAACACGGTCCAGCAGGTCACCCATGCCCGAGTTTGCATTTACACCCAGTGCGTCCAGTTCAGCACCGAACTTGTCGAACACTGGCGCCAGCCATGCCTTTACCGCGTGGCCAAAGATGATCGGGTCCGAGACCTTCATCATGGTGGCTTTCATGTGCAGCGAGAACATGGTGCCGTCGGCCTTGGTGTCCTCAATCGCACCAGCCAAGAAGGATGCCAGTGCTTTGGCGGACATGAATGTCGCGTCAGCAACGGTGCCTTCTTCCAGTGGCCAGCTGTCTTTTAGCGCAGTGATAGAGCCATCCTTGGCAACGAATTCAATTTTTGCGTCGCCAGCCTGAGCAGCTGTAATGGTCGCGGACTTCTCGTTTGCGTAGAAATCGTTGCCCGGCATCGACGACACTTTGGTCTTGCTGTCGCTAGCCCATTTGCCCATCGAATGTGGGTTGTTCTGGGCGTAGTTTTTCACAGCCTTGGCAGAACGACGGTCCGAGTTGCCTTCACGCAGGACCGGATTCACAGCTGAACCTTTGATGGCATCGTAACCGGCACGAACAGCGTTTTCGTCGTCTGACGATGGCTCTTCTGGGTAGTCGGGCAGGGCGTAGCCCTGTGACTGCAATTCAGTGATCGCGGCAACCAACTGTGGAACCGAAGCCGAGATGTTTGGCAGCTTGATGACGTTGGCTTCTGGTGTTTTTACCAGCGTGCCAAGTTCAGCCAAGTCGTTTGACTGGCGCTGCTCTTCTGTCAGGCTATCGGGGAAAGCCGACAGAATACGGGCTGCTAGGGAAATGTCCTTGGTCCCGACGTCTACACCAGCGGCCCCTGCAAACTTGCGGATGATGGGCAGCAGCGAGGCACTGGCCAACTCAGGAGCTTCGTCTACGATGGTATACAATACGTCGGGGTTTGATTTGTCTGCCATAGTTCACAACCTTTCAGCGATCTTGGAAGCGTGGTTATTTGGCGCAGCGCAACTGCACTCTGGAGGATCCCATATTGCCATAAGAGAGTCATGGAGTCCGACTCTTACGGTTTATGTTATGGGCCTCATGTAGAACAAGCTGCCCCGACGTTCAATTGCCAGTGGCCATATTTGCCTGAACATATTGCCGCGCCTAGGGGAATTTGTAGAAAAGCCCCCCATTGCATAGGCAAAAGAGAGCTTTGTTTTAGTTGTGGTCGAGGTTTTTCAGACGATAAATAAGGGGCGGATCAAAAATCCTGCCACAGGTCCTTGGCAGCGGAGCCTTTGGAGGCTGCGGTTGGCATAGGGACGGCTTCGACCTCCCACTCGTTATCCAAGCCATGCGACGTCGGAGCCGTGGGGGCAGACACTGGTGCGGATGCAAAGGCTGTGTTGTTGCCGCCGCCAGTGATCGTAAAGTGAGAGACCAGCCCGGACAGTTTGGTGGCATCGGTGTTCAGCAGGTGCCCGGCGGCAGTTGCCTGTTCCACCATCGCTGCGTTCTGCTGCGTCACTTGATCCAGCTGGCTCATGCCGGTGTTGATTTCGTTCAGTCCAGTTGATTGCTCGCTGGCGCCTTCGGCAATTCCCGAAACCTGCTGAGAAATGTCAGTGACCTTCTGTACAATGCTTTGCAGCGCGCCACCGGCTTTGCCCACCAGATCCACACCGCGCTCAACATGCTGAGACGAGTCGCTGATCAGTGTCTTGATTTCCGTGGCTGCGTCCGAAGACCGTTGTGCGAGAGCACGCACTTCAGAGGCCACAACGGCAAATCCCCGGCCAGCTTCGCCGGCACGTGCGGCTTCAACACCGGCATTCAGCGCCAGCAAGTTGGTCTGGAATGCGATATCGTCAATCACACCGATGATCTGCGAAATGTGATTAGACGACGTTTCGATCTCATGCATGGCTTCAACTGCATTCTGAACCACAGTTCCACTGCTTTGCGCTTCGCTCTTGGCCTCATCCATCAGGCCTTCGACACTGCGCGCACCTTCGGCTGCCGAACGGACGCTGGCCGTCATTTCTTCCAGCGCAGCTGCGGTTTCTTCCAATGTTGCCGCCTGACTTTCGGTCCGGTGAGACAGATCATCCGAGGCCTGGCTGATTTCAGATGCGCCGTTGCGAATGCTCTCCGAGGCCTCAATGACCTGAACAACAGTGCCATTCAGCGTCTCAAGCGACTTGTTAAAGTCCTGACGCAGCTTCTCGTAATCAGCAGGGAACTTCTTTTTGATCTGAACGGTAAGATCACCACCGGATAGCAACGACAACTGCTGGCTCAGTGTTTCGACCACGCCACGGCGCTCTTCATCACGGGCAACTTGGCCTTGTTCCATTTCCTGCTGTTTCAGCAAGGATTGACGAAACACCTCGACGGTTTGTGCCATTTCACCAACTTCGCTGCGATCTTCAGTGGCGGGAACGTCAGTGTCCACCTCGCCATCCGCCATGCCTTGCATGCGGGTCTGCAATGCGGCCATTGGGCCAGTAATGCTACGGGCAATCATAAAGCCTGCCCCGGCTAACAAAACCAAACAAACCGCCAATGTTGCAAATGCGGCTTGGCGCATCCAGCTCAAACTGGACTCAATATCAGACACATAGGACCCGGTGCCTACAATCCAACCCCAGGGCTTGTAAATCTGTACATAGCCGATTTTCAACTCAGGTTCATCCGCGTCGGGTTTTTGAAACCAATACCGCACTGGTCCCGATCCGGTTGGTCCGGTGGCAACTTTATGCATTTCCTTAAAAATCTTGAGCCCGTTGATGTCTTCAAGACCTGACTGGTCGGTCCCTTCCCATTGTGGCCTAAACGGATGGGCTTGCACGATGTTGTCGAGATTGTTGACGAAAAAATATCCGGCAGTTCCAAACCGCAAAGAGTTTAGTTGATCGCGTCCGGACTGTTGTGCTTCTTCGAGGGTTAGTTCACCAGATTTAACCCGCTCCTCCAGCGCAGCCAGCAGACTGATCGCCGTGTCGGATTGGTTGTGAAGCTCTAGTTCACGCATCGAATAGGCATTATCGACCGCCCGGGACAGCAGGAAAAAAGTCAGCAGCGACACAATGGTCAGCGCAAGCGCAATCACAGCATAAATACGGGTTGATAAGCGATAGAGTGCAGCGGGCATCGTAAGTGTCTTCCTTCTCGGGTGCGTAATCCGAACCACCGCTAGGCGCCGCCTCCTAAGAAAACCTTATCTGGTTCGAAAAAGTTACCACTTAAGCCAAAAAAACGCACGAGCTTCCGGTTAAAGGTGTGGATGAATTGCGTCTTTTCTCCTTTTGCGGGATTTTTAAGGGGCACATGATCGCTGCTTGATGAGATCTGAAAGGGCGGGGGCAAGGTGAGTCGCAAAACACTCCGTCTCCCGCCGCGCAGCAGGGGCCTTCTGAATTTTGTTCAAGCATTTTGGGATTAAGGCATTAAGCTATATAAGAACCTGCACTCTCAATCCGTTAGTGTGTGTGAGCCGAGTGTTTTGATAAGTGACAATTATTTAGGGGGGCAAGTTGAGCACCAGATCCAAGGGCGACACCCAAACCGCACCAACCATCAGACATATGATATTTGGTGAAGGAACCCCCCAGAAGGCACTGATAACGGCGCTGGTGGTTGGTTCCATTCTGACGTTGATAAACCATGGAGATCAATTCTTCGCGGGAACCTCTCCCCCATTATGGAAGGTCATGCTGACCTATCTAACGCCCTATTGTGTGACGACATGGGGGGCTGTCACGGGAAAATGGGCACAGTGGAAACTGGATCATGCCGAGCACCAAAGGGAACTTAGCTTACCGTCGGGAGATCGCCATGAAGGTTGAGGACCTCTTTAATCAGAACAACATCGTTGATCTGAGTTTCTTCAATTTCAGAAACGCCATCACCGCCGCCTATTTCGCCAATGAGGATTTTGAGATCCTCAAGGTAAACAATAATTTTCTGCAGTTTTTCCCGATCCTGGGAAACGTGTCGAACGCCTATTTCCCGGATGTGTTGGAACAGTTGGGCGTGCCTGGCGCTCAGATTGACACTTGGATATCTGGCATTCACGAACACGGCGCGGTGCGGATCCCCGAAATCCATATCTCTGATAACGGCAATCATCGGGTTTACGCTTTGATGTCCGCCAAAACCGAAGACCCCAGCTTTAGTTACCTGAATGGCATCCAGGGCCAGTTTGTAGATCGCACTGAAGAATGGGAGCTGCGGCACGAACGTGAAGAGCTGCTGGAGCAGAAGATCCGCGACCGCGAAATCATCGAGGAAAAAAGCGCCCAGCTTGAACATCTGGCCACGCGATTGGCAAAATACCTGTCGCCACAGATTTACGAGAGCATTTTTTCGGGAAAACAGGAGAGTGGGGCCACTACAAAGCGCAAGAATCTAACGATTTTCTTCTCAGACATCGAACAGTTCACCGACCTTTCTGAAACACTTGAACCTGAACGCCTGACAGCTGTGATCAATTCCTACCTGTCCGAAATGTCGGCAATCGCTATCCGGTGCGGTGGCACAATTGACAAGTTCATCGGGGATGCCGTGATGGTGTTCTTTGGTGATCCAGAAAGTGATGGCGAGGTCGAAGACGCGTTGAAGGCGGTCGAGATGGCAATGCTGATGCAGCAACGTGTGGGAGAGTTGCAAAGCCACTGGAAAAAGCTGGGCGTACCCAAGCCGATGCTGGTCCGAATGGGCATCACCTCGGGCTATTGCACAGTTGGGAATTTTGGTTCCGAAAAGCGTCTGGATTACACGGTGTTGGGCAGACCGGTAAATCTTGCGTCGCGGCTTGAAGGCTTGGCCGAGCCGGGGTCGATCCTGATTTCGGATAGCACCTGTAATCTGGTTTCAGAATATGTTTCTTGCGAACCGGTGGGCGAGCTAACCCCCAAAGGTTTCACCCGCCCAGTTGAGGTGTTCAAAGTACTGGAATTTCGGTCCTCCGAACACCGCGATCAGCTCCAGCGCAGGCGGCTGTCCCGCAGTGGCGACCATGTTGAAGTGAACGTAATCGACAGCAGCGATATTCGCGCCGCAATTGAAGAATTGCGGCGCATTCAGAAAGAATTTGAACAGCAGTTGGGAAGTTAGGCTAAAGGGTTTAGCTGCTCAAATCTTTGCAATCAGCTCACGTAACGAGGTCACGTTGACCCGCTTATAGGCCTGTTTGCGGTGAGTGATTACAGTCGTTTCTGCTAACCCTAAAATCTCAGCAATTTCACCTGCAGTGCGCCCCTTTATCGTCATTGCAGCGACCTCGCGCTCTCGCGGGGTCAGGTTCGGAAAGTTGACAGCCAGGCGTGTTTGCACGTCTTGTCCCTGCCAGGTGTTCCCTTTTAGTGAGAACGCGACATGGCGTTCGGTTGTGGCAAGCAGCAGCCTTAAGGCGCTTGTGGCACTGTCATGTACCTCGGACGAAAACGGACCGTCTTCAGCGCTTGAATACAGGCTGACGGATAGACCAAACGCGGGCGTTCGCCTGATCAGGGAAATACGTGCGGACAATCCCGGCTTCTCGTAGCAGTCTCTCCGGTAAGTGAAGGACTTGATACCCTCGGCGTGCTGAATAGTAAGAAAATCACCATTGCCCGCACTCCCGGCCAAATATGATGCATTCCGGTCTTCTTTGATATGACGCTTATAGCCTTTAGCAGCGCGCTCGGCCCGGCGTTGATCCAGCACACTGGTGGTACCAACCAGTAAGGGGGTATCCCTGTCACCTTGGCAAAACAGCGATATGAAGCTTGCCCCGGTTATCGGCTGGGCAAAGTCGAGAGCCGAGTTGACATAGTCTGGTGTTCCAATCGCACTGGTGAGCTGCACCACGGCTTCGGCCTCGAACTGCGCTGGTGGCAGAGGTGACTCTAATTTTTCGTCAACGATCATTGTTGGCTCCAACCCATCCTCGGGCATTCCGCGCTGGGCCCGCGTGATGCCTTGCCAACGATCTTCTCATGATATCGGGGGTGGCGTCAAAGTTCCTCATTAATGAGGAATGATCAAAGCTAGGTCGTAATTGTATCATTAAATGAAGGCCAAAATAACAAGAAGCAGGGAGAGCACCGGTGTTTTCGAAGGAACACATCGAATACCAAGCCGTGGATCTGCCAGATCGCATGGAAATGAGCGACGAAGAGATGTTAGGGTCAGCTTTGGCATTTTACGACAACATAAAACGTCGCCACACGGTTCGCGACTATGCAGACCGGCCTGTGCCGCGCAGGGTAATCGAAGAGTGTATCCGCGCGGCCGGCACTGCGCCCTCGGGGGCCAATCACCAGCCTTGGCATTTTGTGGCGATCTCGGACCCCGACTTCAAACATTGCATCCGCTTGGCAGCCGAAGAAGAAGAACGAAAGTTCTATGACGGTGGGGCAGGGGATGAGTGGCTAAGAGCGCTAGAGCCGATTGGCACCAATTATGAAAAACCGCATCTGGACGAAGCGCCGTGGTTGATTGTGGTCTTTGCCCAGCGGTGGGGGCACTTTGATGATGGCGAGCGATTCAAGAACTACTATGTACCCGAAAGCGTTGGCATTGCCTCGGGGTTCTTGCTGACTGCGCTGCATCAGGCCGGGCTGGTCACGCTGACCCATACCCCAAACCCGATGCGTTTTCTGAATGATATGTTGGGACGTCCGGCTTCAGAAAAACCAATTATGATCGTGGCGGTTGGCCATCCCTCGGCGGATGCCAAAGTGCCCAAGGTGGCCAAGATGAAGAAGCCATTGGAAGAGATTTTGACGGTGGCCGAGTAGTACCTTACCTCGAAACCCGTGATTACAGGCGCAGCCCGGCGTAACCGCCGGGGCTTTTTTTGGAGACGACTTAGGTGTGGCTCCAATCGTCAGGGTTATCAGATTTGTTGGGCGAAAGCCCCAGAATGTCGCCCTTGGTCGAACAGCCCAGGCCCAGCACCGTGCGGTTGGCGTAGTTGAAGTAGGCCGTCACTTGGTTGATCTCAAGGATCTCACCATCGGTATAGCCGGTTGCGCGCAGCTGAAGGATGATCTCTTGGGTCATGCCGCCGGGATCCCGCGTTAGCAGACGGGCATAGTCCATTGCCAGGCGCTGTCCTTCATCCAGTGGGGCGGCTGAGGTGTTGCGGGCCTCGATCGCAGCGCGGATCGCATCGGCTTTTTCATCGTCCTGCAGCAGGCGTTTCAATCCAGAAAAATGGTGTTCAACGCAATAGTCGCAGTCGTTCAAGCGACTGACCCACACGCCTAGCGTTTCCAGAAACCACTTGGGAACCGTGTTACCAGTGTGATGCAGCACATATTTGTAGATCGCCATGTGCCCCTCCATGGAATGAGGGCGAAGCGAATGCATCATCATAATGTTGTCGACATTGTTGTCGGGGCCTTTGACCCGGTCATACAGCATCTTCAATTTACCGTCGGCGTCGTCATAGGGGATGGTTTGGATCCAGGCCATGAAAGGCTCCTTGTGGGATGTGAATTGAATTATACACGCCAGCGCAGCAGGCGACGTTCGATTATTCCGATACAGGCGCTCAAGCTCACGCCAAGGATCGACAGAATGGCAACCCCGGCAAATAGCCGCTCTAAGTCATACAGAGACCCGGCTTCGAGGATATAGGCACCAATACCATATTCCGCGCCCAGCATTTCGGCGGCGACCAGCAAGATGATGGCAATCGCTAGACTGATCCGTAGCCCGGACAGGATACCAGGCATGGCGCCAGGCAGTACGATCTTGCGCACAATCGACCACCAGCCAAGGTTAAAGCTTTGCCCCATGCGGATCAGATTGCGGTCTACATTGTCCACCGCGCCATAGGTGGCGACAACGGTGGGGGTAAAGGTGCCAAAGGCGATCAGCGCGTATTTTGACCCCTCATCAATGCCAAACCAGATCACGAACAGCGGCAGCAGGGCGATCTTGGGGATTGGGAATAGGGCGGCCACGAGGGGCACCAATCCGGCGCGGACATAGGAGAACAGCCCGATCATCACCCCGACAGCAATACCGACGCTGGCCCCTAGTGCCGCGCCAACGATCAGTCGCGACAGCGATACACTCAAGTGCTTCCACAGCATGCCACTGCTGTAGAGCTCGCCAAAGGTTTTCAGCACATCTGAGGGTTTTGGCAGGGTCAGAGGAGAGATCCATCCCTGACGAGTCCCCATTTCGGCCAGAGCGATCAGTAAGACAAAGACCACAAGGCCCACCCCTCGGCGCGCGGTGGGCGCAAAGCCGCCGCCACGAAACGGAACGTTGCGAATTTGGCCGGTGTTGACTTGGTCAGACATGGATTAGCTCCGCATCCGCTGCTTGCGCCTCTTCGCGCATCAGCTGCCACAGGTATTTCTGCTTTTCTTCCATCTCGGCATTGCCCAATCCGCGCTTCTCCAGCGGTTGGTCCAGATGCACAATCTCGCGGATCTCACCGGGACGGCGGGACATTACAACAATGGAATGGCCCAGCCGCACCGCCTCGGCTAGATTGTGGGTCACGTAAACGGCGGTAAACGGCGTGCGGGTCCACAGGTTCACCAGATCGTCCATCAACAGCTCGCGCGTCTGGCTGTCCAGCGCCGACAGGGGCTCGTCCATCAGCATCACCGCCGGGTTCACTGCCAAGGCGCGGGCGATGGCCACCCGCTGTTTCATACCACCGGATAGCTGTTTTGGCAGAGCATCGGCAAAATCGCTCAGCTTGGTGCGGGCCAGCACGCCATGGATGATCTCATCCGCTGCCGCACCGCGAATGCCGTGGTCCTCTAGCACCAGCGAGATATTCCCGCGCACCGTGCGCCACGGCAGCAGGGCAAAATCCTGAAATACATAGGTCAGCGGGTTCACGCAGTCTGCGGGTGGGGTGCCAACCTGCAGGATCTCGCCCGCGCTGGGCCGTTCCAGCCCGCCAATCAATCGCAGTAAAGTGGACTTGCCGCAGCCCGAAGGCCCGACGATGCAGACGATTTTGCCAGATGGGATCTCAAGTGAGATGTCACGCAGGACCTCGGTCTGGTCATAGAAATGGCTGACGCCTGAGAGGCGAATGTCCATGGGTTAGGCCCAACTATTTTTCTTGGAAACAGGACAGGGACAGGGCGGTTTTCATCGCCCCGTCCCAAAGAGGCATTAGCCCAGTGTTTTGACGTAGCTGTCGTCGACCACTGTATCCAGCGTGATGTCGCCACCCACCAGACCCTCGGACTGGAACCAGCTTAGCTGATCTTGCAGCGAAGCTTTGTTCATCGCCGCACCCTCGTTCAACCGCATAGTGCCGTTGATGATCGACTTGGCGGCCTTTTCGCGTGGGCGGTCGGCATAGACATATTGATGGATCAGATCGACCATCTCGTTCACGCCGTCGTCACCGTGGGCGCGGTCGATCATGGTGGTGTTATAGTCGGCCACACCCTTGGAGAAGCCAGCCAGGAAATCACCGGTCATGCCCCGTTCATCCGCCGCGTTCTTGGCCGAGGTGAACACAGTGGTAACCTGATAGTTCCGGATAACGTCCGACACATTGCCGATGATATGTACCTTGCCTGATCCTGCCAGCGGCTTGGCGATATGCGGCACAATCGACCATGCATCAATCTGGCCAGACTTCAGCGCGCCGATGATGGCCCCAACCTTTTGCAACGGCTTGAACTTCAGCGAAATGCCTTCCCTCTGAGCTAACTTGGCACCCATATAGTGGAACGACGACCCGGCGCTGGAAATGCCATAGGTCTTGCCATCCAGCATCGCCGGGCTGGTTGCACCCGCTTGGAACGCAGCGTCCGACACCAGGTATTTCTGCCCGTCGATGCCCTCTTCTTCGGACAGTGCACCACCGATGATCTTGATCGCGCCCTTATCGGCCAGTGATACCAAGCCGCCGGACATCGCAGTCACGGCATAGTCCACGTCGCCCGAGGCAATGGCCACCGCCATCGGAGTTGCCGCCTGAAAGAACTTCAGCTCAACATCCAATCCGGCCTCTTTGAAATAATCACGCTGCAGCGCGATAAAGCTGGCGGAATGGCTAGTAAAGCGCAGCGCGCCAACGGTGATCTTGCGACCCTGCGACAGGGCTGGTGTCGACAGGCCAGCAGCGGCAACCGTGCCGCCCATCAATGCCAGTGCCTTGCGGCGGTTCAATGTAATCATGGATTTCCCTCCCGAAATGACCTTGCTCTCTGGTGACCTGTCGCGGGTCACCACCGGTATTTAAGAGCATTTCTCAACCGCGTTGGGGGTGGAGTCAATGCATCGAAGCGGGATTTAGTGGTTGGGAAAGGCGTTGTTTTCATTGTGCGTTTTGCGCACTGAAAAGACCCGGCTGTTTGGCCGGGCCCTGCTTGGTTTGGCAACGAGGTATGCCAAGGTCGTAGGGGTAAGTCAGGCTGAGCTTAGTCGCGCAGCTCGTCAGGGTTTACACCCCAGAGTTTTTGCTTGGGCACCCAGCCGCGATAGCCGCCGGCCGAAATGCGGCACCAGTCTAGGGAGCACGAGCCTAGTCGCGCCACGACACCCAGTTCAAACGCAGCGGTGACCGGCGCGTTTTCATTTGGCTGCGCGCGCAGCGTCAGCATGTCTTCTTCGATCAATACGGTGCGTGTACCCGACAGCAATGCGTAATGAACCCAGCCGCCAGCTCCATCACGGTCACGGACCCGGCGCCAGTGGCCGTACTCGGCGGTAATTTCCAGCGGCATATTGCGGCGCTTGAATACCCAGTCGATCCGGTGTGTCAGCGACGGACCGCGTCGCACGTTGCCTTCGGCGGCCTTCATCGAAACATATCGGGGCAGGGGGAGGTTGGTAACGGGTCCGCGAACCTTATCTGGGGCAGGATTTCCAGCTGCCATGGATACCGAAGTTGCCAGCAGCACACAAAGTGCCGCCACCCATGGGCGCAAAAATGAAACCGAAACTGTCACTGCCTGCTCGCTTTTTGTTATCGTTGCCTGTTTACCACCGAGGCCTGAGCGTTTTCTTGCCGTTGTCTCTGTCAGGTTTCCCCGCGGACTGGTTCCAGAAAACTGCGTCACTTGGCGCCGATGGGATAGAAGGGTTCTTGTGCCCTCTGCCATCCTGCGCCACGATGCCACCAAACAGGCTATAATGAAATGCAATAGGAGTGGGCAAGTGGCAAGAGAACGTCTGAGTGTTGTTGTAACGCGACGGTTGCCAGAGCCGGTCGAGACACGGCTAAGCGAATTGTTTGATGTCACCCTGCGAACCGAGGACGCGCCGCTGAGCCGGGCTGAGTTGGTCGAAGCGATGGCAAATGCCGATGTTTTGGTGCCTACGGTCACAGATACAATTGATGCGCGCCTGTTGGGGCAGGCTGGGGAACGCCTTAAATTGATTGCCAATTATGGCGCCGGCGTTGATCACATCGATGTGGCTACCGCCCGACAACGCGGCATTTTGGTCTCGAACACGCCGGGCGTTCTAACGGATGATACCGCTGACATGACCATGGCGCTGGTCATGGCTGTGGTGCGTCGTATCCCCGAAGGTCTGGCAACCATGCAAAAAGGCGACTGGCAGGGCTGGGCGCCTACAGCGCTGCTGGGTGGGCGCTTAGCTGGACGTCGATTGGGTATTCTTGGCATGGGCAGCATCGGCCAGGCTGTGGCGCGACGGGCATCGGCCTTTGGTATGCAGGTGCATTACCACAATCGTCGTCGTCTGCGCCCCGAAACCGAACAACAGCTCGAGGCAACCTATTGGGAGAGTCTGGATCAGATGGTGGCACGGATGGATGTCATCTCGATCAACTGCCCCTCGACGCCCTCGACCTTTCACTTGATGAACGCCCGCCGTTTGAAACTGATGAAACCGGACGCGGTGATCGTGAACACCTCACGCGGCGAGGTCATCGACGAGATGGCGCTGACCAGGATGTTGCGCTCGGGCGAGATCGCTGGGGCCGGGCTGGATGTGTACGAACATGGCACCAATATCAACCCGCGCCTGCGCGAACAGCCCAATGTGGTGCTGCTGCCGCATATGGGCTCAGCCACGGTTGAGGGCCGCAATGAGATGGGCGAAAAGGTTCTGCTGAACATCAAGACCTTTGAGGATGGCCACCGCCCGCCGGATCAGGTGGTTCCGGCGATGCTCTGAGGGGTGGGTAGGTATGCGCGCATTCCTAGCAATCGAACTTCCCGCCGATGTGGCCTCAGCGTTTGCCCAGCTGGCAGGCGCTGTCCCGGTTGGCAAGCCCACACCCCAAGAAAACCTGCACCTGACCCTTGCCTTTCTGGGCGAACAGCCCGAGGAGGTTTTGGAGGAATTGCACCACCACCTCGAAAGCCTGGCAGGGCAGGGGTTTGACTTGGGGTTTGAGGGCTTGGGCAGCTTTGGCGGCGAGGTGCCCAAGGTACTCTTTGCTGCTGTACAAGACAGCAAACTGCTGAAAGAGCTGCACAAGAAAATCAGGAGCGCCTGCCATCGCTCTAGCATTACTCTGGCCCGCGAACGCTATAAACCACATGTCACGCTGGCCCGGTTCAACCGCGGGCTACAGTGGCGCGATGCCGAACGGCTCGAGACCTTTGTTGCCGATCACGCACGGGTCGAACTGCCATCCTTCAGCGTGTCGGGGTTTTCCCTGTTCCAATCTGTTCTGCATCCCGATGGGGCCGTTCACGAAGAACTGGCCAGCTATGGACTCCGCGCCGTCTAAGTTTTGTCCGGCCGATAGTCCGGTCAGTACCCTAGAGCTCCCAAGGCGGGTGCTGACCTAAAGTTAAAAGCAAACGACTCCCAATCTTGCAAAACATCTGTAGTCTGACCTGAGTTTTTGTTCGGAGGGTATTATGCGTCACGTTTTTCTGGGCCTATTGGCCAGCACCGCCATCTCGTCTCAGGCTCTGTCACAACAAGCTGCAGATGCGGTTGCACCCGAAGCGGCCACAACTGGCGCGTTTGAGGCAATCTCACCAGCTGTTGTCACTTCTCTTGAGATGAAGGAGGCAGGCCAGCCGGTTGAAGCTGACAATTGGATGATCTCCGCCGCCAACCCCCACGCGGTTGAGGCGGGCGCCACAGTCTTGCGTGCGGGTGGCACTGCTGCAGATGCCATGGTCGCGGTGCAGGCCGTGCTGGGATTGGTCGAGCCGCAGTCCTCGGGGCTGGGCGGTGGGGCCTTTCTGGTCTGGTATGACGCCGAAAGCGGAAAACTGACCACGTTGGATGGCCGAGAAACCGCGCCGTTGAATGCCACTCCCACTTTGTTCCAGAATGAAGACGGCGAACCGCTCAAGTTCTTTGACGCAGTGGTTGGGGGGCGGTCCGTGGGCACCCCCGGCACCCCCGCCTTGATGGCCGAGGCGCACCGTCTCTGGGGCCGCGCAGATTGGCCTTCGTTGTTCGACGCAGGGATAGCACTGGCTAAAGACGGCTTTACAGTCTCTCCCCGTTTGGCAGGCCTGATCGAACGCGACGCCGAACGCCTGTCGCGCTTCCCTGGAACTGCCGATTACTTCATGCCTGATGGCAACGCATTGCAAGCCGGTGATCTGCTCATCAACAAGGATTATGCCCACACCTTAGAGGTACTGGCCGAAAAGGGCGCCGAAGGCTTCTATATGGGGCGTATCGCGGATGAGATCGTTGGCGCGGTAACCCACGCACCGGGCAATCCGGGCGTGTTGTCGCTGGCCGATTTGGCTCTGTATCAGGTCAAAGAGCGCGAACCCGTCTGCGTGACATACCGCGAATTTGACGTTTGTGGCATGGGGCCACCATCCTCGGGCGCGCTGACCGTGGGCCAGATCCTGGGCATGCTGGGGCAATATGATCTGGCGGCGCTGGGCGCGGACAATCCGGAAAGCTGGCGCCTGATCGGTGATGCCTCGCGGCTCGCATTTGCAGATCGGGGCCGCTACATGGCCGATAGCGATTATGTGCCAATGCCCACCGAAGGGCTGGTCGACCCCAAGTACCTGGCGCTGCGGGCCGAACTGTTGGCGGGCGATGATGCTTTGCCCGAAGTTTCCCCCGGATCGCCCGAGTTTGACCACGCGCTCTGGGCCGATGACGAGTCGATCGAACTGCCCTCAACCTCGCATATTTCGATTGTCGATCAGTACGGCAACGCCCTGTCGATGACCACGACCATCGAAAACGCCTTTGGGTCACGGCTGATGGTGCATGGGTTCCTGCTGAACAACGAGCTCACCGATTTCTCGTTCCGCACCCATCGCGACGGTGTGCCCATTGCCAACCGGCTAGAGCCGGGCAAGCGGCCTCGTTCATCGATGGCGCCAACCATCGTGATGCAAGACGACAAGCCGGTTCTGGTCATCGGTTCCCCCGGTGGCAGCCGGATCATCGGCTATGTCGCCAAGTCGATTATTGCCTGGGCCGACTGGGGTATGGACGTACAACAGGCCGTGGCTCTTCCCCATGCAGTGAACCGCTTTGGCAAGTATGACCTGGAAGAGGGCACGGATGCCGAGATGCTCGAAGAAACCCTGACGCAAATCGGGTTTGAGGTGAACCTGCGCGGGTTGAACTCGGGTCTGCACGCTATCGAGATTGGCGAGGGTCTAAAAGGCGCAGCAGACCCACGCCGCGAGGGAATTGCTCTGGGTGAGTAAGCTATCCCCCGGCCGGTAGGCCGGTCAGCCCCCGCCGACCCCCAGGCGGGGGCTGATGCCCCCACCTCGGTCGGGCGCTGACCTAAGCTTTGCATGGAATTTCGCTCGTGCCCCTATTGTACCTGTACAGCCAAACTGACACCATGAAGCAGCAATTTTTAGGGAGCCGATCATGGTGCAAGCAGCCGCATTGCCGCGTAACGACGCCGGGATAAAAGCCGCCATTGGCGTGTTGAAACAGCTGTTTGGTGACCGGCTGCAAACCGGCGAGGCCATCCGCGAGCAGCACGGCCACACCACCACCTGGATCAAAAACCAGATGCCCGACGCGGTGGTGTTCCCTGTGGATACCAATGAGGTTTCGCAGATCGTCAAATGCTGCGCCGAATATGCGGTGCCGATCATCCCCTATGGCACTGGTACTTCGCTCGAAGGGCACGTGAATGCGCCGGCAGGTGGTATTTCAGTCGACACCGCCCAGATGAATAAGATCATCGAGGTCCACGCCGAGGATCTGGATGTTGTTGTGCAGCCCGGCGTGACCCGCGAACAACTCAACACTTTCCTGCGCGATCAGGGGTTGTTCTTCCCCATTGACCCCGGAGCCAATGCCTCGCTTGGTGGCATGGCGGCCACCCGTGCTTCAGGCACCAATGCAGTGCGCTATGGCACCATGAAGGAGAATGTTCTGGCGCTTGAGGTAGTGATGGCCGATGGCAGCGTGATCCGTACCGCGCAGCGGGCCAAAAAATCCTCGGCCGGATATGACATGACCCGCCTGCTGGTTGGGTCTGAGGGCACATTGGGCCTGATCACGGAGATTACTCTGAAACTGCAGGGGATCCCCGAGGCGATTAGTTCAGCACGCTGTTCTTTCCGCACAGTTGATGACGCCTGCCGTGCGGTGATGATGACCATCCAATACGGCATCCCGGTTGCCCGGATCGAATTGCTGGACGAGATGAGCGTCAGGGCGGCCAATGCCTATTCCAAGCTGGAGCTGCCGGAAACGCCCCTGCTGCTGCTTGAGTTCCACGGGTCCGAGGCCGGTGTGGCGGAACAGGCCGAAACCTTTGCCTCGATCGCCGAAGAGTTCGGCGGCTTTGACACCGCCACCACCTCGACCACAGAAGAGCGCAACAAGCTGTGGCAGGCACGTCATGACATGTACTGGGCTAGCCTGCAGATCCGTCCCGGTGCTAAGGGCATTTCAACCGATGTCTGCGTGCCGATCTCACGGCTGGCCGAATGCGTTGCTGCGGCACAGGAGAAAGCCGCCGCCCTCGGGTTGATCGCGCCTATTGTCGGCCACGTGGGCGACGGCAATTTTCATGCTCTGCTGCTCATCGATATGGAAAACGCCGAAGAGCGCGCCCGCGCCGATGACTATGTCGCCTGGCTGAACCAGCTGGCGATCTCGATGGATGGCACCTGCACGGGTGAACATGGCATAGGGCAGGGCAAGCGACCTTATCTGCGGGCCGAACTGGGTGAGACCACGCGCTACATGGCAGCGATCAAGGCTGCACTGGATCCTGATAATATCATGAACCCAGGTAAGATCCTGGAGATGTAGACACCCATCGGGCAGGGGGAGCAAAACAGCAAGATTTGTATATTCCACAGCGCCTGTCGGATGCCTAGGTCTGTGATGACACAGATTAAGGGAGCCCATCATGGCCATTGGACATTTTGTCTGGACCGACCTTTCCACCTTTGACATGGGGCTTGCGCGCAAGACCTATGCGGGCTTGTTTGGCTGGCAGTTTGGCGGCGACAGTGCCTATGACTTTGCCCATGATGGACAGGCACCAGTTGCGGCGGTATTTCTGATGCCGGAGCCGCTGGTGAAGATCAACATGCCGTCCTTCTGGATGTCTTATGTGCATGTTGAAGATCTTGATGACATGGTCGCCAAGGCGCGCCGGCACGAGGGCGTGATTATCGAGGTTGAACCCGAACCCTTTGGAGAACGCAGCCGTATCGCCTTGGTGCGTGACCCGTCTGGTGCAGGGTTCACCATGGTCCAAGGGGATGAGATCACTCCGCCAACCGGGCCGATCCGCCCCGGCCATGTGATCCGCCGCTATCACCATCTGCCCGAGATATCACTGATCCAGTCGTTCTACCAAGACCTGTTTGGTTGGATCTTTCACAAAACAGCGGAACACCCATGGCCAGTCTTTGATATCCGCCATCCCGACGGCACCTTGGTAGCCCAGGCCGAAGAGGTGCCCAAGCATGTCCGCGGCAAGTTCCGCTATTGGATGCCGTGTTTCGCCGTAACCCCGGAAACACTGTCCCAGCACGCGCTTGAGGTGACCAACGACATGGATGATGGCCGCTTGATGCTACAGGACCCACAAGGCGCTGGGCTGATGGTCCAGATGGTTGAAGCTGAAGAAGTCTCTAACGCTCCCAGTTCCGGCGTAAACCAGATCCCATGGCGGGCTGCACTGGGGTTGGTTTGCATTTGGCTGGCGGTGTTTTTGGATCTGAACCTGTTCTGGGGTGTGCTGTTCCTGCTGTGGAGCTGGCCCGCCATTCGAACCGGGCGTGCAGACTTCATCGAACCCGTGCATCGCCAGAAAAATCCGCTGCTCTTCTGGGGGTTGGCAGGCTCTTGGGTCGGGCTCAGTCTCTGGCTCATTGCCGAGGCGCTTGGCCTGACCGGATAATGCGATCCTGGGGTGTTGCGCACCGGGCGTACGCCCCGCTAGCGCGAAATTAAGCTGCTTGTGGCACGTTGATACCCGATCATGATCACCGTCGGGCCTTACACCCCCGGCATTGGAAATTGGGCTCCGGGTTGCGCCGGGGCGCTTTGGAACTGGTTCTATGCACGGGGCAATCCCCCGTCCGTCTCCGCATTGGTGGCGCCACCTTTTCATCCAAATGCTTCAGGGCTTTTGACCCGGATTACAACAGTTACACAGCAAAAGACCGCAGGGGCACACCCTGCCGGTGCCCAAAACTGCGCCTCGCAGCTGTACTGTTCGGTGACGTGTTTCCCACATCGGCATAGACGCGACGCCAGTTGGGTTATTCAGCCTAGAAACCGGCGCCCGTTTTGAAAGTACCTAACGATCCAGCCAGGTCTTTGAACCCATCGACGCTAGTGAAATACCTCTTCAGATTGCCCCCGATCGAGTTGGATTTGTAGTATTTGGCAAACTCATCCATCTTGACCCCAAACTCTCTCAGGGTGCCGATCAGCTTTTCGCCCTGAGAAACAATACTATTGGCTTTTTCAATCTTTGTGGCAACTTCAGTCGCGCCTTTGCGCATGCTGTCATATTTTTTCTGCTGCTTTTTCAGATCCTTGGCGTTTAACAATCCATCAGCACCCGATTGCAAAGAGTTTATTGCTTTGATCTGCCTGTCCAGTGCTACAATGATCTTTTTCAACTCCATCTTCAGTTTGGCCAGCTCAGATTTTCGCAGCTTGATCATATTCTCAAGTTCAAGGACATGCTTGGCGAGCGAGCTTGCCTCGATCGGCTTCATTGCAGTGGCCAAGGCCTTTACTTCATCCTGAACCGTCTTGAGTGCCTTCTTCTCAAGATCGTTGTCCCGTTTTACGGTTTGAGCAAAACTATATACCCCTGTTGCAGTGCTGATGGATGCGGCGGCTATGCTAAGGCCCAGAACCAGTGGAGCCGCCGTGCCAGCGGTCAGCACAATTGCGGCGATGCCAACTGCAATTGCTGATACCAATAAGATGCCCTTGACGACCTTACCCAAAACAAGTCGCCGTTTTTTGTCTTTCAATAGCTGTGCACCAGCCTGCTTTCGCGCCTTCATGATTGCGATTTCGGCCTGTTGGTCGACAACATTCTTTGCCCAATTGCTCGACAAGTCATCGAAGTCTTTTTCAAGGCTTTCAATCGCGGATTTCATTTTGGAAAGCTTGTTCAGTTCAGCGGCCAAAGCTTTGCACCCTGCCTCATCCTCAGGCACGCCCATTTTAACAATAGCTTTTTCGAGCGCCTTGGCGTCATCGATATTTTTCTGCTTTTCTTTCAGCCACTTTTCAAAATGGGCCAATTGACCCTTGATCAGTTTTTCGTACTCCTTCGCAAAATTCTTCTCGATTTTCTTCGCCAGGGATACTTCGATTCCCTCAAGTGGGAATTCGCAATCAAGCTTGACGTCTAAGGACGGTGTCAGGTCCGCAGTGCCCTTAACTTTGAACTTCTTTTCGAACTTAAACGCATGGTTTTGGCCGGGCATCGGATTCTCCTGATGTAAAATAATTTTCGATTTAGTCCCGGGATCAATACTCCCCGAGTAGAGCGTCCATTGTTCGAATTTGGCGCGATTTACTGCCTAATCAAGCCGCGTGTTCGCTCTACTCTCGCAGCCCTGCCGGTCCCGAGAACTCCGACCCTGTCGGAAGGAACCGCTGCGGTAAAAAAACAGCAGCGACAGCACCCGGTCCTAACGATCTGCTGCGACTGCCAATTCCCATATGCCCATCAAGGGCCGTAAATGTTCGAAAGCTCAAAATATGCCTCAAATTTGCCGGATTTATCGGGTTTACAACGGCGTGGGGCCGTCCCCCTTACGTCGCGCCTTTAGGAGAGACCACATGGCGATCGCTCAAAATGCCTGCTTTGCTGCCCTGTGTGGCCTTGTGGTTCTGGGTGCCGACTATGGCCAGCAGTCGCGCCGCGCGCAGATGCCATTTGGGCAGATGGGACTAAAGCGATATGGTCAGATTTTCAGCAGCCGGTTTGTATCATCCGATCACAGCGACAAAGTTGATCTGGGCTCAATATTCGATGTGGCCGCCTTCTGGGGGGGTGACAAGGATGAACCTTCCGTCGCCCCGACCTTACCTCAGGTGATGGCCGACCCGATTGCGCGCGAAGACAGAACCGGCGTGCGTGTCAACAAGGGGCTGAACGCCAATGCGGCTGGCCGTGGCTGTGTGCGTCGCGGCACCATACTCAGCTGTTGACCCCGGACCTGCTCGGATTTCCACCGTTCGCCACGTTTGCAACTTCGCACCAACGCCCTGTTTCTTTTTGCCAAAAACACTCATTTTCCAACTGATTCCGCAAAAACAGCCCAGCGATTGGCCCCGAAGGTCGGTTTTGGTGATTTATACGTCGGAAGAATTTCGCGCGCTGGGTTTGGCTTGGGCATAACACTGTGCAAGCGAGTCATATTTGTCGGAGAGCGGGCCTCATGAAAACCCAAGTCAAAGCATTGGTCGTCGGCGGTGGTGCCGTTGGGACCTCGATTGCCTATCATCTGGCCAAGGCAGGCTGGGATGATGTGATGCTGATCGAGCGGGATGAGCTGACCTCGGGCTCGACCTGGCACGCTGCTGGCTTGCTGCCGCTGTTCAACATGTCTTATGCCACCACCCACATTCACAAATACTCGGTGGATTTCTATAAATCGCTCGAGGAAG
Organism: Parasedimentitalea nitratireducens; assembly: GCF_057444295.1. NCBI lineage: Bacteria > Pseudomonadati > Pseudomonadota > Alphaproteobacteria > Rhodobacterales > Paracoccaceae > Parasedimentitalea > Parasedimentitalea nitratireducens. The sequence goes on along the minus strand of NZ_JBYAXC010000008.1, from coordinate 84,880 downwards.
AAACCGGCCTGAATGCCGGATTTGCAGTGGTTGGCAACCTGCGCATGGCTCAGACCGAAGAGCGTATGGATGAATTCAAGCTCTACGCCTCGACCGCTGAAACCTGTGGCGTGGATTACGAATGGCTGACCGCAGACCAGATCAAAGAACGCTGGCCGTTGATCCGCACCGATGATCTGAAGGGCGCAATTTATCACACCGAGGACGGCTATATTAACCCGGCTGACGTGACCATGGCGATGGCCAAGGGCGCGCGTCAGCGCGGTGTGGACATTCAGCGCAAGATTCAGGCTGATGCCTTCCACTGGACCGGCACTCACTGGGAAGTCACCTGCACCAAGATGGTGGAAAAGGGCGGCAACCTGGTGCCTAGCGACGAACAGTTCGTGATCACCGCCGAACATGTTGTGACCGCATCGGGCAACCACGCGCAGCGCACCGCCAAGATGCTGGGCATCAAAATGCCGGCTGTTCCGGTTGAACACACTTTCATTGTCATGGATCAGGACCCCGAGCTGGTCAAATGGCGCGAAGCAGGCAACCCCGAGCACCCGGTGGTGCGTGATGCCGACTCTGAATCCTATGCCCGCGAAGAACGCGGTGGCTGGATCCTGGGGATCTATGAACACGGCGCACCAGCGCGGTTTGAACACGGCGTGCCTGACAGTTTCCGCGCCGACCTGTTCCCGCTCGATCTGGACCGGATTGCCGAACAGTACATGGCGATGACCGAACGTGTGCCGTCCTGTGCTGAATCCGGCCTGAAAGACGATTTCAACGGCCCGATTTGTTACACCCCTGACGGCAACCCGCTGGTTGGTCCGGCACCGGGCCTGCGCAACATGTGGTTGGCCGAGGGCTTCTCGTTTGGCATCACCGCCGCTGGCGGTACCGGTTATTATCTGGCGCAGATGATGGTTGATGGCGAAGCCGAGATCGACATGGCCTCGCTGGATCCGAAACGCTATTCCTCCAACTGGATGACCACCGAGTTTGCAGCCCGCAAGAACGAAGAATGCTACGAGCACGTCTACATCCTGCACCACCCGGACGAGGAGCGCCCCGCAGCACGAGGCCTGCGTACCTCGCCAGCCTATGACCGCCAGAAAGAGCGCGGTGCGCAATTTGGCTGGGTCAACGGCTGGGAACGTCCGAACTATTACGCACCTGCTGGTTTCAACGACGCTGAGTCCCGCAGCTTCCGTCGCGGAGGCTGGTGGAAACATGTGGTCGAAGAGGCCAAAGCAATCCGCCAAGGCGTTGGTCTGGTCGACGCAACCGCCTTTACCAAGCATGTGGTCAAGGGCCCCGGTGCGACCCAGTTCCTGGACTGGTTCACTTGTAACAAGTTGCCCAAGGTAGGTCGCATCAACCTGACCTATGCGCTGACTTCGGCTGGCACCACCCGCACGGAATACACCATCGTGCGCAACGGCGAGAACAACTACTACCTCGTCTCGGCTGGTGCCTGGACCGAGTACGACGCCGATTTCCTGCGTAAGGCTGCCGAAGACAAAATGGAAGAATTCGGCTATATCGAGATCCAGGATGTCACCACCCAGTGGGGCGTCTTTGCCATCGCCGGCCCCAAGTCGCGTGACGTGCTGAAAGAGATCATCGTGGACGCTGATCCCGACACCGCGCTGTCCAACAAACGCTTCCCTTGGCTATCTGCTCGTCAGATCGAACTGGGCATGTGCCCAGTGAATGCGATCCGTGTGGCTTATACCGGTGAATTGGGCTGGGAGCTGCACCACCCGATCGAGATGCAGAACTACCTGTTCGATCTACTTGAAAAAGCCGGTGAAAAGCATGGCATGAAACTAGTCGGCGCTCGTGCCCAGAACTGGCTGCGTCAGGAGAAGAGCTATCGTGCCTTTGGCACTGAGCTGGGCCGCGATGCCACCCCAGCCGAGGCCGACCTGCCGCGCTTTATCGACCTGGAGAAAGACTTCCACGGTAAAGAGGCCATGCTGGAAACTGGCGTTCGGGTGAAATGCTGCACCCTGCTGATTGATGGGCCAGAGGATGCCGACCCATGGGGCCGCGAAGTGCTGTACACACCCGAAGGTGAGCGGGTAGGGCGTTTGACCTCGGGCGGCTATTCGGTGGCTTTCGAGAAGTCGATTGGCATGGGCTATGTCAAACCCGAACTCGCGGTGCCGGGCACCAAGCTGAAGGTCAAGATCATGGACCAGCTATGGGATGCCGAGGTGACGGTAGACAGCCCTTATGATCCGAAAAACGAAACTATTCGTGTGACTGGTTGATCCGCGTCGGCTCTAGGCCGAAGTGAATGAAAAAACAGATGCGCCTCCGGGGGAATTCCCGGGGGCGTTTCCCATTAATAGCGTCCTATTTTTCGTGTTGTTGCGTGTAAATTCGAGTGTGTATCTGTGAAAGTATGAGTTCAGTTGGCTGTTGAAAAACTGCAGGAGATTGGCGCTCCTTATACGTCGCCTATGTGGAATATTTCATCCAGGATCGAACGGTTCATTGCTCTGTGTTGCATTGCGTTGTTGTTCCTTCTTGCAATCAAAAACCTAGTTGTTGGGTATTATGTACTGGCCGTTTTTATTGGCACCCTGATGGCAACGCTGTGGGTTGACGTGTTGTCTTCCATACGTGGTGATCCGTTGCCAATTCCGGTGTCAGCCATTTTGGCTGTGTTGGCCGCGACCATATTGGCGACAATCTGGTACTGTGGTCCACAGGGCGCCTTGTGGGCCTTTCCTGCGATTGTGGGAGGTAGCTTGGTCGAAGAACGCAGAGCTGGTGTTTTCTTTTCCGTGCCCCTGATTTTCACAGTCTCCTTGTTGGTGATGTGGCAGGGCGAAATGACCTTGGCGATCCGGCTCTTTCTATCGCTCTCGCTGACTGCGGCGTACATGTGGTTTTCAGTCACTAAAACCAGGGCGTTGCAAAAGAAGTTGCTGGCTGCCAGCACCCGAGATCCGCTGACTGGAAGTTACAACCGTCGCTATCTTAACTGGGTTGCCGGGCAAACCAACGGCAAGCGGGCGTCGGTGTTGTTGGTCGACATTGATCACTTCAAGGAGGTGAACGACAGTCTTGGGCATGCCAGAGGGGATCTGGTTCTGAAGCAAGTGGCGCACCTGATGGGTAACGTGCTGGGGAACAGGGGGACATTGTTTCGTGTCGGAGGCGAAGAGTTTCTGATCCTGCTCGAGTCTCGCAGTGATGGCCTGATCCTGGCAGAAATTATTCGCAATCGGGTCAGCGAAACTGAGATACTGCCGGACCGAGTAATTACGGTCAGCATCGGAGTGGTTCAGAAGACACACAGAGAAACTTTGAAGGACGCTCAGCGGCGAGCAGATGAGCAACTATATCTTGCAAAACAACAGGGGCGGAACAGGGTTTCTGTGGGCTGAAACGGGTCGGCCAATTTCATTTAATCAGCAGAGAATGTACGAACCGGGCGACTCGCAAAGCGTGACGCAAACCTGAAATCACAATCTGGATCAGCTGGCTCAGGTCGCAATCAAGCCTTGCAACACAGTCGCCTCAAAAGACTTGGCAACGCTATAGCCAGGCATCAATGGCGTACATTTGGGGAGGAAAACACTTGGATAAATGGCTTCAATTTCCATGCGGGTTGGGTGATCTACGGGCCAATTCTCCACGCCCTGTGGGTCCAGACTTTCAACCGGGCAGCCTTCGGCAAAAATCACTTCCTGCGCGTCAAGCATAACGTGAAAATACTCGACCATGCGCAAACGGCCACAGCGGCGTATGGTCTGATCATTCTCCAGATGTTTCACCGCGACCAATACATCTTGGACACCAAACAACAGTTCGGCGCGCCATCCCGAAATCAGCACTTTGTGCTGCGGTGATAACACCAGATCGTAGGCGTTCCCCAATGCACCTTTTCGCACCCGGTAGGGCATCAGATCGCCTTGGGCCCGCACGTGACTGGATCCAACCCAGCGAATGGGCAGTGCGCCATTGTCGCGCGTCACTAACAGATCGCCGATCTTGAGCTCTTCAATAAGCCGGGGGCCGGTTGGGGTCAGAACTCTTGTCCCTTTGGCAAAACACGGGACCGGCGGTGCCAGCGATTCACCAGTGTAGAAATTGGCATTCTCAGTTCCAACAACATCGCCACCTGAATCGGTAAATGTCCTGCTCACGCGTGATCGACGTCACGCCGCCATCTTCAAAGGTGGCGTTCAGCGCAAAGGCCATCTGGCCGCTGAGACCGGCAAAGGGACCAGACGCCGGACCATCCACGTCGTCGTTGAGAACAAAAAACTTATCGCCCTGTTCAACCGCCTGTCCCGGGTCGCTGTCGGTGGCGCCGGATTCCTTGACCTTAGAGCCGTCGCCGACCTCAAACTCATAGGTCACCCCATCACGGGTGACCCGGATGCTGGTAAAAACCACCTCGTCGAAATCGAACTCCCCATCCGGGCGTATGCCGCTGTCGTCGATGTCGATTTCAATGATGTCTGTGGGCAGGAAAGGCTGTTCGGACACTGTTAGTTCGGTGGTCACGTCTCCATCGGGCGAGGACACATCGGAAATGAATGCGACGTGATCCCCTTGGAAATACAGCGTGGTGACAGGCATAACAAACCTCTACGCGACAAAACTAAAGCTGTGTCTACTCGCTCAACTTTAAGATAAAGTTTCATGGCCATGTGGCAACTTCAAGGAGCCCAGGTGGCACAGCGCTGGCGAAAATACGCTTCCCCAATAGGTCTGACACAGGTATCGAGCGGGGGAACAAGCCGCCGAAAGGGCGGTAAGAATGAAAACCGGATTAAATCGTATTGTACCTTTCGCGTGAATGGGGCAAAAAACGACCATCCTTTACCAAAAGGCGACATGCACCATGCGGATGCGCGATACTTTTCTGAAACCGATGCACCCCGAGGGGCGCAAGTTTGTGGCCATTTTTGCGGCAATCACATTTGTATTGTTCCTGCTGGCCGAGTTCCTGGGCTGGATTGGCGTTGGTTTGACCGTTTGGTGCTACTATTTTTTCCGCGATCCAAAACGGGCTACTCCGGCGCGTGAAGGGCTGTTGGTCAGCCCGGCCGATGGCATTGTGTCGCTGATCGAAAAGGCGGTGCCCCCGGCTGAGCTGGGCATGGAAGACAAGGCGCTAACCCGTGTTTCGGTGTTCATGAGCGTCTTTAACTGCCACGTGAACCGCACCCCGATTGCGGGCAAGGTTGCCGCCATTGCCTATCGCCCCGGCAAGTTCCTCAATGCCTCGCTGGATAAGGCCAGCGCAGATAACGAGCGCAACAGCCTGTGCATCGAGATGTCTGATGGTCGTCAGATTGCGGTGGTGCAGATCGCTGGTTTGGTGGCCCGTCGCATTGTTTGTTTTGTCAGCAAGGGTCAGCTGATGCAGACCGGTGAGCGTTTTGGTTTGATCCGCTTTGGCTCGCGTCTGGATGTTTACCTCCCCGAAGGTGTCGAGCCGATGGTGAGCCTGGGGCAGACCATGGTGGCGGGTGAAACAGTGATTGCGGATTTCACATCTGACGAAGGTGCCCGCGTCGCGCGGACTGCTTGATCGATGACCGAGAGTTCCCAAAGCCCCAAATCCAAACTGCCCATCGTGCACCTGTTGCCGAACCTGCTGACCATTGCCGCCATCTGTGCGGGGCTGTCAGCCATCAAATTTGGCTTTCAACACAATTTTGAGCTGGCGGTTTATCTGATCTTGTTGGCCTGCGTGCTGGATGGCTTTGATGGACGCATTGCGAGGCTGCTGCAGGCGCAGTCGCAGATCGGGGCCGAGCTGGATTCGCTGGCGGATTTTCTCAACTTCGGGGTGGCTCCAGCACTGATCCTCTATGTTTGGGGACTTGAAGATCTGAGCCGCATTGGCTGGATCGCAGTGTTGATCTATGCGGTCTGCTGTGTGATGCGGCTGGCGCGGTTTAATGTGTCCAGCAAGTCAGGCGAGGACGAGGCCGACAGCAATTACTTTGTTGGCGTGCCTGCACCAGCCGGGGCGTTTTTGGTTATGTTGCCGATGTTTGTATCGTTCCTGTTCCCCGACATGCCGCGGGTCCCACCGATGGTTGTTGCTATATTTACGGTTGTAGTGGGGTTGTTGATGATCAGCCACATCCCCACTTACTCCTTCAAGAACCTTGCGATCATGCGGGATCAAGCGAAGTTTTTCGTGCTGGGAGTCGTTTTGCTGGCCGGGGCGCTGCTAACGTATCTTTGGGCCACATTGGTGCTGTTAAACGTAATTTACATAGCTGGTATTCTTTGGGCGTTGCGGGCGTCCAGAAAGTCAAAACAAGGGTAGATCCATGGACATCAACGCTGTGAAAACCTCATACGCGAGGTGGGCACCAGTTTACGACAAGACATTTGGCGCAGTCACCAACGTTGGCCGCCGTCGTTCGGTTGCCTATGTCAATAAGCGCAGCGCTGGTAAGGTCCTTGAGGTTGGTGTTGGAACCGGGCTGGCCCTGCCACATTATGATCCAAGGTTAAACGTCACAGGCATCGACTTCAGCACGGACATGCTTGAAAAAGCGCGTTCCAAGGTGCGGGAAAAAGATCTGGAGCACGTGGAGTGCTTGCGGCAGATGGATGCCCGTAATCTGGATTTTCCGGATAACCATTTTGACACAATTACGGCTATGCACATCGTGTCTGTTGTGCCTGAGCCAGAGAAGGTCGTGTCAGAGATGGCCCGGGTTTGCAAACCTGGTGGTCATATCGTGATCACCAACCATTTTGCCCGCGACAAAGGTATCTTGTCTGCTGTTGAAAAACTGTCGGCCCCGTTTTCCAATATCTTGGGCTGGCACTCAGATTTTGAGGTGGGCACCATCCTGAAAGAGCCGAGCCTGTCCGTGGTCGAACGGCAAACGCTGCCGCCGATGGGGATGATGACATTCCTGGTGCTGGAGAAATCAAAGGCGGCCTAGCCAACTCGCATACCAAGAAGAACGGCACCAAGAAAATTCGATTTTTCTTGACCAGATTTTTCGAAAAATCTGTTTCGCGGTGAGTTTAGCCACAGCAAAGCGGCCACTTGCTCGGCGCAAGGCACCTGTCTAGTCTCAGGCCATTGTTTGAGACTAGTGGAGCTGATTATGGCGCGTTTATCTATTGTACTTGGGCTGACCACCGCCTGTTTGATTGCCGGGCCGAGCCTCGCCCAAGAACGACCCAAGCTGATCTTGCAAATTACGGTTGACCAACTCCGGGGTGATTTGATCGATCGCTATGGTTTGGGCAGGGGGGACGGTGGCTTTGCCCGGTTGCGCCAAGGCGGCGTGGTGTTTGCGGACGCACATCACAGCCATGCCAATACTGAGACAATCGTAGGCCACACAACGCTTTCCACCGGGGCCACGCCATCAGTGCATGGGATGGTGGCCAACCTATGGTTTGACCGCACCGCAGGCACGCAGTTCTATAATGTTCAAGATGCTGACTATCCACTTGTTAGCGCTGCGGGTGTTGATGCCTCGGCCGAGATTGACCCAACCCAACGTGCCGCCACAACCGATGGCCGTTCACCCCGTAATATCCTCAGCTCGACCATTGCGGATGAGATTGCCCTCCATTTCGGCCCCGCGTCTAAGATTTTCGGAGTTTCAGTTAAAGACCGAGGTGCCATTGCCATGGCCGGCCACGCTGGGCAGGCCTATTGGTTTTCCAAAGCCGAGGCGCGGTTTGTGACCAGTACCTTTTACCGCAGTGACTATCCTGACTGGGTGGGCCAGTGGCAGGACAAAGGCGTGGTCGCCTCTTATTCCGGAGAGGCTTGGACGCTGTTGGGAGATGTCGACAAGTACCAATTTGGAACGCGGGATGATCAACCCTGGGAAACTGATTTTCCTGGTTTTGGCCGGGTGTTTCCGCACAATTGGGGCACCGCCGACGACAAGTATTTCACCACCCGTCTAACCCTGAGCCCCGCCGGGGACGAAATAACCGTCGACTTTGCCAAGTCGCTGATGTCTGCCGAAGGGCTGGGGCAGGACGACGTGCCCGACTATCTATCAGTTAGCCTGTCGTCCACTGACTATGTTGGCCATATCTTTGGCCCCTCCAGTCTCGAAGCGGAAGACAACCTGCATCAACTGGACCGTACTTTGGCAGATCTGTTGGACTACGTTGACCAAGAAGTGGGGCTGAATAACGTGCTGGTGGTGCTGTCTGCGGATCATGGTGCACCTGAACATCCCGGTTACCTGAAAACCCTTGGCATAGAAGCCAGCACCTTTAACTTTGCGGACCGCGATCTTGAACCCGGTTTTGAGCGGCTCAAACGGCAGTTTGGTACGGGGCGGGGGCTAATCCGTAATTTCTCGAACCCCTATGTCTATCTGGATCACGAGGTCATAGAGGGCACCGGGTTGGATCTGGCCGAGGTTGAGTCAGCGGTGGCCGAGGAGTTAGAGAAACTGCCCGGGATTGCCCTTGCTGTGTCCAGCTCTGCACTGCGCAGTGGGGCAATTGCACCGGGACCACTGACCGATCAGGTTCTGGCCAATTTCCACAAGGACCGATCCGGCGACATCTATATCGTGTTCCAGCCCCATTGGTTTGTCGCCGATTTTGATGGGCTAGAGGTCGCTTCGGCACATGGCTCGCCCTGGTCTTATGACACCCATGTGCCGCTGATATTTATGGGGCCGGGGATCAAACGCAGCCGGGTTATGCGCCGGGTCCATACAGTGGACGCCGCCCCAACCATTGCCGCCTATCTGGGCACCAAGCCCCCCAGCGGTGCCACAGGGCTGCCGCTGGTCGAGGTGTTTGAGTAGCTCAAGTTGCGGGCAGCCGGTGTGCTACCGGCTCGTCAACTCGTCATAGCAGGTCATGGCCTTGGCGGCGTACATCATCGCCGGGCCACCGCCCATTTGAATCGCCATGGCCAGCACATCGGAGACCTCGTCGCGGGTGGCCTGGGTGCGGACCAGCGCTTCGACATGTAAGCCGATACAATCCTCGCAGCGGCCTGCCACCGCAATGCCAAGCGCGACGAATTCTTTGGTTTTGAACTCCAGCACGCCGCCTTCTTTGACCGCCTTGCCCAAGCCACCAAAGGCCTGTGCCACCTCGGGGATCGCCCCATTTAGATTGCGCAGCCCGGCGCGGGTGTCTTTCAGCTTATCCTGCCAGCTCATTGTGGTTCCTTCGATAAATGCATTCCAGTTATCGAATGTGTATTTGCACAGAGCTTCACGGACTTTGATTTAAGTCAGTCGCCGCAAGAATTCGTTGCTGGCTACAAGCCGCTACTCTCTTTTAGGTTGACGTTTGCTAGTCGAACTTGCAGCTTGCGCCAAATTTGAAGGGATGCCTATGTCCGATAGAAAAATTGTTATTCGTCAAAAAACTTTGCTGCTGGTCTGCTCGGCTCTGGCTGCGCTTTGGTACGTTAGTTTTTTCTGGAGCGGTCGACCGGTGAAGTTGATTGGGGCGCCAAGCGCCGCCTATATCGGGATTGCACATGATCCAATTAACGGTCAGCTTCACCAAAGAACGGCGTTTTATGAGCGGGTGGCAACAGAATCCGATGTAGCAGTGGTTATGGTTCTAAACTGGGACCAACTTGACGAGATCGAAGGGCTGCGAGAGCTGTGTGGAGAGCCATGCGCCGATGACAGCGAGCAAGTTTTAGTACGCATGAACAGTTTCAGAAATCTGTTCTCTTATCAAAAGTGGGTCTTCTTGAGCGTTGGTGAGTTAGTCGAACACAACTATCCGGAGGAAGAATATATTAATTTCAGCCAAGATTTTTCAGACTGTCTCTTAGACGGTTTGGCAAAAGAAATTCAGCAGGTGAAATACTTGAGCGTTTCAGACGGTTGCTTTGCTGAAATGTTGAAAGAAAACGGTGACAAGAAAACCACCATGCAGTCAACGAGCAGCTGGGGCTATTTCATCGGTTTTTGATGCTTTCTCGCTGCTAGCTACTTGTTCCGCCTCTCTGCCACCAGAGCTAGATTATTCGCAGGCATTTCCATCGTTTCAATCAGACGAAGCCCGGATTGTTCAAACCAATCCAAGACCTGCGAGATGTCCTTGTAGCCGACTTCTGGATCATGCTGAGTCAGGCTTGCGTGAAAAGCGGCGTCACCTTGGCTGGTCAGCGCTCCATCGCGCATAAAGGGGCCATAGATGACCAATTGACCGCCAGGCGAAAGTGCGGTTGCGGCTTCGGCAATCAGGGTCATGGCCTCGGCGGTGCTGATAAGGTGCAACAGATTGCTGAGCGCGATCAGATCAAGACCGGTTTGCTGCGCGCCCCAACCAGATGCAGTGGCATCCAGTTCTGCTGCCGGGTGGACATTGTTCAGGCCCGCCTCAGCCACGTAGGCATCAATGCTGTTGCGCCGGACCGGCTCCACTTCGGTTGGCTGCCAGATCAGGCCGGGCAGGCGGGTGGCATATTCTACGATATGCTGGCCCGTCCCACTGGCGATCTCCAGCGCCTGTCCCTGAGCGGGGGCAACACGTTCCAAAAGTTCAGAAAGGGCGGCAACATTGCGCGCAGCGGACGGGGCAAACAGCTTGCCACCTTGGGGCTGAGCAACCGAGGCCGTGCCGGGAACGGAGCGTACAGGCATTAGCGCAACCTTTCAGGAGAGAGCTGGGCGACGATCTCCGCCTCAAGCTCGGGTTTGCGCCCCGCCACCAGATCCGCAACCAAGCGGGCAGCAGCGGGGGCGGTTTGGAAGCCATAGCCGCCTTGCGCGGCACACCAGATAAAGGATGTCTGATCAGGATCCCGCCCCAGCACCAAAGCCTTGTCGGGGGAGAAGCTGCGCAGTCCTGCCCAGTTTCTTTCGACGCGAGTGACGGGTTCTGTGACCATTTCCTCGTAGCGGGCCAGGCCCTCGGCCAGGACCATGTCTTCGGCATAGGCATCATGGGGTGTCATCAACTCGGCATCCGCTGGCGAGACAATTAGCTTGCCTGCATCTGGTTTGGCGTACCAGCATTCACCGGCACCAATCAGCATGGGCCAACTGCTGACATCGTGACCGCCGGGCGCGGGCAGGCGGGCCATGGAACGGCGCAGAGGTTGAATGCCAATGGGCGCAACTCCGGCCATCTCGGCAATCTGATCCACCCAGGCGCCAGCGGCGTTGACCAGTTGTTTGGCGTCATAGGATGTGCCGCCTGCAATCACTTGCCAGCCCGAGGCGGTCTGGGTGATTTCGGAAACCGTGGCACGGGTGATCACCTGCCCACCATTTGCGCGCACCACCTTGGCATAGTCCTGGATCAACCGATCGGTGTCGATGTCCTGAGCCGTGTCGTGAAACGCCGCGCGGGTGGTTGTTTCGGGGTTCAGGATTGGCACCCGTGTGATCGCCTCGTCCAGACTGATCTCGCCCAAATCCAGTGCTTTGATATCACTTTCAAACACCTTGCCCTGATCGGCGTTTGCCACCATCAGCAAGCCACGTGGAGTGAGATATCCGCCATTGGCGTTGTGATGGTGGTCGGCGCTTGCCCGGCTCAGCGCGACGGTTGAGGCACTGCCATAATCCTGCTCAAACAGCGCGGCTGAGCGCCCCGAGGCGTGGTAGCCCAAGGCCTCTTCCATTTCCAGCACAGTTACCGTGGCAAGCTCCGAGAGCTGCGCCGCAGCGCTGATGCCGGCGATGCCACCGCCGATGATGATAAAGTCAGTCATTCAATGGTCCTGTGGTTCAATCGGATGGTCGCTCATGCCGCGAGCAAGGTGTTATGGGCGAGCATGGCATGGCCAATCCAAGTGCGAAAGCAGAAAGACAATCGCCTGAGTCGAGAAATTACAACTTGGTTTTCAACTGGTTCCAATGCCATGGTGGGGCGAGCATTAGTTAATAATTTCAATTTTGGAGTATGAGCCGTGTCAACACCCAGTGCGAACACCCATGCCATGGCAACCGGGCATGTCCCCGGTTATCTGCCGGGAGCCGATGGCAGCGATCCGTTATTTACTGGGATGGTGGTATTCACCATCTTGCTGGTGCTCCTGATTGGGGCCTTCTATTTCAAGCTGCACGCAATTCCCGAACATATGGCGCATGAAGACAATCACACGCAGATGCAGGTGATTGGCATTCTGGCGCTTTTGGCACTGTTTACCCATAACAACATATTCTGGGTGATCGCCCTGCTGGTTGCTGCGTTCCGCATGCCCGATTTTTTGACACCGTTACAGTCGATTGCCAACTCGTTGGACTCGCTGAACCGGAGCGAGCAAGAAGCTATCAAGCTGGAAAGCGCAAAACTTGCCGCGGATCTGGCGCCGAGTCCGTTGCTTGAGCCCACACCGGAGCAGGCACAGGAACAGACCCGGGGTGAGACCAATGCTTGAGCTTTTATTCTGTTCCATGTTGACCGTATTGCCCGACTTCCTGTTCCGCCGCTATGTGCAAGGCAAACGGATTGGCGAAGAGATCAACCTGTTTTCGGTTTGGTATGAACTGCGCTGGGGGATCACCGCCTGTGCAATCCTGACCATCTCGCTGATCACCACGATTTTCTACTACCATCCCGCCACGACCAATGTTGGCTCCTTTTTCCGCACCGTGACCATCCTACCGGAGACCAGTGGCCGCGTTGTTGAAGTCGCCGTAGACAACAATGAATTGGTCGAAGAAGGCCAGATCATTTTCCGCCTTGATGACGCCAGCCAGGCTGCCGCAGTTGGCACCGCCGAAGCCAGGGTCAACGAAACCGTTGCTTCACTCGCTGTTGCGTCCACTGATCTGGCCGCCGCTGATGCGGGTATCGCCCAGGTCCAGGCCGCTTTACAGCAGGCCAAGGATGATCTGGACCGAAATCTTGAACTGAAGGAACGCGGTTCCAGCGCTGTGCGTCAGACCGAGATCGACCGACTGGAGAATCTCGTCAACAAGCGTGAGGCAGAACTGGATGCCGCCGAAGCAAGTAAAGCGTCTGTTCAGGAGAACATCTCGGTTCTGATCCCAGCCCAGATGGCCAGTGCCGAGGCCGCGTTGAAACAGGCCGAGGCTGAACTGGCAAAAACTGTGGTCAAGGCAAGTGTTCCAGGGCGAGTCGAACAATTTGAGCTGCAGGAAGGGGATTATATCAATCCTATCCTGCGGCCTGCCGGTATTCTGGTGCCAACCGAGTTTGTTGAACGGGAACGTTTTGCTGCCGGGTTTGGCCAACTGACAGCCAATGTGATCAAGCCGGGCATGTATGCAGAGATGGGCTGCTTGTCGAAGCCTTTCACAATCATCCCGATGGTTGTGGTTGGCGTTCAGGATGTCATTTCTGCCGGTCAGATGCGGCCGTCGGATTCTTTGCGCGATGTGCAAGACACCGCCCGGCCGGGGACGATAACCGTGTTTATGGAACCGCTCTACGAGGGGCAGGCTGACGATATTCCTCCGGGCAGCAAATGTCTGGCCAATGCCTATACCAACAACCACGATATTCTGGACAACCCTGAGCTTGAGACGGGCGAGTGGCTGTTCCTACATATGGTTGACACGGTGGGCATTGTTCACGCGCTGCTGCTGCGTATTCAGATGCTCATGCTACCGGTGCAGACCCTGGTGTTCTCGGGTCACTGACGCAGACGTGCCCGCTGCGTGCAAAAAAGTGTCTGGTGGCCTGACCTTGATTTGGGCTACCAGACACCATGTTTGACGCGCAGATCCGCCCCCTTATTGACCCTGTCCTGAATGTTCAGGGACGCGCTTTGGCCCGTGTGGGCATAAGTGCCAATCAGGTGACGCTGGCCGGGCTGTGTCTTGGTCTGTTCTCAGCCGTGCTGATTGCCAAGGGGCTGACATTCTGGGCATTGCTTCCGATGCTTCTGTCGCGATTGGCCGATGGTCTGGACGGTGCGGTTGCCCGCGCCACTGCGCCCAGCGATTTTGGTGGCTATCTGGATATCACCTGCGATTTCCTGTTCTACGGCGCGGTTCCGTTAGCCTTTGTCCTGCTGGACCCGGTGACTAATGGGGCGGCAGGCGCGTTCCTGTTGACTTCGTTCTATGTGAATGGGGCCAGCTTTTTGGGCTATGCGGTGCTGGCCGAAAAACGCAAAATGATCAGCACGGCGCGCGGTGTGAAAACTCTGTATTTCACGGGTGGGCTGCTGGAAGGTGCGGAAACAATCCTGTTCTTCACGATCCTGTTGCTCTGGCCTGCGTCCTTCTCGGTACTCGCTTGGATCTTTGGGGGCCTATGTTTTGTCACTGCAGCGTCGCGGGTCCTGTTGGCCTGGCAGGTTTTTAGGTCCGAGTGACCCCAGGTCCAAGGTCATCACGGCCTGTTTATGAGCACCACATAAAAAAGCCGCAGGACAATGGCTTGCGGTTTGGTGAAAATTTTAGCAAGGCTGTAGGCACCAACCATCTAAGGAATGCACCATGCGCCCAGTCACCCGGGAGCCATCCGCGCCAATCTACTATTTTTGCCACGGTGTACCGGGCAGTCCGGCTGATGCGGAACTGGTTGTTGATGGATTGCCAAGTGGGGCCAAGCTGCTGACTCCCAATTTGTTCGAAGGCACCAAGAGCTGGAATGATCTGGGCAAAACCGTGACCGCCCAGTTTGACGAGATGGTGCCGGATAATGATGCGCCCGTGTACCTGATCGGGTTTTCTATTGGAGCGATGGTGGCCTGCCATATCGCCGCAAACCGCCCCGAAAGGGTCAAACGGCTGAGCCTGATCTCACCTGCGGCTCCGCTGCAGATGGGAGAGTTCTTGCCGCATATGGCCGGGGCACCGGTGTTTAAAATGGCGAGTAAACTGCCGCTGGTCTTTGCCGGGGCAACCATGCTGCAGGGGCTTATCTTTTGGATGTTCCCTGATTTCCTGATCAAGTCCCTGTTTGCCAAATGCGGCTGGCAGGAAAAGGAACTGCTCAAAGATGCTGCGTTTCGGCAGGCGCTGAAACAGTCGCTGGACAACAGCTATCGCCGCTACCCCTGGGACTATCGCCGGATCGTTAAGGCCTATGTGCGCGACTGGTCCGAGGTGCTGGAGCAAATCAAATGCCCGGTGGATCTGTGGCACGGCACCAAGGACAGCTGGGCACCGTTGGAAATGTCACTGGCCCTGGCCGACACGATCCCGGGTGACTGTGAACTGCACAAGATCAAGGATGGCGAGCACTATTCGACCTTGGCCAAGTATTGTGTGGATGGGTAGTGGCGGGCCTGCTGGATCATAGATCGGCGCCATAGCAGCCGTGAGACTTGGCCAACGGGCAGATCAGACCTGCTGAAATCTGGTTAGCTTGCGTCGGAGTTCGTTCAATTCAACTGGCTTACGTAGTGTCCCATCCATGCCTGCTTGCCGACATGCCTCTGCATTAACCTCCATTACATTTGCTGTGATGGCGATAATGGGGGTTCGAGGCAATTTTGTTTGCGCCTCTTCGGTTCGTATTGCTTCGGTCATTTCAAAGCCATCCATAATCGGCATTTGGCAATCTGTGATGATCAAATCATAATCTTTTGCCTTCCAGTGATCGAACCCTTCCTGGCCATTGGAGACGATGTCAAAGGAAATACCAAGCAGCTCTAATTGCTTGGACAACACGGCCTGATTAATTTCGTTGTCCTCGACTGCAAGGACCCGCATGTTCAGATCAAGTGTATTAGTCCCAGTGTGTTCATTGGGCTTTGACTGTTCAGAACGTTCTCCGTTGTATGTATCCGGCCGGGTCATCACGTCGATGCCCTTAACGAATTCTGAGACCATAATTGGCCGGACCTGAATCCGGTATGTATCATCCGAAACGTGGCCATAGCGAGCTGCACGCGACGCAGACAGAATGAGAAACCGAGCGCTTGGTAGTTCTGTGCGCAGGGCTTCGTGGGTACTTTGAGAGGCGTCCAGATCATTGGGTCGCAGCAAAAACAATGGCCGTTCCTGCTGATGGCCTATTGCGAGTGCGTCAGCAAATGACCGAGCAAGTGTCGCTTCTACTTTGCACGCCTGGAAAAAGTCCCGTAAAAAGCTCTGGGAAGTGTCGCGCTCATTTTGGAAGTAGATAATTTTGCGATCTGCGATATCAGGGTAGCTTGGTGGTCCTTCTGCCCTGATCAGAGGTAAGACAACAATAAACTCTGATCCTTCGCCTTCGGTGCTTTCGGCGGTGATTGTTCCCCCCATTAGTGTGACAAGATTGCGGGTGATTTCCAAACCCAAACCGGTTCCCACAACCTGCATTCTCGTCTGCTTTTTTCCCTGCACAAAGGGATCAAAAATAGCGTCAAGCGTCTCGGCATTCATACCGATACCGTTGTCGCGGACAGAAAACTGCAAATCTCCATCACCATTTAGACCAACCAGAAACCAGATGACGCCGTGGCGATTGGTCAGCTTTGACGAGGAGTATTTCACTGCGTTGCTGAGCATATTCAGCAATATCTGCCGCAAACGGCCAGAGTCTCCGACGATCCAATGGGGGAGGTTGGTGTCAAAATAATGCATAATTTGTACATTGTTGTCATCGGCCATCACCCGCAGTGTTTGCGATGCGCCTTCGACAATAGGAACGAGCTCCATCCTGGATTGGGCAACATCCATTTTGCCGGCTTCGATCTTGCTGGCGTCCAGAATGTCGTCAATTATGCGCAAGAGTGAGAGAGCAGAATTTCGAATGGTGCCGACAAGCGGGCGCTGACTTTCTCGTAGCCCCTCTACTTCCAGCGCCTCAAGCATGCCGATCATACCGTTCATTGGCGTTCGGATCTCGTGGCTCATATTGGCAAGGAATTGCTTCTTTGCTTTGGCGGCTTGGTCGGCTTTGCGCAGTGTTTCTGGCAGCCCCTCGGTTAGTTTGCGATTGAGGTACACAAAGTAAGACAACTGCGCCATGAGCAGCGCGATTATGGTTATCCGAATACCAAAATCGCTTTGTTCCGGCACGACGTTTGGCAGTATGGGGCGGTTGGGATGCCATCCCAACAAATCAAAGCTCAGCGATACAGTTGCACAGAGAACCACCACGACCGACATAATGATTTGTGTTCTGCGCTCTTTAAGCGATGAAAACAGCATATAGGGCAGTGCCAGAAGCGCCAATGAGGTCAGCTCGACATCAACATAGATGCCGAGGAAATAAGACCGCTGCATGGTGAACACGACGAGCATGATTAACCAGAGTAAACGGCCGAGGTAGTGGAAACTGGTGAACATCATACCGAGTAAGCAAAACGCCGGGATTGCTGTCAGCGTTACATGCTTGAGGCTGATCCAGTCACCTTGGTAAAGGAAGTAGATGGTCCAAGGGACGACCAAGACAATATTGCAAAGTGCCATGAAACGACCAAAGTTGATGCTCCGTTTCAACTCGGCTTCCTGGATATTTTGTTCGTCTACATACGTTTGCATTGCTTGACACTCTGTCGACCAACTGCTGGTCCGAACAGCCGAAGGCGCACGAGCTCAACTTATTGGTGCGGCACCCGGATTTCTTGCAGTTCAACAAGGCACTATGGCTCACCTATTACATAGGCTTGTTTGAAAATTGTGTCGCAAAAGGCGCCGTTTTTTCAACTGGGCGTTCAAGCATATGCTTTGCATGACGGGTGCCATCGTCGAACTTTTTGGACAATTACCGTTGTGTGGGGATTGTTTCGCACACCCAGCTTTTAAACAAAAAGAACCCGCCAGCGTGCTGTCAACTGCAGTCTTACCTAGGGCTTGCCGTACCACCCATAACGGGGCCATCCCAAGTGAGCGTGGGCTGCACGAGATCAAGGAAGGAAAGCACTCTTCGACACTGGCTAAATACTGTGTGAAAGGGTGGCTTTGGCAGGGTTATCAGGCCTCAGTTACGAGGCCTGACGGGGTTAGTTATGACAGCGCCGTGGATTTTCGCGGTAACCGGACCAGCACAGTGATGGTCAGGATCAGAACCATACACTCGGCTATGACTCCGGCGTACCAGATGCCAGGCTCTCCCAGTAGGTAGGGGAGCGCGAGGATCAAAGGTATCGAAAAGCAATAGGTCCGGGAAAGCCCCAGAACTGCGGCCCGAGCGGCGTCTCCGATGGCCTGAAAATAGGTGGCAATCATCATCAACGGGCCAAACAAAACCGTGGTGAGGGTTGCGATTGGCAGAATGCGCGCCAGTTCACGTTGGATCTGTGCGTCATCAACAAACACGCCCCCTAGCCACGGGGCTGCTGTTAGGTACATCAGCTGCACCACGACGCAGTAACCAAACGCAATTGTAATCACCAACTTATTCGTGGACCGAACCCGGTCCTGTCGATTGGCACCAAAGTTGTTTCCGACGATTGACTGATAGGCAAAGCTGAGGCCCAGCAACGGCAGAAACGTGAATGTCAGCAAACGGGTCAGGATACCAAAGGCGCCACTGATCGGTTCAAACTGATCGCCGGCCCAAACCTGCAGGCTGTACAGGGTGATGCCTGCCGACAAAGACAGACCGATGTATCCCAAGCTAGAGGGTGCACCGAGGGCAAGCAGTTCAGGCCAGTAGCGATGCACCAGTTTTGTTATCGACCAGCGTTGGCCGGTGCCGGTCCGGGCGCGGAATATCAAGATCGCGGCCAGGCCACAGATCTGCGACAGCACCGTACCATAGGCCGATCCGTTCACTCCCCAGTGAAACTTCACCACAAACAACCAATCAAACAGGATGTTCAACAGCGCCGCAAGCAAGGTGACTGCAGCCATCGCTGGCAGCAAGCCTTCGGCGCGCAGGGCATCAATGTTGATTGCCAGCACAAAGGCCAGCGGCGAGCAGAAGATCAAAATTGCCATATAGCCCCAGCCCAGATCGGCAAGGGTCTGTGATCCATTTGCGATCCATAGGGCAAGTTGCGATCCAAATGCTGAAAACCCGATAACCAGAACCGCACAGACCAGCAGCGCCAGTTGCAGCGCGCTGCCAAAAATTACCTGTGCTTCGGTGTGTTCGCCTGCGCCGATGCGGCGCGCATAGATTGATGAAAACCCGTTGGACACAAGGGTCGAAAGCGCCACCAGCATCACATAAAGCGGAAACATCAGCGTGACCGAGACAACGGCATCTTTGCCGACATAAATCCCCAGGAAATAGGCATCAACCACGGTAAACAGCCCGTTCACCACCATGACCAACACGATAGGCAGCGCGGTTTTCAGGAATAGTGGCAGGATCGGCCCGGACAGATAGATATTATCAACCTGCGGACCGTCGTGATCTGGCCCCGCAGCGGGTGCGGGGGGTAATTTTTCAGACATCTAAAACCTCGTTCAGTGTTCAGGTGCGGATTTCAGGCTGGTGCTCGCATTTCAACAGACCGCAAGAAACGGAAGTTGGTTTTGTTTGTGTGATTGAGGCTTCACCAAGGGACAGACCCGCGAGCGGCAGGGGCTCAGTCCCTGTGCGCGTTTGATGCGGGATTGGCAGCAGGCTGTCAAGCGATTGGCTGCTATGCCCGACTGGCGGATCAAGTGAAGATAATCACTTTGTCCGTGACGGGTGGTTCATGAGGAACCCTTTGACATCCGGTGGGAGTATAACGTCAACGGTACCCATTAAAGCGATCAACAACAGATTGAATGCAGCGATCATTAGGGGAAGTGTAAAAAATCCAATAAATGTAAAAGGACATTGGGTTCCAAAATTGACGTAAGCATTATGCAATCCGACTATCATTTTGAAATGGTGATCAAAAATCCGGTTTATGGTGCGGGTGACGCGCGCGATGCGTTCCTTGGCTGTAAATGGAATAGTTAATGTTTGGGTACATTGTTTGTCGTCGAAGCCTAAAAAGGAATCTGCATCAATGATTGACGGAAAATACCCTTTGGGCATGAAGAAACTAATTTCATTTTCAAATTTTAACACCAAGACCAAAGTTATGATGGTGGCTGCGGCCCCTCTATTCCTTACGATTGGGATTGGCATTGTTGCCAGTCTGAACCTGAACCGAATGTCAGAAACTGCCCGCTGGGTGCATCACAGTCAGGCGGCAATGGCACAGGCCCAAATAATTATTGCGGCAGCGGTGGATATGCAAACCGGCATGCGCGGTTACCTTTTGGCAGGCAAAGAAACCTTTCTGGAACCGTACGAGCAGGGTTTAAATGAGGCCTACGCAGCCATGGCCCAGCTGAGAGATCAAGTCAGCGATGATCCGAACCAAGTGGCAAGGCTACTTGAGGCAGAGCAGGTGTTGAAGCAATGGCAAACAGAGGTCGCTGAACAGCAAATTTTGCTGCGGCGTGAAATCGATACTGCCGCAACAATGAACACAATGGCAAGAATGGTCAGGAAGGGCGAAGGCAAGGTGTATTTTGATACCTTTCGCCTGCAGGTCGGGGTTTTCATCGCCGCAGAGGAGGTGCTTCTGCAAAAGAGAATCAAAGTGCTTTCACGCCAAAGCGCTCAGGGGTTAACCAATGCCGAGATTGCCGACAAGGTGGCTAAGTTGGCTGAACAAAGCCACCACGTGATAGAGATGGCACTGGGCGCCCTAGCGGCGGCCGTTGACATGGAGACTGGTATGCGCGGGTTTCTTCTCGCGGGCGATCCGGAATTTCTTGAACCTTTTGAAGCAGGGCAGGTGGTTTTTCATCGGCTTGTGAATGAACTGTATTTGGCCGTTCAAAAAAATCGAACGCAGGCCGTCCGAGTTAAAGAAATTCTACGTCTCAATACCGAGTGGCGTAGCAACATCGTTGAACCCGCGCTGGACCTGCGTCGCGCGATTGGCACTGCTAAGACCATGGATGATATGGCAATCCATGTCGGCGAGGCCCGCGGGAAAATGTTTTTTGATCAGTTCCGTGAGATCATGGCCGCCTTTACGACCGTGGAAGCCAGACTGATGGAAATACGGAGCTCTCAGAACGAGCGTACTGCCCAGACCACTAAAGCGGCACTTTCGATTTCAGTTATGATAGCTTTGATCCTTGGTACCAGCTTGGCATGGTTCATCGGGTCTCGCATTGCCAATTCAATCAGGTCCGTTACCCGATCCATGGGGCACCTTGCAAAAGGTGAAACCTCGAACCCTATCACAGGACAAGAGCGTCGCGATGAAATTGGCGCGATGGTAAGGGCTCTGGGCGTTTTTCGTGAGGCGATGATACGCGAAAGAGAGCTGGAGCAGGAAGTAAAGGAACGCACGGTTGCTGCCGAGGCCGGTAACAAGGCCAAGTCCGAATTTCTTGCGGTTATGAGCCATGAAATCCGCACTCCAATGAACGGCGTGTTGGGAATGACGTCGCTGTTAAAGGAGACTGAATTGGACGAGGAGCAAGAGCTGTTTGTTCAGACTATTTCAGATTCTGGTCAGTCTCTGTTGGTGATTATCAATGATATCTTGGACTTTTCTAAGCTTGAGGCCGGAAAAGTTGAGCTGGATGAAGGGGCCTTTGATCTCGAGCGTTTGGTACAAAGTGTTCTAAATTTGCTATCACAGCGGGCATCAAACAAGAATGTAAAGTTGGTGATGGATTATGATGCCGAACTTCCCAGGCATCTGATTGGAGATGAAGGGCGCATCAGGCAAATCATTACCAATTTGGTTGGAAACGCCGAGAAATTCACCTCAGATGGCAGCGTCACAGTGCAAGTCACTGGTACAACGGAACAAGGGATCGCAGCGTTAGAAATCGCGGTACGGGATACCGGGATCGGCATTCCGGAAGACAAGCTGCGCCACATCTTTGACAGGTTTGCACAAGTGAATGAAGGTGACGGTCGAAACTTTGGTGGGACCGGACTAGGGTTGGCAATTGCGTCTGACCTGTCGCGCTTGATGGGCGGAGATATTCAGGTGCAATCCGAAGTGAACAAGGGGTCAGCCTTCACCTTCAGATGCGGATTCAAAATTGCGCAAAACATAGAGCTCTTTTCGCAGAATGAGGATTGTGAAGCACCGGCGGTAATCAAGCACGACCTGGCTATGGCTGAAGATAAAGCGAAGTCGGTGCCTCGAAAGATTTTGATTGCAGATGATAACCGTACCAACAGGCTTGTACTTCAAAAGATGCTGAAGCTCCCCGATACAGAAATTATCATTGCTGAGGATGGCAGCGATGCTGTGCGGCAATTTGTGGCCCATCATCCAGACCTTATTTTTATGGATATTTCGATGCCAAAATTAACCGGTATAGAGGCGACCAAGGAGATCCGGTTTTATGAGGCGGAACATGGGTTGCCGGGCTGTCCGATTATCGCATTAACCGCAAACGCTATGGCCGGAGACCGGGAGAAGTTTATTGATAATGGAATGGACGATTATCTGAGCAAACCCGTTAGAAAAGGGGACTTGCTGGACGTGATTTCGCTTTGGTCAGCAAGGGAAGGCAATGGCGGACAATCCGTTCCTTTGTGGCGAAGTGAACTACCAAGGGTCATCGCTCAATAGCATGCCAGAGGTTGGGACCAGCAGAAGCGATTGCCAACCAATGTTTGCAGCGCGCAGAGTATTTTGCCCATTTGTTTAAATAGAAAAGGCCCGCCAAAATGACGGGCCTTTGTGTATTTCACAAGCGATCCGCTTACTGCGGGATGTCGCCTTCTATGCCTTCGACAAAGAAGTTCATGCCAGCCAGTGTGCCGTCATCAGCAACTTCACCCTCGGCCAACCAGGCAGAACCGTCCTGCTTGTTAATCGGGCCGGTAAAGGCGTGGTAGGAGCCATCAGCCAGCGAGGCTTTCAGAGTCAGAGCAGCTTCTTTGACGTCAGCCGGAACCGCGTCAGAGATTTCGCCGATGCCAACCATGCCAGCGCCGATGCCGTCCCATGTCATCACGGTTTCCCATGAGCCGTCCATTACAGCCTGTGTACGGGCAACATAGTAGGGGCCCCAGTCATCGATGATTGAGGACACGCGTGGCAGTGGACCGTATTCGGCCATGTCGGAGGCCTGACCAAAGGTGATCACGTTGCCAGCCTTCTGCGCCGCAGCCTGTGGAGCGGTGGAGTCGGTGTGCTGCAGGATCACGTCAGCGCCCTGTTCGATCAGAACCTTGGCGGCATCTGCTTCTTTGGCTGGGTCGAACCAGGTAAAGGCCCAAACGATTTTGAACTCTACATCAGGGTTGACCTTTTTGGCGTGGATATAGGCGGAGTTGATGCCACGGACCACTTCGGGGATCGGGAACGAGCCGATGTAGCCAACAATGTTGCTTTTAGTCATGTTGCCCGCGATGGTGCCCTGAACGGCGCGACCTTCGTAGAAACGAGCCGAATAGGTCGACACGTTTGGTGCGGTTTTATAACCGGTAGCGTGCTCAAACCGAACGTTCGGGAACTTTTTCGCAACGTTGATGGTTGGATCCATATAGCCAAACGAGGTGGTAAAGATCAGGTCTGCACCTTCCAGTGCCATCTGAGTCATCACACGCTCGGCGTCGGGGCCTTCTGCTACGTTTTCAACGTAGAAGGTTTCAACCTTGTCGCCAAATTCCGCAACAACAGCCTTGCGGCCCTGATCGTGCTCATAGGTCCAGCCGCCGTCACCCACGGGGCCAACGTAAACAAAACCGATTTTGGTTTTGTCTTCGGCAATTGCGCCAGTTGCCAGGCCTAAAGCCATCGCAGCGCTTGTCAGAAGTTTGGTTAGTTTCATCAAAAGTCTCCCAGGTTGGTTTTTAGTTGGCCCCAAGTGGTGGGGCAGTTTGGAACACCCCCCGAACAGGTCGGAGGGTGGGAATTTCGGGCCTCTTATCGCGAGGCGTGGAAGTTGCGGCCCAGCGAGGCGGGCGCACTGCTCTTGTCGGCCGAAAGGATGACAAGCACAATGATTGTAATCACATAGGGCGACATTGCCAGATACTCGACCGGGATGGCAACGCCTGCAGCCTGCAGATTCAGCTGCACAACTGTAACACCGCCAAAAAGATAGGCACCTAGTAGTGCGCGCCATGGTTTCCAGCTGGCAAACACCACCAAGGCCAGGGCAATCCAGCCCACACCGGCAGTCATGCCTTCGGTCCACTGTGGTACCCGGATCAGGCTGATATAGGCACCACCCAAACCAGCACAGGCACCGCCAAACAGGATGGCCATGGTACGGATGCGGATCACTTTGTATCCCAGCGCATGGGCGGCTTCGTGATTTTCACCCACAGCCCGCAGCACCAGTCCGACCCGGCTGTATTTCAGCAGAGCCCAGACCGCAGCGGTCAGTGCAATACCAAGGTACAGGATCGGGTCATGGCTGAACAGAATGGGGCCAATCACCGGCAGGTCGCTGATCACCGGAATATCCAGGGTGCCCATCTGTGGCGGGCGAATACCCACATAGCTTTGCCCCATCAGGGCTGACAGGCCTAGACCAAACAGCGTAAGCGCCAGGCCGCTGGCCACTTGGTTGGCCTGTGCAAACTGAGTCAGAATGACAAACAGCAGGGAAAACACGGCGCCTGCCACGGCCGAGGCGAGGAACCCAAGCCAAGGTGAGCCGCTCTCCACGGAAATGGCGAAGCCGCTGATCGCTCCGACAATCATCATGCCTTCGACACCAAGGTTCAGCACCCCGGACTTTTCCACCACCAGTTCGCCAATTGCGGCCAGCAGGATAGGGGTTGCTGCCACCATAAGCGAGGCGATCAGCAGGACGGGATTAATTGCAGAAAGGTCCATTACACGGCTCCCAAGAATTTTATACCGAATAGCGAGCCGGTGATTACCCCAGTCCAGGTCCCGGCCAGAGCAGCCCTTTCGCCAAGTCGTTCACCTGAGCGAGAGAAGATTGCGGCGAACAGGAAACCGGCAAAGGGGGCTCCACATACCACGAGTAGGAAAGCGAAACCTCCCCAGCTAGATCCGGCGGTGCCTAGAAAAGCCGGAAGAAACGCGAGGGGAGTTAGTGAAAGAACAGCTAGGGCTACAAAGCTGATAGCAGCGGCTTTCGCGAAACGTTGAGAGATGGCCTTCATCACGCCACCTCCGATTTGCGCAAAGTCACGCGGTAATTGGTCAATAGGTCCAGCGCCAGCAGGAAGAACAAGAGCATGCCCTGGAACACCTGGATCGCCGCCGAAGGCAGGCCCAGATTAGATTGCGCAATATCGCCGCCGATATAGGTCAGCGCCATCAGGCCACCGGCCAGAAGGATGCCAACAGGATGCAGGCGGCCCAGAAAGGCTACGATGATAGCAGTGAAACCGTAGCCGACGTTAAAGTCGATGCTGATTTGCCCTGCAGGTCCAGCAACTTCGAACAAGCCAGCCAATCCGGCCAGTGCGCCCGACATGCCCAAACACAGTAGGATCAGGCGCGAAGGGTTCACGCCAGCAAAGCGGGCGGCGCGGGGTGCTTCACCGGTCAGGCGGATGTGAAAGCCCAGCATATGACGGTTCAGAAGGATATAGGCAAAGATCACCGCGATCAGCGCTGCGACCACGCCCCAGTGCATACCGGATCCTTCGATCAGGTCGGCGTTAAAGGCGCTGGGGTAGCTTTGTAGGTTGCGGCTGCCCGGAAAGCCAAAGCCTTCGGGGTTTTTCAGCAGACCAAGCGAGACCGAGGCCAGCAGCTGTTCGGCGACATAGACCAGCATCAGGGATACCAGAATTTCATTGGTGCCAAACCGCACTTTCAGAATGGCCGGGATCATTGCCCAGATCCAGCCGCCCAGTGCGCCACCGATTACCATCAGCGGGAAAATGTACCAGGCTTCCATCGGGTAGAAGGCCAGGCCAATACCAGCGCCGACAATGGCGCCCATGATGTATTGCCCCTCGGCGCCGATGTTCCAGATGCCAGCCTTGAAGCCAAGGCTTAGGCCAATGGCGATCAACACCAGTGGTGCGCCTTTGACCAGCAATTGCGGGCGATAGTAAAATGAAAACTCGCCAAACAGCGGCTCCCAGAAAATTGTCGCGATGGCCTCTACAGGGTTCTTGCCAAGTGTCGCAAACAGCAATCCACCAAACACCATCGTGGCAAGCACCGCCACCAGCGGCGTCGCCAGTGACCAGGCGCGCGATGGCTGCGGCCTTTTCTCAAGCACGATCATATCGCGACCCCTTGCTTCTTTTTGCTAAAAATACTCTCGCCAAAGGCGATTGTCGCAGGTGACAGATCAGACATGCGCCACCTCCATGCCATGGGCGCCGCCCAGCATCATGCCGATCTCATCCACTGTCAGGCCAACGGCACTGCGTGACGCACTTAACCGACCTTCGTTCAACGCCGCAAAGCTGTCCGAGATTTCCATCAACTCGTCCAGATCCTGGCTGATGCAGATTACTGCTGCGCCTTTGGCAGCCAGATCCAACAGGGATTGGCGAATGTCAGCAGCCGCAGCGGCATCAACACCCCAGGTTGGCTGGTTCACCACCAACACATCAGGGTCTTGAAGCACCTCACGACCAATTACGAATTTCTGCAAGTTGCCGCCGGATAGCGACCGCGCAGCGTTTTCGGGGCCAGGAGTGCGTACATCAAAGGCTTCGATGATTTTTTCGGCAAAGCTTTGGGTCTTGCCCCAATCGAGAAAGCCGTTGTTTTCCAGCCCTTGACGCACTGATCCAGTCAGCATGGCGTTTTCGGTCAGGCTCATGTCCGGAGCGGCGGCGTGGCCCAGACGTTCTTCGGGCGCGGCCAGTACGCCAAGACGGCGGCGGGCGACGGGCCCTTGGTTGCCAATTGGTGCACCGTTCAGTTTGACAGCATCTGCTTGGGTGGTGGTTTCACCCGACAGCACATTCAGCAATTCATCCTGACCGTTGCCAGCAACGCCGCCAATGCCCAGCACTTCGCCTTTGCGCACGCTCAAGTGCACGTTTTTCAACGCGGTGCCAAATTCAGACGGTGACGGGACCGACAGTCCGGAAATATCCAGCGCAACTTCGCCAAACTCACGACCTGATTTTTCAGGGGTGTGCAGGGTGGAGCCAACCATCAGTTCAGCCATATCGCGGGCTGATGTTTCAGCAGGTGTACATTCACCGACGTTTTTGCCCAGTCGCAGGATGGTGGCATGATCACACAGGGTGCGGATCTCTTCCAGTTTGTGCGAGATATACAGGATCGAGGTGCCCTCGGACCGCAGTTTCTGCAGCGTTTGGAACAGGATCTCAACCTCTTGCGGGGTCAGCACGGATGTGGGTTCGTCCATGATCAACAGCTTGGGATCCTGCAGCAGGCAGCGGATGATCTCGACCCGTTGGCGTTCACCGGCAGACAGGTCACCAACAGTGCGATACGGATCCAGCGGCAGGCCGTAGTTTTCCGACACTTCGCGAATACGCGAGGCGAGATCGGCCATCTTGGGGGGATTCTCCATCCCCAACGCGATGTTTTCCGACACGTTCAGCGCGTCAAACAGCGAGAAGTGCTGGAACACCATGGCGATGCCATCGGCGCGGGCAATGCGGGGTTCTGGTGGGGCAAAGGGTTCGCCGTTCAGCAGCATCTGGCCGCTGTCTGGTTTCACCAGCCCATAGATCATTTTCACCAGGGTCGATTTACCAGCCCCGTTTTCCCCCAACAGGGCATGTACTTCGCCGACACCGATGTCGAACGACACCGTGTCATTGGCGACGACGCCGGGATAGGCCTTGGTGAGCCCTTGCAGGCTTAGCAATGGAACAGTCACGCGCGTTGATCCTCCCTCAACTCTTCCTTTGCGCCCGCTCGCAGGATTTCAGCTGCGACGCCGACCGCAATCATCTGCGGATGTTTGCCCAATGACGGATCGCCAATTGGGCAGGTTATGCGGGCGATATGCCCGGTGCTGTGTCCCAGCCCGGCCAGGCGCGAACGGAACCGCGCCCATTTGGTGGCCGAGCCGATGAGACCAGCAAAAGAAAATTTGTGCTCTAACAATGCGTGGCATAGCGCCAGATCCAGCGTATGGGAATAGGTCAGAACCAAATGTTGAGCATTTTCAGGTGCATGGGGCGCCAGAATAGTAGGGTCC
Organism: Parasedimentitalea nitratireducens; assembly: GCF_057444295.1. NCBI lineage: Bacteria > Pseudomonadati > Pseudomonadota > Alphaproteobacteria > Rhodobacterales > Paracoccaceae > Parasedimentitalea > Parasedimentitalea nitratireducens. The sequence goes on along the minus strand of NZ_JBYAXC010000008.1, from coordinate 57,017 downwards.
GCCGCTGGAACAACAGTGACACTTTCGGGGATATCCTCCGGGAAGCGATCCGGTGCGGTATCAACCCAAGTGATGTCCAGATCGGGCAGCGGCGACAGCACATTGACCAAGGCACGGCCAACGTGGCCAGCACCCCAGATCCACAGGGGCGTATCGGGCTTGTGCACCGGCTCGATCATCCAGCCATCAACCAGCTGCGGTTCGGGGCGTTGTCCCTGATTGCGCATCTTGGCCAGCACCCGGTTCACGGCCAATGGCATAGGTTCGGGTTTGGCCGCACGCGTTATGATTTCGTTATCTAGCGCAGCCACGGCCTCGGCGTCGTAAACTTCGCTCAGTAAATAGACGACCCCGCCGCAACACTGGCCCAGATCGGGGCCAAGGGCGTGTTTGCTTAGTACCCGGTCGTTGGTTTGCGCGCGGGCGGTCTCGGCGGCCTCGTATTCCAAAGTACCGCCGCCGATGGTGCCGGACTGGCCCGAAGACCAGACCAGCATCGCCGCACCGACTTCGCGAGGGGAGGAGCCGCGAATGTCGGCGATGACAACCCGGGTGACACGCCCGTGGGCGGCCACCGCGGATTTCAGACCCTGTAGGTCAAACCCCATCACGAACTCTCCGGATGGTGGTGAAAACCTGTTCGGCTGTGGCCGGGGCATCCAGCGCCGGATAGGCGTCGCCATAAGCCGACACCGCGTTGCTAAGCGCAAGGAAGGTCGAGATGCCCAGATTGAAGGGCGGTTCGCCCACCGCCTTGGACCGATAGATCGTATCCTCGGGGTTGCGACCATCCCACAGGTTCACATTGAACACATCGGGGCGATCGGAACAGGCCGGGATTTTATAGGTCGACGGCGCATGGGTGCGCAGGCTGCCCTTGTCGTCCCAAACCAGCTCCTCGGTGGTCAGCCAACCGGAGCCCTGAACATAGGCACCTTCGACCTGACCGATATCCAGATCCGGGTTCAGCGAGGCGCCGGCATCATGCAGGATATCGGTGCGCAGAATACGGTTTTCACCAGTGAGTTGGTCCACGACTACCTCGGTAATGGCCGCGCCATAGGAGAAGTAGAAAAATGGCCGCCCTTGGCCCTTGATCCGGTCCCATTTAACCTTGGGTGTCTTGTAGAACCCGGTTGCCGACAGGCTGATACGGCCTTGGTAACATTGCGAGGCTGCGTCCTCGAAGGTCATCACATCATCACCGATGATGACCTGACCGTCTTCGAACTTAACAGCCTTGGCATCGCACTGGTGACGTTCGGCCAAAAACTCGGCCATGCGGTCGCGGATGGTGTCGCATGCGGCTTTGACTGCCATGCCGTTCAGGTCAGACCCCGACGAGGCAGCAGTGGCGGAGGTATTGGGCACCTTGGCTGTGTCGGTGGCGGTGATCTTGATCACGTCCATGCCAACACCAAAGCGCGAGGCGGCAACCTGGGCGACTTTCTGGAACAGACCCTGACCCATTTCGGTGCCGCCGTGGTTCAAGTGGACCGAACCATCCTGATAGACGTGCACCAGCGCACCCGCCTGATTGAGGTGGGTAAGGGTGAAGGAGATGCCAAACTTGACCGGCGAGAAGGCGATGCCGCGCTTGAGCCGGGTCTGGCCCTTGTTCCACTCGGCAATTTCAGCCTTGCGGGCAGCGTAGTCCGAGGTTTCAAGCAGCTGTTCGGTCATACCGTGCAGCTCAAAATCGGTGACTTCCATGCCGTAGGGCGTGGTGTTGTCAGCGCGGACCCGGTTGTTTGGCGCGTCATAGTAGTTGCGCTTGCGCAGCTCGACCGGATCTAGTCCCAGATCATGGGCAATGTGATCCATCACGCGCTCTATCCCAACCATCCCCTGTGGGCCGCCAAATCCGCGATAGGCGGTGGCGCTTTGGGTGTTGGTTTTCAAGCGGTGGCTTTCAATGCGAATGGCCGGGATGGCATAGGCGTTGTCGGCGTGCAGCATGGCGCGGTCGGCCACGGGCAGTGACAGATCCTGAGCCCAGCCGCAGCGGGTCATGTGATGGAATTCGACCCCCAGCAGCTGGCCGTCAATATCAAAACCAGCGCGGTAGGTGATGCGGAACTCGTGCCGTTTGCCGGTGATGATCATGTCATCATCGCGGTCATAGCGCATCTTGCAGGGCTTGCCGGTTTGGCGCGCAGCAATCGCACAGGATACGGCCAGTGCGTTGCCCTGGCTTTCCTTGCCGCCAAAGCCACCACCCATACGGCGGGTTTCAACCCGGACCGCATGCATTGGCAGACCAATGGCCTCGGCCACCTTGTGTTGGATTTCGGTGGGGTGCTGGGTTGAGCTGGACACCAGCATGTCGCCGCCTTCTTGTGGCAGTGCCAGCGCGGCCTGACCTTCGAGGTAAAAGTGCTCTTGGCCGCCGATTTCAAAGGTGCCTTCGACACTACGCGGGGCGGCATCAATGGCGGCAGCGGGATCACCCTTGGTGTAGATGCGCGGGCCGTCTTCGAACCGGCTGTTGGCAGCCATCGCTTCGTCCATGGTCAGGATCGGGGTTTCTTCGGTGTAGTCGATCTTACCCTTTTTGGCCGCAGCACGGGCGAGGTTGTGGCTGGTGGCAACCACCAGAAACACAGGCTGACCGACATGATTGACGGTGCCGTCAGACAGCAGCGGTTCGTCGTGGATCGACGGTGAAACATCGTTGGTAAAGGGCAGATCGTCGGCGACCAATACTGCGACCACGCCTTTGCTGACCTTGACCTCGGACAGATCCATCGATTGGATCCGGCCCTTGGCGATGGGAGAGGTGCCAAAAGCCAGGTGCAGGCAATCGACGGGCATTGGGATGTCGTCGATATATCGGGCCTTGCCGGTCACATGCAGCAGCGCGGCGTCATGGGGCAGGGGCTTGGCGACGGGGCCTTTGTTGCTCAGGTCGTTCATAGCGCCACCTCCAGAACCGAGGTCGTTTCGCCATTCATCTCGGCAAAATATCGGGCCAGCAGGTTGCTGGCGCTTTGCAAGCGGTAGTCAGCCGAGGCGCGCATGTCGGTCATTGGAGTGTAGTCCGTGCCAAACTCTGTCATGGCGTTTGCAATGGTCTCTTCGGTCCAGGGCTGGCCGATCAGGGCGTTTTCCACGTGGGTGGCGCGATGCGGTGTACCGGCCATGCCGCCAAATGCGATGCGGGCCGAGGAAACGGTGTCCTTGTCGACAGTAACGTTGAACGCGCCGAGTACGGCAGAGATGTCCTGATCAAACCGTTTGGAGATCTTGTAGACGCGCAGCGTGTCGTCCTGACGCGGGAAGCTGACAGCCTCGACAAATTCGCCAACTTGGCGGTCTTGCTTGCCGTATTCGATAAAGAAGTCTTCGAGTGCGATGTCGCGGCGGCTGTCACCTTTGCGCAGGTGCAAGGTGGCGCCTAGGGCAATCAGCGCCGGAGGGTTATCCCCGATGGGGGAGCCATTGGCGATGTTGCCACCAACCGTGGCAGCGTTGCGGACCGGCATCGAGGCATAACGGCGGATCATTTCACCATAAGACGGGTGCAGGGGTTCCATGACATCGCGCATGGCATTCATATCGACCATGGCACCCAAACGGACATGGGTGTCGGTGACCTCAACCTGTTTCAGATCAGCGCAGCCTTCGAGGAAGATCACAGGATCCAGCTGGCGCATGCCCTTGGTGACCCAAAGGCCCACATCGGTAGCACCAGCGACCAGAACGGCATCTGGGTTGTCGGCATAGACTTTGGCCAGCTCATCGGATGAGCGCGGCGAAAATTCACCGGCGTCGGCTGGGGCGGGGAGCTCGGTGCCTTCTTTCTTGATCCAGACGGGAACTGGCTGTTCCTCAACCGCTTCGGCGGCGCGGATGATGGGGGCATAGCCGGTGCAGCGGCACAGGTTGCCGGCCAGTTGATCGTCGTGATCGGTAGCGCCGTTCTTGTGTGCGGTGACCATCGACATCACAAATCCCGGAGTGCAGAATCCACACTGTGAGCCGTGGTGGGTGATCATTTCTTGCTGCACCGGATGCAGCTCACCAGTCTCGCTGGCGACACCTTCGACGGTGCGCACGGATTTTCCGTTTAGCTGTGGCAGGAACAGGATGCAGGAGTTGAGGGATTTGGAGCCGTTGGGATCCGTCACCATAACTGTACAGGCGCCGCAATCGCCTTCGTTGCAGCCTTCTTTGGTTCCTGTAAGGTGGCGCTCTTCACGAAGCCAATCCAACAGCGTCACTGTCGGCTCAGCGTCCGGCAGCGTTACCTCCTCACCGTTTAAGTGAAAGGTGATTGTCATTGTTGAAACCCGTCGCGTTACATTGTTTTGCCGAATTGCCATCCTTCGATGCGACGTAGAAGAAATGGCGGGCGTGTCGCTTGCTGTACTCAGCGTAGGAAGCAGATCCTTAGTATGGCAAGGAAAAGGTACTCTGCGCTGCAGTAATACTAGGTGAATTGGTGTGTTAAATAGTCCAGTTTTTGCTTTGTTCCCTTTTGATTACATGGGGTTAATGCGTTTCTTCTCCTTGAGGGTGATATAACACTTTCAAGAAAACCGGAACAATCATCGGGGATATTCTGTTAAAAACGTGGACAATGCGACTCAGATAATCAGCTTTCACTGTGCAGTCGCATTGGGCTAGTTTGCCGTTATGACCAGCTCTCCTCGATTCATTCACCTGCGCACCCACACCGAATACTCTCTGCTAGAGGGGGCGTTGCGGCTGAAAAAGTTGCCTGATTTGTGCAAAAAGCACGATATGCCCGCGATTGCGGTGACGGACAGTAACAACCTATTCTCAGCGCTTGAGTTTTCCGTTTCGGCCAGCGGCGCGGGGGTGCAGCCGATTGTCGGCTGTCAGGTGGATCTACGGTTTGCCGAACCGGCACCGGGTGAGCGGCCCAGACCGCCCGCGTCCATGGTGTTCTTGGCGCAGAACGAGGCGGGTTACGAGCATCTTATGAAGCTGAACTCTTGCCTGTATATGCGGCAAGGGAGCGAGCTGCCCTATGTGACGCTGGAGGAACTGGAGGTTAACTCCGGTGGTCTCATCTGTCTGACGGGTGGTCCAAACGGCCCTGTGGGGCAGTTGTTGCAGATGGGGCAACGTCCTGCGGCGCAGGAGCTGATGGATCGGCTAAAGGCGATTTTCCCGGACCGGCTGTATGTGGAACTGCAGCGCCATCCGGGGGAGGGTGGCCAGCCTGAGGCGGAGAAACTGACAGAGCGCGGCCATGTGGAAATGGCCTATGCGATGGACCTGCCGCTGGTCGCGACCAATGACGTCTATTTCCCCAATACCGAGATGTACGAAGCGCATGATGCGATGATCTGCATCGCCGAGGGTGCCTATGTCGACCAGATCGAAGGTCGGCGGCGGTTGACCGCGCAGCATTACTTCAAGAGCCAAGAAGAAATGGTCACGCTTTTTGCCGATCTGCCCGAGGCGATTGAAAATACGGTAGAGATTGCCAAACGCTGTGCCTTCAAGGCGTATTTGCGCGATCCGATCCTGCCCAAGTTTGCTGATGACGAGGTGGCCGAACTACGCCGCATCGCTAACGTTGGCCTGCAAAAGCGACTGGCGGTAATCCCGCACGCGGTGAGCTTGGAGGAGTATCAGGAACGGCTTGATTTTGAGTTGGGCATTATCGAAGGCATGGGATTTCCCGGTTACTTCCTGATCGTTGCCGACTTTATAGAGTGGGCCAAGGACCACAATATTCCGGTTGGGCCGGGGCGGGGCTCGGGTGCGGGGTCACTGGTGGCCTATGCGCTGACGATTACCGACCTTGATCCGCTGCGCTATTCGCTGCTGTTCGAACGCTTTTTGAACCCGGAACGGGTGTCGATGCCCGACTTCGACATCGACTTTTGCATGGATCGCCGCGAAGAGGTGATCAAATACGTGCAAGAGAAATATGGCCGCGACAAGGTGGGGCAGATCATCACCTTTGGTGCGCTGTTGTCCAAGGCGGCGGTGCGCGACATGGGGCGGGTGCTGCAGATGCCCTATGGCCAGGTGGACCGGTTGTCGAAACTGATCCCGGTTGAGGGCGTCAAGCCGATGTCCATTGTGGACAGCCTGAAGGAAGAGCCGCGCCTGCGTGAAGAGGCAAAGAACGAAGAGGTTGTGGACCGGCTGCTGAAATACGGCATGCAGGTCGAGGGGCTGTTGCGTTCGGCCGGTACCCACGCGGCGGGGGTGGTGATTGGCGACCGACCGCTGGATGCGCTGGTGCCATTGTACCGAGATCCACGGTCCGATATGCCCGCCACCCAGTTCAACATGAAATGGGTGGAACAGGCGGGGTTGGTCAAGTTCGACTTCTTGGGTCTGAAGACCCTGACCGTGATCCAAAGCGCGGTGGACTTGATCAAGGGCGAGGGGCGCGATCTGCATATCGCTGCGGATGGCACCCAGCTCTATGACCCACCCGAAGGGGCGGTGAACGAGATCAACGCCATCCCACTGGACGATATCCCCACCTACAAGCTGTATGCAGCCGCCAAAACGGTGGCGGTGTTCCAGGTGGAATCCAGCGGCATGATGGACGCGCTGAAACGGATGAAACCCAACTGTATCGAGGATATCGTGGCGCTGGTGGCGCTGTATCGTCCCGGCCCGATGGAGAACATCCCGACCTATTGTGAGGTCAAGAACGGGGTGAAAGAGATCACCTCGGTACACCCATTGATCGACCATCTGCTGGCCGAAACCCAGGGCATCATCATCTATCAGGAACAGGTGATGCAGATTGCCCAGGTGATGGCGGGTTACAGCCTTGGCGGCGCTGACCTGTTGCGCCGGGCGATGGGTAAGAAGATCAAAGAGGCGATGGACGCCGAACGCCCCAAGTTCGAAAAAGGCGCGGCTGCAAACGGGGTTCCACCCAAAAAGGCCTCGGAAGTTTTCGATCTGTTGGAGAAATTCGCCAACTACGGCTTCAACAAATCCCACGCGGCGGCCTATGCGGTGGTGTCTTACCAGACCGGCTGGTTGAAAGCGAACCACCCGGTTGAGTTCATGGGCGGGGTGATGAACTGCGATATTCATCTGACCGACAAGCTGGCGGTGTTTTTCGAAGAGGTAAAAAAGGGGCTGGGTCTGCCCTATATTCCGCCCTGCGTGAACCGCTCTGAGGCGATGTTCAACGTGATCAATGGCGAATTGATCTATGCGCTGGGCGCGCTGAAGAACGTCGGCGTTGAGGCGATGAAGCTGGTCACCGATGCGCGCCGCGCTGATGGCGATGACCGGCCCTTTGCGACTTTGTATGATTTTGCCCGCCGGGTGGATTTGAAGAAGGTGGGCAAGCGGCCGTTGGAAATGCTGGCGCGGGCTGGGGCCTTTGACCAGCTGGATCCCAACCGCCGCCGGGTGTTTGACAGCCTGGAGCCCTTGGTCAGCTACTCGAATGCGATCCATGAGCAGAAGAACTCGAACCAGGTGTCGCTGTTTGGCGATGCGGGCGAGGATCTGCCCGAGCCACGCATGTCTGGTACACCGGACTGGTTGCCAGCCGAACGGTTGAGCGAAGAATTTAAGGCGATTGGGTTCTACCTGTCCGGCCACCCATTGGACGACTATATGCCGGCGCTGAAGCGCAAGGGTGTGATGACGCTGGATGAGGTTCTGGAAAAGGCCAAGCGTGGGCCGTTTCTGGCCAAGATGGCCGGCGTTGTCGCCGGATGTCAGGAACGGAAATCGGCGCGCGGGAACCGGTTTGCCTTTGCCCAACTATCCGACACCACCGGCGGGTTTGAGATCACGCTGTTCTCTGAGGCGCTAGAGAAAAGCCGCGAACATCTGGTGACCGGTGGCAAGGTGGTGCTGACCGCCGAGGCGACGGTGGAAGCTGATCAGCTGAAACTGCTGGCACGATCCGTTGGTCCCATTGATGCCGCTGTGGCCGATGCTGGCAACAGCAGCCTGCGGGTGTATGTGACCGAACCCGCCGCAGTGGCGACCGTTGCCACCGTGCTGGAAGAGGCCAGGGCCGCCGCCAAGAATGCCAGCCGGGGAGAGGTGCTGATGTACCTACGCGATGCGGGCCTGCCGGGGGATGTGGAACTGGATCTGGGGCAGTATTTCCCCATCAATCCGCAGATCAAGGGCGCGATCAAAAGCCTGGATGGGGTTGAGGATGTTGAGGAAATCTAGGTTTTCCGCAAAGATTGACAGAAGATCCGCAGACGGCTAGCGATGGCATTATGAAAACGCGCATGCACAAACCTTATTGCCATCACTCCCTTCTGCGGGGGCGGCACCATTAATGCCTCTGGCATGACTTTGACGATCTTTCGTACTGTGTCATTCCGGAGTAGATAAAGTGAACATTCCAGAAGTACTACATGGCCGTATTTTTGAGACGGTTGAATTCGTATCTGCAGAATTCTGCAAAGATATGATTGCCAGAGCCCATAATCGCGGGTTTGAAAAGGCAAAAATCAGCACTGAACGTGGTGCTGAGACAGTTCCGGACATTCGGAATAATGATCGGGTGATTTTTGATGACCCAACGCTTGCAGATACTTTGTGGCTAAAGGCAAGAGGCTCCTTCGCAAGTCCTTTCAAGGAGGCGGTGGCGGTTGGATTGAATGAGCGGTTCCGGCTATACCGCTATTATCCAGGACAGTTCTTTGACTGGCACCAAGACGGCGAATACCGCAGCCCGGATGGTTCTGTGAGCCGCTTTACAATGATGATTTACCTCAATGAAGGATACGTAGGAGGTGGAACCAGCTTTGCTGATATATTCTCACCTTTTCACTTTTCTGATTTCACAATTCAGCCATCTGTAGGCAAGGTCTTGTTTTTCCATCACCCATTGTCACATCGAGGCGATCCAGTTGTGTCGGGTGTAAAATACGCGCTGCGAACGGATGTTATGTTTGAAATGAGGTCATAAGCCTTTAGAAAGTCCGGACTTGATCTGGTGCTGGGTCGGGGCAGTAAACCCCGACCACGATAGAAGGGACTAGAAGTGAAAGAGTATTTGAAGAAATTTGCTGCTGTTTTTCCAGCAATATATGTTGTGATAATTGTGGTTAAGGCCACGTTGGATTTCAATATCAGCCTCCCCAATTCCTCCTTGGCCTTTATGTTGTCAGTTGTACTTTCTGCGCAGTTATATGCAAAGCAAGGCGGGCAGAATTTGAACTCTACTGACTACTGGATCGTCTCTGTCGTCGCAGCTGTATATGCATTTGTTGTCGGTGCGGCTGTTGAAATTGGATTGGTTTCTTTCCTGCCAGATTTCCCACCTTTGAACGACATCTTTGTACAGAAGGTGTTGCTGGCCGGTGCTCTTTTTGTATTTTTGGCAAATCTGGCTTTCTGTCGGCTTATTTTACCTTTTGTGATTGCTCAGAATATCAAGGTTCACGGTGGAAAATTCAAATAGATTGCGTGTTTGCTAGGAGGAGTCTCGACAGTACCATTTCTCAAGGTGATCACATCTGCGAAAAACGTCGCTGATCTCAGATCGAAATCTGGATCTTTGTCTTAGGCTGCGCAGCGCAAACCGATATTGTTGTATTGGCCAGTCAATGTTTCCCGACGGCAACTCTGGTCGCGTTCTGCCGAGGAACCGCCATGGCCGTGCGGCTAGTCGCCAGGCTCTGACCAGCTCAGGAGGATCCAGCCAGACCAGTCCATCTGCCTTGGCGATGGCGTGTGGCAAAAGGCTGGGACCGCCTTCTAAAATCCAAGTCTTGCGCTTTAGTTTCTTGTCTAACGCTGAAATGACTTCTGACCGAGGTCGCTGTTGCCATCCTGTCTGGAGCTTAATCGCATCGAACGAGATGATGGGGACATCGGGCCGCAGTTTTGCCAGCCTCACTGCAAGGTGACTTTTTCCAGCTCCGTTTGCTCCAGTAATAATCAGTCTTTGCAATACGCCCTCAAACAGCAGATAATTTCGACTAGACTACGCGTTTGAGGTGAGTTCACCAATACCGGAAAGTTCAAAGGGATGTGGCTAGCCTAGGCTGGGGGCTTGGCGTGTGTTTATTTGAAGAGTAGTTTCGGTGTGCTACACTCCTATTGCAGGGGTTGTAGGGAAAAATCATCATGGCGGACAATCATAGAGGTGGATGCCTGTGCGGGGCTATCCGCTTTGAACTCAGAGGCGACCCGGACTGGTCATCCCATTGTCACTGTAGATCATGCCAGCGTGCAACCGGCGCCGGATTTACCACTTGGATTGGTCTCAAAACCGATAACTTCAACGTGACAAAGGGGCATATCAAGACCTGTGAAACGTCACCGGGAGTTGAGCGGGGGTTTTGTAGCGATTGCGGCACGTCCTTGACTTATGTCGCAGAAAAAGGTTGGCCGGGTCAGGTCGGGGTTTTGGCACCAACTTTAGATGACCCCGGGGTTGCTAAGCCGACGGGGCACGTTTTTGTGTCCCACCAGATGCCTTGGATAGAGCTGAATGATGGGCTGCCGGTGAAGCAGGAGTTTTGACGAACGGGGTATGCCACCTCTAGCCTTCCCGCTGAACGGGGCCGACGCAACGGTGGTACAGTGGTTACGTCGTAGAGCGTCCAGTGCCTTCTAGGCTTCAAGCAAATCTAACAGGCTGCACCCTGCAGTCCAGTGTACGGCTTTCCACCCTGCGTTGATCGCTGCGTCGACATTGTCGGGAGTATCGTCGATCAGGACCATGTTTTGTGGCGCATGGCCGGTGATCTGTTCAGCAGCCCTGTAAAACGCCGGGTCTGGTTTCTTGGCACCGATCTGGGCCGAGTAGATCATGCCATCCACATGCTGGCGCAGGCCGAGTTGGTTCATCAAGTATCGTGCGCGGTGGTGATCTTGGTTGGTGGCAAGATAGACTGGGGTGCCTTGGGATCTGAGCCGCGCGACATTAGAGAGCAGCTGCTGATCAAGACACGCATCCATTGAGAACCAGTAGGACATCAGGTCAGTAGCGGTCAGGGTTTGAGAGATCAGGGGCAGGCATTGTTCAAGTGTTTCGATCAGGTCTTGCTGGCCAGTGACGATGGCGTGCCAGTGTGGGGCAAAAAGCACCTGCGACAGGTCTTGCATTGAAATGCCAAGGTCGGCCTCAAGATCGGTGCTCCAGTATTGTCCGTCTTGCGGACGCCCGGTCACGATGACACCGTCGACGTCCAGCATAATACAGCGTGTCATGGGCCTGCCCAAATTCCTAAACAATATGGAAAGAGCTTAGCGGCTGTGCCTGTAAATGAACACCGGAGCTGTCAGTATGCGGTGGATCAATAATGCGGGGGGCGTTCGTTGCCAAAGGTGGCGCTGCCGCCTGCGTCCTGATCACGGCCTGCCTCGCGTTGCATGAGCATCTGTACGCGGCGGGTCAGGGTAGCGATTTCGGTTTGTTGCTTGGCCACCACATCGCTCATGTCCTCGACCGTGCGGGTCAGATGGGCGATTTGTTCTTCGAGATTTTGCATGGGGCTCTCCTGCGGATGGTGGTGGTGTCATAGGCGGGAAATGTCGGTAGGGCAACGGTTGGGCGTGGCCAATACCTTGCTCCTGTTACATGCATCGGCTAGACCGCCGGGCGACAACACTCCCAAAGGGACCACGATCCATGGCTAAGCAAAAGAAAGCCCCACGCCCCAAGGCCCAGACGCCAAAGGGTTTCCGTGACTATTTCGGAGCTGAAGTTACTCAGCGCACCGAGATGCTGCATGCGATTGCCGGGGTCTATCATCGCTATGGGTTTGAAGCGCTGGAAAGTGCAGCCGTGGAAACGGTTGAGGCGCTGGGCAAGTTTTTGCCGGATGTGGATCGCCCCAATGAAGGCGTGTTTGCTTGGCAGGAATTTGACGAAAAGGACAACGGCGACTGGATGGCGCTGCGCTATGACCTGACCGCGCCGTTGGCGCGGGTTTATGCGCAGCACCGCAATGACCTGCCGACACCTTATCGTCGTTTTGCGATGGGGCCGGTCTGGCGCAACGAGAAGCCGGGACCCGGGCGTTATCGCCAGTTTTATCAGTGTGATGCGGATACCGTTGGCACTGCGTCGATGGCGGCTGATGCCGAGATTTGCATGATGCTGTCTGACGTGCTGGAAACTGTTGGAATTCCGCGCGGTGATTATCTGGTGCGGGTCAACAACCGCAAGGTTCTGAATGGCGTGCTTGAGGCTATGGGCCTTGCTGCTGATGATCCCAAACGCGACGACGTGCTGCGGACCATCGATAAGTTCGACAAGGTGGGTGAGGCTGGTGTGCGCCAGTTGCTGACCAAAGGGCGGCTGGATGCTTCGGGTGCGTATATCGATGGCGTTGAACTGTCTGATGAACAGGCCGAACCAGTTCTTGCTTTCTTGACCTCCAAGGCTGCGGATGCGGCTGGCACGCTGGACAATCTGCGCGCTGCAGTTGGTGACAGCAAGGTGGGTGCCGAAGGCATTGCCGAGCTGGAACAGATCGGCGAATTGCTGGCAGCGGGAGGTTATGGGTCGGACCGGATTGAGATCGATCCTTCGGTGGTACGTGGCCTGGGCTATTACACCGGCCCGGTCTACGAGGCCGAACTGACCTTTGAAATCCTCGACAACAAGGGCCGTAAACGTCAGTTTGGGTCAGTTGCGGGTGGTGGTCGTTATGACGACTTGGTCAAACGCTTTACTGGGCAGGAAGTGCCTGCCACAGGCCTATCCATTGGTGTCGACCGACTACTGGCGGCGCTTCGCGAGAAGGGTCGAATTACCGCCGATCCTAAGGGGCCGGTTGTGATCACTGTTATGGATAAGAAGCGCATGGCGGATTATCAGGCGATGGTGGCCGAGCTGCGCAATGCGGGCATCCGGGCCGAGGTTTATCTGGGCAACCCCAAGAATTTTGGCAATCAGCTGAAATATGCGGACAAGCGGAACTCTCCGATTGCTGTGATTGAAGGCGGGGACGAGAAGGAAAAAGGCATGGTGCAGATCAAGGATCTGATCCTGGGCGCCAAGATTGCCGAGAGCGCAACGTTGGAAGAGTGGAAAGAACGTCCCAGCCAGTTTGAGGTGCCGCGTGACCAACTGGTAGCCAAGGTGCGTGAAATTCTGGATGGGCAGGATCAGTGATGCCAAACCGTTCTGATATTCAGACCCGCGCAGCCCGGCTGCGGATGGGGTTTGAGGCGGCTGGTGGCCGAGTTGTTGACCCGCCACTGCTGCAACCGGCTGGCACCTTGTTGGACTTGTATGGAGAAGACATCCGTGCCCGTGCCTATGTCACCACAGATGCGCTGCGTGGCGAGCAGATGCTGCGCCCAGACTTCACGGTGCCGGTGGTGCAGATGCATATGCGTGATGGGGCCGAGCCTGCGCGCTATACCTATTCGGGCGAAGTGTTCCGGCGTCAGGAAATGGACCCGGACCGATCCAACGAATATGTGCAAGTCGGATACGAGGTTTTTGATCGCGACAACCCTGCCGCAGCGGATGCCGAAGTGTTTGCCTTGTTTGCGCTGCAGGTTCGGGATCTGAACCTGCGGGCGGCGACAGGGGACATTGGTATCTTGATGGCGGCGGTGCAGGGTTTGAATACCTCGGATCGGCGCAAGGCAGCGTTGATGCGTCATATCTGGCGGCCCAAGCGGTTCCGCGCCTTGTTGGATCGATACGCGCATCGGACAGCGGTGCCTGCGTCACGGCAGGCTTTGTTGTCGGCAGATGGTGTGCTGACCGGCTCAGCCGTTGAAATCGGTAAGCGCAGCCGTGCCGAGATTGATGAGCGGATCGAAGCATTGCGTGAAGATGCGGCCTTGGCCCCCATTGTCGAGAAGGAATTGTTGGCATTGGAAGCCCTGATGGCGGTGCGAGAAACGGTGCCCTTTGCTTTGGAACAGATGCGTGACATTGCGGTTGATCTGCCAGCAATTCTTCCGGCGCTGAAACGGTTGGAAGCCCGTGCAGCGGCGCTGACGGCGCGTGGAGTTTCAGTTGATGACCTCGATTTTGAAGCCTCTTACGGCCGCACATCGATGGAATACTATGACGGGTTTGTCTTTGGCTTTTACGCCGAAGCGCGTCCTGACTTGCCGCCGATTGCCGGTGGCGGGCGCTATGATGCGCTGACCCGGCAGTTGGGGCAGGGGACTGAAATCCCAGCCGTAGGTGGCGTGTTGCGCCCCGACCTGATGCTGATGCTTGAGGAGTCCCAATCATGAGCCTGAAGCTGGGAGTGCCGTCCAAGGGGCGGCTGATGGAGAAGACCTTTAACTGGTTTGACAAGCGCGGAGTTTCACTGTCGCGCACCGGGTCTGACCGAGAATATGCCGGCCGGGTTGATGGCGTGGATGGGGTTGAACTTGTCCTGTTGTCTGCTGGAGAGATCCCACGTGAATTAGCGGCTGGGCGTATCCATCTGGGTGTGACCGGCACCGATCTGGTGCACGAGAAACTGCCGCGTTGGGAACAGCAGGTTGAGCAGGTCGAGGCGATGGGTTTTGGTCAGGCGGATCTGATCCTGGCGGTGCCGCAGTGCTGGATTGATGTGGACAGCGTCGATGATCTGGACGCTGTGGCGACAGCCTTTCGTGCCCGCCATGGGCACCGCATGCGGATTGCCACCAAGTATCACCGGCTGGTGCGAGAGTTCCTGACGGACGGTGGGGTTGCGGATTATCAGCTGGTGGATAGCCAGGGTGCAACCGAAGGCACGGTCAAGAACGAAACCGCCGAGATGGTGGCTGATATTACCTCAACCGGGGAAACCCTGCGTGCCAACCACCTCAAGATCCTGAGTGACGGCCCGGTGTTGAAATCTCAGGCCACGCTGTGGCGCAGTCGGGTTGCGGCTGTTTCAGGTGAGGAAAAAGAGACACTGAAGCAGCTGTTGGCGCTGCTGCGTGGTGAGGCCTGATAGATATGAGTGGGACTGTTGGTCAGGGCGTTGACTTGCCCTGGCTGTAAACGCCTATCTTAGCTTTTTGAATGCGCGCTGAAACCAACTGTTTTTTGCCCGCATTTTTTCTTTGATTTCCTTAGACAACTGTTCCCAGTTCTCGGTATCGCCTGGTAGCAATTTCACACCGTCTATTCGTGCACCTTGATCATCGTAAAAGGATAACCGGCGCTTTATCTCTTCGGCTAAGAAGTCTTGTAGTGTGTTCCATCGCGTACCGATTAAGGAGAATGGGAATGGTACAGCTCTACTTCGCCTGTTGATGTCAAATAGAGATGTCCCTGTGAATACCAATCGCCATTAATAACTCCAATTCCCAGATGGCCGGTTGGTATGTAATAGGGACGTTCGAGGGCATTTTGATAGAGAAGGCTGACAGGCTGGCCAATTCCGATGCCGGATCTATCGACAAATCCACCAATTGTTCCATGCAGTGAAACACCCAATAAAAAACCACCGTTTGTCTGGCGGAGGAACTCTTTGTAGGGCTCTGGAATGTAACGTTCGCTCTCCGCTTCGGCGGCTTCGAGACCTTTGGCAGTGAGGCCGACGTAGAAAATGCATGGATGCGCAGGTTGCCAAGATTTGAGCTGTGGATTTGATGGCGCTGGCCCGATTATGAATGCACCGTCTTGCCCGTCTTCAATGTCCAGCTGAGCAAATATCTGATGTAACAGATCCTTCAGTTCGGCAATTGTGTCGGCAATAGGCTTAGTCACTAAACAACTCTTTTGATCGTCTTCCTGGGGAGCTTTGAGCATTGCTCGTCAAAGCACTCCGATTTCCGCCAATGCCTGATTCAATTCAGGCGGCAGGGTGTCCTGTTGTGATTGGCCCTCACGCAGGTCGGGCGGGCTGTCCGTAGGTTTGAGATAACGCCAACCCTGGAATGGGCGCCGAAGGGCGGCTTGGGTTCGAACGACCTGCGGGTCCAGCACAAAGGCACAGCGGCGGATGCCGTCTTCGCCGATTACTTCGTCAAAGCGCAGGATACGCTGGCGGCATTGGATACTGCCTTTGATCACCCAATAGATTGATCCTCCAGCGATAATTTCGGGTTCGCGCTTGGGCCACATGCGGGTCACATGACGCGCCAATCCATCGCTGGATTGAGCGCGGCGCGATTCTTGCCAGGCCATCAGCGTTTCAACACTTTCGCTGCCTACCGACAGCTTGATCAAGTTCACAAAGTTATCCACCGGTAGTCCACAGAGTCGTCCAGAGTTAAGACCTTATATTGTATCCCAGGTGTATTCGGAAACAAGGTATTGTGGTACTTTCTCAAAAAAAACACAGGATGACGCAAGTTCATCGTTGAGGGTTACAAGACGCGTGTCGTATCGATGTTACCACTCACGACGCCTCATGATTCAAGGAAACCGTCTATGGAAGACGAACAAAAGAAAAAGCGAGACGTAGTAACTCTAAATGCGCAGGGGCTTCGTAGCTCACTAAGTGTGAGCGGCGACTGGAGAAGCGTTCTTTCAATCGCTATCTTGCACTATCTGAGCCCTCTACTCTGCGTCGTAGTATTCTCGTTGGTTCTGTATTTTCTTGAGTTTTCACCAAATCAAATTTTAATGGCTATCTCAAAGTGGTTCTAAGGCCGCTGGCGATTTTATTAGATCTATAGCGGAACAAAAAATCAAAACTCTGAATGTGTAGTCTTGCACTACAGTTACCCACAAGTTCTCCACAGAGTCGTCCAGAGCTAAGACCTTATATTGTATCTCAAGTCTGTTCGGAAACAAGGTATTGTGGTACACTCTCAAAAAAAACACGGGATAACGTAAGTTCATCGTTGAGGAATTCTTCACACCTAAGTATCGAGGCTTCTAGTCACGACGCCTCTCGATTCAAGGAAACCAACATTATGAGCCGCTTTGCTGCCCCCATCGCCGAGCAAATTTGGGATATGAAATACCGCTTTAAGCAAGCGGATGGCACCCCAATTGATGCAACCGTTGAAGACAGCTGGCGGCGAATCGCGCGCGATCTGGCGCGGGTGGAAAAGCAGCCTGATGCTTGGGAAGACAAGTTCTACAGTGCGTTGGACGATTTCAAATATCTGCCAGCTGGACGGATCACTGCGGGGGCGGGCACCGCGCGTCAAGTGACGCTGTTCAACTGTTTCGTGATGGGCACAGTTCCCGACAGCATGGCCGGCATTTTTGATATGCTCAAAGAGGCGGCGCTGACCATGCAGCAGGGTGGGGGCATCGGCTACGATTTCTCGACCATTCGTCCTCGTGGCGCCGATGTCAAAGGCGTGGCTGCGGATGCCTCTGGCCCGCTGTCGTTCATGGATGTTTGGGATGCCATGTGCCGCACCATCATGTCGGCGGGATCGCGTCGTGGGGCGATGATGGCCACTATGCGCTGCGATCACCCGGATATCGAAGACTTCATCACCGCCAAATCCGACTCGGCACGCCTGCGTATGTTCAATATGTCGGTGTTGATCACTGATGATTTCATGGATGCGGTCAAGGCCGACGGTTCGTTTGAGTTGAAGTTTGGTGACAAGGTTTATCAAACTGTGCAGGCCCGTGATCTGTGGAACAAGATCATGCAGGCGACCTATGACTATGCCGAACCGGGTGTGATTTTCATCGACCGGATCAACAAAGCCAACAACCTGTCGTATGTGGAACAGATCGCGGCGACCAATCCCTGTGGTGAGCAGCCGTTGCCACCCTATGGGGCTTGCCTGCTGGGCTCGATCAATTTGGCACGTCTGGTTGCTAATCCGTTTGAAAGCGATGCTGCCATGGACGAAAGTGTCATGCAGGATCTGGTCACCACCGCGGTCCGGATGATGGACAATGTGGTGGATGCGTCAAAATTCCCGCTGCCGGAACAGCAGGCGGAGGCACAAGCCAAGCGTCGGATTGGACTGGGTGTGACCGGTCTGGCTGATGCATTGCTGATGCTGGGCCTGCGCTATGGGTCAGACGAGGCGGCGCGTCAGACCGAAGCTTGGTTCAAAGCGATCGCCCGCGCCGCCTATCTGGCGTCAGTGGATTTGGCCAAGGAAAAAGGCCCGTTTCCGTTGTTTGATGCCGAGGCGTATCTATCGTCGGGCAACATGATGAACATGGACGACGATGTGCGTGAGGCTATCCGTGAGCACGGTATCCGCAACGCGTTGCTGACCTCGATCGCGCCTACCGGCACCATTTCATTGTACGCAGGCAATGTGTCCTCGGGCATCGAACCAGTGTTTGCCTACGCCTATACCCGCAAAGTTCTGCAAAAGGACGGCAGCCGCACCGAAGAGGAAGTGGTGGATTACGCGGTGCAGATGTACCGTGAGAAATATGGCGCGGATGCCAAGCTGCCGGGCTATTTTGTCAACGCTCAGACACTGGCCCCGGCCGATCACGTCAAGATGCAGGCCGCTGCGCAGAAGTGGATCGACAGCTCGATTTCCAAGACTATCAACTGCCCCGAAGACATTTCGTTCGATGAATTCAAAGAGGTCTACATGCAGGCCTGGGATCAGGGCTGTAAAGGCTGCACCACCTATCGTCCCAATGATGTGACCGGCTCGGTTCTGACCGTGTCGGAAGACTCGGACAAGGCGCCGGGTGAAACCGCTGATGCGCCGCATGTCAGCAATGGCGCCGAGGTCGTCTACATGTCGGAGCCGCTGGACCGCCCGCAAAGCCTGGAGGGGCATACCTACAAGCTGAAATGGCCGGATTCCGAGCACGCGATTTACCTGACCATCAACGATATCCTGTTGAACGGCCATCGTCGCCCATTTGAGGTCTTCATCAATTCCAAGAATATGGAGCACTACGCCTGGACGCTGGCACTGACCCGGATGATTTCGGCGGTGTTCCGTCGTGGTGGTGATGTGTCCTTTGTGGTCGAAGAGCTAAAGGCGGTGTTTGATCCACGTGGCGGCGCCTGGGTGCAGGGCAAATACATCCCGTCGATCCTGGCGGCGATTGGTGGCGTGATTGAAACCCATATGATCAACACAGGATTTATCGAAGGCGAAGGCATGGGGCTGAAATCTGACCCAACTGCCGAGGTCGTGAACTTAGGCACGCCGCGTGGCAAAGCCTGCCCAAGCTGCGGTCAGTTTGACATGCAGATGGTTGAGGGCTGTATGACCTGCCGCAGTTGTGGGCATTCTAAGTGTGGTTAAGGGCTTAGGCCTTAAAGATGTCAGTTACCTCATAGCTTTTCCAGAATTCACACCATAGGTCTTCCGGATCGCTGAGATGACGAGACATTCCAACAAAAAGAAACGGCGCAGGATTATTCCTGCGCCGTTTTTTGTTCCAATTGTTCAGAGCTTTAACTAAGGACTCTTTCCGCATCTGATCTGAGATATACGTTGCCATAGCATTGACCTTCTGGAGAAAAGGGTTTGACCGAGGCAGCGCGAAGTTGGCCTGTCAGCTTCTGCCAGGACTGCCCGAACACCTTGGCGAGTGTTTTTGGGGTTAGGAAGCGCACGTGGAAGGCGATCTCGTCATCCGGTGTGAAGTACAGCTGCTTTGCCTTGGTTATCGGGTTCTGCATGGTGGTAGTCTGAACGTGGCCGTCGTTGATCAACCGTGTCAGATTGGAAGGTTGGTTGATCCCCACTGATTTGGCAAACACCTCGACATTCTTTGCGTCGGGTGGATCTGGGCGCAAAACGGCGGCAACGTCGTCATAGTACACGTGGATGGCGGCGTAGCCCTCCGATCCCATTCTGTTGCCAACGCGGGTGATCCGACCGTCTTGAATGGCCTTGATGATTTCGCCTGGACCGGTTTTGAGGCGCTGAGCGGATTTTGAGATATGCTCCCAACCGTGTTGTGCCTGCCGTAACTGTTGAGCGCCAACTAAAACACTGTCGAGAAACTCTTGGCCGTGCGATGGGCTCCAGACAGCTTTGATGCTTGTTGTTTCCAAGTCTGGTTTGAGAACTCCATCCGTAACCAGTAAATCGAACTGGGATCGTGTGGCATTGATTGCGGCTGCCATTTCTTTGGCATCGACCAGCCGTGATAACTCGTTCAGCACGGGGGCGACCGCCTTGGCGTCAAATACCTCCCAAGCGTCTGGAAGCCCCTTGTCCGCTGTTGGGACTATTTGCTTTGCAGCTAGCGCTTTGCGAAGTCTTCGTTGGTCGATGCCATAGTTTAGCGCGGCAGTGCGTACTGAATGTAAGCGCCGTGCCTCTATTGGCTGTCCCAGTAAATCGTCCCCTGGTCCCAGCGGCCAAGTCGCCTCCATATGCTTGCGCAAGATGGTCTGGAATGGCGCGTAGTTAGGATCATGGAGGTGATCATAGGCCAAGCGTTCGTAGAGAAGCGGAAAGATTGCTTTGGCGCCGTCCTGTGGTGATCCGGGTTTACGTTGCAGTTCTTCCAAGGTTTGCAAGACTGCGTCTTCCCCTTTGCGTGCAACTTGAAACCCCATCTCATAGAGTATCGGCCGATCTGAGGGAGTTGTCCGAGATAAGGGGATGCCCTCAAGCCGCAGGCGCGCAGCGCCAAGGCAACGACAAAAAGTTGCTGGCAGCGTGTAACGGGTGCTGGTCGAGCCAAGCCTCTTGTGTTTCGTTGCCTGCCAGACGGTCCTCAATTCAGAGGTCAAAGCCGAAGGGTTTACGCGGCGCCTCATCCAACTCTCCAGAAAGGATCTTGGGAGCCACTTCCGCAAGGCGAGGGGCAGAGTCGAACCGAGTGGTCACTTTAGAGCCGCGCCATAAGGGTACCAACGGCACGCCGTGTTTAAGGCACATAGAAACGTGAGGGACCAGCCAATGCCCTTGCATGGCCATTTGGTTCAGAGCAGCATTTTCTTGCTCGCGCAGGCATGTTGGGCAGCCGCGCATCATAGGGGAGCGGAGCACTCGTGTCGGGAATAGGTGTTCGCGGAAGAGCTGCGTACCCTTGCCAACGGTTTTTGGGGACCATTGTTGGAGAGTTTCTGGAGCGCCGGATTTTACCGCCTGCCAGAACTGGTGCTGGAATCCTTTGGAAACCAGCGGGATATTTAACTCGTCTGCTGCACTCGCCAGCGAGGCGGGTACGGTCAGGGTTGCAGCGCTCAAGGCACCCAGGATAAAACGACGTGTAAGCATGTGGCAGCATTATGACTGATGGATTTGTCGCGGATGTCACAACTGACGTTCTTGCTCAAAAACAAATCCAAGCGCAAAAAGAGATAGCAGATCGCGCCCAAAAACTCGACAGCATCGGACAACTCACTGGCGGCATTGCACATGATTTTAACAACCTGTTGGCAGCTCTCATGTTCAGCCTTGAATTGTTGCGCGACGAGGAAACGGACGAAGGGCACCTGGCGCTGATAGACAATAGCCTTACCGCTGCCCAGCGGGGTGCCGATTTGACACGCAGCATGTTAGCATTTGCCAGCAAAGCTAGCCTGGACCCCAGCGTGATTGATCTCAACGAGTTGGTGAAGGAAACTCGCAATTGGGCCGGGCGCACCTTGCCATCGAATATTGAAATCAAAACATCACTGTCGGAAGAGTTAAGCCCCATCATGGTTGATGTCAGTTCAACCGAAAGCGCACTATTGAACCTACTGGTGAACGCCCGCGATGCCATGCCCGAAGGTGGTAAGCTGACCATTGAAACGAAGAATGTGCAGCTGTGCGAAGGTTGCCTTGATGTGCACCAGAGAAAAATGTCTCCCGGTCAATATGTTATATCGGCGGTCAGTGACACGGGACATGGCATTCAGGCCGATGTGCTCGATCGTATTTTTGAGCCGTTCTTTACAACCAAGGCACCAGACAAAGGAACAGGCCTGGGTCTGTCAATGGTATTTGGTTTTATGCAGCAATCTGGCGGTACCGTGCTGGTCAATTCGGAACCTGGCGTAGGTACGACGTTCAATCTCTACTTCAAGGCCTACCAAGACGAAGACGACCACCCGGTGGAAAACACCATCCCGATAGAAAGCTTCCAGGGCAATGAGCGGGATATACTCGTTGTCGAAGATGATGAAATGGTTCTGTCAATACTGGTGCAAACGCTTGAAAAAGTGGGTTACTGCGTGGCATCCACCAAAACTGGTGACGAGGCGCTTGCTCTGTTTAAGGCTGATCCAAGATTCGACCTTTTGTTGACAGATATTATGATGCCAGGCAGACTAAAAGGGCGCGCTTTGAGCCGCGCAGTTCGTGAAACTGCTCCCGATCTTCCCGTTATTTTCATGTCCGGCTATGAGAACGAAGCAACTGACCAAAACACCCGTTCGGGCGCAAAAGACATCTTCTTGACGAAGCCAGTTTCGCGGGTCGATTTGTTGACGGCAATCACGACCGCGTTGTCATAACAGTTAGCGGCAGATCAGGGATGCGGCAAAGCTCAAGCGTTCACGGCAACCAATTTACCAGTGGCGTGTGGGGCGGTGTTGGTCGACGCAAACATCAATAAAACTGGATCAACCTTTCCGATCCAAACCGCCTTTGAGTTCAGAATTAGACCCATAGAGGCAGCCCAATGTCACGACGTTGTCTTCTGCAGCCACTCAAGAAAGAACCTGACCTCAGCCTTGGTTTCTGCCAACTTGCCGGCCTTGTAGTAAAATCCTTCTTCCAGATGGATGGGCAACTCAGCCGCAGGCACCAATTGCCCTGTTGCCAGCAAGTCTTCCACAACTGCCCGCCAGCCTAACATGATGCCGTCACCGCTCAATGCTGCCTGGACGGCCTGAACATAATTGCCAAATTTCAAGCTGCAGGATGGCACTTGGCGGCACAGCTCACTGCCTTCAAAATATCGCTGCCAACTGGGCCAGTCGGTGTTGGGGGTTGAAACGTCAATGAGCCGTTGGCGCTGCAATGCCTCCATGCCCTCCAACGGACCATTTTGCTTCAGAAAGCTTGGCGAACACACGGGCACGATGGTCTCGGTAAACAACAATTTCCATCCACCGTCAGACCAGTTCCCATCGCCAAATCTGATCGCCACATCTGCGCCGGCCTCAAACCCGGCGGCCCCCTGGTAGGTGGCCATTACGTTGATCGCTATATCCGGGTTTTGCTCCCCGAATTTATTCAGTCTGGGCATAAGCCAATAAGTGGCAAATCCCAAATTGCAGGACACAGTAAGCGCCTGGTCAGACTTGGCTGCTCGGCGCAAAGTATCAACCGTTTCTGCCAGTTGCCGCAGACCTTCGGTGCTATGGTAGTGCAGGGTCTCCCCTTGCTTGGTCAATGACATCGGCCGTGTTGACCGGTCTAACAGCGGCGCTTGAACAAAATCTTCCAACTGGCGGATCGCCTGGCTGACCGCGGCCTGAGAAATACCAAGCTCTGAAGCTGCACGTGTCATCGAACGATGTCGCACCACCGCATCCAGTAGTTTCAGGTTTTGCCAACTTGGGATGGACCGCCACATAGCATAATTCTCAGGTTATGATTCTATAAGAATTATCCACCTATTTAGGCGCGTGACCAGCCCTTAGGACTAATTTTCAGATGTTCCATGATCCGAGATTCACCATGTCACAGAAAATAACCTTGGGCGATTTACAGCATAAATGCGCAGTGCGGTTTGACCAACGCCCGTTCATCACATCAATAGAAAGCGGTGAGACTGTCACCTACGCACAATTTGAAGCACGGACAAACCGGTTGGCTCATGGCATCAGGGCGCATCTTCCCCAATCTCTAGATTATGCTGTAATTCTGTTGGAAAACAGCATTGACTATCTTGCCCTGACCTACGCGTTGAAGAAGATCGATGTGATCGAAGTCTCCGTAAACAGGGCCATGCGTGGTGCTCCGTTGGCGCGGATGATTGACCAAACTGCAGCGCCGGTGTTGTTCACTTCGAAAGCCCATTTGACTGCGCTGGACGAGGTGCGGGATGATCTGACCAGTTTGCGTACCTTGGTCATGCTGGACGGCGATGTGGAGGCGCAAGCCTTGTTTCCTGACCTTCAGGTGATGTCACTTGAGCAACTGCGGGCAGAGGAAACCAGTCATATTGTGGCAAAGTCCAAGGACACAGACACCGCAACAATCCTGTTCACCTCGGGAACAACCGGCGTTTCCAAAGGCTGTATGTTGTCGCACCGTTATGCGGTGCGGACGGCGGAGAACATGATCGGCCCGTTCCGTGTTACTGCGGATGATTGTGTCTACTCGCCCTATCCATTGTCTCATATCGGCGCTGCCTATTACGACATTCTACCGACCATGATGACCGGGGGCAGGGTGATCCTGCGCGAGCGTTTCAGCCTGTCTAATTTCTGGCCAGAAGTGAACGAACACCGGGTCACCTGGGTGATGATGCTAGGGTCGGTCCAGCAGTTGCTTTGGTCACAGCCCCCATCCGAATTGGAAAAGTCCCACAAAATTACGCGCTGCTGGTCAACCCCGGCCCCCGTTCCAAAGGCGGACTTTGATGCGCGGTTCAATCTGCATCTGATCCCTGGAGGCGGATATGGATCAACCGACGCGGGTTGGGTTGCTGTTCCACAGTGGGATCATCCCGGTGCAATTGTCTTGCCACATTTCGAGATCGAAATTCAGGACGACGACGGCGAGGTGGTTCCAGCAGGCGAAGCAGGCCATGTCGCCGTGCGCTCGCGTGAGCCCGGGGTTATGGCAGATGGGTATTTTGGCATGCCCGAACGGACGTTGGACAGCCGCAAAAACCTTTGGTTCCAAACTGGTGACATTGGTCGGATGGACCAAGAGGGGCGGTTCTATTTCATGCACCGGGTCAGCGAACGTATCCGCGTCAAAGGGGAAATGGTGTCTGGTTTTGAAGTTGAAGAAGCCGTGCTGGCCCATCCTGCCTTGGCCGATTGCGCCGTCATCGCCGTACCCGCGGAAATGGGAGAGGAAGATATAAGGGCGTTCATCACCTTCAAGGAGGGGCAAGCCGTCGACGAAGACACCCTGCGGCAGCACTGCCTCGACACAATGGCCAAATTCATGGTGCCCCGAGAATTTGTTGTTTTAGATGAAATGCCGCGGACGCCGACCGGAAAACCTGAAAAAGGTAAGCTCGCTGCAATGTAGCCCTTTTACATAAAGCCTCGCCCCCTTTGGTCTGCATCCTCTGGGGGTGACCCCCTTCACTATCCCAGCTTCCAACCTGCGATTTTCACCGCTGACTCGCTTAGCCCCTGAGGGCTACGGCGATGCTCGTCGCATGGACCTCACAGCCGCAAAATTTGACAAAACAGGAGGAGTAAATGTCAATCAAGCCACCTTTAACCGATCTACCGATCTAAACAGTAGAAAGCGGATTTTGCAGCGGTTTTAGCCGCGATGTGACCATCACCGCAAAACTGCTTGTGGGCGCCTTGGTGCTCTGGGCTGTTGCATTCCCAAACAATGCATCCTCTGTGCTGAGTGCGCTGAACGGGGTCATCCTGGCGTCCTTCAATTTTTGGTATGTCTATGTGATGGCATTTTTTGTCATCGTCTGCACAGCACTGGCCTTGTGGCCTGCTGCGGGAAGGCTACGGCTTGGTCACGAAGATGACCGCCCTGAGTTTTCCAATTTCTCTTGGTTTTCCATGATGTTTGGTGCGGGAATCGGGATCGGCATGTTGACCTATGCCACAGGTGAACCGATCTACCATTTCCAGAACAATCCAACCATCATCATGGGCGGCGCTGAGGCACAGTCTGCCGAAGCTGTCCGTTCTGCTTATGTTTGGTCGTTTAATCATTGGGGACTTAACGCTTGGGCTTCTTACGCCCTGACAGGGCTGGCGCTGGCCTATTTTTCGTACCGACGCGGGTTGCCACTGACCATCCGCTCCGCTCTGGCACCGCTTTTTGGGGCTCGGCTGTCTGGGAAAGTTGGCCACCTGGTCGATGTTGTTGCGGTGGTCGCCACCGTATTGGGAGTGGCTCAAACCCTTGGTTTTGGCGTTAATCAGTTTGTTGCCGGACTGCACCGGATTGGAGTGGGTGATTGGTTGTTAACCGCCAACGGAGATCCTTCTACCGCAGCAATCCTATTTGCACTTCTGGTGATCATGGGGGCCTCAACCCTGTCGGCTTTGTCCGGTGTCGGCAAAGGCATCAAATGGCTGTCCAATATCAATATGGGGCTCAGCTTTTTCCTTTTGGCGTTCTTTGTGTTGTTCGGCTCGACGTTTTTTGGCTTTCAAACCTTGGTGCTTGGCATCTGGGACTACCTGATCAATCTGCCCGCCGTATTGTTCACAGTCTGGACCGATGATGGCACAGAAACAGGCAAGGCTTTGCAAAGCTGGCAGGGCGGATGGACCATCTTCTATTGGGCTTGGTGGATTGCATTTGCCCCCTTTGTTGGCCTGTTTTTGGCACGGATCTCCAAGGGGCGTACGATCCGGGAGTACGTGTTTGGCGCAATGTTGACCCCCAGCATCATGTGTTTTGTCTGGTTTGCCCTTGTTGGCGGCACGGCAATTGATTTGGAACTATCCGGCCAAGCCAATGGCAGTATCATTGGCACCGTTATTTCCGATCAGCTGTTTGCAACGTTGGCAATTTTGCTTGACCCAGCAATGACATGGCTTTTCTCAATCGTTGTAGTGGTCCTGCTGCTTACCTATCTGGTGACCACTGCCGATAGTGCGGTTCTGATTATCAATACGATCAATGCAGCCGGCGACGAAGGTCCCAAGGCTCGGCCACATATCTTGTTTTGGGGTGTCGCCTTGGCGCTGGTAGTTGGCGCACTCTTGATGATCGGCGGCTTGGGGGCAATCCAGACCGCTATGGTGATCGGCGCGCTGCCCTTTTCCGTAGTCATGGCACTGATGGGCCTGTCGCTTATCAAGGCCATCTACCGCGACGGTCAGCGTATCAAAACTCAATCAATGCCAGCAACTGAACCTGCTGAATAACACAAACCGAACCCGGCGGTGTCATGCCGCCGGGACGCCCAAAGTTTACGAATAGCGAGGATGGTTTAGATGGAGATCAAATCGGTGGGTGTCATTGGTGCCGGGCAAATGGGCAACGGTATCGCACATGTGATGGCTCTGGCGGGCTATGATGTGCGCCTAAACGACATGTCAAAAAGCGCTCTAAACAAGGCAATTGATGTGATAGAGAACAACCTTGAGCGTCAAGTAAGCCGGGCAATGATCAGCGCGTCCGAACGTGATGGCGCATTGGCACGCATCGCCACCACCTTGGCGCTAGAGGAAGTTGCAAAGACCGATTTGGTGATCGAGGCCGCAACGGAAGACGAGGGCATCAAAAACAAGATTTTTGACGCGCTGACCCCCTCACTTTCTGAGAACACGATTTTGACATCCAACACCTCATCAATTTCGATCACTCGTTTGGCTTCGCGCACCGATAGGTCGGAACAATTCATGGGGTTTCACTTCATGAACCCCGTGCCCGTGATGCAACTGGTCGAACTGATCCGTGGCATCGCTACAAATGACGCAACCTATCGCGCCTGTCTTGGTGTGGTTCATAAGCTTGGAAAAACCGCCGCCTCGGCTGAGGACTACCCAGCCTTTATCGTCAATCGACTTCTAATGCCGATGATCAACGAAGCCGTTTACACGTTGTACGAAGGCGTTGGCACTGTGGACAGCATCGACCAAGCCATGAAGCTCGGAGCAGGACATCCGATGGGCCCCTTAGAACTGGCTGATTTCATCGGGCTAGACACCTGCCTTGCGATTATGAATGTGCTGCACGAAGGGCTGGCCGACACGAAATACCGTCCCTGCCCATTGTTGGTCAAGTATGTCGAAGCCGGTTGGCTTGGCCGCAAGGTCAAACGTGGATTTTACGACTATAGAGAGGAAATTCCTGTCGCGACCCGATAACCGGCTCAAGTGTTTCAGAGATCAGCTTGATAGATCGGCGACCAAATTCGGATTAAATAGGCTCACTTCAACAGAAAACCTTCCCACAGCCAAAGCAAACCGCTGTGACTGCCCCGCCGCTTCGTCTGTTATGCCGACATGGTGTTGCATCAATTGCGACCAACATGGTCTAGTATAAAACCGGTGAAAATGGGATCATGACTTGCGCGACTGGTTGTCTAACCGAATTTCTCCTGTGGGCTGCCACCGGTCCTCCACCCCGTCTTGCACAAATGACCGGTAAGGGCCGTTCGCCATACGCGAAGGATGGTTTGACACTGACTGCACCGAGCCGATGGGTTTGGCTTCTGCAAACAAATTGGAAATAGGGGTGAAACATGGTTTAAGCGGGTCAAGTAAGAAAGGATCTATCGCATCAATAAGTTCGCCCCACAAACGCTATCTCTCGCTCATCAAGACGTGGTTAAAAACACCCGTCGATGGCTTGATCAAATGGTAGTAGGATTAAATCTTTGCCCATTTTCCTCGAGCGTCATAGCCCGAGACCAAGTCCATTATGCCATATGTGATGCCACCTCCGATGCGCAACTAACTCAGTTTTTTGTGAGTGAATTACAGCGCTTGCTCGGGACCAACGAAAATGACGTTGCCACGAGCTTGCTCATGTTTACCCAAGGAGTGGAAGACTTCGAGGATTACCTCGACTTGCTCGATTGGTTTCAGCAGCTGTTGGAGAAAGCAGAACTGATAGAGCACGTTCAATTAGCCTCATTTCATCCTCAATATCAGTTTGAGGGTGTGGCTGCAGACGATCTCAGCCACTTTACCAATCGCTCCCCCTATCCAACCATACATCTTCTGCGTCAGGAGCAGATGACCAAAGTCCTCGCTCACGTTTCGGACCCCGAGAATATTTATTTGGACAACATAAAAACACTGAATGACCTTGGTCTCCGACAAGTGCAAGCTCTCTGCCCCTGGGGAAAATAAACTATCTGCATTGGCTTTTAACCACGTCCATCTTCAGGTTTTCCGGGTCCAAGCATTGCCAAAACTAAGAGAGCGTTTGGCGTATTGGTGTATTGTCTCGTCTTGGGGAGTAAAAGCCTCCAGCTCGACCATGCCGACATTCTCGATATCCGTTATGGTGACACGCTGGCCCTGCTCAACCGCAACGGCGCCCGAAATCCGGATCCTCTGATTGCCGTCGGCAGCGTATGACGAAGCCCCACCCAGGAAGCTGAAAGCAAGAAGCACAACTACAGTGGCGGCTCGAAGAAAGTGCAACATTCTGCGATCCCTAACTTTTACTGTACTTTAATCTGTTTCACTGTGGTGCATGTTCAAGCTCAATTGCCTTTTGAGTTCTAATGTCTGACGTTAACACCTGTGGGACAGAATTGAGGATTTGAACAACGGTGGGTTTCTGGCTTCATAAAGTAAACTTATGGTACTTTGAGATAACGCTAAAGTGGGGTGGTGTAGATTGTGGCTGATCTTTGGAAGTCTTTATGGAGATGCTGCCTAGAAGTTGGTTACGATCACTCAAAGAGCAGGGCTGCTTGAAGGAGGGGGCGGGTTCCAGACCTTCGCTGCGGTTTACACCAATGGCGACTATTAGAAATTGGTGATACTGTCATGTGGAGACTACGGACTAAGCTTTGGACTTTCCGGACAATGACGTTTCGCCTTTTGCGTCCCGCGCTTGCAAAACTTTGGAAATACTTGCAAGCAGTTCGGCCCTCCTGATCGGTTTCATCAGCCTGATATCCTCTGGGTGCAGCTCATTTCCGTGAATCGTGGTCTCAGCGGCGTAGCCGGTCAGAAAAATCGCAGGAAGATCCGGCCGAATGACACGTAGTTCTTCAACAAGGTTTGGACCAAGCAATCTGCCGGGCATAACTACATCAGTGATCAGCAAGTCGAAATTTGGATCGGCCTCAAACACTGCTTTGGCCGCGTCTCCAGAGCCGCAGGCAGTAACTTTATAACCAGCCTTGCGCAGGACTGAGACGAGAACTGCAAGAACTCCGCTTTCATCTTCAGCGATCAGAATACGGGCACAACTGGGTGTCATGGGTTGTCCTGCGATAGTGCTTTGGTCTTCAGCTTGTTGGTCTTGGGGCAATGCTCTGAAAAACAGTTTGAAGGTCGTGCCAACACCTTCTTCGCTATACACTCGAACAGTGCCCCCTGATTGGCGAATGAACCCATAGATCATTGAGAGCCCTAGTCCCGATCCCGCACCTGGCGCCTTGGTAGTAAAGAATGGTTCAAAAATCTGTTTCAACAGTTTTTTGGGAATTCCGTGGCCCGTATCACTGACGGCGATCGTGACGTAATCACCTTGATCAATATCTTCGTGCTGATTTTGAACCATTTGGGCATCAACTACCAAATTTTTGGTTTCAATTGTCAGTTCTCCGCCTTGCTGCATCGCATCTCGGGCGTTGATGATAAGGTTGAGCAACACGCTTTCTGTCGAACTGAGGTCTGCCTGAGTGCTCCATAAGTCAACGTCTAATTGGGTGTTAACCTCGATATTCGTAGGTAAAGTTCGTCCGATCCAGTTTTGGGCGTTTCGAACAACTTCATTCAGGTTCAGCTTTGTTGGTTCCAGTTTTGCCTGTCGGGCAAAGGCCAACATATTACGCGTCAGATCGGCGCCGCGGGTGGCTGCGGAAATACTGGCATCCAGCATTTTCCTCAATTCGACATCTGAGATGTCATCACGAACAAGCTCTAAGTTTCCCAGTATTATGGCAAGTAAGTTGTTGAAATCATGGGCTACTCCGCCGGTCATTTGACCGATAGCTTCGCCGCGCTGCGATTTAATAAGGGCCTCCTCAGCGCGCCGTTTGTCTGTGGCGTCGATCATAATCCCTTCGATCTCGATCTCACCTGAAAGAGATGTGACCGGATTGCCGCGTTCCCACACCCACCGTTTGTCGCCATTGACGGTTGTTATGCTATATTCCACTTCGTAGGTGCTGCCAGCGGCGACGGCCGCCTCAACAACCTGCCTGACACGTTTTCGATCTGCCTTCTCGACCTGAAGAATCCAGTTGTCTTCGCCAAGCTCATCCCAGCCATTTGCGCTGCTGGAAGGATCAACAAAATGGCGATAAAAACCTTGGCTGCGATACACAGCTGACCATTTCTCATCAAGCTTTACTCTGAACAAAGCGCCTGGCAAATTATCGACCAAATTCGAAAGTTTGGATCGGCTAATGCGCAGCTTTTCACCCAAATCGATCTGATCCGTCACGTCCATTAATACACCAAGTGTAGATGTGAGACGGCCGGTACTGTCATAACCCGGTTCAGCCCATTGTTTGAGGTGCCGAATACTGCCGTCATCTCGGATGATACGCGTGGAAATGGTCCATCCTGAATCGGTGGCGCAGGCATTTTCAAGAGCTGCTACATATTCTGCCCGATCATCAGGGTGGTACCATTTTTGATCTTGCTCAAAAGAGTTCGTTCGCGCGACATATTCCTCGACCGTTACCCCAAAAATATCCGCCATTTCAGGAGAGCAATACGTACAGCAGTCTTTATCACGGTCCCAGACCCAGTGGCCTAGACAGGCCAGACGGATGGCATTTCGGTACCTTTGTTCCGTCGCTTGCAACTCTGCTTCGCGGGCCATTTTGTTGGTGACATCGCGAGTGACGCCAATGTAGCCGGTAAACAATCCATTTTGATCAAACTGAGGCTCGCCACTTGCTTCCCGATAGCTCTTTGTGCCGTCCAAGTTGGTGTCGATCAAAATCAGGTCCTTGAGCACTTCATGGTTCTCCATAGACCGTTTAATCGGCCCCCATCCGCCTCGAAGCGGTTGGCGTGTTGGAACGTCCCATGGTCTGCGTCCAATCAGAGTAGTCTCTTCCGGTGCAAGGATGGTTGTGCCACTCACTACTGATACGACGTTATGCGCATCGTCAGTTTCCCAGAGTCGATCATCTGCCATCCGCGCAAACAACCCTAATCGCAATTTGTGGTTCGTGGTTGCTCTATTTTCTGACTCATTGGTTGACTGCACCATCGCCATTGAAATCAAACTGACCGCCGCCTCGGCAAACCGCTTCTCACTGTCCGTCCAAACATGAGATGCAGGCGCGTGCTGAACAATAAGTACGCCTAAAAGATCGTCGTTATCGAACAGCGGACAGCATAAGACTGCGTTGGCACCCGTTTGTTGAAATACCTCTGCAATGGCAGCAAGTGGTCCGACTGGTTCATCAATATTATTGATTGCGACTATTTTCTTAGATCTCAAGACTTTCAAAACTTCACCGTCGCTATCGAAATGGATAACAGAGCCGGGGTTACAATTGGTCCTATTGTCCGAATATCTCGCGCTGAGGTTCAACTGA
The DNA here is from genome assembly GCF_057444295.1 of Parasedimentitalea nitratireducens. NCBI lineage: Bacteria > Pseudomonadati > Pseudomonadota > Alphaproteobacteria > Rhodobacterales > Paracoccaceae > Parasedimentitalea > Parasedimentitalea nitratireducens. Next base: position 24,961 of record NZ_JBYAXC010000008.1, on the reverse strand, counting down.
TTAAGGTTTGTGTCTAGCGACCAGATGCTCGTCGCCTGCGCCCCTGTAGCTTCGGAGATGGTTTTGGCAAATTGAGTCATTCTCCCTGACAAAGATGGATTGGGCGAAACGTTTTGCACCAACAAGCAGTGCAAGGCGTCGCCTAGCCAAGTTGGGTCGGTTGCTTGCGTTTGCATCATGTTGAGTAGCGTTGACTAGAAAGGCGATTTTCACATATCGAAAAACAGCTATGTTCTCTGTTTCCGTCGCCGGATGGCTTTCATTTGAGCTAGCCGTAGACCTTCATTTTTCAAGACGTTATGGAATAGCTTCCAGTCTGCGAGCTCAGCTTTCTAAAACATAGTCGGCCAAGTCAAATACACTTCGACGAAGTCTACCGGTCCTTGGTTGCTTTGGCCGCTGGTGGTTGGGCAGGCGACGAGCCAGCCCTGAACACCGCGCGCTCAGGCCTAAACAATACCTTTTTTGATCGGTCCAACATACCAAACAAATCCCGCGGGTCATCCGGATCGGTCAACATGTCGAGCTGTGTGAAAATGCTGCGCCTTGAATGGTAAGCTCTCATGACAATTTGTCCCTGGCCGGCATATGCAGCGCCTACGACTCGTTCTCCTCACGGTTATGGCGCTTTGTCAACCTTGCGGGCTGGCTTACGGTCCTTCGCTGCGGTCAGACACAACGGCAGCTATGCGCAAAAAAGTGCTCTTTGCAAAGTCATGACTGCTTCCCGATAGCAGACATGCGGGCGGTGCTCAGCGAGAGGCCGCTAGGAGCCCTTACCTACGTGATTGAATCTGTGCAGTGAAGGACCGCTCTAATAGGGTTTGCGTCTGGGAGACCATCTGAAGCTGCATTTCAGCCTCTCCTAACTTCGCCTTATAGATTTCGAGCCGAGCGTTAGCGTTGGTGTCGATCATCAAAATGACTGCCATAATGGCTATGGTTGTAATCAGGCTGGCCCGCCAAATGGGTGTCTCCACGTAAAGTATCAACACAGCACAGGCGGCCATGATCAACGGGATGATCCTAAAAATTGCGATCCGGTAATCGTTAAGAACCTTATCGGCACGGCCGATTTCGGATGTGATGAAGTCCAAAGCACTACCCTTGTATGCAATTGGAAAGCTCGTAATCCTTGCCTGGCTCGGGAAAAACAGCCCAAGTCCAATGATCAAAAGTAGAGCACCTGCCACTAGGAATGGAATGACATTAGCTTTCCCTCAATCGCGTAGCTGCAGACCATTTCATGAATGGTGTTGGCGTCACTCTCATAGTCAAGGTCATCGAAGGTCACATGGGTTACTTTCCTGAACAGCTGTTCGAAGGATCGTAAATGATCGGTCAGCTCCGGGACACCTGACAAAACTAGAGTGAAAGGCCAGATTTTTGATTTCAGGATAGACTTGAAGGAATCCAGCTCTTCCTCCAGGGCCTGTTCAGATTTTCCAGCAAAGAACTCATTGGCCTCAGCATCATGGTGAACCTCCCCCTTTGAAGTGGTCCGCGCCAATGATTAGGAAATCAGAGGACCATAGATGGCGATTAAGAGACCCAAGCCGGAAGAGATTATACACCGGGTCTTTGAAACCGATCCTTCACTAAACGTCATAGAAAAATTTCACGTGGAATCTGTTGTTACCGGTTTGTCTTCGCGCGGCAAAAATAAACAAACAGTCGTACCAATGCCGGAAATGCTGTCAATGGTAGCATGGCCACCTGATTGTTGGCAAAAGCCGTAAACCATCGACAGCCCCAAACCGCTTCCCTCTCCGACATTTTTCGTTGTGAAAAATGGTTCAAAGGCTTGGCGCTGGGTGGCTTCTGACATGCCCGTTCCACTATCCTTAACAGCCAAAGCAACAAATTGCCCTGAGATAACGTCTTCTCCATCGCTTGTGTCCAATTCGGCATTCTGACATTCGATAGTTAGCGTGCCACCATCTGGCATCGCATCCCTTGCGTTCAATGCCAAATTCAAACATGCATTTTCAACTTGCCCTGGGTCAGCCAATGCTGTCCACAAATCAGGCTGAATTTTCGTTTCAATTTCAATCGCCTTGTCCAAAGTCCTTGATAGAATGGCGATCAAATCCCCGACCAACACTCCGATATCGATGGCTTCTGGCTTTAGAGGTTGCTGCCGTGAAAACGCCAACAATCGTTGCGTTAGCTCTGCTCCTCGACCGCTTGCTTTGATTATCGCGTCGATTAGGACTTGATGTTCAGGCGCAACATCTCCAAGCAGTTCGGCGTTGCCCAAAATGACGGCCAGTAGATTGTTGAAATCATGAGCAACCCCACCCGTTAATTGTCCAACCGCCTCCAGTTTTTGCGAGCGGAGCAACCGTTCCTCGAGGTGCTTACGCTCCGAAATATCAAATAAGGACCCATTCGATCGGATAGGGTGGCCTGCATCATTTGTTTTTATATGGCCACGAACTTGAAACCAAATATGGTCTCCCGATTGAGTGCGAAAACGTAGCTCATGTGCCAGTATTTGGTTAGGATTGGTAATATGCCGGTGCACGGCGTCCGAAAACCCAACTACATCGTCTGGGTGGATCACCGAGGCCAAGGAATTGTTGATTAGCGCCGCAAATTCGTCATGACCATAACCTAATTTTTGGGAGAAGCTCGGCGATAAGTAAATAGATCTCGAGGGTAAGGACCAGTCCCAGATCGAAGTGTGTTGCATTGCGAGCTGATAGCGCTCCTCGCTTTCACGAAGAGCCTTTTCGTCGGACCGTTGACGAGTAACGTCCAGGCCAGTTGTTATCGTCCGCCCATCCGCTAGTTTCTGTTCACGTAGGTCTATTATTTTTCCATCGGTGCGGACCGCTTCGAAAATTCCATGTGGATTTCTATGATAAGCTATCCGCGCTTCTGCCCATTTTGGTTTTTCATCTTCATTCAACGAATTGATGCCAGCCGCTGCATTTACGAAATCCTCAAACTGGACACCAACGTCCGCCACGGGTCCTAGGTCACGGTTTAATTCTCGAAAGAACCTGTTGGAGATCAACAGCTTATCATCACGATCCCAAAGGACGAACAATTCCTCTAACCCATCGACCGCCTGCGCTAAAATCTGATTAGCCAATTCTGCGGCCTCTGCTGACTTTTTTTCCTCAGTGATATCGCGCCCAGTACCCCGATACCCAAGAAAGGCTCCGCTGGAGGCAAAAATTGGAACACCTGAAGTTCGAACCCATACCGTAACACCGTCGATGATGGCTTGATATTCAAAATCCTTGAACGATTTATGCATCTCCAAATCATCAAGATGCTTTTTCCATTCTTGTCTATTCACAACGGAATCGCCAAATTCTTCTCTTTTTTTACCAATGGCCTTTTTAGGAGAAATCGGCGACGCAAAATGACTTCCTTCTGAAAACCAGGTAAAGCGTAAAGATTCGTCCATTTCCCAAAACCAGTCCGATCCCGCTGTAGCAAAATTTTCGAAACGATTTTGACTTTGTTCTAGTCGCGTTTTTCGGTTGATCACGAGGATCGTAAGAAAAGTAGTTAATAGGCTAAGAAACCCGCCGAGAATAAGAACTGCATCATCTTGAAAAGTGTCAAATGACGCAACCTGAATTTCGGTTGGCGAGACGGTGATGGTCCACTCCCTCCCACTTACTGAAACAATCTTGGATGGAGACGTCAATGCTGATTCAAAGATCTCTCCATTTGAGAAGAGCACTTGATTCTGGTCAAAGACACTGACTTGGTAGAATTTGCCAATTTCTAGGCCTAGTGCGTTTTGGAAAAAAGAATCTACTCGAAAAACAAGATTAATAAACCCAGCGCTTTTGCCGTTTCTGGCAATAGGTGAATAACCAACAAAACCACGTCCTCCTTGCGCCAGACTAATTGGCGACGTCAATTGCATCTGACCTGACAGTTCTGCCGCAGCAAGTGCCTTTGAGGGAACCCTAAGTGTCCGGACATTTAACCCCAAAGCATCGTCATTTCCTTCTTCTGGTGTGACAATACGAATGATGCCTGCTGGATCAATCCAGTTTAGCGACTGAATGTCCTCGAATAGATTATGTACTACCTGAGCCTCAGCGCGAAATGCACCAATATTTAAGTCGTTGCCCGTGGTGAAATGCGAATGTAACAATCGTGTTGCATTCAACCGAGTAGAAGTATGTGATTCTAGCCTTGTTGCAATATTTGTAACTGTCTTAAGCGTTTCAGCTGACAATCGTTCATTTTGAAGTTTTTTTGTTTCACTCCAAATTAGAAGAGTTGCCGCGAGAATTGATCCGCAAACGGCAAAGGGAAACACAGACTGGAACCGTTTGAAACGGCTGATTGGCGCTGACAAATTTGCCACCACTTTTTCCAAATTTGGCGAGTTTCCTCATTTTCGACATTTGAGGACCACCAGGGGTTTCGTTTCAGAGCAATAAGTCATTCACTGCATAGAGCTTAAGGTTGGGTGCCACATCAAGGAACCTCTACAGAAAGCTAGTGCAGTAAGGTCAGCCAGTCCACTAAGACGGTGGCGCGGGCGAGCGATTGGCCAGCGTGGTGTGGTTATTCAGACAAGGTGCTGAAGAATTTTAAAGTTGGATGTTATAGACAAGTTCTAGTGGTAGATAGGTAGCTAAATTGGCTCCTGAGACGCCTCCTGCAGGAGACAGAGAAACCCAGCTATTGAACCGCCCCACATGAGTGGTCCAATTTGAAAGTTAGTGCATGGTTGGCCTTTGGTCCATCGGGACGATGGCCTCTGGCGCGGGTGGGCGGTAGCGCAGGGCACTGTGGGGTCGTTTAGTGTTGTAGTGTTTCCTCCAGCTTTCGATGTTGATCTGAGCTTCACGGAGCGAGTAGAATATTTCACCGTTCAGTAGCTCGTCCCGCATTCGTCCGTTAAAGCGCTCGCAGTACCCTTTCTCGCAAGGGGATCCTGGCTCGATGTAAGCTGTCTTGGCCCCGACGGCTTTGATCCAACCCCTGACGGCCTCCGCTGTGAACTCAGAGCCGTCGCCCATTGGGCTCGACAATGGCGCCTTCACTGGGCAACTCCGACCGAATGTACGTAGGCACACCACGCAGGATAAACAGGTCCGTCAGCGCGTCGATGACTTTGTTCGAGTTCAGCTTCCGCTTCACTCGTATGGCCAGACATTCCCGACTGTGTTCGTCCAGAATATTCAATGTCCTGAACGCCCTGCCATCATCTGTCCGGTGATGCATCGAGCCATTGAGAGCGCCATTGGTCCGAGCGACAATGGCGAGGGTCGTACGACCAGACATGATTGCGATATTCGGGACGCAGTCGGATACATGATCCATCCCTTGCCCGGCAGGGCATTGCACGGCAATGTCCCGAGAGGGTGCGTCCAAAGCCTTCTCTTTATGGGCTGCTTCATGGGCACTTTCAGCCCCTCACGTCGCCAAAATCGCTCGACGCGTTCGTCATTCACTAGCTGCACGGCAGGCGATTGCAAAGCAATCTGCCGTGAGGGGCCAGCCCGCGTCCCTCAGCAAGGCAGCAACCCGGCGGTGCCATACCGGCCGTACTGCCGCGCCAGTTCGATCATGTCTGCGACCAGACGTTCTTCGTCAGCTCGCCCCTGTGGTACTCGACGCTGCGTGGACCGGTGCTGGCCCAGAACGCGGCACACACGACGCTCAGAAACCTTCATCTGGCTGCGCACATGATCAATACAGGCCCCTCTCAGCGATGCACGCATCGCTTGTCGAGCGCGCGCCTTGTTGCGCTTGAAAGGAATAATCACATCCTATTGGAGGAGGATCAATGCTGGACCCATTTTCTGAAAGAAGTTCGGGCCTTTCTGTCCGGTATTTATTGAGCTTAAGTTTTCCGCTACTTCGCTCAGGTAGTTAGGCAGAGCAGGGCAAATGCTCTCTGGAACATTGAAATTTTGCGGATGCATTCACTGAATTCCAAACTTTGATTGTCAGACGTCAGCGCTAATGGGCCAATGATCAAGGTACGCACCCTTTGCAAAAAAAACTAAATGCAAGGGGTGGACTAATTGCTCAGAGTAGTAGCTTGGCCCGTTGCGTTGGGAGAGATAGAGTCGGAAAGTGCCCGGCTGGCAGAGTGTGGATCTGATCCACTTTCCAATTGTCCAGCATTTCACCCTGCAACTTCGGAGACACCACTTTGTCTATTGATGTGCGGATATAGACCTTTGGCACGCGACCAAAGCTTTTGTTTGTTATGGTGACCTAGGCGACAAAGGGCTCTGTCGCCTGTGGGAGGTCTTTGACATAGTGCAGCGCTCCCTGAATGTCTTTGTCGGTAGGCGAATTTCTGGTTTGGGTATGCTCAGTGAAAGACATGTGCTTCAGCTTAGCCCGTGTTTTAGGAATTGGAAAGATCAGTCCATTTCAAATCGAACTTCGCCAAATATTTGCGAAGACGGTCTGCGTCATTCCGGCTTGCTCGCTCCTCACGAGATACGGCAAACAGAGTTCTTCCGGCCTCACTGATGGAAGAGGAGGTTTTGCATATTCGAATGACCTGCGCGAGCTGCGAGACGTCAAATGGATCAAGAGGTTTGGGTACGTATTGCGCGATCAATTGCGCATCTGGGTCTGTGCTCGATGATTGCCAGCGGTGCTCAAGCCGAGAGATTTCCTCTTGGACCTGCGCGCGCGTGATACGTCCGCGCGGGGCGAGGGTACACAGACGAAGGACAGCACCGCTAAAGTCGCGAAAGTTTCCTGGCCACGGCGTGCCGGGTGAGCGGGCAAACCGTAACCAGGTCTCTGCCGCATCTGCATTAAATCCAACACGAACGCCAAGGGTCTTTTCAGCACGTAATAGTTCAAACCGTAGGTTATCTTCAATGTCTTCACGGCGTGCCCGCAACGGAGGTAACTGAAAGGTCCAGAAATTCAACCGCGCCAAAAGGTCGATGCGAAATTCACCTACGGCCACCCGTTCGGAAAGATCACTTGAGGCACCCGCGACGACATGAAAACGGCTTGTAATCTCAACATCAGCTCCAAGCGGATAGTATCGCCCCGTTTCTATCGCGTGGAGCAACAATGCCTGTTCTTCTAGGCCCAACATGTCGATTTCATCAAGGAACAGCACCCCGCCGTTGGCCTCGCGAAGAAGGCCCGTCCGTTCAGTTCCTGCCTGACCCGTAAAACTGCGCCGTTGCCCAAAAAGAGTTGCAGTCGCGGTGCCACCGATAAGCGTCGCGCAGTTCACGTGAACAAGTCGACCTTTGATACGATGGCGCTGGAGCTTCAGTTCGTAGATCCGCTGCGCAAGCTCGGTTTTTCCGGTACCGGTTTCCCCCTGAAGTAAAATGGGTTCGTCAGATACGCTGGAGACCTGTTCGATTTGGTCGATAATCTGGTTGTAGGTTTCGTTTTTGGTTTCTATTCCGCCTTTCAAAATCTCACCGTATTCGCGCGATTGTTGATCAAACCGCTGCTGCAGGGCGTCGAACTGGCGCAGATCCAAGTCAATTAAATCAAACGTGCCAGGTCCTCCTTTGTCGCGCGGAGGGCCAGTCTGGATCAAGGCGGCTGGGATGTGACGCGATTCTGAAAGTAGAAACCAACAGATTTGTCCAATGTGCGTCCCTGTAGTGAGGTGGATATGATACCGCTCGCGGTCTTCATCGAAGCCATAGTCTTTAGCAAAGTCAAAGAGCTTGGCGTAGGTTTCACCAAGATCCCATGGATCGTCCATATCCATTCGGTTTAGGACAACTTCTGTTTCAGGGGAAACGGCTTCAATATCTGCTTTGACATTGTGGGCGAGGCGCGAAAATTTGGAGTCAAAGATCAGTTCATATCGATCCACCTCGAACCCGTCTTCTTGGCAAAGACTGACAGTGGGTTTCCAGCCGCGACGTTTTCCACTGTCGAGCTGTGTACCGAGGAAGCCGAGAACAACATTTCTCATCTATGCGATCCAGAATAATAACTTACGATTTTTTTGTATCGTAATGTGCTTTGGAGTTTTGAGCAACGCTCAGATAAGTTGTTTTTTGTCAAAGGCTTGGTGGGTTGAGTGGAAATTTTGAGTGGCGGGGAACCCCTCTGCTAAACCTATCCCATCGCACTGATAAAGCGAAGAAAACGGACGAATACGCGTTCGGAGAAACGGTGAGACGGCAATGTGGTGTTCAAGCCTCCGCCGTCTCGCCACCAAATATTGTCACCCCTAGTGGGACTATTGACCAAAGGAAATTAGATGGAAAACCTCGCAATCAAACCGATTACAGGTAGAGAATTGAAACAGTGGGGGCACACTCCAGGAGCTCAGTTTCCAGCCCTTTTGAACCGCGCAAACGAGCTGCACGTAGCGGGGCATGACATGAGCGCGATCCGTGCTGAGCTGGCGTCTGAAATTCCAGTGCGGCCACCACAGATTGAACTGCACGAAGAGGGCGCAATTGGGTTCCATGAAAATCTGACGCCTGCCGATGACGACGAAATGGCCAACCTCGACAAGGTACGCGAAACTATGCGCGCCGTGATGCGTACGCCCACCGTTATCGGCGGTGCCATCATGCCCGATGCCTGCCCGGCAGGGCCTGTTGGGACGATCCCGGTCGGCGGTGTCGTCGCTGCGCGCAATGCCATTCATCCCGGCATGCATTCGGCGGATATTTGTTGTTCACTTATGCTCACCGATCTTGGCGATGCCGACCCGAAATCCATTCTTGATGCGGCCCAACAGGTCACGCATTTCGGCCCCGGCGGGCGTAAACAAGGCCAACGCTTTACGGTGTCATTGGACTTGCTTGATGCAATGCGTGCCAACCCGTTTTTGAACAATGCCAAGACCATCCGCGCGGTACAGGAGCATATGGGCACGCAGGGCGACGGAAACCATTTCCTGTTCGTGGGCACATCCCGGAGCACGGGGAAAACGATGCTTGTCACGCATCACGGATCACGTGGCCCAGGTGCAAAGCTTTACAAGGCCGGGATGGAGGTCGCCGAAAAATACCGTCGTCTTCATTCACGGAAAACACTCAAACAGAATGCATGGATTCCAGCTGATAGCGAAGACGGGCGCGCCTATTGGGAGGCATTGCAGTTGATCCGAAAATGGACCAAGACCAACCACAATTCCATTCACCAGGCGACGATGGAGGCAGCAGGAGCCAGCGCCGATGAGAGGTTCTGGAATGAGCATAATTTTGTGTTTCGTCGTGGTGATACCTACCTGCACGGCAAAGGCGCGACCCCTGCATGGAGTGATTTCGCATCCGATGCTGACGCGGCGGGCCGCACGATCATCCCGCTTAACATGGCGGAGCCGATCCTGATTGTGCGGGGGACGGATGCTCCTCATGCCTTGGGGTTCAGTCCTCATGGTGCTGGACGTAACTGGTCACGCACCGAACATATGCGCAGGCTCGGAACGACCACTGCGGACGAAGCGTTGATTTCGGAAACCAAGGGGCTTGATGTACGGTTTTACGGCGGCAAAGTGGATGCATCAGAATTGCCCTCCAGCTACAAACCAGCGCAGGCCGTGGTCGCGCAAATCGAAAGCTATGGCTTGGCTGAAGTTGAGGATTGGATCGATCCATTTGGTTGCATCATGGCTGGTCAAATGCCCCGCTTTATTCGGCGTCCTCGTGGCGTTCGGTAAGAATGACCTAGCCTTGCCCGCAAGGGCGAGGCTGATAATCACTCGGCGCAGTTCGAGGCAGCGTTTCCCTCATTTTCCTAGAATACCTACCGGAATTGATGCTTGACGCCAAAACGAGTGTGCTGCCACCTCTGCGTTGTCCTGTATTGATGGCGGACCTTAGCGCGCTTCGCAGGAAGGCTGACTGTCAGCCCTTCCCAGATCATCTAGGCTTTGTTGCAAAAATCGGTTGAAGGCCGTGGTTCCCCTTTTCCCGGGCAGACTTATCCTGCGGGCTCTGTGATGAGAATGCCGAGAGCGCTTTAGCGGTTGAGGACGGCGATGCGGATTTGGATTTCCGCAACTTGCCGATCAAAGTGTCTTGCCATGAGGCTGTGGCCCTTCAATTTCACACAGCGCATCTTGGTGTCGACGCGGCTTCGACGGTGGTATCCGCTCCATCGTCGCCACAGGACGCGGCCCAGGTATCGTGATACATTTACGGCCTCGTTGCGGGCGATGACTCCAGCACTCGTGGGCTTCCACTGCTTGGCGTTTTTGCGCGGGGGAACGACAGCATGAGCATTGCGAATAGCAATTGCGTCGTGGCATTTAAGTGTGCCGTAAGTCCCGCCGACAGTGACTGATCCGATGTCCTGACCGGGTGGAATTTGGTCGAGCAGCTCTGGCAGCATAGGTGCGTCTCCGACATTGCAGGTCGTGACGTCGACTGCACGCACTGCCAGCATTTTATCGTCGATCCTTATAGTTATCTTACGCCAAATGCGCCGTTTGGGGTCGCATGCTTGCGTGCGTTCCATTCGCTTTCCCCTTCAGATTTGATGCCAGTGCTGTCAACCAAGAGGTTCAGCGGGCCAGTGCCCCCACGATAAGGCAGGCCAACGCTCAGAGTTCTCTGGTGGCGGCATAGGGTGCTGAAATCCGGCGCCGACCAACCCAACCCGACTAACTTCAGCAAGCTTTCGACAAAGCTTGTCATCTGCCTGGACGCCATGCCGAACATGACCTTCAGCGTCAGGCAGGCTTGGATCGCAGCATCACTGACTTGTTGTCGTCGACCACGTTTGCCCGTCGACGGAGGTGCCCGGTCCATCTCGGGATCGAACCAGATCGAGAGCGTTTCACGCTATTTTAAGTTGTCATTGTAAAACGACCAGCTTGTGGTCGTGTACTTCATTAGGGCCCAGCTGCTCCTACCTTCCAGCGATCACGTTGGATTCATACCGTGAATCCCTGTCGAAATTTATGCAACAAAGCCACGCCAAACAAGAAAACGAAATCTGGTGTTTGCTCATGTCGGGGATAACGATTTTTCTAAGGATATGATTGGAGAAGATTTTAAAATCTGTGAACAGGATCTTACCAGTGGACTGCAACTGACGCCGTATGATCAGTTGCGAATTCAATCACGTGTTCGGAGCACTCTGAGACCATCAAACTAAAGTGGCTCCGACGCGATTTTCAAAAGAATGCTTCTTTTAGGAACTCTAGGGTTATTCTGGTTTTGGCTGGGTAGACCTTTTTGATCTCGACGATTGATAGGCAGTCTGAACTGCATAGACTTACTCAGAAGATCGGTCTTGCTATGATCTGGAATTTGATCCCGATCCTTTTGCTTTTAGGGGAGGGCGGGAGCTCCCATCGGTCAACTCCAATGTCGGCTATGTGCAGATAGCGATATTTGCAACGTTGCCTCCCCAGATACAATAAGGCGTCACAACCGGCCCATTGCGGCCATTTGTTCGGTGTCCCGGCGGTGGCAGTAGTGCGCCAAGACAACCTTACTGCAGCTAATTTTTCGGACCCTCAGCACTCGACAAAATCAACCCGGTGTGTACCAAATTGGTGAGGTGTAGGTTCGGTCTTGCTGCACTATTTTGGCGGTATCCGGCAGCACGATGGCATTTCCATATAGGGCTTTGTCATGGGTCAACCAACTTTGTGTCGGGATTTCCAGAACTCGAATTTAGTAAAATGCAATTTCGGATGCGTCGAAATCGGTGTCTTCCCAATAGGCACCACGCTCGAGTCAGCCCCCCATTGGCACGCCACGAGCATAACCTTGTGCAGCAAAGCCGGGGCGCACGACCTCATCGGTTGTAAAATCCCAACTTGCAAAAACGAGCACCGTCATGCGAGTGCCAGTAGAGGCGTAAATCTCCTTACGCTCCATCGTATCCTAGATCGCCTCTCGGTTGCCCAGATAGCCGCAAGGCAGGAGGCCACCGATTGATAGTTTCGAATTCGGGCGCCAACCCCTTCGACTTTGAAGACGCCCGTGATCAGTTCGTCATATCGTTCTTGACCGGTACCCGGCTCTACCGGTGAGGCTTTCCCAAGGGAATTTTCTTCGTGTGAAGTTGCCATAGATGTATGGCTATCGGTCGAGCTGATCATGTCAAACTTGAAAGTATTGACGCCAAGCTCAATCTCTTTTTCCAAGCCTCGGTTTAGGGCTTCGCGCGCGTACTCACTCGGCAAAGTGTCTGTGGTTTTCTCGGCAAGGCCAAAATTGCCCTTGTCCCAGTTGTAATAGTCCGCGAGTTCATCATTGGTGGAGAGCGAAGGATGCGCCTCGCCATTAACCTTGATTTGGGTCACTTCATAAAGAGGCTCCCACAACGCACGTCGCTCAGCGTAATTTCGTGTCAGCGGAGCGCCCTCCAACGTCACGTCATCAAACTTCAACCCATTGGACAAATTGCCATTATGTGGGATTGTAAGAACTTGACCACCGGTAAGGTTTTCATAGGCATCCATCCATATCCGCAGTTTTCAGGGTCGCTGGAATCGTAGTTCGAGAAAGAAATTAGCTCTTCGACTTCGTCAGCGTCATCACGGAAAACCACAACCTGGTAGAGATTGTTTGATGCAGGAGATGAGGACCATTCAAAGCCATGCAAAGCGGTGAAAACTTCGGGTTCATTGAAGCGCTCGGCCGAATCGGCAATCCGGTTCCAAATCGCACGTATTAAGGTAACGTCATGAAAAGGGGATCAGTACCTTCTGCCATTTCCAAACACCAGAGGCCGTATGCCTCCGATGGCTTTCCGGCCTTTACAAGAACGTGAATCTTCTTGCCCTATGGATTGCGCGATAGTTGAGGATTTGATTCAGCGATCAGTTCGGCAAGGCCTAGGTTTTCTGCGTGATCCGCTACCACCAGAAAGCCAAGCAGGAGGATCAAGTCAGCACGCTGTCTCATAAAAACTGTGACGGTTTCCCCGCGAGCAAAGCGGAAAGCATCGTCTGGCCCAAAGTAGTTTCCGATCATCCCTGCATCTGTAGAATTAGAAGTTTGCAGGTGGGGGTCGTCAAAGAAAACTCTGTCAGGGAAAAACCGGTGAATTTAGGGTGAGTATTCGGTTTGGCCAAGCGTTACGTTTTCAGCGCTAACCTCAACATCCGAGCTGTCGTTCAGATGTGATCTGACAGTAAGTTGTTTTTCCGGTGATGTCTGGCAGGCAAAGTTCAGTTCATGAGCTTTTCCTTTCATGTTTCTTTCCTCTCGATCTTAGCTTCGATGGGTGTTCTGCCACAGAACATTTTGCCTTGGTTCGAGCGTGGTTGTAATGATGCATTCATACGTGAGGGATCGCCGCGGTCGCTTGAACATTCGTTTGCCAATCCGATGACCTCTACCATCGATGGAGGTATCCACGGCGGCATTTTCAACGCCTGCAACCATTCCAAACCGGTGAAGTGACTAACCGCATTCATCGCGCAAGCGACCAAGTAGCAAGCCACATTGTATTTGATACCTATGCCGTCCCCAAGGAGGTTTGCAGACCAGCAGGTTGCGTCGGTATTCAAATGGTTTGCATTTGCAGCATCAGGTCAGATTTGCTTTGATGAACTTCATACTAGGAGACCCAGATGCTGATATGGATACGACGAGTTGCCGTCATTTCGACTGGTTTGCTCAGCCTTACTTTGATTGCTGCGTGGTTATTGCTTTCTTCTTCTCTGCTGGCCACTCCAAGAGGGGAGATGACTGCTCGGTTTCTGTCTAGTAAGCTGGGCCGGTCCGTCGAGATCAATGGCGGTGTGAGTGTTAAACTGGGCTCAACGTTACATGTTTCGGCCGAGGGTCTGAAAGTACCCAATCTGCTTACGGCGGACGTTAGTCTTGCCGAGATTGGATTGGTTCAATTTGACGTGGCTCTTGGTGATCTTTTGGCAGGGCGCATTCAGTTAAACAATCTACAGGCCAATGCTGCCAGAATTGAACTCTTGGTTGATCAGAACGGGGTGCAGTATTGGGCGGCAACTGAGTTAAACCCTGTATCAGATCAAACCGTTGAAGATAGCGGCTCCACTGCCCAAAAAGGAATATCAACTGATTTTCTCGCGGACCGAAGAATCCAGTTTTCAAATTCAAATCTAGTTTTCAAGGACGCAAGAAACGGTTTGGACCTGGAGCTTTTTCTGGCTTCGATGGTTATAAGCCAGGACGAGTTTTCTACCCCGGTTTTGCTGACTGCCACGGGAAACTTAAACGGCCAAGATCTAACTCTTGCAGGGGCTTTTTCACATCACCAACCTTTCAACGTTGCCGCCGATTTTAAACAGATGAGTTTGAAGGTAGAGGGCACACCAACGGAAAATGGGTATTCTACGGCGTTGTCACTGGAAGTTGCTGAGTTGGGTCAGCTCCTTGACGTGCTGAAGCTGGAAAAATCCGTCGGTGGTACAGGTGAAATCAACGTTGTTCTGGAAATGGAAGAAGGCTCTGCGCGTGTTCCAGAGCTGTTGGTTCAGGCAACTTTAGAGGGTGGTCAGAGCCTAGTTGTAACTGGCGATTTAGGAGAGCTTGGCAACCCGTCGGATGTTTCGATAGACACAAGTATCCGCCTGTATACGGATGACAACAAACCGCCTGCTACGTCGTCGCGGCGGGAGTTAAAGCTGATAAGTGTCGATATGATGCTAATGGCGCAACCCGATGGGATACCGCAGCGCCGAATGGTTATCGAAACCAATGGATTTACACTTGATACCAGCGGTGTAGGAAAGCCCCCAGTTTCGGTATCTGAAATTTCACGAACGTCAGATGGCAAATTGAAATTGGGACTGGCCGAATTACGGATCGGTCCACCAGAAACGCCCTTTTTGATCCTTGCGGGTTCTGTATCGGATGCGCTGAGACTGGAGGGGATCGACTTTAATGGGGAACTTTCATTGCCGGCTGCCAGCCTTCTGGCTTCTGAATCTTTCCAACAAGCAGATGCTTTGGGGACTATCTCTGGCGGATTCCAGCTGAAAGGAAACGCCGAGGTGCTTGGTCTTTCTGATTTGAATGTCGTTTCTGAAGGAACCGACTTGTGGAACTTGAAAGTTGGGGGCGGGCTTCGCAATGCACTGAATTTCAGCGACATTGCCTTGAATATTGCTGCCGATATTCCGTCGGGTGCTGACTTGTTAGAGGCAATGGGATTGGCGCAGGTAGAGACTGGTGAAGTTGCTTTGACCGCTGAAATCTCGAGCCTTGACACTGAATGGGATATGGGTGCTTCGGTCAAAGTTGCAGAATCCGAACTGGGATTTGATGTGAAACTCGATCTCGATGATCCTAATCCTACTGTGCGTGGACAGATTGAAAGCGATCAAATTCAAATTGCTCATTTGCGCGACATCATTGCGGCGTCCATACAGCTGGGGAAGTTGGAGAACCTGCCAGCGGAAGATGAAGAGCAATCGGATAGCGACCTGTCCGAGCCAGAGATTCAACCACTTGTCTTAAGCAATAAACTGTCGGCTGATCCGGACCCTGCTGATGTTGCTGCGCCCATGCGCAACGTCACATTGCAGCCACTGGGGCAGGCTATTCTTTTGTCAGGTGCGGAACTTGGATTTTCTATCGACCTTAGAAATGTAGAAGGTGAAAAAGGCACGATCAGTCTGCAAAGTGATCTCGTCATGAAAGATCAAAAAGCACAATTGGGTCCGCTAAAAGTTGAGTATGGTGGAGCACATTTTGACGTGATCGGATCGATAGATCTGGCCGATTCCCCTGATGTTCTAACACTAACCGGTTCCGTTGGCGGGGTTGATTTCGGCGAGATCGCGCAGGAGTTGAATATGAAAAAGCATGCGAGTGGTACGTTGTATGCTGATTTTGACGTTTCTGGTAGCAACACATCATTTCGGGACTTCATAAACACTCTGACCGGCGCGGCTACCATATCAATGGGAAGCGGCAGCATCGATACTCACTTGCTGGATGTGGCCGGACTTGGGATTATTCCTTGGTTGTTTACAAAGGACAAGGGACATGCAGCACCTATTGTTTGTGCCCTAGCGCCTCTGCATTTTCAGAATGGGCGCGTTTCTTCCAAGCAGGTGGTGGTTGAGACCGATGATGTCCAGATTGTTGTCTACGGAAGTGTAGATCTTGGGAATATGACATTGGACATAACTGGGCAGCCTCGAAAAATCGGAAAACCTCTGTCGCGGAGCCCGTGGCCGTTTACGATGACCGGATCAATTGCCAAACCATCCGTCAAAGTTAAAGACGGCCCCAAGCGTCTGGTGCGCGCAGACGGGGCGTCAACCATGCCCCAGCAGCGCCGAGCCTGTATTCCAGATATTTTGCAGTTGAGGTAGACAGTAATGGCGCTGCGCGATTTTATATTTGTCTCCAGCGGTTCAATTTGTAGTCATACGCGGCATAGGTTGCCTGCTTGCTGCCGAGGATCGCTAGCATTCCACCCACCAGTCCCGTGACTTTCGTTTAGCCCATACCGCCGGTTTCAATATTCAAAAGTCCACCGCAGTGTTTGCAATGGACTGCATCGGGGTCATGGCGATATAGACCGCAGGCCTTGCATCTATGGCGCACTTTTTGGGGTGAAAATATCGCTTGGGCCAACCGCACAAATAGAGCCACGCCAACCACCATGATAAAGACTGAAAACACTTTCCCCGCCGGTGTCGTCAGGGTGAGGTCGCCAAACCCGGTTGTGGTCAGGGTTGCCATGGTGAAGTAAAGCGCATCAATGTACGGTGTTGCACTGCTTTCCATATCGATGAAGAAGACCCGGACTGCCGTTGCGGTGGCAAAGACAAAAACCAACAGATTTATAACGGCAATCACCGCGTCCTCGTGTGTGCGGAAAAAAGGGCTGTCCCGCCGCAGGTCCCGTAGCAAATGATAGGAGTGAATTAACCGCAGCCCCCGCAAAATTCGCAAGAACGTCAGGTTTTGGGTCAACAGCGGATCCAGTAGAAGCGACAGAATGACCACGAGATCAGCCAATGTATAGATCTGTTTCAGCAGAGCCCAACGATCCTTGGCGATCCAGAGACGGGCCGAGAAATCCAACAGAATTACCACCCCCACCAGAGAGCTCGTAATGGTCAGAAAGCGACCTTGCTCCATATGTGCGGTACTGACAAAGAACAAAATTGTGACAGCGTCAAACAGGATCAGCAAATAGCGGAACTTGGCCGAATTGGACCCCGACCCGGCGTAAAGCCCGCGAACTATCTGTTTGAACACACTCATTTGTCTCCTCCAGAATATCTGTCATGAAAGCCTGAAAATGGTTGGGCGTGCAAGACACACTATTCTAGTCCTCTATTTTGGGGCGTTTCAGGGTCAGTTGGAATTTGTCTAAGTGCACAATTTAATGAAGATCATTTTTGTATAGGAGGAAAAGAAGACACCACCTATAATCGTTTAAAATGGATGCAATAGGAGGAAGGGTTGAGTTCTCTAAAGCGACTGTTTCGTGGACTTCGCGTGGCGTTAGGAGACGGCCGGGTGAAGGGCATTTTAGCGTTTACGCTGGCCATTGTGCTGTGGGCTTCTGTTTTTTACCACTATGTCGAGGGTTGGAGTTGGCTTGATTCCATCTACTTTTCCGTCGTCACAATTTCGACTGTCGGGTTTGGTGACTTTTCCCCCGAAACCGCAGCGGGCAAGATTTTCACCATGTTCTACATTGTTGTCGGTCTTGGAGTTTTTGTAGCGGCAGTTACAACCATAGCTGATTCAATACTTTCTCAAGGTGGTGACAAAAAAGACGGGGAACTGCGAAAACGTTCCGGGTCATAACCAAGTGTATCGATACGTGCGTGCAAGTTGTAAATAGTACTGCCTAAAGAAGCCTGTTACATCCGAGGGTTGGCGCGTGTCCTCGAATACAGGCCTTAGGGCGGGAGTGGGGGATCGAAATGGAAAGCACACATAATTCAAAATTGGTTGATGTCGCAATTCGGCTAATTTTCTTAGGTCTATTTGTCTACAGCGCCATTGTAATGGTGGCTCCGCTGGCAAGTGCTGTAATCTGGGCCCTTATTCTTTGTGTCGCCCTATATCCGTTATTCGATTGGCTTCAAAACAAACTAGGTGGCCGAAAGAAGCTCTCGGCAACCTTATTGGCGCTTGCAGGTTTGGCGCTGACATTGGGGCCCGTAGCATCCGCAGTGTTTGGCGCCACAGAACTTTGGTCTGAGTTTTCTGACAAAGCTGCCTCTGGGGCGCTAAAAGTCCCACCGGCTCCTGAAGGGCTAAAGGATATTCCGGTCGTTGGCGCCAAGCTTTCCAGCATCTGGTCGTCATTCGAACGAAACTTGGATGGAGCCTTGGCGAAATACTCACCTCAAATCTTAGATGTTGCTAAAGCGATCTTTGGAAAAGCCTTGGGAATTGGGCTGGGCTTGTTGGGAATGGCACTGTCTGTGATCATCATGGGTGTGCTGTTTATACCGGGGCCTGAGCTTGCAAAGGGTCTTCAGAAATTCGGGAACCGTGTTTTTGCCCCACGAGGCGGCGAGTTTGTCGTCTTGGCCGGAGCCACTGTGCGCAACGTAACCAAAGGTGTCATAGGTGTTGCCGCAATTCAGGCGATTGTTGTTTGGATACTTCTAAAACTATTTGGGATATCTTCAGCTGCAACGCTGGCTTTGATTTGCTTGATCTTGTCGATCATTCAAATTGGGCCCGGCCTCGTGCTGTTGCCGGTGGTTATCTATGCGTGGAGTTCCATGTCAGGAGGTGCGGCTTTGGCGATGACTATTCTGGCTCTCCCAACCGCAATTATGGACAGCTTCTTGCGCCCGGTTTTTATTTCCAAGGGTTTGGACACACCTATGCTGGTCATTCTAATCGGCGTCTTGGGGGGGATGATGGCCTATGGGTTGATGGGAATTTTCATCGGTCCTGTTTTGCTGGCCGTTTTTTATGAGCTGTTCGTACTCTGGATCGACTCTGATCCTGAAGCGACTGAGGTGGCGCCCGGAGAGGCAGAATGAAACGTACAATCTGGTCAACCTTAGCTAGTTTGGTGCTGTTCCTTGGCTGGTACATTACCGCCGACCGACAGACTCCGTTTACAGGAAACGCAAGGGTCAAGGCGGTTGTGACCTACATTGTACCGCAAGTGTCTGGAACGGTGACTGAGGTATTGGTCTCCAATGGCCAAGTGGTTTCCACTGGCACCGTTCTGGCCCGGATAGACCGCAGGCCATATGAGATTGACAGGTCTCGTGCCCAGGCTGATCTGGAGTCGGCCACCCAGGAAGTCGGGGCCTCATCAGCACAAGTCAGCGCTGCCCAGGCTACGGTCGCCAGAGCACAAAGTGATCTTGATACAACCCGCTTGCAGGCCGAACGGGTGTTTGCCTTAGAGAAAAAGGGATTGATTTCACTGGTGCGGGCGGATGATGCGCGCGGAGAGTTGGCTGAGGCTGAAGCAAATTTAGCCAACGCAGAAGCAGATCTGGAACGCGCAAAGCAGCAGTTGGGTGAAAAAGGTCAGGAAAATCCAAAAATTCAACACGCGTTGGCAGCACTGGCCGAAGCCGAATTGAACCTAGAGTGGACAGAGTTGAAGGCCCCGTCTGAAGGAGTCATTTCCAACATTCTGATTGCCCCGGGTACATATGCCAGTGCCGGGCGTGAGCTTTTGACATTTCTGGACAGTACCGATGTCTGGATCGAAGCCTACCTGACGGAAAACAATCTGGGCCGTACCGAGATTGGCTCTCCGGTGGACGTGGTGCTTGATATGCATCCTGGAAAAATCGTCAGGGGTGTCGTCGAAAGCTTTAGCAGTGCCGTATCGATCAGCGGTGGTGACGCCGCAGGCCAATTGGCCAGTGCGCCCAGCTCAAAAGGGTTCTTGCGAGAGCCTGAACGGTTCCCGGTACGGATTGTACTACCCGGATACGAAGCCGGAAGCCTGGATGATGATCTACGGTTTCAGCTAAACGGGCAGGCAGATATTATCATCTATCCGACTGACAACACAATTATGAACGCCATTGGACGTACCTATATCCGCATGGTGTCCCTATTGTCTTATGCCTACTGAGGCCCGTCGAGCGATACTTCGTCTGGCCCTTGGCACCACAGGGGTTTTTTCACTGGGTCTGTTTTTGGGGTGGCCATTGGCATCCATAGGGGCGGTTTTTACTGCATTGTTCCTGCAAGCTCCGGTTGGACTGACCTTGAAAGCGTCCGGCAGCCTGTTTGCCTTTGCGCTGATTGTTATGGTGTTTTCCTGGCTGTTGTCGTTGATGTTGCTGCCCTATCCCGCCGTTTATCTGGCGGCTGTCTGTATTGCGATCATCTCGTCATTTGCCTGGTCAATGGCTGGGGCAGGGGTGCTGCCCGGGGTTCTTGCCCTAATGGCGGCGATGATGGTGCCAAATCTGGTTTTACAGTCTCGTGATCTGGCTATGATGCTTGTTGGCTGGGTTCCGATGAACCTGTTGATTGCGGGATTTACATCTGGATTGATGTTTACCCTCATTCCTGCCGACCCGCCGTCTGGGTCCCCAAAAGCCAACCCAAACATGCCAGAATTTGATGTCGGGCGGCGCATGCTCAGAATGTCACTGGTAACCGTTCCTTTTGCACTTGCGTTCTTTATCTCTGGCGGAACAGCGCTGTTGGTGTTGTTTTTTGTCGCCTTGCTTAGCCAGCAATTAGCCGCAATGCCGTCGGCGGGCAAAAGCGTTGCAAAGGCGATGTTGACGGCAAACGTGTTAGGCGCTGTTGTTGCCATCCTGTGCTACGAAATCAATGTTATCGCCCCGAGTATTGTCACCGCTGTTCTGCTATGTTTCCTTCTGTGTCTTGCTCTCGGCACATTAGGGAAATCCAGCAGCAGCCTTGCCCCTGCCGCAGGTTCAGCAATTACAACCGTTTTGATCATTTACGGCGGCTCTATCGCTCCCTTTTCGGACGAGGCTGATGTCAAAAGCATTACACGTGTTGTTCAGATAGCTAGCGCAGCCGCCTTCGTCATTCTGGCATATGTCGTTGTCGACGAGTTTTGGCCCGAGAAGGAAAGTCGAAGAGCATAACTAAGATCGAAGGTGAAGAGGAGCGGAAATGCGGTGTTTGGTTGCAGCTTTGTGTTTGGTTGGTGTTTCGGCAACGGCTTCTGAATTGGAAACATGGGGGGAAATGGGAGACTGGGAGATTCTGGTTGATCCGACTGTCGGTAACGGCTGTTTGGCTCAGCGCGCATATGAGGATGGGACATTGGTGCAAATTGGCGCGGAACCCGCAAGAAATGGTGGGTTCTTTGCGGCCTATAACGCTGATTGGTCCGATATTCAGGACGGTGCAAGCGGAACCGTAAATATAGATTTTGGCGATGCCCGTTTTGCAGGGGACGTGGTCGGTAAATTTAACCAAGACCTACCCGGCGGATACGCATTCTTTGATAACCCGAATTTTGTGACCGAATTTGGCAAACGCCAATCGGTCAAGATTTCCGGTGAAAACGGCCGAATGATCGAGATCGACCTAACGGGTTCTATGAAGGCCCTCGACAGTGTTCTAGCCTGCCAGAAGGAACAGCCAGAACCTACACCAGATTAAGGTGTTTACTTACTCGAGCTGCTGTAGATCGGGCACACAGGGTTTACGGTTAGTTGGCATTTCATCTGCTCCATCCTGCCGACGGCTCCGTGAGCCGCCGATGTCTAGCTTGAAATTCGGAGCAGAGAGCTTCCCCGTCACGTCAAATGGCCACGCGCTGCGTGCTAACGGTTTGCCAACACGGCGGGGCTCAGCGCGCAGACCAATTGTATCTTGCTTCCAGTTCACGGCACCCCTGGCAACCAGTTGGACTCTGGCGGTCTCGGCGACGACCGAGTCAAATGTGACCGTGCCTGCATTGATTTGAACAGGGGCGACGACACAGACAATATCGGTGTAGCCTTGGTGAAATTCTTCGGAAAACAGCCAAGGGAAAATCCCTAGTCCAGCCAGTTCAAGTAAACTGGTGGCGACGTCCCCCTGGCTCATTGAGATCGACGCCGAACCATACATCGAATTGATGAAGGTGGCGATCGAACTGCGATTACCAGTGACGTTGAAACTGCCGCGCAGTTTGCCATGAGCGTCAATACCCAGCCCAACTGAATCGAGGATCTTGCCGAAGTCCCAGCCGCTTGTGGCGCCGGATACCGAGAGAAGCTCCGGAGTTTCTACTAGGTCCATCTGGGCTTCGATTTTGAAGTAGCCACCACCATAGTTCAATTCGACGGGGCCCAAGTGCGCCTGTCCATCTTGTGCAGCGAATTCGCTTGATAGACTTGAAACACCCTGTTGGCCGGTGATTTCTTCGATATCGATGGACACAGTCAGATCAGTTTCCAAAAACAGTTTTTCAAAATCCACCAAATCAGTTGGTTTGGCATCTTTCTTTGGCAGGATCAGTGGTTGCACCTCGGGCTCTTCCGGCTTGCTTGCCGCGGGCTCTTCACTGTCTTCCGAGTCACCAATTTTGCTCAGCTGAACAATTGCAGAGATTGCATTCTTCAGGTCGCCTAAATCCAATCGGTCGCTTAAAATACGCCCATCAATCTGGGGGCGACCCTCGGTTACGGTGGTTTCCAACGAGGCGTCCAATCGGGATCTTCCCGCAGACAACCCAAGCGTTGTTGAGAAATCCTCACCCTGTCCGCGTGCAGAAGCGCTGATCTCCAGTGGACCCGTTTCTATCTCCTCCAAATGAAGTGCGCTTAGGAATTGAACTCCATCCTCGATGTCGAGGTCAAAGTCGAACTCCAAATTGTCCAAATCTGTTACATTTCCAAGAGCCACGTGGGCCTTCAGCGCCCAGATCACCGTGTTGACCGTATAGGCATCCAACTTGTTGAGGCTTATAAAACCCTGGCTGTCATCAACCGAAAACTCAGCTTCTACTCCGCCAAAAGCCTGGGCCACGTCAGTCCCCAAGTCTTTTAAGACCAGCGAAGCTGGTGCGGCGAGTTTTCCGGAAAAGTCTAACTTCCGAAGTTGCAACATATTCAGAATGTTGCCCTGAGCAACAATGTAGGGCGCATCACGTGGTCCGGCTTGCAGAGTTATGTTTTTAAGTGCGAGCAGTCCGTCAGTTGTTCTACGGATTTGACCTATTGAAACGGGACCTACCTGATCCAATCCCTGATCAAAGGCATTGGTGGTGAGTATCATATCGTCAAATTCGAGCGATTGCCCTTTGCTGTTGATATGCATTGAGATGCCCGCCAATTTGAGGTCCTTCAATTCTCTGGCTGGCGGTAGTGGATCTCCTTCGGGGTGAAAGCGAGCGTTGAAGGCCACATCAAACCCCTCTGCTCGCAGCAGGTTTTCAACTGCCCCCTGCACCATTATCTGCTGACCCTCTGCAAGGTCCACAACTGCAGACAAGTTTTCAATTTGGAAAGACCCCGCCTGGCTTGTCAGGTCGGCCGAGAGTTTGCCAGTTCCTTCCAGTACCCGGTCCAGGCCAATCACATCCAGAAAATCGCCGAACTTACCGGTGTCCAGATTGAGTTTCGCCGTGTACCCTCCACCATGGTCCGGCGCGATTGGGCTGCCATCAAAGCTCAGCTTTAATTCACCGAAACTCGCCGTTGTGGTAAACGGCGCACCGGTGGGATAGCTCCCGTCTATCTCAAAGGTCTGGCCGTTGACTGAGCCAAGGCTCGTGACTCCAAGACGATCGCCGTCGTCCAGTTGCTCGAGATTCAAATTCTCAAGATCAAAGACAAAGGAAAACCCCGATTGCTGATCGTCGATAGACAACCCGATCGAGGTGAACGAGGCTGTGCGGTGCCGCAGAAAACCAAGAATGCCGCCGCCACTTTGTTCTTGATGTTCTGAGGGCGCTACTTGCGTATTCTCCGTTGCCTCAGCCTCAATTGCGGCCGATCTATACTTTGGTGTCCAACTGGTGGTTCCGTCAGCTTGAGTCAGCATGTTCAACTGCAATCCATCCACCTTCAAATTGTCCAGGTCGATGCGTCTATTCATTAGCTCGACGAGATTGAGATCCAGCTCCAGAAGTTTCAATTCTGCCAGATTGGTATTGGGGACATCCTCACTCGGGATAACGACGCCTGACACGAAAATTCGACTAACACGTCCTGGAACCACACTCACATCATCCTTGACGTGAAGTGGTTGCCCAATCTGTTCTGAAAGAACTGTTTCCACGATCCCGCGCCGAAAGTCAGAAAAAAGTGGTGCGGAGAGAACTATCCAGCCAAGTGCAATAACAGCAACGGCTGTGCCCAATGACCATTTGAAAATCCGAGAAATCCACTTTGTCATAATCAATTACCCCTTATCTCAACTTGGAATTGCAACGGGGGCGATTTCTAGGCGCCCGTGTAAGCTACCATAACAATTGTAGTCCGTTTTAGCGTCGATGGGAGCGTCTGGCACGGCAGTGGACCCGATCACGGTGTTTGTTTCTTTGGATTACACCAGACGCAGCACCCACACCGCGTCTATTGCCGCGCCCGCAGCAGGGTCGCCATTGGTGATTTCTGAGCTGACAGCGCCGCACAATGCCCGTTTAGCTACCGGCCGACAGCAGCCGGAAGTGATGCTGAAAGGGGTGTGCAAAGTGCAATCGCCACAAAGATACCATCTGGGACACTATTCACAAACCGGCCCTGATAAGGGGTTTCGTCGGGGTCCAGAGCTGTGCCCACACCCATGGGGGGGAGGTATCCAAAAACTGCCCAAGTAATCGCGCACCATTGGTCGGCTCATACATTCCACCATCCGAAGCAGACCGCCCACTCCCCAGTCGTTACATCGAGCCAGAAATACTCTCTTTTCTAACACGGCTATTGGGGCCCATTAGTGCAAATGTCAGAGAGACTCCAGTGGCAGAAGAACTCCGTGAAGTTGCCACGGTTGTGATAACTGGACCTGTCGCGATTGTGTGCCGCCCCAAGTGCTCGTTCAGGCCACTTTCCGTTCGAAAGTGACCGGGCTTTTCCAACCCGGTGCTGAGTATCGGCGTCGCGAATTATAGAAGCCATTGATGTATTCGAAGATCGCCATCTCAGCCTGCCTGCGCGTTTGCCATGACCGACGCCAGATCA